>NZ_JAFMVC010000019.1 GCF_025499605.1 Carboxylicivirga litoralis | reverse complement strand
TATTTGCACTGTAGATTTTTTTTCATAGATTTTGGATTTAGTTAACGAACTGATTAAGGGTAAGGACAGGTTTCACATCTGTCCTTTTTCTTTTTTATTAGCCCAGGTTGAAATTTTGCTTTCAGGTCGAAACATTGTATCTTATAAACTGTTTTCTAACCAAAAATCAACCTATGGACAATCTCTTTTTAAAATACATGACCAACCGCGAGGGCAAACAGGAAAAACCTCGTATGTCTACTCAACAACCTGGTCCGGTTATTACAATATCGCGCGAATACGGTTGCCATGGAAAACGCATCGCAGAAAAATTGGCTGAAATACTCACAAGCAAAAGTGAAGCCAGTGGTGAATGCAAAGTCTGGCGATGGATTAGCAAAGAAATTCTGGAAGAATCAGCAAAAGAACTTAAACTATCATCAGCATTGGTGAAAGAACTTAGTGATTATAAACACGGAAGCTTTTTCAAAGATTTAGCTTTGTTTTTTAGCGAAGACTTCTATCCGGGTGATGCAACCATTAAAAACACCATTGCCAAATATATTTACGATGAAGCAGAACAAGGTTACGTTATTATTGTAGGCCGCGCCGGAGAGGCAATTACAAAAAACATTGAACGCTCCTTTCATGTTAAGCTGGAAGCCCCCCTCGACTGGCGCGCTGGGGTGGTAGCTGAAGAAGAGCATATAAACATTGTTGAGGCTCAAAAAAAATGTCAGGCTCAGGACAAGCGCAGAGCCATGTTCCGCGATTATTTTGAAAAAGGCAAAAAGGACATCGACTTCTTTGATGCCATCCTTAATTGTAAAGCTTTAAGTGATGATGAAATCCTAGAGTTGCTGGTTATTATAAGTGAAACAAGGGGGTTTATTTAATAACCCGAGTCGATTATCAGACAATAAAAAAGCCACTCAACGAGTGGCTTTTCTTTATCAATCTCTTACCGAATTATTCATCGGTCATAATCTTTTTATGAATACCATAAAATACAATCAAGCTTAAGCCTCCCCATAATAGTATCATCGATAGGTAAGCAGCTTCCTCCGGCATCATGGTATTAGCTTCTAATACACCACCAAGAATAACACCTACTGCTAAACCAACCAATAGCATACCATATTTCAAGCTTAAATAATGCTTTGGTTTTCCTTGTTCAAATATTGAAGCATCTTTTCCGGCAGCTATTAGTGCCGTGCGTTCAATTCTTCTATGTCTGAAATAAGCCAAAGAAATAATAATGGCAGTTATTCCTCCGAAAATAAAAATAATAGCTAATGCACCTTCCATAATTCTATATTTTAATGTTTTACGTTTTTATTTCAACTTCTCTCCCAGAGCGCTCACTCGTATGACGCCAGTAATTTTATGGTGGTTACAAAATCGAGCCAAATTTTTTCTTACTATTTTTAATTCGTTGAAAATCTTGCCTTAATATTACATTGTAAGTAAATTATCGAAAAGACTTGTAACCTATTTTAAAATAGTGGCGTCCTATTCGTACAAATGAGTAACTCAAATGACATAAAACTGATCAAACTAGTTAAAGCAGGCGATGTTGGTTCGTATGCTCAACTCATCGATAATTATCAGCACATGGCATTTACATTGGCCCATAGCATTGTTAAAAACAAAGAAGAGGCTGAAGAAGTTACTCAGGATGCTTTTTTCAAGGCGTATAAGGCGCTTGGTAAGTTTAAAGGCGATGCTGAATTTTCGACCTGGCTGTATCGAATTGTCTATAACGCGGCGATTTCAAAAATCAGAAGCCGTAAAACAGAAACAACTAGCATTGAAAGCCCGGAAGTGGAGAGACAAAATGCTTTTAACTTTGCCGATAACTTGAATCGTTTAGAACAGCAGGAAAGAAAAGTCTTTCTGAAAAAAGCACTTAAGAACCTGAAAGAAGATGATGCTTTTATAATAATACTGTATTATTACAAAGAGCAAAGTATTGAAGAGATTGTTCAGGCAACTGGTTTGTCGAAGTCGAATGTGAAAATCAAATTGCATCGCGGACGAAAACAACTACAAACAGAACTGGAACAATTATTAAAGGGAGAATTAAAGTCTTTTATTTAGATTTGAAACCATGACTGATAAGCGTAAACATACAGAAGATATCGATGACCAAATCATTAAAGATTTATTCAACGGCTATAGTGTAGAGCAAGCACCCGATTCGCTTAAATCCAATACAATGGATAAGGTTTTTAAAGATTGGACAGCTCAAAAAGTTGAGTATAAACCTTTAATTAACAACAGTAATCGCTGGTGGATCTTGGGTAGTTTTGCAGCTCTTTTGGCCATCAGTTTTTTAGTAGATGCAACGGTAATTATTGATTACTGGAATGAACTCAAACCAGACACGACATTTATTAATATGGATAGTTTCAATAAGCAATTAGGCGATATGGCCTTAGCACTTAAAAATCTTCCTTCCATTGTGTATTTTACCGTTATTGGCTTATTTGCTTTGCTTGGCATCGACCGATTCTTCAATCGATTGGCTAATATTTAAAATATTAAATCCTATAAAAGCAAAAGAGTGAGCCAATGATGACTCACTCTTTTTTTATTGCATTATTTCGAATCTTTAAGCTATTCCTAATGAACTAAACAACACAAAGATGTAGTGTGCCGCAATTCCTGCAAATAAACCTCCTATAGTATGAGCCAACAGTGCTTTAGAAGTCAGTTCACGGAAGTTAAGTGTATCCAGCATTGCTGTATGTGTACTCAAGTATCCACTCCAGCACATTCCCATCGCTGTAAAAACTGCAATTTCGTTACCGCCCACAATACCTTGTGCAATAAATGCTTTTACCATTGATAAAGCAGCACCAACAGCACCTAATGATGTGACCGGAAAGGCGATTAACTCAGGGTGTTCAAATCCAAATAACCATTTAAACAACCAATCTACCGAGCCGGCTAGTTTTGGCAAGATAGGCACTCCTTCGTAAGCCAATCCCTGATAACCAATGGCTGCATCAGCAGGTTTAAAGGTAACAACCATCACGATGGTACTAATCACAAGCACTCCAGGTATAATCGCTAAACCAAGATTAACTCCTGATTTACCGCCATCAAGCATGGCATTTAAAAACCGCTGAAAAGTGCTCCCTTTCGATTCAAAAGAAATCTTCTCTTCGTCACCATTGCCTTTAAACTCCTTATCGGCAGGTATTTTACCTCTAATCAGGCGTTGCATCAACCGGGTTGAGATAACTGCACCAATAACCGCTCCAGCCAATCCAATCATCGCACCTGAGAAGAATCCAAGACCAGTCATAAAAGCCAGTACAATCAAACCCATTCCAAAGGCAGTACCAAAGTTAGTCAACGAAATCAACTCATGTGTTTTAAAATAACGACTGAAGTTTTTGTCATTCGACAAACTGATGATGGCCGGATTATCTGAGAAAAAGGTCATCAAACCAGCCAAAGCACTTACCCCAGGCAAGTTAAACAATGGACGCATTAAAGGTGCCAACATTACCTCCAGTAAACGAACGACACCGAACTCAATCATTAAACGGCCTAAGGCTCCTGTCAACACAGTGATTCCCATAATAAAGAAAACCGTGTTCATTAATAAATCGTGCGCGGTACGCATCAATGTGTTTAACAGATTGGTAACTCCCATTACGTGCCCCAGGTAGCCAAAAAAGGCTCCAAAAAACAATAAAAAGAATAACGCCTCATATCGGCGTCGCTCTAAATAGCCTCTCTCTTTCAATTTTTTTAACGCGCTCATTTTATCGGATTTTATGCTCCAAAATTAGGAAGGTCGCCAAAGCCAAAACAAGACTTAAATCAGACTTTATATTTTTTTTTCATGAAATAAATCAGGAAATTAACTGATAATCTTGGCCTATGTAACTCACATTAGTTCGACAATCCACCTGTTTTCAACGATAGTATGTATTTTTGCATTTAAGTAAATACCATATTCAGTCAAAGCATGCAAAACATTGAACCTTTTGCCCGATGGGAAAATATTTATCACTCCAACGAAGACCCTAACTCACTTTACTACGGTGAAGTTCATGATGAGTTCTTATGTCGCAACACCATCTACGACCATTATATCCATCCTAAATGGGATGAATTTGGTTCAAAAACACTCTATCTTAAAATTCTGTACGTCAACTACGACCTACAATTTGCCATCATTGAGCTAATGGGCGAATGGAACGATTGCCTGTATAATGACATCATGCATCTGAAACGAACAGTTATCGAAAACCTCGAAAGGAATGGCATCCAGAAGTATATTTTGATAGGCGAAAATGTCCTCAACTTCCATTACTCCGACGATGCTTATTACGAAGATTGGTTTAACGACATTGAAGATGGTTGGATTATAGCTGTCAACTTCAGGCAGCACATCATTGAAGAGTTTGATAAGATCAATCTGAATTATTACATCCTTTATGGAGGAAAACTTAACAGTGTAAAATGGCGAACCCTCTCACCTATTCAGCTATACAACGCTCTAAATCAATATGCCAACACTGCACTAAACCCTTAAAAATAAAAAAGCCTGTCTGGGGAGACAGGCGAAGAAACATTCTAAGAAAAAAATTCTAACCTAAACCTCACACACATCCGAATGTTTCTATATTTGGGGACCAGGAGAGCCTTTGCTTTGAATTCGAAAGCTAAATTACGCCCTTAATGTGGTGGTGTCAAGTGCCGCCACCTAAAAAAAAAGATTTTTAACACTTTTTTTATAATTCATCTGCCATCTTCTGGCAGTTCTTTCATAAAGCAAAGCGGTTTTGCTATTTTTACACAAAATTGCAAAAGTGATATATCCAGATAGTTTCGAAGATAAGATAAAGTTTACCCGCATTCGTGAGTTGGTAAAAGAAAGTTGCATGAGTGGGCTTGGTAAAGAAGTGGTTGATGAGATGACCTTCAGCACCAATTTCGACGAGGTTAATCTTAATTTACTGCGTACCAACGAATTTAAAAAAGTATGCCTCGAAGAAGATAATTTTCCGAGTGGCTATTTTATTGATGTACGCGAACCCTTGGCTCGTATTCGCACCGAAGGACGTTTTATGGAAGAAAGCGAATTGTTTGATCTCAAACGTTCGCTAACTACCATCAACGATATCTGTCGCTTTTTTAATAAGAAGGAAGAAGAAGATTACCCCACATTAAAAGAATTGGTGGCAGAAGTAGCTGTTTTTCCTTTTATACTGGATAATATTGATGGTATACTCAATAAGTTTGGAAAAATAAAAGACAGCGCTTCACCCGAGTTGGCGCGCATTCGCAAAGAATTGTTTAACAAACAAAACAGTATATCCCGTAAGCTGAGCGCTATTTTAAAACGTGCCAAACAAGATGGTTTGGTCGACGCTGATGTAACCGTTTCCATACGCGATGGCCGGGCGGTTATTCCGGTTCCGGCTGCCAACAAACGAAAGCTGGGCGGTATCGTTCAGGACGAGTCGGCTACCGGCAAAACATCGTTTATTGAGCCGGCTGAGGTCGTGGAAATCAATAACGAACTGCGCGAACTGGAATATGCAGAACGTAGAGAGATGACCCGCATACTCATCGAGATGGCGGATGTGATTCGCCCCTACATTGATGATTTGATGGAATCGTATCGTTTTATGGGCACCATCGATTTTATAAGAGCTAAAGCTCGTTTTGCCATCAGCATCAACGCCCTTTTGCCCAATTATAAAAAGAAACAAAACTTTATCTGGAAAGAGGCGATTCATCCTCTCTTATACCTTCAGCATAAAGCGGTGAACAAAGAGGTGGTGCCTTTGGATATGGAACTGTCCGACCCTAAACAACGCCTGCTATTGATTTCAGGACCCAACGCCGGAGGTAAGTCGGTGTGTCTGCAAACAGTTGGTCTGGTACAATACATGTTTCAGTGTGGATTGATGGTGCCGATGAATGAAGGTTCGAGCATGGGCTTTTTTAAACACATCTTTATGGACATGGGTGATGAGCAGTCAATTGAAAACGACCTTAGTACCTATAGCTCGCATCTGTTTAATATGAAACACTTTTTGCGTTATAGCCAAAAAGAAACATTAATATTAATTGATGAGTTTGGAACTGGAACTGAGCCAATGCTGGGTGGTGCCATCGCCGAAAGTGTGTTAGAGCAATTAAACCTCCAGAAAGTATATGGTGTTATTACAACCCACTACACTAACCTGAAACACCTGGCCTCTCAAACCGAAGGCATTGAAAACGGCGCCATGTTATTTGACACCGGCCGAATTATGCCGCTCTATAAATTGCAGATTGCACAACCCGGTTCGTCCTTTGCCTTTGAAATAGCACGCAAAATTGGTTTGCCCGAAAACATACTCTCCAGCGCTAAAGAAAAGATTGGGCAAGAACATGTGGATTACGATAAAAACCTGCGCGAGATAGTTCGCGACAAGCGTTATTGGGAGCAAAAGCGTAACACCATTCGCATCAATGAGAAAAAGCTGGCCGATGTGTTGGAACGCTACCAGCTGGATTTGCAGAATATTAAAAAAGAACGCAAAGAAATACTGGATCAAGCCAAAGCGGAGGCCGAGCACTTGCTGTCGAATGCCAATAAAGAAATAGAAAACACCATTCGCACCATTAAGGAAACGCAGGCCAATAAAGAAAAAACCAAGCAGGCCCGCCAGAAACTGGAAGGTTTTAAAGAGCTGGCAAGCGATAAGAAAGATAAAGACGAAAAGATTGAACGCAAGATTCGCCAGATAGAAGAGCGCGAAAAACGTAAAGCCAACCGAAAGAAGAATAAAGACAGTGAAGCAGAAACAGCATCCAAACTTCGTCCTGGAAAGAAGGAAACCCCAATTGAGGTAGGCGATAACGTTAAGTTGAAAGGACAAAATACGCCCGGAGAGGTTCTTAAAATTCAAGGCAAAGAGGCAACTGTGGCTTTTGGCAGCCTAAGCACAACCGTGAAGCTTAATCGCCTGGAGCGCGTGAGCAACAAAGCTGTTAAACGGGCTAATATTAGCAACCCCAATGCATCGTACTCCAATGTGGGTGATAAAGTGCGGGAGCGCAAACTAACATTTAAACCCGATATTGATGTACGAGGCAAACGCACAGAAGAAGCCATTCAACTTGTATTAAACCATTTAGATGAAGCCGTAATTTGCGAAGTACCACAAGTAAAAGTCCTACATGGCAAAGGAAATGGCATCTTACGAATCATGATACGCGAACAACTGGACACCTTACCTTTTGTCCGTTCTTTCCGAGACGAGCATGTGCAACACGGTGGCAGTGGCGTAACAATTGTGGATCTGTAACAAATAGATGTCATATAAAATCTAAGTTTATACATTATAAAGTAAGGGATTTCATCCCTTAAACCCTGACTTACTTTTCTTTTCTTGATAAAAGAAAGTAAGCAAAGAAAATCAAGGCTACTTTATAAATAGCTATCTTATTCAGCTCAGAAATAAGTGCGGCCGGGTGATTTCCGAACAAGTTCGAAACTTCCCGGTCTTACTAATCTCTTTGCTTCAACAAAAGCTATTTTTAAATGATGCCGTGTTCTACATCCATGTGTATCAACTTTATAAAAAAACGGCATTTATCATTGTTGATAAGCGCCGTTTTTTATTACTTGGGTTTAATTTGTAAATCCATTAACTATGAATAAACTATTTTCTGCACTCGCATTACTATTCGTTATAACGGTAAGCTTATTTGGACAAAATCAAGACCTTAAGAAGATACTGAATCAGCAGGACGAAAACCTGCGCCATCGATTAGATCGACTTGAAAAGATGGTGGACGACCTGATGTGGCACGAACGATTGGGCGACATTGCTCATGTCGATAAAGTATATATGTATGGCCCTCCCAAGTGGAAGGAGAAAAACCCAACTGCATTGGGTGCTGGCAATCCGGTTAAATTCTGGTCCTACCTGTTCTTTCCCAAAGACATCGATACCAACAAAAAATACCCATTGATGGTCTTGCCTCATGGCGGCGTGCATGCCGACTTTACGACTTATTACACACATATTGTGCACGAACTGGTGAGCCAGGGGTATGTGGTGGTTGCTGCCGAATATAGAGGAAGCACCGGCTATGGTAAAGGTCATTATGAAAAAATTGATTACGGCGGATTGGAAGTGCAGGATGTGTATGCCAGTAAAAACTATATGTTGGAAAACTACTCATTTATTGATGCCGACCGCGTGGGTATTATGGGATGGAGTCATGGTGGCTTAATCACCCTATTCAACATTTTTGAATACGCCAATGACTATGCGGTAGCGTATGCCGGTGTGCCGGTAAGCGACCTGGTAGCTCGCATGGGATATTACGAAGACGACTACCGAGCGCTTTACGAAGCAGATTACCATATTGGACAATCGGCACATCAGAATGTGGAAGAATACCGTCGTCGTTCTCCAGCCTGGAACACGCATAAATTCAAGAATACACCATTATTGATTCACACCAATACCAATGATAACGACGTGCATGTGCTGGAAGTAGAGCACTTGATTAAATCGTTAAAAGCAGATAACAAGCAATTTGATTACGAGATATATGAAGATGTGCCGGGTGGACACTCATTCGATCGCATGGACACAAGAATTGCCAAGGAGATTCGCGTTAAAATATACAAACACATGAATACATATCTAAAGCCGGAGAAACCAATTAATACTTTACAGGATATTCAAAAGGCCGGTTATCGGTTTTAAAACAGATATAAGACTTTAGACGTAAGAATAAAAAGGATGCCATCTTTATTTGTAATTGTGCTAATAAAGATGGCATCCTTTTACTTTCTCCCTGCAAATTATTAAGGTTTCATCACCCCATTAAAATACAATACCTGCGTAGTGTCCAATGGTATTTCATACGATACTTCTAGGCCAGACGGCATAGGCGACACATGAATCGTCATTTTAAACTCTTCTTGCTTGCTGTATGAAATTGAATACGGCTGTCCGGCACTAAACGCATTGACTTCATAAAAGCACTTTTGACTACGACCATCCTTAAAGTAAATATTAGCCAGCTCATCAGGTAAAAACTCGAGGCGGTAAATATTGTATTGCTGTAATGAATCTGCAACTGTAAAAGGATTATGGCTAATCAAACCCGAATGATAAGCATCGCCAGATAGTTGCATCGGCTTTAAAAATAAATTCCAGGAACCCAATAGTTCTTTTTCGGTGTGGGGAAAGGCAGCTTCATTGAGCTGCCCCGTAAGCATTCGCAGATACAATTCATTTTGCAATTGCAACAACTGATGTTGCTCATATAATCTATTTAAAGAATCGACGAGATAAACCGTTGAATCCTCCAATGATTTCAGATGAGCTGTTTGTTTATTCCATGCCTCATCAACTAACACCGCTCCCTCTTCTATGGGCTCATTTGCCAGTTCTTTCTCGAGCATGGTTGCTTTCACGTGTCGGTAAAAAGCATCGTATTGCTTCCACCTTTCAATTAATTGTCGATACTCATCGTTCAGTTTTAAGTGCGAACGATACAAGGTGTCCAGCGAAAACTGCACTTCTTTTTTAGTCTGAGCATTTACATTACAAGAAAGAAAAGCCAACACAAAAACAAGCACCGCTATGGTGCTTTTCAATATCCCGATTTTCATTGTTTAGAGGTTTAAGTTTTTAACGGGTTTCAAAGTATTGAAAAGCCATGTGGATGTCCAGTACAAATTGATTAACAGGCGTTATTTATTAATGAGTTGTTGAATTTGACAGACAATGCGTTTATAATCGTATCTTTATTTACCAAACGCTTAACTATGAAAATACTTATTTTTACGCTTTTACTGCTCTCAAGCGGACTGGTTTATGGCCAAAACCAATTCAACGAGATAATTACCTTGAACACGGCTACCGGCACCCTTTATGGCACCATTACAGTGGCCGACTCCCTCCACCCCACTCCCATTGTCATTATTATTCCGGGCTCGGGGCCAACTGACCAAAATGGCAACAGCGGCATGGCCATGCACACAAATGCCTACAAACTCCTGGCCGAAGCTTTGGCCCAAAATAACATATCCTCATTGCGATACGACAAACGCGGCATAGGCAAAAGTTATAAGGCTGCTATTGAACAACACGATTTGCGATTTGAAGTCTTTATTGATGATGTGGTACTATGGCTTAAACAACTGAAGAGCGACAAACGCTTCTCATCAATCTATTTGGCCGGTCATAGTCAGGGCTCATTAATAGGTATGGTAGCAGCACAGAAAACAGCAGTTGATGGTTTTATTTCTATTGCCGGAGCAGGGTATTCTATTGATAAAGTGCTTGAGACACAATTAAAAGATAAACTTTCAGATAGCCTTTACCAAGAATCTGTCGACATCTTATCGTCTCTTAAAGAAGGCCAAAAAGTGGATTCTGTTAGTCCGTGGCTCTACAACCTCTTTCGTCCGGCCATTCAGCCCTATATGATTTCGTGGATTAAATACGCCCCGTGTGAAGAAATTCAAAAACTAACGACTCCCCTGTTAATCATCAACGGAACAACCGACCTGCAAGTATCAGTAGATAATGCCGAAAGGTTACATGAAGCATCCGAAGAATCACAACTACTTTTAATCGAAAACATGAATCATGTGCTGAAAGAAGCGCCAATAGAGCAAAAAGCCAACATGGCTACTTATATCGATGGGCAATTACCACTTGTACCAAAATTAGTTGATGAACTCGTGCTTTTTATATCAAAAACCAAAAAATGATGTCGTGACGCAACCAATTAAAACACAAAGCATCTACCTAAAAACAAACTCAAACTCTAAAAGATGAAAAAACTAAGCATTGTCCTTCTGGCAAGTTTACTATTCCTATCGTGTCAATCAGATGAAGAACAACTTATTGGTATATGGGATGATAATATTCACTTATCAACCAAAAGCGTAGAACTAGGAGCACAAGCTTCATCAGCAACCATAACAACAAAAGGTGAATGGTGGTGGATTGATGCTATTAAAATAAATGAACAGATTTACCAATATTACAATTCTGAAGAAGTGAACATGGAGAAAGGCTCCTACAAAATAGTTGAAGAGGCTTTTACTTTTGAACGCAAAAACAATACAACCATGATTATTTCATTGCCGGAAAACACAAGTGGAAAAACCATTAAAATGGACATTACCCTGGAGGCCGGCAATTATTTCGATTATGTTTCGATTACTCAGGTAGCTCAATAATCAATACTCTTTTCTTAAACAACAAAGAGGGCGTCTGCATCAGACGCCCTCTTTGGGTATTCTCCATTCGACATACATACAAACAAGCCTAATCAGAGAGAATACAAAACAGAAGCAATGCGACACCATCATCCAAGACTATTCAATGACCAATCTCAAGCGCCTGGATATTCTGGCTGGTGCCACACTCCGATTAGTACATCCAGCAATCTAAGGACACTGCATCGGCCACCTCCTCGGTGTATGCTTTTGTTTTAAAATAATCGTTATTAGTATCGTATTCACTTTTAAAACTCAGGTTTTGCCCGGCGAAAATAAACGATTCTGCATCCATATTCACTTCTTTAATACAAAACTGATTATCCTTATTTTTTATCAACCTGTTTTGCGCAGCTGCCAGGTTCATTAGTCCCTGACTAATTTGCGCCACAGGCAAAGCCGGGTATTCATCGAAATGGCCTACGCACCATTCTGGTTTCACTTCTCCAAGTGAAGCCGAACTGGTTTCGACACATAAATTCATATCGTAAAGCTTAACTACATCGCCATAAGGACTAAAACCATTAGCGCGGAATTCTGTTGATTTATATTTGCGGAAGAAACGTTCGAACAATTGAACGGTCAAAACAGAGTACTGCACCTCTGCTGTATATAAAATTTTACCTTCTGAATCGTGAATCGCTCCTTCGGCCATGCCACACTTTTTATTGAAATCGATAGCATTCATAATGCCCCGGTAGCTGGTGCTGGTGCATGGACGGCTGTGAACCCTTTTGAGCGTGGCTTTGCTTGCCAAATAGAAATGCTTGTTTTTAACCGGATTGATATTAGCCACCGCTAAACTTCCTAAAATAGCTATGTGGCGTCCGGCTTCTGCTAAGGTTATTCCTTCAACCTGACTGGCATCAAACAGCTCTTGCTCAAAAGAGGCCGTTACGGTGGTGCCTTGAGTCCGTATATCCTTTAATGAATTATAAGGATATGTGACCTCAATTAACTGATTTAAATCCTTCATGACTTTGAAACTTTAGTTTAATAAATAAGGTCTGAGATACTGACATCTAAAGCCCTGGCTATTTGGTCGAGTTTTAATATGGTTATGTTGTATTTCCCATTTTCGATGTACCCCATATACGATCGATCAATGCCTGCTTTAAAGGCTAGTTTTTCCTGAGAGTATCCTCTTTCCTTTCTTTTTTTTCTGATATTAACTCCAATAACGTCTAACATTTTACACTTGAGTTTTGGCAAATTTGATATTATTAAACTCGCGAGTCTACAGAGTATACTCGGTATTTATCAGGTCACATGCGTTATCATAATTTTAGAGCTGGAAAATAAAAAAGCCACCCCTAAAAAGGAGTGGCTTACTGCTCAATTATTATTTTATTGTAAAATATGGTATTACATATCCGATTTACACTTTAAACACTTCAACCAACTTATTCATCTCACTGGCTTGCTCAAAAAGTCGGTTTGCACTGGCACTTAACTCTTCACTGCTGGCACTGTTTTCCTGGGTTATCTCATTAAGCTGCTGCATCGATAAAGAGATCTGTTCCATGGCCTTTGTTTGTTCCATTGAGCTGGCCGCAATTTCGTTCACCATGGTCATTGTCTTTTGAACCTCTGGCACTGTTCGCGATACATACTCATTAGACTCCATGGTGAGCGACACCGTTGCCGATGCCTCTTTGGTAATACTATCTGCAATCACCTCCGTGCCCTCAGCCAACTTTTGCACTTCCTTGGCCACAATGGCAAAACCTCTACCGTGTTCAGCGGCTTTGGCGGCTTCAATTGCAGCATTTAATGCCAGAATCTTAGTATTCATAGCTATCTCATTAATAGTTAAGGCATCTGTATTGATTTTCCTCATCGCATCATTGGTCAGCATTGAGGTATTGGACACATTCTTAATCCCTTGTTCGGCATTTCTAGAAATTTTTTCAGCACTGTTGGCATTATATGAACTCTGCTGAAGATTACTGTTAATCTCCTCAATACTCGCACTTATCTCTTCAATATTAACCGCCTGTGTATTAGACGCCGTAGTCAAATGATTGGCCGAATGAGATAATTGGTCGCCATGACTAACTAACTCACCTGAGATTTGCTTAATATCTCTGATAATGCGAGAAATATTAGCACTCATCTTTTGCAAGTCGCGGCTAATCACTCCAAACTCATTGTTGCCACTAATCTGGTCAAGCTCCTTAGCCTTAAGCAAATCGCCTTTCTCTAAACTGGCAATAATAGCTTGTATTTGACCAATCGGCTTTTTAACAACCCGTTGCAACACATAAACCGTTGCAAATAAGGCGCCCAGAGCCGGCACAAAAAGCCAGTAGTTGTGTGAAACGCCAAAGCTAAAAGCTGTAAAAGCCAAAATAGCCAGGCTAGGCAAAAAGTAAAGGGCTACTTTCCAAATAATTGATCTCTTTCCTATGTAATAAACAACGGGCAAATAAAACACCGAACTGGCGGTTAGAAGAACCAGGTATTCCAAGTATACATTCATGATACTTTGCGTTAATAATGTAAATTAATTAAATAGACAGATTGTTGTTTCACAAATATACATATTGCAATTTTCATACAACAATATATAGTTAACAAATTGTATTACTAAAGTAAAATATACATTAAGCTTCAATTAACCTAATATAATTCATTAGCTATCAAGCAATAGCTCTTGATTTCTATCTTTTCCTTCACTAAAAACACCTGAGAAGATAGCTTCCGAAGCAATCAGGCCTAAGGCTCACTTTAATATTGAACAAGCACATGGCTGAACATTTAATTAGCAACTGAGAGCCGAATCAGCACATCACAAAAAAAGCATGGCTGCCTTTTTAACACCGCATATACTCCGTTTCGTTTTATGAAGCATAGTAGCCAATAACACACGCTTGTGTGCATAAGCCAAACATTAAACCAAAGCCAACAAACCACACAAGAGAACACGTGCTACAGCCAGGGGAGTTTGTTAATTAGTGTGTTGATAACTTATGCTCTATCAACGAATAAAGAAAAAGGTATTTTGTTAATTTAGATCATGAATATAAAAGAGATATAAAGCATAGTGCTTTATATGGGTTAGTTGTGTGCAAATTTAGCAAGACAAACCATTAACTAAAGAGGAAAAGTTTTAGATGAGAACAAAACATATTTTGATAATATTTCTTTTGGGATTGACAATAAATATCTTTGGACAAAATGCTCATTATTTCAAACCTTGGAAAAGCAAAGCTAAGTTTGAAAAAATGGAAATTGTATTTCTAATTGACACGACAGGTACGTCAGATGACACAAAAGTATTATTAATTGTAGCAAGTAAAATAGATGATAATTTAAAAGTTAAAGGAATAAAAACTAAACCGATTCCTTTCCCTAATGACACGTCGATTGATGTAAATACTTTATGCTTAAAGTTAGCAAAACTTGACAAAGCCTATGTGAAACTTAATACATTTGAAAGCAAAATTCCTCTTTGTTTTAGGTTAAATATGACTCAAATTCAACCCGACTCAAAAAAAATGATTGAAACAGATATTTCTTTTTCCATAGATAGAAAACAACAAGGAGTTGATGAATTAGGGACTGAAGTAGCTAATAGATTATTAAGACATTTTAATTTGGAAGAATAAAAATCAGCACACAACAAGCCCAAACTATAACCTACGTCTAGACATGAAAAGAAAATCAATAAAATACATACTTATTTCACTTGTAAGTTTTCTTCTTCTCTGGGGATGTGAAGAGTTTTTTAGAAGAAAAATAGGTGGATTTGCGGGGAGTTACCCTTATGTAGAATATTGGAAAATAAATGCAAGTGAAGCTGAAGTCATTGATGCTATAAAAACACTGAATAAGAACAACCCAAACTTTCAACCTCCTAAACACATAAAATTTATCTCAGAACGAGACACTGGATATAAATGGCATTCGAGAGAAATGCAGGAATATTTGGACAAACTTAAAATTGATTCACTAACGCCATTGCCAGAAAAGAACTATAACAACTATCATTATGACTATTGGCTGCACATTAATCTTTATTATCCAGACACTAAGGAGACTGTGAGAACTTGGACAAGACCTGACTTTGATACAACTATTACAACATTTGCATTTCATAGTTTGGGTAAGGATAATTTGCCGTCAGACTTCAGACTAATAAATAAGGATTTCTGGTATTTAGAGAACAGAAAACAAATAAAGAAATTTAGGAGAACTTTTGTCGACAAAATAAATAGGGAAATAGAAAATAAAAAAGCAGCACACAATAACTAAGCGCCCTAGTTGGTTGAAAACCAGGCTTTGAATCTTCCGAGTGATTCATTAACTTAACAGTCTAATGTATTACAACATAACTTCTTAATATAGGCAACCATGAAAACAATATTTGCGCTGTTGATTCTAGCAATTGCATTACCGAGCTGCTCACACAACAACGATTGTTGCTCTGTTGTTGACGTTGGAATAACCATAAAGTATTTAAATGAGACGGGCGAAAATTTGTTAGAGGTTGAAAACGGAATCAATACTTCTGAAATAAGCTTGTTTCACAAAGTGAACGACGAGTGGATTGAATATTATGAAGGAAACCTGGATTATCCTAAAGGACTAAAAACCGAAGAACGAGAAAACATCAAATACCTGGTCGTATTTCCAAGTACAACAATAACGGTTGCCGATTATTCAGAGACGATGATTCAATTCTCTGATTCAGATTTCGATATAATAAGAACTAAAATCGACAAGAGTAATTCTAATATAATTGTAACAGAGGTATGGTATAATGACCAGTTAAAATGGGACGCAATTAGTACAGAAAGAATATTTGAAATAATAAAATAAACCATTTACAAGTCTACCCCACTCAGCTAATCATGATTGCTCGGTGTAAATTATCACAGCTATCGTACGAATTCTTTCGCATGCCATTTTAAATTAATAAACCACACGCGAGAACTCGCGTGGCATCTTGGGCATTCATAAGGCACCAACCAGGGTTTAAAAAATACTTATAGAATCATATTCGACAACGCGCAAACTACAATCGTCTGTTATAAAATCAACAGTTGTAATGACTTTTATACCATCTGTGAGAATTAATCAGGCAATTGTGCTTGCCCAATTGACATCAAGCGTTACTAAAACAACATCTGCTAGCGCCAAATTGCCATCTGATGTTTCTAAATCGCTATCTAAAGGCGATAAATGAATACCCGAACCGGCCAAACCCCTATTTCAGTTCGATAAATCACCATTTGAGGTTACCAAATTGCCATCTGATGTTTCTAAATCGGCATCTAAAGGCGATAAATGAATACACGAACCAGCCAAATCCCTATTACAGTTCGATAAATTACCATTTGAGGTTGCCAAATTGCCATATGATGTTTCTAAATCGGCATCTACGGTCGATAAATGAATACACGAACCAGCCAAATCCCTATTTCAGTTCGATAAATCACCATTTGAGGTTACCAAATTGCCATGTGAGTTTTCTAAATCGCCATCTAAAGGCGATAAATGAATACACGAACCAGCCAAAACCCTATTTCAGTTCGATAAATCACCATTTGAGATTGCCAAATTGCCATCTGATGTTTCTAAATCGGCATCTAAAATCGATAAATGAATACCCGAACCAGCCAAATCCCTATTTCAGTTCGATAAATCAACATTTGAGGTTACCAAATTGTCATCTGAGTTTTCTAAATCGCCATCTACCGTTAATAGTTGAATCTCTGCACTTGATAAATCGCTATCGATGGTAGCACAAGCTCTTTACCACACCAACTTATGTAAACTAAGACTGGAGTTTTCATCAAAGATTCCACCATCTTAATCATAAATAATCAAACGTTCGTCAGGTAATAGTACAAATAAGCAATTTTATGATGTTACGATTTTCGTTTTCTGCTATTAACTAAGTGGATGGGTGTTTCTTCACACACAGAGAATCACCTTGAGGATTATAATTTTTAATTTAAACCGCAACTAAATGAATTCAACGCAAAACAACAAGATGGCCATGTACATGGCTACCAACAATGTTTTTAAAACGTTTAATACTGAGCTAAGCACTATACCTGCTTTGGCTGATAGTATAAGCGAATTTGATAATTTACTATCGAAAATTGATGCGACCCACCAGGTGCAGATGAGTTACTCGTCGGCCAATAGTAAGCTAAAGCTTAAAGAAGAGGCCGAGATGATACAGGCCACTATACAAGTGGCGGCTGCTATTTATGTGTATGCGCACAGCAATAATATGCCCGACCTGAAATCGAAGGTGATGGTAACACCATCGAAATTGAAAGGCATGACAGACAAGAAGCTGAAAACAGCTTGTATGAATATTTATGAACTGGCTATTACGCTTGTGGATAAGCTGGGTGATTATGGTGTGACGGCTGAAGCTGTTGAGAACCTGAAGAAGGAGATTGACGACTTTGCAGCCCTAATAGCATCGCCACGTGGCGAGATTGTGACCCGCTCGCAGGCTACGGCTGAGTTAAAAGAGCTGTTTGAGCAGGCCGACGACCTGCTGAAAAACAAGATTGATAAACTAATGGTGATGCTCGAAATGGCACAGCCGAAGGTTTACAACACTTACCTGGCAGCACGCATTATTGTTGACCTTAAAGCGGGTAAACCCCACGACGAGGAAGTGACAGTAGAGGATTAAACCAATAACTCCCCTTTGGGTGTGGAAAGGGGAGTTTGTTTATTACCATGTTGATAACTTATGGGTTATAACTAATTATAAAAATTTTCAATTAGGTAATTTAGTTGTTGAAATTATAATTTTACATATATGCCTTTCGATTTAAAAAACACTCTTGTAATTGGCATCTCTTCAAGAGCTTTGTTCGATTTAGAAAAAGAAAACAAAATTTATGAAGAACAAGGACTTGAGGAATACATGAAATATCAAGTTGAACATGAAGACATTCCATTAGAAAAAGGAACTGCATTCCACCTTATAGAGTCTTTGCTTAAACTAAATCAAACAAAAAAAGACCGAAAGTTAATTGAGGTTGTTATCATGTCAAGAAATTCTCCAGACACAGGACTAAGAATTCTTAATTCTATAAAGCATTACGACTTATCAATTACCAGATCTGCATTCACCTCTAGCGTTTCGCTAGCAAATTATATTGAAGCATTCGATGTTGACCTCTTTCTGTCTAAATCCGATTCTGACATACAAGACATTATTGATTCAGGCAAATGTGCGGCAGCATTAATATACTCACCCCCAACCAACTTCAAACCTGACAATCAAGTATTAAGAATTGCTTTCGATGCTGACGCTGTAATTTTCTCAGATGCATCTGAATATATTTATAAAAAAGATGGGCTAAAACAATTCCATGAAAATGAATCGAAAAATGAAGATATTCCACTTCAAGAAGGGCCTTTCGCAAAATTTATCAAGTTACTCTCAAAAATTCAAAGAGGGTTAGATCGAAACTTAATTAGAATTGCAATCGTCACTGCCAGAGACTACCCTTCTAATGTTAGAGTCATTAAAACACTACGAGGTTGGGGCGTGTCTGTTGATGAAGCTTTTTTTCTTGGTGGTGTATCCAAAGACAAAGTATTAGAAGCTTTTAATGCACACATATTTTTTGACGATCAAGACGTACATGTAGCACCAGCTTCAATAATAGTTCCATCAAGTCGTGTCCCTTACAAAAAAAGTTCTCCATTATTTGAAGGGTCAAATTCAAAAGAAAACAATAACTCCAAAAAATAATTTAAATGAGTGGTTCATCAAGAGGTTATGTACCAACCTACAGTAGTGATTACGAATGTGACAAAGGTACAATAGTTACAAATTTAGCATCACCTGATTATACAGTATTGGCCCAACATAATGTTGGAGAAATATTAACAATAAGTATTCTCTCTAATAATATCGTTGTTGAAAACAATAACGGTGAAATTTTAGGAAGTGTAATACATGAACATACAGAAAAATTAAAAGAATGTATTGCACAGGGTAATATTTATTCAGCAAAAATCATTCAATTGAATGATTACACATGTAAAGTAAAAATATATAATTCAGGAAATGAATAAACTAAGCATAGTTGGAGGAACATACAAAGAATATAGTATTGAACCTCCTCATGATGAAATATACGGTTCTGGATTACGAGCTGTACAATTGATATTGGAAAGTTCAACAGCAAAGGTTTCATACAAAACTGTAGGAAATAAAACAGTCCAAAATTTATTAGAAAACTACAAAAATGTATATCCTAACATTTCATATGAAATAATAGAGACTAATCATTTAGTTGAATTTAAGTATGGATTTCTTCTTGAAAATCCAGATATCCATCCGCCTGTTGATAGTTTTAAAACAAAACCAACAATTAATCTATCTGAGGATAACTACATCATTTTTGGCATGCTTGATGCGGAAGTATCTGGAAAGGCAAATAAAGTTGTATATGATCCTCAAAACACATATAACCCCACAAAGTTCTCCTCAAAATGCAGCGCAAAGCAGGTTATTTATATAGTCAATCGAGCTGAAGCTAAGGCTATATCGGAGGAAAATAATATCAAAAGCATTCTTGATTTTTTCTTTGACAAGGAAAATGTATACGCATTAATTATCAAAGATGGCCCGTTTGGTGTCGAACTATACAAGGATAAAAAACTTGTCAAAACTGCACCCGTTTTTAAAACAAAGAACGTATTCAAAATTGGTTCAGGAGATATCTTTACCACTACATTTGCTTACCACTGGTTTGTTAAGGAATTAAATATTGAAACGTGTCTTTATAAGGCATCACTAACAACTGCTCATTACTGTAATTCGGCGTCAGTATGCAATTTATTCAACGATAAAGAAGAGCTTATTCCCTTATTCATAAATCAGACAGTCCTCTCTAATAAAACTATTTATCTAGCTGGTCCTATATTTACTCTATCAGACTTATTATTAATAGATAAAATTAGAGATGTATTTTTAAATATGAACATTAATGTTTTCTCACCATATCATGATGTTGGAATTGGCAATAATAAAGAAATCGCAACTGAAGATTTAGAAGGCATTGAAAAAGCGGATATTATTTTTGCTATCGTTGACGGATTAGATTCTGGAACATTAATAGAATTAGGGTATGCTATGGCTAAAGGGAAAAAAATAATTGGATATAACAAAACTGAAAGTAATGATTCACTTCTTATGCTGAAAGCTGGCGATTATACTTCATTTGAAGATTTAACAAGTGCAATCTATAATACAATTTGGAGTCTATGAAAAAAGCAGTCTTACTATCAGGAGGCATGGACTCAATTGCCTTAACATACTACCTAAAGCCAGATTTTGCATATACTATCAATTATGGGCAAGCATGTGCTAAAAGGGAACTTCTTATATCAGAAAAAGTTTGCAAAATTCTAAATATAAATCATAAACAAATTGATATTGATTGTAGTGACTTAGGAAGTGGGTTACTCATCAACCAAAAAGCACATACTATTGCTCCGTCCAAAGAATGGTGGCCCTTTAGAAATCAACTTTTAATAACCTTAAGCTTAATGCAAGCCATTAAGGACCAAGTCAATGAAATACATTTAGCGTCCGTAAAAAACGATTCTTTCCACAAAGATGGAACTTATGAATTTTATAAAATGATTAATGCTCTTTCAATTTACCAAGAAGGAAGTATAAAAGTTAAGTGCGAAACTTTACAATATCAAACACACGAACTAGTCCTAAAGTATAATGTTCCTCATGAACTGCTTTTACTTGCTCACTCCTGTCACATTTCGAATATTGCATGTGGCACATGTCCTGGATGTAAAAAACAACTAAAAGTTAAACAGGAATTAAAGATTGAATAGAACATTATAGCCAATACCCCCCTATCGTGTGAATCCTTTAGCATGACATTTTAAATTACAAACCACCGCTATCGCGCGAATCTTTTCGCGTGATATTCTAAATAACAAACTACACGAGAGGACTCGCGCGGCAGCCTAGGGGTACAGCATAAGACAAAACCAAACCATGAGAGTTTTAATTATAATAATATTATCAGAATTGTTTCTGATTTCGAATGCTCAGAAATCGATAACACCGCTATCGCGCGAATCCTTTCGCGTGATATTCTAAACAACAAACCACACGAGAGGACTCGTGCGGCAGCATAGGGCTTTATATAGGCTAGTTGTAGTGCATAAAAAAAATGAAAGACGCAGAATTCATAAGGTTTTGGCAAAAAGAATATCCGAACTCGTTTCCAATCAGACACGAGCTTAAATGGATATATGAAAATCGTTGGTTCAGAATTCACAGTCTTCCAGAATCTAAAAGGTATGCAGAAACTGAAGATGAATATAAAATCATACTTGACAGGCAAAATCAACTAATTGAAGATTTAATTGGCGAAAAAACTGAGTTTGTAATAGTTTATGGACTTTATTCTAACCACTTAACAAACGACAAACCTACGGACCAAACAGACTTTGGGGAGTTTAATAAGGCCTTGACTATAAACCTGACGAAAGAACGACCAGAAGAATATGAAGACGAAATGTACTTTGACATCTTTATAAGAGTTGAAAAATGGCAGTCGGACAACAAAAATGAAATGTTAAGAGCAATTGCGGACGATGAATTCCATGCTATGTTCATTTGTCCAGCGAAGCATTGTATAGTTGCTCCATATGACGGTGGAATAGACATTATTATGGACTCAACAGTGAGCCGTGACAAGTTGAAATTAAGATATAAAGATTGGATTTCAGAAAGAGAAGACGGCCTCTAAAAAATTACGTGCGACAATAACTAAGCGTTCTGGCTGGTTAAAAACCAAAGTCTGAACGCGGTGTTGCCGACAACCCAGCTTTCGCACAAATCTATTTGCGTAATATTTTAAACAACAAAGCATACGAAAAAACTCGTCCAGCAGCCTGTGTGATAGATTAAAGTACAAACTATCATCTTATCAACTAATTTTCGTTCCTTTGTCAGCTTAAAATAAGTATAACAAGAGCGAACGCAGCACATGGCCTATATCTATACGTTTAAATACGACACGCACAACGCGCCTCTGTGCCAATTGGAAACAAGACAATTGTTTGGTGAGGAAGCTCCCGGCAAGCTGTTGTTTACTGATATTAAAGTTGACCCGAATATCAGTCCTTTTATCAAAAACCGATTTGAGACAATAGCGTCGGCAGGCACCTACGACGAATTGCTGGAACAAGTGAAGCAACTAGCGATACATCAGGATGGGTTTAAAGCCGAATACCTGGTGCTACCGGGCGACACCACTCCTTATCGCGAGCGCCTGAGCAAACTAAAAGACATTGGTTATGCCATTGAGGGCGACCCCGATTATACTAACCCGCTTATCATCTACTCCATCTGCTTTTATAAGAACACCTGGTATTTTGGGATGTTGCGTAAGCACAACACCGACTGGTTTAAGCACAAGAACAAACCCGAATCGTTTAGCAGTGCCATTAACATGGATATTGCCAAGGTACTGGTGAGTCTGGCCTCTAAAGGCGATACCTACAAGCGCTTGTTAGACGCTGGCTGCGGCGTAGGCACGGTGATGCTGGAAGCCTGCATTGCCGGATTTGACATTGAGGGCTGCGACATCCACTGGAAAGCCTGTGTGGCCACCCGCAAAAACCTGGCGCACTATGGCTACGAGGCCAATGTGGTGCGAACCGATTTAAACGACCACACAAGCAACTACGATGCCGCCATTGTTGACTTGCCCTACAACCTGTTTAGCCACTCCGACGACGATAATGCTTTGCATATTATCCGTTCGGCCGCTCAACTAGCCCATCGACTGGTCATTGTGTCTACATCAGATATAAGCCCGATTATACAACAAGCCGATCTGCACCTGCTTGATATGTGCAATGTAGAAAAGAAAGGCAAACTGTTTTCCAGAAATATATGGGTATGTGAGAGAAGCTAAAAAATAGTTAGAGGTCGGTAGATACCTACTTACCCAATAAAAAAAATGTATTAACCTTCTATGTTGTAATCCTCTAGCCGGATGGGCTTTCACTTTTTGTCATTGCCACAAAAAGTAAACAAAAAAGTCTAGTCAAAAAGATGCTTCATCCCACAGTCCATCGCCGGCCCGCCTTTTTGACTGGCCCACGCTCTAAAAATAGTTCCTCACAGATGACGCTGATAAACGCTGAGCCTGCGACTATCTGCGTCATCTGCGGGAGTCAAATTTCTTTAATTAATCACCTCATCAATATTAACTGCACGACGTGTGTGGTCGGTATCGTAGTCAAACACCATCTCACCATCGGATGCCAGGGTAATGGAATTTAAGTTGTACCACACAATGGCTTTACCCACTTCAACCCCATTCAGAAACTTGATTTGATACGAATCCTCGTCTGGCTTAATGATTTGCAGGTTACTATTGTTCTTAATCTTCATTGAGAAAAGAGGCACACTGCGCCCTTTGTAGGTTTCGACCTTTACCACGCCCCCATCGTTAATCACAAACTGCATGCTTAGCAAGCTTTTATACACATCGGGATTTTCCTTATAAAAGTCCGGGTTATGCTTATTCATCAGGTTACGAACGGTGATACCGGATATGCGTCCGCCATTTTGTGATAATAGCTTAAGCGTAGAGAACAAAGCGACCATATGGCGGTTCATGCGCTGCTGTTCATAGGCTTTCATGTAAGACTCTATTTGTGCTTCGGCACTAAAATCGGCACTCGACAAAATGATGGGCACTTCCTTGGTTAAACCTTCAATCTCACCCACTACACCGCGAACCACCACTTCGTTTTTTGAATCGATGGTTATTTTAGGCTCAAAGTTCACTTTGTCGGTCGGGAATGATAGTAAATCTATCTTTGTGCCATCGGCTTTGTACTTGCCATAGAAAGCCAGCTTTTTACCCTCGGGTACCTCAAAATCAATGGTTTCGTTTAATATAGGTTGTGCCCGGCTCGATAGTCCTAATACCAAATGAGCCGTTTGTTGACTCTGTGCCAGGCGACGATTATTCATACTAACCGAACCATTGTAGTTAATCAAAGCATATATATTACCTTCTCTGCCGGCATTAAAAGCCTGTGTAAAACCATTGTTGCTACAATTAACAGGTGTGAACCACTCTAAGGTGCCATCCTGCCCGAAGGTAGCAAACCATAAATCACGCGTCCCTCCAAAGGCTGTATATCGACTTCTACCAATAGTAATATCGCCGGTAAACCAACCGGTCACCATCATTTTGCCATTCTCAGCCACCGTGCGATCGGCAATAAACATATGCCCCTCGTTACCTTTCTCTAACGAGCGGGCAATCGTTTGCCAGATATTATTCAGGCGGCTGTCGTTATTAATCTTAATGGCCATTGGTGTATAGCCTTCGTAATCGGGCATCACCGAACCGATTGGGGCATTAATGTAAGTAGGGTCGGTAATGGTATAACGGCGTCCATCCACCAAAAACGAGTAGCCCTCAATAGATGTGGAAAAAGAAACAGCGGCCGCCATATGGCTAAAATAGGTGATAGCAATGGCATCGAGGCCCAGGAGTTCATTGACCAACCGCGTAAACAATACAGTGCGGTCTTCGCAATCGGAATAGGGATAATAGAAAATCTCATCGGGAAAGAACATTTTTTCCCTGTTAAACTGATCGCGGTCGGTTTTATATTCAAAAGAATTGTGCAGGTAATTCAACAGGTAAGTCACCGCCTGCGTCTCACTCTTACCTTCGATGCGGGGCTGAATATGTTCGTATAAAGCCTCCTTCACACTAGCCGACATAGCTGCATTCAGATACACCGTATTGACGGTTGGCGGATAACTGTCCAGAAAGGCCATCACCGTTTTATCCATGTTCAATACCAATGGCTGTGATTCGTTGGGCAAAGTTGTTTTCCGGGTAATGCTATTACTTTCGTCGGTGAAGTTAAGTGCAAATGGCAGGTGCAAATCCACCTTTTTGGTGGCTCCTCCAAAATCGGCCGCATAGGTCATTATATTTTTCACACTTTTTTGACCACTCATCAGGTAAAAATTCGTTCCATCGATGTTGTAGAAGGGCTTTTCATATACTTCTTGCATAAACGGTAATAGCAGATGCACTGCACTGCCCGAATAACCAATTTTAGCCTGGTAACCAGCCTGGTTGAGCATGGCCCAGGTCCACATGGTACGTCCATTGGCCGTGGTATGTAATTGCTTTGAGGTCAAATCAATCAGTTGATAGATCCCCCAGTCATTGAGGTTTTTATCTTCGGCATATGTCAGCAAAGACTCCAAATAAACCTGGTAATAAGTGCCCGTAAAATCATCCCAATAGGCTGCAAAAGATGTCGGCTTAACCGTTTTAATCGTCAAGGCACTCATGCGCTTATCCACGACCAGCTCAGCCGGGCTGCCGAAAAAATCAATGGTTAATGACTTAGTGTAAGCCTTAGCATCATCGGGTACCATAAAAATAGGCGAGATGGAAAATGCGGCTGCATCAGCAATCACCAACTCAGGCTTAACAGGCTCAGGCAATTCAATTTCCACCGGATCGTGTTTTTCCGGTATATCTACCCGCTCAGGCTCTTTTATCGGGTCGAGTTTATCAACCGGTTTTACTTCAATGTTCTTATCGGGTTTATACACCGGTTGTTTAATAGGCTTTGGCACTTCCACCGGTTTCACTTTCTCTTCGGTCTGCTCTACTTCTTCAAAGCCTTTTTTCAGGTATTTTTTAAAGGCCTGGTTCATCTTTTTCAGACGAGCATCGTACTCCTCCTGCATGCGTTGCATTCTGGCCGCATAGTCCTGATTCATTTTGTCCATGCGGGCCTTATATTGTTCGTCCATTTTTTTAAACGGATCATCCTGATCGATTTGAGCAGTCGACAAGAGAGTAACACCTATTAAGGCGATTAAAGATAAGAGTCGTTTCATAGCTTTGCTTTTTAGGTTAGCAATTGCTGCTTTTTGCATACAACAAAGTTACGCGAAACAAAAATTGTTCCAAGTGTTTTTGGCAATTAGGTTATTAGGTGAATAGGTCGGTAGGTTATTAGATCATTAGGTTAATAGGTTATTGAATCAACAGTTTTTCAATTTTCCAGTTTCTCGATTCATCAGTTCAACAAATAACCACTTCGCCCGTCAACCAATTCCCTACTTCATCCGTTTTTTTTCTGGGTTCATTACATCGTGTTTTGCCCTTATAAATATAACACCAACATTTGCCAAAATTTTAAGAACTAAGAATCAATCATTTCGACTTGCATCTTATGTCTTTTATCTTGAATCTAAAAAAACAACAATATTATACCCATAGTTATGAATAAAAAAGGAGTATCGTTACTAATTGCTATTGTCATTATCATTGCTGCAGTAGTATTTAACAAGGTTATTTCGGCATCGAAAGAAAAGAGTGCAAAAGAGCTGGAAGCAAGCAAAGGCCTATTGGTAAATGTGGTTTATCCCCAAAAGGAAACCATTGAAAACCATTACCAGGGAACCGGTAAGCTTAGAGCAGTTGACCGCTTTGAAATAGTTGCCCAGGTTGATGGTCAGCTTTTATCTTCGGCCCGAAAATTTAAAGAAGGCAAGAGCTACCGCAAAGGAGAGCTTATGCTGGAGATTGACCACCAGGAATATAAAATGAACCTGCTGGCACAAAAAAGCGAGTTTGTCACCTTGGCAACATCCATACTGCCCGATTTAAAATCAGATTATCCTGATTCGTATCCGCTTTGGCGTCAATATATCTCATCGATTGAGATGGATAAAAAACTGCCTGTCATCCCAGAGGCCAAAAGTGAGCAGGAACAATTCTACTTATCGGGGAAAGGCATACTAAGCAAATATTACTCAGTGAAATCAGGAGAAGAGAAGTTTGTAAAATACACCATCCGTGCTCCATTTACAGGTGTGGTCACCTCAGTAGATGCCGAAGCCGGTAAAGCTGTTCGCTCTGGTTCGGCGCTTGGAACCATGATCAGCACCGCCAGCTACGATTTGGAGGTAACCATTCCGCTGGCTAATATGGACCAAATTAAAGTAGGCACTGAAGCTGTACTCAAATCAAGCGATATCAGAGGTCAGTGGATGGGTAAAGTGGTACGTATCAGTGGAGATATTGATGAACAATCGCAAAGTGTTAAAGTGTTTATCCGCGTGAGTGGCAGTGAGCTGAAAGAAGGCATGTATCTGAATGCTCAAATCGACCAGAAGCCATTGGAAAATGCCATGCGCATTCCGCGTAAGATGGTGGATAACAATAACCGCATCTATATTGTGGAAGACAACCAGTTAAAGCTTGTGCAGGTAGCCGTTATCACCAAGCAAAGCGATTATGCAATCATCAAAAGCCTCGACGAAGGAACAGCCGTATTGGCCACAGTCATTAAGAGTGCTTATGATGGTATGCCGGTGCGAGTTAATGATTAATGGTTAATTGTGAATGATTAATGGTTGGTGATTAATGGTTAGTCAACTGGCACATGATTCAGATTTAAGTTTACCTGTTGGACTTCTGGCCAACAATTGACTACTCACCACTCATTACTGACTAATAAACTACAAACAAATGAAAAACATCATAGCCTATTTTATGAAATTCCCGGTGGCAGTGAACCTTATAATGGTCATGGTTGCTATATTCGGTTTTATTTCATTGCTACAAATACAAAAGAACTTCTTCCCCAATGTACCGCAGCGTTATATTTACGTTGACATTGTGTACCCCGGAGCCTCACCTGAGGAAGTAGAAGAAGGTGCCATACTGAAAATCGAAGAGAATGTTAAAGGATTGGAAGGTATGGAGCGCATCACGTCGGTATCGCGCGAAAACAGTGGTACGGTAACCATTGAAATGCTAAAAGGAACCGATATGGACGAGGCGCTGATTAAGGTGAAGAACGAAGTAGAGCGCATTGCCTCCTTTCCTGTTGATATAGAATCGGTGGTAACTTATAAACATGACGATGTCAATTTCTCGATTAACTATGTGATCACCCCTAACGAAGGTAAAAACGTGAGCCTGGAACAGCTGAAAGCTACAGCGCGCGACATGGAACACGACCTGCTCCGAATGGATGGTATCTCAAAAATATCCATTGGTGGGTATCCGGATGAGGAAATTGCCATCTTACTTAAAGAAGATGCCTTAGAATCGTATGATATTACCTTTAGTGAAATTGCCAACGCCGTGAAAAGCACCAACCTGCTTATGACAGGTGGTAGCATCAAAGATGGTGAAGAAGAATTCTTTATCCGGGTGCGCAACCGTGAATACTATGGCGAAGGGCTTGAAAACATAGTGATTCGTAACACCCCTGAAGGTGGCATCATACGCCTGAAAGATGTGGCTACGATTAAAGACCAATGGGCCGATGCCCCCTCTGAAGTTTTGTTTAACGGACAACAGGGCGTGGTTATCACTATTAACAACACCTTCTCTGAAGATATTGTCACAGCTACAGATGCGGTAAAAGAATACATTGGTGAATTTAATGAGCGCCAGGATTTATTAACCGCCACCGTCATTCGCGACCAGAGTGACTTGCTCGATCAGCGTATTGAGCTATTAGGCAAAAATGGAATTATCGGTATTGTACTGGTTCTTCTTTTTCTTTCGCTCTTTCTGAATCCACGTATCGCCTTTTGGGTAGCCGTAGGTATACCCTTCTCCATGTTGGGTATGTTTATTCTTGTGCCAGGAACAGGTGTTACCATCAACATGCTGTCGCTATTTGGATTGATACTGGTACTTGGTATCCTCGTAGATGATGCCATTGTTGTGGCCGAAAACATATACCGCCATTGGCAAATGGGTAAAACTCCTATTAAAGCAGCTGTGGATGGTACACTGGAAGTAACGCCTGCCGTATTATCCGGCGTGTTAACGACCATGATGGCATTTTCAGCCTTTATTTTCCTTGAGGGGCGTATGGGCGATATGTTTAAAGAAATTTCCATTGTGGTAATGGCTATTTTGTTTGTGTCGCTTATCGAAGGTTTGATAATCCTTCCGGCTCACGTGGCCCACTCCAAGGCACTGAAGAAAGATTACAAGAGCACCTGGATGAAATACATGGGATGGGCTGAAACGGGTTTATTGAAAATTCGTGACATCACCTATAAACCAGCTGTGGAGTTTGCCATCAAATACAAAACCATCACCTTTGCCATTTTCACGGCTATGTTTATCATATCCATCGGCATGGTATCAGCGCGATGGGTTAATGTCACCTTCTTTCCTCAGGTAGATGGTGATAATATCACTGTGAGCTTAACCATGCCTTCCGGAACAGATGAATCGGTGACGCAGCAACAGCTGGACAAAATCAATAAAGCCATCTGGGAGGTTAATGAAGACATGCGATCGCTGCAACCTGGTAATGCCAATATTATCAAACAAACATTCCAACAATTCCAGGGAAGCGGTAGTAGTGCAACCATTCAGATTACTTTGCTCGATGGTGAATCGCGTAACTCCAGCGCTGACGACGTGACCATCCGACTGCGCGAAAAGGTAGGCGATATACCAGGGGCCGAAGCTTTATTGTTCGAAGGATTTAATCCCTTTGGTAAAGCACTGGCTATTTCACTCTTAGGCGATGATAACGATGAGTTAAGAGCCGCCAAAGAAGAACTGAAGCTTGCCCTTAATAACTTACCCGAAGTGACCGATGTATCTGATAAATCTCCGATCGGTTATCGCGAAATTGAAATTTCTTTAAAAGAAAAAGCACATCACCTGGGCCTAAGCTTACAAAGTGTGATTGGCCAGGTCCGTCAGGCCTTCTGGGGTAACGAAGCACAGCGCTTACAACGGGGTAAAGACGAGGTAAAAGTATGGGTTAAATACAGTGAAGAAAACCGCCAGAATATAGGTCAGTTGGAAGATATGAAAATCCGCCTGGGCAATGGTGTCGCTTACCCATTATCAGAACTGGTAACGCTTAAGCTGGTCAATGGTTTCTCTAGTATTCAGCACCTCGATTTCGACCGTGAAGTACAGATTGAAGCCAATCAAACCGATCCAACAGCCTCGTTACCTGATTTGATTAAAAAGATTGAAAAGGAAATACTTCAACCTATTTATAAAAAACACCCCGGCGTAAAAGCTAACTACGACGGCCAAAAACGTGAAAGTAAAAAGGTTGGTGACTCCATGGCGAAAGTCATGCCGGTGATATTGCTTTTGATGTTTGCCATCGTGATTCTGACCCTGCGTTCTGTCACGCAGTCCATTTTGGTTTACATGATGATTCCGTTGAGTTTGGTGGGTGTCATTATGGGCCACTGGATTCATGGTATGTCATTAAGTTTGATGTCGGGCATGGGTGTAATTGCTTTGATTGGGGTGATGATTAACGATTCGCTGGTATTAATCAATGCGCTTAACATCAACCTAAAAGAAGGCATGACCTACGAAAACGCCTTGATGGAAGCTGCCATGTCGCGTTTCCGTCCGATTATACTTACTACGCTAACAACTATTGCTGGTATGGCGCCAATGTTATTGGAAACCAGCTTGCAGGCACGTTTCCTGATTCCTATGGCTATTTCGGTAAGTTATGGTATGGCCATGGCCACAACAACAACGCTGGTGTTATTACCGGTAATGTTGCTGATTGCCAACAAGGGTAAAGTAAAATGGCAACAATTTGCATATAACAGAACTGTGAGCAGTGAAGAGATTGAGCCAGCTATTAAAGAAATGAAATACATTAAAGAATATGAAGACTAGAATTCTATATACAATTGTTTTGTTTCTGGGAGTAATAAGCTCCCAGGCTCAAACAGTACCCGATACAAGCACGCAACTAACACTGCAAAAAGCCATTGAAATTGCCATGGTTAATAACTATGATATTAAAATTGCCAGTGCCGAACGCGAGAAAGCAAAAAATAATAATTCGATTGGTAATGCCGGACTATTACCTTCAGTGAGTGTTAGCGGAGGTGCCGATTATTCGAGTAATGATACAGAGATTCACATCGCCACACAGGATGCTGACGGAAACCCTGTAACCATAATACAGGAGCAAGATAATGCTGCTTCGACTAATTACAATGCAGCAGCACGAGTTGATTATACTTTGTTTGATGGCTTTGGTAATATTTACACCTACAAAAAGCTAAAAAGTAGCGATAACCTACAGGAAACTGTCTTCCGTCAGCAGACTGAATCAACCATTGTACAGGTGGCTGAGCAATACTACCAGGTTTGCAGGGCACAGCAGAACCTGCATCTAGCGCAGGAGTCGATGCGTATTTCGCGCGAACGCTATCAAAAAGCGATGGACCAAAAAGCCTATGGACAAGCCAACCAGCTGGATGTACTGAACGCCGAAGTGGATATGAATAACGATAGTACTATTGTGTTACAGACGGAGCAAACATTTATTCAGAGCATCAAAAACCTGAATCTGGTTTTAGGGGTGCCTATTCAAAATATTTACGAAGTTGACAATAGCATCGCTTATCGGGATGATTTTAAAGCAGATGTGGTGATCGCTGATGCTTTAATGAACAATGCTAACTTATCAGCACAACAGCAACAAGAGCAAATTAGCAATCTGGATGTTAAAATTACAGATGCTAAAAAATACCCGACACTTTCGGCATATGGTCAGTATAGTTACAACCGAACTGATAATGATGCCGGGCAGCTATTATATAATCAAACACAAGGACCAAAGGTTGGCGTATCGTTAAACTTTAATGTTTTCAATGGTCGTCAGCAGCGCACACGCGAGAAAAACGCACGCCTTGATTACATCAGTCAGCAAGAACGTACCATGCAGGTAAAGTCACAAGTAGAACGTGATGCATCCAATGCCTACACCGACTATATTTACAAGCGTCGCATTGTTGATTTACAGGAAAGCAGCCTTGAACAGGCTCGTTTGAACTTTGAACAAACACAAGAAATGTTTCAGCTGGGACGTGTCACCTCCATCGAGTTCAGAACAGCTCAGCAGAACCTACTTAATGTGGCCGCGCAATATAATGATGCGCAATATACTGCTAAAGTCGCCGAATTTTATTTACTTCAACTTACCGGTCAGTTAATTCAATAGTATGGTTGATAAAGTTCTGTTAAGAAATAACCGTTTAAAGCTTCTGCTTACACCATTTATACTTCTTGGAATAATTTTTATTTCCATAATGCTAACTGTTGTTTTTCAGTTTAGAACCATTGGTGAAATAAGCCAAATTCCATATGAACGTATGTTAATTGGCTTCATTGAAGCTTTAATCGTTGTTTTCTTTTACAATTGGGTCATCAGAAAACTTAACAGATCATACCCTTGGGGACGCAATTGGTTTATTCGCTCAACCATTGATTTTGGAATCGCCATTGCTTTTCCGGTTGTTGTTATTTCACTAATTAATCTTGCACTTAACTTAGGCTGGTTGCCCGAACACGAGCACGATGACAAGTTCAAAATCATGATTTTCATTATGCCACTGATGGTTAGCGCCTTGTTGATGGTAGTGGTTGAAATGATAGTTGCTACCGAAGAACGCAACAACCTGGAAGTGCAACTGGCTAAAGTTGAAAAAGAACAAATGGTATCGAAATACTCAGCCTTAAAGGAACAGCTTGACCACCATTTCTTATTCAACAACCTGAGTGTACTATCTTCGCTTATTTACGAAAGTACTGAAAAAGCCGATCGCTTTATCCAGGATTTTGCCAGCATTTATCGCTATGTTTTATCCATCAACAAACAAGATTTAGTCTCAGTAAAAGACGAGTTGGATTTTATTTCAACCTACCTCAACTTATACAAGTTCAGGTTTGAAGAAGGCTTTAGTTATTCATTGCAGGTAAACGAACAGTATCACAACTACCTGATACCACCACTTACCTTACAGGTTATTGTTGAAAACGTTTTTAAACACAATGTGGTCTCGAGGCATCAACCGTTAACACTTGCGATTAAGAGCATCGACGGTTTTTTGATAATCGAGAATAACCTACAGGCTAAAAACAAAAAAGAAATCTCGACGCAAACCGGTCAGCAAAACCTTATTGAGAAGTTTAAATTATTAAATTACAAGGCTCCCGTTTTTGAAGAAAAAGCAGAAAAATACAGTGCTCAAATCCCTTTAATTAAACCTAGTGATGATTGATGTATTAATAGTTGAAGATGAAATGCCATCGGCCCGAAAACTTAAGGCTATGCTCGAAGCTCATGCGCCTGATTTTAATATAGTCAATATATTAGATTCCGTTTCATCAAGCATAGAATTCCTAAAGAACAATCAGGTTGAACTTATCTTTCTCGACATTCACCTGGCCGATGGTAACAGCTTCGAAATATTTGAAACCATTACCATATCAACTCCTATTATTTTCACCACGGCATTTGACCAATATGCTATTCAGGCCTTTGATCAAAACAGCATAGGTTATCTTCTAAAACCAATCAGCACAGAAAAGCTTAATGCGGCCATTGCTAAATTCAGGGAGCAACACGAACAGAAGGATAAAGCAGCAATAGATTACCAGCTTCTGGGCAAAGCCATTGCTCAACAGCATGAACAAAAAGAATATCGTGAGCGCTTTATGGTACATTATCGCGATAAAATTAAAACCATTCCGGTTGATGATGTAGCCTATATTTATGCCGAAAACAGAGGCGTATTTGTATGCACCAAAGAAGGTCGCATTTACGATATTAACCAAACGCTTGAACATTTAAATGAAGAGCTAAATCCACGACAGTTTTTCAGAGCAAATCGTAAATTTATTGTAAGCATTAACGCTATTGTTGAAGCACATTTATACTCTAAAAGCAAATTGAAGCTGGAGCTTAATCCTCCTTCCAGCAACGAAGTTATCATCTCAAGTGAAAAGGCCTCCAAATTCAAAAAATGGTTGTCCAAATAAACAAACATTTTGATGATTGGCTTTGTTATAAAGTTGAAGGTTTACACGACAGACCTTCTTTTTTTATTGACAAAACACGCATCATATATGGGATTTTTCAGCACATTACTTAAAAGAAAAGAAAAACCACTCAACCTAAACATATTAGATAATTTCAATTGTCCTCCTGTCACTATTTTGTATGGAACAAAAACCGGTAATGCACAATTAATTGCTCAGCAAGCCCATAAATATTACCACCAGTGTGGTATCGAAAGTGAGTGCCACAATATGGATAAATACGATGTGGGTCGATTGCCATCTGAACACAAACTTTTAATTGCAGTTAGTACCGATGGCGAGGGTGAACTACCGCCCAACGCTCGAAAATTCTTTCAATTATTACAACACGATGAGATGCCAATGCTCAACAATCTGCAGTATGCTATTTGCGGCCTTGGTGACTCTAGTTATGATAATTTCTGTGGAGCTGGTAAAATGCTGGATGCCCAACTTCAAAAACTGGGGGCTCAAACTATTATCAACCGGGTGGACTGTGATTTGGATTTTAAGAAATCGGCTTTACAATGGATTCAAAACACCTATGATACAATTGTTGGGCTTAAGAAAAGCGAAGAAACAACAGTTAAGCCAGAGGTGGAAATGCCCGATTTTGTTTCAACCAGGCTACTACGGCGGCGTCAGCTGACCAAGGCGCAAGTTGAGCAACCGGTATTTCATATTGAATTGGATAATACCCAGCATCCGATTCACTATCAGGCCGGAGATTGTATTGAAATTATTCCAACCAACCCGGCCCGTTTGGTGAGTCAAATTATTGAAACGCTCAACCTGGATAAATCACAAGAACTCATCTCCTATAATCACACCTTAGAATATTCGTTGCTATATCAGTTTGAAATTACCAAATTAACACGCCCTGTCATTCGACGATATATGAAAATAAATGATAGTGCCGAACTAAAGAAACTGAATGATAACAAGGATGAACTGCGACAATTCATCAATCAGTCGGATGTACTGGATTTACTTCGGGAATATCCCTGCTCGATGGACGCCGATGAGTTTGTAAGTATTTTACAGCCCATTCATTCGCGTTATTATTCCATTGCCTCCAGTTATAAAGCCCAGTCCAGTCAAATTGACCTGACGGTAAAAACAGTGCGTTTTCAGCAAAAAGAACGGCAATACGAAGGTGCCGGCTCCACCTTTGTCAACGAAGGCCTCGACGAAGGGGCAACCATCAACTACAGGCTGGTGAGTAACCCATCGTTTCATTTACCGGAAGATACCGACACGCCTGTTATTATGATTGGTGTTGGAACAGGCATTGCCCCCTACCGGGCATTTTTACAGGAATTAAACGCTCAGCAAATAAAAAAGAAAGCCTGGCTCATTTGGGGAGATAAACACCAGTCCACTGACTTTTTGTACGAAGATGAAGTAATAGACTACTACAAAAACGATACGTTGGCTTTTATCAATACGGCTTTCTCTCGCGATCAGGAAACAAAAGAATATGTGCAGCACCGCTTAACAGATTATAAAGAGCGTGTTATGGAGTGGCTGGATAAGGGCGCCGTCATTTACCTATGTGGTCACAATCAAATGGGCGATCAGGTGAAAGCCACACTGATTCAACTGTACATGAGCGAAAAAGGCATGAGTGAACAGCAGGCCAAAGCCCATTTGCGACAACACCGCGATAACAACATTATTCGCGAAGATTTATATTAAAGAAAGTTAGTTAAACAACTTTTTAAAACTCTGTGCAAAACTTTTTATTCGACTATCGGATGAATTAAAGCTGTCTTTAAACTCCTTACCAAATCGTTTGGAGGCATACAGGCAGGTTCCATCAACCAATTCAACTGTTAACTCTCGATGGTTGTATTTTTTGATGTAATCCTGATTGACCAGCAATCCATTGCTGATTGAGTGAAAATTATAGTCACTGACAAGCATCTCCTTGTAAAAGCCAATATTACGGGTGGCCGTTAAGCGCTGGTCACCTGATAGAAATACATAGGTGATAACACCATCAGCCTGTAAATAAATAATATCGGAGATGGCAACAAACTCAATAATGCCACTGTGCAGATGAAAAGCCATTTTATTACTCACCGCTCCCTGCGTCACTCCAACCCGTTCGAGCAACAGTCTAATTTGCTGATTGTAGGCCTTACGGTTAATCTTAACCAAAGCTTTATTAACTGCCTGCGTCAGTTCGGCATCATCCAGTGGCTTGTACAAAAAGTCGATTGCGGAAAACTTAATCGCTTTCAAGGTGTATTCTTTGGCACTCTCACCTGTTATAAAAATGATTTCAAAATCAATCAGGTTTTCATCCATCAAGCGCCTTAATAAATCAAATCCGGTACCTGTTGTTAGTTGTATATCCAAAAACACAACATTGACTATTTGTTGCTTTATCAACTCATAGGCCGACTCGATATCATAGGCCTGCTGAATGGGTTGTATTTGCGGAAATAACAACTCAACACGCTGCCTGATATAATCGGAAGTATCAGGTACATCTTCAACAATTAAAGCACTTACAACTTGTTCCATTTCCTGTTAATTAAAAACAATTACTACTTTGGTTCCACCTTCCATCGGGTCTTCATAACTAATTTCAATCCGGTAACCTAACTCATTCAATATCTCTACGCGTTTATTTATCAATTCTAATCCACGAGATTCATAGGCTTGTATTGAGTCTTCTTTTAACTTCATCGATTGCTTTCGCCCTATACCATTATCTTTAATAACACACACTAATTTATCGGTATTGCCCAGGAAGCGTATTTCAAGCTTACCAGGTATATCACTCGGGTAAAGGCCATGTTTAATAGCATTCTCAACAAACGGCTGCAACACCATCGGCGGAATCATACGATTTAGCAGGTCATCATCGCTTAATTGAATCTCGTAGTCAAAGGCCTTGCCTCTATACTTAACTTGTTCAAAATCGATATACATTGTTAACAAATCGATTTCCTCTTTGATGCTAATCTCATTTTCTGACATGTGTTGGTCTGCCACTTTCGACGATTTAATAGTGGCCTCCATATAAGCCCGAATCAAACGAGAGAATTTTATCAGATATTGATTGGCTTTTTCGGGCTGGTGCTGTGTGATCAGGTTTTGAACTGATGCCAGTAAATTGAAGATAAAATGAGGATTCAGGTTGGCCTGCAGGGAGGCTACTTCGAGATAACGCTTCTTTCGCTCTTGCTCAATGGCCTTCACCTTAAACCGATAACGTGAACGAGCAATATAAGCGACTACCATTGCCAAAACTAACAATATAAAAAAGGCCGTTTGATAAAATTTTGGCTCTTTATAAAATGGCATATCAATCGCTATATGCTGCCGTGCTGTTTTAATAGTTATTTGCCGACTTATGATAGCAGGCTTCACCTCTACTTCAAATGTGTAATGTCCCGATGGCAGATTATAAAAATTGGCATAATTCTGCTGATTCCAAGTCGTCCACTCCTTATCATGCCCCAACAAGCGAAAGCGATAAACCGGCTTGGTTGGTAAGCCAAAGCCAATGGTTTCAAATTTAAATTCCAGGTCATTCTGACCACCGTTTAATTGGATGGCACCTAAATCTCCTCTTAATGCATAAGCAATTGGTTGTGAATTAAAATGAGTGATGGCCACATCAAAAAACTCACTGTCGAATTGCAACTCTTTTAAATTGAGCAATGTAGTATTGGTAGTGGATGGGAACAATATATTATCCTGCCATTGAATAAAACTATTCTGCGCAATTTCCTGTGCGGTTAAACCATTACGAAAATTGTAGGTTTTAACCTGTAATTCACCGTTTTGAAGAAAATCTTTATACTTAACAACCAATACTTCACGTGTAGTACCAATAAGCAATAACTTTTCATCAGCAACCATTAGAGCGGTTATAAAACCCGAGTAACTAATGTCTACTTTTTTAAATGCATTGATAGCTGATTGATAGACAAATAAGCCTTCACGTCCTCCTAACCAAATATTACCAACAACATCTTTGCACATCGAAATAATACCACCCTTAGGCCCTGCTCCACCCGAACTGGAAACATGCCTGTAACTTTGATTGTTGCGATAATAAACGGCTAATGATTTTCCGGTGCCCACCCAAATTGTACTATCTGTAAATACCAATGCCGAAGGATGCGATTTAACCAATGATTGTGATTTATCCATCGCATAGTTTAGCTTACTATTACCATCGATAAAACCTAAGCCATTTTGCTTGCCAAAAACAATTTGCTGCGACAAAGAATCATAAGCGGATATCAAACAAATATCCCTGATTAATTTTTTAGTGTGTCCATTGCTATACTTCACCAAACCATAGTGACTCGGAAAGTATAAATTACCCTTATTATCCTTCGATGCCCCATAGTAATAATCGCGCTCTTTCTCTCCGAAAGGCCCGGGTGCTATCAACTCTTGCTTTTCCTGTTTATCCAGGTTTAATCGATACAAGCCTTGTTTATAAGCCGCTCCGTACAACTGCCGATCATCTCCTAGAATGAATGTCCAGAAGTCATTCATAAACGAACGGGGAAACGTTTTAAAAGGGCGTTCCCATACCTGATATAAGCCATTGTCTGACCCTACCCAAAGGTTGTTATCCTTATCTTCCATAACCGGGAAAGGTCCTTTAATATAATCAAGTTCTAACTTTCTAGATGAGTTGGTCAGGCTGTCAAGTATAAAATAATCGTACATGTACGAATACAAATATTGCTTCACCGGCAGATGATACACCTCAATATTTTGCACTTCATTATCTTGTACCCAGTAGGTAAATAAAGGACGTTGCTCCAATAAAGACAATATTCGAATTTCTCCACCTTTATAAATGGCAATAGCTGGAAGCTCCTGTTTTAATTGCACTGTATTAATACGCCATCCATCAGGAGCCGTATAAACTCTATCGCAACTATTTTCAGACAGTTTAAATACATCATCACTCACACTTCCTGTGCAATACAACTGTTTATTTTCAGCATCATAAACCATTGTTTTTATTTCACCTAAAGGCATATTGGTGCATACCTTATAGGTATGTACAAGGGAGTCACTTCTGAATTGCTTAATCCAGTTTTTTGAATAAATAAATATATCCTCAAAGCTTATATTGACATGAAACAAGGCGTCAGATTCATATACGAGCTGAAAATGCGTTCCATCGTATTTGTAAAGGCCCTTAGTAGCTTTTACATATAAATTACCTTCTTTATTATTAGCAATACTATAAATATGCTCGTTGGGCAAGAAATGATGAAAATGCTCACCATTAAACTGAGCCAAACCAGCTTTGGTGCCCACCCAAATATATCCATGTAAATCCTGAAAGATAGCCGTCACCTGTATTTGAGGTAAGCCATTGTGTGTATCATATAGTCGGTATGGACTGTTTTGACTAAATAACAGCACACTGGTAAGCATAAACAATATGAGTAATATTTTGGGTTTCATCTGGCTATTCATAACACTATAACGACCAAGATAAGCATTAATTTAGCAAATACATGTCAAATAATAACAGGTGGTCGTATTGGATAATAAATGGATAGTAAGCACCAATAAACACCGCTTATTTCCTCTACGACTTTGGCACATACACCCACTTATTATCTTAATTGCCCGATTGTTACTTTTTACTGTTATAGCACCTGTTACATGCCTATTTTTAATCACGAACAAACTTAAAACAGACATAATGAAAAAGATTTCCTTACTTATCCTTTTTTTAACTAGCGTTGTATTGGTTCAGGCGCAAGTAACGTTTATAGTTGAAAACAGTTCTTCTACACAGGTTTTCCCAACATTGCAAGAAGCAATCGATGGTGCTGTCGATGGTGATATACTTTATTTGCCGGGCGGCTCATTCCCATCTCCCAGTGGTGTAGGGAAAAGCTTAACCTGGATAGGTGTTGGACATTATCCTTCAGCGACAGAGGCTACGGGTAAAACACAAATAACAGGGACATTCACACTTTTAGAAACAGCTGATAATACATCTTTGGAAGGAATTCACTTTACAAGCCATTTTTATTTAGGCACCAGTAATGAAACCACCAATGTTGACCATGTAACAATAAAACGCTGCCGCATAGATGGTAATGTTCGTTTAAAATACAACTCAGATGTAGCCAGAACTGACTTTATAATGAGCGAATGTGTTACAATGGGTGAAATACAGGGGAACAATGCGACTCATGCCCTTATTGAGAAAACGATTCTTTCGGGAAGAAAAAAAAGCATCATTAGCATGAGTCAAAGTAATTTTGACCGATTAATCAGCACATCACCAGTGGAAAATGGCAGCTATGGTTCTTCCTACTGTTTTCAGTATGTAACCAACTCTACTATATCAAATTGTCTTCTCAGAAGAGCTTACAATTATTGGTCACCTTATCAATGCACAGGTAATACTTTCTCATATAACGTTTTCGCTCCCGGAGCGTTCGATTTAAGTGGTAATACTGACAATAACAACATGGAATCAACAGTGGTAATTGATGAAATGTTGGAAGCAATTGGAAAGTTAGATGCATTTGATTATTCAGATGACTTCCATTTGAAAGATGGTGTTGTAGGTATAAATGCAGCCAGTGATGGCACCAATGTAGGCCTATATGGTGGAGATGCCCCGGCTAAAGTTACTGCCATTCCCACTACCCCACATATAAGTTCTAAAAGCATAGCGACCTCAACTGACGACAATGCGATGCTGAACGTCAATATTACTGTGGAAGCTCAAGACAACTAATATGAAACAACTATATCAACTATTCATTTTATCACTGACAATTTTGTCAATTGATATAACTGCTCAAATCAATGTCGAGGGCGTTGAGTATTGGTTCGATACTTACACTAACGTCAGTAGTCAGAACATTACTCCCGGCAACTCGTATACTTTTAACGAAGCAATCAGCACCACTCACTTAAAAGATGGTTTGCACCAGTTTACTATTCGTTTTAAGGATGAAAATGACCGATGGAGCGCACCTGTCAGTCAGTTCTTTTATAAAAAGCCCGCTAAAGTTAGTAACAACGAATTAATCAGCTATGAATATTGGTTCGACAGTGAAATTAGCAATGCTGTTAGCTCCCCAATCTCGCCAGGAGCTTCATTTACCTTGAATGATGCATTTGATTTATCTGACCTAAGTAATGGCCTGCACGTGTTTTCAATGCGCTTTAAAGATTCTCATGCCCAGTGGAGTGCACCAATCAGCCAATTTGTATACAAAACGGAGCCAGCTGCAGCTAACAGTCAAATAGCAGCATACCAATATTGGATTGATGACAATATTGCAGAGGCTACCGATGTTGCCGTAACAACAAACCCAACATTAGCGCTTTTAGACGATCTGGATTTATCAACCTTAAAAGCAGGAACGCATCAGTTTAATATCCGTTTCCAGGACACAAACGGCAGATGGAGTTCTCCTGTCTCGGAAGAGTTTCTTAAAGTAGCCTTATCGCTCAATGACCATCTGATTGCCCACTACCCATTTAATGGCAATGCCAACGACGAAAGTGGTGAAGAACATCATGGAACAGTTTATGGTGCATCCTTAGCTTCCGATAGGAATGGAAATACTAATCAGGCATATCAGTTTGACGGCGTGGATGACTACATTGATCTGGGTGACTGGATTAACGGAGGAGCTACCACCATAACTTTCTGGGCGCGCTGGGAGGCATTCCATAACTATTCGCGCGTTGTGGATTTAGCCAATGGCTCATCAAGCGATAATATTGTGGTATCTAACTATCAACAAGGCAATCGCCTATTCTGCCAAATTTACAGTACCTCAACCCGTAATTTAACATCAACAGATAATATAATAACACAAGGTCAATGGGATTTTTATGCTATTTCGGTCGATGAAACAGGTCATTTTAAAATGTATAAAAATGCGACGCTGGTTGATGAAAACATCAGTGGTGTGATGCCCCGAGAACTTTTACGCACTGAGCAATTTATCGGTCGTAGTAACTTTTCGCAAGATGGTTACTTCCAGGGATACATCGACGATGTTCGTATCTACAACAAAGCTATCGAAACCAGTGATATTAATACTGTCTATAATGCTTTATCAACCAACAACAGTGAAATTATTTCACTTAAGAGCATCAAGGCCTATCCTAATCCGGTAGTATCAAACTTAACTGTTCAACTAGCTGGTAACGATTGCCGACTCACACTTTACAATCAGAATGGGCGTTGCGTACTTGATAAAACAAGCAAGAACACTGAAGAAGAAATATCCATGGATAAAATGCAGCCAGGTGTTTACATTCTTCGCATCATCAGTAATGATTCACAGCAAACTTTGAAAATTGTTAAGAAATAATCCAATACCTACTATCGGGAAACAGTAGCTTGCCTAATAAGCGTCCTCAACTGTGAGGGTGCTTATTTTTTTAGAATGGCACATCACTACTAAAACCGGGTCCTTCAGGGAACTCGGGCAAGTGTTGTCCCTCGGCGGGAGCTCCACCTTCATTGCCTTGATTCATCTTTGAACCAAGCACTTGTGTAGGCGTATTGCTATTATCGCCAAATCCATTGTCTTCATATTCGGCATCTTCCACATCCTGGAAGCGTGCCAACTCAGCGCGGAAACGCAAACGAACATCGGCGGTTGGTCCGGCACGGTGCTTGGCAATAATAATTTCAGCCATACCAATCAGTGAGTTACCTTGCTCATCCTCGGTAATACGGTAATACTCCGGACGGTGAATAAAGCACACCATATCGGCATCCTGCTCAATCGCACCCGATTCACGAAGGTCGGATAGCTGCGGACGCTTACCTTCTGCACCGGCACGGCCTTCAACACCACGGTTTAGCTGTGACAGGGCAATAATAGGTACATCCAGCTCTTTAGCCAATCCTTTCAGGTTACGCGAAATCAAACTCACCTCTTCCTGACGCGAGCCCGGATTCATACCACTGGCATTCATCAGCTGCAAGTAGTCAATAATCACACACTGTATATCGTGCTGTTTCTTTAATCGACGACACTTGGCTCGCAATTCAAAAACTGATAATCCGGCTGTATCATCCACAAAAATAGGTGCATCAATCAGGTTCTGAATTTTATGGTCAAGCTGTTCCCACTCATAGGGTGCCAAGTTACCTTTCTTAATTTTATCGGCCGACAACTCGGTTTCTGAAACAATCAATCGATTCACCAATTCCACGTTGGACATCTCCAGCGAGAAGATAGCCACCGGTGTTTTATGGTTCAATGCCATCTGGCGCGTCATCGACAGTACAAAGGCTGTTTTACCCATTGCCGGACGAGCAGCAATAATAATCAAAGCCGATCCTTGCCAACCTGACGTAATCCGGTCCAAAGCGGCAAAACCAGAAGGCGTTCCACTCATCCCATCCGTGCGCTCAGATGCCGCTTTAATACGGTCAATAGCATCCTGAATAACAGGGTTAATCTGCGTCGCATCGCGTTTCATACTCCCCTGCGATAGCATAAAGAAAGTACTCTCCGCTTCTTCCAACAGATCGTTAACATCAATGGAATCGTCGTACGCCTTTCCCTGCAGGTCACTCGAAATCTGTATCATCTGACGTTGCAGATATTTCTGCCAGATAATACGCGCATGGTATTCGATGTGCGCTGCTGAAGCAACTTTACTCGTTAACTGTGTAATGTAAAAAGCACCACCACACTCTTCCAGCTTGCCCATTTTTTTGAGCTGCTGCGTCACCGTCAGCATATCAACCGGTTGCTCATGCGCTTCCAAATCCATAATGGCTTTATAAACGTGCTGATTGGCTTCCTTATAAAAATGCTCAGGCTTTAACAACTCCGAAACATTTAAAAAAGCTTCCTTTTCCAGCAATAAAGCACCCAAAACCGCTTCCTCAAGATCGGTTACCTGAGGTGGTAATTTACCCATTTCCAGCCCAGTCACGGCGGGCTTTTTACGATTTGAATACTTGTTATCTGCCATCTATTTTATTGGAAATTTTAAGAGCAGCAAAGATATAAATTAATTGTTGATTTGCTGATTTGCTGATTTGTTTATTTGACGAACTGAGCAATTGAGAAACTGAAAAATTGCAAAAAACACTTCTGTTTAGTTTAAATGTTGAACAGTTTAGAAGTTGATTGACTTTCAACTTTTAAACTCATTAAACTTATTCATCTCGTTTAATAATTAAACTACGAAATCGACTCATAAACTACTTCTCAAAGAAGAAAAACCCCTTTCTTTGTAAGAAATAACATTACACATGATTTGTTACCCCAACGCTAAAATAAATATTGGCCTCAATGTGGTTGAAAAACGGCCAGACGGATACCACAATCTGGAAACCATATTTTATCCAATCCCTTTATGTGATGCACTTGAAGCTGTTCATTCTGTTGATGGAAAAGCACCATATACATTCAGTAATACAGGTATTGAGGTAGATGCCATAGCTGAAGACAACATCTGTATTAAGGCATTAAACCTGATTAATAAAAAATATGATTTACCTCCGATTCAGATTCACCTGCATAAACAAATACCATTTGGTGCTGGCTTGGGTGGAGGCTCTGCTGATGGTGCATTTATGCTAAACCTGCTTAATAAAGAATTTCAACTAAACATTCCTCAGGATGAATTACAAACCTTAGCCGTGCAATTAGGTGCCGATTGTGCCTTTTTTATTAATAACAAGCCTGCCTTTGCCACAGGTATTGGCGACCAACTTCACGCTATCGATTTAGATTTAACCGGCTATTATCTGGCATTAATAAAACCTCCCATCCATGTTTCAACACCTGAGGCATACGGTGGTGTAGTGCCAAAACCATCTATTGATTCATTGAAGGAAATCATTAAGCTGCCGATTGAGCAATGGAAGCACCATATTAAAAATGATTTTGAGAAATCGGTATTTGCTAATCACCCCGAAATAGGAAAAATAAAAATGGACTTGTATGATGCTGGTGCTGTATATGCATCCATGTCGGGAAGCGGTTCGAGTGTGTTTGGCTTTTTTAAAGAAAAGCCCGAATTAAACATGAATGAATCGCATTATACCTGGGTACAAAAGTTATAAAAGAAAAAGGATCGCCTCTTTATTAAAAAACAGTAATAAAGAGGCGATCCTATAACAAATGAAAAGCTGCCCGAAGGCAGCTTTTTCTATTCAATCACAACCATTAAATGGTTTTTCGGAATTCTATCTCCTTGTGACACTTTAATTGATTTTACCTTACCATCACGTGGCATTGTAATCTGGTTACGCATTTTCATGGCTTCCAGAATTAAAAGTGATTCACCTTCTTGTACTTTCTGTCCCTCTTTAACAAACACCTCACAAATCGTTCCTGGTATGTAGGACAAAATGTTATCGGGGTTTGGAGCTTCATACTTGACTCTGTTTTCGAATTTCTTAGTTAATTTTGTTTTATACTTCATACTAAGTATTGCAAAATCAACCAATCCTTCTGTATTTTTTGTACTCATATGCGCTACTATTAAAATGGAGGAATACCATGCTTCTTAGCAGGGCGATGATCGTCTTTATTAGCCGAAACTTCAATAGCATGTAACAACAATGCCCGTGTCTCGCTTGGCTCAATAACTGAATCGATGTAACCTTTTGCTGCAGCAACATAAGGGTTTGCGAACTTCTCTTTGTATTCTTCAACCTTAAGAGCACGCATCGCATCCTTATCTTCAGCTTCGTCAATCTCTTTCTTAAAAATAATGTTAGCAGCACCTTCTGGTCCCATTACCGCAATCTCTGCCATTGGCCATGCAAACATAAAGTCAGCACCCAGGTGACGTGAGTTCATAGCGATATAACCACCACCATAAGCTTTGCGCAAGATAACAGTGACCTTAGGCACAGTAGCCTCTGAATAAGCATATAATACCTTAGCACCGTGACGAATTACACCGGCATGCTCCTGATCAACTCCAGGAAGGTACCCAGGCATATCCTCAAGCGTGATAATTGGAATATTGAAGGCATCACAGTAGCGGATAAAACGAGCTGCTTTATCTGAGCTATCGCAATCCAACACACCAGCAAGAACCAATGGCTGGTTGGCAACAAAACCTACAGTTTCACCATTTAAGCGACCAAAACCGATAACGATATTAGCTGCCCAAAGATCCTGAATTTCGAAGAAATCCGAATCATCAACGATGGCTTTGATAACATCACGAACATCGTAAGGTGTTTTAGGATCTGAAGGAATAATATCTTCAATTTTTCCTTTAAACTTAGGTGGTTTTGGAGGGAAAGCTTTAGCTTTTTTATCGTTATTCCAAGGAATAAACGTAATCAGCTTTTTAATTTGCTCGAAACATTCAGCCTCGCTATTTGAGAAGAAGTGAGCATTACCTGTTGTTTCGGCATGAACACGGGCTCCCCCAAGATCTTCCATCGAAATCTTTTCACCAAGTACTGATTCAATCACACCTGGTCCGGTAATAAACATCTTAGAAATATTCTCAACCACAAAAACGAAGTCAGTCAACGCTGGCGAATAAACCGCACCTCCGGCACATGGCCCTAAAATAACGGACAGCTGAGGAATAACCCCTGAAGCTAATGTGTTACGATAGAAAATTTCACCATATCCAGCTAATGAGTTTACACCTTCCTGAATACGAGCACCACCAGAATCGTTAATACCGATCAAAGGCACACGCATTTTCAAGGCGTGATCCATTATTTTTGTAATTTTACGGGCATGCATTAATCCTAATGAACCCCCGGCTACTGTAAAATCCTGAGCGAAAATACAGATGGGTGCACCGTAAACGGTACCCGTACCGATAATTACTCCATCACCATGTAATTGCTTTTTCTCCATTCCGAAGTCGCGAGCCGTGTGCTCGACAAAAAGGTCATATTCGGTGAAAGAATCTTTATCAACAAGTGCAAGGATTCGTTCGCGAGCCGTCATTTTACCCATGGCTGCTTGCTTCTCAATGGCTCTGTCGCCACCACCCTTTTCTACTTGTTCCTTTCTTTTCCGAAGGTCAAGGATGTGTTTTTTCAATGACATAATCCAAAAATTTGATTTAACCTACTATTAATCAAAATATCAATTTATCCACTCTGATTAACAATTTTTCAGAGTGCATAATTACTAATTTATTTTTTTTAACAAAAGGAATAAGGTCAGTAAGTGCAAATGCGAACAACTCAATTTCACACTTAATTTTTTAAGTGTCAAGTTATTTAGGTGCTCGCATGTATAAAAAGATTCCGACAGCAGTAAAAACTATATTTGGTAGCCAAACGGCTAAAATCGGATTCATATTTCCATTAACGGCAAAAGTTGTAGAGATGGTCATAAACAAAATATAACCAAAGCTTAATGCAATACCAACACCAATATGCAGCCCCATTCCTCCCCTAACTTTTCGCGAGGCTAAGGATACACCAATAAGCGTAAGAATAAAGGCACTAAATGGTGAAGCTATTCGCTTGTATTTTTCAATCAGGAATTCTTCTAGATTACCAACACCTCGCGCTTTTTGCTCATCAATATATGTATTGAGCTCGGTATTAGTCATCATCTCAAAGTACTTACGTTCTTCCTTAAAGTCTTTTGGAGTGATATTAGGAATTAGGGTGTCGAGCTTTTTACCACTCGAAATTTCATGCTCTACCCCATTTTTAAAATCACGAATGATATAATTGCTCAATTGCCATTTAGTGGTAGCAGTGTCGTACTTAGCATATCGGGCTGATAATTTCGAAAGCAATTCTTTTCCATCGTATTTCTCCATCGAAAAATGCTCACCTCGGCCACTATAAGCGCGATATTTATCCATGTATACAAATACACTTGGTTCAATTTGCATATGGATTTTCTCCAGCCCTTTTTCCTTTCGGTTTTTAACATATTCATTCTCGAACTTAATACGCGTTTGATTAGCCGGCGGAATAACATATCCACCCAACAAAAATGAAAAAATACCGATAATGGCGGCTCCCAGAAAATATGGAAACATCATTCGTCTAAAACTTACCCCACTTGATAAAATGGCAATAATCTCAGTTTGATACGCCATTTTTGACGTAAAGAAAATTACCGCAATAAAAACAAACAGTGGTGTAAATAAATTGGCAAAGTAGGGTATGAAATTTTTGTAATAATCAAATACAATGGCCTTTAATGGGGCCCCGTGTTCAAAGAAATTATCAATCTTCTCCGTCACATCAAAAACCACCGAAATGCTAATAATCAGTAGGATAGCAAAAAAGAAAGTTCCCAGGAACTTTTTGAGTATGTATAAGTCAAGTTTTTTCAAAACCTGTATTTTTTATTTGAAGTATAGTGTCAATTACAAAAGAACAAAAAAATAGTTACAAGCTAAATTTAATACTCCTGTGTTTTCTTCATCACGCCCATTGGCTTGCACCAATAGTTAGACAACCAAATACTAATTAACACTCATTTATATCTACAAACGCGTTGTTAACTTTTTAACCATTACACTTTTCCACTCTGCAAAATCACCAGCGATGATATGCTTTCGAGCTTCGCGCACCAGCCATAAATAAAAAGTAAGGTTGTGCATACTGCCAATTTGTGCCGCCAGCATTTCTTTTGAAACATAAAGGTGACGCAGATAAGCCTTTGTATAATGATGATCAACAAACGAGGTGCCATTGGGGTCAACCGGAGAAAAGTCGTTCTTCCACTTTTCGTTGCGCATATTTAAGATACCTTCAGACGTAAACAACATGCCATTGCGACCATTTCGAGTCGGCATTACACAGTCGAACATATCTACACCAAGTGCGATATTTTCCAATAAGTTAGCCGGCGTTCCAACCCCCATCAGATAACGCGGTTTATCCTTTGGCAAAATACCATTAACCAGCTCTACCATTTCGTACATCACTTCGGTTGGTTCTCCTACAGCCAGACCACCAATGGCATTTCCTTCCCGATTTTGAGAAGCAATAAACTCGGCCGATTGCGTCCTTAAATCACGATAGCCAGCTCCCTGTACAATGGGAAAAAATGTTTGTGAATGGCCGTACAAAGGTTCTGTATTATCAAAATGATCAACACCACGTTTTAACCAACGGTGCGTCAACTCCATTGATTTCTTAGCATAGGCGTATTCAGCATCTCCAGGAGGGCATTCATCCAATGCCATAATGATATCCGCGCCAATCACCCGTTGGATATCAACTACATTTTCTGGCGTGAATAAGTGCTTCGAACCATCTAAATGAGAACGAAACATCGCTCCTTCTTCTGTTAACTTTCGATTATCGCTCAAGGAAAAAACCTGGTAACCACCACTATCAGTCAACATCGGTCTATCCCAGCCATTAAACTTGTGTAAACCACCGGCTGCTTTTAAAATATCTAAACCTGGCCGCAAGTATAAATGATAGGTATTACCAAGAATGATCTGAGCTTTCACATCATCTTCCAAATCACGAAAGTGCACACCTTTTACCGAACCTACGGTTCCTACCGGCATAAAAATTGGTGTTTCAATCTTGCCATGATCGGTGGTTATCTCACCTGCCCTGGCACTACTTTTTGCATCTGTATGTTGTAACTCAAAATTCATTTTATTGCATCTATCATTTACAAATTCCTCATCCTGTATTATATTCAGAACAGCCTGCAAATATACAATAGCTGATGAGATAAATAAAATGTTGAGCCAGCATCGTTATGGAAATATTTTTATTTACAACTACTTTCAAAAATGAACGTATTGAAACAGGTTATTTCTTGAAATTTGTTGCATTTTTGAATAAAATTCAATTCTGTGGAGGAAACAACATTATATATCGTTATCGGAATTTATGCTTTCACCTGGCTTTTCCAGTTATTTTATCACTTATACTTTATGCTGAAACCAGGTTTATTTGTTCCTGAACAAAACACCAAACTACTTCCGGTTTCCGTCATCATATGCGCCAAAAACGAAGCTGAAAACCTGAAAGCTTTTTTACCTTCTGTTTGTCATCAAAATCATCCACAGTTTGAAGTAATTGTGGTGAATGATTGCTCAACCGATGATACGGAAATGGTATTGGCCCAGTTAAAAACAGAACACAAAAATCTTTATTATACCAACATACCCCATAGCCGTCAACATTACGAAGGAAAGAAACTGGCCTTAACGATTGGGATTAAAGCCGCTAATTTTGAGCATTTGGTATTCACCGATGCTGATTGCCAGCCAGCATCTCAAAACTGGTTGACTGAAATAAGCAGCCAGTTTAACGATGATAAACAAATTGTAGTGGGCCATGGACGCTATGAAAAAAAGAAAGGCTTTTTCAATCTGTTTTTACGCTACGAAACTTTTTTTAATGCCGTTCAATACATGGGATTTGGGCTACGCAAAAAACCATTTATGGCAGTTGGTCGCAACATGGCCTACACCAAATCATTATTCGAAAAAAGCGATGTATTTAAACATTATTTAAACATAGCTTCTGGCGACGACGATTTATTTATGCGTCGATGTGCCACAAAGCATAACACAACCATTCAAACAGGTTTTGAGAGTCAAACAATATCTGTAGCACCAAAAAACTTTAACGAATGGATAACACGTAAATCAAGGCATCTGACCACTGCTCCTTTATATAAATTCGGAATAAAAACATGGTTAATTACAGAGGTAATGACCCGTCAAATATTTTGGGTCTTAACACTTTGTTCACTTTTTTTTCCTACTTTTGTTCCCATAACGGCAGGGTTATTTATAAGCCGATTAGTTGTATTACATATAGTACTTGCTAAAGCGGCTAATAAGATGGGAGAAAACAAATTATACTGGGCAACCATCCTTTTTGATTTCCTGACACCAATTGTCGTTGGAAGCATTTGGGTAAATAACATTATTAGTGCAAAGAAGAAGAAATGGAAGTAAATCCGAATCTATCTGACAAGGCAAAATATGATTTAGACTTAGTAGAATTAGCGGTTAAAGGCGACCAGAAAGCGTTTGCCGAACTCATGGGCCGCTATAGAGATGCTATTTACTTCATGCTTCTCAAGATGGTGAATAACAAAAGTGACGCCGAAGACTTAACCATTGAAGCATTTGGCAAAGCCTTTAAAAACATTCACCAGTACTCTCCTAATTATGCTTTTAGCACCTGGTTGTTTAAAATTGCATCCAATAACTGTATCGATTTCCTTAGAAAAAAACGCAATAATATTGTTTCAATTGATGGTGGTATTACCGATGATAAAGAAAACGATCAACCCATTCACCTAAAAGATGAAACACCCGATCCGGAGGAACATCTGATCAAACAGCAAAAAAAAGTGCTAATGCGCACTGTGGTTAAAAAACTGAAACCCCGCTATCGCATACTAATTGAGTTACGCTATTTTAAAGAGTTTTCGTACGAAGAAATTGCTGAAGAATTGGACTTACCGCTCGGAACAGTAAAAGCGCAATTATTCAGAGCGCGCGAATTACTCTTCAATACGCTTAAAAACTCGGATATTAAATTAGGATAATCACTATCTGTTTTCTAATCATTATACTTATCAGGATTTGCATCCTGTGTTATTATTATGGAATTAATTAAAAAGTACTTTCCAGACTTAGCGCCTTCCATTGAAGAAAAGTTAGGCATGCTTGGCAAATTATATGCTGAATGGAATTCTAAAATCAATGTTATCTCGCGTAAAGACATGGATCATTTTTATGAGCGACATGTTTTGCACTCATTAGGCATTGCTTCATTCATTCAATTTGAAAAAGGAACTACAATATTAGATGTTGGCTGTGGAGGTGGATTCCCCAGCATTCCATTAGCGATTATGTTTCCAGATTGTCAGTTTCATTCTATTGATTCCATCGGAAAAAAAATAAAAGTAGTCAAAGGGGTAGCTGAAGCCTTAGGACTAGAAAACCTGACAGCTGAACAGGTACGTGTAGAAAATCACCCCAAACAATACGATTTTATAATCAGTCGTGCTGTAACAGCATTTCCTGCTTTTGTTAAGCTTTGCCAAAATAAATTTCTTACAGAAAACAAAAATGCCATCACCAATGGTATAATTTACCTAAAAGGTGGTGACTTTGATGATGAGTTAAAAGCTTTTGAAAACAGAGCTTCGGTAACTCCATTAACCAACTACTTTGAAGAGGAGTTTTTCGAAACAAAAAAAGTAATCCACCTTTCAATGTAGTAAGCTTTTAACCGTGAATAAAAAGCAAACAGAAAAAAGCACTCATTTTTTTTTGGAAGATAAAAAAAACGTGTATTTTTGCAGTCCGAAAAGCTAGGGTAACAACTTAGCTTAGCAATTCAGGCGGAGGACAATCCCGAAAGAATCCATTTGAAAAGCGACTATTACGAAGAATAAAAAAATTACATACAATGAAAAGGACATTCCAACCATCGAACAGAAAGAGAAGAAACAAGCATGGTTTCCGCGAAAGAATGGCCAGCGCAAGTGGTCGTAAAGTATTAGCTTCAAGAAGAGCTAAAGGACGTAAGAAATTAACTGTTTCTAGCGAAAAAAGACACAAAGCTTAATTATAATTAGCTTTCAAAATATAAAAAGTAAAGAATCCTCTCATTGGGTTCTTTACTTTTTTTATGCCCTTAAGTTTGGTTGTTGAAGTTAAAATCATTCAGGTTTTTACTATTTTTGAACAATATAGAAAGCTGATACTTATTAAACAGTTGCCCGAATAAGGGAAACTGTTGCAAACCTATGCATATGTCAATTCTTAAAAACCTGCTGAACAACGTATTTGTAAAAAATATCGTCATTGCAGTTGTAGTTATTTCATTGGCCTTAATTGCCACTTTTGTAAGTCTTAATATTTACACCAATCATGGCGAATACTACCCGGTACCCGATTTTAGAGGCTTAACCGAAGAACAGTTCAGTAAACTGATTGAGGAAAAAGATTTCCGCTACAATATAATTGATTCGGTGCATGTGGACGATTATTTGCCAGGTGCCGTCATCGAACAGATTCCTGCTCCAGGTAGCATGGTGAAAGAAAACCGTAACATCCACTTTACCATCAAAGCTATTGCGCCCGAAAAAGTGCAGATACCTAACTTAATTGACTACTCGCTACGAAATGCCAAAGTGATTCTTGAATCATATGGTTTGGTAGCCGGCGAATTGATTTATGTGCCAAGCGAATATCGCAACCTGGTATTGCAACAATTGTACAAAGGCAAGCCAGTTGAGCCAGGAACAGTTGTGCTAAAAGGATCTATTATAGATATGCACATTGGTAAAGGTTTGAGCACCGAACGAACCAATGTACCAGATTTAACTGCCCTAACATTGGAAGAAGCACAAAGTTATTCTGTATCTGTTTCCTTAAACGTTGGTGCGGTTATTTACGATGAATCGGTACAAACAGAAGAAGACTCATTGTCTGCTACTATTTGGCAACAACAACCATCGGCCGAAACAGGTGCACGAATTCCTCTTGGCGCCTCCATTGATGTATGGCTAAGTGTAGATTCCACCAAGCTATATCCCGAACTGTTTCCACCAGATGTAGATGTGGAAGAAAATATCGACTTATAAAACAATAAAATAGAGCAAGCATAATGGCTGAGCACATACAAGAAGAATTAGATGAGTTAGATGAAAGTAATGAGTTGTATGAGCATTACCGATTTGTAACCGATCCCGGACAGAAACCGCTGCGTATAGATAAATTCCTGGTGAATCGTGTTGATAATGCATCGCGCAATAAGATTCAGGATGCTGCTGCTGCCGGCAATATTAGGGTGAATGATGTGCCGGTTAAATCCAACTATAAGATTAAGCCCAACGAAGTCATTACCATCGTTATGTCTTTTCCTCGCCGCGAGCTGAAAATTATTGCGCAAGACATTCCTTTGGATATTCCTTACGAAGATGATGACTTGATAATCATTAATAAAAAACCGGGAATGGTGGTGCATCCCGGACATGGTAATTATACCGATACCATGGTGAATGCATTGGCCTGGCACCTTAAAGATGTTGAACTGTTCAACTCTGAAGATCCGCGGCCAGGGTTGGTACACCGCATTGATAAAGACACATCTGGCTTATTGGTAGTCGCTAAAACCGAGCAAGCCAAAAACTTCCTGGCTCGTCAATTTTTTGAAAAAACATCAACCCGCACCTATGTGGCGCTGGTTTGGGGGCAACCCAAAGAAGACGAAGGTACCATTGTTGGTAATATTGGCCGTAGCCTGCAAGATAGAAAGCAAATGGCTGTTTTCCCCGATGGCGACAGAGGCAAGCACGCCGTGACGCATTATAAAGTGTTAGAACGATTGGGCTATGTATCGTTGGTTGAATGCCGACTGGAAACTGGCCGAACTCACCAGATTCGTGCACATATGAAATACATTGGTCATCCACTTTTTAACGATGAACGCTATGGCGGACACCAAATATTAAAAGGAACGACCTTTACAAAATACAAGCAATTTGTACAAAACTGCTTTAAGATATTACCACGACAAGCACTACATGCCAAAACACTTGGCTTTGTGCATCCAACATCGAAGGAATACATCGCTTTCAATACCGATATTCCGGATGATATGATGGAAGCTATTGAAAAGTGGCGAGGCTATATTGCAGGACGCGAAAATGACTAATCATAAAAACCAAATCTCTATTACAACTATGAAAAACATTGGTATCATATATGGCGGCTATTCGTCTGAAATAATTGTTTCTGAAAAAAGTAAAGAAGGTGTCATGACCTTTATCGATGAAACCAAATACAAACGTTACCCCATATTGATTACCAAGGAAAAATGGTGTGCTGTAGTAGATGATGAAGAATATCCTGTTGATAAAAATGATTTTTCATTCATAATTAGAAATGAGAAAATAAGCATTGATTTTGCCTACATCACCATTCATGGAACACCGGGCGAAGATGGCCTGCTTCAGGGCTATTTCAATATGCTGGGCATTCCGCATAGCACTTGTGATGTGCAGGCTGCAGCTATCAGCTTTAATAAGTTTACCTGCAATACCTACCTGAAAGGATTTGGTGTGGCTGTTGCCGATTCGGTTCTAGTGAGAAAGGGCAATAGCTTTAACGACAAAGATATTGTTGAGCAACTGGGCTTACCTTGTTTTGTTAAACCCAATGCAGGCGGTTCGAGCTTTGGCATAACCAAGGTTCAGGAGGCTGAGCAATTAACACCTGCTATCGAAAAGGCTTTCACCGAGAGTGATGAAGTGATTATTGAGCAGTTTGTGGCGGGTACAGAAGTGACTTGTGGTTTGTATAAAACAAGGAACAAGCAAACAGTATTTCCGGTTACCGAGGTAGTGAGCAAGAATGAATTCTTCGACTTTGAAGCCAAATACACTGCCAGTAAAGTGGAAGAAATCACACCTGCCCGCATAGAAGATGCTGTGCGCGACCGCATCCAGTCTATCTCGTCTCTTATCTACGACATACTGGGCTGCAAAGGCATTGTACGTATCGATTATATCATCAGCGATAACAAAATATTCCTGCTCGAAGTCAATACCACACCTGGTATGACCATCACCAGCTTTATCCCTCAGCAGATTAAAGCTGCCGGATTGGATATTAATGAGGTGTTTAGTGAGATTATTGAGAATGAGTTTTAATTAGTATCAAGATTTAAGACATAAGAACTCAAGATGATTTATATGGTGTGAAGATTCATTAAAATTATCTGTTATGCTATTGCGAGGTAGACAGAGGACTGAAGATCGAGCACAGTAGAAAGATTTAAGATAAAAGACTTAAGACACACACTTCCGCGCAAATGCTGCCACACAAAGAGATTCGTACAGCAGCGTGGACCACTGTTACATATCATGGCGCAGCCGTTACAATAGTATGCGCAAACGGGAATATGGACTGAGAGCTTGGGGAAATTCACTGAGAACTCGGGGAAATCCGTTGCCAAGCCAGTACAATGCATTGCGCGCTCAGTACTATTGACTGAGCGAAAGGGAAAATCCATTGCGCGGTCGGGATATTATATTGCGCAGTCCGTACGATATACTGAGACACCTGTTTGTCTGACAATTGGTAATCAACCCAATAATTATGGAGAGAAAAAAGCTGCCCCCGAGGCAAGCCTCGAGGGAATCTATTGATTATTATCCCGATATCGTCATTTCGGTTTCATTCACATTAAACACATCGGCATAAATCAGGCGGTCGGTTTGCTCGGTTTGCTCCAACCGGTTCTGATAGGCAGTAGGCAGACCAGCAATACGATTGGGGCCTCTTTCATACTCTTCAATCACAATCTGGTAAGCATCTTTTTTATACTTGCCCGGTAACTTAAACTCACGACTTATGGAATAACGGTTGTTCGTCACATGCTTGCCCGAAATGCGAATCACCAGCGTCTCTTCGAGTAAATCCTTATCAACCTGGTCATCCATAACCGTACCATAAATGGGTCGTGAATACTTTGTATCCTGAAAGCTTATTTTTAAGAAGTTATAATTACCATATTTCGCATATCGCTCATTATAAATGGTTCCCTCAACGGTGATAGATAACTTATGATTGATGTCTTCTTTATTAAAATGAACGGTGGTTTGTCGTTCGGGCACCAACTGGTTAAAGTTAGCCGATACAACAGGCGACAAACACACATCTTCGGTATCTGTCCGAACGGAATAGGGCTGATAGCGGGCCAGGGCCAGTTTAACAAATGGGAAATACATGTTTTGCGGATTAATACGAATATCGGCAAACCACACTTGCCGGTCTTCGTCAAAATGCACCGGATAAGCCACCACTTTAGCGCGCTCGTTTTTATCAGGGTATTGCAAATCATGGTCAATGACCGGGTTCATAAAGAAATCTTCCGGTTTAGGCGAATAAGCCTGTGGCTGCACTGAATACAACAGCGGATCCATTCCCCAACTGGTATAATCAGTGTTATAACCCGGCGATTGACTGACAAAACTGGTTGGGTTATAGCCTTTCTCAGGCAATAACACGCCCAGCATTTCGTCATCGCCTGATGAGAACCATGGCCGCTTAATAAAAATACGCAAGCCACCACCCATGCGCTGATGCCTCATCGCGGTGGCATTTTTTGTTTTACGCCATTCAAAAGTCGGAATAATATAATCTATCTCGGGCGCCTTTGGACGGGCCGAACTTGGTATACTCACACGCTCCTTCCATTCGCTCAATCGCGATGTTTTCAAATCGGGATTGGCAGCCAGTATTTTATCGAAATACTCGTCGTAGCGCGATGCAGCCAACAGGCGATAATCCACCCAGCGATGCCTTGTATCGCCAAACTGGTGCTTGAGCGGCATGAGACGCAGATTCATGCGCTTAAAAAAGTTAAACTGGTACTCTTCCACGTCGAATTTCACCCTGTTAACCAGGTTATCACTGGCCTTCACTTTAGTAGTTTGCAGCTTCTGAAAGCCGGCCTGCTGCACCTGATAGTCTTTATTGATGCGATGCGCCTTGGGTTGCGGCTCTGCTTCAAACTCCGCTTTTGCCCGCATAGGGAAAACCTTAACAGGCTGTACCTTTATATTCTGCGTTGGCGCCACTTTCAGCTTTTCAGGAGCTGGAATCGTGCCTTTCGTCACCACATCATCATGATAATTAATTAATATGTCAGGAACACTGTTACTTCCCTCCTTTTCTTTGATAGCCACCGATATTCCATCGTCCCATTGCTCTTTCCAGCGGGCTTGTAGCTCAACTTTTTCGGTACTCTCACCATGAATATCAAAACGGATATTAATATCGGCATGAGTCGTTTTAAACTGGCGGTTGGGCAATAGTTCTTCAATCACCGGCGCATCCAGTGGTTGCTGCAAGGCATGTACCAGCTCCATCTCACGCGACGGGCTCACCATCCAGTGACGACCAGTGAACGCCAGCTCTTTGGCTTCTTTTAAATTATCATCCGACTCATCTTTGACCATTTGCCAGATGGCCGACAATTCTTTTAAATCACTTTCGCGCCAGAATGTACTAAAGCGGATACGTGAACGAATGCCTTTGGGCAGATAGAAGGTCAGCTGTTTATTGGACACATTCCAGTTTGAATGGTAGTCTCCTTCCTCCAGTTTTATGCGAATAAATCCACTTTTATACCAATCTTCGGGTATGGTAACAGCATCGGTATGCTGTGGCTGAACCTCATCCTTTGTGAAAAAACTAAATAACTGAGGAGAGAACTCCTGCGTATGCGTGTGTTCATAATCATCGGCCAAAAAGACAGCCACACCAGCTGCCATGGGGTCGGGCAGATAAATGACCTCCACCTCAGAGGGCTGATACACCTTTTCCTTGTTCTTCTCATCCTGCTGATATAAGCCCTCGTGACTGGTAATAATCTGATAAATTTCTTTGGCCTTTTGTGCATCACCGAAAGCCTTCTCAAACATACCATGACACTCAGCCATTAACTGGCTGTTTTTTGGGGGCAATAAATAACGCAGCGAATGATTATCCAGCTGCAGACCATTTATCGCTTTACTGGCTTCATAGTCACTCACCGACTGGTCGTAGTTGGAACGAATCACCATTTCCTCCAGAAACTCACCATCTTTAAGCTGATTACCCACCAAAACAATGGGGCTGGCCAATGGCTCATAACGCAAGTATTTAATGCCGGTTCGCTCCGATGAATTTTTATCTGAAGTGATAAAGGTGTGCGCCACGCTGTTTCCTGCCAGATCAACCGTACGTATGCGTAAACGATAGGCTTTACCAAAACGCAGCCGTGGCAAAGTGCCTGCTATGCTTTTCGATTCGGCATGCACCCGGAAATCCAAATCACTGTCATAAGCATATTTCTTTGCTTCCAATGTTTTGGATTTATGAACAAAATCCCTCTTCTCCGTTTCGCCGTCCTTCAGCTCATAATCGTCCGACTCATTAATGGCATAGCCCGGTTTGCGCACCGACAGGCTCCATCCTTCCCAACGTGCCAGTGTTTCCGAAACAAACACATCATCGGGCTCATCGGGATCTTCGCTCAGGCCTAATTGAATAAAACCCTCATCGGGCACAATACCGTCGATTGGATGTGCCGTATTACTCTCATCAAACCATTGGTACACATCCTGACGCCAATGCAGAGAATACCACTTATCAGGCTCCTCTTCATAGGCTATGTCCATGCGATACCCCTGCACCACATCATCGGAATACAGGGCATTAGATGGCATCTTCACCTTAAAAGACGCCATTGGAAGTGGCGTGTTGCTTTTTATCTTCAATGATTTCGCATCGAAGGTTTTAACCTGTTCGGCCTTAAACTCATTCTTCAGTTGCACATTCCGTTCTATCCGTTTAACCAGATGCTCGGCCATACCGTTTTTTGTAATGGCAATACCAGCCGAACGCATATAAGGCAGTCCTTCCTCCTGTGGTGGCTCCACCTCATCCAGCACCTCTTGCCGAATGACTTTACTGCGCGAAATCTCATTTTTCACTTCGTAGAAGCGGGCTATCTCCTGCACCTTGCTTTCGGCCATATTGTTGGTTTTGAGAGCTGCTCCATCGGCATCAATCTGCACCACCTCAAAATCGTCGGAATTAATCCTGACAAATCCCTGCTTAAAGAGCGAGTTACTTCTGTCGCGTGTAAAAAAGCCTTCATCAGTTATTTCGTATGCCGTGGAAGGAATGGACAAGGCATAGTCCTCACTTAAATCAAGGTTTTGCGGCACTACAGTTAAAGTGCCTTTGCTGGGTATCGAATTATTAAACGGAATGGTAAAATCCAGCACAAAACCCATTTTACGCATGATTTGCGGATAGCTGTTAATGGTGGCCATCACATCATGAAACTCGAAGCGTGGCTTTTCCAGCTTCAGCTTAGGCGTTGTTTTAAAGGCCTTATCCACTTTATGAAACTGGCGTAACTCGGCAAAATCGCTCTTGGGATTCATCTGCTTGCTAAAACGTTTGAAGCGATCCACCTTAACCGCCTGTCTTATTTTCACATCCTCATCCTGACGACGTACCATCAGGGGCTGAGCTGATGTTTGTCGCACCTGGCGCTCAGCAACCTGCTTTACCGCATCCTTTTGCAATTTATACTGACTAATGGCGCCCAACTGCAATTCATCGACAAAACGCTCGGGTTTTATCTTACGCGACGGGTTAATCACCGCTTCTTCTTTTACGGTTTTAAAAATGAAATCCTGAACGTGTTTCACCGGAAAAGAAAAAATGCGCTTATTCACCAGCTCTTCATCATCCTTGAAATCATCCACCTTTATTTCCGGATGAAGAATATGCTGATACAAATCGGTTTGTATTTTAGCTTTATCCAGCTCCGCTTCAAGCAAACTACCGTCCTCCAGACGAAAGGCAAAGTCAGTGTTGAGGACCTTGTCGGGCCAGGCGAGCACATCAGGAAAAGCATTTAACGTTGTGTCACTGGGTGTATTTAGCTTAATGGAGACAAAAACAGACAACTTTAATAAATTGTTTTCCAGGTCTCGTTCGTGTGGTAATGTGGTTAGTATAATTTCCATAGCTCGTATTTTCTCTCATTATTCTTAAGCAAGATTTACCCCCTCTCCCTTCGGGTATCTCCATCTCGACATCCCCTTCGACTCCGCTCAGGGAACAGCTCGATGACCACCCAATGGGAAAATTTTCAAATAATGCTCAATCAATCTTCCCCGTGAGTAAGTGCCGTCGGGCTGTGAGGGACAGTTTGGTGCGTTCACCCTATCCGGCAAAGGCCAGACAATACTCCTGCCAGTCATCTTCATCAATCATTTCAATAAATTTAGGGTCTGCATCGGCACCTTTTAGTTCGCGACGCACGGTGACCTTCACAGTCTTACTAAAGAATAAGACTTCTACCTTAACTTTAACAGTAGCCACCCCTTCGAGTTTTTGCACTTTGCCATCGGAAAAAACTGCAATAAAGGCGAGGTAAAACTCCATGGACAAAGAGATAATACCCAGGATAGACAGATGACCGTTGATTCGTAAATAACCAACAATGGTTGACGAACCTATTTCTTCAACAATATCCCCATCTGGTGTTGGCAGCACCTTCTCAATCAATTCAAATTTGTAATAGATGCCACCCATAACGGAAACGCCACCTGATGCCACTCCCACATTCAAAGACATGGCTGCTCCAAACTCAAAGGCTGCCTCAATCGATTTCAGTCCTTTCAAGGTGGTGATCATCATAAAATAACCACCTCCACCAAAGCATGAAATCGTGAGCATAAACGGATTTTCACGCTTACAGAAGTTAAAACCAAGCTCAAGCGGAGCACCCGTAAATGGCAACGTCACATGAGCACCAAGGCTGATGTTGCTAATCATGCAGATACCCACCTCAACATTTGGAATACCAATGGTAAAGCCGGCTGTAACTTGTGTGGCCTGTAATTTGATGTAAGGCCCGTCATCAGAAAAACCAGTGCTTGGAATAATATTCTGCAGGTTATTAACAAAGCTTAAGGCACCCTTGAACTCAATGGGCTTTTCGGCATTAATATCCACTTTCACATTCGTCTTTTGTGCATTACCCGTTTTAAATTCCATGTAGTTGAAATTAACCGCCAGCAATGGCACTAAATCAATACCAAACTTCTCGAAGCGGGCCGAACCACTAAAAGAGGCTTCCTTGGAACCGTCAAATGGTTTTTCCAAAGCCGTAGTAATGGTCAATGCTTTATTGGGGGCATCCACATTCACATGCAAAACATCCTCAATCACTTTAATCGGGTTGGACTTAAATTCGGGCTGCCATTTATACTCGGCATAAAAAGCCTCAGCTGTCACGAAGGTTTTAAAGTTTGGTATCTTTGGTATGTTGCCGTTAAGCAAATCCAGCAACTCGTTCGTCTTATCTTTAATGGCTTGTTTCAGGTTGTTGATCTGATCACTTAAATCCTGCTGCAACTCCTTCGCCTGATTTTCAAGATAAAGGATTTCTGTTTTGATGCTTTCAATTTCCTGCTTCGCCTGGCTGGTTGCGTTCTTAACACCATCGAAGGCACCCGACAAATTCATATCGCCCAACAACAGGTCAAAGATTTTAATAACCCCGAAAATTTTAGCGACCGGAAACTCTTCCAATGCTTTAAAGAAATCATCGGGATTAAACTGCAAAGCTTTACTGTCAGCTATTTCTCCACCAACAGGTCCTTGCAGCTTGCTCAGTGCCGAAATGCCCATATTGGGCGACATAAAGCCACCAGCCTTATCGGAGCCATTGGAGAAATCAACCACTGCATCCTTAACCGAAGCAAACACGGCTCCCTCATTTTGATCATCTTCGAGCTGAATGGTGGCAACCCTACGCACGCCTGTCATTTCGTTAAGTTGCTTGATAAACACCTCAGCCTTTTGCACCACAGGATGAAACTTAATATCGGCTTCACCGGTAACCGGATAAACCTCGGCACCAAACTGTATCGTTTGCGTTTCAAATGAGGTATCGCCATCGAGCATACTTTCGGCATAGGCAATATCCTGCTCGTTCAATTCCATTTTATTATACAACTCATTGGGATTGTACTTCCCGATGATTTGCTGAACCAGGTTCGTTTTTCGTGCCACCCGATTCTCCAGAAATACTAATGGCATTCGAAGCGCATGCTCCTGCCCTTCTTTATCGGTTAGCACCAAATCAAACAGGAAGCCCTTTTTATTCACATTGATATAGAAATTATAGGCGGTATTGCCGGTGCTACCAAACTTTTTGTTTTGCTCTGATAACACCATCAACTTCATTTGATTATTACCCGATGGCACATCTATAATTGGTTCCTCCAAAGGGTTATCAATATTAGGCGTTTGCGTGGTATTAATTTGCACCGCCTGAAAAGCAAAAGGAATAAATTGATTATTAGGATTATTTCGTTCGTACAACACCTCTTTTTCGAGCACGACAATGTACATGCGCTGACGGTTAACAGCAGCCTTGGTTCCTTTATGGAACTTACGCTCGGTCACTTTAACTAAAGCAGCCCGATGCCCGAACGGAAACAGGTAACCTTCGCGAACCACCTTGACATAATGGTCGCGACCAAGCGTGGCCAGGTGTTCCCATTCAATAATATTCAATTCGGTATCGGCAGGTGATGGCACATCAAAAAAAGCATGCCAATCCAGGTAAGCTCCCAGCGATGTTAACATCAGATTTTTAACCGGAACAGCCTTGGGATAATAATGCGGAATTGAATAGTTAGATGTGGTATGTACCAATACATGCCGGTCGTTTCCATCCAGCGACGCCATAAAAGGCTGACCAAGTGGGGGCAATATTTTATAATCAGCATTGGCTTCATCGGCCCATAAGGCTCTGATGGTTTTAAAAGCCGATAACTGCCGACTTGTCTGACTATTCTTCAATTTTACTCCTAGAATAGTGTGCCACAATTCAGCTATCGAACCTTTATTGGTAGTCAGATTATCGGCTGCCAGGTTAAAATTACCCGGGGCTTTACCAATAAGCTGTTTTTGCTCCTGGTGCTCGCGTAACTTCAACTGTCGCTCATGAACAAAATCATTCACCTGGTTAGGTGAGATGTACATTAAAGTGGGGGCTTCAATAGAAGTATCAGTCAGCGGAATAGGTTCCACATTCAGATTGATGTTTTTAACCGCATAAATATTAAAGCCGGGCTTCACTGTCTGTACCTTATCTGACGGTAACAGCTGCCCCAGTTGACCATCGGCATATAAATTTTGTTTATCAGCTTTAATACGCGAATGCGCATACAGCTTAATGGCGTAGTCTTTTGATTCTCCTTGTAAATATTGCTGCTTATTAGCAGGTGTTGCAACAGCCGAATTTCTCGATACCCCTTTTTGTGGTGATTTGGCTTTTGGTAATTTAATCCAGGCGCGTGGGTTAACCCGTAATTTTAAATAGCTCCAGTTGAGCAGGTGTTCAATGGTCAATGGAATACCTTTGCTTTTGGCTGGCAACTCATACACCAATCGACTCTTTCGGGCGCGTAGATGTCTGGCTGGCAAGGTGACACTATCAGAACTTGGTACACCGGGAATATTGTTGGATTCAAAGTAGGCTTCTTCTAAAGTGTGTTGCGATGTAAATGAGATGATGAGTAATCCTTTCTTATTGGCATTACTTAACTCCGCAAAAGATATCGCTCCCTGACGAACCAGTGAGAAGTTGTGTAACTCAAACTCCAGAATCAACATATCCTCAGGGCGAAGTACCCTAAAGCGTAAGGCTTTCTTTGGTTTGAAAATGACTTTATCCTGTGCGATGGTTAGCTGATTGGTATTAGACTTCCGTTTAACCGGCTCCTGAGGAGATATATTCAGCTGACTTAATTCATTAACTATTGAGGATAAGCCAACCGCTCCGTCAACCAATGGCTTAAAGCCTTCCCACTGGGGCTGAAAGCGCTCTTCAACAACTCCGGTCAGACGACCATGATATTCATAATCGACCTGTTTATCGGTCTGATTAAAATGAAATGAACCCAGTTCGGTTGGCATCCAACAGTCATGCAGGCTAGCCGTTAAATACACTTCAGGCTCTTGGTTATTATGGTACTCGGTAAATAAAAAGGACTTATTAAAAGCATTGCCCTTTGATAGTTGATGACTGATTCGACCATTACTATCACTGGTCCATATAGCAACGTCTTCATTTAGTTGAAAATTCAAATCTGGCAAAGCATCCTCCTTATTAGCCAAAGGGTGTGAAGGCAGATGAATATTAACAAACCGATACCAATCATCAAATTTCTCTAAACACAAATACGTTACCTTATTTGACCTTGGTTTAATAAATGACGCATTTCCAGCGTTGGGTGATAATTGAATAGCACTGCCCACATACCGGCCACTGATATTTTGAAAGACAAGCGATTTATCAGCCTGAATATCCAATTTCCAATCAACATTCAGTTGACAAACAGAGCACGCACTAACCTTAACTGACAACAACGCTGAGTCTACAATTGTGAATGGCTGAATTTTCCCTTTTACAGTTTTCCCGTCCAACCAGGATAAGAAACCCATTTCTTGCGAAATACTTAATTGGGGGATAGAAATCAGGCAGCGCCACTCTCCATGCTTCAACTGAATGCTTGCTGTCAAATCAAATGAAAAATCGGTGTGGTGATACCGAAGACCATTTGCTTTGATATGATAAGCGTCTTTCTCCCTGTTCAGTTCCAGGTGATAACCATCTTCAAAAATCCGGCTGGAAAGCTCCCAGGCAATACGTCCCTTTTGGTACACATATAATTGCTGTTGCCGTTTAACAATTCGAAATGGCTTCTTCGACAAGGCAAAAGCCGCTTCTACAAGAGGGCTCCAGGCCAGAGCTCCAATACTTAATGTACGTAAAAATGAACGACGAGCCGGTGATGCCATACCTTTCTCTTTCTTCAACAGCAAGAGTTGGCTCTTTTTAACATCTAAATATCTCAATCCCATAATCAACCATTTTGACAGACAGGATTAAAGCAGGCTGATTAGACAAGTTACGGAGTATTTTATTGAATGGGAAGAGGTGAAATAAATAAAAGAGTTTGAAGTGTGAAATAAAAGTTTGTCAATCTTTTTATATCCTTCGGTGTTTAAGTTACGAGTTTCGGAGAAAAGTAATCGATTACCCCTGACAAAGAATGTTGAATAAATTCCTTTAGCATCTAGACCATTACACTGATCAATTGTTCATAACATTCTATTTTTCTCTGTTCATCAGGGATCTTATTCTTCAATGGCGATTGGTTGATTTGCATACCTACCAGATAATTTGCACAAACACTACCTTCAAATTCAGGCTGCTTCATTATAAAATAGTAAGATTGGTAAGACAGAGCATGTTTAAATCGTAGCGCACAATTGACATAAGACGGATGCCCTTTTTTACCCACATTACGATATAAAGTATCAAATCGACGCCAATCATCGGGATGCATACTTGAAAAGACAAAACGACGAATGGCCGCCCGCTTCAGCAGGCGCTTATTAATGCCATTCATGGCCATAAAATTCTTATCGGCATACACTATCTGCTCTAACCGGGTATCCAGTAAAAAGACCCCAAAAGGCACAGTATCCGGAATCTGCTGAAGTAAGTAATTGGTTTTTCGAAAAGCAGATACAATCTCCACATAAACTTCATCTGTGGCATCAAACCAGCTACAGGTGTGCTCTGCGCCAGCTTGTTCACAATCACATGTCATAGTTAATACGTTTCATTAGTCCCCTGGAATGCCACTTAGGCTCACCAGTAAATTACGTTCAAGCTAAAACATTTTAAATTAAATGTCAATTATTAATATGTCTAATTGAAAGTGATACAAAAGTTTTTCTTGTGCTAAGCAGATATTTTAAGTTTTCAAGAAGTTGAACGATTAGGAAGAAATAAAAAGCCCCGCAAAATGCGAGGCTCTATATATCCGATATTTTGAATGCTATTGCTTATTGAAATTCATAGCTCCTGTGGTGCTGATGGCTGTGACCACAATTGGCCCATCACCCAACTTCAATTTCTTCTTCTTCGATTTACCATAAGCAACAATGTAGGCATGCTCCGATTGACAGGCAAAAGTAAATTGCTCTTTCGGATTCATAAATTTAATTTTAATCTTACCTTCTGTGGTATTAAAGCTTGATGACTCATTTAGCTTCACACGGCTACCAATAATCGAACCTTTAGTTGCTACCAGGTTAAATACACCTTCGACATTAAACAGGTTTAAGGTACCTGAAACAGATAAGGAACCAATAGTCCCTTTGGCATCAGACAACTTCAAAGCTGCTGATTTTGTTTTCAAATAGATATCGCCATTTACTTCTTTAACAGTTTGTGTACCATCGGTCGATTCTGTTTTCAATGAACCATTAATGTGTTCTACAATCATTTCCCCACTGCTCGAATACAGTGATACAGCTCCATCAACGTGGCGAATAACATGGTCTCCTCCTTTACTTTTGGTATTCAGCTGTCCTTTTATGTTTTCTGCCTTAATAGATGCCGAACGTGAGCGAAGCGTTACATTAGCGTTAATATCTGTTGCCTGTATCTTTCCTGATTTTGACTGGGCAACAACATCAGCGCCAGATAATCCTTTTAGCGTAATGTAACCAGATGTTGTTTCGATATCTAGTTTCACACCGGCAGGCAATGTAACATTGACAAAACCCGTATGTGAAGTCCATCCACTCTCTGGCTTTTTTACTTCAATCTTTAAGGCTCCAGCTTCCTCCATACAATTAACCGCATAACCCTCCAGTTCTTTAGCAGCTCTTAGCTCGGCATCAATATTCAGTTTATCGCCCGCATTAACCGTTACTTTACTGAATTCGCCAATGATTTTAACACTGGTAATGTTTTCAAACGACTGATTAGCATTGGCTACAACAGGCATATCCTGTGCCATTAAAGAGATTGGCAGTAGTAGTAAGAGTAATAAATAAGTTTTTCTCATCATCCTTTATTTAGATTATAACGGCTAATAATACGCTATGGGACAGTAAAAGTTTCTATAATACCGATTGCTCAATGAAATGAGCCTTATTTCAACAAAGTTTTCCTAAGGCTCTTCATTGATACTTCGGCATTTACCAATGTAATCAGCAAAATGGCCTGAGGCTCATTTTGTGATACATTTGGTATAAAATGAAAAAGCCTGATAGCAAAATTCGCTATCAGGCTTAAATATATCGAACTATAAAATTTAGTCTTCCATATAGCTTTCGATTGGCTCGCAAGCACAAACCAGGTTACGATCACCGTAGGCATCGTCAACACGAGCAACATCAATCCAGAACTTATTCTCACGAATATATGGTAATGGATAAGCAGCCTTCTCGCGTCCATATGAGTGATTCCACTCATCAGCCACCACTTTATAAGAAGGGTGCGGTGCATTTTTCAACACATTATCTTCTTTATCAGCTGTTCCATTCTCTACCTCTTTTATTTCAGCATAAATAGATTTCATGGCTGAAATAAATCGGTCCAATTCCTGAAGTGATTCACTTTCTGTTGGCTCTACCATCAAGGTACCATAAACAGGGAATGATAAAGTTGGAGCATGGAAACCATAATCCATCAAACGCTTGGCAATATCAGTTTCAGTAATGCCAGAATCTGCTTTAAAATGACGGCATTCAAGTATCATTTCGTGTGCCACACGACCATTTTTACCTGTATACAGAATACCATAGTCATCTTTCAGGTGCGAAGCCATGTAGTTGGCATTCAAAATTGCCATTTTGGTTGATTGTGTTAAACCTTCGCCACCTAACATTTTGATGTAACCATAAGTGATTGGTAATACACTGGCACTTCCCCATGGAGCAGCAGAAACAGCTGTGATACCTTTACGACCGTTATCAATTACAGAATGCTTAGGCAAGAACTCAACCAAGTGCTTAGCCACACCAATTGGGCCAACACCCGGACCACCACCTCCGTGAGGAATGGCGAATGTTTTATGTAAGTTCAGGTGACAAACATCGGCACCAATATGGCCAGGGCTGGTTAAGCCAACCTGAGCGTTCATATTCGCTCCATCCATATAAACCTGTCCACCATTATCGTGAATAATCTGACAAACTTCAATGATTGACTCCTCAAATACACCGTGAGTAGATGGATAAGTCACCATTAAGTTTGACAAGTTATCTTTGTGTTCTTCAGCTTTAGCGCGTAAATCGTCCACATCAATGTTACCATTATCGTCGCATTTTACCACTACTACTTTCATACCAGCCATAACAGCTGATGCCGGGTTGGTTCCGTGAGCAGAAGCCGGAATAATTGAGATATTACGGTGTGCTTCACCACGACTTTCGTGATACGCCTGAATAACCATTAAACCAGCGTATTCACCAGCGGCACCTGAATTAGGCTGCAAGCTTACATCGGCAAAACCAGTGATTTCAGATAAGTCACCACGCAACTCATCCATCATCATGTGGTAACCCAAGGCCTGGTTAGTTGGGATAAATGGGTGAAGCCCGTTAAATTCAATCCAGCTTAATGGGAACATTTCAGTCGACGCATTCAACTTCATGGTACAAGAACCCAATGAAATCATCGAATGTGTTAAAGAGATATCACGACGCTCTAATTTCTTAATGTAACGCACCATCTCAGCCTCTGAACGGTACTTTGTAAAGATATCATGTGTTAAGAAAGAGCTCGTACGTGCTAACTCTGACTTAATATTTAGTTCTTCAGTAAAATCGCCAATTACAGGCACCTCTTTACCAGCTGCCTTAGCAAATACTTCTACAATCCAGTTTAAGTCAAACAGGTTGGTTGTTTCATCAATACTGATACCGATATCACCGTTTTCGAAGTAGCGGAAGTTCATCTCCAAATCAAGACTGAATCGCTCGATGTCTTCTACTTTCACACCTTCTGGCAACGCAAAACGAATGGTATCGAAATAATCCTCGTTTAACTGCTTATAGCCTAATTTTTCTACCTCCTGAGCAATCTGATAGGCGATGGAATGAATACGCTCTGCAATGCGCTTAATTCCATCTTCTCCGTGGTAAACAGCGTAAAAGCCAGCCATCGTTGCCAATAAAGCCTGCGCTGTACAAATGTTGGAAGTAGCACGCTCACGTTTAATGTGCTGCTCACGTGTTTGAAGTGCCATACGAAGAGCTCGTTTGCCATTCACATCTTTGGTAATACCAATGATACGACCCGGCAACTGACGCTTTAACGCTTCTTTACAAGCAAAGAAAGCCGCATGAGGGCCACCATAACCCATTGGAATACCGAAACGCTGAGTGGTACCAAATACGATATCAGCACCCCATTCTCCCGGAGGTGTTAACAGTGCTAATGCCATAATATCGGCAGCCACAGCAATGCGACAGTCATTTTCGTGTAACTTTTCAGTCAAAGCTTTGTAGCTTTCTACAGTACCATTTGAATTAGGATACTGAACCATTACACCAAATACGTTGTCGTTGCATTCAAATGAATGAACATCACCGAACTGTAATTCAATACCAAGTGGCTTGGCACGAGTAATCAATACCTCTTTTGTCTGAGGCCACATATTCTCGTCGGCAAACATGACATTAACACCTGCTTTAGCCTGCTTACGACTACGAGCATTAAACATCATAATCATAGCTTCGGCAGCCGCTGTTGCTTCATCTAACAACGATGCATTGGCCAATTCCATGCCTGTCATTTCAGTTACTACCGTCTGGAAGTTTAATAAAGCTTCTAAACGACCTTGCGAAATCTCGGCTTGGTATGGTGTATAAGATGTATACCACACCGGGTTTTCCAACACATTACGTGTGATAACAGCAGGTGTAATCACATCGTAATAACCCATTCCAATATAAGTATTGTACACCTTATTTTGCTGAGCAATATCGTGTATCTTTCTAAAATACTGACGCTCGGTTAATCCTTTTCCAATATTTAATGGCTTATCCAGGCGAATAGATGAAGGCACTGTCTGGTCAATCAAATCTTCAAGACTTGATGCACCAACTTTCTTTAGCATAGTGTCTATCTCATGGTCCCTTGGACCAATATGGCGAGAGACAAACTTATCGGTTCCCATATGCTTATTAGTTTATGTTATCTATAATTTTTTTGAGTTCTTTTATGACTTCAAATTGATTAATAAAATCTGAAAAAGAAAATGATATTTGCTTGGTTATTAGAAAATAATTATCAAACAAAAAACTCTTTCCCAAATGAGAAAGAGTTTTATACTAAGTTAAAAAAGGATTATTTGTTCGCTCGTGTCCAATAGTCGATTCAGGACCATGCCCCGGATAAACTTTTACATCATCATCTAATACCAGTAGTTTTGCCTTAATAGCAGAGACTAAAGTATCGAAATCACCACCTGGTAAATCGGCACGACCAATACTTTCTTTAAAGAGCACATCGCCAACAATGGCAATTTTGTCAGCCTCACTGTAAAACACGATTCCACCTGGTGAATGACCTGGCACATGTAAAACTTCTAGTTCTGAGTTTCCAAACTTCACTTTATCACCTTCATTTAAATAGTTGCCGATAGCAGGCGGATTAGAATCGAGCTGCATACCAAAATTGGCAGCATACTCAACAGTTTGCTCACCCCAGAACTCATCATCTTTATGTGCTTCGAGTTTAAGGTTGTATTTATCAGCAACAAACTGACTTCCAAAAACATGATCGAGGTGCATGTGGGTCTGAAGTAATCGAACAGGCTTGTAGTCATTATCTGCTATAAACTTAGCCACATATTCCCGCTCTTCGGGCGATAAACAACCCGGGTCGATGATGACACACTCCTTGCTTTCATCAGACAAAATATACGTATTCTCTTGCCAGGGATTGATTGGTATAATGTCGATATTCATTGGATGTTTGATTTATAATGGATGAATTATGATGTTTAATTGTTGATATAATAACATTACTTCTTTTGCATTAATGTTTTTCGGCTGGTTATAAAAATCGATGCTAACTCATGTGCTTCTCTTTGTAACTCCTCCACTTTATTATCTACTAATAATTTTGTTTCTGATATCACTTCCAACCAAAACTCTGATTCATCAGCTTCCTCTATAACTATACTTAATTTAGCGATATATGCCGCCTTTAATTGTGCCAAACACGCTGCCCTGTAATTTGCAGCAACAGATGAAGCACTTCTAATTAATTGACCATTCACATGTTTTCCCAGATATACTGCTGGTAATTCTTCACACATTTTAATTACATCAAGAGCAAATTTCTTTGTTCGATCCTTTAATTCTTGTTTGTTCATGTTTGGATTTATGAGTTATAATGGATGAATAATGATATTCGATTTAAATATACACCATAAACAGTTCCATCACAACCATATACCATACACTTCACTTCCTAAATCCCCACATCATAAATTATGATTCAATAAATCATAAATCTTTAACAATTCCGTTAAGCATCGGCACAAAAGCACATTCCTCGATTTGCTCCTGTTCAAATTCATCTTCATCAAGACGGGTAATACGGGTCAATACTTGCTTTTTATCACCCAATGGTATCACCATGATGCCACCCACTTTTAGTTGTGTTAACAGCATGCGTGGAATAACCGGCGCACCAGCTGTAACAATGATTTTATCAAATGGAGCCTGTGCCTCAAGGCCTGCATAACCATCGCCCAGGAAAAAACGTCCCTGATAACCTAATTCTCTCAACAAACGTGTAGAACGTTGGTAAAGTTCAGACTGACGCTCGATGGAAAATAGTTTTACCCCCATTTCTATTAATACAGCAGCCTGATAACCTGAGCCTGTGCCTACTTCCAAGACTTTGTCTCCTGGTTCTACTTCTAAGAGCTGCGATTGAAGAGCAACGGTATAAGGTTGTGAAATAGTTTGCCCGGCTCCAATCGGAAATGCCTTATCCTGATAAGCAAACTTGATAAAACTACTCTCCAAGAACAAATGACGGGGTACATTGCCAATTGCCTGCAAAACAAGCCTATCAACAATTTTCTTTTGCATCAATTCCTGAACAAGCCTATTTCGTAGTCCTTTATGTCTAAATGAGTCTCTTTGCAGCATAGCGCAAAAATAACTTTAATTTCCAATTTAAGGCTTCCCCAATCGGGTCTTCAGGCACAAACACTAAAAAGTTATAATTTTTTTTTCACAATCTCACAGCTCATTATGAAACAATTAGCAATCATACTAAGTTAAATATTGTCAAGTGACAGTAATAATTTAAAAGTATCTGCGTTTATTTTCACAGATGAATTTGGGATATGTTGAAAGATAGGGAATCAATTATGCAATTAGCACCTGGATATGCGTATGCATATGAGCATCAATTAGAACAAGCCATTCACAAAAAGAATGGTTCTTGTGTGGTGCAAATTCCTGTTTGGTCAAAAACTAAATCGTTTATTAAAAGAAGCAGCGATATCCTTCTTTCAGTGGCAGGAGCTGCTATGATTACGCCGTTTATACCTTTTATACTCTGGAAAATCAAGAGCGAATCAGAAGGACCAGTTTTATATAGCCAAGAACGAGTAGGCAAAGATGGTAAAGCATTTCAAATCCTGAAATTCAGAACCATGTACATAGATGCAGAAAAAAACGGCCCGGCCCTTTCATCCTCAAATGATGTGCGAGTAACACCTTTTGGACGTTTTCTAAGAAGGTATCGCATTGATGAATTTCCACAATTTATTAATGTGCTAAAAGGTGATATGTCCGTTATTGGGCCTCGTCCTGAACGCCAGTTTTACATTGAGCAAATAATGAAAAATGAACCGGCATTTGTGGAATTGCTAAAAGTAAAACCTGGCATTACTTCTTTAGGACAAGTGTTATACGGTTACGCCGAAAATAAAACGGAAATGCTTCAACGCCTTAAACTTGAATTATTCTACATGCGTAAATACTCCTTACGCCTGGACTTCAGAATATTTATCTATACAATCAGGACTTTGGTAAAGGCAGAAGGGAAGTGAAAAATTAGAGATGAGAGAAGATCAATGAGAGGTGAAAAGCGTGTTTATACATTCTTTAGATTAACACTAACCTTTCATTTCAAAAAAAGACCTTAAGGTTTTTGAAACCTTAAGGTCAGAATACATATTATCGTTTTATCAACTTCTTAACAATTACCTGGTTATCTACCTCTATTCGCAGGATATAATGTCCTGATGGTAAATCACTCCAGTTGAGAGTTGATTGTTGTTCGTAGAGTTGTCCGCTTTTCACCTTCATTCCGGTAATATTATACAACTCATATCGTCCGCTTGAACCTTCAAATGCAATAGCCACCTCTGAAGTAAAAGGATTGGGTGAAACCTCAAACTTTGCTTTTTCCATGGCATCATCTACCGAAGTATTCGTATCAAAGCCACTTAGTTTCTTTTGACTATACATCACATATTCGCCAGGCTGCAGCATGATTTCCATATTTGCATCAGTCACTTGCATACTGTCTTTGGCAAAAATATTATACCATTTACCTGTTGTACTGAACTTAGGTTGTATAGCAGCCTTTGTGACGCCAAAATTACCAATAATACGCACATCAGTACCACTCATATTGAGTTCAATCCGCTTCATAGCACCGCCAACATCCAGTGTAAAGTCATTTGTCGAGAAAACACCTTCATTGGTTTTCATTTCATTCAGCAATTGGTAAACAGAATATAGATGCATGCGATCTTCATCATCTTTATACTGCCACATAGCCGGCTTTTGAGCTAAACGACAATCATCACTCACTGTTCCATCGGTACAGCGGTTAATGCTTAAATCGAATCCTAACTCACCAAATTGCCATATCATTTTTGGCCCTGGAATAGGAATAAAAAATACGGCAGCAGCCTCACATCTCTTCAAAGCTGTTTTAAGTTCAGTCACATCATAATCACCATCAGAATTGCCATATTGCAGGTTCTTATACATTAATCGTTCCTCATCATGGCTCTCCATGTAGTTGACAACATGTGCATCGTTCCAACCTCGCTGCTTGTAGGATGTCCATGATAAATCAGATTTATTTTCCTCGGTGTAACCCATAGTGGCTTCATTATAGTTATGATTGGCATTACCCCACAATAGTATCCCATGATTGGCCAACTCTGTTTCTTCGTCATTATCCGACAGGTGCTCAAACATCACAATCGCATCACTTTTTCGTTTCCAAATTTCATCAGCCATGCGTTTTAATATTTCAATGCGTGAAGCATCATAAGCACTCGCCCAATCCCCAGCCGGATACGAAGTATTGGTAAAACCTTTCGTAAAATCAAAGCGGAAGCCATCTATATTATATTCACTCATCCAATAGGAACAAATACTATCAACCAAGGCTTGTGTTTCTATGCTTTCATGATTAAAATCGTAGCCCCATTGTGCTGCTGGCTCAGCCATATTATGATCCGTATTATACCAGGGATTATCTAATGGCTTACCATCTTCGCCCAGATACATGCGCGCAAAAGGTGATTGACCATACGAATGGTTCAGCACCATGTCCATGATAACTGCTATGCCTTCTTTATGACATTCGTCGATAAAAGTTTTATAATCTTCAATAAGTCCATAAGCCTTATCTGTCGCAAAATAGAAGGATGGGTTATAACCCCAGCTATCGTTTCCTTCAAACTCGTTAAAAGGCATGAGTTCGATGGCATTTACGCCTAATCGTTTCAGATAGGATAAAGTATCGGTTATTGTTTTAACATCCTGATTATCGGTAAAATCACGAATCAGCATTTCGTATACTACCAGTTTCTCCGGATCGGGTACCACAAATTCATTAATTTCCCAGTCAAATGACTGATCGGCAGTTGTGAAAACACTGACGATTTCATCCTGACCTTCCGGATAGGCTTTTAAATTTGGATAAATGCGCTCGGGAATGTATTGGTCGTTCCATGGATCAAGTATTTTGTTGGCATAAGGATCGGCTACTTTAATATCCCCGTCAATCCAAAATTGGTAGGCGTATTCTTCAGTATTGTCCAGGTTGGTAAGGGTTAACCAGAAATAATCACCATCCTTTTTCATCATGGCTGCATTGGATGGTGCCCAACTGTTAAAATCACCCACCAGGTAAACATACTCCTTTGCAGGTGCGAATAATACAACTGTGGCTGTTGTAGCATCAATCACATTAACACCACGTCGAAGGTTCTCAGGCATAGGCTCCGTGACAACATCTCCTTTAACAAAGATTTTACGGCTTACTTCTTCTGTTTCACTTCCCGAAGTCGCCACTGCTTTGATAGCATATTCATCAAGTGTTACATTGGCAATTTGATAAGTGATTGAAGCATTAGTGGTGGATTCCACCATCTCATTATTGACAAAAAGCTCCAGCTTGTCATGCATCAACGCATTGGCTTTAACTTCGACATTATCTCCACTGCTAAAAATGCTGTTATTAAGCGGTGATTCAATGGAAATGCTTAACACTTCATCTGATACATCCACAAAAATATCTTTACCACCATCGTCTTTTCCTTCTTTTGAATTATCAGCGCTACGAAATACAAACGCCATTTGTTGAATAACCTCACCATCTGCCACTCCATAATACTGACGTATATCTGGTGTAATTTCAAGTGTATAAACATCAGTTGACGTACGTGTTAGTTTGTATTTTGCATCATTATCGCCCCAGGTAGGCGCATATTGCCAATCACTCGATCCTGAACTTTTATCGGTAATAACCCCGGTATGGGCATATACATCGCCAGTGAAACCAGCCAAACCTCCCGTGCCACGTTCGGCATAAAAAGTAATGGTCACACTATTGGTTTCAACAGGAATGGCTGGATCAGAAGTAACAACTTGTGAAAACCCTAGCACCGAGTATAAAAATATCCATTGAAGCGTCAGAAGTTTTTTAAATATTGGCATGTTGTATCTGTTTCCCATAGGTTTATTTTTAAAAAAAGCCGCCACAAAGGGCGGCTTAGTTTCTTCGTTCTTTTAAAAAGATATTTATTCAATAGTAGCTAAACCAGTCTTAAAGTTCATTACTATATCATCTCCAGATATTAATGGGAATGCTGCAGGATCGCCTCCTCCTTCACGATAAACAATTTCATTAGTTGCAGGATCAATATTTACCTCGGCTTGCCACCAGTCGCAATTTAGAGTACTTGCAGCAACATGCATTCTTAAATCACCATTATCAGGTACACCATTAAACCTAATAACCTCATTAGTATTATCAATAGTGAATAAATAATTAGGATCATTTGCAGCCCAAGCTCCACCAAATGCATTTCCAATTCCATAAAGCTTAACATCTGTTACCTCAACGGTGTTTTTAGAAAGATCTACAACAACCATGTAATAACCAGCCGTTCCAGGAACAGGTACATTATCGCCACCTTTTTCATAAACTCCATCAACTGCATCTCCTGTTTTACCAAACTCTCCGCCATCCCATGCTCTGTCAGAATTCATTTTAAATCCACCAGTTTCATTCATCCAGACAATTCTCCAGAACAACTCAGGATGTGAATGAACAGCTTGCATCTTAATTTCAATATTCCAGCTCCAATCACTTACTCCATCTCCTACCATATACAATGCCGTTGGGTATGTCGAGAATGTTAGGTCTTCACCATAAGCTACTCCCTCACTGTTAATAGCATAAGCTCTAGCGTGATATGTAGTACTAATTTCTAAACCATCTAAATCAACTGAGAATTCACTTTCAGAACCATCATAAACAACCTTGGTATCTTCAATAGTAGGATTCTCTTCTGTACCATAAACAACACCTCTTTCTGTAACTGCTGCTCCACCATCATACGTAATTTCACCTTCTACTGTTGCTGAAGTTGCCTGGGCCTGCGCAGAAACTGTATTAACTGTAGCTACACCAATAGGAGTTGAGAATGTAATTTCTTTACTAAATGAAGTACCAACTGAATTGGTTGAATAAGCCTTAACATAGTAAGTTGTATTAGCCTTTAATCCGGTTAGTTCAGCATTGTATTCACCCATACCTTCTCCACTTACCAAAACTTCATTATCAAGTGTTGGATTTGACTCTGTGCTATAGCAAACACCCTTAGCAGTTACATCAGCCTTTCCATCATAAGGAACATCACAAGGAATAGTGGCAGTCACGTCGGTAATTACAGATGGTGCATCTGCAATTGTTACAGTACTTAAATGTGCTAATGTTTTGAATTCTTTTACCTCACCATATAGCGGAGAACCATTAGCATCCAATGCGTAGGCTCTGTAATTATATGCAGTAAAGTGTTCTAAACCACTAACAGTTACCCAATATACTGAACCATCAATATCATCAGCTACTTTATTTGCATCATCAATAGTTGGTTCAGTTCCGATACTCCAACAAACACCCTGCTCTGTAATACCGCTACCTTGAGCAACGACGAAACCACTCAGCTCAACAGAAGTAGAGGTAATTTCTTCTGCGTTCCATGACTCCAACTGAGTCGCCAATGTTTTCATATCATCTTTTTCACAAGAAATTAATGCAAAAAAGACAATACTCATGGCAAACGCCCATATCTTAATTAATATATTATTTTTCATACTATTTGTTTTAAAGTACATTGTCTGGTAATTAGACAATGTACTGTACATTAACTATTTTGATTAGTTCTTTGTAATAGTAAATGTTGCAATTTCATCTGCATCACTAATGATATCAAGAACAATGGTATAGTTTCCTGCTTCACTTACAGGGACATTAGAACCATCATGTTCTAAATTTTCATCCAAAGCTTCGGTTTGTCCCAAATTCCATGCCCAACCATCATTTTTACGGAATTTAAATTCACCTACCACTAAATCAACAGTGATAGACCAAGTGTCTGATTTCAAATCGTACTCCATTTTTTGATCTGGTGTATCCCAACCATTAGGTGTCGCAGAACCTACTAATCCAATTTGATACTCATTAATTTCATATGTATCATTATTAAGATTTACGATTAGTTCATGATAACCAGTTCCCGGAGGAGTAATGCCAGTGCCATTCTCAACTAATGTACCTCCACTACCTCCATAAACTTTGCCAGTTTCAGGATCACTCAATGTAAAAGGTAAAGCAGGGTCTAATTTCACATAGCTTCTATATATTCCATCTGATAATGGCGATGTAATTTTTTGATCAACACCAGAACCAATTAAATCTAATCTTAGAAATCCGAACACAGTTACGTCTTCGTTTACAATCTGAGAAGTATATTCAAAAGGATTACTACCAGTACCTGGTGCTCCAGTGCCTGCATCGACTGTCAGTATTGAACGAACACGAAAATCAACCGAAGTCGTTTTATCTTCATCAAGAATAGTCAATAAGGCCTGATTTAATTCACTAACCGTCATGGTTACTTCATTAATCTGTGAACCTGAATAAATTAAAGCTAAATCCTGAAAATCATTCCCAGCTTCACAAGCTTCAAGGTAATAAGTAGCAGAGGCTACAAATCCAGGATCAACAGGGTTTCCTGCAAACGTTAGACTATTACCGCTATTATCGCGTGTCAAATTTAAATCTGGCATGCTAACTAATTCAGGAGCGGTTGGTGAATCAAGCATCACTACTTTGTCACCTTCTTTTTCACATCCTACTACAAAGGCAAATAAGCCTATAAGGAAATATATGATTGCTCTATTCATTGTTCTATATTTTATCAATTATAACCTTCGTTTTGATCAATATTAGGATTCGCGGCCGTTTCATCAGCAGGAATTGGGAAAATATCACGATAACTTTCTACGGTTGTTCCATCGTAAGAATTTCCTTTCCACTGCCACTTATAAGTTCCATTTGTAAATTGACCAAATCTAACTAAATCGGTTCTTCGCTGAGCCTCATAATAAAACTCACGTGCACGCTCATTTAAAATAAACTCATCAGTCACTTCAATCGCAGTAATATTACCAGATTCGTCACCATAAGCTCTCTCTCTCACCTCATTGATGTCAGCCATCGCCAAATCATTATTACCCAAATTGTGATATGCTTCTGCTCTCATAAGATAAGTGTCTGCTAATCGGAAAATAGGGAAATCTGTTGATGCAAAAGCAGGGTGATAATTCTCAGCTTCTGTACCGTCATGATTGCGAGCTGTAAATTTATAAACTCCGATACCATAATCTCCACTTGCACTTGGTGTAGGGATATTGGTTGCTCGTTTTTGCTTTAAGTATACACGACCATCTGCAGCTCTTGAAAACTCAGGATCATCATTTGGCACAGGTACATTACCATAAGTTGCTAAAGTATCTACCAAAATATTCATGAAATCTTTTCTCGAGCGGTTACCATTCCAGTTGGTATTTTCTGTTAAACCATGATAGTCTTCTGCTCTAATATAAACAGCATCACTACTTGACTCAATTAAGAAAGTAGTACCTACATAACCTTGAGAATTTATTCCATCAACTGCCCATGCAAAAATCATCTCAGGGTTACGAGGAAAATCGTTATCAGCGCTAAAATTCTGACGGTAATCATCCGCTAAGTCATATACGCCACTTTCGAAAACTTTATCACAATAGATACGACAACTATCCCATTTTGCAGTTCCTGTATATACCTCTGAGTTTAAATAAGTACGAGCTAAAAGCATCCATGCAGCAGCTTTGTCAGCCTGAGGATAAACTGTACCCGGAGCACTTAAATCACCTTCAATATCTTTCAACTCAGTAACGATGTAGTTGAATAAGTCAGCTCTTTTAATTTGTTGAGGATAGAATTTACCAACACCATCAGCTTCTGTTGTAAATGGAGGGTTCGCGAATAAATCCATCAACCAATAATATGCCATCGCTCTTAAGAAACGAGCTTCTGCAATATATTGGTCTTTTTTCTCAATATCAGTCTTACTAGCCTGGTTGATGAAATCATTGGCATAAGTAATACTCAAACTTAAACGCTGATATAAGGCTGTTAAGAATGGATTTGAAGGACTCCAGGTTTGTGTATTCAAATCAGCAATACCTACATCACCCCAGGCACAAATAGCTTCGTCTGTGGTTATTTCTTGCAGGTTCCACAGGGCTCGCATGGTTGTAAAAAAGTTTTCATCAGGCGCTGCAATATCTGCACCTCCATTAGCTCCTTGCCCTGACAAGTTAAAACTTGCGTAAATCTTAGCTAGAGCTTGATCCATATATGCAGGGTCGTCACCAAGGTTACCCGACATAATAAAGTTTGGATCCTTTGGCTCAATATCTAAATCGTTTGTACATGCTGTAACAAACAATAGCGCCAAAAATATGCTTGATAATATATATTTTTTCATATCGTTCTTAATTAAAAACTATTAGAAGTTCATGTTTAATCCTAAAGTAAATGTTCTAGGTCTTGGGTAGAAATTATTATCAATTCCACCATTAACCTCAGGATCAAGACCAGAGTATTCTGTTATGGTTAACAAGTTCTGCACGGTAAAGCTTAATCGCATATCAAGCTTATCTTCTAAGGCTTTGAAATTATAACCAGCACTAATATTATCAACCTTAAAGAATGATGCATTTTCTACAAAATAGTCACTTGTAAACTGACGCTTTACAAATTGCGTATCATTTAAATATTTAGGCATGTTCTTCCAATAACCAATCTGCTGCATTTGATCATATGAAGCACCAGCCGCAACTTGATTATAAACATAGTTACCAATGTTAGCACGTGTAGATGCTGATAAATCAAACTGCTTGTAATTAAATCTGAATGAGAAACCTAATAAATAATCAGGCGCAGGATTGTTATATAGATATTTATCTTCATTATCACCATTAACAACACCTCCGTTGCCAGATAAATCTACATACATACCTTCAATTGGCATTCCATTTGAGCCATAAACCTGTTTGTTAACAAAGAATGAATAAGCAGGATCGCCTACACGTGTAACCTGTTTCTGACCTGTAAATGCATCTCCGTAAAGAATACCAATATAATCAGGATCATCCGTCAATAATAACTTGGTAATTTCATTCTGATTATATGTCAGGTTAGCTCCAATATTCAAAGACATATCTGGAGTTGAAATAGCTACCCAATCTAACGAAACTTCAAAACCTTTATTTTCAAGGCTACCAACGTTTGTTAATAACTGGTTTGAGAAGTTACTTCCACTAGGAATTGTAACTGTGTTCAACAAGTCATCGGTCACACGCTTATATACATCAAAACTACCGCGAATACGATTGTTCAGGAAACCAAAATCTAAACCTATATTTTGTGTCGTTGTTTCCTCCCATTTAATATCAGGATCATATGCATTTGGACGCAGTGTTGGAATCCACTGGCCATTAACTATATAATATGAACCTTCAGAAGCTTCAACATAAATAGCCTGAGCAGGGTAATCGCTGCCAATATCTTGCTGACCTGTTACACCCCAGCCTAAACGAAGTTTTAAATCGGATAAGAAGTCAACATCACTTAAGAAAGACTCTTCATTAATCTTCCAAGCAAAGGCTGCTGATGGGAACAATCCCCATGGATCATTTGTAAAACGAGAAGAACCATCGTAACGAACAGTACCTGTTAATAAGTAACGATTCTTAAATGTATAGTTAGCACGTCCAAAGAATGAAACTAAATAGTTTTCAGTGAAGCTTTCAGTCTCAATTGGCAATACATCATCAGCAATTCCTTCTGTATAACTATCCGACTCAGTTTCGAAATGTTGCCAAGAGTATCCTGCAGTTGCATCAACAGTATGGTCATCATTAATATCTTTCTTATAATTTACATAAAAATCAAGAAGGTTATTCTTAATAGTACTGTTGTAGGAATTTAAACGTCCTGTAAAAGGAGTCGTTAATGTAGATGGTGATGTAACAGGTCGGTTGTTATTACCTTCACCTTTTGAATAATCGGTTGCCAGGTTTAAGTTAGCTGTTAATTCTGGCATAAAGGGTAAATTATAACTAAACTGTACATTACCTACAAAACGAGTTACATCTGATGTGTTATCAACGGCCATAGCTTGCTCAACTGGGTTTGGAGTACCAAGGTTGGCTCCGTAAGTTGGCCACTGGAAATAACCATCGGTTCCTTCATTACCATCTTTTATAGCTTGAGTAGGATCCATATTGATTGCAGAACCTATTGCACCTTCATCACCAAAATTATGTTTGGTCCCCATGAATTTAGCATTCATATTTACTTTCAGCGTGTTGTCAAAGAAGGTTGGATTAACATTCATCGCCCCTGTGAAACGTTTCATATCCGTATTCTCAAGAATACCATTTTGCTCTGTATACCCAACAGATACGCGATAAGGTAAATTTTTATAAGATCCAGAAGCACTAATATTATGATCTGTAGAAATCGCTGTTCTGAAAATTTCTTTTTGCCAATCTGTATTAGCAGTACCTAATAAGTTATATAACTCTTGATCGTAGATATCTCTCTTCTCCCATGCAATCTGTCTGAATTCATCACCAGAATACACATCTACATAATCAATTGGAGTTGCCACAGAAACATTTCCACTGTATGAGAAACGAAGAGCCTGACCTTTCTTACCTTGTTTCGTTGTAACGAGGATAACACCGTTCGATGCTCGAGAACCATAAATGGCAGTAGCAGATGCATCTTTAAGCACTGTAAAAGTCTCAATATCGTTTGGATTAATAAAAGAAAGAATATTCGAGCTACCACTTACGTTATTGTTCGAGATAGGTACTCCATCAATTATAATAAGAGGATCATTTGATGCATTTAAGGAAGAACCTCCACGGATACGAATTGTTGAACCACTACCTGGAGCACCTCCGCTAGAAGTAATCACAACACCTGAACTCTTACCTACAAGTAAATCCTGTGGAGAAGTAATGGCTCCTTTATTAAAGTCCTTCGAAGAAATAGCAACAACCGAACCAGTTGCATCTTCCTTTTTAACGGTACCGTAACCAATAACTACTACTTCATCCATGCCTATCACATCTTCTTCCAAAGTGATATTAATAGTTGTATTGGATGCTACAACTTCTTGAGGTTTATAACCAATAAATGAGAAAACCAATGTTTGCCCATTGTCAACGTTTAAGGTGTATTGTCCATCAGGTGTTGTAATCGTACCTTGTGTGGTACCTTTAACTGCAACTGTTACGCCTGGTAATGGCATTCCGTCAGCAGCATCAGTTACTGTACCTGACACTGTCATTTGCTGCGCATACAATGCTGAAAAGCTAAAGAGGGCAACAACAATAAACAGTAACTTAAAAAGATTTGACTGTCTTTTCATAAAAACTAGATTTTCATGTGATTTAATTCATTTTCAATCGCCACATCAAACTCACATGTTTGGTTTCATGTGTTGATAAAACATTATAAATTTTTCATGTTAAATTCCCGACACGTCGAGCTGGTAACTTTACAAAAATATACTGTTAAAGTATACTTGTTGTACCTTAATTAAACATCCATTATCCGTTTTAAAGGATTTTAATTGTGGATTAATTGAGAAGTGATACTGTTAATACCTTTAAAACAATGTTTAATTGACCACTAAGAACTTCACAAACATAGAGAATTCTAACTGAATTGTAAACACATTTTAACACAACAATACATTCGTTTGCAGAAAAAATACTGCAAACGTTTGCGGTGTCGTTTGCGG
>NZ_JAFMVC010000018.1 GCF_025499605.1 Carboxylicivirga litoralis | reverse complement strand
TTAAATACGGACTGATTAGAATCGCAAATGCGTTAATCAATCCAATAAATAACAGCGATTTAGATAAATGTTATAAACTTTTGTCATGTACTTAGTAATATCACGTTTCTTTTGAATAGAGGCGATCACTAAAAACAGGATGCCCAAGCCCATAATGTGACCGGCCCCGATAAATAAAGCAAATACCCCAATTAAAGTAGTGATTATTCCTAAAGTTATCTGCTTCTTAATATAGGTTTCGCTGGGTCGAATAGTAAAATTAACAGTCATTCTGTTATTATTTGTGAGTTATAAAAATCCCTTTTTTGAATTCTATGAAGCCCTATTAAACCTTACTTGAAGTAGCACTTCCGATTACGGATACTACCTTTAATTGGGAGTTTAATAGATAATTAAGTATTTTCTATTTCGCAACTGTTAGAAAAAGGTGGCTCTAGCTTGTTCTTTAACGGCTTTACTGGCAGTAAACGGAATTCGTGTTGTATAGCCCGCATGTGCCGCAACAATATTCTTAGTAGGCCACCTGAATATATCGGCATTCCATTTAAGAACAGTATCATTGTACACCTCTCTGGCCGCTGTAATTTCTCTTTGCAAATAACTATTCTGCTGCATCGCATCTGCTAATGAGCGATGTGCTTTTAAATCGGGATATGATTCAAAGGCCAGATTAATTTGGCTCATCACATTGTCTACATTTGTGGCCACATTATTGCGATTATTATCAGAAACACCACTTCCACTTCTTAGGGCGGCCACCGACTTCATCACATCTTTATCTAGTTCAACAGCCTTCTCTACAATACCAACAGCGTTTTGCAATATCTGAACTCTTTGCTCAAGAAAGTTATCGATTTGAGAGGCGTTATGCTGCAATTTTTGCTGCAAAGCATTAAAATAATTCTTCGCACTGATCTTCATAAATAAAAAGATTAAGCCCGGAAGAATACCCAACAACCACAAAACTATTTCAAAAAAAACCGAACCTGCCCCAATTTTCGCCGGTAATTGCTTTTCAATGACATTGATATTTCTACCTTCATCATTGACAAATTCGGTACTCATTTCATCCAATTGATTTGCCATAATACTATCTCCTTTTTTGATTGATTTTTATATTTATTAATTCATTATTCGGGCCTTAATTATTCCAATATCTTCATAGCCACTAGTTCGATCATCCGGACTAAAGCCCTGACTACCCTTTGTCTTAACTTCCATTTTTGTTTCCCGGCTCACTCTGATATATTCTGACCAATGAACAGGCACGTCATGCCAATAACCGTCTCCCCCTTTAACTGAAACATAATCCGTTCGATCAACGGTTCGGTATCCCCATGCGTTCACTGCAACCATATCAACTTCATCATTACTGCTGATAAGCGACGTTTTATACATGGTAACAGTATTACAATCAGGTGGTGTTACCTCTTTTAAAGGAAGGCAACTGGCAGCTTCTTCATGATGATAAAAACTGACGTTACTCTCGTATAAGTTTTCATAAATGTGTTCGTGTGTTTGATGCTGAGCATATACTGGAATTGCTAAAAGTGGCGCAAAAGCAAAGTATATGTGTTTAAAGTAACTGTTGTGATACTCTATAAATTTAGATTCGATTTTGTCAAAATCAATATCGGTTAAATAGCTCAGGTTTAAATTTTGTACTACATCTCCCAAATGTTGAGGATATAGATTGTTAATCATCTTGCTTTTATAAAAAGAAAAATCATCCCCAAATCCTACACAGTTGTCTTTTATCAGTTTAGACATTTCTTGTTGAGCCAAAGGTGTAAAAAGCAATCTGAATTGTGACTCGTTATCCCTATCTTTTGCATAAAACAAAGCGTCAAACTCATTATTTCCCAGAGCCGTAAAAGTCCCCCCTTTTTTCATCGAGGTTTCTGTTAATTTCTGTAGTTCTTTACTTCGCTTTTTAACCTTACTAGCAATTCGTTTGGGTTTTAATTCATGGATTTGAGAAGGCTGTCGCGAAAACGACAATTTGTCTGCAGCTTCATTCGCATAAACAAGTTGCGAGTGAATATTAAAATAAGGACACGGCTTATTGACAGTAGCATACAAGGTTTGCGAATGATTCACCGTTTGATAATTGCCGTTGGAATCTCTTTCCCTGGTTGTCCAATGAATTGTTAAAGAGCCTTTATAATCTTTAGTCCCCATTCTATGTTTACGGAAATTGCGCAAAAAGAAGGGATTCCCCTTTATCTCTCCAAACTGTATATGCCGGGTATTCTGATTGATATCCTTTTCATGAGCCGCAACATTGAAACCAAACCTGCTGATCATTTGAGAAAGCCTTTTATTATCGAATGCTTCATCAAACTGAATCAGTGGCAAAGTTTTACTAAATAGTTCTGTATGGTAATTTTTAACCAGTAACAGATTGTTTAAAGGACGCATTTGTAATTCGGCTTCACCCTTTAATTTTTTCGCCACTTCAAGTAATTTACCTTCAATTTTACTCAACGCTTCTAGTTTTCTTTTAAACTTATTGAATAACCAGTAGGCCAAAACAAAAACGACAACAGCTACGCCAACACTAACAATATATTCAACTGTGATATAATCAGATACCAACTTATAACCACTATAAATAATTGTGATAATTGATACGCCGATAAAAAAAGCAGCTACATTTCGAAATCTTGTCTGCCATTTAATGCCTTTGCTAATGCCAGAAGTCTTGGTGTCATTATCTCGTATTTTTCGGTTTGTTGCCCGGTTCGCTTCAATATCAACCTGCGATTTTTCAACCATTTCATTAAACAAATTGACGGTATTTTCATTGTGCAATTGTTTATATTGATTTTGATACGCATCAACCGGGGAATACAACTCCTGCGTTGATAGGTTATTTTCTTGAGCCGCCATTAAATTTCCTTTCCTTTTGAATCTTCTTTGACATAAAAGCTCGTTCTTTTCTCATCGTCTATAATTTTTCGAGCTCCATAAGCCCCAATTAAGCCAATGGGCAATAAGAAGGCTGATGAAACCAAAAAAATCCAAGCCCCTACTACTTTGTTTCCAAATTGTATTATGGCCATTCCAATTAAATTAAACACAACAATGGCCCCTACAACATAAGAAAGAAAGTAATGCTCCGGGTCAGCAATAAAACTCAGGGCGATAACAATATGTATCACCAAAGCAACAGTTAATTGTTTATTCATATGTAAAAATTAAATTGATCAGACTATACAGGAGAAAATCTAAATTGCAGCCTAAAGTAGGCTATTTAAGGCGTGCAGACATTACCACCAGCGTGACAAAATCATACCAAAATCGACACCTTTTACTGAATTACCAGCTTGCCAGATTCTGTATTCTGTTTGTTTACAATCCGATAGACATAAACCCCAGGTACAATATGGCGAACATCAATTTTATGCCTAAATATCTTAGATATTGATAACACTTTTTTTCCCTCCAAATTATAAAGTTCAAAACTCAATGGGTTGTTGTTACCAGAATATTCAACATATAGAAACTCAGCCGCAGGATTTGGAAAGATGGTTATTTTTGTATTGACTAATTTATCGAAATCAGTTGACTGATCTACCGGTGAATAACTATACCTGATCTCTTGGTACTGTTCTTCACTATTACCAGGACCAGCAAATAACAGCTTTCGGGTATCTACCTTGTGGTGAAAATAAAACTGATCAAACATACGGTCATAAGGTAATTTTAATTGCTTATATTCTATTGTGCCATCATATTGGTATCTCTCACGAAGCGTTTTATCATATTTGGTAGTAACCTCATCCCAGTAAAAAGTACCATGACCATTAAAATCGCCATTATCATCATAGGCATAACCTCTAAGGCTGATTCGGCTCCAGTCCGTTTTTGTATTGTTCCAACGGTAAGTATGTAATTCATAAAGTTCCCAATTGGGTGTATACAAGTACCATTGTTTACGCGAATAGTCCCACTTCTTACTAACATTGTCCCAGGTTGATGAATAAATATAATGAATCAAACTTCCATTGATATAAGTGTATTCGTTCATTTCAACCAATGCCCATGTTTCTGTATCAACAAGGTAGTTATCAATATTCTCGGCTAAGCATTTGCCATCAGTATCATAGCGGTATCGCTTTTTTTTGCTAAGCTGCCATCGGCCGTTGGCTGGAATCCAAGTATAAATCAACACTTCTTCCAGCTTGTTTCGATAATCATAAAAATTCTCCGACATTGTTTTAAGCTCCCAACTATTGGCCAACCATTCGTACATAGTAGTAACACCAATCAATCCCTGTCTATTGTAGGCTGTTTCTCGCTTATATTGAGCCTTCCATGCTTGCATAGCTCCATCCCAGCTGAAGTGCGTCCAGGTTTCTTCCTGATGGTTGGTATTATAAGTATAGGCATCTTTCTCTACTTGTTGATCCCAGGCATTGGTCGTCTCATTAAAGTTGAAAGCGATCATGCAATCGAGCTTTTGTTGAAGTGATGCCTCTTGCCCCCAAAGAGGTGACTTCAAACCAATAATTAGCATGAGAAAAATAAAATACTTTGTCTTTTTCATGTTTCAGTTTTGTATTCGCCGACAAAGTAATATGGTGTTGATGTAAAAAAAGTTATCCTGAAATAACTTAAGACTATTTAATCATTTTTCTGAAGTAAATAATTACGCTTTTCTTTGCTGTATTGCTGAGGGGTCATGTTTAAATAGCTGGCGATATATTTGTCAGGCGTACCATCCAAAATCCAATTTGATCGCTCCACCGTTTCATGAAACAACTGATAACGTTTCGATGGGTTACGATGCTGTAGCAAGAACATCCGGTTTTCACGATCTAGCAAAATATTCTCATGAACTTTGTATAGCAGGTAGCTTAGTTCTTTATCCTTCTTTGCCAACTCTTCAATATCCTGCTTTTCAAAATATAAAAGTTCAACATCGGTAATCGCTTCATGTATTTCAATCGATGGGCTACCTTCAATATAACTTTTCAAACTATTAAAAAATAAATATTGCGGCGTTATATTCGTTGTTATTGTCTCATCAATATCGTATACAAACTGATGTACCACACCCTTTATTACCAGGCAGGAACGCGTTGAAATATCCCCCGCTTTTAACAGGCACTCACCCTTCTGATAAAATTCCTTTTGGACTATCGTACAAATGCTTGTAAACAGATGCTGACTCAACTCCGCATTTTGCGCCAGACAATCGTAAAGTAGCTGATAGTCTTCCTTTGTTATTGTCATACTTTTCATGTGTCTGTTACTTATTTACTTTCATACTTGTTCCTATCAGTAGTAATGTAATCCGCTTTAATCATGCTTTTCCATCCTCTTCACCAGGTTGTTGTGTTCACTGAACGATTATTCAGGTTTACTAATGAGGCATAAAGATAATGGCCGTTTGAAATTATACCAGAATTTATCAAAAATTGTCATCCAAGATAAGACAACTATTTTAAATATTGATTGCATAAAGTCGATTGATAAGACCAGTATCTTTCAAATAAAACTATCTTTGCCACACTCCTTTCTCAAATTAATAACGCTTCACATCATTCATTTTTTTTATGAGTGAAGCAACCATTACATAAAAAATCTATCTAACAAACGAATCAAAAGCTTATAACCGCTGGTGACAGAAATAACACACGGCTGTTAGCTTTTGATTTTTAAACTGATTTATTAAAACAATACGTGATTAGAATGAGAAAGGTATTATTATTTGCAATGCTATTGCCTTTACTGGCAGGATGTTTAAATGATGATGATTATGTAGATTATGCAGCGCTGGATGAAGAAATCATTAGCGAATATCTGGCTGAAAATAATATTCAGGCAGAAAGACATTCATCGGGCTTGTATTATACGATTATTGAACAAGGTGACGGTGCCGCAATTGGCGATGATACCGATACCGACGACAGAGTCACATTTTCGTTTAATAGCGAAACCATTAATGGAAAATCGTTTTATGACGAAGACAAGAATCATACAGCCAACCTAAGTACCTTGCCTTATGCCTTCCAGATTGGCATGTCGCAAATAAACAAAGAAGGTGAAATAATCCTTTATTCGCCTTCACAGCTTTGCCGCGATGCCTACGGTTATATTTATGGCGAAGAAAATACAGTGATGGTATACCATATTAAAATTGACAGAGACCAAACGGAAATTGATGAGGAGATTATTGCGGCCTATCTGACAGAGAATAGCATAGAGGCTCAACGCGACGATTCGGGTTTGTATTACGAAATATTAACCGAAGGCGCAGGCGATAATGTGACGTCGAGCTCATATCTTGATGCCAGTTATAAAGGTAGTTTACTCAATGGCGATGTATTCGACGAAGGCACCTTAAGTGGTACTTCTTTATCGGGTTTAATAGAGGCCTGGCAAGTTGGGGTACCACTACTAAATAAAGGAAGTAAGGCCCGGTTTTACTGTCCTTCGCAAATGTGCTATGGCAGCTCGGCCCGCTACGATGGCAATGGTAATGTCACCATCCCGGGCAACAGTATATTGATATTTGAAATTGAAGTGGTTAATTTCTATTAATCCTATACTAACAAACACTTTTTGGCCCTGTTTCCTTTCTGAATCAGGGCTTTTTTGTATTTTGCGTCAAACCCGATTAAAATGAGCGAATCCTTTTTTGAAAAAGAAGACAACGTTAAACAATACTTCGAAATGACCGCCGATTATGACGGTCGTTGGTTTTTAGAGCAATTCAAACGTTTTATTCCCGCCGGCAGTCAATGTCTGGAGCTGGGGATAGGGCCTGGCAAAGACCTGGATAATATACGCCAAACGTATGAGGTGACAGGCTCCGATTATTCGTTTATTTTTGCTGAATTATACAAACGCAGTCATCCCGAGGTAAAGATTAAAGTGCTGGATGCTGTCACCATCAAAATAAAAACTACTTTCGACTGCATTTATACCAATAAAGTACTGCACCATCTGCCCGTTGCCGAGCTTGAACAATCCATAAAGCGACAAACAGAAATTTTGAATGAAAATGGTTTGGTGCTACATACCTTTTGGAAGGGAACTGGCCAGGAGAATTATGAAGGCATGCTGTTTCATTATTATGAAACAGACGAGGTAAAAGCCTTGTTTGAAAAACAGTTTAACATCGTCCATATCAGCACTTACAAGGAATTTAAAGAGGATGACTCCATTCTGGTCGTTGCACAAAAGAAATAGGGAAAAGACGGGAATAGAAGACTGATGACGGGAGACGGAAGTCCGAAGAAGGGAAATAATGTTACCCGTGAAATACGCTTTGGGGACAAAAATAACAGGTATGAGCATTGACAAACAAGAAATAGAACAACTGATTAATAAACAGATTGCCACCGTTGAACGCAAAATAAAATCGCTGAAGGAACTCACTCAGGCTATTGCCCCCGACGATGCCATTGGTCGCGTTAGCCGCATGGACGCCATCAACAATAAAAGTGTAAATGAAGCGGCATTGCGCCAATCAGAAACCAAACTACAAAAGCTACACGAAGCTTTAGAACGCATTAACGATGATGACTTTGGCGTTTGTGTTCAATGCCATGGCCCCATACAACCGGGCCGCATTGTACTGATGCCCGAAAGCCGTAAATGCATGAAGTGTGCGAAATAAGCCCTTTGGCAAGTTTGACCTGAATGGACCCTCCATAGAAGGGCAAGCAACCAACGTAACTTGCCAAAGTACTTACAAAAAAGAATGGTAATTATTTGATAGAAAACAGATTTGATTAAAGCATCTGCTTGGCTTTATCAACAGTTATCTCCAGCACTCTGGTTAAAAATGAGTACTTCTCTTTCATCATATCATACTCAGGGCCGGAACTTATATAGGCCGCCGTGCCCGTCACAATAAAACCGGTTCCGGGATAATCTTTATAACCAGTAACATTTTTGCTACCCAAGGAAGTCTTAACTTGATTATTGACGTTTACGTTTTTCTCAGTCTTTCTAAAACCATAGGCTGGAATAAGTATTCGTTCATCTTCTGTAATCACTAAATAAGAATTCCATGAATTGACAAGATGCGGTTCGATACCCCACGACATTATAGAAACCACACCTTCGTGCTGCAAGACTTCATAAAATTTATCACTCAACTTTTTATCTGTACTCATACTATCTACTTGTTTTAATTCTTTACTCAGTTTAACCCTTATTAATTACTATTTGGCTTGCCAGTAACAACGCTTAGGAGAAATAATAGCTCCTTCTTTCTTAAGTTGTGCCATCGCTTTGTCAACTACTTTTCGGTCAAGACCCGTTAACTCAACAATTTTACCGGCATTTAAAGGAGTTCCATCCTTTTTCATCGCTGCTAAAACTTGTTCCTTTGTTTCCATGATTAAGTCGTTTTAAAATTGAAATTATTTACATGTACAAAGGTATCTACAGCCAGATTCTCAAAAATTAAACTGGTTTAAGAAAGCTCATCAAGAATTCTTTTTTCTCAATTCACTGACATATTCGGGCGTTAACCCAAGGTATGAGGCAATCATATATTGAGGTACTCGTTGCACAAAATCCGGAAAAGAACTACTAAAGTGATGATAAAACTCCTCCTTTGACATCTCATACAGATATTTGGCTCTTAATTGAGATGCTGCCAGATTTTTTTGCATGATTATCCTGAAGTATCTTTCTAATTGAGGCAATGCCTTTAATAAGTCATCAAACACAAGCCTGTCTATCGCCACCAGTGAAGCAGCTTCAATAGACTGAATAAAATACTCCGAAGGCGTGTTGTCCATAAAGCTAAAGAAATCGGTTAGCCACCAACCTTCAAGTGCAAATTGCGTGATTTGCTCGCCCGATTTTTTATTGATAAAGTACATCCTCAGGCATCCTTTTTCAACAAAAAACAACGATTTACTCACCTGACCATTTGAGAGTAACAGCTCCTTTTTGCGCACTGTTCGAGGCTTGATAAACTCCTTTAATATGCGTTCATCACTTTCGCTAAGAGCTACAAATTTTCTTATGTGTTCGAAGAGGTTCATTTGCATCACGATAGTTATTTTTGGCCAAAGTAGGTGTTCATCATTTCCTTTATCTCGGCCAACCATTTATTACGTTGACTTACATCACAATCTTTTATTACACTGATATTCTTACACTCCACATTATTAATCCCACAAAACTTGAAAACTCTGTCTGTCCAAATAGAATCAAGCAGGTTATCTCCTGCCTCGCTAGGTGTATTAGAAGTGTTTATTACAATTGCATTTTTTGCCTTTAATAAACCAAGCAAAACATGTTTTCCGTCCTTCTCAACAAATTGATAAGCAACCCCTGGCGATAACACCCTGTCTAACCACCCCTTTATAATAGCAGGCGGTTGTCCCCACCAGTTAGGATGAATCACGATGATTCCATCGCAATTCATTAAATCTTCACGATGTGTTTTAATTTGGTTGTCCAACTCTGTATTTTCGGCTTCTGTATCTAAAGATAATAATGGATTAAAGTGCTCAGCATATAAATCATGAAAAAGTACAGAATGTCCATTAGCTTCGATCTGCGAGACACATGTTTGGGCTATTGCATGATTATAGCTTTCATTGTTAGGGTGTCCCAGAATAATTAATACTTTCATAATAAGATTGCAACTTACACTGTTTTTCTAATTGTTTTCTTTTCTACATATTATCTTCATGAATTTTTGAGATGGTTTGTTTCCAACATTTAATGCAGGTTCGCATATCTCTTCTGATTTTACCAAACCATATTCTCCAAATTCCCTTTTTACTGAATCGGAATCGTAAAAGAACAACGTGACTCCGTGTTTAGTCTCAAATGCATCTTTACTAATTTCTTTTCCTTGTCCGTATCTAATATCAATTTTTGATAATGCAATAAAAACCATGTATCCATCTGATTTAAGTTGATTATAACAATCGGATATCAGTTTTTTACGTTCTTCTTCACTTAATAAATGAATTAAAGCATAACAAAAGACCCCATCATACAATACTTGCTCAAACGGCATATCAAGAACAGAACCATGATGAACTTTAACACAATCGCCATAGTGTTTTTTTGCTAGGTCAATTGCTGTTTCTGAAATTTCAATGCCTGTTACGTCAAATCCATTATCTGTGAAAATACTGGCATTTCGTCCATAACCAAAACCGGGTATAAGAATTTTATTTAAACCGTATTTCTTAAATAATTCCAATGCTGTAATGGCACAATCAGCAGGTTCAAATCCCCACATTTCCTTTTTATCCCTAAAGTTTGCTTCCCAAAATTCTATCATATTATTACGGATAATTTATCTCAAAACAGTTTCTATTTCTCCAAAATACCTTTTACAACACTATCATTAATCAGTTGCTCGGCATAATCCCATAATTCTGTCGAACCGCCTTTAATCGTTTTCTTCTTCTCGTAAACCGCTTGATATTTAACGCCAAACTCCTTCCAGGTTCCACCATTGTTGGATGTATTCTGCAACAATGGTTCAAGCCTATCCAATGCTTTGGCAAATTTGGCCTCATTTGAAGTACCCGTTTCAAATTCCTTCCATATTTCAATAAACTCAGCAGCTTGCTTCTCTGGTAGTAATCCAAAAATACGTTTGGCCGCTTTCAGCTCCTCCTCTGTATTGTCGTGATTTTTGTTTTGGTCGTAAATAAAAGTATCACCGGCATCTATTTCTACAATATCATGCATTAACACCATTTTTATCACTTTTAATAAATCAATTTCCGCATCAGAATATTGGCTTAAAACAATGGCCATCATAGCCAAATGCCAGCTATGCTCAGCGTCATTCTCGTTTCTGTCACTATTAAATAGTTTAGTCCGCCTCTGGATATATTTTATCTTATCAATCTCCTTAATGAACTCAATTTGTTTTAATAATTCCGTCCGTATCATATCGCTTCTGCATTTTAACGTTGTACAAGTAAAATATTATAAGTCCTGCTCTTTTCTGCAACTGAGTAACAAGCAACAATATAATTCTCTCCATGACTTTGCGGTAGTAGTATAGGTACTATTCGTCACTTCTTTCGATCCCGAATAGTTAAAATCATAGCAAGAATGATTAATACACTGGATAAAATTCGCATCCAAAACCCCCAATTGCTTTCGTCTGAAGTAGCGAATGTAAAATTAAGAATTATCAATACTAAACTGGCAATAATAATGGCTATCGGTCCTTTTTGATTTTTCATGGCTTAGGTTTAGGATTAAGCATACGCGCACATAAGTATTCGATTAATTTATAATGTAATAAAAGTATAGAACAGGATAAATAAAGGTGAAAAGCCGTGGCTTTAACCATTAACAGTCTTTTATGCGCTTATAAGCAATTGCCTGCTCTGCATCATTAACCTCTTTTCCTTATAATTTTAACTATTCTTCCATAAATAATATCGGCCAAATTCCAGTTATACCCTTCAAAATAAGTTGGCCCGGTAAACTGAACCACCACGGCATCAATATCTTTATAATATCTGGCAATACTCTGATAACCCGGCACCAATCCTGTATGTTCATAAACGTAAATAGACGAATAGATGGCCTGTTCTTCTCCATCGAACAAGGTACCATCGTTTAGGGCTCTCAAAAAGACACCAACATCTTCGGCTGAGGCCACCATACCAACCTTTTCCGTTTTTAAGTCTAAAGGATAGCCTACATGATAACCACTCATCACTCTATCCATGTCCACACCATCCAATGAGGCATAGGTATTAGTCAGATTCAAGCGTTTTAAAACTTCTGTTTGTATAAACTGAAAGTGAGGATAACCCAACACTTTATCCATAATTTCGGACAGCAACAAATAATTGGTATTGCAGTATTCGTAGTTTTCACCAGGTTTAAAATTGGCAGGTAAATCAAGAACCAATGCCAGGTTATCTTCATTGGTTTCTTTAGGTGCTACCCAATACAAGGGAGTATCGGTGTAATTTGGAATGCCACTGCGATGCTGCACCAGCATTTTAAGGGATATCTGATCGGCATATTCAATCCGCCCACGCAGCTCTGGCAATAAATCAGACAGTTTATCATCTAAGGACACTTGACCTTTATGAACCAATTTAGCAACTGCCACAGCCGAATAAAGTTTGCTAATGCTAGCTATTTTAAACAAGGCATGCGGATTAGCCGGGATTTTATTTTTAGGATCGTGCCAACCAGCAGCATAATAGGCCGGTGGTTCTCCTGCCTTATCTACATACACAATGATACCATCAAAACCGTGTTCTAATGCTTCGTCTACTTGCTCCTGAACGGTACCAGGCATGGGTTTTATCAAAGCTTTTAGCAACGGCCATGGAACATAGAACATGGAAATGGTCGTTCCAAGAAGCAATAGAATTCTGATGATTTGTTTAGAACGTTTTTTTGACATCGCAGTTTGGTATTAAAAGCTCAAAATAATTAACAACAAACCATCGTGCATGTTTATTGCATATTTCAGAAGGTAAAAAATAAAGACGCTTCATGATTACCGGGTATGCTAATCGATGTCTTTAATTCTGATGATAAAAGGTAGTTTAAAACGGTATTATACTTGAAAGGGAAATATAAATAATGCATTCTTCAATTCATACCCATACCTCTTGCCAGAACCCTCATCTATAAGCATTAAGCAAGTAGTAATTTTATTTTATCAAACCGCACTGATTATTGCCAAGTATAAATTGGCTGCATAAACACAGTAGACTATTAATTCCTCAATTGCAAATTCTGAATTATATTCAGCCATTTCAATATCATAGTCATAATTTAGTTTTGTCCACTTATTTACCGAGTTTAAAGAAAATTGATGACTATTAGACTCATTAAAAACCTCAAATCTTAATTTCCATTTTGCTTTGTTTTTCAACAGAAAGTTACATTCTTCACCATTAGGTTTCATTAATCTGATAACCATATGACCTTTAAGGTTAAATGTAATATCTCCTATTTTTCTTTCGTTCTTAAAGATATCGACTCTACTTGTCCAAATATTTTTAGGTTTAATTTCAATGCTGTTTCTGTTAATAAAAGTTTTAGCTTTACCAGAAAACCAGTTATTATAAACTAATTCACAGATTTCCTCTTTATCATTGACTAATTTGAATCCTCCACTTACAGCTGTTGAAATTATCTTCATACGTTTTTTTATAATTATACCTCAGTTTAATTTATCAGGGAATGCTTATTATCCCAAATATAAAGAATTAAACTCCCACTACAACTGCCAATTAAAAATTTCTACCAATCTCAACCTAATCAACCTTAACCGAGGCTTTTATATGCTATTTGGAAGAAACGAGGTGCGTCGGGTCCCTCTTTCACTCGACCCAAGCAAGCTGGCAGAACAATTGGAGGCTGAGCAGTAACAGTTTAAAACCAGTTAAAGCGATAGCAATGCAATACAAAATACCGACGCCAAAACCATCTCTTCATCAACCTTTTAACATACTAACTGGTCAATATTAACTCAAATAGCAACTGATAACATTTATTGTTCTTTCACTTCTGTATTTTCGGGAAGAGCAGCCGGTGCCGATTTCTTGCTAAACTTTACCACAAACTTCTTCTTCTTGCTTTCTGGTGCCATAATAAAGGTGTAGCCCTTCTCGCCTAAACCAACTTTTTGCTTACGTTCTTCAGCCTTTAATTCCTGCACAATACTATTATAAACCGAGTTAGAAGAGAGCGTCTGCATCATGCTGTTTTTATAGGTAAAATACACCCATGTTTCGGCATCAAATTCAATGTACATTTCAATTGAGTTACCACTTCGTTTACGCGTTATCTCTGCTAACACATTAGCTTCGCGGTTTACCACAAACTGCTTAATATAGGCCAGGTCTGCTTTTCCTTCAGCAATAAAAGCCCGTTTCTTGGTATCCCATTCAAAGTCAATATTACTGAACAGTAACATCTGCTGCAGTTCTGAAGGAATACCAACCCCTTCGCCTGTTATATTCCTTTCATTTTCGGCACGTACAGCCTGTTTATGACCTGTCCATTCAGCCAAACGTTTGATAAAGGTTTCTTTGCTCAGTTTTGAAGCCTTGGCCGATGAAGACAAGATAGAACTGTACAGCACATCTTGTGCTTCTGTATTAAAGAAGAAATCAATTCCCATCATTGACGACAGGATGATGTCGTTCTCATCGCGATTATGAATGATGCTACCCGTTGATTTTAACTTTACCTGATCTAAATCAATACCTAAATCAATATTACCATGTCCCTGGATATTGCAGGCTGCTTCTGAGAAACGCATTAATGTACCAATACTATCCGGATTGGCCAGCTTAGTCTCTGAAGCAATATCAAACGATTGTTCTTCATTGTTGTAAACCAAATAGCCCGATGCATTAATCATTGGTATATCACTGTAATCATTGCGGTCTTCAACAAACGACGAATACACATGTGTACTGTCTTTTGTAATAAAGAAATCCTTATAGATATTTTCGTACTTAAAGTTTTGCAACTCTTCACCTATCGGAATCCTTACATCCGCCGGATCAATTGGTGCATCAAAGCGAATATAGGTTTGTGGCCCTCGTGGGCAACGGTGCAGCATTTGCACACCTCCATCAAACGATAACAATTGCTCAGTTGCACGCAAAGTAGCATTACCCTGATAAGCAAAATGCGAATCGAAGGTAAATAAATCGCCTGGCACAATCTTACTTTCCGCTATGGTCATTTCCTCTTTACCATATTCAATGTTGTGCATTGTCAAGGTCAGCTTTTTACCATCACCATTGAAGTAATCGTATTTTCCGTTGGCTTTGTAATCATACTTTCCATTGATAAACACACGGGCATCGTACATGGTATGTTTTACCAAGGTATCTTTATCCAACACAATGCGCACACTATCAAGTGGATCAAGCGCTGCATCTTCGCGAATAGTAACTAAACCATTACTCAATATCATATCGGCATCACCAACTTCAATATTTTTCACTTCCTCGGCATAAATGGTATTGGTTTCCACATCGTACATAGCCATTGGCACATAAAAAGACAGTGAATCCTGACGGCGATGTGTTGACACAAAGCGGTTACCCTTCGAACCACGTGCTCCCATGTAGATATCATTCTTATCCATATCCCACGAGAACTCACTGATGTAGGATACATAGCGGTTCTTGGTAAAATCAACACGACTACCGCCCGAACGCGAACGGAAAGTACCTTGTCGTGTTTCGAAATTAATATCCGATATCAGGTTAGTGGTGGCAAAGTTCACCCCTTCAACCTCGGCTCCCGACAGGTTAAAATCTGATGAATCGGCCAGGATAGCATGATCAGTGAAATCAATATCTTTCGATACGACATTAGCTCTTGCCATAAAGAAGGTTCCCCCACCTGTCATGCCATAAGGTGTAATTTTGATTTTACCCTGCAGCTGAGCCTCTTCATTAAACATGGTAAAATTCTCTTCCTGGCTGGTGGCGTAAAACTCATCTTCATGAGGCATGTATTCCACATAAATGTACTGCGAGCTAACATCGGGAAATGGTGGCGCATCCGTTTGTTTATTAACCGTGAAGTCATACACCTGCCCCTTCACCATATTAGGCAAAAAGGTAAAATCTTCGGAAAATGAGGTTGATGTCAGGTAGTTGAGTTCACCATTACCTTTAAGGCCTTTGTTGCTTAAATCGATAGTATTGGTAAATGTAGCTTTACCTCCATATACAGGGTATCCTTCTTCGGGTGTTTGCCGCTTAAAGCCAAGCGAGAAATCAGGACGGATGGTCAGGTTCTCCCTAAAGGTTGGAAAGATATTAGACTCAAACTCACCACTAAAGTTAAAGTTAGCTCGTTTAAGTGTATTTATACTGTCCATCTCAAAAGGGTCGAGCGTAAAGAAGATTTCGTCTTTGTGGTAGGCACCACCTTGTATATCTTTACTATCGAAATACACATATGACTCAATCTGGCTATTAATAACTGGGAAATGTGGATTGCTACGTGCACCGGATTTATTATCCGGCTCATCAATCTGCAGATAACCCGAAAGCTGCGAGATAGTGTTCCCTACGTCTGTTAACACCGGCATTCCAAAATAATCATTTTGCCCCGATTGCACCTTCATTTTCAATGAGTCGATATTGCTCATATCAATGCGGAAATCGTCGTATAGAAACTTAAAACCATTACCCGATAAGGTCAGCATACCAGCATTAATAGTTCCGTTAAATACGAAATTCCGGTTCTCTTTTAGAATAATCTGCTGATTACGTGGGAAGAACACCACGTTCTGGTGATCACAAATAGAGATGGTTTCAACGCCATTCAGGTCAAGGTCGAAGTTCAATAAGTCAATGCGGGCGTTGGTTGTCTCGCTTCCTGTGAGTGAAGTAAATCGAATGACATCGTAGTCTTTTCTACCCATCCGAAAATCAAGATAATCACGCAAACGCTGACGAATGGTAATCTCATCGGTATTAATGTTATAGCCAATAAATCCATGAAAAGACAGATCTATCACCTGCTGACGCACCGGACTAAGCGGTAGTCCCATATATTTGGCATACTCTTCGGCCGTGAATGGCACTCCCTTGTAATACTTATCACAATTGCGTAAACCCTGGAGTGGATGAATGGCATCCATACCTTGCAATTGGTTATAGAACTCCTCACGGAAATAACTGAGTGATTCAAAAAAGGCCTGGTTCTGAGCGGCCCCTGTGAGCATGCGCAAATCCATAAACTGCGAACCTATTTTCCAGCGAATCAACTCCACATCCATACTGATATTATGGAAGGTGTTAAAATAAGGACTTAAAGCCAGACCTTCGCCATTACGAATCAAATGCACTTCTTCCAGGTCGGCCATGTATTTAAAAATCAATCCCGGGTGATAGATAAAACCTTTATTCATCACAATTGACACCTCGGTATCGTTACTCAGTATCTGGTCTTTACGCAGGGCAAAATACAGCGATTTGGCCGTAATAAACGTCGTATCGTTACGTGAAATAGTTATAGAAGCAGGATTCTCCTGCGTACCAGCTCCCAGGAACTTGGCGCCATTTTGAGCAAACCCTCCTTCATAATCGATATTCGGGTGAATTTTATCAATTTTAAATCGCTGCTCACTAGTCACAAATTTAGGATAAATGGTCGATTCAGGCGAAGTAATCTGCATCACCTTATGTTCCAGAGTTCCGTGTAGCGGGTAATCGAAATAATGGCGATTATAAAACTCAACTGAATCCACCTCTATTCTTGGCTTATCTGCTTTTAGTTCATAATCTTTAAACGTAGCATACACCATTGAAGACTCAAAACCAGAGCGCTCCCAGGTAATTTTGCCATTTCTTCCCACCCATTTCTTTTCCAATGGATAAAGAATACCTGATGTGTTTTCAATAACAATACTATCGCGTTTCGACACACAAACCAGGTTGGTATTACCTACTATAAGCGATAATTGCTTATTCTCCTTATCATATTCGTAATGACACTCGCCCGTTCGTGCATACCATGTCAATGCTGGTGTTGTATAAACCGCATTGTTATCAACCAGGTTTTTACTAAGAAGAAAAAAAGCCTTTAGATGGCGTAGAGCAAAACGTTTCTTATCCAATAAATCATTAACCGCAGTATGCCAATCATCAAAACTACTCTCTGGATGCCCTTTCTCTTTAAAGGACATAATGGTTGTCATATATGTATGATAATCCGGATAGGGACGGGCTTTCTTTTGAGCCATTTTATTACAAGTGCTCATCATCAGCTCTTGCAAATCGGTGTCGGTAGCAGCCCAAAACAGTTCAAAAGATTCGATAAACGCTTTGGCCGCCTTTTTATCTGTTGCTCCCTTAAAAACTTCCTCCATCTCACCAACAAACAGCTCAGCTTGTCCGCTAAACTTGCTTTGTGCTGTCAGTTGCCATCCTATTGATATAAAAATGAATACGGCTAGTAGTCGTCTAATCATATAATTCAGATTCTGCTCCGTTGTGTGTGTGCACAATTAGTTTACTTGGCCTTTATATACGCAAGTGCAGTCCAATTGTTATCGGTTTTTTCACTTTTTAATACCAAATTATATTGGTTCGCCATATTGTTAATCGTATCAACATCTTCAGTATAAAAACCACTAAAGAAAATATGTCCGCCAGGCTTTAATGCTTCAGCATATTTCGCCATGTCATTTAATAATATGTTGCGATTTATATTAGCCAGAATCAGGTCAAAGCATTGCTCTTTTAATAATTCTGCCCCTCCTAACAACACATCCATATTAGTTACATGGTTCAATTTAATATTTTCTAAAGCATTATTATAAGCCCATTCGTCAATATCTATTCCGGTTATGTGTGCTGCTCCTTTCTTTGAACAAAGCATGCCCAAAATAGCTGTTCCGCAGCCCATATCAAGCACGTTCAGATTCTTCACATCAGTATCCAGAATATAGTGCACCATCAGGCTCGTTGTTTCATGATGGCCCGTTCCAAAGCTCATGCGTGGATCGATAATAATTTCATACTGTGCCTTATGATCCAATTCATGAAACGAACTACGGATAACACACTGATCGGCAATAACAATGGGTTGAAAAAAATTCTTTTCCCATTCGTTATTCCAATTCTGATCGGCAATCACTTCGGTATCAAACACGAGCTCAACGCCATCAATAGGTGATTCTATATCAGATATGTTGACTTGCTTAAAAAGTTCGCTGGGAATGTAGGCGTTAAACCCTTTTTCATACTCTTCGAAACTATCGAAGCCCATCTCTCCCATTTGTGCCATTAATAATTCGTTAGCTATTTGATTGACAGGCGTAACTTCAACCTGCACTTTTGTATATTCCATCTTTCTAATTTTTCACAAAAGTATCTTAAAAAAGACATTAAAAATAATAGCCGGATAAATACTTTGGGGTATCCTCTCCGACTATTATTTTCAATTCTAAATATTATCATTCTTCTTACGGCTTTTTAAACTTAGTCAATTCACTATATCCCATCAACTTACCTTTTCGTATGGTTTCAGTTTTAACCATGCCAACACCTTCTGCATACCACTCAATCGAGCTAATGGTCATATTCATTATTGATTTAGTCACCACATCCTGAGATATTTTCACGCAATCAAACGTACCTGCCGGAGTTGTCACTTTCTCTTCGGCTACCACTTTTCTGTTTTCGATGCTAACGACCATTTTAATCGGAATAGGTCCTCCACTCACATCCATTTGTATGTATCCATCCTTCAATTGCTGCCCTACTTTATACGACGAAGGAATATCTATTTCATCCATCGATACTTTTACCTCCATCCCTTCATAAGCTTGCATCTGTTTTTGATCCATATAACCATTCATGTCAATGTAAAAGGTTCCATCAACACATTTAAACGTTACATCGGTTTCAATGGTCTCTCCATCTCCTTGAGTATCCTCAAACACCTGGTGCACTGAAAACGTGGCGTTGTTAGCTTTATGCTCTACAGCTGTTACCGTTTGTGTAACCACACCAATGCTCCGCCCTTTTTTGTCGTAGTTGGTTATTTCGGTCACCGTTCCTTTTTCATACGGTATGTAGGCTTTACAGTCTTGTGCCTTAGAAACTAAAAATGGCAAAACAATAATAATGCTGCACAGTATTTTTTTCATAGCCAGTAGGTTTATAATTTGATAAATAAACCATCTAAGTTATGAAGTATTTTTCAGGAGGTAAAGTACAGAATTCACTCTGTTGAAAGTGAAAATTTGAATTAGCTATTTTAATTTCTTTAAGTATCTTTAGCATGCAATTGCATAACAAAATAGATGATATCACACCATAATCGAAGCATACTAACCTTGTTTATTGTAGTGTTTCTACAATTAATACATACAAGTGTAAAAGCCGATGATTTAAAAGAGATTGTTATTTTAAACTCATATCATCCTGGGTTTAAATGGACTGCCGACATTAACGATGCAATTACCAAACACTTCAGGACTATTGAATCAACACGCTTATTCACCGAATTTATGGACAGTAAGCGGTTTAATTCTGAGCCTTACTTTCAAACCTTATTAGAACAGTATAAATTAAAATACCGCGATCATCAGATTGATGGTATAATTTGTTCGGACAACCGGGCTTTCGATTTTTTTATTGAACATGGAAAAGAAATATGGGGAGATATCCCTGCTGTTTTTTGTGGTGTAAATAATATTGATAAACAACTCCATGTCTTAAATCCTTCGAAACATGCCGTTGTTTATGAGTTGATTGATGTTAAAGGAACCATAGAGCTGATAGAGGACTTACAACCAGAATTGGAAGAAATAATTGTTATTTCAGACCAAACCCTCTCAGGCAAGATTTTTCTTAATCAGTTTATTGAAGCGTTTGAAAGCGAAAACAGACGATATGCGTATCGGGTGATTAACAACGCCAATCATCAACAGCTCAAACAAACACTCAACTTTCTTCCTTCAGAAAACAGGGCGATTTACTTATTGAGCCTTTATACAGAACGCAACGGCATTCCTAATGAGATGCTTCTTGAAAGTCACTACTTTTTTAAGGATGTTGATATTCCGTTGTATAGTAATTGGGATTTTTTAATGCCCAACTTGATTGTTGGTGGTCGAATATTAAAAGCAACCGACCAGGGTAAGCTTTCGGCACAGTTAATGCAACAGCTACTGTTTGACCAAACCAATAACGTTCATAACCACCCGAAGACACACACAATTATTGATCACAATGTTCTTGAACAATTTGATTTAAACATCAACGGTCTCACTAAGGGCACCCTACTTATTAATGAACAGCTTAACTACGTTAAACAACACAAAAAAGAGCTAATCATTATATTATCACTGCTCATTGTTTTTGTATTTATTATTCTGTTGCTCGTTAGCGATATTATTAAACGAAAAAGCGTTGAAATTAACTTTATTGATAGCGAAAAACGCCTTGAGCTAGCTATTAGTGGAGCGAATGAGGGTTTATGGGACATTAACCTGGAAAAGAAAAATATTTATCTCAATGATCAGTTTGGAAAATTACTCGGATATTCTAACACAGAGGAAGTACCGCTTACACTTGACAACTGGCAATCTTTCGTGAATCAACAAGATGTTGAACAAGTTAAAGAAGCCTATAATTTGCATCGAATTGGAAAAGCAGATGCCTTTCAATGTGAAGCACGCCTGTTGAATAAGGACAAAACCTTAACATGGGTGTCTATTCACGGAAAAATTACTGAACGAATTGATGGTGTTCCATACAGAATAACGGGCATCATTATAAACATTAACAATCAAAAGGCTTTTGAAAGCGAATTGCAAAAAGCCAAAGAAAGAGCTGAAGAAAGCGATCGTCTTAAATCATCCTTTTTAGCTAATATGTCACATGAAATTCGCACACCAATGAATGCCATACTGGGCTTTACCGACCTTCTCATCTATGGTCAGCTATCCCCAAGCGAACAGTACGAATACATGAATTTAATTAAGCGTAGTGGCGAAAATCTTCTCACGCTTATCAATGACATTATCGACATTAGTAAAATTGAATCAGGCGAACTAAAAATATCTCCGGAGCTAATTAATATCCATCAACTAATTAAAGAAGTGTATTCAGTTGGCCTAAGTCTTTGTACTAGCCTGAACAAGCAAGTTGAGCTGAAGCTAAATGCACCGGTTGATAATGGATTAATGATTTTTATTGATCCTCTACGCCTATATCAAATATTATTAAACCTGGTAAGTAATGCCATTAAATTCACCGAAAAAGGCATGGTAGAGATTAATTACACATTATGTGATACTGAATTAACCATTTCGGTGAAAGATACAGGGCCAGGCATCTCAGATGAAGATCAGAAAGTGATTTTCGAACGCTTTAGACAGGTGGATGAATCAACCATAAAAAAACACGGGGGAACCGGGTTGGGATTATCTATCACCAAAAGCCTTGTTGAACTGATGAATGGAAGTATCACGATTAATTCTGAACGTGGCAAAGGCGCACTATTCTCAGTTAATCTTCCCATTAAAGTGCACCAGACATCCAGCATTACATAAACACATAAGTGAAGCAGCAGCTTTTTTTTATCTTTACGGCAAACAATGTTCTATGGAATTATTCTTTGATCCTTCATTTAACGGACAAGGCATTTTAAATGAATCTGAAAGCAAGCACTGCATCAACGTTTTACGTCATAAAGCCGGCGACACTATAACGGTTGCCGATGGTAAAGGTCATTATTACAAGTGCAAAATAATAAATGCACATCCTAAAAAATGTGATCTAAGCTTAATTGATAAACAAACATTCCCAAAAGCAAAATTTGGTATTCATATGGCCGTTGCTCCTACCAAAAGCATAGACCGCTTTGAATGGATGATTGAAAAAGCGATGGAACTAGGCATTAGTGAAATAACACCCTTGCTTTGCGATCACTCTGAACGTAAAAAGGTACGAACGGATCGGATTGAACGTATAGTGGTAGCTGCAATGAAGCAATCACTAAAAGCTTACTTACCTATTATTAATGAGTTAACGCCCTTCGATAAATTCATTCAAAAGAATACTAGCAATGGCTATATAGCTCATTGCTACGATATAAATAAGTCTCCTTTAAAAAAAGCCTATACCACAGGTTCGGATTGCACGCTATGTATTGGTCCTGAAGGTGATTTCTCATTAGAAGAGGTTGAAATGGCTACTAAGGCTGGTTTTAAACCAGTATCATTAGGAAACAGTCGACTGCGAACCGAAACGGCTGGTGTTGTTGCATGTCACACAATTCATTTGCTTAATGACTAAGGAACATCTATACGTCATCCTTATTTTTATCTTTGGCATGTTGATAGCCTTGGCATTTATTGCGGATGCCTATCTTAAGTTTAAGCGCTCTAATACCATTAATCTTAAGGTTGCTCAACAATCTTCAAAATGGAAAAGGATTAAGGAAATTCTTGAAGAGCAATTTGCGTACTATAACCATCTACCTGATACATTAAAAACTGATTTCATACTACGAACCTATCAGTTTATGCAACGTCGCAACTGGGTTTCATCGAGCAAACCTATTGTTGATATGCATCAAAAGACCTTGATTTCAGCCTCTGCGATTCAACTCACGTTTGGTTTAAAACAAGTGAGCTTTGGACGTTTTAAAACCATTATAGTCCATGAAGATGCCTACTACAACCGGCTTACAAGAAAATATCATCGTGGTGAGGTGAACCAAGCGGGATTAATTGTCTTATCGTGGAAGCACTTTGAACAGGGTTATGCCGATGCTAAAGACAAAATAAACCTGGGATTGCACGAAATGGCTCACGCCCTGGATTTAGCTCTGCATCTTTCAGAAGGAAGACGCTACAACGTACATCGGTTAATGGATAAATTCAGACAATCGGCTTTTGAAAAGATGCTGGCCATGCGCAACAACCCTAATGGTTTTCTAAGACAATACGGTAGCACTAATGCCCGAGAATTCTTTTCCGTTGCAATAGAACATTTTTTTGAAGCTCCAAAAGATTTCAGAACGCAAATGCCCGAACTGTATTATGAACTCTGTCAATTATTAAACCAGGATCCTTGTAATAATATATTCAGAGGTTTTCAATCGATTCATAGTGACCAGTTTAAAAATGCGTTTGACAAACAACAACTAAAACTCTATAAACCAAAAATTAACCTAAAGCCCAATGCCAACATTCTGATTCCTTTTGTTTCATATACCCTTCTAGTTGCATTGGTTATACCAGTTATCAATTTATCAATAAGCACGTGGAATACTTTCACTTTTTTAGCTCTTGGAATACTTTATTCTTCAGGTGTTGTGTTGATATATTCAAAGAAAGCCAAAGGACTCAAGATTCTAGATAGTTATTTGCTTAGTAAAACATTACTGCTCAATAACGACTTCTTTTCAGTTCATCTGAAAAACATTGTTAATATCAACTTCACTTATATGCTCACCTACTACAGTACTGAGGTTTCATATTTTGAAGGTGATGATATAAAAACCAAACAACTATCGTTGTATTATTCCCCAGCGAGCATAAAAAAGCTGGAGCGTTTATTACTCCAGCAAAGCATTAAAATTAAGCACAATAACAAGTGGCTCAATAAAGAAGAATCATAATTGACTACAAATATTCATTCAAGTAGTGACTCTCCATATATTCTTTAAATTCCTTTGTCATATTACTAGACAGGTCACCTAACATGCAGGTACCAATAATACAAGCGCGCTTATCGCCCGGACACGACTGAATAGCCACTTTGCCTTCAATCGCTTCATAAATCATCAATAACGATATATCACTTGGCTCTTGCTTGAGTACAAAACCTCCACTGGGTCCCCTGTTTGAGGCAACAAAGTCCTCTTTTGCCAAGCGTTGCATCACTTTAGCAACATGATGTTTCGAACTATCAATCGCTTCTGATATCTGATTAACATTTAGCTTTGTCTCGCTTCGTGCAATTAATACCATTGAATGCAAAGCGATAGATGCTGCCTCTGAAAGTGTAACAATTTTTGACATATCTCGAATTAAAAAGGATATTAAATACTTAAATAATCATTTGCTCAAAAATAGATAAAAAAACCCGTAACTATCGTCGTTACGGGCTATAATAATTAAAGGTTACCTATTCCTTTTCGTATTTTAATGTTTTAGTGGTAATATCACATACTTCAGATGGACCGAAATACTGGATAGGACCTGGATAAACATAGCTTGGGTTGATTGCCCACTCTTCACGGCTTTCAACTAACTTCTGGAACGGAGCTCCGTTTAGCTGAACCAAAGCCTTTTGAATAACAGGCTTCATTTCTCCATGGCGTTTTTCCATATTCATCATCATTGTTACTGGCACACCACCTGCAATCCACTCTGTTGAAGGAGCAGTTAGATTACGCACAGAAGCCATATAACCTGTTTTACCTTCTCCAATCAACATAGAAGCAGTGTTACCTAAAGAATAACAGTAGTCAGCATCGAAGTTAGATGGAGCGGCACAACGACCTTCGTAACCAAAGAAATGAGGTTGACCTTTGAATTTGCCAGTAAATTCTCCAGCTTTTTTCATCTTCTTTAATTTGGCTTTCACCATATCAATTAACATCTTCTCGGTTTCAATTAACGAAACCTGAACGTTACCGTGTGGGTCGCGATCTAACATTAACTGATTAGCAATAGCATTTGGCAAAGAAGAAAATACGGCACGTGATTCTTCAGAAATACGTTCTGCAACGAAATCACGCTTCTCTTTATTGCCCTCCAAAGCATTCACTTCTTCTTCGTTGTGAGCTAAGAAATCGTTAAGCTCAGCAATCAACTTCTTCATGGCAGGAATAAACTCTACCAATCCTTCAGGGATTAATACTGTACCAAAGTTATCACCATTTTCGGCACGCTTAGCAACAATGTTAGCAATGTAGGTTACAACGTCATCTAAAGTTTGCTGTTTAGCTTCAACTTCTTCCGAAACAATTGTTACGTTTGGTTGCGTTTGCAAAGCACACTCTAGTGCAATATGCGAAGCCGAACGTCCCATTAACTTAATGAAGTGCCAGTATTTTTTTGCTGAGTTGGCATCACGCTGAATGTTACCAATCAACTCACTGTATACTTTACATGCAGTATCAAAACCAAATGAAGTTTCAATCATTTCGTTCTTAAGGTCACCATCAATAGTTTTTGGCACACCAATCACCTGAACACCTGCATCAATTTTCTTGTAGTACTCAGCCAAAACACAGGCATTTGTATTTGAATCATCACCACCGATAATTACTAAAGCATCAATACCTAATTCCTTGCAATTAACCAAAGCTTGCTCAAACTGAGCTTCTTCTTCTAGTTTAGTACGTCCCGAACCAATAATATCGAAACCTCCGGTGTTACGGTAATGGTCAACAATATCGCTGGTTAACTCGATATACTGGTTATCAACCAATCCACCAGGACCGCCTAAGAATCCATATAATTTATTTTCTGGATTTAATTTTTTCAAACCGTCATAAATTCCAGAAATAACATTGTGTCCACCTGGAGCCTGACCACCTGAAAGAATTACACCTACTTTTTTAGCCTCATAAGCCTTAGCATCACCTGGTTCGAATGAAAGTACAGGCATCCCGTATGTATTTGGGAACATGTTTTTGATATCTGCCTGATCAGCTACCGATTCGGTTGCTTTACCTTCTACAATCTTAATACCACCTTGAAGTGACGATGGCATCTTTGGCACGTAGCTTTCGCGTGCAATCTGAAGTGGACTTTTAATCATCATACTGTTTTGTATTGTTTTCTTATTTGGAATCTTATTAAATGTGTTTTACAACACCTTTTTATGAAATTCATGCAAATTTGCTCATATTTTTTTAAATCAGGAAGACTCAATATTAACAATTTACAATCTTTAACTTATTTAGAGTGAATTTGATTAAAGTTGCAAACAAACTCGTTTATTCATTTACATTTCATTAGCGAACGATAGAGATTTTACCATTTCCTGCCTTTTGTCAGTTTTTATTGGCTTTAAGATTGATTTGCAGTTTTTTAGGTAATAACTTGTAAGAGAATAGAACATTTCAACTCAATTACAATTAACCATGATATTAAAAAAGCACACTTCAAAGACCATCGCCATATTAACCGGAGGTGGCGACGTACCAGGTTTAAATCCTGCCATTAGAGCGATAACCATACGCGCAACACGGGAAGGATTCAAAGTGATAGGTATTAAAAATGGATGGAAGGGCGTTATATCCATTAATCCGTTACTACCACTTGAAGAACAGCCTTACTGCATGTTGCTCAATGACCACACGGTTAACAGACTTGGCCGGACTGGTGGCACCTTTCTTCACTCGAGTCGTACAAAAGCTGATAAGGTACATATAAGTGATGTGCCCGACCATTTAAAGGCAAGTTATACCGATGAATATAACGATTTAACTAACGAGGCCGTTAATAACTTAAAGCATCTGGGTGTTGATTACCTCATACCAATTGGCGGTGATGATACATTAAGTTATGCCGTACGTTTACATCACGAAGGTGTACGCACCATTGGTATCCCCAAAACAATGGATGGTGATGTGCCCGGTACTGAATATTGCATTGGTTTCAGTACTTGTGTTACCCGCACCATTGAGTTAACACATGCTCTACGCACATGCGCCGGCTCACACGAACGCTTCTTAGTTCTTGAAGTTTTTGGACGAAATGCAGGCTTCTCAGCCCTGTTGCCAACTGTTGGAGGAGCAGCTGATCGTTGTGTTATTCCCGAGCACCAAATCAACATTGAGCAACTTACTGCTTTGATGGTGGAAGACCGAAATAATAACCCAAGTAAATATTCGGTTGTTTTGGTCTCAGAAGGTGCGAGTTACGAAGGAAGTGACATTTTATATACCAGCCATGAAACCGATGCTTTTGGTCATAAAAAACTGGGGGGAATTGGCGAAAACATTGGTGAACAACTCAAACGCCTCTCACCTAAGTTTAACAATGGAAAATCCATTAATGTTATTAATCAAAAGCTTGGTTATCTGGTTCGTTCTGGGGAGCCTGATGCACTGGACTCTATCGTTCCTACTGCCTACGCCAATTTAGCCATGGACCTAATCATTCAGGGTTTATCAGGCCAAATGGTATGTATTAACGATGGTAAGTATAATCACATATCCATTGAAGCAGTAAAAAAAGACGACAAAGGAGAAAGCACGAAAAAAGTGAATATTAGCAAATTTTATGACATTAATCGCTACCGGCCTATTTATTCAAATATAGTAGGCGACCCTATGCTTATTTTAACACGCGAATAGCTTACTTCTTTTAAAAATATGAGGTTATCGGATGGCTTTAACGTTCGATAACCTTTTTCGATATCAATAATTGCTATATTTGGAGTTAATAAATTAACCCGCATGCAATTTTCAGTAATAATTCCTATTTACAACAGACCCGATGAAATCGTAGAGTTATTAGAATCATTAACTCTTCAATCGGCAAAATCAGTATTCGAAGTTATTATTGTGGAAGATGGTTCGGCAATGCCCTGCAAAGATGTAATTGAACCATACTTCAACCAACTGAATTTACATTATTACACACAAGAAAACCAGGGACCTGGTCCTGCCAGAAATCATGGTGCTTCAAAAGCAAAAGGTGAATACCTGATTTTCTTTGACAGTGATTGTATTATTCCATCCAATTATTTTAACCATGTGATGGAACACCTGGACATCCAAAAACTCGATTGCTTTGGAGGGCCAGATGAGTCTCACCCTTTCTTCACCCCTATCCAAAAAGCCATTAGTTACTCTATGACTTCCCCAATAACCACCGGAGGAATAAGAGGTGGCAGCCGAAAAATGGATAAATTTTATCCAAGAAGTTTCAATCTGGGTATTAAAAAGGAAGTATTTGAAACTATTAAAGGCTTTGCGCACATGCGTTTTGGTGAAGATCTAGATTTAAGCATGCGCACCATGAAACAAGGGTATTCTGTTGGACTGATTAAAGAAGCCTACGTATACCATAAACGCCGAACGCATTTTAAAGCCTTCTTTAAACAAGTGTTTAATTCGGGAATTGCGCGTATTGACTTATCGCTTTTGCATGCCGGAACATTAAAACCGGTTCACCTTTTACCATCGGCATTTACGATTGGCTATCCGCTATTGTTAATACTTGGATTAACATTATCTGGATGGTTTCTGTTACCATTCCTACTATTTCCAGCTATTATTTTAACCGATGCTTTTTTCAGAACTAAAAAAATACCAGTAGCTATATTAAGCACGTGGGCCTCATTAATACAACTAACTGGTTATGGTTCTGGCTTTATCAAAGCCTTCTGGATAAGAATAATCAAATGCAAAGGTTCGTTTCACAACTTCGCCAAATCATTTTACGACTAATTTATTATTAAATCCACCTCTTTATCCAACACGACCATCGGTTGATAGGCACGTGCAAACGCTTTGATTTTATTAACAATAAATGATCCCGGGCTTACTTCCTGTTTTGCAAAAGCAATATCCGGAATATTATCAAATACTGAAAACCAATAATTTGCATCCTCTTCGAATGCTGAATAATCTTGAGTAATTTTTTTGTTCATAGGCACTTGTTATAAGTTTATTACCTTATTACCTTATTAACGTAGTGCCTAAGCAAATTATTATACCAGTTACGACATTGTTAACGAAATATTTCTCTCTTCAGCTAAACGACGAAGATTCATCAGTGCATAGCGCATACGTCCTAATGCAGTGTTAATACTAACATTCGTTTCTTCAGCAATTTCCTTGAAACTTAAATCACGATAATGACGCATCACCACAACTTCACGCTGATTATCAGGCAATAAATTAACCAACATACTCACTTCACTCAACACCTGATCGGTTACCATTTGTTCCTCAACAGACTTATCTGAAAACTGTGTTGAGTTAAATAAATCATACTCGTAGTTATCGTTCGAAATAACTGATTGATTTTTTTGCTTACGGTAATAATCAATAATCAGATTGTGTGCTATTCGCATTACCCACGATGAAAATTTACCGCTATCTGAGTAACGACCATTTTTTAAGGTTCTGATCACACGAATAAAAGCCTCCTGAAAAATATCTTCAGCCAACTCTTGTTGTTTAACACACATTACAATGTAAGAAAATATCTTTGCCTTGTGACGTTCAATCAGTATATCTATCGAACCACTATCACCAGCAACAAAATCCTTCACAAGCTGCTCATCAGAAAGCACTAATTGCTTTTCCATACTATAAAATTTTAAACATCTCGTAAAGGTCGTCCTATAGGCAATAATTTTTAAGAAGTCAACAGTAGTTTGTTTTCGAGTGTAAAAAAAGTAAAAAAATGTTTAAAAACCAAATCATTCTTTTTTTTCCTGATGCGATCCAAATTTGTTTCGATTCTATATAAGGGATACCTATCTTTGTTCACACTTAATCTAAAAAATCAGTATGCAGGAGAAAGTGATTACTGTTAAAGGCGCTCGCGTTCATAACCTTAAAAATATTGACCTAAAAATCCCTCGTAATCAATTCATTGTGATTACCGGAGTATCAGGTAGCGGTAAATCATCTTTAGCATTTGACACCCTATATGCCGAAGGTCAAAGAAGATACGTTGAAAGCCTGAGCTCTTATGCTCGTCAGTTTCTTGGACGCCTTGACAAACCGGATGTTGACTTTATAAAAGGCATTCCGCCTGCCATTGCCATCGAGCAGAAAGTGAATACACGAAACCCTCGCTCTACAGTCGGAACAAGTACGGAAATATACGATTATATTAAGCTACTATACGCCCGTATTGGTCGAACTATTTCACCTGTTAGTGGTAATGAAGTAAAGCGTCATTATACCAGCGATGTGGTTAATTTTGCTGCCGAACTTGAAAAAGGAACTAAACTAGCCATCCTCTCACCCATTGTAATTACAGATGATCGCCAATGTCACGAACACCTTGAGATATTATTAAAACAAGGCTTTAGTCGAGTTGAAGCCAACAATAAATTTATTCGCATCGACGATTTATTGGCCGAACAATCCTCCGTAAGCGAATCGTGTCAGGAACTATTCCTTGTTATTGACCGGTTATCTGCATCCGACGATGAAGATACGCTTGGTCGCCTGGGAGATTCTGTTCAAACTGCTTTTTACGAAGGCAAAGGAGAATGCCTTATTAAGGTGTACAATAGTGAGTCAACATCAATACACAATTTCTCCAATAAGTTTGAATTAGACGGTATTGAATTTGAATTACCCAGCGAACACATGTTTACCTTTAACAATCCGGTTGGAGCATGTCCTGAATGTGAAGGATTTGGTAACGTGATAGGTATTGATGAAGACTTGGTGATACCCAACAAAAGCTTATCGGTGTTTGAAGATGCCATTGCCTGTTGGAAAGGCGACAAAATGAAAGCCTGGAAAGAGCAGTTAATAATGAATGCACATCATTTTAACTTTCCGGTTCATAGCCCCTACTTCGAACTAAATCCTGAACAAAGGGAATTACTATGGACAGGTAATCGTCATTTTAAAGGCCTCAATAGTTTCTTTAAACATGTAGAAGAGAAACAATACAAAATACAATTCCGAGTAATGCTATCGCGCTATCGTGGAAAAACAATCTGTCCATCGTGTAAAGGAACGCGGCTAAAGAAAGAGGCTGGATGGGTAAAAGTTGGTGACAAAAGCATTCATGAACTAGTTGTTATGCCGGTTGACCAACTATCTGATTTCTTTGATAAATTAAAACTAAATACGCACGAAATTGAGGTTTCTAAACGTATATTACATGAAATAAGAACGCGTCTGCAGTTTCTCAACAATGTGGGGCTGGGTTATTTAACACTTAACCGCCTCTCATCTACGCTTTCGGGTGGCGAAAGCCAACGCATCAACCTGGCTACCAGCCTAGGAAGCAGCCTGGTGGGTTCACTATACATTTTAGACGAACCAAGTATCGGCCTCCACTCGCGCGATACGGAATTACTCATTAATGTTCTTCGAAACCTACAAAAAGTCGGTAACACAGTGATTGTCGTGGAGCACGATGAAGATATCATTCGTTCCGCCGATACCATTATTGACATCGGACCATTGGCCGGACGCCTTGGTGGCGAATTGGTTTTTCAGGGCGATTACCGCCAGCTGGAAGCTTCAGAACAAAGCCTGACGACTAAATACTTAAATGGAACAGAAGAAATCGCCGTGCCATCGTCGCGACGACCACACAACGATTACATTGAGATAACCGGTGCTTGCGAAAACAATCTGAAAAACATTACCGTCAAATTTCCACTTAATGTGATGACGGTTATAACTGGTGTTTCAGGAAGTGGTAAGTCTTCTTTAGTCAAGAAGATTTTGTATCCGGCCTTGAAAAAACACCTGGGAGGATATGCCGATAAAACTGGCGCTTTTGACTTAATCAATGGGTCAATCAGTAAATTAACAGAGGTTGAATTTATTGACCAGAATCCGATTGGTAAAAGCTCACGCTCCAATCCTGCTACTTATTTAAAAGCCTACGACGAAATTCGCAAGCTGATGGCCGACCAACAAGCCGCTAAAAACAACGGATTTAAACCTTCGCACTTTTCATTCAACATTGATGGTGGTCGATGCGAAGAATGCCAGGGCGAAGGAACCATAAAGGTGGAAATGCAGTTTATGGCCGACATTGTTTTAGAGTGCGAAAGCTGTAAAGGCAAGCGCTTTAAGGACGAAATACTGGAAGTACGATACAATGGTAAAAATGTGCACGACATATTGGAAATGACCATCAACGAAGCCATTGACTTCTTTGCCGAAACCAATAAAACAGTCGAAAAACGCATTATCAAGCGACTCAAACCCTTGCAGGATGTAGGCTTGGGGTATATCAAGCTGGGCCAGTCGTCAAGCACGTTAAGCGGTGGTGAAAGTCAGCGAGTTAAATTGGCTTTCTTTTTAGCCAATGAGCGCAGCCAACCAACCTTGTTTATTTTTGACGAACCAACTACCGGACTGCATTTTCATGATATCCGTAAGCTACTCGACGCGTTTGCTGCTTTAATTAAAAATGGGCACTCGTTAATTATTGTCGAACACAACATGGATATTATCAAATCGGCCGATTGGATCATTGATTTAGGACCAGAAGGAGGCGATGCTGGTGGCAACCTGGTTTTCACAGGTACGCCTGACGAGCTCATCAATTGTAAACAATCATATACGGGAAAATACCTGAAACCGTACATAACAAAAAAAGAGCTCTAGATAGAGCTCTTTTTTTATATTTCAATTTCGTAAACTTACCTTTTCTTTTTCTTATCCGGTTCTAAACCAAACATGACGGCCACACATCCACTAAGAATATCACCATATTCGCCTTCTCGATCCAAAACAGTTAATTCAACAATCAACATCTGCGTACTTTCTACTTTAAAATCCCAAACCAGGCGATAATCATAGTCAACATTGTCAAATAATACATTACCTGCTTTATCGAGGATTCGAAAATGAATATCGGGCAACTGCTTTACCTTTGAGATGGCTACCCGATAACTTTCTCCACTAAAGAATGTCTTATATAATTCTGCCTTTTCACCTTCTTCGAGTACGGCCCCGTTGTAGTTTCCATCATGAATATAGTCACCAAGCTGCTCTTTACCAACATTTTTGGCAAAATTAATGCACTGCGCAGACGCAAATGCACTGAAAACAAATAAGAGTGTAACAAGAAACAGGTGACGCATGTTTATTCAATTCTGATTATGAAACAAATTCAGTTCTAATCTCAGCAACCTTCTTCATCAGCTTATCAAAAACAACCGGAGAAATAACCGCTTCTGACTCCGCTTTAATAGTTGTCACACGGGTTTCAGCATTTGTCTCTGCTTCTATTTTAGACGTATTATTAATCTCTACTTCCTCAAATATCTCGTTTAACTCCGTTATACGACTTAAAATATAACTGATATCTTCATTTGACTTATATTCATCCAGTAAATTAATGACTGTATAAAGACTTAACTTTTGATATACAATCCTATCAATCAGACGCTTATTATTATCTACAGAACCATTTGTCAGACGAGTTGCTAAATACAAGCCTTCAACCCAACCACCAACAAGCACCATAACAGCAATTGCTGGTCTATCATTTTCCGTCAGATAAGCATTTGACGACATAAAGGTTTCGGAGATGATATCTAACATCACATCTCTATTATCGATATTCTCTTCTAGCTTGCGCAAGGTCTCTTCATCAATGGCATCCATAATACCCAAAGCATCGGCTAGCCGCTTAGCATTGGCCATATATTTAATCGAGCTTTGTGTTTGATCAAATAAACTCGTATAGCTTAAATCAGCTGAATAAATACCCAGGTTTAAAGCCATTTGACGATTAGTTGAGTAGTTATCGATGTTAGAAAGCGGATTTAATAAATCTTCGTTGTAAGTTGCTCCGGCCCGCTTAATCAACATAGCTGTTTCCAAGGGTGATGGCAAGGAGTAAAAAATTAGTTTTGATTTTTTAAAATCATCCACCAACTTTCCATCGACACTTACTGACTCTACAATATCCTGCTCTTCCGACTTTTGCTTCTTCTGGCTTGAATTACATGAAGAAAACAAAACACCAACAAGGGCGAATGTTAAAAGATAGACGGTAGTTTTGGTCATTACACTTCTCATAATGATAGAATATTTATACTTCTTAATAAGTTATCTTGCTAGTTTCAAGATTGAAAATTAATATAAAAATATTAAATAATACGAATTAGCTTCGCTTTTAGTAATAATAAAAGTGCGATTAATACGTATAACAAAACATGCCTAACTAAAGTTTATCAACTACAACAATTAATATACAGGCAGTTAGAACAAAAAAGTCCCACTTTCAGGAAAGCAGGACTTCAATCATAATTATTTTCTTTTTACTCGTATGACGAGAAATACTTCATGAATTGGGCACGTTCGTACATAGCTGGATTTTCTATTTTACTATAACTCATCAAACCTCTAAAATCAGAAAGTGAATTATACCCTTTATCCTCCATCCATTTTGTTAATACTTCAAGCATTTCGGTTATTACCTTGGGGCCATTCTTATAGATTGCCGAACATGTCTGGACGGTTGTAGCACCTGCCAATAATTGTTTGACTACAGAAGCACCATCATGTACACCGGTAGATGCAGAAATATCAATATTATGCACTTTATCTGAAGCAATGGCAACCCAACGCAAAGTACGACGCATATCGGCCGGTGTGCTCAACACCTCAGCCGATGTTAAAGTCATTTTATTAATATCAATATCCGGCTCATAAAAACGATTGAATAACACAACACCTTTGGCTCCTGAAACTGATATACGATTAACTACATTTACCAGGTTTGAAAAGTATAAGCCTAACTTAACCGAAACAGGGATACTAACTACTTTACTAACATTAGATACGATATCTACATATAGTTGCTCGTATTCTTCCGGATTGCTATTTTTATCCGTATTTAAAACAAACACATTCAACTCTAATGCGTCTGCTCCTACTTCTTGAATTTGTTGTGCAAAATCAACCCATTCATCCGAAGAAAAACAGTTGATACTTGCTATTACAGGAATATCATACTTCTCTTTTGTTTCCTTGATGACATTTAAATAATCGCCAACTGAGTTATCACGTGTATAACCTTTAACATAGTCAGCGGCCTCTGGATAATCAAAGCCTTCGCCTTTATAAATGATGTTATTGATTTCGTGGTTAATCTGCTCTTCAAAAAGTGATTTAAGCACCACAGCTCCAGCACCAGCTTCAACGAGCTTGCCAATCTTTTCAGCACTATTTGTTAAGCCTGAACTACTTACAATTATTGGATTTTTTAAAGTTAATCCCAGGTATTTAGTTTCTAAATTTGCCATCGGGTCATTTATTTTTTATACAATCTTGATAAGAACAAATATAAACAAAAGTCATCCACATGAAAGCTTTGACTAATATTTTATCAACACATTGATGTAGCGAATGGTTTTAATGATAATTACGAGCTCCGAATATCGAACTTCCCACCCTCACCATTGTACTTCCTTCTTCAATGGCTAAAAGGTAGTCGCCCGACATGCCCATGCTTATTTCAGTGAAGTTATCATTTGAGGCAAAAACCGATTTTTTAAGCTTGTCAAAAGTTTGTTTTAAGGAGGCAAATTCCTTTCGGATTTGATCAGTATTATCAGTATATGTTGCCATGCCCATTACACCTTTTATTTCAACGAATTCAAGCGTCGACAATAACTCGTCATTTAACATCGTCAATAATTCACTCTCAGAAAAACCAAACTTAGTTTCTTCTTCAGCAATGTGCACTTGTAGCAAACAGGGAATTTTACGATCGTTCTTTTTCCCTTCCTTATTGATAGTTTTCAATAACTTTTCTGAATCAACACCATGAATCAGGCTAACGAACGGAGCAATGTATTTGACTTTATTGGACTGCAAATGACCAATCATATGCCACTCAATATCTTTCGGCAAAGTCTCATGTTTGGCAGTCAGTTCCTGCACTTTATTCTCTCCAAACACACGCTGACCAGCGTTGTAAGCTTCCATTAAGTCTTCGTTGGGTTTGGTTTTCGAAACAGCTACCAATAATGCTCTGTTATTTATCTGCTCTTTAACAGCTTGAAGGTTATTTTGTATCGACATCGTTATATTTTTAAAAATACAAATTTACTTAACAAAGCTCAGTGTACAAAAAAGCCCCCTGCTGAAAGGGGGCTTAAACGGATATTTAGTTAGTCTGAATTTTTGGTAAAGACTATTTAGATTCTAATTTATGAATAACTAAGCCCGAACGCAACTTAGGCTCAAACCAAGTTGTTTTTGGAGGCATAATGTTACCAGTATCAGCAATATCGATTAACTGCTGCATAGAAACAGGATACAAAGCAAAAGCTATTTTCATATCACCTGAGTCCACGCGCTTCTTCAACTCGCCTAAGCCACGAATACCACCGATAAAATCAATACGTGTTGAACGACGTAAATCTTCAATTCCTAACATTTTATCCAACACATGGTTAGAAAGAATTGTCACATCTAATACACCAATTGGGTCATTATCGTCGTAAGTTCCTTCTTTAGCATTTAACTTATACCATTGACCTTCTAAGTACATGCTGAACTCATGTAATTGAGCAGGACGATACTCACCCTCTCCCATGCATTCAACCTCAAATACCTCGTTCAACTTCCCTAACAATTCGTCAGGAGTTAATCCATTCAAATCTTTCACAGCGCGGTTGTAGTCAATAATTTTCAACTGATTGTCTGGGAAGTGAACAGCCATAAAGAAGTTGTATTCTTCATCGCCGGTGTGATTTGCGTTCTGACCGCTTTTTTCATCACCAATACGCGCAGCAGCAGCTGTACGGTGGTGACCATCGGCCACATAAGTTGCAGGCACTTTAGTTTCAAACAACTCTTCTAAACGCTTGTTGGTGTCTGCATCGTTTATGGCCCACAAGTGGTGACCAAAACCATCTTCTGCAGTAAAATCGTAATCAGCCGCCTGGTTCTTAACGATATTTTCTACAATCTCGTCAATTTCAGGCACTGCTTTATATGAAAAGAATACTGGCTCAATATTAGCATCCAGGTAACGCGTTAAAATCATACGATCTTCTTCTTTGTCCGGACGAGTCAACTCATGCTTTTTAATGATGCCATTAGCATAATCTTCGCAAGCAGCAGCTCCAACAATACCGTACTGTGTGCGTCCATCCATTGTTTGAGCGTAGATATAATATTTTGCCTCTTCATCCTGCACTAACCAACCTTTTTCCTGGAAAGCTTTAAAGTTAGAAACTGACTTTTCGTACACTTCTTCGGAGTGAATATCAGTACCGGCAGGACAATCAATCTCAGCGCGCGTGATATGCAATAATGAACAATCTTTTCCTTCTGCCATTTGTGCAGCTTCGACGCTGTTCATAACATCATATGGTAAACAGGCTAAATCCTGCGAAATGTTTTGTGGCGGTCTTAGGCCTTTGAATGGTTTAATAATTGCCATTTCTTGATATTTAGTTAGTTTTACTTATTAATAACTTAGGCTATGATTACACTTTTTGTAGGTAACCAACAGTGCTAGCAAATGTAAGGAAAGCTGTTTTAGCTATTTTGTGACATTCGTCAATGCTTAAGATGATTTTTCCTGTTATAAAACACATATTACCTACAGCATATTTACAAATAACATCTTTGCCGAGCACAATGCTTTAAAGGAGGGTATCCGTATAACGAAAAATAGCAGGTTACTTGCGCCCCTGCTATTTTCTATATCACTAAATTACTATATAACTAATAAGCTATACAGCAATTTTATTTATTCACTCTGAATGTTTCATCGCCATTTTCGAAGAAACCAATGATTTGCTTAGCAGCAGCAACACCGGCATTGATGTTGGCTTCAGCTGTTTGAGCACCCATTTTCTTAGGAGTAAAGAAGAAGCGACCTTCGAACTTAGCTTCAAAATCAGCTTTGTTATCAGGAGCAATGTCTGAGATATAAGTAAAGTCAGGACGATCTGCCATTAACTTTAAAATCTCTTCTTCATGAATCACTTCTTTACGTGCTGTATTAACCAAAGTACCACCTTTAGGCATCTTGTTTAATAAGTCGTAGTTGATCGACTGCTTTGTATGTTCATTGGCAGGAATGTGTAAAGATACATAGTCACACGTTGAATATAGTTCTTCAACTGTTTCCAATGGCTTGATGCCTGCTGCTTCAATTTTCTCCTTCGCTACGAATGGATCGAAAGCATAAATTTCCATTCCGAACCCTTTGGCAATATCCGCCACATAATGACCAACATTTCCATAAGCATGAATACCGATTTTCTTTCCGCGCAACTCTGTTCCAGCCGTTCCGTTGTAACCATTGCGGGCCATAAACACCATCATTCCAAGCACTAACTCACCTACTGCGTTAGAGTTTTGACCTGGTGTATTCATTGCTACAATACCCTTTTCAGTACAAGCTTCTAAATCCAGGTTGTCATATCCAGCACCTGCTCGAACAACAATTTTTAATTCAGGAGCAGCATCAATTACTTCGCGAGTAACTTTATCCGAACGTACAATCATTGCATACACATCCTTCACTGCTGTTAACAATTCAGACTTATCTGTATATTTTTCAAGGAGAACCAATTCGTAACCAGCCTCTTTCACAACTGGGGCGATTTGATCAATAGCCGCCTTAGCAAATGGCTTTTCGGTAGCAACTAATATTTTTTTCATTGTTCTTGGTTTTTTAAGTGGTGATAAAAAGTAAGCCCCTAAGGGCCTACTTATATTTTATCATCAGAATTTGGCAGCTACAATTTAACTACTGCCTTCTGACTCTTAACTAACAAACTTTTTTCTAATGCTTAGCTTCAAATTCCTTCATAGCATCAGCTAATGCCTGGATGCTTGACTTAGGCATTGCGTTGTATGTAGAAGCACGGAATCCACCAACAGAACGGTGACCTTTTATGCCGCTCATACCTCGTGCTGTAGCGAAATCGAAGAACTCTTTCTCTAGCTCTTTGTATTCATCGTTCATGATGAAGCAAATATTCATTAATGAGCGATCTTCTAAATCAGCTACTGGAGCTTTGAATAAACGGTTACGATCGATTTCATCGTAAAGAACAGCTGCTTTTTCAATGTTGATTTTTTCCATTGCAGCCACACCACCCATTTCTTTCAACCACTTCAAAGTCTGAAGAGCTGAGTACACCGGGAATACCGGAGGTGTATTAAACATTGAACCACCATCGATGTGAGTTTTATAGTTCAACATTGTTGGAATGTGACGATCAACTTTTCCTAAAGCATCTTCTTTAACAATAGCGAAAGTAACACCTGCAGGTGCTAAGTTCTTCTGCGCACCACCATAAATTAAAGTATACTTTGAAATATCAACCGGACGAGAGAAAATATCCGAAGACATATCAGCTACTAAAGGTACATTTACATCAAGATCTTTCTTGATTTCAGTACCATATATAGTATTATTGGTTGTGATGTGGAAATAATCTGCATCAGCAGGAATGTCATATCCTTTGGGAATATGGTTGTAAATTGAATCTTTAGATGATGCAACCTCTACAACCTCACCAAAACCTTTAGCTTCTTTTAAAGCTTTATTTGCCCATGTACCGGTGTTAAGGTAAGCTGCTTTTGATTTCATTAAGTTGTAAGGAACCATACAGAATTGTGTACTTGCACCACCACCTACGAAAACCACTTCGTATCCTGCAGGAATGTCCAACAATTCTTTAAATAGAGCTGTTGCTTCGTCCATAACAGCAACAAACTCTTTGCTACGGTGCGAAACCTCTAACAAAGACAAGCCAGTTCCGGCAAAATTTAAAACGGCCTCTGCCGAGTTTTTAATTGTTGACTCAGGCAAAATTGATGGTCCTGCTGAAAAGTTGTGAATCTTCATTTTATTAAAAATTTAAATACTGCTAATTAACTTTAGTTTGTTTGATTAATGTTTTGAGTGTATAAAATTATGAAATATCTAGTGCAAAGCACACAAAATCAGATAAAATATAGCTTACAAATTAAAAGCAGTAGTTATCTAAATTTGATGGTATTCTTTATTCACACGGATGAACTTCAATTGTTAAGTCACCAAATATCAACACTCTAACTTCGACACTCAAACGAGGAACAAAAACATGATAATTATCACATTTTTGTTCGATATTTATTAGTTTTTCTTATACCAAGATTATACAAAAGGTATTTTAACCACTTTGGCTTTCAACTTGCGGTTACGAACTTTGATAAAGATTTCAGTATCAAACTTTGTATACCCTTTGTTGATATAAGCCATACCGATACCTTTCTGAAGCATTGGCGACATAGTTCCAGATGTAACTCTACCTATTACTTCATCGTTTGCATTCACTACTTCGTAATCCTTACGTGGAATACCTCTGTCTTCCAAAACAAAACCTCTAAGACGTTTCGAAACGCCTTCCTCTTTCTGCTTTAACAAGTATTCACTATCAATGAATTTATTGCCGTCATTGAATTTAGTAATCCAACCTAATCCAGCTTCAATCGACGAAGTTGTGTCATCAATATCGTTACCATATAGGCAGAACCCCTTCTCTAAACGTAAAGTATCACGGGCAGCTAAACCAATTGGAAGAATTCCTTCTTCTTCACCAGCTTTAAAAATTTCCTCCCATACTTTTTCAGCATCGGCATTGTGCATGTATAGCTCGAAGCCTCCTGAACCAGTATAACCAGTGTTTGAAATAATCACATCATCAGCACCTGCAATGGCTCCTGTAGTAAAAGTATAATATGGCACTGATGATAAATCAATATCAGTTAATTTCTGAAGAACAGCCTCTGCTTTCGGTCCCTGAATGGCTAACTGAGAAATTGCATCACTGGCATTTTCCAACTCAGCACCCATGGTGTTTTGCTCGTTCACCCAGGCCCAATCTTTATCAATATTAGCTGCATTTACCACCAATAAATACTTCTCTTCTTCGTATTTGTATACCAGTAAATCGTCAACAATACCACCTTTACCATTAGGAAAACATGAATATTGCGCTTGTCCAACAGATAAAGCTGCTACATCGTTAGAAGTAACTTTTTGCACCAATTCGAAAGCCTTAGGCCCTTTTACCCAAAACTCACCCATGTGCGACACATCAAAAACACCTACACCGTTACGCACGGTCATGTGTTCGTTGTTAATACCTGAATATTCAATTGGCATTTCATAACCTGCAAAGGAAACAATCTTTGCTCCAAATGACTCGTGAAACTTGTAAAAGGCCGTTCTTTTCATTTTATAACGCTATTAATCTTTATTATTTCGGTTAATTATTGCTTCGTTGTACAGTAACAAATATTACCGTGAGCAATTGAACAAATGTAAACAAATATTCAACTGCCAAAAAATGATAATTATTGGCTTAAAAAGCTAACTAATATCACCTCGTCACTGTGACATTTGAATGCAAATAAATAAATTCGTTTAAAAAAGTTACTTTTGCCAAATAATTTGTAATTTGAGCATCATTAATTAATAATACATATGCCAAACCCATATTCGCACATTGACTTAGGTTATCTGGAAAGTATTACAGATGGCAGTTATGACCTTATTAAAGAATTGATAAGTATTTTTATTGAGCAGATTCCTGAATTTAAAGACGGATTTGATGAAGCTCTTTCCTCTAAAGATTGGAGTAAAATTGCTGCTGTAGCTCACAAAGCTAAATCATCGGTGATGTCAATGGGAATGGAAGAGTTAGGTAATAAGGATTTAAAGAATCTTGAATTGATTGCTAAACTTTTGAAGTTGGACGGCTTGCAAGCTGACAGCGAAGAAGCTGTTCAAATACAAAAAAGTGTTGATAGCTATTCTGATGAACGGAAAGAATGGTTGTTGGCTAATAAAAATGAAAGCTCAGTAAAAGAATTAATTAACCATTTTAACCACACCTGTGAATCAGCATTATCTGAGCTACAGGAGGTTTTAGAGAATTAAATAAACCAAAAAATATGCTACAAGTTAAAGAACAAGATGGTATAAAGTATGGCTCACTTGCAGAAACCAATCGTTTAAATGCTACAGTAGCCGCAGAAGTAAAAGCTGATTTAACAGCTGCTTTATCATCTCAAGGTGCTAAAATGATACTCAACTTGTCTAACATTAGCTTTATTGATAGTACTGGCATTGGCACTTTAATTAGTGCATTAAAAACGGCCCGCCAAAACGGTGGTACTTTTCAATTATGCTGTATTAAAGCAGAAGTATTGAGCTTATTAAAACTCATGAAGCTCGATAAGGTTTTTGATATTTTCGATTCAGAAGAACAAATAGCATAATACTAAAATAAAAACCGCGTAAGCGGTTTTTTTAGTGCCTTACCGCAGTATGCCTTAAGCGCTGTTCAACCGTATCCAAATCTAATTTGTCTTTTAGGTACAAAATGGTTGTTTCAGGCAGAAGTTCACCTAATTTACTTCTCTGATGAGCCTTAATAGCCTCGCGCACTTTGCTGGCACTAATAAAACCACCGTCCTTTTTCCCGGTTTCTAATCGCTGCACCTCACAAAACGCCACACCTTTCGTTGGCAAAATGGTTTTCATCGCCTTATTATACAATGCAGTAGTTGCACAGTAGTTTTCCGTTCCAACATATCTTTTATTAATTCCTAATAAAGGCGCTATATGTTGACTAAAAATCTCAATATCTAACTCCGCTTGTTTTTGTGTGATGGCGTCGGGCGCTTCGTTCTTCAGAAAATAATTGGGAAATGTTGCGCACGAAACAATGTACTCACCACCCTTTACAAGCTGAATATTCGACAGATGTTGCGTTCCCAGACGAATCATTTCAAAACGATCGCTAAACGAAAATGTTGATTTTTCGGCCTGCACAACAAAAACATACAACCAGTCATTCTCCGTTGATGCCTTCTCAATTAAATATTGGTGCCCTAAAGTATATGGATTCCCATTAATAACGATGGCTGCCACTTTCTCTGCTTGTTTGTCGTACTTTATCGACTGCAAATATTGTTTATAATCATCGATACTCTGATAGCCAAATTCAAGAACTGAAATTAAAGGCTGTGCTGAAGCTATATGACGATAGCCAATACCTTCGAAACGACTGATATTATCAGGACGGGTAAATACAAAAGCCTGTTGATATTGACTCATTACGCGCTCTGTCAGATGAGTAACAATATGTGCAAAAGCACCTGATTCGCGAAACTGAGGAGCTACTGCTACATATTTCAAAATCTTCCCCTGACACGAACCAACACCAACAATATCATCATTTAAAGTATAAAGAATCACACTGTACTCAACAGTTGATTCATCAAAATAAAATCCAAGTGGAGACAAAAAGCGCCTTATCAACTCCACATCAAACTTACTACTCAAATCCGGCTCTTCAATTCTAAAATCTGAATTCTCAATCATAACTATTTTTTAGCAAATTCAGTCTTACAATGACACAAAGTTATAGTTAATGCTAATAGATCCGCCGATCCACCCGGCGATATTTTTGAAGTATTACACCATTGCACCAAGTCATAATAAGGTTCTTTATCACCACTCTCCCACGCTACTTTTGCCTGACCAGCTTTTTGCTTTATCGCTTCCAGCACCTTTACATCGTGGCGAAATAGAATATTTGTATCGTTATTAAGCGACATAACCTTCAGCAAAACAGGCACCAATAGTTCATTTAATTCAACATCTGTATATGATGAAAATGGCTTTTTTATCCGCTCCTGTAACAATGGTAAAGCGTGGTGAAGCACAGTTGGCAATCCCTGCTCTGCTTCTCCCCTGGCTCCGGCCGCCTGTAAGCCGTATTTCTTAAAACACTGCTGACCATGAGTTAATTCTGCATCATTGCCAACCAGGCACAATTCCTTTTGCACCATACCACGCGTTATTTGCTGAATAATAGAAGATAACGCATTGATTTTTAAACACCCATTTTTTTTAACAACTCTGGTAACAGCAAAACAAACCAATGCCATCAGAAAAATAGCCCCCTTATGCGTATTGACATCACCAGTTGCCTCATACATGGCCGCTTCCATTTTAAGGCCAATGGTTCTGATTTGTGGTAATGCTTTAGCTACATCAGCACCATCAAAAGACAATGCAAAGTTGTTAATCTCTATAAAATACGGCGATAAGGCTGCTATTGAATTAATAAAGCTAATAAAATCCATATCGGTATGAGCCCCGGCTGAATTCCGGCAAACCAATCCCGGCTTGGGATTTAAAGCCACTTCGTGCAGAAGACCACTAATTGCATAAGAAGCCACTTTATTCACCAAATCTGCCTGCTTCTGTTGTTCTATAAACTTATTTATAGCATCAAGCATGGCCTGTCTCACCTCTTCAATCGTATGCCGCTTCGTCTTTCTGCATTCTTCAGCAGCATAATGGCAGATAAAACAGGCTTTTGCTTTTCCGGATGAAACAGGATGACCGTCGGATGCCAATACATCCAAATCAACAATTCGTCCCAATTTAAAATAGCCTTCAAACGCCTCGGTTATTGCTTTTAAATCATTTTTGTCAATTTGTTCCTGCTTAAAAAGATAGAGAACAGCATCGCCAGCCACATCGCTTAAAATCTGTTTCGTTTGCCATTTACAATTCGGATGATGACTCAATAGGAAAATGCGAAAAGCTTTATCAACCTCCTTAACAAATTCAAAAAGTTGAGCATTTGACTTCGGAAGACCAGGGATATTGAGCTGCAACGACACTAAATGAAAGCCATCAGCAATCATCTTCAACTTGTCATCTTGTCGCTTTTCCCTGGCGTTCAAAAGTTGAGCAAATATTTCCGCTTCCTGCAATAGTTCCATTACTCTTTCACTTGACGAATAACATCGATAACAGTTCCATCGCGGTACTCAACAATGCCCACTATTCGGTCGGTTGTTTCAATTGGTTTAGCTAAGCCAGTAATACCTTCCACCTCGTTGGCCAAAGCTTCTATATCTTTTACTTTAATGCCAGCGGCTTCCAGGTTAGCCTTCAACTCAGGGCGTTGAGGATTTACACAAATACCACGTTCAGTCACCAGCACATCAATACTTTCACCTGGTGTAACAATGGTGTGCACTTTCTTTTTCACAATTGGAATTCGACCTCGGAACGATGGACAAACCACCACTGTTAAAGTAGCTCCAGAAGCAGTGTCGCTGTGTCCTCCTGATGCGCCACGCACATACCCTTCAGAACCAGTTATCACATTCACATTAAAATTAGTATCAATTTCCAAAGCTCCCAATACAACAATATCCAGCTTATTGGTCATACAACCACAATTAAATGGATTAGCATATAATCCGGCTGGAATTTCAATGTGGTATGGATTCTCCATTAAAGAAGAACTCACAGCTGCATCAAATGACTGCACATCGAAAATAGAGCTGAACAATCCTTCATTAAGCATATCAACACCGTATGAAGTGACGCCTCCTAACAAGAAACTGCCCTTAATAGCACGTTTCTTCATAATTTTCCGAATGTACTTGGCCACAGCTAATGAAGCTCCTCCTGCTCCAACCTGGAAACTAAAACCTTCTTTCAATTCGCCAGAGCGTTCAATCACCTCAGCAGCTAGTCGTGCAATTTGCAAATCCATTGGCGCTTTAGTAATACGTGTTGTTCCTCCCGCAATCTTAGATGGGTCACCAATGGAATCCACTTTAACGACATAATCAATGTAGTTTTGCGTAATTGACTGTGGTACACATGGGTAATCCACGATATTATCGGTCACCACAATGACTTGTTTGGCATACCACGAATCAATAGCAGCATAGCCCATAGAACCGAAAGCCGACTTACCATGGGCTCCTGTGGCATTTCCCTCAATATCAGATGCCGATGCCGCCAAAATGGCTAAATCAATCTTAATTTTACCCGTATGAACGCTTCGAACACGACCTCCATGCGAGTGAATTACAAAAGGCTTTGGTAACACACCTTCGGCAATGGCTCTTCCCAACTCGCCACGGATACCGCTGGCATAAATCTGCGTTATGGTTCCATCTTTAAAATAAGGTAGAATAGGATCATGCGCAGTTGTCAAACTACTTGCTGCCAATGTGATATCCTTAATGCCTAATTCGGCTAATATTTTAATCGATTCGCAAATTAAATTATCCCCCCCTCGCAAATGATGATGGAACGAAACTGTCATACCATCCTTTGGATTGGATTTTATGATGGCCTCACGCAATGATTCACACATTTTGTTGGAGTGTGGCATCTTAGCTTTGTTAGGCGGTGGCACTGTTTTTTCCTCCATCCAGCCTTTCTTAAGCTTGGTAAATGAGCCTTCAAATGGTTCGAGCTTTCCAACTCCGGCCAGCTCCTCGGGTATATCTATATTTACTTTATTTTTCACAATAGTCAGAATTAAAGTGATTCAACATCAATATCAGCCATTTCCAACACACGTAAAGCACGTTGAACAACGGGTGCATCAACCATTTTACCATCAACAGCAAACACACCAATACCTTCAGCTTTATTGCGCTCAAAGGCTTTAACGATTTTAGCTGCTTTCCGAATCTCCAGCTCAGTAGGTGTAAATACCTCGTTAACTATTTCAATTTGGCGCGGATTGATAATGGCTTTACCCGTAAAACCAAGCTTTTTGATGTACTCGGCTTCTTCGCGCAAGCCGTCTTCATTTTCCACATCCACGAAAACAGTATCGAAAACATCAATTTTACAGGCTTTGGCCGCCATCACAATCTGCTTGCGGGCATAATCGATGCCAATGCCATCATTGGCTTTCACCAATTGCATATCGGCTGCCAAATCCTGTCCGCCAATGGAAATAGCATCAATACGCGGTGAAAATTTTGCGATGTCGTAAACATTTTGCACACCCAGAGCCGTTTCAATCATCACATGTACTTTCATCTGGTCGTGTGGTAGCTGATGCTCGTCTTCAATTCGCTCTATCACGGTGATAATGCGTTCAATCTCCTCTAAAGTTTCAACCTTTGGCAAACGAATCGCATCAGGCTGTAAGGGTACAATCTGCTTTAAATCTTCTAAGCCAAATGGTGTATCAATATGATTGACACGAACCGTCACTTCGCAGCCTTCGTAAGAAATATATTGGAGCATGTGCGACACTAAAATTCGCGCTGCATCTTTTTGATTTAAAGCAACGGCATCTTCTAAATCGAGCAAAACGCCATCGGCACCATAAACACTCCCTTGTTGTAGCATAGCAGGGTTGTTGCCAGGAATGTAAAGCATGGTGCGCCGCTTAAATGTTGTTTGTTTCACTTGCATCTCTTATCAGTTTAAGGTTCCGGTTTGTAGTTGGGCAGCTCTCTTTAATGCCGTCTCTAACCTAGCCGAAACGGTTGGTGGCAACGCACCTTTATCGTTGATAATTAAACGAACATCAGCAATCGCGAACTTATCTAAATTAGCATGAATCTGTTTTAGTAAATCCTCACCAAATTGCTGCATTACAATGGACTTGAGTTCAATCAGTCGACCTGCTCCTTTTTCAACAGGTTCAACCATAACCAGTATGTCGCTTGACTCAAAACTACCAGCCTGTGCTTTTTGTTTTAGTTCCATATTTTACCATTAAAGAAAATTTTCATCAAATATTGAATATTATCTGTAAATAACCTAGTTAGAACAATGGTTCTATAACATGTTTTCACTTTACACACAATAACAGACAGCCCATCTCCCTCTATACCTGGTTATTATATTAATAAATGACTTTTATCAAACACCTCAAAAAACAACATAGAAAACTGATTTTATGACAATTGCAATCACACCCACATTCTTCCTAAAATATTTGTTTAAGCGATGAAAAATCTTTTCTTTGCTTGACACTAAAAAAGCCTGGCAAGAATACTCTTACCAGGCTTTTACTATTTTTAGTAATACGATTACTATAAGAAATCATCGAAATACCGCGTCACCTTTTCCATTAGATGGATGCGATCTTTTCCTCTCACGTTATGTTCATGACGTGGATAGGCGAAATAGTCAATTTGAACTCGATTCTTCACACATTCGCGGGCAAAAGTTAAACTGTGTTGCCAAACGACCACCGGGTCAATTGCTCCATGAATCACCAATAATCGACCTTTCAAGTCCTTAACCTTTAGATTAAGATTAGCCTGTTCATAGCCTTGCGGATTTTCATCTGGCATATCCATGTAACGCTCGCCATACATAATTTCGTAGTATTTCCAATCGATAACTGGCCCACCAGCCGCTCCAACCTTAAACACTTCAGGATGTTGCGTCATCATCGAAACAGTCATAAAACCACCATAACTCCAACCATGCACACCAATGCGTTCTGCATCGACGTACGACAATGACTTTAAGTATTCAATGCCCTGCATTTGGTCCTCTACTTCTGGTTGCCCCAATTGACGGTGAATAGCTTGGGCAAACTCTTTTCCACGGTATGAGGTTCCTCTGTTATCCAGTGTAAAGGCGATATAGCCTTTTTGAGCCATATATAACTGCCATCCGCGCACACCGCCTAACCAGCGGTTTTGAACCATTTGAGAATGAGGGCCTCCATATACATATACAATAACCGGATACTTTTTTGTTGCATCAAAATCAACCGGCAATACCATTCGGGCATTTAAATCAAACTGACCATCTTTCGTCTTCAACTTTAACAACTCCACTTTACCAGTTTCAATGCCTTTATACGGATTTTCAACAACTTGTAATGTACGAATGGTTTTTCCGCGAGTATCGTTCAGCTTTGTTTTAGATGGCACATTTAATGACGAGAAAGTCGTTAACGCATAGCGACCATCTTTGCTAATTTTCACACGGTGCACACCTGCTTCGCTTGTTACTCTAGTCATTTTGCCCGATGCCAGACTCACCTTGTAAACATGACGCTCCAACGCTTCTTCTTTAGTCGACTCTATAAATATGAATTTATTGGCCTTGTCAAAACCTAGTACATTGGTTACTTCCCAATTACCTTTGGTTAATTGTTTTTTCAACTGACCATTTGAAGAATAAATGTATAAATGATTAAACCCATCTTTCTGACTTTGCCAAATAAAATCGCCATTCTTACCCGGAATAAATAAAGCCGGATGCTGCGGTTCTGTCCAACGATCATCTTTTTCCTCAAATAAGGTAGAAACGTACTCACCAGTAGCGGCATCATACTTTTTCAATTGCATATGATTCTGCCCCCGGTTAAGCTCAGCAATAAGAATAAACTTATTATCCGGAGTCCAGCAAACATTGGTAAAGAAGCGGTCTTTAGGCGCTCCTGTTTTTAAATAAATGGTCTTTTTAGAGGTCACATTATAAACACCAACCGTTACTTCGTGGCTGGCCATTCCGGCCATGGGGTATTTAATGTTCTCTACCTTGGCCACACGTTCTTCCACATTAACTAAAGGATAATCACTCACCATCGAATTATCCTCGCGATAAAAAGCAATTGCAGAACCATCAGGCGACCAAAAAGTACCTTTATTGATACCAAACTCATTGCGATGAACAGTGTGTCCAAAAATGATATCATTACCCTCATTACCTGCAACTAAAACAGTTTCATCATTTTCGCTTTTTAAGTATAAATCATTACCAACAGTATAAGCTACTGTTTTGCTCCTTTTGTTTAAATCAAAATTAGCACCCTTTGAATCACGTCCTACAAACAGCTCCACTTTGCCACTAGGTTGATTAATTGTATAAAAACCATCTTTACCTGTAAAAGCAAATTGAGTCGCTGAATCCCAGGTTAATCTGGGCAGACGTCTTAATTCTCCATACCCCTCTTTTTCTAAAACCTCGTTTAACCACTTAATGTCAAAAGCGAAAGTTTCAGCATCGGAATTAAACGATTGCACAAACACCGAATCGTTACGTTGAATAACCAACTGATTGGCATCACCTTTAAAATTAACGTTTAATGCCCGTGGATAATAATTATAAAATGTCTTACCACCATGAATAACATCCTCAATAGTTAATTGGGCATTTGTTGTGGCTATGGAAAGAACAACCAACAGCAACAATAAAACTCTCTTCTTCATTCTCATTTATTTAGTTATTTTCATGTACGTCATAATTATATTAACAGCTATGTGTTAAATTATTAAATGCATAGTTGACAAAAATATATTAACTAAACAATGAGATAAGTAATTAAATGCACCATAGCAATGGTCACAGTGTCATTTTTAAACAATAATCAAGACCAAACTATTTTATTTTTATTTTTTTTCATCAACAGCGGTTATAATTGACAACTTTTAGATATCTTTCTGAAAATTTTGAACCTGTTAAATCTCAATAAAAGCATATATACAATGAAGCGTTCGGTAGTTTTATTTTTATTAGCTGTATTAGCATTAGTATCTCCATTAAAATTAAATTCACAGGAAGACGTTTTATTTTCAAATTGTATTAACCAGCTCAAATCTCCATTTGTAGCCAGTGGCCAGCCTTTTAGAGCATTTTTAACCGGAACCGAAGTTGCCGAATTTCACACAACATTTTTCTCTGGCAGCATGTACCGTGTCGTTGCTTCGAGCCATCAGGATAACAACATTTTATTTTCAATTTACGACAAAGAGCGCAATCTACTCTTCTCAAACGAGCATCACGAAGCGGCTGGAACCTGGGATTTCAAAATCGAAGGTTCGGTTGAATGCATTGTAGAGGCCCGATTAAACCCTGAAAAATCAACCTCGGGAATAGCCATGCTAATGATTGGGTTTAAAAGCTTAGAGGAGATGAATTAATTTCATAATCATCTTGGTTAATTGGTTAAATACTAACCTCGCGGAGGTTATTTTATAAAGTAGGATGAGTGAGGAAATTTTAAAAGCCCTGATACAACTATTTGCGCTCATCGCATTTCCTCGTACTGAAATAAAGTCGCGACGATTCATTGTCAAATCTTTTCTTAACCAACAACTTAACAACCGATTAGTAGAAGAATATCTTCAGTTATTTGATCGCCTACACGAAGAAAATGAACAACGCTTATCCGACAAGGGTAAGTTTCGAAAAAGACATTCGGCCAGCTCGGTTAAAGTGCTTAAGATTGCTACCGAAATCAACGAAGCCTTAACGTATTACCAAAAATTAATTGTTCTGATTCAGCTAACTGAATTTCTGAACATTGATATTGGCATGAGTGAATATGAGCGAGAGTTTATCGAAACAGTTGCTCAAACCTTTAATATTCCAGAAGAAGAATACCACTTAATCAACAACTTTATCACAAGTCCTTTTTCAGAATTACCCGATTCGAGAAATGTACTTATTGTGGATAACAAACCATACCACGACAATGCAGCTTTCAGGCACTTATATTGGGATAACCTAAAAGGTGAATTGCGTGTTGTGCGCCTTAAATCAGTCAATCTTTTTGCGTTTCGCTTCAGAGGTAATATGGATTTAAGCATGAATGGCCAGCTGATAAACGAAGGCCGTGTTCAAATTCTCAACCCGGGGAGTTCCCTTCGAAACAAACTGATTGACACCATCTTTTACAGTGATGTTTTTGGCCAGTTCATTGGTGACAATACAGATGATGCCATTGATTTTCGTTGCGTTAATGTTGAATATCATTTCAGTAAAAAAGCCATTGGTCTGCACAAAACATCGTTCGCCTCCAAATCGGGAAAACTGGTTGGTATAATGGGATCCAGCGGCGCGGGAAAAAGCACCTTAGTGAATGTGCTGAGCGGTATTAACACTCCCACCAAAGGTCAGGTTTATCTTAACGATATTGATGTTCATGACAATATCGATCAAGCAAAAGGCTTAATTGGTTACGTGGCACAGGACGATTTACTGATGGAAGATTTAACAGTGTATCAAAACCTGTATTACAATGCCAAATTGTGTTTTGATAACCTTCCTGAATACCAGATAAAACGAAAGGTTTTGAAGTTACTCAGCTCTCTGGGACTTTATGAAATTCGTTTTATGAAAGTAGGCAGTCCGCTGAATAAGAAAATTAGTGGCGGCCAACGCAAACGACTAAACATTGCCCTCGAATTAATTCGCGAACCATCGATATTATTTCTCGATGAACCAACATCTGGACTTTCTTCGCGCGATTCTGATAACATTATCGACCTACTGAAAGAACTATCAATCAGAGGCAAACTGGTTTTTGTAGTTATCCACCAACCTTCATCGGACATTTTTAAAATGTTTAACCAGCTATTGGTTTTAGATACTGGTGGTTACCTGATATACAATGGCGATCCTGTTGAAAGTGTCAATTATTTTAAGGCCTGTATCAACCATGCCAACCGCGATGAAAGTGAATGTCCAACCTGTGGTAATGTTAATGTGGAGCAAATCCTCAACATCGTTAATTCGCAAATATTGGATGAATATGGGAACTTCACACAAACGCGACGTGTCGATCCGAAAGAATGGTACGATTTGTTTCACGAAGGGTGGGATTCGCACGAGCCTCCGGCTTCAGAACGTTCGACTTTACCAAAGATAAGCTTCCAAATACCTAATCGACTGAAACAGTTGTTTATTTTTATGAAGCGCGACATTGCTTCGAAACTATCCAACAGGCAATATCTGTTGATTAACCTGCTGGAGACACCTGTTTTAGCTTTGTTGCTTGCTTCCATTATTCGCTACTACGACGTGGACAATGCCACTGATTCGGTATATAGTTTTGTAAAAAATCCGAACATAACTGTTTACATAATCATGTCGGTTATTATTGCATTGTTTGTGGGCTTGACGGTAAGTGCCGAAGAAATTATCAGTGACCGAAAAATTCAAAAACGAGAATCGTTTCTTAACCTGAGCCGTCTGAGTTATTTATGCTCAAAGTTTTTTATACTCTCAGGACTTTCAGCCATTCAGTCGGCACTATTTGTTCTCATTGGCAATTACATTATTGAATTGAATGGCCTGTTTTGGCATTACTGGCTTATACTTTTCAGCAGTTCGGTATTTGCCAATATATTAGGACTCAATATATCAGATACCTTTAAGAAGACGGTCAACATTTACATTATCATCCCATTTCTAATCATTCCACAATTGATTTTAAGTGGAGTATTTATCAGTTTTGATCGCTTGAATCCTTCCATTTCGAGCCCTGAAAAAATACCATTCTACGGTGAAGTAATTACCGCGCGGTGGGCTTTTGAAGCATTGGCCGTTGCGCAGTATATGGAGAACGATTTCGACAAACAATTTTACAGTTACGAAAAGCTAAAAAGTCAGGCTAAATACAGAAAAGAATTCTGGATACCGGCACTCAATATTCATCTTTCAAAAGTGAAAGCCTACACTCAATTTAACGAAGCTATAGATCAGCAAAAACTCAATTATTCGGTCGATTTGATTAACGCAGAGCTACAAAAGCACTTTGAACAATATCCAGAACGTTCAGCTCAACCCTACCAACTTTCAAGAACGGTTAAAGCTCACGAGATTGATTCGGTTAACTTCTATCTATTTCGTTTAAAGGAGTATTATAAAACACTATATAACCAAGCGGATATTAAGCTGGACGGAAAAATAAAAGACCTCACAAATACCGAAGAACGCAGAGTTGCCTATATAGATGCTAAAAAGAAGTACCACAACGATGATCTGGAACGTTTTGTAACCAATTCAAACAATTTCTTTTCCAACAAAATAATTGAGTACAATGGTGCGCTGTGGCAAAAAATTGACCCTATTTACCAGGATCCGGAGCCAGCTTTTTTAAAGGCTCATTTTCTGTCGCCTAGCAAAAAGGTAAATAACGCCCACGTGAGCACCTTTTATGCCAATACCATAGTCATATGGGTAATCAATATTATTTTATTTATTATGCTATACTTCAGAGCGCTGCCTAATTTATTACGACTCCGCACTTTGGTTAAATGGTATTTTAAAGACAGAAAAAAAGCTGATAAGAACTAATCCTTACCAGCTTTAAAATATCATTAGAAAGACTTTATTCTTCCATCTCAATCATTTTAAAAGGGATATTAATTATCGACTGATAGTCTTCACCCGCCTCAAACATATCCTCATCATCTTCTTCATAATACCAATTAATCTCCACCGGATTTCCTTTTTTATGAATCAGCTCAAGACGTTTAAAAATATCCAAAATACATTTAGATGAACTTGTATTAAAATACTCTAATTGGATGTTGACGTTGGTTTCTTCAGAAGGTGCATCACCAAACTTCTCAAGCCAATCAATTATCGGCTTGTAAAACTCAACAGAATTTTCGGGAATAGAACGGCCCTTAATTTCAACCACTCCATTTTCCCCATCCAGTCTTACAAATGGTGTTTTTGGACTTCCTTCACGAATAATTGTTTCCATACTGGTAGCTATACGGTTAACTAATGTATACATCTAGCGAGAAAAAGATGTATTCATCATCAAATTGATAAAAATAATACTCTAATTTATTGCCTGTTTTCCTAACGATATCGAGCATTCCAAGGCCTCCCCCTCCTTTTTCTGAAAACTCATCGTTATTAAGTATATCCCTGTATAACAAGCGAACTTCTTCGTCTGACAGGGAGTTTACCTGGTCAATTCGGTCTTTAATATAATTTAATTTTTCCTTTTTCACAAAATTGCCCGTTGAGATACGGTAAAAGGTGCCATCTTTGCTTAAAATAATAATTCCAAAATTACTACTTTGCTCAACTGGTGCGGATGCTGGCGGAAAGTCAACATGGTGATATAGGTTTTGAAGACTCTCCACAAAAACATTGTAAACTTTCTTTCGAACACGATTCTTTTCATTCTTCATGTTCAGACTGTTTTCAATGGATTGCAAAGCCTCTGAAATTAAGTCTGGCGTAATACTTCCGTTATACTCCAGAATAACTTCACCCTGTTTCTTCTCTAAATACCAGTTTTTTAATTCAAATGCCATCCCAATGGTCTAATTGCCTACAAATATAGAAAAATTATGTTTTTCCCTTCGGGCACAAGTTTACATTAAATACATCAGTTTTCCCTTAAATGATTCAACTATTTGGTAAAGCCACCGTAAATACTGATAAAAACAACATTTTAGTTGACCATTTAAATGCCACCGCCTTCGGCATATAATAAATCGCGTGGTTTAAATTGAACAATTTTTGAATCAGGCGCAATAGTACTGGTCACCCACACATTACCTCCAATCACCGAATTAGCACCAACAGTAATTCGACCTAGTATAGTTGCCTGGGCATAGATAACCACATTATCTTCTATAATTGGATGACGAGGAATGCCTTTTATCGGATGGCCATTCTCATCCAAAGGAAAGCTCTTCGCTCCAAGCGTTACTCCCTGAAATAACTTAACGTTGTTACCAATAATTGAAGTAGCACCAATTACAACACCTGTTCCGTGATCAATACTAAAATACTCACCAATGGTAGCACGAGGATGAATATCAATACCCGTCTCAGAATGTGCCATTTCGCTAATCATACGTGGAATAAGAGGAACGCCAATCACTAACAAGGCATGCGCCATCCGATAATTAGTAATAGCTCTGATGGCTGGATAGCAAAAAATGACTTCCCCTCTGCTTTGAGCAGCAGGATCACCCACGAAGGCAGCTTCCACATCCGTTGTGAGTACACGCCTGATTTCAGGTAATTGACTTATAAACTGACTGGCAAAATCATGTGCCAGGCTTTTTCGCTCACCCAGATCAAAGCCTTCAGGTTTATCACACATAAAACAAAGACCGGCGAATATTTGATCCACCAATAAACTATAGAGTTTTTCGGTGTTAACACCAATGTAATAACTCACACTATCGGGTCTTATTGAACTATTACCATAATAACCCGGGAATATAATTTCGCGCGAGAGGTTGACAATTTCTTCTAACGCCATAATTGATGGCATTTTATGATCCTTAAAGGTTGGATGACAAACACCTTTGTAACTCTGCTCTTGCGAAAGCTCCTCAATTGCTTGCTTTACTTTTGAAATATGGTCGGGAGTCATTGTTATAAAATTTGGTTAATATGGTTTATGGCTTGTTGGTAGCGCTCGTGGCCCTGGCCTTTAATTATCTGGTATGTAAAATTATACATTTTTAGTTCAAGCTCATATTGTTCAAATAAATACATCCGCTTTGCTTCATTTTCACGAATTCCATCGGCTACCCATTCAAGATCAGGGTAACACAATAGGTGTAAATCAATTTTCACTTCCGACAGAAAGTGTTCAACCCATTCTGGCACCCTATGATACACTTCTGATAACCACACTTTTGTAATTATTAAAAAGGTATCAAAAACAATTAGGGACTGATTTAACTCACAAGCTTTCCAGTAAGATTCGATCTGATACTTAGCAATTTTCACAACATCATCGTAAGTATATGAACGATTAAGCCCCTCAACATAATCCCGCGCATATTCCGGTTCCCAACGAGCTCCATATTCCTCACTTATATGTTTAGACAATGTCGATTTAGCCGTTGACTCAGGCCCGGTAAATACAATAATTTTAGGGCGTTTATTCTGCATTATGAACCATTAATCGTTTCCACTCCATATACCCAACCACAGCACCAACTGTATAAACTAAGAATAAAAAGCTATAAAAATATAAACCTTTGTATAGATACATGCCCATGGATAGTGTATTAATGCCTACCCAAAACAACCAATGATGAATGTATTTTCGAGCCAAAAGCCAGGTAGCTATTATTGAAGCTGCCGTTGTTAAGGAATCTAAATATGGCAAATCAGAACTGGCGATATCAACCATTGCTGGAATATAAAGCAATGCACCTAGTAAAAGAAAATAGACCATACTTCCAACAACTGTTAATTTAGCCAGTAGTTGCCATCTGAGTCCTTTAATAGGAACCGATGTTTGCTCGCCATTCGTTTGTCCACTTATCCAGTACCACCAGCCATAAATACTGATAATAACATAGTACAGCTGTAAACCCATATCGGCATATAAAGCAGACTGGTAGAAAACAATAAGTGAGACTACGGATGCAACTATTCCCCAAGGCCATAACCAGGCTTTTTCCCGAATCGAATAAAACAAATAAATTAGCGAAGCGACCGTGCCGGCCACTTCAAAACCATAACGATAAATAAAATCTATCATTCAACTACTAATAACTTGGTGAGAAATTACAATTATTTCAGGTACTGTGAATAATCTCTTTTCGATTCTACAATTTCGATGGCCTTATTATACGTTTCAGAAATTGGATTAATCGATTGGAAGTACTCCGAAGAAGAGAACAAGTCGCGGGCAATTAAAGCTTTTAACTGCGCTTCGATTAATGGTCTGGATATTTCCAATTCATCTGCATTTTTCTCAACATCTTCTTTTTCACCTTCACTGATCAACATTTCAATAATTTCATCAGAGATCGCGAATTCTTTATCAAAAGTTTTATAGTCCACGTATTGATTCTCAAGCTTATCACGCCTTCCATCAACATAATTTAAAACTATGCGGTTAACAGCTCCACTTGCCACTAAATCACGGTAATAATCGGAATACATACTCGTATCTACCGCTATAAAAACATCGGGCATTATACCGCCACCGCCATAAACTGTGCGACCTGATACTTTTGTTTTATATTCCAGCGTCTCATCAAAATGGATACTGTCTGCATTTGACAGCTCTCCGTGTAAATATCGCTCACCTAATTCGTTATGATAAGCATCAACACCATTGCCATAATCCTTTTGAATACATCGACCTGCCGGCGTGTAATATTCGGCTATAGTTAAACGAATCATTGAACCATCAGGGAAGTCAAATGGACGCTGAACCAAACCTTTACCAAAACTACGGCGACCCAATACCAAACCTCTGTCCCAGTCCTGAACGGCTCCGGATACAATCTCGCTGGCTGAAGCCGAGCCTTCATCAATCAATACAACCAAATTACCTTTTTCAAACAAGCCTTTTTTACGAGCGTGATGATTACGACGTTCACTATTTAAACCTTGGGTATACACCAATAATTTATCTTTATCCAACAACTCATCTGCAATATCAATAGCTGCTTTTAAATAGCCTCCTCCGTTGCCTCGTAAATCAAGAATCAGATTTTCATATTCATCCTCTTCCAGCTTCTCCAATGCCTCAACAAACTCATCGTGCGTGTTTAAGGCAAAACGTGAAATCTTTATATAAGCTGTCTTGGGTGTTGCCATATAAGCCGCTTCTACACTGTACAATGGAATTTTATCACGTGTAACTACAAATTTAAGCTCTCCATCAGCTCCTCGTCGCAAAACACTTAGGTTAACTTTTGTACCTTTCTTTCCTCTCAGGTAATTAAAAACATCGCTGTTTTTTATACCAACACCTGCCACATTTTCTCCATCGATACCTACAATACGGTCGCCAGCACGGATACCAACTTTCTCAGATGGTCCACCAAGAACGGGATTAACGACCATTAAGGTATCATCAAGAATATTGAATTGTATACCAACTCCTTCGAAACTACCATCCAATGGTTCGTTCATAGCTGCCACTTCATCGGCTGAAATATAAACCGAATGTGGATCAAGGCTTTTCAGCATACCAACTATGGCCTCTTCAACTAACTCTTCATTATCAACCGAATCAACATATAAAGAATTAACCAATTGATAAGTTAATTGTAATTTCTGAATGTTTTTATCATAGACCTGTGCATTGGTAATCAATACACTTAAAGTAAAAGCAAGGCTTAAAATCAAACTCTTCTTAAATCCCATCATCTCCGTTTTAGTTATGTGCTACGCCATTTTTGCAGCAATTAGTAAAATGTCATCTGCAATAAATGTGACCTGAACTATAAAGATAAACAAAGGCCGGAAAGAAAAAGTTCCTCCGGCCTGATATTTTTATAAAAATTGAATATTGCTTACTCCCACTCGATTGTTGCAGGTGGTTTAGAACTAATATCGTAAACAACTCTATTCACTCCTTTTACCTTATTAATAATATCGTTTGATACTCGTGCTAAGAAATCGTATGGTAAATGCACCCAATCAGCGGTCATACCATCGGTAGACATTACCGCACGCAGCGCTACCACTTTTTCATAGGTACGCTCATCGCCCATTACGCCAACCGACTGAACAGGTAGTAACATGGCTCCCGCCTGCCAAACCTGGTCATATAAGTTATTATCTTTCAAACCTTGAATGAAAATATGATCAACTTCTTGTAGCAGAGCTACTTTTTCAGCAGTGATATCACCTAAAATTCGAATGGCCAAACCTGGTCCCGGGAAAGGGTGACGACCTAACAGATTCTCATCGATACCCATAGCGCGACCTACACGACGCACCTCATCTTTAAACAATAAGTTCAATGGCTCAACTACCTTTAGATTCATTTCTTCAGGCAGACCCCCAACATTGTGATGCGATTTAATGGTTGCTGATGGCCCGTTAACTGATACCGATTCAATCACATCAGGATATATCGTACCTTGCGCTAACCATTTTACATCCTGGATTTTATGCGCCTCGGCATCAAACACCTCAATAAACACACGACCAATAATCTTGCGTTTTGTTTCCGGGTCTGAAACTCCATCTAACTCACCCAAGAATTCTTTTTTGGCATCTACTCCAATCACATTTAAACCCATGTGCTTGTATGAATCCAACACCGCCTCGAACTCATTTTTACGAAGCAAACCATTATCAACGAAGATACAAGTCAGGTTTTTACCAATGGCTTTGTGTAATAAAACACCAGCTACCGTACTATCAACACCCCCAGATAAACCAAGAACTACCTTATCATCACCTAACTTAGCTTTTAAACCGGCAACGGTTGATTCAACAAATGAATCCGGTGTCCAGTCCTGCTTACAACCACAAACACCAACAACAAAGTTCTTTAGTATTTGAGTACCTTCTGTACTGTGATATACTTCAGGGTGAAATTGCATTCCGAATGTTTGCTCGCTTTCTATTTTATAGGCTGCCACCTTCACATCTTTGGTACTGGCAATAATATTATAGCCCTGAGGAAGATTAACGATTGTATCACCATGCGACATCCACACTTGTGAATGATGGCTGACACCAGTTAATAATTCGCTGTTATTATCTACAAACTCAAGGTTAGCACGTCCGTACTCTCTTGTTTTAGAAGGCTGAACTTCACCTCCATAAAACTGTGACAAATACTGAGCACCATAACAAACCCCTAACAAAGGCATTTTTCCTTTAATAGCAGTCAAGTCAGGCTTTGGAGCCTCCTCGTCGCGCACACTGTAAGGACTTCCACTTAGAATAACACCTTTAACTGATTCATCCATATCAGGACAATTGTTAAATGGGTGAATTTCACAATACACATTAATCTCGCGCACTCGCCTTGCAATCAACTGCGTGTACTGAGAACCAAAATCCAGAATAATGATCTTTTCCTGCATTAAAATTTGCCTTTATTCTTAGCTAACAACCTAAAAAAGAACAGATAACATTTTAAACACGTTTTCCAACTCCTAATTAAGTGTAACCAATAGTTATACCTTTAAAAATTTGAGCGCAAATATACGATTTAATATTTGATAATGGAGAGCTTAAGAACAATGAAAGCCTAAAACTTAATTCGTGATAAGTGATACTTTTCGACCTCTTCCCCTTCACTCTTTTGAATAACAAAAACCAAGTGATCCTTATCCTCAGTTATATCTTTAAGCGACAAAAACACTTCACAGGCACTTTTAGCCTTAAAATCAACACCTTCAACATCCACTAAAATATCGCCTTTTTCAATTCCTAAAGAATCAGCTTTACTACCCTGCCACACGCCATTAACAACAAACAGTTCATCTTTCATAATTAAATCTAAGCCAAAACTTCGGGCTTTTATTGATTGAGGCTCTTTTACATGAAAGAAAAATCGCTTTTGCGGATAATCCAATATAAAATCAGCCTGCTCCAATACTTTCATCCCAATTTTTGATTTACCGGCACCAGCTTCTACAATGACATCATTAAAAAACGACTGGCCTATCTGTAAATTAATTTGATTATGTATTTGCGACTCAAATTCTCCGGCTCCCCATGCACCATGTGAATTTGTTCCATCTGAAACATAAAGTGGTGCATTTATTACAGCTCTTTTTTGGAGCCAATCTGCCGTTTTATTCCACAAAGCAAAAGAGTCTCCGCTTCCTGTATCAATCAATACCCATTTAATGTCTCTATCGTTAACTTTCACTTTAACGAATGGAGAGCTTTGCTGCTTGTTCACTTTAAGCTTAGAGCCTTTTACCTTCTCTCCAACAATGGTTTGATACGAATCTGCAATTATCAGCTTTTGCTGTTGCCAATCAACTTTAAAAGCGCCAAACCTTAACAAATTACTTCCAATAATCCCTTTATATCCTAAACATCTAAAGGGGCCTTCAAATACATCAACATATAAAATTGGTATATCCTGATAAACCAACCCACCCACGTTGATTTGACTGGCCACTACCTGCTGAGCCATCTCTTTTTTACCACTGGCATCACCAATTCTTATTTCCTGAGTATTTGAAAAGTTTTGTTGAGTGCTATCCTTAAACAGTATACACATAGCTCCGGTATCCACCAAATAGCGTCCTTCAACACCTTCAATCGAGGCATTAATCACAATTTTATCGTAAGAATATTCAAAAGGAATCTCCGCATAAAACTTATCACCATTAGCATGGCCTCCTTCGGCAAATTGTGCCAATAGCAGGACTGAGTTGACATGTAACAATACAATTATTACAACTCTAATACTGTTTTTATAAAAACGATTTTTATTCATAACTTACAACTAAACAATTACTAAGACCAATGTAATAAATAGACTTTGGTTTATAGACATGGTAACAATATCGACATTCCTTATTCTTTTTACTAATTTCGCATAAAATTATATGCTTTGGATAACAATCAGGACAAACAATGGTATGCCTTGTATACCAAATCACGTGGAGAGAAAAAAGCTTTAGAGCAACTAACCTCAATGGGTATTGAAACCTATTTACCCCTAAAAAAAACCTTAAGACAATGGAGCGATAGAAAAAAATGGGTAGAAATGCCCGTCATTAGTTCATATATTTTTGTAAAGATTCCAAAATCGAGTTATCGCGAGGTGTTTAATGCACATAGCGTAGTGGCATATGTATCATATAAAGGAAAGGCCTGCATTATTCCGGAAAATGATATTATAGCGATGCAACGAACCATTGAAAATCAAATGGATTTTAGTGTAGAAGCCAACCAAATTGAAAAAGGTCAACACATCACTGTAACATCAGGCCCACTTGAAGGCATTAAAGGTGAAGTATTGGAAGTGCAAGGAAAGAAAAAAATTATCTTGCGCATCCAACACATTGGTTATACATTGGTGGTAAACCTGGACGATGCTACTTTTCAGAAGGACTAAATAATAATGCAACATCCAGTTAAGGATTTACATCATACAACAATCGAATATTACCAGCCTTACATTCTAATTTATTCTCAATAATGAATTCACCCCAAAACTGCAAAATATTAGTAACCGGAGCTGCAGGTTTCATCGGTTTTCACTTATGCCAACAACTGCTTGATTCTGGTTGCAATATTATAGGTATTGATTCTATCAACAGCTATTATTCAACCAAACTCAAAGAGGATCGATTAAAAGAACTAAACCAGCACACTCAATTTCGTTTTATCAAACTAGATATTTGCGACAAACCAAAACTTGACCAATTATTTAAAGATGAACAATTTGACTACGTCTTTAATTTAGCAGCACAGGCTGGTGTGCGCTACAGTATTGAGCAACCCTATAAATACATCGATAGTAACCTGATTGGTTTTATAAATATACTTGAGGCTTGTCGGCATTTTCCGGTTAAGCACCTAATTTATGCTTCATCCAGTTCGGTTTATGGCAATTCGGAGAATATTCCGTTTAGCACTGAAGAATCTTGTAATGAGCCGGTTTCACTTTACGCTGCCACAAAAAAATCAAATGAAATGATGGCGCATAGCTATGCTCATTTATATAAAATTCCAGTAACAGGGCTCCGTTTCTTCACCGTTTACGGTCCTTATGGACGGCCTGACATGGCTTACTTCTCTTTTACAAATAAAATTGTAAACAACGAACCTATCCAGGTGTATAACAACGGCGATTTAATGCGAGACTTTACCTACGTTGATGATATTGTTCAGGCCATTGAAAAATTGATTGATTTACCTTTTGACACCCCTGAAGAAAAGGAAAAACCATATCGCATATTCAATATCGGCAATAACCGACCAGTTAAACTTATGGACTTTATTACCACCCTTGAAAAGCATCTTGGCATGGCAGCAATAAAAGACTACCGGCCAATGCAAAATGGTGATGTTTACCAAACATATGCCGATATTTCTGATTTAGAACAGCGCATTGGTTTCAAGCCCAGCACCAGCATTAATGAAGGTTTAAAGAAATTTATTGACTGGTATAAGCACTATTATCATATCACCATCAAATAATCTGCAACAACATGTACGAAGAAGAATTACCGATTGAAGAATATATTTATAGTGAGGCTTTAAAAGAACGTCACGAAGACAGCCAACGCTTCAAAGAGCTAATTGCACTAAACGACGCTTCAGATGAAGATGCTGCTACCGAATTATTATATGTCAGCAAGCGCTTATTCTATAATTTTTATGGACTGGATAAAGTCATGGACGCTCGCAATACAATTCTTCATTTCTTCGATGTTGATACCGATGACGATACAATCCCTTCAACCATGAACTGTGGTCTTGATGAACACAACGAACTAATTGAAGATGTTTTGAATGCATTGGATGATGTTGATGATTTAAAAAAACTGAATCCTAAGAAAATGGCTAACCGTTTTCCCGAACTTCCGTTCCTGACATTGATGAAAATTGTGCTAATGGAAATTCAGGAAGAAACGCCCAATAAGATTCTTAAACAACTGGATGATGCCCTTTCGATTTATCCCGATGACATTTTGTTAAAATTAGAGCAGGAATCGGCGCTTAGTCGCGAAGGTAAAAAAGGCAAATTCATTTCTGATGAATTCGTTCATTCAACAACTGCTTCTGGCCTTTTTAAACGAAAAGTTATTCACTCGTTTGAATTGATGAGTCTGCACGCTGCCCTATTCGAATATTTGGTCAGTAAAAAAGACATCTTGCTATTAGATGCCCTGATGTTTGCTTCTCAAACGCTTTATCCGGAATGGGAAGATGCCTGGAGCGACAAAGAGGTTTACAGTGAAATTCTCAAAGTTGAATTCTGCCAGTTAAATGTGAATATTGGGTAATTCACGATTTTAAACACAATCGTCTAATAAACCGGAATGATGTGGAACTTGATGGAGTTCCACTCTAAAAATTCGCTTCAATATCTAATTGCCTGCCTTCGACAGCGGCTTTTTTATCCATCGAGCTTCCTAGTGCCAAACCAATGGACATACCAATACCGATACCAATCCCTAAAAATGCCATATTGTCAATCATATTGCCATAGGCAATACCAATTGGCACACCAAAAACCGTCATTCCCAGCACCATCCATAGATTTCGGTAATGATTTTTGGTGACAAGCTTCAACTGTTTCTCCAACAGTTTAAGAATAGCGTTTTTCGAGGTTTTAATCTGCTTTTTTAATTCAAACTTATTGTCAATAGCATGATTAATCAGCTCAATATTATCGTTAATAAAACGAACAACTTCACTGGGTAATTCCCTTTTATTAAGCTCACTAACAAGTCGAACCATATAGGTGTAATGCCTAAAATCTTTTTGAGAAACTTCGAGAGGCTTCAGCGCTCTAAGCGGTATAATTTGTGAATATTCCATTGTATGGTTGGTATTAAGAAGCATGCAAGTAACAAAAAATACAGACATATATAAAAAATAAAAGGCTCAAGTTTTACCCCAAGCCTTATTAATAAACGACGTGCCAGTTGGCGCTTAATCGTTCTTAAACACTAATGTATCATTATCAACAGCGACCAAAATACTTGAATTGACTGCTATTTCATCGGCCAGTATTTTTTTAGATAACTGATTCAGCACCAAACGTTGAATCACACGCTTGACAGGACGCGCACCAAACTGCGGTTCATAGCCTTGCTGTGCAATAAAATCGATAGCCGCCTCACTTAGCGTAATAGTCAGGTTGTTCTTCAACAGCCTTTTTTGTAAGGCTTTTATCTGAATCTGCACCACTTCCTTCACTTCGTCAAGGTTAAGCGGGGTAAACATCACAACCTCATCAATCCGGTTCAAAAACTCAGGACGAATCGATTGCTTCAACAAGGTCATCACTTCCTGTTTCGTTTCATCAACCACATACTCCCGCTGTTTCATATCCATGCCTTCCAGCTTGCTTTGAATAATGGCTGAACCCATATTGGACGTCATAATGATGATGGTATTTTTAAAATCAGCCACCCGGCCTTTATTATCCGTCAATCGCCCTTCGTCCAGCACCTGCAACAGTATGTTAAAAGTATCGGGGTGCGCTTTTTCAATTTCATCGAGCAACACAACCGAATAGGGTTTGCGACGAACGGCTTCAGTCAGCTGCCCACCTTCATCATAACCCACATACCCCGGAGGTGCTCCAACCAAACGGCTGACTGCATGGCGCTCCTGGTACTCACTCATATCAATACGTGTTAAGGCATTTTCATCGTTAAACAAGTAATCGGCCAATGTTTTAGCCAACTCTGTTTTTCCAACACCCGTTGTACCCAAAAACAGGAAGGAACCTAATGGACGACGACTATCCTGTAAATTGGCTCGCGAACGTCGGACGGCATCAGAAACAACCTCAATCGCTTCATCTTGCCCAACGACACGCTTGTGCAGCTCATTCTCCAGATTCAGAAGCTTTTCCCGCTCACTGCTTAACATTTTAGCCACCGGAATACCTGTCCACCTGGCGACTACTTCAGCAATATCATCGCTACTCACCTCTTCCTTAATTAAGGCATTTTCCTGGTTTTCATTGAGGTGTTGCTGAGCAATCTCCAGCTTCTCTTCCTCTTCTTTTATTTTGCCATAGCGCAGCTCGGCCACCAGACCAAAGTTTCCATCCCGTTCGGCCCGGTCAGCCTCCTGTTTCAGTTGATCCACCTTTGCTTTTATCGCCTGTACCTCCTCGGCTGCATGACGTTCGCTATCCCACTTGGCAAAAATACTATTGCGCTGCTCCTTCAAATCGGCCAGTTCTTTCTTAATCTGCGTCACTTTTGCCTTATCGTTCTCCCGCTTAATGGCTTCCAGCTCAATTTCGTATTGCATAATACGACGATCCAAAATATCCAGCTCTTCAGGTTTTGAATTCATTTCAAGGCGCAACTTGGCCGCCGCTTCATCCATTAGGTCAATGGCTTTATCGGGCAAAAAGCGATCGCTGATATAGCGATGCGACAACTCAACTGCCGATACAATAGCACTGTCTTTAATGCGCACTTTATGATGCTTTTCATAGCGATCTTTAATACCACGGAGAATAGAGATGGCGCTCTCCTTATCCGGCTCATCTACCATTACCTTTTGGAAACGGCGCTCTAAAGCCTTGTCTTTTTCGAAATATTTCTGAAACTCATCCAGGGTAGTGGCTCCAATTGCACGCAGCTCCCCTCGGGCTAATGCCGGTTTTAGAATATTGGCCGCATCCATGGCTCCCTCGCCTCCACCAGCTCCAACTAATGTATGTATCTCGTCAATGAACAAAACGATGCGGCCATCTTCCGAAATCACTTCCTTAACAACCGCTTTGAGCCGTTCCTCAAACTCGCCTTTGTATTTCGCCCCGGCTATCAGCGCTCCCATGTCCAGCGAATAGATAATTTTATCCTTTAAGTTCTCAGGTACATCTCCTTTTACCAAACGATGGGCTAATCCCTCTGCAATGGCAGTTTTACCTGTTCCAGGCTCACCTACCAACATGGGATTATTCTTTGTCCGGCGTGATAAAATCTGTAAAATACGGCGTATCTCATCATCCCGACCAATAACCGGATCGAGCTTACCATCATTGGCCAGCTTATTGAGATTACGGGCATATTTTTCAAGCGACTGATACGTTTCTTCCTGCGATTGCGACGTCACATTTTTACCCTTTCGGAGCTCCTCTATGGCTTTTTGTAGGTCTTTTTCACCAACACCGCTATCCTTCATTAAACGGGCGGTTTCATCTTTAGCCTTTAAAATTGCCATCATCAGATGCTCCACTGCAACATACTCATCCTTCATCTGCTTGGCCACATTTGCGGCATTATGAAGCATACCAGCAGCCTCACGCGATAACATGACATCTCCGCCCTGCACTTTAGGAAAACTCTGAATAATACTGTCGAGTGTTTGCTGAAACACCCCTGTATTTATACCTAGTTTATTGAGAATAAACGGCAACACATTTTCATCAACGGTAAAAATACCTTTTAAAATATGGGCATTTTCTATTTGCTGATGACTAAACGATTGTGCAATTTGCTGAGCCTGTTGAATGGCTTCCTGCGACTTGATGGTATAATTATTAAAGTTCATAGCATTTTTTATTAACACATTTTGTATTTCAAATGCTATGCCCTCCTTAAATACACGACATATTAACCTTAATTACAGTAAGTTAAATGTCATTTTGTCTCAAAATAGCAATGCTAAATGACAAAAAATCAGGAATCAACCTAATAATCAGTTTCTGAAGTAATACGTTTATACATTTCAAAATAATCGTTCACATCAGGAGCCTGTCGCATCAGTTGACCTCGTTCTTGTTCATCACCCATCCAACGGTAAACCCACGAGATGCCATAACTATTATAATAGTGGCTGTTCTGCTGATACACCTCATCGCTCATGGCATCATCCAAACTAATAAACTTATAGTCGGCTGCTTTTAAAGCATCAATTATCTGAGGTAAATAATCGACATTAATTGAATTATCATGACACAGGTATATGTGTTTAATTGGCCTGCCATATTGAGCAACGGTCACTGAGTCCATCCAATCAAAATGACGCAAAGTAGCCGCGATATAAGCCTGCCCTATTTCCTTTGCCTTATCTAAACTATCAGTGTCTAAATAATATTCGTAGATAGCATTAAACATCCAGTCGGAACTCTCAACCGTAAAAGGTGTCGATATCAGCCTTAAAGAATCTAAAACCAGCTTGATTGCCGTTTGTTGCAATGAATCGTTTCCCAAGTCGTTGTAGGGAAAACGAAAATAGTCAATCGTTTTTCCTGATTCAGCCGCTATCTCAGCACTGACTTTCATCCCCTTAACAATTTCATTGGTAAAGGCTTCAAGACCTATGATTGAATAATTCGGATGCGAATAGGTGTGATTACCAATGGTTATATGATCGTCATCAATCCACCTCTTCAAATAATGACTATTGGTATCTACACTGGTATCATTAAACAACAAGCCTTCGTTGATAAAAATAGCAGCAGGAAGTTGATTGTCCGAAAGGTAATTTAAAAAAGCTATTTCACTTTCTGCACGGTACTTTCGTATGTTCGGAACATCATCGATTGTGATGGCCACCTGTTTTTGTTCGGTCATTTGGCACCCTGTAATAATCAAAACTATAACGGATAAAAAAACGAGCTTCTTCATTATTTTTATATGAATTTAATATGATGAACTTCTATTTACTCTCACTATTTAAAATGCAATCGCCCTATAAAATTACAATTTATAACAAATACCTCAAACTTACTTTCAATCACTAATACATGTTATATTTTATTAAAAAAATGATTTTTGTCACAAACATTGGTGTTTGCGATAAAAAATTATCTAAATTTGATACGGGAATACACCAGGGAGTAAGACAATACAACAAACAGAACATATTTTTTAACCAGGCTATTACCATTTGCGTATGAGTTACTTAAAGTTCGACAAGGCTCAATTGGTAAACACTGAATACTCCTTAAAAAAGGAATTCATCCGTACCAATCGAGCAGGCTCCTTTGCCAGTTCAACCATTATTAACTGCAACACCCGAAAATATCATGGGTTACTAATTTGTCCGATTGATGAATTTAATGGAGATAATCATGTCCTTCTTTCTTCACTGGATGAAACTGTTATCCAACACGGTGCCCCCTTTAACCTGGGCATCCACAAGTATCCTGGAACCTATAGCCCCAAGGGACATAAATACATCCGAGAGTACGAGGTAGACCCTAATCCGGCTATTACCTATCGGGTAGGTGGCGTTTTGCTTAAAAAAGAAATTTTACTGGTTGAAAAAGAACAACGTATTTTGGTAAAATACACATTACTCGAGGCTAACTCGCCAACTACAATTCGTTTTCAGCCATTTGTGGCGTTCCGCAATATTCATGCTTTAACCAAAGCCAATCTCGATGCAAATACTCGAGCAGCGGAAGCAAAAAATGGCATCAGCCTGAAATTATACGAAGGATTTCCTCACTTATTTATGCAAACGTCCAAGGCAGCAGAATTTGTTCATGCACCCGACTGGTATTTCGATATCGAATATAAGGAAGAGAAAAAACGCGGTTACGCATGTCATGAAGACTTGTTTGTACCCGGCTACTTTGAGATGGAAATCAAAAAAGGCTCGCCCATCATTTTTTCTGCCGGCACTAAGGAAGCAACTCCAGGCTTATTGGTCCGACAGTTTAACACTGAACTAAAAAAACGTATTAATCGTGACAGCTTTCAAAGCTGTTTAAATAATTCTGCTCAACAGTCGATTTCCAGAAAAGGTAAATCAGTGAGCGTTATCAATGGCTTCCCTTTTCTAAGTCATAGCGAACGTAACACCTATTTATCCATACCTGGCCTTTGTCTGGCTCGAGATGATGAAAAGACTTTTAATGATATTTTAAGTACCACATTAAAGTCAATTACCAATCGCTTTTCTCCAGAAAAAGCCTTAAATAAAGACCGAACATCGGTTGATGTACCTTTATGGTTTTTCTGGACATTGCAACAGTATATTGCTTATGGTGCTGCAGAAAGCGAAGTATGGTCAAAATATAAAAAGACCATCAAGGAGATTCTTAAAAACTACAAGAGCGAAACGCATCTGGCGTCCGAATTACACGATAACGGCCTTTTATGGACCAAACAAAAAGGTGTTACATGGATGAAAGTGCGCAACAATGGCACCTTCCTTCAGCAACGTATGGGTTATGTTGTTGAAGTCAATGCCCTGTGGTATAACGCCATCGTTTTTGCCATTAAGTTGGCTACAGCCAATAACGATAAGTCTTTTCTGAAAGAGTGGCAGGATTATCCTGAAAAAATAAAAGCCAGCTTTATTGAGGTTTTCTGGAATGATGAAATGAGCTATCTGGCCGATTACGTAACACATGAATACACCAGCTGGAGTATTCGTCCAAACATGTTATTTGCGGCCTCATTACCAAACTCATGCCTTGACTTTGAGCAGAAAAAAACGATATTAGACAAAATAGAAAGTGACCTTTTAACACCAAGAGGTCTAAGAACATTGTCACCCAATAGCCAAGACTATCTGGGTGTTATCAATGGTAACGAATATGAACGAAACAGGGCTTTCCACAATGGCTCGGTATTTCCATGGCTATTTGGCCATTATGCCGATGCTTACCTCGATTTGCACAAGGCATCGGGTGTGGCCCACATTAAACGACTACTTGAAGGATTTGAGGAATGTATGACCGAGCATGGCATTGGTTCTATCTCTCAAATTTACGACGGCAACCCGCCTCATAAACCTAATGAAGCCACCTCATACGCATTGAGCGTGGCAGAAATCATCAGGGTTGGTAAAATGATTAGTAACATATCTGACAAGTAGCAATTTATGAAAGTATTAATGTTCGGATGGGAATTTCCTCCTCATATATCAGGTGGTTTAGGAACTGCCTGCTACGGATTAACCAAAGGTTTATCTAAAATAGATGATTTAGATATTGTGTTTGTGGTGCCCAAAGCATATGGTGACGAAGACCAAAGCAAAATGCAACTGGTGGGGGCCAACAACACACATATTAAACAAGTACAAGAACACATTAAGCAATTTAAATCAAAACATACCTATCTCGAAGTTGAATCGGAACTGATACCCTACAACGATCCGGAGGAATACTATACTTTCCGGGATTCAAAGTTATATGGTAAAAACAAGCTTTTCAAAGTAAATAAAGAAGGTAAGCTCGAGTTTAGTGGCAAATACGGCACCAACCTTATAGAAGAAATTTACAAATATGCCTATGTAGCTTCAACCATCAGCATGGACAACGAACATGATGTGATTCATGCCCACGATTGGTTGTGCTATCCAGCCGGCATTGCCGCTAAAGAGGTGTCGGGCAAGCCCTTGGTGGTGCACGTGCACGCTACCGACTTCGATAGAAGTGGCGGTAGTGTAAACCCCAAAGTATTTGAAATTGAGAAAATGGGAATGGATGCAGCCGATAAAATCATTGCCGTTAGTAACCTGACGCGCAATATTGTGATTGAGAAATACGGCCAGCATCCGGATAAGGTAGAAACCGTGTACAATGCTGTTGAGCCGGTTTCTTTTGAACAGAAAAAAGCCATAAAAAAGGGTGTTAAAGAAAAGGTTGTCACCTTCCTTGGTCGAATAACCATGCAAAAAGGTCCTGAATATTTTGTAGAAGCCGCCAACGAAGTATTGAAACGAACCGACAATGTTCGCTTTGTAATGGCAGGTAGTGGTGATATGCTGGAAAAAATGGTCAATCGCGCAGCTCAACTGGGCATAGCCGATCGGTTTCATTTTACCGGCTTCTTAAAAGGTGATGATGTTTTCCAGATGCTAAAGATGAGTGATGTCTATGTGATGCCATCCGTTTCTGAACCATTTGGTATCTCACCCTTGGAAGCTATGCAGTCGAATGTACCAGTTATCATCTCTAAGCAATCGGGTGTTTCCGAAATATTAACCCATGCCGTCAAAGTCGATTACTGGGATATTGATGCCCTGGCCGATGCCATATATGGCATCATCAATTACAATTCATTATCAGGCATATTTAAAGAGAAAGGCAAAGAAGAAGTCGATAACCTGAAGTGGACAAACGCAGCCCTTCATGTACACGAGGTGTACCAAAATGCCATTAACTCATTCCTTTAATCTTAAAACAAAACCATATGAAGTCCATTTGTTTATATTTCCAGATACACCAGCCATTACGTTTAAGAAGATACCGCTTTTTCGATATTGGTAACGACCATTACTATTACGATGATTTCACTAATGAATCCATCATGCAAAAAATTGTAAAGGAGTGTTACCTGCCAGCCAATGAAATACTATTAAACCTAATTAAAGCAAACAAAAAGCACTTTAAAGTAAGCTTTTCTATTACCGGAGTCGTACTCGACCAGTTTGAGCAGTATGCTCCTGAAGTAATTGAAAGTTTAAAACAGCTGGCCGATACCGGATGTGTTGAATTCATGGCTGAAACCTACTCTCATTCATTGGCAGCGTTAAAAGACAACAATGAATTTAATGCCCAGGTTAAAGCTCACAGCCAGCATATTCATGAATTATTCGGCCAAAAGCCCAAAGTATTCCGCAATACCGAGCTGATTTACTCCGATGAAATTGGAAAAGCAGTGGCATCCATGGGCTACAAAGGTATGCTAACCGAAGGAGCTAAGCACATCCTTGGCTGGAAGAGCCCCAATTACCTGTATTGCAACGCCATCAATCCAAAACTAAAGCTATTGATGCGTAATTATACGTTGAGTGATGACATAGCCTTCCGCTTCTCTGAAGAAGGCTGGAACGAATGGCCATTAACAACCGAAAAACTAGTTGGTTGGTTGGAGCAGATGGATGAAAAGGAAGAGGTAGTCAACATTTTTATGGATTACGAAACCTTTGGCGAGCACCAGAAAAAAGAATCAGGCATCTTTGATTTCTTGAAAAGCCTGCCAGCTGCAGTATTAAAAAACGGTCACTACGAATTTATAACACCATCAGAAGCGATAAAAAAATACCAGCCCATTGCAGTTGCCCATGTGCCCAATACCATTTCTTGGGCCGATGAAGAGCGCGACTTGTCTGCCTGGTTAGGTAACTCCTTGCAAGACGAAGCTTTTACCAAACTGTATGAATTACGTGAAGATGTCAGTGCACTAAATAACGAGCGGATTAATAAAGACTGGAACTACCTTCAAAGCAGCGACCATTTTTACTATATGTGCACCAAGTTCTTCTCTGATGGCGATGTGCATTCATATTTCAATCCTTACAACTCACCCTATGACGCATTTATCAACTATATGAATGTATTAAGTGACTTTAAACTTAGAATTAAGGAATTAATGGATGCCAAGCAAAACGATTCCACTTTTGATGAGCTACAACAAAAAGACAAGCTTATCAAACAATACAAGAAAGAAATAAACAAACTTAAAAAGCAAATACTACAAGAGTAGGCATACTTAACGCAACAAAATAAACAATTTGAAACCACTTATGCGCCAGGCTTAACTCTCCACTTTTTCAGATGAATTAGTCGGTTCATAAGTCATAATTATAATCATATGAAAAAGGTAAAACCAGATCCGGATTTTATATTCGAAGTTAGCTGGGAAGTATGTAATAAAGTAGGAGGAATTCATACGGTTATTTCTACCAAAGCCCAATCGCTAAAACAAACGCTTAAGGATAACATTATATACATTGGTCCCGATTTTAATTACAAAGAACATCGCGATAAAGAGTTTAAAGAAGATGATTCACTTTATCCTGAATTTAAAGAAAAAGCCACCAAGCTTGGCATCCCCATTCGTATTGGTCGCTGGAAAATTCCGGGCGAGCCACAAGTGATACTCATCGATTTTAAGCCACTGCTTAAAAATAAAGATGCTTTTTATGCCAAAATGTGGGAAGTATACAGGCTTGAATCGCTTTATGGGGCTGATGACTACCACGAACCGGCCATTTTTGGTTATGCAGCCGGACAAATCATCGAAAGCTTTGTTAATGAGTATGTCTCCAGACGCAATAAGGTAGTGGCTCAATTCCATGAGTGGATGACCGGAGCTGGTTGCTTATACATCGAGCATAACATGCCCGAAATTGCTACTATCTTCACCACCCACGCTACAATGCTGGGGCGTGTATTGGCCAGCAATGGTGAAGCCCTGTATGATAACCTATACCAATTCGACACCAAAGAAAAAACCACCCAGTATAACGTATCGGCTAAATGCTCTCTGGAGAAAAAGGCCGCTTTGGCTGCTGACTGCCTCACAACCGTCAGCGAAATTACAGCCAGAGAATGTAAGCAGTTCTACAATCGGGAGGTTGATGTGCTGTTGCCCAATGGCTTTGAAGATGACTTTGTGCCGGAGCCCAGTACATTGAAAAACACCAAATCATCGTCGCGGCGTCTATTAAAAGATGTAGCCGAAACAATGCTAGGTCATCAGCTACCGGCCAACACGCTTTTTGTTGGAACAGGCGGACGTTACGAGTATAAAAACAAAGGCATTGATGTGTTATTAGAGGCTTTAGGACAACTGAAAAACGATAAAGCCCTGGAGCGCGAAATTGTAGCTTTCTTCTTTATTCCCGGAGATCAACGAGGGCCCAGAAAAGACCTGGTCAACAACCTGTCGACAGGCAAAAAGGACGAAGCTCTTGTAACGCCATTTATTACGCATTACCTGGGTAATGTTGACCATGATCCCATATTAAATAAGATAAAACATGTAGGTTTTACCAATGGTGTCAACGAAAAGGTAAAAGTCATTTTTGTGCCAACTTATCTAACCGGTCACGATGGCATCTTCAACAAGTCTTATTACGATTTGCTAATGGGACTTGACTTGTCAATATTCCCATCATACTACGAACCCTGGGGCTATACGCCAATGGAAAGTATAGCGTTTGGCGTACCTACCATAACCACTTCATTGGCCGGGTTTGGCAAATGGGTGATGCAAATTGAACAGAATGGCAAAGGTGGTGTTGAAGTCATTAATCGAAATGACGCCAATACGGCTGAACTGGTTCATAATATGACGCACTACATTCAGCGCTTTGCACAGCAATCCATTGAAGACCTTGAACAGTACAGTGAAAATGCAAGGCAAATTGCCCAAAAAGCACTCTGGAAAAATTTTATTGGCTACTACCATAAAGCCTATGAATTAGCAATTAGAAATAACATGAGCAAAGGAAAACATAAGCACGAAAGCAAGCAGTTACAAGTAGCCAAAACTAACCAATTGCAATGGCGAAAATTAATCGTTGAATCGAACCTTCCAGATGAACTATCAGGTCTTGAAGAACTATCGAAAAATTTGTGGTGGTGCTGGAATTACCAAGCCATTGACCTGTTTAAATATATCGATCCGGAACTATGGATTAAAGTGAAACGAAACCCCATTGTTTTACTCAAATCAGTGAGTAGCACACGCCTGGCTGAACTGGAACAAGACACGGAATTTTTAGATAATTACAAAGCCGTATACAAGGACTTTAAAGACTATATGGCCGTTAAGCCTGCAGCCAGTCAGCCTAAAATTGCCTATTTCAGTATGGAATACGGCTTAAGCGATAACCTAAAAATCTATTCAGGAGGTTTGGGTATTTTAGCTGGCGATTACCTCAAAGAAGCCAGTGATTCCAATGTGAATATGGTTGCTGTAGGCTTCATGTACAAGTTTGGCTATTTCACACAACGCCTGTCGCTTAAAGGAGAACAGCTGGTTGAACTTAATGCTCAGAAATTCTCGTTCATACCTATCACTCAGGTGCGCGATGAGGCGGGTGTACCTAAGACTATTAACTTCCACCTGGAAGGACGCACCGTTAAAGCCCTTATTTGGGAAGTTAATGTGGGTCGTATAAAACTTTATCTGCTCGACACCGAAACAGAGATGAATAACGAGCAGGATCGTTTCATCACCCATCAGTTATATGGTGGCGACTGGGACAACCGCATCAAACAAGAAATATTGCTGGGTATTGGTGGCATCCGTGCTTTAGATGAATTGGAAATTGATGCCGACTTATATCACTGTAACGAAGGTCATGCTGCATTGATTAATGTGGAGCGCCTGCGCCAGTATATCAACGATGGCTATTCATACGAAGAAGCTTTAGAGGTTGTGCGAGCTTCATCTTTATTTACAACACATACACCAGTGCCAGCCGGTCACGATACCTTCTCTCCTGATATGATTCGCCACTACCTCTATTACATTCCTGAGGAATTAGGCATCAGTTGGGATAAATTCCTGGCACTTGGTCGCGCTAATCCTTTGGATGACAACGAGAAATTTTCGATGAGTAACCTGGCTGCACACACATCGGTAGCGATGAATGGCGTAAGCTGGTTACACGGCAAAGTATCGCAAGAGATGTTTAACAACCTCTACGAAGGCTATTTTCCTGAAGAGCTGCACATTGGTTATGTAACCAATGGGGTACATTATCCCACCTGGACAGCGAAAGAATGGCGAATTTTATACGAAAGCGAATTTAAAAAAGGATTTATCGACGACCAGTCAAACAAAAAGTATTGGGAGAAGATACATGATATTTCGGATGAGAAGATATGGGCTACCAAAAACTGTTTGCGGAAACAATTAATCGACTATGCCAAAGACCGCTTCCACCGAAACTGGATTAGGCGTTATGAAGATCCGAAGAATCTGGTGGAAATCATGGATTCTATCGATGAAAATACCTTAACCATTGGTTTTGCCCGTCGTTTTGCCACTTACAAACGTGCTCACCTTTTGTTTAGCGATATTGAACGTTTATCGCAAATACTGAACCACCCCGATATGCCGGTTCAATTTATTTTTGCGGGCAAAGCACACCCAGCCGATAAAGCTGGTCAGGATCTGATTAAACTCATTGTGGATGTATCGCGTCGTCCTGAGTTTGTGGGTAAAATCCTCTTCCTCGAAAACTACGACATGGAGCTGGGGCAGAAACTGGTGAAAGGTGTGGATATTTGGATGAATACCCCAACCCGTCCGCTGGAAGCGTCGGGGACATCTGGTGAAAAAGCCGTGATGAATGGCGTAATGAATTTTAGCGTGCTCGATGGCTGGTGGTTAGAAGGTTATCGCAAAGGTGCCGGCTGGGCCTTAACCGAAAAACGCACCTACGAAAACCAAGGCTATCAGGATGAGTTAGATGCACAAACCATCTACTCGATGTTTGAAAACGAGATTGTACCTTTATTCTATAAGCGTGATAAAAACAATATCCCGGTCGATTGGGTGAAATACATCAAAAACTGTATTGCTGATATAGCTCCTGATTATACAACCAAGCGCATGATGGACGATTACAAGGAGCGATTCTATGAACCCATGTATAAGCGAGTGAAAAAAGTGCGCCTGAACGATTACCAAATTGCAAAGGATCTGGCAGCGTGGAAACAGAAACTACTGGCATCCTGGGATAAAATTGAAGTGGTTTCGGTAGATGCACCAAGCACGCCTAAGCACAAATACTTGTCGGGTGAGGCTTACCACATGGAAGTGGCTCTCGACCTGAAAGAACTAATTGAAGAAAATATCTGTGTAGAGTTGGTTATCCGTAGTTCAGCTGAAGAACAAAATGCAGGCCCTATCACTACTCAAAAGTTCGACCAGGTGCGTCAGGTAGATACATTGGCGTTCTACGAGTTGGATTTAGAGCTTCTCGATCCCGGTATATTCGATTTTGGCGTTCGTGTATATGCCTGTAATCCTTCATTGCCTCACAGGCAAGATTTTAGCTATGTGAAGTGGATTTAGAAGAACAATAGTTTATTAGGTTAATAGGTCGGTAGACAATTAGATCAATAGATTATTACGAAGAGCTGTTCAGGGTTGAGCAGCTCTTTTTAGTTATGGAGAACACAATGGCTATAAAACACAACCAATTAATATATCCACAAAAAACCCGGCTAATGCACAATAGCCGGGTTTTCTGAAAAAATCACTCATTATAAAACTTAAAGTAAAGGATCTATTCCGGAAGATTGAGATACAATTTTAACTCAATCGCTGATGATTGGCTCTTCTGTGAAGGACCACCACCGGGGCCGCCCGGACCACCAGGACCACCGCCACCAGGGCCGCTCATGCCACCACCTGGAGGCATTCCGCCGCCCATACCACCGGGGCCACCTCTCATCGCCATGTCACCCTGAGGACCACCTCCTTCGGGTCGACCACGGCCTCCTTCCATTTCTCCACCCACAGTGAATTTAAATGCCAATTTGGTAATATCGTCTTTGGTTAAGGCCTCCAATCCCAGAAAAGTATTGAAAGGTATTTTCACCTCATAAAACCAAATGCCGTTGGCGGGATCTTCGCCTGTTTGTATTTTAATACTTAATAAACTGTCAACAACAAGCATGGTTTCTTCTTCAAAATTATAATAACCGCTAATAGCAATTTGCGACACAACAGACTGAGCTTCAAAATTACCTTTCGGCATCATGCCATGCTCTTGTTGAGCAGGCTCGGGGCGATCGCCACCCTGCATCTCCGAAGCATTCATCCGGCCCTGTTTTCCATTACGATTCATAGGACGCCCAGCTACCGGGTATTTCAGCAAATACGGATATTTCTTTTTTCCCTTAGGATCAATCTCAACTTGTAAACCACCAAACATTATTTGCCGCCAGGTATCTTCATCGGCAATTCTAAAGGCCAGATACAAATACTCAGCATCGTTCGATACTGCATAATTCAGTTTTGTATCAGCATCATAAAAACGCAGCGGCAGCCCCCAGTCGTCGTAACTGCCATCAATTTCTATAGCAGTTTCTTGCCAGTTTGTACGTTCGTGCTTTTTTTGCGCACACGATGTACTTGCAATAAGCAGGATCAGATAAATTACATAGTGTTTGTTCATACCAATAAATTAAGATGTTATGGTTTTCAACTTCTTTGGGAAATTAGTACTATATAACTGCACCCAAAAGAGAAATAAACAAACCGGGGAAGTTTATCTACCAACTATCGGATAGTTGCCAATTAACTAAATACCTTGATCTTAGAATATTTGCAATGAAGTGCTTATTACTATTTGTAAATGACCTCCATACTGGTATGGACAAGAAAGGATCTAACACACAAACAACAGAGCTCACGGTTGAATAGGCATCCTCACGATTCATGAACCTTCCCGTCGTAAGAGTATCCTTTCCCGTCGCATTTAGGAGTGTTCCCGTCGCCAGATTGAGGCTTCCCGTCGCAATAGGACAAGCTCCCGTCGCACCACCAAAGCTTCCCGTCGCCAGTCTGATTGTTCCCGTCGCAAAACCAGGGCTTCCCGTCGGTCGATACTCCGTCCCGTCGTAATTAGAGCAACTATTCCGTAAAATGTGTTATGAATGAATCAACGACAGACTGATGACAAAAGCTACTACCGATATGCATAAGCCCACCACAAAGGTGATATAACCCATGCGCAGGTAAGTGTACTTTTTGTTTAACACCCTTCCTAAATGGTATAAATCGCGGGTGAGGCTTTTATAGAGGTAGTCTTTGTCGCACATTAATTCGTCCATGCCCCACTCAAAATCATCCTGCTCCATTTGATGAAAATTTCCAAAGAAAATGAGGTTACCACGTTTATTGCTCACATCCTCACGCGTCATCAAACCATGGGTTGTGCGCGGAATAGTTGAAATGATAGAGATAATAATGGTGGCCACGCTAAAGCTCACTAACACCAGCGCCGGTATCAACAGGTAAGGATTGTTATCGAGCTTTGGAAACAAGGCCGATAAAACAATGGAGATGATAATACCGTTCACACTAATGAGGGTATTAGCTTTTGTATCTGCAATCTGACTTAACGATAAATGGTTGCGCAACGTGACCCTGAACATGGTTTCAATGCCCTTATCCGGCTTTTCTATTGCCCCCTTTTTCTTCTTTTTCTTTTTCTCTGTTTGCTTCATCAATTCCTCTCCTGTCTGGATTTCTTTTTTAGATAACTCCAGTAACCGCTCACGGTTTTTTTCTTTACCATTCTGGTAATTCACCTTGGCATAATTAGTATAAAACTGATGATCATCGAAAAAGACAATGCAATCTTCAATCCACTGCTTGGGTGTTTTGTCAACACGACTATTAATTTCATTAAATAGATTCAGAAACTGGATACGGATGTAATCCTTATTCTTAAGGTGTGATAAATCAGCATCTTTAATTATCTGCTCATAAATATCGCCAGGTTGATGCCCCAGCTTAGTGCTTAAAATAACACGCTCCACCAATCGAATGGATTCTTCAGGATATTGCTTTCCTTCTAAAATTTCTCGCGCAAAAGCAGCCGAACGCTTTTCATGTCCTTTAATTTCTTCACAAGCCTTAACATCATGAAACAAAGCAGCTAGCTGAATACTCTCCAGCTCTTTTTCATTAATCTCAGGTGTTCCAATACCTATTTCACTAACAGAATGAAGTACGTTGAGCGTGTGTTCCCAATTATGAAAGCTATGTTCGTTTTCCTGGTATTTCTTTATTTGTTCTTCAGCTATTGGCATACAATCCGTCACCAATAATGTCCATGGCTGATCTGTCATATTCTAAAAATTTGTTCTCTTACAAGTTAGCAACTAATTCAAACATATACTGCTGCGAACTTAATTTGTTGTTTCCCTTAACCAATTGATTATCTCCTTCAGGTGTTATGAGGCGAGCCTTTTTTGCATCATTCGACTGATAGTTAATCTGTTTCAATAACAAACCCCGGACACTGGCATCCCAAATCGGGAAAGCTATCTCAACACGACTCGATAAATTTCGTGTCATCCAATCGGCCGATGCCAGGTAAGTCTCTTTCTCTGATAATTGATAAATGCGTGTGTGTTCCAGGTATTTATCAATAACGCTTACAATGGTCACATTCTTTTTCTGTTTTTCTGTTAGTGGGCAATAGCAGCAAATACCGCGCACCACCATTTGAAACTTTACGCCTGCATCAGCGGCCTCACGTATCAAATCAATCATCTCAGGATCTTCAAGACTATTGAGCTTAATGTGTAGTTGTTGCTCCGCTCCTGCCTTGGCCTTTTCCATCACTTTACGAATAGCTTTTTTTACTTTTGTTCGCAACACAAATGGCGCTACAAGTAAATGCTTAAAATGAGGCTCGTATTGTTCATCTTTCAGAAACTTAAAAACCTCATCCAAGTCCTTTGTATAACGCTCATCGGCCGTTAAAATACCGTGGTCGGCATAGATACGGGCAGTTTTCTCGTTTAAATTTCCTGTTCCCAGGTAGGCATATGATTTTAACACCCCATTCTCACGTCGTTTAATCAAAAACACCTTGGCATGCACTTTCAACTTGTCAATGCCATATTTCACAACTGCTCCCGCTTGCTCCAGGCGCTCGCCCCAATAGATATTCGATTCTTCGTCAAAACGTGCCAAAACCTCAGATAACACAAACACATTCTTTCCGCTTTTCGCTGCCTTTTCAAGTGCCATACCAACTTCTGAGCCTTTGCTCACACGATACAAAGTGGTACTTATTTCTTCAACAGCCTCATCTTCGGCTGCTTGCTTAAGAAACCTGGTTACATAGTCGAACGACTGGTAAGGATAACTTAAAAAGACATCCTTTACACCAATAGTTTGATACCAATCCAAACTGTTATCCAGCGATTTACAAGCTATTTCCTTATCCCTTCTGTAATATAAATGCGGCTTGTGTTCAAACTCGGGAAAACCAAAAAAATCGTAATAGTTGTGATAGTTTCCTCCGGCAATTAAGCTGGCCATGTCCAGGTCGAGCTTCTTGCGCAAGCTATTAATATGCTTAAAGGGTATATTTTCGTTAAACAATAAACGACACGGCAGACCTGTATCGCGCTTTTTCAGGCTCTTTTTAATCTTTTTGACAATGTTTTCGTCCTGCTCCTCATCAATGTATAATTCGGCATCACGTGAAATTTTAAAAGCATAAGTCTCTGCCTCATGGCCCAGAATTTTATGCAGATTGTACTTAAAGACATCATCGACCTGCACAATTTTGGTATAGTCCTCGTTTTGTTCCAATGTGATAAAGCGCCCCCATCGGGCATAATCCATCTCCAACAAATACTGTTGCTCGCCATCAATAATTAGCTGATAGATAGCCTGATTTTTAAGCTCTAAGAAGATGTCATTAGTTATTTCGAGTACTTTAAACTCCTCCTTGAAATGCTTGTCGTAATACTGCTCAAGCAGCTTTTGGTCAGCTTCATTTACAACACCACATAAAAACCTAATACCTTCATTGGTCATTTCAGGCACTATTTCATTAAAAAACAGCTTACCCAAGTAGGCTTGCTGTTCGCTAACAATGGTATTTATCTGCTGTAAAATAAACGAGGGTCGATAACCAAATTTATTTCGCTTATCGCCTTTGTATTTCTGTGCAAAACGATGACTGGCCACCCTAACTTTATAAAATTCCTCAAGGTTGGATGAGTAAATAGCCACAAACTTCAAACGTTCCAATAAGGGTACATCTTTAGAAGCTATTTCCTGCAATATGCGGCCATTAAAGGATAACCAACTTAAATCTCTATCTAGGTATTTCATTGATGCCAGAAGCTTTTTCTTTCAATAAACTATTTAGTAACTACTTCTTCATACACATTCTCGTCAAGCTCGTTTAGGTCTATCCCATTATAATTTACTTCAATCCTCAATGCTTTTAATCCCGATGCACCTTTTAAATCTTCCAACTCCAGGTCTTCAACCTTGTTGGTAATATATCCCTGATTTTGCATAAAATCAAGATAATGCCTGTATTCTGCAATTTCATCGGCATGCGAATACACAATGGCTATTTTACCAACCTGTGTGATGCGTTCGGTTGTTCCTCTCACATGAGCCTTGTCAATTCGCTTTTTGGTAATCTCGTATCGAATATTGTAAGCACCAGCAACATCAAACTTTTTCTCATCCTGACGAAAAGCAATGCTCAAGGGGTTAGAATGCACCAAAATCAATTGGGTGATATCCAACTTTGTTGGCAAAATTGGCTGAAGTTGACGCACCTGACGCGCCACTTTAACCATTACCAATAATTGCCACAAGCGAATATTCTTTAAATATATCGGACTATATTCCATGTCCTTAACTAAAGATTGCCCGATATATGCATTGTATTCAATACCATCAGTGCGGTATTTTTCAAAATAATGTGGATACACCATCTGCGCCCCCACCTGTTCTTTATCGATAATTTCACTTACTTTATCATTGATAAGCGTAAGGCTGTCTTCAAAATCTTTGCGTTTATTGTATATCACACCCAGCTCCGGATCCAGCATTTTCTCGTACCTTGAGATGGTCTGACTCATCTGTGGATAGCGTCCTTTGAACAGCTCGATAACTGGCTTTATTTCTTTCTTTAAAAAGTCAATAATTACCACCTCATCACCAGCTTTAAGGCCCGAACGAACGGTTTTCAAATGTTTATTAATAGTATAGCGCAAATCGTTCATTAATGGCACATCAGCCACTACCTGGACTTCATCAATAATTTGCTTTACAGCCAATAGCTGCGCTTTTAAATCGTCACGAATAGCCACATTACGCTCAATCGACGAACCCCGTATATCAGATGCACCATAAATAGGCACAACATCAGGAAAGATGATGTCTTCACGTTTGATATTTTCTGAGGTTTCTTCAGTGTTAATCAAATTTGTAGCAGCTTCTCTAAAGCGCCACTCAACAGTTGGATGAATAGCTGTATATTCTTCCTGAATAACCGATCGCACCAAATCATCCCAATCCTCTTTCGAACGCTTCATTGCCAAAGCAAAAATAGGGAATAAATCGTGTAGCAATTTCAGTTGAATCATCGTAATGCTTCCTGGCTTTTTACAACCAAATTCAAGCATACCCATTATTTCGCCATCCAACAACAATGGAACCACGGCATGACTTCTGACACCATGTTTTAAGAATCCATCAACCACATCATTCTTTTCTAACTCGGCCATGTCTGATGTGAGTACTATTTCCCTGCCTTTAAATGCCTTCTCGTAAAAAGTACCTTTATAATCGTGACAATCTAATTCCTCACGAGGAATAATGGTGTTCCAGATAAAATTTTGATTCACATTCGTTTCAAAGCCATAGTTGGCAGCCATTCCAAATTCAGCCTCAGGGTTTTCAATTAAGGTTCTTATTTTATCTCTCAATTTCAAAAAACCCTCTTTGGTGAGGATGGTCTCTTTTTTAAGCAAATCAGATTTAAGCTCCGAAATAGTATGATCGCGCGTTACATCATGATATTGAAACTGCAGAAAGCCCTTGAATTCAAATTTATCAAGTGGAATCAACTTATTCCATAGGTCTAAATCATGGTCATTGTCCAAAAGCATTTTTAACTCTTCTGATGATAATGACTTCACTTTTCCTTTCGTACTAATATCTAGAAAACGCGAATTAAAACGTTTGTTGAAATATTTAACAACCTTCGTATCGGCATTGGTTATTTTAAGGGTAAATGGCAAATCAATAGGTACATCCACCTTAAAATAACGCTCCAGGATAATAAAATAAGCTTGATAAAGTACGGTGACCAACATCAGATTCTCATCCAACTCCATTTCACCTTCTTTAGCTAATTCAATAATGCGGTTACCTTTACCCAATATTCTTTTAAATGCTTTAGTTGAGTATAGTTCCGTTTCCATATCAAATGGTTTCCAGGCAGCGCTCAATTCCATCTCATCCTGCAACGGGTTGAATGTAAAACACATTAATTGCTTTACCAAATCAGGATATCTGTCAAGTGTAGCTTGTGTTACATTATCTGACTTTAACTCAGGGGCAGCATCCAACTTCATCAGAAGGTCAACAGCCATTAAGTTCATCACATGAGACCTATCCTTGCTAATAGCTTCAATTTCTTTAATCAGATATTGGAAACTTAAGAATGTTTTAAATGGTATTTTACACAAACTGCAATTTACCTTTATGTGTTCTTTTTTAATCATTTTTCCAATTTTGTATCAAATATCTACACCCATTCAATTATTTTCAAACAAATGTGTATAAAACAGTTAAATATAAGTTTGAAGTAGATTCTTCAATTGATGAACAGTTAACAAGCCAACTTGGTTGACTGCCACATTGACATCTTTTGTATGCTTTTACAGGTTTAAAGTCGGTAATTTTACATTGACAAAAATGTTACCATTCCTTATAATCTGTGCCTATTTACTATCTTTGAGAGCTACTATTTAAGTCTGGGATTTGAAAAGAGAACTCGAACAAGCTATTAATAAAAAGGATTTCGACTCCATTGTGTTATATCGATTGCCGCACAAAATTGATAAACACATACTTGTAGGCTATAGCGAAATAATATACAATGGCATCAATGTGCATCATTGCATGGATAAGGGTTTTGTATTTGAACCTTTTGATAATGCGAAAACACATGGCTTATTTATTAACCAGAGTTACTCAACGACATACGATCAATTGAGTGATGCCGAAAAAATCAATTTATCAAGACTTTTTGTTATTGACGCTGATGCCCCTGTGGTAGAAGATGATTTTGATGCCTATAAACAACACTTCGAACAAATGCACCAGTCTATCTCCGATGGTCAGCTGGATAAAGTAATTTTGTCGCGTGTTCAATGTGGCCCGTCTATTCACAAAGAGCATATCGTCAACTTATTTGAGACTTTAGCTGATAAATACCCACATGCTTTTGTGTATGCCATTAGTTCGCCCGATTGCGGCACATGGATTGGTGCTGGCCCCGAGCTACTGCTAAGCAAACATGAAAACAGGCTTTCAACCGTTTCGTTGGCAGGCACGATTCCAAATAATGACACTTCTCTGTGGAGTGACAAAGAAATAGATGAGCAAGAGTTGGTTACCAATTATATTGAAAACACCTTAATACAGCACCAGGCCGATAATATTGAATATTCTGAACCTGTTACGATTAACGCAGGACAGGTTAAGCACCTGTGCACCAACTTTAATTTTGAATTAAAGCAGACCAATGGCAACTACATTGGCCTATTGTATGAACTGCACCCAACACCAGCTGTCTGTGGCATGCCCAAAGAAAAAGCTTACCAGCTGATACTGGAAACAGAGAAACATAAACGTCAATATTATTCCGGCTTTCTTGGCCCTGTCAATAATGGTGATTTTGAGTTTTATGTCAATATTCGTTGTTTACAATTGTATGCCTCACAGTCAGTATTATATATTGGTGGAGGATTAACGCTCGGCAGCAAGGCTGAGAACGAATGGCAGGAAACACAGTTAAAGGCACAAACCCTATTGTCTGTCTTAAAAAATATTTAACCTTTGCACACTTATGAATAAAGCAGTTTCTGATAAAAAAGTTGTAAAAAGCTTAATTGACATTTGCATCTCCGAAGGCTTGCGTGAAGTTGTTATTTCACCAGGTTCAAGAAATGCACCGCTCACATTAACCTTTACAGCACACGACGAGTTTGAGTGCTTTAGCATTGTTGATGAACGCAGTGCGGGATTCTTTGCATTGGGCTTAGCTCAACAAACAGGCCGACCAGTGGCATTGGTTTGCACCAGCGGTTCGGCATTACTTAATTATGCACCGGCCATCTCTGAAGCCTATTATCAAAACATTCCATTAGTAGTGATAAGTGCCGACAGACCGATGGAATGGATTGACCAGGCAGATGGACAGACCATTCGACAGGTAGGATCACTGGATAATATTGTGAAATACAGTTGCCAGCTACCAACTTCAAAAAATGCCAGTTCATGGCATGTTAACCGTGTAGTGAGTGAAGCTTTTTACCATTGTCAATACAAGCAAGCAGGCCCTGTTCACATTAATGTGCCCTTAGCCGAACCATTGTATGGCAAAACGGTACATCCCGAAGAAAAACAACGTCAAATAAAGCAAGTAACATCCTGTAGTTCAATTAGTAGCGAAGCCATTAATACACTTAGCGAAGAGTGGAATAATAATGACAAAATACTAATAGTCGCAGGCATGCAGCAACCCAATCCACATTTACAGGAAGTCCTCAGACAACTTTCCGATATGGAGCAGGTCGTTGTATTAACCGAGACGACCTCTAATGTAAAGGGGGAGCAAATAATTAGTGGAATTGATAAGGTTGTTTCAACCATTACTGAAGAGGAAGTACACTTTTTTAAACCTTTACTACTAATTACATTGGATGGCCCTGTCGTGTCAAAAATGGTCAAAACATTCCTGCGCAATTACCAGGCGAAATCACATTGGCATATCAGTTCCGTCAATCATCACCTGGATACATACCAGCAATTAACTACCTCTATTGAAGCTGAACCGGTTGAATTTTTCAAGCAACTAATGCCTAACATCACATCGGTTAAAAGTCGCTACAAAACCACCTGGCTAAACCGTGCTGAACGCTCTGAGAAACATCATAACGAATACCTGGATAAAAATGGCTGGAACGACTTAAAAGCCTTCTCTCATATAGCAACACAGCTCCCACAAAATTGGCAGGTGCAATGGGGAAACAGTTCAGCTATTCGTTATGCGCAACTATTCCACGAGTTTTATAACCAAAATGCCTATTGCAATCGTGGAACCAGTGGCATTGATGGTAGTGTTAGCACAGCAGCTGGAGCTAGCTACATCAACAATCAGCCAACGCTATTAGTTGTGGGCGACTTATCGTTTATATACGACAGTAATGGCCTTTGGAATAATTACCTAAAACCCAACTTGCGTATCATCGTCATCAATAACGGTGGTGGCGGTATTTTCCGATTTATCCCAGGGCCATCGGACTCTGAAGAACTGGAGAACTATTTTGAAGCCTCGCACCAATTAAACCTTCAGCCGCTGGCCGAGATGTATGGCCTCCGCTATTTAGTGGCCAGTGACGAAGCAACGATGAACGAAAGCCTGTCACAATTGTTTGCACATAGTGAAAGACCTATCATATTAGAAGTAAAAACACCTGCCAAAGAAAATGCCGGTGTACTTAAATCTTATTTTAAACGCTTAAAAGAAGAATTATGAGTCAACGTAACTGGACTTCTGTAAAAGAATACGAAGACATTAAGTTTGAATACTTTGAGCGCATTGCAAAAATCACGATTAACCGCCCTCGTGTTTACAACGCTTTTCGACCTAAAACCATCAATGAGCTGCTTGACGCCTTTGATATCTGCCGCGAAAGACAAGATATTGGCGTGATCGTTTTAACCGGCGAAGGCGACAAAGCCTTTTGTTCGGGTGGCGACCAAAATGTAAAAGGCCATGGCGGTTATATTGATCAGGGTGGTGTGCCTCGCTTAAACGTATTGGATTTGCATAAACGCATTCGTTCGATGCCTAAGCCCGTGGTGGCCATGGTTAATGGCTATGCCATTGGTGGCGGTCATGTTTTGCACGTGGTTTGTGATTTAACCATTGCCTCTGAAAACGCTATTTTCGGTCAGAGCGGACCTAAAGTAGGCAGTTTTGATGGTGGTTTTGGCTCATCGTACCTGGCGCGTCATGTTGGACAGAAGAAAGCGCGTGAGATTTGGTTCCTTTGCAAACAATACTCAGCCAAAGAGGCCGAAGACATGGGCTTGGTTAACACCGTTGTGCCACTGGAGCAGTTGGAAGATACAACCGTTGAATGGTGTCAGACTATGTTGCAACGAAGCCCCATGGCATTGCGCATGATTAAACGTGGCCTAAATGCTGAATTAGATGGACAAACAGGTATTATGGAAATGGCTGGTGATGCTACTTTAATGTTCTATTTGATGGAAGAAGCGCAGGAAGGACGTAATGCATTCCTCGAGAAACGTGATCCTGATTTCCACCAATTCCCAAAATTCCCTTGATAGAGGTAAATATTTATAAAGATAAATGTGAGAAGCGTAGTTCAATTTGAGCTGCGCTTTTTTTAGCTCCAATTCGCATACATTATCCAAAACAGAAGCATCGGAGGCATATGAACATGTATTCAAATACAGGATATAAACTATTGCCTAAATTCTAATGAGCAATTTAGCCAATGGCTTAAAAAATATACTCTTTGCTTATCCAGATAGTGAAAGCTAAAACGACCAGAACAATAATGGTACTTCCGGCTATTTTATTTATCCAGAACAAACGGCGTAAATTGATTTTGGAGCGAAACAGGTTAACTAAAGAACTTAATATTAACCACCAGGTTGCCGCACCTGTAAACACCCCTCCTATTAGCAACAAATTATCTATTCCTGTTTTTTCGGCTCCAACCACTCGAAAACTTGCAAAAAATGCCATAAACAGAAACACAGCTAAAGGATTAGCAATAGTTAAAGCAAATGTGGAGAAAAAGTCCTGCAAAAGACTACTACTTTTTTTCTTTTGCTTTCTCAACTGAATAGCCGGATTGGTTGTAAATATTTTTAATCCCAGTGCGATTAAAATCAAAGCGCCAAATATTTGGATCCATAATAACTGGGACTCAATAAAACCAACGATAAATGAAAGACTAAAACCGGCAATAATAGCATAAATAGTATCTGACAGAGCAGCCCCTAATCCGGATACAAAACCCGATAAATGTCCTTTATTAAGGGTTCTCTGAACCACCAAAACACCTATAGGACCTAAGGGTATAGAAGCTGAAATTCCAATAATAACTCCATCAATTATATTTCCAATACTCATCAAATGCCTTTTTGTAGCAGCTCTGCTGTACTTATCTTATCGTGCTATCACCAAAACAAGAACGTCAGCTTACCTTTTATATTTATCGCAAAAGTCAGGCAAAATTATAAAAACCTTTTTTAATACGACATTCATTGAATAGATATTAATGAAGAATTATAAATAATGTAATAACTCAATAATACTATTCTGTGGTATTTTATAAACTAATCTTCATAAGTTAAGCATTTTACCGTTCGATAAAAATCATAACTATTAGATAATTCTCACCCATGGGTTAAAAATGTTCGAGTCAATTGAGCATGAGAATTACCTGAAATGGTATTATATAAACAGCCCACTCTACCATTAGCAACTCATATACTGAACATTACATTTAAATACTAATCTCTTGGATTACTTTTAAGAATAATTTAACTTGGTAGGAATTAACACAAAGTTAACATTCGCTTAAAATTAAATCAATGCTATAGTTCGGTTGAGTAACTATGTTTGCCTCGCGAAAAAGAACAACAAATAACATTTTCTGATGGAAAACATTTATTTAATTCTGGTCATTGTTTTGTTTGCCTTGGCCATTTCAGATCTAATTGTAGGTGTGAGTAATGATGCTGTGAACTTTTTGAATTCAGCAATCGGAGCAAAAGCAGCGCCTTACAAGTATATTATGATCGTAGCCGCTCTGGGTATATTATTCGGAGCCACCTTTTCAAGCGGTATGATGGAAGTTGCCCGAAAAGGAATCTTTAACCCGCAGTATTTTGTCTTCTCCGAAATCATGATCATCTTTTTGGCGGTGATGATAACGGACGTCATTCTGCTGGATGTGTTTAACACCTTTGGTATGCCTACATCCACCACGGTGTCCATTGTGTTTGAAATCCTGGGTGCTGCCGTTGCTGTTGCACTTATTAAAGTATCTAACAATCCTGAAATTGCCTTGAGCGAGTATATCAATACCGCAAAAGCGTTAGCCATCATCTCAGGCATTCTGCTTTCGGTGGTGATTTCCTTTAGTGTTGGAGCTTTAGTTCAATATATCACACGTTTAATCTTTTCGTTTGATTACGATAAGCGTCTTAATTACTTCGGTGCCATATGGGGAGGTATTGCCATTACTGCAATTACCTATTTCATTTTGGTTAAAGGTGCCAAAGGTGCTTCATTTATGCACGCCGACACTAAGGAATGGATTAAAAGTAATGGTTTAACAATTATTGCAATCAGCATGGTTGGCTGGACAGTACTTTTACAAATCCTTAAGTTGATATTTAAAGTTGACATTCTTAAGATCATTGTATTAACAGGTACTTTTGCCTTGGCAATGGCATTTGCCGGTAACGACTTGGTTAACTTTATTGGTGTACCATTAGCTGGTTTCGAATCATTTAAAATATTTGCTGCCAGTGGCGATGCTGGCACCAGCATGGAAGCCCTGGCTGGGAAAGTGGCAACACCAACTTACATGCTGATTATTGCAGGTGCAGTTATGGTTGTAACATTATGGACATCGAAGAAAGCAAAGGCTGTAGTAAAAACATCATTAGACCTAAGTCGCCAGCAAGAAGGTGATGAGCGCTTTGGTTCATCCTATTTTGCTCGTTCATTGGTGCGAGTTTCAATCAATGCTTCAAATGCTGTTAGCTCGGTATTCCCTAAATCATTGAACAACGCCATTAACCGTCAGTTCGACTCATCGAACTACGAAGAACGAAGACGTAAGTTGGGTTCTGAAGCGCCGGTATTTGATATGCTTCGTGCCTCGGTTAACCTTGTTGTTGCCAGTATTCTTATCTCCATTGCAACTAACATGAAGTTACCTTTATCAACGACCTATGTAACATTTATGGTAGCTATGGGTAGTTCGTTGGCTGACCGTGCATGGGGACGCGAAAGTGCTGTTTATCGTATTACCGGTGTATTGTCTGTAATTGGCGGATGGTTCTTCACTGCTTTATCGGCATTTACAGTGGCCTTTGTAATGGCTCTTTTAATCGCTACAATTGGAATCTGGTTTGTGGCTGTTTTAGTGGCTATTGCAATTTATGTGGTATTCCGTACGCATATTATCCACAAGAAAAGCACTAAAGAAGAAACTGAGATTGAAGAGTTTGAAATTGAAGAAGTAAACGGTGAGATTCTAGCTGAAAAAGTTCTTGAGAAGTGTAAATACAGTGTTACAGATATTCTTAAGAAAGTATCTCAAATTTATGCTCAGGCTATTCATGACTTTGAAGCGGAAGACAGAAGAAGCCTAAAAGAAATTAATAAAGAGGTGAAATCGCTTAATAAAAAAGCGAAGAAGCTTAAAGGTAATGTATACCCAACTGTGAAAAAGCTTCAAGAGCAATCAATTGACTCTAGCTTGTATTACATTCAGGTAGTTGATTACTTGCGTGAAGTTGCACATTGCCTTGAATATGTAACTGAACCCGCATTTGAGCACATTGATAACAACCACAAAGTGTTCTCACCTGAACAGTTTGAAGAGTTAAACGGCGTTCGTGTGGATGTTCAGGATTTTATGGCTAAGGCAATCAGAATAATCACACAAGGCGATTATGGTTCGTTAGAAGAGTTAATCGAACAACAACAAACAGTTTTTGCTCAAATGCGTGATAATCGTAAGAAACAGTTGAAACGCATTAAGAATGAGAAGGCAGGAACAAAAGTAAGTTTACTATACCTGAATACCTTGCATGAGACGCAAAACTTAATGTTACACCTGGTGAACTTGGTTAAGGCGCAGCGTGATTTTGTTGACTACCAGTCGAAATAATAAATCAATCATTGACGATAAGATAAGAAAGAAGCCATGGTGCTTCTTTCTTATTTTTTTATATTAGCTTTCCATAAATCTCATTGTAAACCACTCGTATTCAAAATTGTATTATCAAAAGACTGCTTCAGATATACTTTTTAAAATGAATACAAATAAATGGTTCATCATGACTAAAAAGCTTTATGTGTTAGCTATACTATTGGTCTGCATTTGCACAATTAATGCTCAAGAGCCGGAGACATTTACGCCTCATGGCAAAATAGAAGGCCGTATCTACACCGATTTTAGTGCTGATATAGTTGGTGATGGTCATAACAAAGCATTTGAATTAAAGCGTGCTTATTTTGGCTATCAATATCAAATTACACCAGTTTGGCGTACTCATTTACGTGTTGATGTTGGAGGCAGTGAATTTATTTTTGATGGTATCGTTGATGGTGCTGTTTTCGATGGAGCCGAATCGCAATATGTCTTTTTTAAAACCGCTGCCTTATTCTATGAAAAAGGCTCTTGGTTTGGCGCCTTTGGTTTGCACGACACCTACCAGTTTAAAGAACAGGAAACCCTTTGGGGTAAGCGCTATATTTTACCATCAATGTTGGATAAGCAGAAATTTGATTTTAGTGCAGACATTGGAGCATCCATGCAATACCGTACCGCTAATCTCAATATAGACTTTGGTATTTTCAACGGCGAAGGGTACAAACAGTTACAGACCGATGATGCTTTTCGCGGCAGTTTAGGTATTACCAAACGGTGGTTGAGCCATCGGTTAATAACCAGAATTTATGGCGATTATTCAGCAGCTGCAACACACCTATATTCAGTCACCGGTTTTATAGGAGTTGACCTAGATAAATTTACCTTTGGAGCCGAATATACCTATCAGAATAATTATGCTTATTATGATGGACACAACCGAGAAGCCTATTCTTTGTTTACTCAATATAACATAAGACCTCGCTTAGGTCTGTGGGCACGCGTGGATGGCATGCATTCTTTGTTTGATTTGGGTGAGAAATTTGAAGGCGACCACCAGGACCACATGGATACGTGGCTTGCGAAAGATGGTGAAGATTTCTATGTTGGCCTGGAGTATGTAATGGTACCACGAAGGATCAACACCTCAATAAACTATCAGCATCATCGTACTAATGAAGTTAATCCTTACAATTCGGGAAAAATATACTTTAACCTGGAAGTCAGCTTTTAATACCCAAAAATTAGCTACAATACTACTTTTTGATTAGTTATCCCGACGTTTTTTTTCTTTGTGCTCCATCCTGAATGATAAAAACAATAAATACAGTAACACAAAGATGGCTAAGCCTGCTGTTGGAATGGCCGCTTTTTGCCCAAATAAGGTAATAGCCGTCACCACTGCAAAACCCGAACTTTTGACCGTGAGTAACAAATTCTCAGACATAGCCTTAACTTTATTTCTTCTGAGCAGACTGCAAAGCTTTTCGTAGGCTAATCCAAGCACAAAATGCGTTAAAAACAAGACAAATCCTATTTTGAGCAACATTGCCGGCTCACTAAAAAACACTTTACGGTTAAGACCTACTGCAATAAAAATAAGCAAAGCAAAACCCCAGTCAACCACCTTACCCCTCACCTTATCAACTACTTTAAAAGGCATTGGCATTAACAAAACTCGTGATATCAATAACGGAATGACGATGGTTTTAACCATCAACATAAACAAGTCGAAAGACTGTATACCATTGTTACCGGTAATCCATCCTACTGCAAAAGGTGTAATAAAAACGGTGCATAAAAACGCACCAAGCACACCTTTAATCGAATATTCAACATCTCCTTTAAGTATGTATGAAAAAGGAATTATTGCCACTCCCGGAGGTGTAGTAGCAATCACTACAAAACCATAGAACAATTCTTTATCATCGATGATTAAATAAGCCAAACCAATCATTACAATGGCATATACAATATAATTCAAAAGAATACCCGTCATCATAGGTTTTAACAATGACTTCGGTGGATAAAAACTAGAAGACCGAATATTGGTCATTGAGAAAGTCATCACGATTGCCAGAACATAGATGGTGTAAGCTTTAATATGCCCGGCAAAATCACCAAACACCAGTCCCACAACAACCGCTAAAACTAAAACGAAGTTACGATTACGAACTAAATTGAGTATATATTGCATTGTAAAATTCTATAAGCATTAATTTCATTGGAACAGCGCAAACTTACAAATTTTATTTAGAATTATTCTACATTAAAAACGCGATATATTCCATTTGCATTCCAGTGAAGCAAATATGTACTTTTGCACTTAATCATTTTTTAATAGTATACAAATAGCACACATATGAAAGGTCAATTATATCTTATCCCCAATACGCTGGGCGAAAGTCCAATTGAACGTAACCTCCCTGCCGAAACGATTGAGACAATCCGCTCTATCAAACATTTTGTTGTAGAGAATATACGTTCAGCACGTCGTTTTCTAAAAAAAGTGGACAAAGACATTGAAATTGATGAACTTACCTTTTATGTATTGGATAAACACACCAATCCCAATGACATTCCGGGATTTTTAAAACCTTGCTACGATGGTAATAACCTGGGACTATTGTCGGAAGCTGGTTGCCCAGGTGTGGCCGACCCTGGTGCCGATGTGGTTAAACTGGCTCATGAAAAAAAGGTACAGGTCATACCATTAGTTGGCCCCTCTTCTATCCTACTATCTGTGATGGCATCGGGATTGAACGGGCAAAGCTTTGCGTTTAATGGCTATATTCCTCTAAAAAAAGGTGAAGTAGGCAAACATATTAAACACCTGGAAGAACGCTCTATCAGAGAAAAACAAACACAGTTATTTATTGAAGCTCCTTATCGTAACCTGAAGGTTCTGCAAGAGATATTATCAGCCTGTCGGCCTCAAACACGATTGTGCATAGCCTGCGATATAACATTGGAAACAGAATTTATCCAAACCAAAACCATTGCACAGTGGAAAAGTAATATACCCGAAATTAATAAACGACCTGCTATCTTTTTAATTTTAGGATAAAAACCTTTTACCACTATATATCCAACTATTTAAATACCTTTAGGCGATTACAACTTCAAAAAATAGGAAACAATCAAATGAAAAAAATTATTCAGAAAATGGCCGGCACAGGCCTTGCATTGATAGCTCTAGTAATAGCTCAATCATGTTCAACACCAAGCGGACCAGCTAAGATGACAAACAAGGCTGATAGTTTAAGTTACAGTTACGGTGTAATGATGGCACGTGAACTTAAAAATGAAAAAGGTTTAAACCCTGAGTTAATTGCTGCTGGCATTAAAGAAGCTTTAAACGAAACTGCTCAAGTAACGCTTGAAGAAGCTAGTCAGTCCATTGCCATGGGTAAAGCACAAATTGGTATCGATTTTTTAGCTGAAAATGCGAAAAAAGAAGGTGTTATGATGACAGAAAGTGGCCTTCAACACAAAATACTAGAAGAAGGAACTGGCACCTCTCCTGCTGCTACAGACGTGGTTACAGTTCATTATAAAGGTTCATTAATTAATGGTGAAGTATTTGACAGCTCCGAAGGTGGTGAACCTATTTCTTTCCCATTAAACAGAGTTATTCCAGGATGGACAGAAGGTTTGCAGTTAATGAAAGAAGGTGGAAGATCGATTTTTTACATTCCCTATGAATTAGCTTATGGCGAGCGAGGTGCCGGTCAGGTAATTCCTCCATACGCTGCTTTGATATTTGAAGTGGAGTTATTAAAAGTGGAGAATTCAAAGAACTAATTTCCCTATTATACTTCTGAACAGGTAGCATCAACAATGCTACCCTTTTTATTGAAAAAAAATTTAAGAGCTATACAACTAGCATCTAAAAACTTACAAACCTCCTTTAAAAATACACTATTTTTTTAGTACTTTTTTGTTTTGCAGTTTAAAAATAAACCCTACTTTTGCAACCGTTATCAAAAGAGATAGACACTGAAACACTAGTGACCACAAGGGTTTCAGACAAAATATTAAAATATTGGAGAGATGGCAGAGTGGTCGAATGCGGCGGTCTTGAAAACCGTTGTACCGCGAGGTACCGGGGGTTCGAATCCCTCTCTCTCCGCAGTTTAGCTTGCTTAGCAAGCAATTATGAAATTTACACTTAATTCCACACGCATCACCTAATAAGGTGGTGCGTTTTTTTTATTTCTAAACTCTATCTGCAAAACTTGGGATTAGAGGATCAGAACCTAGGTTTTCTGAGACTATTTACCTACAATGTTTGTATAGCGTACCTAATGTTGCCAACAGCCTGTCGCATGAAGCGTATGGAGATTTATCCATGCTAACTTTCCAAATAGATCAGAGCCAAAACGTTGAATTTGATTTTATCTTTTCGTTTCAAAAGCCAAATCAACCTTTACTTTACATTTTGGATAAAAGACCTCATTTTGATTCAAAGAGAATAGAGGTGAACTATCAAATCTGATAAGTATTCGGCTTATAAATCGTTTTAGTCCTCTACTCTCCCTGAATCTGGTTGAATCGCTTCAAATAGAATGATAGACATAAAGGTCTAATAAAGGTTTTTAAGAGGTTCAACACATTGTTTTAATCCTAAATCAAATGTAATGAAAAATTATTCGCTATTTATTGGTATTGATATATCTAAAAGCACTTTAGATATCATTGGCTTAAATCCCCAGTCTCAAATCACATTACAGCATTTAGTCATTGCTAATACTCGTTTGGCGGTCAAACAGTTTCTGAAGAAATCAGCGATTGATAAATCTTCCACACTGGTTGTTTTTGAAAATACTGGCATATATGGTCATAACCTCTCTCAGGTACTTAGCCAGGCTGATGTTGATTTTGCCGAAGTTTCTGCCCTAGAAATACACCGATCACTTGGTATAAACAGAGGTAAATCAGATAAGAAAGATGCCTTTTCCATCGCCAAATATGCTATTTCACATCTGTTTGAATTGGAACTATCTCATTTAGCAGACTACGATATAAACAAGCTTAAGTTGCTTTATTGCCAAAGTGAAAAGATAGTAAAGGCAATTGGGCAGTTTAAGTCCATAAAAGAGTCAGAATTGTTTTTGTCAAAGGATATGACAAGGGAACTTGCCCGATCCAATGATAAGCTAGTTAGAGGGCTTAAAAAAGCCCTAAAAGAAGTTGAGTCATTAATATCTAAATTAATAAAGTCCAACCTAGACCTTGATAACAATTATAACCTGGCTAAAACAGTTCCTGGTATTGGTGTTCAGCTAGCAACATATCTTATTATTGTGACACATAACTTTACCCGTTTTTCGAATAGCAGAAAACTAGCCTGCTTTGGCGGTGTAGCTCCTTTCCCTTATCAATCTGGATCTAGCATTCATGGTAGAACAAAAGTGAGTCACCTGGCAGACAAAAAGCTTAAAACACTATTGAATATGGGGGCGCTGTCAGTAATGAAATGCGACTACCAAATGAGGGAATATTATGACCGTAAAGTAGCCGAGGGTAAAAACAAAATGCTGGTACTAAATAACCTTAGAAATAAAATGTTATCTCATGTTTTTGCCGTTAAAATAGACAACAACCATACATTAACACACACAAATTTGCTGTTTAAAATATATCAAAACAGCTTGTCTTTTATCATAGAATACGATTTGGCGTTGGTTGCCGAAGTCACAAAGACTCCAAAGTGAGCCGGACTCCATATGCTTTATTGCGGTTTGTTAGCGCCAGTTTTTTTATTCTAGACAAATATTGCAAACCATATAGCGAACAATATTATTGTCGGAACTCCGATTCCAAGAATTCTAGCAACTCTTGAAATTTTAAAAGTCTTAATAACTGAAGGGCTGTTTATGTATGCTAACAGTCCGCCAATTAAGATGAGTATTCCTAATTGTTCTGTAAATGTTGTCAATATTATAGTCCATAAGAGATATGTCAGCACTATTGTAATTACCAGCCAACCAATTTTTTTTATTTTCCAAAGTCCTATTACACCGATTGGAACTAATATTATTGGGAGCAAAAATTCAATAACACTAAAATCCCAATTTTTAAAGTCTGCAAACATTAGAAAGACATAGTCCCAGTCGAATGATATGTAAGCAAAGTATGCTATTAGTATTCCTACACTAATAACCTTAATGACAATATTTTGCTTTTTTGAATTGTAATCAATATTCTCAGACATTTCCCTAGTTTTCTGTTTGTTATTTGGTTGACAATATATTTAGCAGCTTGCTTGAATTTCAAATTGGCGCTAACGGTTGTTGCATGGCGTCGTAAGGGGATTTAACCTCACAAACTTTCTTAATTGCGCTAAGCCAAAACGCATATTTGTTTTACATTTCTTTTTTAAAGCCAAATCTGCGATTTGGCGCTGATTGCCGAAGTCACAAACTATCCAAAGCACGCCTCGCCCCTTTTGCTTTATGACGGCTTGTTGGTGGCTGGGCTTTAATTTCCTGCTCCTTCGACCATAAATTCAGATAACGCAACGTCTTTGTATTTTGTCCCTGCATAAACATCTAATATTTCAAAGGTCAATTTATCACCCTGTTTAATTTCAAATGGAGCATCTAAAAACTTATTGTCTCTTTTATATTTGAAAAACTTTCCAATATCAAAACTTTGAAAATGCCAAGTGTCAATCAACTCTACAATGCATACAGGCTTATCATTGTAATAAACTTATAAGTTTCGTATCCTGGAATTCTGTTGCCAAACCTCTAATGATTTACAGTATCTATTAAATACATTTACAATTCCATAAAACTGATATGCACCACCATATTCAGTACTTTCTGGGAAATTGAATGTAAAACCAAATTTTTCTCCTACACCATAATCAGTTTTTCCTTCAATCCAAGATGTAGTTAGGTCATAATCCATAACATTGCTAATGGAATAGTCAATATTTCCTTGTGGTTTTAATTCTGACGATGAAAATGCATTTCCCATTGGCATTGTCCAAATACACCAAAATTCATTTGTCCGATACCCATTAATACTACTTTCATAGTAATCACTGCTTTTGTCAATTTGCCTTGACTTAATATGTTCTAAATCCTGAGAAACAACATTCAGATTTATAAAGCATAAAACTATAAATATCCCTTTTTTCAGCATGTGAGTATTTTTTTGCCTTGCCACCAACGGTTGGCCGCATGGCGCTGTAGCAGATTTGCGTTGAGATTGTCGGTCCGAGAGGACGAGACTATCGAAGCGGGAATTTGCCCTCCAAAACTGAGCCGAGCCCTGCTATGCGCTATTGCGGCGTGTTAGGCTTTGTTATTTATTCAATTTTTTACTTTTCATATATTCCAAGAATGGTTGAGGATTATTTCCTCGATAATTAAAGGAACCAATTAAACCATCAAATGCTGGTAAATATTTATTATAATCTTCTTCAGTCATAGCAGCGAATGAGAAAATTATAAAGGAATCTTCCGTTTCAGAATACATTACTTCTTCTTTAAATCTGTCTGTTAGGTTTGAAAATGAATATAAAACGCCACTTTTTAGTCCTCCTGTAACATCAATTGGGATTTCTTCAAATGTACAATTAGGATATTTATTTTTAAATTTCTCTAGGTCACCTTTTATAAACTCTTCTAAGTTTTCTTGATTACTTTCTTTGTCAATGCCATGTGCATAGCAATAGTTCACTTTTGATTTTCCGATTTCCGATTTAGGGTAGAAAAAACAAACAAGTCCAATTTTTTCAGCTGATTTTTTGTCATTTATCCATTCAGCCGGTGTTTCTAATGTGAATATATGCTTGTCTCCATAAACAACGTTAACCTCTGGTTTTGATTCTGTTTGAGAAAAGGTCTTAGTACAAATAAGTCCCAAACATATAATTAAAAATGTCTTTGTAAATATCGTTTTCATTTTGTCGGATTTGGTTTAATAAAGCCTAACGGTTCGGCCATATGAAGCGTATGGAAAATTAACTTTACAAACTTTCCAAATTGAACAAAGCCAAAGCGGTGTATTTGTTTTTAACTTTTTATTTCAAAGCCAAATCAGCGATTTGGCGGTGGTTGCCGAAGCCACAAAACTTTCAAAAAGAGTCGGACTCCATATGCTTTATTGCGGTTTGTTAGGCTTAGTTTTTATTTATTTTACATGTTCCAATATATGAATTGTAAGGATTTCCTTCAATTTTTACCTTTCCAACAACAATACTATCTAAGACCATTATTTTTCTTAAATCGATTACTGGTAATTTTCCGCGATAAGGACCTTCTTTAAGTTTGGAATATGAATAAATAGCGCACTTACAATCGCAAATCATATGTTTCTGAGGTTCACCAAATAATTCAATTAATTGATTCTTGTTAAGCAACATTAACTGGTCTTTACTTTTTCCACCTAATTCAAAATCGGCAAAAACTTTTATGACCTCACCTTTATTATTCACAGTGATATTTGAATATTTTAAACTGTCATTTCCTCCGTGTAATCTTAACCCATCTGAACCTTCAATAAAAAAGACATCTTCTGGAGAATTGGTATATAATAGCTGTTCGATAAAATCAATTGTATCTACTTTAAAGGGTTTTCCAATGATATCAATTACATAGTCAACATCATCACCTGGTTGGATTTTATTGAAATTATTTTCGTTATACATTTCGGTAAAAACCGTATTGTATTTTGGGTCAGGATTTAATGCTTTGTCAACTTCGATAAGTAAATAAATAATTAGTCCACTTGCAACAAGCAGAAATATAGCCAAACCAATAAGAATTTTATTTCTTAGTTTTTTATTCATTTTCTATCGTGTTTTGAATGATAGACCTGATTAGATTAGGAATGTCAAATTAAGCCTAACGTACAAATGCATGATGCTGTGGCCACTTATGGTTTTGTCGGTCATCCACATTTGTGGCCATGCATTATGCATTTGCACGTTAGGCGTAGTGTTTATTTGTATTTAATCGTCAACTGCAAAAAGCAAGTTGTCCGCTGAATAACGGTGTATTTAGAACGACATTCCTTCAATTGTACACGTTTGTAAATCCATTTTTTCAGTCCTTTTAAGTATTCCCATTGATTTATCATCCTGAGGATATGCAGCGATGGAATACTGCAGAAAAATGAAACTATATTATATGTTGACCTGGTCCGATGTTATAAACCCGTGAAGTATAAGAAATTCAAGGGCTTAATAACTTGACTTTGTCTTGTATTTCTGATAACTTCTCTCACCAAAGTCGATGAAACGTCGCTTGCATTTGAAAAGGCTGCTTTTCACGGAATCTCCGTCTCGACTTTGAAGTCAATGAAATTATTTCCTTGTTTATGCCATCGGGCCGGTCTCCCTTATTTACCTGTTTCATTTTTCTGAAATCCGACTGAAAATTGTCGTCATGTTGTTCCATATTACGCTCTAACGGTTTGGCCATATGAAGTGGCCCGATTTGCGTGTGGTATATTCGCTTTCTTGTTTATGCCATTGCCCGCGCGGGAGCCAAACTCCCAAATCTCGCCAAGGCCAGGGCTACTTTATGATGGCTTGTTGTGTACAGTTATTTATTCAAATTATCGAACGTTAAAACTACTTTTGGATTCTGGGCATCCATGAACATTTTGCTTCTACCATACAGACATATTTTCCCAATTTTATCGAACACATTGTGCTCACCATTACCATTTATAAGAACTTCGTCTGTACATATTCCATCAAGATGGTTTTCATCTATGTAGCTCCAATATTTTTCGATTTCGTCTTTAAAAACAATAGTAAAAGCAGGCTGTGAATACTCAATTAAATAGTTTCCATCATCCATTTCTCTAGGATTAAAGTCAGGGTGAAAATTATAAATCTTATCTAAAGTCTGAAGAGCAGAAGAAATAATATCAGTAACCCTTTCTGAAAATATGATTATTGTTCCAAACTCAAAAACAGCAAGCTGCAACTTTTCACCTGTGTAGTATTTAGATTTCTCTAAAATGAGATTTAAGTTAATTGGTAGATTGGGTTTCCATTTAGGTTTTGGTGGAAAATCAACTACTTTCTTTTTCTTGTTAAATATTTTATCAAATAGTCCCATTCGTTTGGGTTTGTTTTAATTCTGACTAACGTAAGAATAACAAGTTAACATTCAGCGCACTACAAATGCACTACTATTACACAACCTAGTTATGCCATACCTATACGTTAGCTTCAGAAATCAATGGCTTTGGAATAGGGGGAATTGTACACAACGGTTCGGCCATATGAAGTGGCACTGGTGCGTGTGGTATATTCGCTTTCTTGATTTCGCTCAAGCTGGCGCGGGAGCGGAACTACCAAAATTCACCAAAGCCAGGGCTACTTTATGATGGCTTGTTGCCTGCAGTAGTTTATTTTTCAGGTTTCGCAATCATAATAGAGTGCCCTAAAAAATATCCCAAAACTTTTTCTGCTCCAATCTCAAGAAATATGGGATTAAAGGCTTCATGTTCAGGAACAATTTTATTCAATGTATTTTTCGCAATATCTAGTTGCCAAATACAAGCGACAGCACCTGTATTGTCAAAGTAGAACTTAGTTTCGTCATTATTCCATACACCCGAACCAAACGACCAAGAACCATCATATTGTTGAGATATAAGAGTTTCGGAAGAAATTGGAACTAACAAATCACCAGCAAAATCATCCTCGACAATTTTCATTTTGTGTAATATTAAGTTTACATCCTTAAATTCAACTCTTAGCTTACCTGAATGCGATGGAAACAAGGTTTGATAAGGTCTTCTACCAGCACTAGCATGCCCTTGGATTTTCATAGAAGAAACGTTAATTAATTCGTCGTTTTTTAGGTCATATTGCTAAGTACATGACAAAAGTTTATAACATTTATCTAAATCGCTGTTATTTATTGGATTGATTAACGCATTTGCGATTCTAATCAGTCCGTATTTA
>NZ_JAFMVC010000017.1 GCF_025499605.1 Carboxylicivirga litoralis | reverse complement strand
GCCGATGGTACTGCGTAGAAGTGGGAGAGTAGGTCGCCGCCTTTTTTTAGAGAAATCCGATATTCATTTGAGTATCGGATTTTTTGCGTTTATAGGATTCTGATAAGGTTTCCATTAGTATAGTGGTACTGGAAACAAATTCTGACTTCAGCATAAATTTTTAAAGCCAGTAAAGGAAAAACTTGACATCTGTTACGCATCTAAATTGTCTTCTCAATACAAAGCGTACTTACCTGGCAAGCCAATTTTTTAAACTATAGATTTTAGACCAATGACAAGGGCTGAATTCTAATTAATTCAATATCCTGTTATTTGCTTTCATATAGTAAGTATATGTCTAAATTGACTTATAGTATTTTGCACTAATTCTTTCAAATTGTAAGTACTGTAGGAGGTGACATGTCAGCTACTGGGTTATAAAATTGAATATATGCAAATATCTAACAAGTTTGATTTATTACTATTTAACGTTGTTTTAAGGACATTATATGTTTTAAAACAATCTTTTTTTTAGGGGAAATATGCGGAAACATTTCGATTAGTTTCTACTTTTGTTCTTTCATTTTTTATTAAACAATAAATTATTAGATATGAAGCCTACGCATATTGAGCACATTGGGATCGCCGTTAAAGATTTAAAAGAAGCAATTCCTTTCTTTGAAAAGGTTTATGGATTAGAGTGTTACGCTGTTGAGGAAGTAGCTGATCAGAAAGTGAAGACTGCGTTTTTTAAAGTTGGTGATACTAAAATTGAACTTTTAGAATCAACAGATTCTGAAGGGCCAATTGGTAAGTACATCGAGAAAAAGGGAGAAGGTATTCACCACATGGCTTTTGCCGTAGAGAATTTAGCTGAAAAGTTAACATTCGCGGAAGAGCAAGGAGTAAGATTAATTGACAAAGCGCCTCGTAAAGGTGCAGAAGGTTTAAACATAGGCTTCCTTCATCCAAAATCAACTTTTGGTGTATTGACAGAGCTTTGCGAAGATCCTAACAAATAATTTAATCGTTTGACTAAATCGTACAATTTCATATGTCAACTCAGGATAAAATTAAGAAACTAATTGACCTCCGCTCAGAAGCCAAGTTGGGTGGTGGTGAAAAGCGCATTGAAAAGCAGCATTCGCAAGGTAAAATGACTGCGCGCGAAAGAATTGAAGTATTATTAGATGAAGGTTCTTTTGAAGAACTGGACATGTTTGTAACCCACCGTTGTACCAATTTTGGTATGGAAAAGAACAAGTTTCTTGGTGATGGTGTGGTAACAGGTCATGGTACTATCGATGGTCGTGTAGTGTATGTTTATGCACAGGATTTTACAGTATTCGGAGGATCATTGTCTGAAACAATGGCTCAGAAAATCTGTAAAATTATGGACATGGCCATGAAAGTAGGAGCTCCAGTTATTGGTATCAATGATTCAGGAGGTGCTCGTATTCAGGAAGGTGTAACTTCATTAGCTGGTTATGCTGAGATTTTTGAGCGTAATATTCTTGCTTCTGGTGTTATTCCTCAAATTTCGGCCATTTTTGGTCCATGTGCCGGAGGTGCTGTTTATTCGCCTGCATTAACCGACTTTATTATGATGACAGAAGAATCATCGTATATGTTTGTGACAGGTCCTAAGGTGGTTAAAACTGTTACTGGTGAAGAAATCACAGTTGAAGACCTTGGTGGTGCAGATGTTCATGCTTCTAAGTCAGGTGTGGCTCACTTTAAATGTGAGAATGAAGAAGAAGGCTTGTTGTTAATTCGCAAATTGGTTTCTTATTTACCACAAAACAATATGGAGGAAGCTCCAGTATTGGAATGCAACGACCCAATTGATCGCTTGGATGATGCATTAAATAATATCGTACCGGATAATCCGAACTTACCATACGATATGAACGATGTTATCTTCTCTATTGCCGATGAAGGTGAGTTTTTAGAAGTGCACCGTAACTATGCTAAAAACATCATTACCGGATTCTGTCGTTTAGATGGTCAGTCGGTTGGTGTGGTAGCTAACCAGCCAAACTATCTGGCAGGTGTGTTAGATTGCGATGCATCGCGTAAAGCAGCTCGTTTTGTGCAAATGTGTGATGCTTTTAATATTCCTATCTTAACATTGGTTGATGTTCCAGGATTCTTACCTGGCTCGGGACAGGAGTATGCAGGTATTATAATACATGGTGCGAAATTAATGTTTGCTTATGGTGAGGCAACTGTACCTAAAGTAACTGTTACCATCCGTAAGTCATACGGTGGAGCACACGATGTAATGTCATCTAAACAGTTGAGGGGTGACTTTAACTATGCATGGCCAATGGCGGAAATCGCGGTAATGGGTGCCAAAGGAGCTATTGAAGTATTGGAAGGCAGAGCTATTTCGAAGCTGGAAACTGAAGAGGAGAAAGCAGAATATGCTAAGAAAAAGACCGACGAATACGAAGACTCATTTGCTAATCCATATCAGGCGGCTTCTTATGGTTATATTGACGATGTTATTGAGCCACGAAATACACGTTTTAGAGTGATTAGAGCTTTCCAGAATTTACAAACTAAGAAAGTAACAAATCCTCCTAAGAAACACTCGAATATTCCACTTTAAACCACAGAAATATGAATTTATTAATCGTAGACTCGATGACGTGGACCATTACCGTATTAGGTTGGTTCATTGTATTTGTGGCTTTGGTGTTCTTAATCGGCGTGTTTTTAACGGTCCCCAAAATTTTAACATGGGGCACAAAACGAGCGCTTCGTAAGAAAAACAGAATGGCAAAGAAAGATGTGGCTGTAGAAGATGATGAATTGGTTATCACTGGTGAGACCAATGCGGCTATTGCCATGGCTTTGCATATGTATTTCAACGAACAGCACGATGAAGAAAGTAATGTGATCACCATTAAAGAGGTGAAAAAACGTTACTCTCCATGGAGTTCTAAAGTGTATAGTTTTAACAATGTTAATTTCCCCAGATAACAGGACATGAAAAAGTTTAGTTTTACCATAAGAGGTAATAAATATGATGTTCATCTTCAGGATATTGAGGAAAATATCGCTCAATTAGAAGTGAACGGCACAAAGTATGAAGTAGAAATTCATCAGGAAGTTAAAAAGACAGCCAAAACACCTAAGTTGGTTCGTAAAGAAATACAGCGTAAACCAGGTGAAGGCTTTATTACTAAAAAAGACGGTGGCAAAGCCATTAAGGTGAATGCACCGCTTCCTGGTAACATCTTCAAAGTATTGGTTAACGAAGGTGACACCGTGAAAAAGGGTGACGTTTTGTTGATTATGGAAGCCATGAAAATGGAAAACAACGTATTGGCTGAAAAAGACGGTACAGTTTCTTCTGTTAAAGTATCAGTTGGTGATGCAGTATTACAAAACGATGTATTAATTGAAATGGTGTAATTTCATTGTGAAGTTATGCTATTGAATAAAAATTAATTATGAAAAGATTTATCACTCTTTTTGGTGTTTTATCGCTTCTTTTCAGCCTTCAGTTTATTGGAGGTGGTTTTGAAGCGTTCGCTGCCGGCCCAGATGCTGCTGGCGACACCTTTATGGATCATGCATCAAAAGGGCTGGAAACATTCTGGAATTTTACAGGATTTCATAACGTGCACTTCACACACCTGATTATGATTGGTGTGGGGTTGTTCTTTATTTTTCTGGCCATTAAATATGATTACGAACCACTTTTATTAATTCCAATTGGTACCGGTGTAATTTTGGGTAATATCCCATTTTTAGAGGGGTATAAAATTGGTCTTTACGAAGAGGGTTCTGTATTAAACTACTTATACTTTGGTGTACAACAAGGGGTTTATCCGCCATTAATTTTCTTGGGTATTGGAGCCATGACCGACTTTTCGTCATTGATTTCCAATCCAAAGTTAATGATTCTTGGAGCTGCTGCTCAGGTAGGTATTTTTGCTACATTCTTAGGGGCATCATGGATGGGCTTTACACCTCAGGAAGCAGGTGCAATTGGCATTATCGGTGGAGCAGATGGTCCTACGGCAATTTTCTTGTCGTCGAAGTTAGCGCCAACCTTGATGGGAGCGATTGCTATTGCAGCCTATTCATACATGGCATTGGTGCCGGTGATTCAGCCTCCAATTATGCGCTTAATTATTCCAAAGCATGAGCGTACAATTAAAATGAAACCTCCGCGCGCCGTTTCGAAGACAGAGAAAATCATGTTCCCGATTATTGGCTTATTACTAACGACGTTTATCTCACCATCAGCATTACCACTATTAGGTATGTTGTTCTTCGGAAACTTATTAAAAGAGTCTGGTGTAACTGAACGTTTAGCTGATACAGCGCGTAACTCAATGATTAATATCGTTACTATTTTATTGGGTATCACTGTTGGGGCATCAACTCAGGCCGATTATTTCTTGACAACAGATTCGTTGAAAATCTTTGGCTTAGGTGCTGTTTCGTTTATGGTGGCTACAGCTGGTGGTTTATTATTTGCTCGCTTAATGAATGTTTTCTTAAAAGGCGATAACAAAATTAATCCATTAATCGGAGCGGCTGGAGTATCAGCAGTACCCGATTCAGCGCGTGTTGTTCAGCACGAAGGATTGAAAAGTGACCCGAACAATCACTTGCTAATGCATGCCATGGCACCAAACGTTTCTGGTGTAATTGGCTCGGCAGTAGCAGCGGGTATTCTGTTATCATTCTTGATGTAAAAAATACATTAGAAATATATAAATGGCCGGTAGATTATACTATCGGCCATTTTTTTATTCTATTAATCCATGCGCTTGCATTTAATGATGACTGTATCATTGTGCAACAAATAGAGATTTTGGTTGAACCTAAAGTAGGCATCCACTTGATTCAAAGTTTGTATGTATTTATTTTCCAAGCTTTGATGGGGGCAGGTGCGACGTGAGGCTAAAATATTTTTAAACTTGATTCGATTACTGTTTTCCAGTATCGATATTTCGCCTCTATAGTTATTGCAGCCACCTTTCCCCATAGCAATGCTATCGGCTAGATTAATTTCAATGGTTTGTTCGCAATTTGATTTTAAAGGATTTTCACCCATCACTTCAACAACACCCCAGATGTCGTGCAATACTTGAGTGTTTGGATTATATGGATGCGATTCAATGATTTCTATTAATTCATAAGCTAAAGATGAGGCATCTGCAGGTATATTCTTCTTCTTCCTGGTTTTTACTTTAATTTTATATGATATTCCTGCCTCGTGCTGAAAGCCTTTAATTGGCGAATAGAAGTTTTCCCATTGTTGGTTGATTTCTCTTTTAACCAGAAGACAATTCATCGGGCCAACACCAACACAATCAACTTTGTACGGAGCTACAAATAAAACTGAAGTATCAGATTTCGTAGCTTTAGTGTCTTGCTTATTTCCACTTGAGAAACAAGCCAAAAGAACTAACGATAGGGTAATGTAAATAGAGTACTTCATGGTAATAAGTGATTGATTACCATGTAAATTACGACAATAATAAATTAAATAGCAATAATGTTAATTATTCTTCATAATAGCCGTGACCATACCCGTAACCGTAACCGTATCCGTAACCATAGCCATATTTATGCCTTTTAGCATGAATGTCATTTAAGAGGATACCAACATTTGTAATTTCTTCTTCTCGCATGTTTTTAATAGTTTGCGCAAGAACCGTTTTAATCGTATGTTGTTGACGGACTAAAAATACCAATGTATCCGTATGGCGTGCTAACAAGTAGGGGTCAGAAACAATGCCCATTGGAGGTGTATCTAGAATGATAATGTCAAATTCTGATTTTAGTTTTTTAATCAATATCCCTGTTTTATCAGAACTAATCAGTTCTGAAGGGTTCGGAGGAACGTTACCTGAAGGTATAATTGTCAGGTTTTCTTGTCCCGATTCCATCAATATATCTTCGTATTCTACTTGTCCAATCAGGTAATTTGAAATACCCAGCTGGTTATGACTATCAAAAATTTTATTCATACCTGGTTTACGCATGTCAAAACCAAGTAATGCTGTTTTCTTGCCACTAAGCGCAAAGGCAGCCGACATATTTAAGGCGCAAAATGTTTTTCCTTCGCCAGGCATCGATGATGAAACGCCAATAATAGGCGATTCAATACCTTTATTCATGAATTCTATGCGTGTTCTAACGCGTCTGAAAGTTTCGGTAACAACAGATTTAGGGTGCGAATTAACCACGTTGGATTCATCATTGGGATTGTGTATGATATTTCCTATAACCGGGAGTGAAGTGATGCGTTCAATATCCTCTATATCGATGATTTTGTTATTCAGCAATTGGCGTAACGCCAGAAATACTAAAGGAATAATGATTCCAAGTAATAAAGCTTTTTTCTGGTTACCTGCTTTATCTGGTGATACTTGTCCTGAGAATCGAGCACTTTCCAATACTTGATGATCAGGCGTGTTGGATGCTTTTTGTATCTGAGCCTCTGACTGCTTTCGTAATAAAAATGTATATACTTCATTACTCAATTCAAATTTACGCTCAATGCCCAGTAGTCTGCGCTCAGTTTCGGGCAGACCATATAATTCTTGCTCATTCTTGTGTTTTTCGGCCATTAAACGCTTCCTATTATTTTCAAAAACACTCAGCTGACTGGTTATGGTTTTTAAGAGTGTCTGACGTGCAATTTCAATTTGATTTACTAAATCTTTGTTTGCCAGATTCAGTTGCTCACCATACAAGCCAATTGATAAACGCTGCGAGTTAAGTTCCATAATAGCTTTAATCTGCTCACTAAGGATACTGTTTTCCATTTCATACATGGCAGGGGCGAGTACATGCTCTTCGGTTAAATCAGCAGAGAAATAGTCTTTTAAATACAAGTAGTAACTTTTCTTTATCTCTAACTCAGTAAGTTTCTGATCGATTTCCTGCATACCACTAAATAAGTATTCCGCTTTGGCCGAAACGCTTTGAATTCGGTTATCAGTTCTAAACTGACTTAGTTCAGAGCCTGTTAACTGCAGTGTATCTGCTATCACAACCAGCTGTTGACTAATGAAATCAATGGTATTGGTGGCTATTAAATTCTTTTGTTTGAGGTTATTGGCAATGAAAACTTCAGCCAGCTTATTTAGGAAAACCTGGTTTTTATTGTTGTTTTTACCAGTCATCGAAACTCTAATAATAGAAGATCCTTCGCTTGGTAGTTGAGCTCTAAGTTTACTCTTATATTGGCTAGCTAAGGTGCGGGGATTGTTAAAAATAAAATATTGCTCAATGTTCGAGTGATTATTAGGGTTGCGAGGAACTACCTTAAAATTGGCCCAAGGTGTTTTAACCGTCTCGTTATAATTAACAGTTGTATCAAAGTTGATGGGACCAACTGTTCCTCCACTTGTTTTACTCTGATAAAGATAAGTGCTGCCTCCGTTTTCAGCTTCAACTCTAATCTCGCATTTTTTGTCGTCTAGCGGAACAACATAGATTGGCACATTAATTAATTGAGGATAGGCAGAATCAAATTCTATCACATAATTAGTGCTACGATACATTTCTGTATTTTTCAAGCGACCTTCGGCATAATAGCTCACATGAAAATCAAGTTGATCGATGGTTTGCTGCACAATATCCCAAGAGGTAAGGATGGCAATCTGGTTATCAACGCTTCGTTGTCCAGGGGTTAAACCAAATCCTTGCATAATATCGTTTTTCGGCATCACATCGCCGCGTTCTTCCATTAATAGAGTGATGGTGGCGCTATAAACCGGATGGATATAGCGATGCACCATAAATACACTTAATAAACTGATGGGAATAGTTATGGCAAACAGCCACCAGTAGTGTATTAAATCCTGGATAAAGCGTTTTATGTCTATGTTAAATAACGAATTGTTCGGTTGAGAATTATGTGTTTCGGGCGACATGAATTCAAATTAGTTGATAATGGTTTGTAAGGTCAGGTAAAGAGCTAAAGCGGTAGTGATAATTCCGATTGAGAATGATTCGCCAATGCCTAACTGTTTAGCTTTCATTGGACGTACATAAAGCATGTCGTTAGGGTAGATGTAATAATACTCTGAATTGACAATGTTTTTATCGGTCAAATCAATCTGATAAGTAACAGGCCCATCCGGTAGTTGACGCACCAATTTCATTTTTCGTTGTTTACCAAATGGGGTAACACCGCCCGCCATGGCCACGGCTTCAAAAATGGTGACTTGCTCTTTTTGCATTATAATCACCCCTTGTTTTCTAAACTCTCCAAGAGCTGTAAACGTATTTGATGCCAATTTAAAGGTCAGGCTGTATTCTTTAAGGAAGGGTTTAAGCGCTTCCTGCACGCGTTCTTTACCCATTCTAACATTGCAATTGCTCATATTGATTTTACCTACATACGGGAAATCAATATTCATCGAATCATCTAATTGATAAAAAAAGAAGTTCTGGTTGCGCTGCGTAGTTGCATTACCACTTTGTGACTGGTTAAAGAATTCTGAGATTTTTGGATCTGGTGTTGAAACATTAATAAATAAGTAATCATTCGGTTGAAGGAAGTATTTATCAGTAATGTTATCGAGCGGCTGAAAAGGATTTTGGTAATTTCTATCGTCACTTTTATCCTGTAATAAAACAATTTCTTTTTGTGGGATACAACTTGAGAATAGTGAAACAACAAACAAGAAACCAGCTAATTTTGGTAAAAACTTCATGTGTTTGGTTTGATTACAATTATATGTGTGCATTGCTATTTTGAGTGTTTAGTAGCTATAAAAATAGAAAAAAGATAGAGTTGCTCATATTTTATGCAAAAATAAGTTTTTATTCGTTTTCCAGGCTTTATTCCGACTATGATTAAAATAAATAAACGGTTAAATGCGTTGAAAATTGTCAGTAATTAGTATTGTTGTTTGTAAATGGCAGATTATCAGCGTGGCATGAGAGAAAGTGAGTTCTCCTTTTTTAGATCATGCTTTAGGTTTTATTATTTGCATTCACTTCTGTATAAAAAACTAACAACTATCTGTTATAATTTTTTAATTTTGCACAAAATTTAAAATAGTTACAGGAATGTTTGAGAATCTGAGCGAAAGGCTGGAGAGGTCATTTAAACTACTGAAAGGTGAGAGTAAAATCACCGAACTAAATATTGCCGAGACACTTAAGGATATTCGTCGTGCATTATTAGATGCCGATGTTAACTATAAAACCGCCAAAACCTTTACCGAAACAGTAAAGCAAAAGGCCATGGGCCAAAACGTGCTAAATGCTGTTAAACCAGGTGAGATGATGGTGAAGCTGGTTCATGACGAGCTGGCTGTTTTAATGGGTGGTACGTCAATCGACATCAACCTTAACGGTTCACCAAGTATTATTCTGATTGCAGGTTTGCAAGGTTCTGGTAAAACCACATTTACCGGTAAGCTGGCCAATTTATTAAAAACTAAGCGTAGCAAGAATCCTTTATTGGTGGCTGGCGATGTTTATCGTCCGGCAGCGATTAACCAGTTGCAGGTACTGGGTGAGCAGATAGGTGCCACGGTTTATACCGAAGAGGGGTGTAAAGACCCGGTTAAACTGGCCAAAGATGGTATTGCACAGGCTAAAAAAGGAGCACACGATGTTGTTATCATCGATACCGCCGGTCGTTTAGCGATTGATGAGCAGATGATGGAAGAGATTTCAGCTGTTAAGAAAGCTGTAACTCCGGATGAGATTCTGTTTGTGGTTGACTCGATGACTGGTCAGGATGCGGTGAATACAGCCAAGGAGTTTAACGACCGCTTAGACTTTGATGGTGTAGTACTAACCAAGTTAGACGGTGATACACGTGGTGGTGCTGCATTATCGATTCGTAGTGTTGTTGATAAGCCAATTAAATTTGTTGGTACTGGCGAAAAGATGGAAGCATTGGATGTGTTCCACCCGAATCGTATGGCCGACCGTATTTTGGGTATGGGTGATATCGTTTCACTTGTAGAGCGTGCTCAAGAGCAATACGATGAAGAAGAAGCCCGTAAGCTGCAGAAGAAGATTGCCAAGAACCAGTTTAACTTCGACGATTTCTTGAAGCAGATTCAGCAAATCAAAAAGATGGGTAACCTGAAGGATTTGGCAGCCATGATTCCTGGAATGGGTAAGATGCTGAAGAATATCGATTTTGACGATGATGCCTTTAAAGGGATTGAAGCAATTATTCGTTCGATGACACCGGCAGAGCGTGAGCAACCGGGCATTATTAACGGAAGCCGTAAAAAACGTATCGCAGCAGGTAGTGGAACAACCATTCAGGAAGTGAATCGTTTGATCAAGCAGTTTGACGATACGCGCAAAGTCATGAAGATGATGACGACCGGTAATAAAATGGGCAAAATGATGGGAAAAATGCCAACTGGACGCCGTCGTTAAATAAGAAAGTATTAAAATCCTAGATTAAGGATGTCGAAATTATACCACAAAGACACTAAGAATGCAAAGGGAACTACTTTGTGTACCTGGTGTCTTTGTGGTTTAATATATAAATAAAAACGCGTGGGTCGCAGATGTTTAGATTTAAGTGGTTCTATCTACTTCTGTCTTCCCCCGATAGCTATCGGGGCTTCTGTCTTCCGACTTGGTAATAACCCCTAAATCAATAATCATGCAACTGATTGATGGAAAACTAACATCGAAAGAAGTAAGAAAAGAGATTGCTGCAGAAGTAGAAGCTATCAAAGCAGCTGGAGGTAAAATACCTCATTTGGCAGCTATCCTGGTAGGCCACGATGGTGGTAGTGAATCATATGTATCAGGTAAAATGAAAGCCTGCGAAGAAGTGGGTTTTAAATCGAGCCTCATACGTTACGACGATGATGTAACTGAAGAAGAGTTATTAAATAAGGTGAAGGAGTTAAACAATGACCAGGATGTAGATGGATTTATTGTTCAGTTACCATTGCCAAAGCATATTGATGAAGAGAAAGTTAACGAAACTATCGATCCGCGTAAAGATGTGGATGGTTTTCATCCGGTTAACGTAGGACGAATGACAATTGGTATGCCGGCTTTTATTTCAGCAACGCCACAGGGTATTATGGAGCTGTTAAAGCGATACAAGATTGAAACATCGGGTAAGCATGTGGTTGTGGTTGGTCGTAGCAATATTGTAGGACGCCCAATGAGCGTGCTGTTGTCGCAAAAAGGTAATCCTGGTAATGCGACGGTTACAGTGGCTCACAGTCGCACGGCTAACCTTAAAGAATTGTGCTTGAGTGCTGATATTATTGTAGCGGCTATCGGTTCGCCAGGTTTTGTTAAAGGCGATATGGTGAAAGAAGGAGCTGTGGTGATTGATGTGGGTACAACTCGTGTTCCGGCAATGGATACTAAATCAGGATGGCGCTTGAAAGGGGATGTGTTATTTGATGAAGTAGCGCCTAAATGCTCTTATATTACACCAGTTCCGGGTGGTGTAGGTCCAATGACCATTACTTCGTTGATTATTAATACGCTGAAGTCTGCTAAGAAAGAGATTTATAGTTAAGAAGCGTTAAAGGATATGACAAGGGCTGATGGTTATACTGTCAGCCTTTTTTATTTTTTTTTATAAAGCACAAATACAGTGGTTTAGAAGCATTTCATTGACGAATAGTTAATGTGTAATTGACCATTGAACAGGCCAATGTGTTGAAAATATAGGGCAGGAGTCGTAACTTTTATCAAAACGATCCGATGAAGTTGCCTCATTCATACTACAATCCCTTGTCGCTAGCCGGAACCGTTATTAGTGGTTTCGCACTTGTTTTAATTGTTTTATCCTTTTTGTTTTCTGTTATTTTTGATGCAGGCAGTTCCTATCTGGGGCTGTTTACCTACATTCTTTTGCCGGTTATATTAATCATGGGCTTGTTGTTGATCCCGATTGGGATGTACAGGGCCGTTAAGCGGGCAAAGCGCCTTAATGAGCCTGTATCTACCCGTTGGCTTGTCATTGATTTTAATGATCCGCGATACCGAAATGCAGCGGCCATATTTGTAATAGGAACGGTTGTCTTTATGCTGATTACTGCCGTTGGTAGCTACGAAGCCTATCACTATACCGAATCGGTTGAGTTCTGTGGGCAGGTGTGCCACAATGTGATGAAACCTGAGTACATCACCTATATGAATTCATCTCATGCCCGGGTGGCTTGTGTTGAATGTCACGTAGGGCAGGGGGCTAACTGGTATGTTAAATCCAAATTGTCGGGTTTGTACCAGGTCTATGCTGTTGTAGCCGATAATTATCCGAGGCCGATACTCACACCAATCAGTGATCTTCGTCCGGCCAAAGAAACCTGTGAAGAATGTCACTGGCCCGAAAAGTTTTATACGCCGCGAATGCAGTTCGAACGGCATTTCTTGTCCGATTCAGCCAACACGCAATGGGATATCCAGTTGTTGATTAAAACCAACAGTCAGCACAGTGCCAACAACCTGGTGGAAGGCATTCATTGGCACATTAACCCCAACGTGCGCATTGAATACATTGCTGAAGATGAAAGCCGGGAAGTTTTACCCTGGGTGCGTTCCGTGAATCTGGCAACGGGCGATACAATGGTGTATGAGGATAGCTGGGCTCCGCTGGATTCGGCCACCATTGCTGCTGCCAAGCCGCGGGTAATGGATTGTATGGATTGTCATAACCGGCCTTCGCACAATTACCTGTTGCCCCAGCAGTTTGTGGATGTGGCCATGGCTTCGGGCAATATTCCTTTTCTTCCGGAAATAAAGCGCGTCGCGATGGGTATTTTAAAAGATCCATATCCGACCGAAGACGCTGCCTTGTCGGTAATTAAGACCGAAATAAGTAAGTTTTACCAGGGAAATTATCCCGGGATACCCGCTGCAAGTGTTGATAAAGCCATTGCTGGCGTGTCTGATGGTTTCAGACGCAATGTGTTTCCTGAGATGAAAGCCAGCTGGGATGTGTATTCCGATCATATCGGGCATGTTGAATACAATGGCTGTTTCAGGTGCCATAACGATACGCACATGAGTTCGACTAATGACAAGATTACGCGTGATTGTAATGCCTGCCACACTATATTAAAGCAGGGAAGACCAGGCGAAGAAGAATTTTCAGGCGGAAGCGAACCGCTGCCATTTAAGCATCCGGTGGATATCGATGAAGTTTGGAAAGAGTCGCTGTGCACAGATTGCCATCGTTACTTATATTTGTAATAGGATGGCCATTAAAAAATCTCCCTTTACAAGGTGTATAGGGAGATTTTTCTATTTGTCATTTCGTTGTTTCGTAAGAAAACTACAGCGTGATTACTTTATCGGCATCACTTTGCAAGGTGATGATATCGGGCATGGTACCTTTAATACCCGCCACAGGCTCAATGTTGTAATAATTTAGGCAGGTGGTGCAAGCTATTAGTTTACAACCTTTCTGTTCTAAATTTAATAGTTCCTCTTTATAACCATTGGATTCATCCAGCACTTTAACTCCCTCATTGTAAAATACTATTATTGAAGGAAGTCTGTTGTCTTCAGCAATAAGTCTAAGATACGTTTTTAGTAATTTGTGCGAAAGTTCTTGAGCGCCACTTCCCATACCATTTCGGGTTATCTGCAGTAGGTCAGTTAATTTTTTCATTTGAATAATTTTTAAGTATCAAAGGTATTGAAAACAGCTGATTTATCGGGTAAATATTCGATTTACTCTAGTCATAATTGAGATGAATAGGAGTGGAACTTTAAAACCACAAATCCAGCTTTTCCACCCGCCTTATGACAGCGCTTTGGCTTCTGCCTAGTAGTAAGGCAATTTCTTTTACTGTTTTGCCTTGGATGAACAACTGTTTCAATTCGGCTTCTTCCATTTTTGACCACAATTGATTGCTCCGCTGTGGTTTAGTTTTAACAGTCTTGGGTTTAAGCGACAGGTTAAGGTTATTACTTACCGTATTAAAATCATGAATTTGATAGGAGGAAGGTAGTAGATGGATAGGCAGGTGCAGCTTTGATTTAGTCCGCGTGGCGGCCACATACAGCAGGTTAATTTCTTCTGCCACCGCTTCTGGATTAATTTCCTGCGCTTTTATGGCTTCTTTAGCATCAATTATCTGCTGTTCATTAATAAAATCATCCATAATAAACACCTGGTCGTATTCCATGCCTTTGGCTTTATGAACAGTTGAGAATACCATGTCGGCCTTGTCTTTATCAGCTTCATCTACACAACATTCTTTAATGCGGCTGATAAAATACGGGATGTCTTTGTGGTATTTTTCCACTAAATCAACTAAAGCTTTTAATGAGGTGTCTGAAGTTTCTTCCAGGTAGTCTTTTAAGTGGTCGAAGCTTGGTATTGATTTAATAAGGTCATCTTTAATTAAATGGCGTTGGTTGTTATATAAATTCAATACATCGTAAATGGAACCGCCGTCTTCAGAGAAAGTGTAGGAGCTCAGCTGTCCTTCAAAATATATTTTGCTGAGTTCTTTTTGCTGGATGAGTAGTTCAATAGCGCGAGATACGAGTTTACTGTTGGAGCGGGCTAAGGTAACACGACTATTAATTGGTTGATGTGTACCCAGGCCTTGTAAACATACTTTGCTATTTTGGCCAATGTGTGTTTTAAGCTGAAGGATGGATTTCGATAGCCGCGCCACTTCCTGGTTAAATCGAAAGCTCTTGCTTAAATCCATTGTTTGAAAATCAACTTGCTGAAGGGCATTGGTGGCAAAGCGCCAGCCATATATTTGCTGATGCTGGTCACCAATAATAATTTTATTGGCCGGCTGCTTGATAAATGCTGCCAGCATGGCACCTGATGCATCTTGTCCTTCGTCAAATAATATATAGTCGTATGAAAGTACGGGTTGGCTAAGTTGGAACTGTTTCAGGTAAAAATCGTGGATAATATCTACTTCGCCTTTGTGCATTTTTGCCAGGAAGAGACGGGTGTAATGCACTATCAACTCATGGTTTTCGGTGGCAAATGCCAGGCTCTCCAGGTCGCTTAGTGTTTCCAGATAGTTGATTTCAGCCACTTTCTGAGCCATGGAGTTGCAAAAATAGCGTACAAATCGATAGACATGGCTGGCCAGCTTGAGATGTGATAAATCGCCTGCTTTTGGTCTGATGTTTAGTATTGCTACAATTTCATGCGGCTTATAATCAAAGCGTATTTTGTGGCGCTGATAAGGCGCTGTATACTTGTAAGCCAATGAGTGGGCTGTTTCAACCCGCACATTGCTTAAACTCATCTGACTTAGTTTATACTCAGCCTCAAGTTTAACCGATTTGTTAAAAGCCAGGTATAAAATAGGTGATTTAGGTCGCCTTTGAGCATACTGAAGAATGGTAGTTGTTTTGCCAGAGCCAGCAACCGCATTGACTTTTAAGTTACCTTCGTGCGCTATTATTTGTTCCTGTTCGTCGGTTAGTTGCACTTGATAAAAGAGAAAAGTGAAAAATTAAAATAGAAAACATCGTTCTAATAATCTAATTACCTATCGACCTTCCGATCTATTGACCTAAACACTACCAAACACTCGCTTTAAGATATCATTGACCCTGGCCATGGGGTCTTTACGAATGTGTGCCTCTTCTTCGGCAATCTTAATAAAAAGACCATTGAGTGCTTGTTCTGTCAAATAGGCATCCAAATCAACATTTACCGTATTAAGTCCGGCCATTTGTCCAAGCGGATTACCAGCAATTTTATTCCATTTGCCAGTCAGTGTTTCCCATGACATATTAGGCGATATGCCCGCTGCAATCTCTTTATCTAATGAAGCTTGAATACGTGGATTGTATAGTTTAAATAACTCATCGTAAGTTGTTGTCTTTAAGTACTGAGTAGCAGCATCCTTTTCGCCGTTTAAAATATTAAAAGCATCTGTGATACTCATTTGTTTAATGGCGCCCCAAAAGACAGGACCGGCATCTTTGGCAGCATCTTCGGCCGCCCGATTGATATGCATCACCACATCTTCAATCACTTTTTCGCCACCTGGTATTTTTGAGGCATTTTTTACGATGATATCGGCTTCTTCGGGTAAAAGAATCTTCACCAGGTCATCGCCATAATAACCATTGGTATGGCCCAAATGAGCAGATGCAGAATCCGTTCCAACTCTAAGGGCTTCTTTTAATCCGGTTGCTACATCTGTTTCAGTTAAAGGAGCAGATGCTTCGTAGGCATCAATTACGGCAGTTAACTCGGCACAAGCGCTTAGGGTTAGTATGGACAGAAAGTAAATGATTCTTTTCATGGAATTTATGTTTATGGCGATTATCTTCTTGATTTGAAATTGTTTTTCTTATGTTTCGAAAATTGTTTCGGCTTATTTCTTTTGCCTTTGGCGTGTTTGACTGGTTCTTTGTTTTCTTTTTCAGGGAATAACTTTTTAAGCATGTCAAACCGTTTAAAGCTTTTAAGGCGTTCTTTGATTTTTTCTTGATACTCTTTTTTGTACCAAAACAAGTACATGCGTTGCTGTAATTTTTCGTTTTTAGTACGAGGGGTATAGGTTTCTTCCAGCGTATACGGATGGACGCCGGAATAATAGATAACCGTAGCTACCGTCATAGGAGTAGGCGTAAAATCCTGTACCTGTTCCAGTTTAAAATCCATGTCATGGGTTTCGCAGGCCAGGTTAGCCATGTCCAGTTCTTCACTTCCCGGATGACTAGAAATAAAATAGGGAATAATCTGCTGGTTAAGTTGTTTGGTTTTGTTAATGCGGTCAAAATCTGCTTTAAACTTATGAAATAGTTTAAATGTTGGCTTGCGCATAATCTTCAATACCTGGTCGGAGGTATGTTCGGGGGCTACCTTTAATCGTCCGGAAACATGATTGACAATCAGCTCTTCCATATAGGCTTTATGGCTTTTTTGCTCATCCGCTGAGGCCATTGGGTTGTATAACATGTCGTAGCGCACACCACTGCCAATAAAAGCTTTCTTAATATCTTCCCGTTGGTTAACTGACTTGTAAATATCAGTCATCTCACTGTGATCGGTATTGAGGTTGGTGCAAATATTCGGATGAATACATGACGGGCGTGTGCAACGTTGACAAATGCGTAGGTTTTTGCCTTCCATCTTGTACATGTTAGCACTTGGCCCGCCTAGGTCAGATAAATAGCCTTTAAAGCCTGGCATTTGAGCAATTTCATCCACTTCTTTCAATATGCTTTCTTTGGAACGGGATGCGATAAATTTGCCCTGGTGCGCCGAGATGGTGCAAAAGCTACAGCCGCCGAAGCATCCGCGATGCATGTTGACAGAAAACTTAATCATTTCAAAAGCCGGAATGGGGCCTTTGGCCACATAGCGCGGGTGAGGTAGGCGCGTGTAGGGTAAATCAAAAGAAGCATCTAGTTCTCCCGTGGACATAGGGGGATAAGGCGGATTAATTACAATTTTACTATCGCCAATGGTTTGTATTAATCGTGCAGCATTCCAGCGATTGGACTCTTCCTCCACGTGGCGAAAGTTTCTGGCATAGTTCAATTTGTCGTCCAGGCATTCTTCGTGCGAATGAAGCTCTAAATCTTTCCAGTTCTTATTTTTGGGTAAAGGTGCTTCTTGATCCAGTAAAAAAGCTGTTTGCGGAATGGTTTTCAGGCTTTCAACAGGCACCCCGCGGTCGATCAGGCGGATGATTTCTAATAAAGGCTGTTCGCCCATGCCATAGACCAATAAATCGGCTTTGGATTCTGCTAAAATACTGGGTTTAAGTTTGTCGGCCCAATAGTCATAATGAGTTACACGTCGCAATGAAGCTTCAATGCCACCCAGTAAAACTGGTACATCCGGATACAGCTCCTTTAAAATATTACAATAGACTGCAGAGGCATAATCAGGTCGTTGTCCTGCTCGTCCATCTGGTGTATAAGCATCATCAGAGCGTAACCGTCGATTGGCTGTATAGTGATTCACCATTGAATCCATAGCACCGGCCGTCACGCCAAAAAAATAGTTGGGGCGACCCAGTTTTTTAAAGTCGCGTAAATCATCGCGCCAGTTAGGTTGTGGGATTATGGCTACACGTAGTCCATGTGCTTCTAACATACGACCAACCACAGCGGCACCGAAGGCAGGATGATCCACATAAGCATCACCCGTAAATAAAATAACATCAACACTGTCCCAACCGCGTCTTTCTACCTCTTTGGCTGATGTTGGCAGCCAATCTTCCATCTTTCTCCGATTGTTATCGGTGCTTCGTTCTGTTTTTATCATATCGTTGGCAAATGTAGCTGAATTTTAATTATCTTGCTTTCTCATTCGTTTCGTTGCTTTAATTTAAAAGCAGCTTTATGAAAGAATAACCACTAAAAGAGTTAAAGGTTTTTTTTTATATTTTAAAACCAATGTTAACTTTGTAATGAAAAATTTGGCCATGACAGATCCAAATAGCGAATTAATTGTTGAGTTAAAGGATAAAATAAACAGACTTGTTCAGCAGTACCAAAGCTTGAAGTCGGAGGTGCAACTGTTGGAGGATGAGAAGAGAAGATTAACAAGTCAATTGGAGACTGCTTCCAATGAATATAATAATTTGGAGCAGCGATTCAACAATTTAAAACTATCGAAAGAATTGGTAGCCGGAAGCACAGAGGCTAGCGATACAAAAAAACGGATCAGTCAGATTGTGCGGGAAATTGATAAGTGTATTGCACTATTGAATCGTTAAGCAAGTTAAATGGAAGATAAATTATCTATACGCGTTAATATTGCCGACAGGTATTATCCATTACGAATTGATCGTAATGATGAAGAGCGCATCCGTTTAGCAGCTAAACTCATTAATGAAAAGGTTTCACAATATAAGCAACGTTATTCAGATAAAGATGTACAGGATTTTTTGGCAATGGCTACTTTGCAGTACGTCATTAAATTATTAGAGCTGGAAAACCGTCATGATGTGGATCCATTCATTGCTTTGGTTCGCGATTTAAATGAGCAATTAGATAATGTATTGACTGAAAAAACAGATAAAGTTTTGTAGTTAAGACATTGTAATTTTGAAGTTTACCCGTATTATTTGTTTTGTTACTTTAGTTAGTGAAAAGACATGATAATGCGGTTTTGTTATATATATAAATGCGATAATATGGAATTACCATTAGTAATAGGAATCGCAATTGGAGCACTATTGTTGGGTGGTTTGGTTACATGGCTGATAATAACCAAAGCATTAAAAAACAGGAGTGAACGAGTTGTGAGAGAGGCAGAAGCGGAAGCGGAAGTCATTAGAAAAGATAAAATACTACAAGCTAAAGAAAAGTTTCTTCAGCTGCGTACAGAGCATGAGAAGGAAATTAATTCTCGTAACTCTAAAATGGTGAATGCTGAAAACAAGATGAAGCAAAAAGAATCGGCTTTATCTCAGCGCATCGAAGAAAACAATCGTAAGAAAAAAGAAGTAGAGGCGATTCGTGAAAACCTGACAGCTCAATTAGAAATTGTTGAGAAAAAGACGGAAGAGGTTAATAAGGCGCACAAGCAACAGGTTGAGCAGTTGGAAGCTATTTCGGGTATGTCGGGCGATGAAGCCAAAGAAATGCTGATTGAAAGCCTGAAGGCAGAAGCCAAAACGGAAGCCATGTCGTACATCAACGACATTATGGACGATGCTAAAATTAATGCCAATAAAGAGGCTAAACGCATCGTGCTTCAAACAGTTCAGCGTGTAGCAACCGAAACGGCTATCGAGAATTCAGTCACTATCTTCCATATCGATTCAGACGAGATGAAAGGCCGTATTATTGGTCGTGAAGGCCGTAATATCAGGGCTTTGGAAGCTGCTACCGGTGTTGAAATCATTGTGGATGACACGCCCGAGGCCATTGTGCTTTCAGCTTTTGACCCCATGCGCCGTGAGATTGCCCGTTTGGCGTTACATCAACTGGTAACAGATGGTCGTATTCACCCGGCTCGCATCGAAGAGGTAGTAAATAAGGTGCGTAAACAGGTTGAAGAGGAGATTTTGGAAACAGGTAAGCGAACAGCTATTGATTTAGGTATTCATGGTCTTCATTCAGAACTAATCAAATTAGTTGGTAAAATGAAGTACCGTTCATCATACGGGCAAAACCTGTTACAGCACTCGCGCGAAACAGCTAACCTTTGTGGTATTATGGCATCAGAACTTGGTTTAAATGCCAAAAGAGCTAAACGTGCCGGTTTATTGCATGATATTGGTAAAGTGTCGGATGAAGATCCGGAACTACCACACGCTATTTTAGGTATGAAGCTGGCAGAGAAGTACAAAGAGAAAGCTGATATTTGTAATGCTATCGGAGCTCACCACGATGAAGTAGAGATGACAACCATGATATCACCAATTGTTCAGGTTTGTGATGCTATTTCAGGAGCTCGTCCGGGGGCACGCCGCGAAATTGTAGAAGCTTATATCAAGCGTTTGAAAGATTTAGAAAATCTGGCTCTGTCGTATCCAGGTGTTCTTAAAACATATGCTATCCAGGCAGGGCGTGAATTGCGCGTAATTGTTGGAGCTGAGAAGACATCGGATAAAGAGGCAGAAGAGTTGTCATACGATATTGCCCGTAAGATTCAAACTGAAATGACCTATCCGGGTCAGGTGAAGATAACGGTGATTCGTGAGACACGCGCTATTAGTTATGCAAAATAGTTCATTAGGCCGATAGCAGGAAAGAGTACAAAAAAGCGACCACTGGTCGCTTTTTTTATACTCTTATATTCAGTCCACAATATTTATTGATAATTGTTGAATGTTTTTGTCCCTGCTTTACTACTTTTACATGATAAAGACAGACAGAATGAGCAGAATACTTGAAAATAAAAAAGTACTTGTAACAGGGGGAGCCGGATTTATAGGTTCAAACCTTTGTGAGAAACTATTGACTCAAAATAACCATGTGGTTTGCCTGGATAACTTTGCAACTGGTAAGCGCGAGAATATAGCTCCATTTCTATCTCATGAAAACTTCACATTAATTGAGGGGGATATTCGCAATATTAATGATTGCACTAAGGCTGTAGATGGAGTAGAAGTGGTGCTGCATCAGGCCGCCCTTGGTTCTGTTCCGCGTTCAATAAAAGACCCGATTACTTCCAATGAGGTTAATGTCTCCGGTTTTCTTAATGTATTGATTGCTGCACGTGATAATGGTGTAAAACGAATTATATATGCGGCCAGTTCATCAACTTATGGCGACAGTACTAATCTGCCCAAGGTTGAAGATGTGATTGGCAAACCTTTATCTCCATATGCTATTACTAAATATGTCAATGAATTATATGCCGATGTGTTTGCCAAACTTTACGATATGCAAATCATAGGACTACGGTATTTTAATGTGTTTGGCCGACGCCAGGATCCGGATGGTGCTTATGCCGCTGTTATTCCCAAATTTGTAAAGTCATTAATTAACCATGAATCACCCACTGTTAATGGTGATGGAACGTATTCGCGTGATTTTACTTACATCGATAATGTAGTGCAGGCTAATGAGCTGGCAGCCACAACTGATAAACTTAACGCAATTAATACGGTTTACAATGTGGCTTTTGGAGAGCGAACCACGCTTAATGAGTTGATTGGCTATTTACAAAGGTATTTAAGCGACTTTGATGCTGAGATAGCTAATGTTGAAATTAAACATGGACCTGAACGTGCGGGCGATATCCCTCATAGTTTGGCATCGATTGCGAAAGCAGAAGAACGATTGGGCTATCAACCAAAATATAATATTAAAAGTGGCTTAAAAGAGGCAATAGGTTGGTATTGGGAGAATTTGAAATAAGATTAAAATCATGAATCGAGATTATTTCAGTTCATTTTTCTGCTAGTATGCTTCAAAAAATTATATTTGTGTAAAATTTAAACCTATGATCAAAAAAATTACAAAAACTTTAGCCCTTAGTTTTTTACTAATCGGAGTATTCGCTTGTGGAAGTGATAGTGAAGGGCCGGATACAGAAGGACCTTCAGTTGATATTACAACGCCGAATGAGACAGATACATACAAAAGAGGCACTGCACTACCATTAAATGCCAAATTTACAGATAACAAAGAGTTGGCAAAATGTATCATTTCAATTTCTTACGTTACACCAGCTTCTTCTGCTGCACAACTAAAAGGTATTGGAACACCATGGACACCTGCTGAGAATGGTGATACTGAAGTGATTAATTTTACAGAGAAAAAAGAGCAAACTGTTACAATTTCAATGCTATTTGGACAAGAAATTGAAGCAGCTTGTTTAAGTGGTGATTATAAGCTTAAGTTTGAAATGACAGATGCTGAAGGTAATGCAACCACAGAAGAAATTACCATTAAAATTGGCGGATAAGCTTCAATATTAATGAATGATATTAAAGGGCTTCGGCCCTTTTTTTAGATTTATACTTTAATAAAAGACCATTATGTACGATTTTGATAAGATAATTGAGCGCTCAGGAACCAATGCCTATAAATTGGATTTAAGGGAAAAGTACTTTGGCACCGATGACCTTGTACCCTTGTGGGTTGCCGATATGGATTTTGCTGCTCCGCCCGAGGTTCAGGATGCTATCAAATCGCGTGCAGCTCACGAAATATATGGTTATACCATCAGAAAAGACGAGTTTACTGATGCGATTGTTGATTGGTGTTCCTATAAACATCAGTGGAATATTAAAAATGACTGGATAGAGTATTCGCCTGGGGTGGTGCCGGCTTTGGTTTTTTCGGTGTTAGCGTTTTCTAACCCGGGAGATGGTGTTATTATCAATACGCCGGTTTATCCGCCATTTTATTCAGTCATTGCCGATAATGATCGAAAAGTAATCAAGAATGTTTTAGTGAATAACAATGGACGTTATGAAATTGATTATGATCTGCTGGAGCAACAAGCAGCTGACAAATCTACGAAGCTTTTCTTACTGTGTTCGCCTCATAATCCGGTTGGAAGGGTTTGGAGTGAGGAGGAGTTATTGAAAATCCAGACTATTTGTCAAAAGCACAATGTGCTGGTGTTGGCCGATGAAATTCATTCTGATTTAGCTTTGTTCAATAATAAGCATATTCCTTTTGCTTCAATTTCAGATGATGCCGCGCAGAATAGCATTTCTTTTATGGCACCTTCGAAGACTTTTAATATTGCAGGTTTCAGCACGTCGTATGTGGTAGCAGCCAACCCGACACTGCTGGAAGCATACCGTAAAGTGCAGAACAGGTTGCAATTGCACATGGGACATTTATTTAGTGGTGTAGCTCTAACTGCAGCATATAATTTAGGAAGAGACTGGTTAAAGGAGCTCACAGCTTATTTGGAAGGCAACATTCTGTTTGTTGAAGAGTTTTTAAGAGAAAATTTGCCTGAGTTAAGTTTTTTCAGACCAGAGGCTACCTATTTAATTTGGATTAACTTTAAGGATTGGGGGTTGAGCCAAAAGCAATTAAGGCAATTTATGGCCAATGAGGCGAAGGTTGGTTTAAATGATGGCGTTTCGTTTGGTATGGAAGGAGCAGGTTACATGCGTATGAACGTAGCGAGCCCACGTGCGACTTTAGAAAAAGCCCTGAACCAGATTGTGGAAGCACGTACTAAGCAAAACGTCTAATGTTTAATTAGAACAGGTTTTACTGATGAAGTACTTCTTACTTTGCATGTTTGTATTCACGCTATATGGCTGTGGTGTATATCTCGAATATCCGCCAATTGGTAATAATATGCAATGGAAGTTGATACAATACAACGATACCGCTGTTTATCGTTTGGCAAAGAAGGGGGCTTTAATTGATTCGGTTGTTGATATGACGAATCAAGACGTTTATTACCCAGATGACCAACAGTCGTTTATGTTGTTAGCTTCGAAGCTTGAGCCCGGAATAAATGAGGTGTCTCTCGACTTTTATTCCGAAGGAAAGAGAAAGCGCTCCAATGAAAGGCTTTACATGGTTTCTGATGTTGAGCCCCTTCAGGTTGAATTAGACGATTACTATATTTTGAAGCACGATGAAGAGGCATTTACACAAGGTTTACTTTATTGGAATGATTATTTGTATGAATCAACGGGGCTGGTTGGTAAGTCATCATTGCGCATCATCAATCCTGAAAATGGTGATGTAATTCAGAAGCTTCAACTTGATTCTGCAATTTTTGCAGAAGGCATGGCATTAGATGACAATATCTTGCATGTACTGACCTGGAAAGATGGCCTGGTATATCAGTTTAATCATAATTTGGAACAATTAAGTGTTCATTCGTACCGACAAGAAGGATGGGGGCTAACAAGTGTTCATGATCAACTTGTTGCCTCGGATGGTTCCAATGTGTTATATTTTTTGTCCAATAGCTATAAGGTAGCTTCAACAATTCAGGTTTTTAACCACCGTGGTCCAGTCCATTATATTAATGAATTAGAGTATATTAATGGTATGCTTTGGGCCAATGTGCTCGGCAATGATAAAATCATCGTTATTAATCCTTCAAATGGCAAGGTAGAAGTTGAAATCGATGCTTCCAACTGTATCAATCGTCATCGCTATCCCGATGCCGGAGTGCTTAATGGAATTGCTTTTGATGCAGACAAGGAGCTGGTGTATTTAACCGGTAAAAATTGGCCTCACCTTATCGTTTGCCGACTAATGTCCTTTGATAAATCGAATAATTAAGCTATGTTTGTTAACAATTGTTAACAGTTAGTTTAGGGAAAAATTCAACCTCGTAATGCTCAAGTTTGCATCTAAGATATTTATTACTCTTGTCATGCTAAGCTATCAAGTAACTTACGCCCAGTCAGGTGTTAAGGAATTTGATTTGCTGCTAAATATATTGCCAGAGCTGGATGGCGACAATGACGGAATGCCCGATGATAATTTCATTAGACTCAATAGAGATGGTAAAATTATTCGCCTTTCAGTCAACCATATTATCACCAGAGATTCATTAATTGCCGATTTATCATTTTTACCTTTCCTTGAGCAATTGGATTTATCGAGCAACCACCTTAGTTATTTAAAGCTTATAATTGGAAAAAAGAATTCACTTAAGGTGTTGGATTTGAGTGAGAATGACTTGGTTGAGCTAGATGTTAACTTTAAAGATTTAAACCGTTTGCAAGAACTGGAATTATCAGGCAATCAGTTAAAACACTTTGTGCATGATTTTGCGAGCGACAACAAGCTCCGGAGACTAAATATTATTAAAAATCAGCTTGAAGAAATTAATATTGATTTCCAGAAGCTTAGTAAATTGGAAGTACTGTTATTAAGCTACAATCAAATTGAAGACTTTAAGCATGCATCGGGCTACAATAGCCGTCTGCATACCCTGTTTATTGATCACAATAAGCTCATTAACTTCAATAATGATTTAAATAAGTTTGTTAACCTAAGGGAGTTAAATTTATCATCCAATCGCTTACAGACTTTCACCCCCAACTTAAGCGGATGTAAAGCACTTGAACGACTAGCCTTAAGTAACAATGAATTGAGCCACTTTAGTTACGATTTATCAGCCTGTAAGCGTTTGGCTGGTTTGTATTTAGCATCAAACCGCATTCAGGAGTTTAATAGTAATTTAAAAGGTTGTGCAGAGCTTCAGGTAATTGACTTATCGTTTAACGACTTAAGGTACTTTAGTGGAGATTTTAAGAGTAATCCAAAGTTATTTAAGCTTTTGCTTAACTCTAATTATATATCAGAACTTAATCTTGATTTAAGACATTCTAAAGAACTTAGAGAGTTAGATTTATGGGGAAATAACTTGTATAAATTTGATGTTAACATTAATTATTGTCGAAACCTGGAAGTACTGAACCTGGGTAATAATAATCTTGAATTCTTTGCACCAAGTTTACGATACAATACCAGGTTAAATAAACTGTTTTTAGGGAATAACCGCTTGTCGGTGTTTAATCAGCAATTGCAAAATCACAAACAACTGGAGATTTTGGTATTAAGAAATAATCAGTTGTATGAGTTTTCAGCACAGTTGAACCGTTGTTCGGCTTTGGTTAATGTTGATTTATCCAATAATCAGCTAACTTATTTTGAGTATAATCTGATGACATGTCCAAATCTTAAGTATTTGGATATTAGTAATAATAGAGTGTCTGACTTCCAAATTGACTTCAAACGTAATTGGCAGTTAGAAGCGCTGCGATTAAATGGTAATGAAATTAATAGTTTTGATGCGCAATTATTTCATTGCCCTAATTTGAAAGAAATTGATTTATCGGATAATCAGCTGCAACAGTTCGAAATAGATTTATTGAACCAGCACAGGTTAGAGGTTTTAGCACTTCATCACAACCATCTTAAAGAAGTTAATCTTAAATTATTTAATTGCCGTGAACTGAAAGTGCTCGATTTGTCTTATAACCAACTGGATACTTTTAAATTAGATTTAAGAGCTAATCATAAGCTGGAAATATTAAACCTTTCGAATAATCAGTTGACTAAGTTTTCTGATTTGAAAGTCAATGGTTTTCGAACTAAAGTATTGGATTTGAGCTACAATAAGTTAAGTCATCCGAATATTAACTTCTATCTGTTTCCTCAATTACGAGAGCTTAACTTACGCGGTAATTATATCTCGCGCTTTAATTATAATTTGCGAAACAATGAGCAATTGGTATACCTTGATTTGGGTGAGAACTATTTGAGTCACATTGAGAGTAAGCTCAATTATTGTCCGCGTTTACGCTATTTGGTATTGGATAATAATGATTTTAAGCAGTTTGCGCACAACCTGGATAGTTGCAAGTTTTTACATACACTTGATTTGAGTCATAACCGAATTGAATATATCGGCACACCAATAGGAAAAATGCGCAAGCTTCGACAACTGAATTTATCACATAATAACTTGTACGACATTCCTTTTTCGTTTAAAAATCTCACAGAGCTAAGATATTTAAATTTAAGTCATAATTACATCAGTTTTTTAGATAATGGCTTGGATATATGCTATAACCTTGAGGTAATGCTGTTGAATGATAATCGTCTGGTACAATTCGATATTGAGTTTGACGACTTATTTTACTTAACTGAAATTGATTTATCGGCTAATGAACTTTTCTTTTTTGTAGCCAATTTATCCAATAGTTTCAACTTGAGGCGATTAGATTTTTCAGATAATAATATTGCTTTATTAAAACTCGATTTGAATGAATGCTGGTTTTTTGAAACACTTGATGCATCAAACAATATCATTGAACAAGCTTATTTCGATTTTAAAGGATGCTCCTTAATTAAGGACATTAACCTGAGCACGAATAAAATTAAAACCCTGGATTTAAATTTGGAATGGAGCCCATATTTGAAGAATTTATTTTTAGATAATAATTTGTTGAGCGAATTAGATCTAAGATTATCGATGGGAGTGGAATTGGATTCTCTGACTTTAAATGATAATCATCTTTCACTCGATTTTCTGATTGGTGCCAGTAAGACATATGGAAGATCAGCTAGTTTCTTTAGTTATAAAAATCAGTATTCGCCAGGTTTGTTGAAGTGGCAAAAAGTAAATTCGAGTCAGAGTGTTTATTCGCTCATGGCACGAATTGAAGACTTGCAAATTGATTGGTATTTCAATAATAAACTAGTTAAAGGCGAATCAAATCAATTGGTGATAAATAACAAATACACCGGGGTGATTGAGTGTGTTATTGGTCATCCGGAATTGCCAGGTTTAAATTATTCCTACCAGGCGTATTTGAACATTGATGTGCCTAAGGAGCAAATTATGGCGCTTTCCAGTTTTTATAACGAGTTACAAGGAGATAAGTGGAATAGTAATCATGGTTGGAATCAGATTAAACGCGGGAAGCGACTTTCCAAGTCTTTCATGGCACTATACGGTATCCGTTTTGATAAAGACGGAAATGTTATAGACATTTCTTTGCCAGATAATCACTTAAGGGGTTATTTGCCAGGTGATTTTAAAGCTTTTACCGAATTGCAACATGTTGATGTTTCAAATAATGAAATTGCAGGTGTATTAGCTGATAATATTTTTAGTAAGCAATTGGCAAGTATTAATTTGTCTGGTAATCTGTTTCGGGAGTTTAATGTGGATTTAAGTAATTTAAATCAACTGATTGAGTTTGATATTAGTTCAAATCACTTGAGTTCATTTGAGCCATTATACGCTGGTGAAATGGCATTACGAAATCTAAATATTAGTCATAATCGCCTGGATAGTATTCGGTATAAGGTGTATTCGCCCGATTTGCAATTCTTTTCGTTGGAAGATAACAACCTTCAGAAGCTGAACTTGGATTTAACTGCTTGCCTCAAACTGGATACCCTTAATCTGTCGATGAACTATTTGAAGTTTGAGGATTTAACACCATTGCTATATAATTTACCTAAAAAGGTAGGAAAGCTGATAACCGGACAGCAGAAGGTAAAATATAAACTGGCTTACGATAATGGGGTTAGAGCTGTATATGTTAACGATGTGATGGATAAAACGAACACCATCAAGTGGTACAAAGCAGGAGAGGCCGTAAAAACACAAAGGCCTTATATTGGTCTTAAGAGTGAATATTATCGCGATTATTCAGCCTATATAGAAAATCCATTTTTCCCTGGGACGTCTATTGAAGCTGTGTGGTAATATAATCTAGCTTCTTATATAAGCAATACTAACTTCATTTCCGAATTATAGTTGGTGAACCAAGCTGTAATCGATGCGTTGTGGCTGATTTTCATCGTTTAATGACACCATGATAAAGTTGCTCTCAATGGCTAATTCGCGCTCCTGATTATACATGTTTTCTGTAAAAATCTGCACCTGAATAGTCAGGCGAACAGCTCCGGCTTTTATCACGCGCGCAACAACTTCTATAATTGAATTTGGTTTCACTGCTTTTAGAAACTTAATTGCAGTAGTATTGGCAGTAAACATACGTTGTCGCGTAAAACGTGTAGCTGAGATATAGGCAGCTTCGTCCATCCATTGCATGGCTTTGCCACCAAACAAGCTATTATTGGCATTGAGTGTTTCGGGAAATATTGCTTTACAAATGCGTGTTTCGCTGATATTAAAGAACTCTTCCATAAATTTATTTGTAATTTGAATGCAAAAATAAGATTCGTAATGAACATTTGTTCATTATAATTAATAAATTTGTGCAATCTTTTTAAAATAATTTCATGCCACGTCCTAAACGAAAAAGACTAATTGAGCATCCACCTCCAATTGATGGCTTTAAGCCATTTGGTGTACCAATTCAAAATCTGGAACCTGTTATATTGTTATATGAAGAATATGAAGCTATGCGTTTGGCTGATTACGAAGGGATGAATCAAGAGCAGGCAGCAGAAAAAATGCAGGTTTCGCGACCTACGTTTACACGTATTTATGACAGGGCCAGAAGAAATGTTGCAAAAGCCTTTGTGGAAGGCAAAGCTTTGATGATTGAAGGAGGAGATTTTCATTCGGAGAATTACTGGTATAAATGTGAGGCATGTCAGAAGTTAAACGTGAGTGATTTAGAGATGGTTAATTGCAGGTATTGTCAAGCTAATAGTTTACGTCTGATAAACGGATAAATCATGGAATTAGAGCAAAAAGGATCATGTATTTGTGTGAAATGTGATATTAAAATTCCTCACTATAAAGGTCAGCCATGTCGTGAGCAAACTTGTGAAAGGTGTGGAGGGCCGTTAATGCGGGAAGGAAGTTATCATCATCAGTTATATTTAAAAAAGATAGGAGACAAAAGTTATGAAAATGGCAATTCCAACCAGGGGTGAAAGGGTTGACAGTCACTTTGGGCATTGTGAAGCGTATACTGTTTATACAGTAGAAAACAATCAAATTGTAGGTTCAGAGTCTGTGCCGTCGCCTCAAGGCTGTGGGTGCAAAACCAATATCATCCCGGAATTAAAGGAACGCGGTGTTGAAGTAATGCTGGCTGGTAACATGGGAGCCGGAGCCTTAAATAAGATTGAACAAAATGGTATTAAAGTGGTAAGGGGCTGTCAGGGAACGACAAAAGAGGTTGCAGAAGCCTACTTGCGCAACGAAGTTGTAGACTCTGGCATTGGGTGCGAGCATACGCATGACGACGGACACCAGTGTGCACATTAATTAAAGCTTGAGTTATGAATGTATGAAGGCTGCCAATGGCAGCCTTTATTTTTTTACAGCTGTCTGATAGGTTTCAAGTGCTCTTTTTCTAGCCATAACATGTTCTACCATTGGTTTGGGGTAGGATGTGGTATCGAACTCTTCAATCCATTGTCGCACATAACTGAAATCCGGATCAAATTTACGCTGTTGTTCTGTCGGATTAAATATTCGAAAGTAGGGGGCTGCATCGCAGCCAGTTCCAGCTGCCCACTGCCAATTGCCGTTGTTGGAAGCCAATTCATAATCAAGCAATTTATTGGCAAAATATGCTTCTCCCCATCGCCAGTCAATTAAAAGATGCTTGCACAAAAAACTGGCACAAACCATTCGCACACGGTTATGCATACAACCAGTTGTGTTTAATTGGCGCATGCCGGCATCCACCAACGGATAACCAGTTTGCCCCTGGCACCAACGTTCAAATTCGACTTCATTATTTCGCCACTTGATATCATCGTATTGCTTCCTAAAACTCTGGGTGACAACGTAAGGAAAGTGGAATAGAATCTGCATGAAGAACTCACGCCAGATTAGTTCACTTAAAAAAACAGTATGTTCCATTTTTAATTGAAGTAGTATCTGACGCACGCTAACTGTGCCAAAGCGTAAATGTGGTCCTAAATAACTTGTACTATCCAGGTAAGGAAAATCACGTTCTTCGGCATATCTATCGATGGATAATAATGTATAATCAGGCACATTGATGCATGAGTTTCTAAAACCAATTAATTCGATAGGTGGAAAGTTAAAATCTTGCTGTAAAAAGTTATCTGATATACCTGATTCTGAATCTAGTTTTATGTGTTTAAAGTGTTTGAGCCATTGTTTTTTATAAGGTGTATATACAGTATAAGGTGAAGCATCCTTTTTTAATATTTCATGGGCTTCAAATACAACATGATCCTTATAATTTATGACATTTATTGATTGCTTTTGCAGAAAATCTGTTACGAATTTATCGCGTTTAATTGCATAAGGTTCATAATCGCGATTAAAATGCACTGATTCGATATTAAATTCCTCTGCGAGTTCCTGAAAAATATCTATAGGATTACCGTACTTAATAAGAACGCTGCTTTTGTAATTTAGCTTCAGTTTCTTATTTATGTGCTGTAACTGTTTGTGAATGAAATTGACCCGGGCGTCATTTGGGGCTAATTCATCCAGTATATTGGTGTCAAATATAAACAAAGGAAGCACAGGTGATTGGCCCTTAAGAGCCGTATTTAAGGCTGTATTATCCTCTAAACGCAAGTCGCGTCGAAACCAATGAATAGTAATGTCTTGCTTCATTTAGTTATTTTTTAGCATGGCCTTTAAGGCAGATTGAAGAAAAGCGGTGGAATACATATGAGAATAGGTAGTTACACCTGTTAGTAGACTCTACTTCCTTTTAAAAGCAACAAAAAGCCACATTGTTCACTAATAATTAAATATTAATAAACAATATTGCCAGCTATTTCTTTTGGAAACGTTCAATAACAGGATGAAGAAAAACTGCGGCTAAAATGACTAAAGTGCCTATATAAAAGCCACCTGACATAAACTCGCTTTGTCCAAAAATGGCAAATGCCAGTAAAATACCGTAAACAGGCTCCATGTTAATGGCTAGCACAACTGTATAAGCCGATAGTACCTTCATCACATCAACTGCCACCACAAAGGCATAAGCTGTACATGCAATTCCCAAAATCAAAATATAGATGATGTCAGTGGTCGTTGGCATGAGTAGATTGTATGGTAATACATCAATAAACAGAAGGAAGAAACCAATGCTTATAAAGCCACTAATCATTTCATAAAAACTGATTGTTACCGGGTGGTGCTTATTGATAAATAATTTGTTAAGTACTGTAAATAATCCTGCTAAAAAAGCAGATATCAAGGCAGTTATGATACCTTCCCAGTAATCTAGCTCAAATTGAAAAATTAAATATAGTCCTCCAATGATTAGCAGACCAATAAATACTTCGAGCCATTTAATTTTTTTTCGGAAGATGATAGGTTCCAGAAAACTGGCAAAAAGTGTTGTAGAGGCCATACATCCAAGCGTCACTGATACATTAGATATTTTTACGGCATGAAAAAAAGTAATCCAGTGGAAAGCCACTACAATACCAACACCCATTATTTTTAGAATGTTGTATCGGCCTATTTTTACCGGTATTTGTTTATACCAAATAAAGCCACCCAAAACAATGAGAGCAATCAACATGCGGTACCAAACCATCTGAGGAGCCGGCAAGGTGATTAATTTTCCTAAAATTGCTGTAAAACCATACAATAAAACAACAAAATGGAGTTTTAAGTGGTTCTTTAAAAGTGCACTCATACGTGTTAAATAAAAAGGTGCTATTGTTTGGGCAAAAATAGAAATACTTTCGATGTAACGCATTAATTTTGTATTTCATCGTTTATAAATAAGGATATAACTTTATCACACTATAATTTTAAGCTGATTATGAATAAAATAGCATTTAAATGGACTGCTGGCTTTAGTTTGTTACTCGCACTTACACTGTTGTATTCGTGTTCTACTGTACCAATTACCGGGCGAAAGCAGTTGAACCTGGTGTCTGATTCAGAAATGATGGGCATGAGTTTTAGTCAGTACGATCAATTTTTGAAGGAGAATAAGTTATCGGCTAATAAACAACAAGTTGAGATGGTGAGGCGCTGTGGGAAACGCATTGCTGATGCCGTTGAAAAGTATATGCGGGATAACGGTCATGCCAACCACATTGCGGGTTTTGAGTGGGAGTTTAATTTAGTTGAAGACGATACACCCAATGCCTGGTGTATGCCAGGAGGCAAAGTTGTGTTTTATACCGGTATTCTTCCTTTTACTCAAGATGAAGAAGGAATGGCTGTTGTAATGGGACACGAAATTGCTCACGCAGTTGCCAAACACGGTAATGAACGCATGAGTAACCAAATGGCGGTTCAAATGGGAGGTACAGCTCTTTCAGTGGCGGTTGACGAAAAGCCAGAGGAAACGAAAGCTATTTATATGGCTGCATTTGGTTTAGGTGCGCAATATGGTTTTATGTTACCTTATTCGCGTACGCATGAGACTGAGGCTGATAAAATGGGGCTTATATTTATGGCCATGGCAGGATATAACCCGGAGGTAGCAGTTGATTTTTGGGGTCGCATGGCAGCTTCAGGAGGACAAAAGCCGCCTGAGTTTATGAGTACGCACCCGGCCGATGAGACACGCATAAAAAATTTGCAAGCCTTTATGCCCGAAGCAATGAAATACTACAAAAAATAACAAGTAAGAAAGCGTTCTGAGAAGAGCGCTTTTTTCTTTTAAAAATTATAGCCCAAACTAACAGAGGGAGCAACAAATGTGTCTAAACCAAAAATGGCATTGGCTCCTGCGCGTATAACCAAGCCGCCGGCTTTTTGATAGCGATACATCATTGGAAGAAAAATACCATAGGCCACTAGGTTATTATCTTCATAGGTATAATCGTTGATGCTTAAAATGGCACCTGCACCAAACTCCAGGTGATGATGTTTTAAGCTTGCAGTCAACCAATTGATAGAAAAGGGAATGTTGGTTGTTCTGTCAAAATCAGTAGAAATACCAATACGTATTGATAGGCGATAGAGCTTATCCAGATAGCGTTCATAGTTTAATGAAGGATAGCCAAAATTATACTTGGCGGTATTCATTAGAAATCCCTCAAAATACACGGCATTGCTTTTAAAACCAGTGTGTTCATTAAAGGAAACTTCATTGTCCTGGCTATATCCAGCTGTGCAAATCAGGCATAGTAGTAAGCCCAGCGTTAACAATTTTCTTTTCATAAAATGCTTAGTTGGCAATTAAAAGTGTGAGAACTAAGTTTATTATGTTGCGTCATACTAATTATTACCTTTAAGGTTACAGTAATTGTGTAATACGTTACTTATTTGTTCTTTGTGTAAATAAGAGAAGATGCAAATTAGATTATTTATTTGGTAAATGACACTAAATGTGAATTTTAGATACTAAGAATAACTATAATTGAAAAGTAGTTTATGAAACACAGGTGTAAATGGAGTTTAGGTTCAGAGTTGTATGTGGCTTACCACGATGAAGAATGGGGTGTTCCCTTGCATGATGATGATAAGTTATTTGAGTTTCTTATTCTTGAAGGCTTTCAAGCAGGTTTAAGCTGGTCAACAATTCTGAATAAACGAGAGGCTTTCAAGGAAGCATTTGATGGCTTTGATGCTAAAATAATTGCTGAATATAACGATACTAAAGTGTCTGAATTACTGCAAAATGCAGGAATTATAAGGAATAGACTGAAAATTAAGGCGGCCATTAAAAATGCAAGGACTTTTCTGCGCATTCAAAAAGAATGTGGCAGTTTTGATAAATATATCTGGCAGTTCGTTAATTATCAGACCATTCAAAACCATTTTGAAAACGAATCGGATATTCCAGCCACGACCAACCTGTCTGATAAGATGAGCAAACAACTCAAAAAGGATGGTTTTTCTTTTGTAGGCAGCACTATCTGTTATGCATTCATGCAAGCTACAGGAATGGTCAATGATCATACTACGAGTTGCTTTCGTTATAAGAAGTGTCGTTCCATAAGCGATCAGGCTTTATCTGATTAATTTTAATGCGCATTATGGTGTATAAACTACGAACTAATGTGTATTTTTAAACTTCAACATAATTCTACTAAATAATGACTGTTAGAAAACTATTGAGTTTAGCCTTGCTTTTTATTGTGGTGTTCAGCTTGCGTGCTGAATCATCGGATAGCCTGAAAACACAGGTTTATACCTATAAAATTTTCCGCGAGATTGGCAGTACGTCATGGATTCATACACAAGAAGCTTTTGCTGAAGCCAAAGCCATGAATGCCGATGTGATTTTGCTACACATGAATACTTACGGAGGGCAGGTCGTATTTGCCGATTCTATTCGAACGAAGATATTAAACAGCGATATTCCGGTTCATGTGTTTATTGATAATAATGCCGCTTCGGCTGGCGCATTGATTTCAATAGCTTGCGACAGCATCTACATGCGTCCCGGAGCCAATATTGGTGCTGCTACAGTGGTGAATCAGAGTGGGGAGAAAATGCCGGATAAATACCAGTCGTATATGCGGTCAACCATTCGGGCCACTGCCGAAGCACACGGGAAAGACACGATTGTATCGGGCAAAGACACGACCTATGTATGGCGTCGCGACCCGCATATTGCCGAGGCCATGGTGGATGAAAGTATTTACATTGAAAATGTAGTTGATACAGGTAAAATACTAACATTTACCACCTTGGAGGCTATCGAGAATGGTTTTTGCGAAGGACAGGCCAATAACATTGACGATGTGCTGAAGCAGTTAAAAATATACGATTACGAAATGACCACTTTCAAACCTTCATTTTACGATGGACTAAAGGGTTTGCTGACGAGTCCCATACTTCAGGGGATTCTGATTTTGGTGATTATGGGAGGCATCTATTTTGAACTGCAAACGCCGGGAGTAGGTTTTCCGTTGTTGGCAGCAACCATAGCCGCTGTGCTTTACTTCTCGCCACTTTATATCGATGGTTTAGCCGATAATTGGGAAATCATCCTATTCATTATCGGATTGGTGCTGATCGGCCTCGAAGTGTTTGTGATACCTGGTTTTGGCGTAGCAGGGGTGTCGGGTATCATCCTGGTTGTAGGTGGTTTAACCTTAAGTTTACTGGATAACGACTTATTTAATTTCGATGGCGTTGGTTTCAATAAGCTTCTGGAAGCGATGGGAATTGTCCTATCCGGCTTATTTGGGTCCTTTTTAGCCATTATTTATCTCAGTAAGAAATTACTGTCATCATCCACATTTGGAGCGAAAATAGCCTTGCAAACTGAGGAAAACGTGGAGTTGGGTTATATTGGTGTGGAAGCATCGCTTGGCGAATTGGTAGGCGAAGAAGCTGCGGCGTTTACCAGTTTAAGGCCATCGGGCAAAATAATAATTGATGATGAGCAATACGATGCCGTGGCAGAGACGGGCTATATTGAAAAAGGAACCAAAGTGAAAGTCACCCGTTTCTTGCATGGTCAATTGTATGTGAGAGCTCAAAAATAAGCCGCAATGCTTTGCGATAAATCAATAAATAAGTATTATTGCGGAATAGAATTGAAAAAATGACAAATCAACTGTTTCATACGTATTGGTGGCGTTGCTCTACTTTTTAAACAAGTGGAACAGTAGGTATATGTCTTAAAAATATAGAAGCCGCAGGAATTCCACCTGCGGCTTTTCTTTTAATAAATTACTAATAAAGAGCCTTTGGGGCTCATAAACTTAAATGAATGAATAAATCACTTTTAAACGGTGAGGTAATGCCCAACGCAGAAGGTTTCTTCGGCGAATACGGTGGTCGTTTTGTGCCGCCAATGCTGGAGCCAATCATGCAGGAGATTACCGACGCTTATGAAAAAATCAAAGACGATCCGGTGTTTAAAGAAGAGTTGTATTACCTTCAAAAACACTACACCGGCCGTCCTTCACCGGTATTCCATGCCAAAAACCTTTCTGATAAACTGGGCGGTGCGCAAATTTACCTCAAGCGCGAAGATTTAAATCACACGGGAGCACATAAAATCAACCATTGCTTAGGCGAAGCCCTTCTGGCTAAGAAGATGGGCAAGAAAAAGCTAATTGCCGAAACAGGTGCTGGTCAGCATGGCGTGGCCCTGGCAACCGCCGCCGCTTTGGTAGGATTGGAGTGCGATATTTATATGGGTGAAGTAGATATTTACAAGGAACACCCTAATGTGGTGAGGATGCGCATATTAGGGGCTAATGTTATTCCGGCCACGCATGGATTAAAGACATTAAAAGAAGCGGTTGACGCAGCTTTTGAAGCCTACCTGCAAGACCCGGTTAACCAACTGTATGCCATTGGTTCGGTGGTAGGTCCGCACCCGTTTCCAATGATGGTGCGCGATTTTCAGGCGGTGATAGGACGCGAAGCTAAAGAGCAGTTTCAGGACATGACCGGGCAATTGCCCGATAATCTGGTGGCCTGTGTGGGCGGTGGTTCCAATGCCATGGGATTGTTCTCAGCCTTTTTACAGGATGAAGGGGTGAATATTTACGGCGTTGAACCGGCTGGAACCAGCTTTAAAACCGGCGATCATGCAGCAACGCTCACCTTGGGGAAACCGGGTATGATTCATGGCTTCAAATGTTATTTGTTGCAAGATGAAAAGGGAGAACCTTCACCGGTTAATACCGTCGCATCGGGCCTGGATTATCCGGGCGTGGGACCGCAACATTCTTACCTGAAGGATATTGAGCGCGTTAATTATAAAACCATTAACGATAAAGAAGCCATTGATGCCTTTATGCAACTGGCACGACTAGAAGGGATTATTCCGGCTTTAGAAAGCTCGCATGCGGTGGCTTATGCCATGCAGCTAGCACCAACCTTAGCCAAAGACCAAACCATCTTAGTCAACCTCTCGGGACGAGGTGATAAGGACATAGACTATGTGGTTGAGAAGTTTGGTAAAGACTATGGGATAGAGGGATAGATAAAATTACCTTGAGTATAAATGCAAACCAGTCGGAGCTTTAAATCCTGACTGTTTTTTTTATGGGAATCTCTAATGTTTCATCCTGTTCAAGGCCTACGATTAAGTGAAACAGGATAGTTTGGTCTTATTCGTTGCTTGCAAAAAGGTGCCGCAGTTTGTTTTAAGCTAATTGTAGGCTCCGATTGGGATAAAACGCTTTGCGGCATCCCAAGTAATGACTCAGAATGTGTTACACAGTTTGTTTCACCTTATTTGTAGCCTACGAAAAGGAGTAGCAGCTTCTTTTGTACTTGTTGTAGTTTCCGTTTGGGGTAAAACGCTTTGCAGGACCTCAATCAAGGCCTCGGATGGTGTTCCGCAGTTTGTTTTACCTTTTTTGTAGCACTGGGTGAAGATGAAAACCTTGGTGTTACCCTTGTCAGATAGCTCAGGCAGGAGCAAAATACTTGTTCTTACGCTTCAGTACAATAAGAGTAATTTCAAACCTGACCGTTTTTTTCATCCTGTCAGGTTTAAGTTTTATTTAGCAAAGCGATAAGCTAGTTTAATACCTAGAGTTCCAGAAATAACATCTCTGATATCGTCTCGGGTATAAACCGAATAGAACAAGCTTGGCTGGAAATTACCAGCTGAATAATGTGCCCCCAAACTGAAAACATCGAACATTTGGTCTCTAAAATCATCATATTCATCCGTAGTCAGATTAATTAAGCCTGTGTAATCAGCACTCAAAGCGAATTGGTCGAAAGAGTAATTTCCGTTAAATGAATAATTCAAGTACAAATCATCAGCTACCGTAGCATTGCTTCCGGCAAACATATATTCAAGGCCTCCTCCCAATTCAAAATTCCAAGCTGTTTGCTTAATTGTGCCATAAGCTATTTTAGTGAAGATGGTGGTCACGTAGTTTAAATATTTATGCATCTCCGACATATCACCATACAGCATGTAATCCAACGCTTTGTTATTGCTGCCATGGGACGCTGTCGGCAGAAAGATGCTCCCCTGAGTATTTAAGTACTTCGAGTTATTTAGTTTTTTGCAATATGTTGCACCTAACATCAGATTTCCCCATGCTGTTTTCGAGACATCAAATGGATTTGATATTAGAGGATCGCTATATTCCAAATAATCTAATTCGATTTCATATTTGGCAACTCCATATGGAATAGAAGCCATTAGCTTCCAGTTGTCACTAATCGGATAAGAAAAGGCAATATCATAGGCACCGCTTATTATCTTATTCTTATCGATATAATCATAAAACGGGTGCAAATACCGTAATTCAAGTCGCGCAACAGAATCGGCGGGTGAGAATAACTGAGTTGATTGAGCTTTAGTTAGAGTTGTTGTTAAGGTCATAATAACCCCTAAGATAGAGACTGGAAGAAATCTATTCATAAGTATTGTTAGTTTGGTTAGAATTCGCACGAATGTACTAATTATTTTACACAATTTATTTCCCTACTTTTGCAGCAAAATAAGCACAGCGTGAGTTTCAATCCATATAGCACAGATTTGCCCATTACCGAAGTTATAGACGAGGTAAAAGCACATTTACACAGCAATAATACCTTAATCGTTAATGCACCTCCGGGAGCCGGTAAAAGTACTCTATTGCCCTTAGCGTTGCTGGAAGAAGATTGGTTGGAGGGGCAAAAAATCATTATGTTGGAGCCGCGTCGTCTGGCTGCCCGAACTATTGCCATGCGCATGGCCGATTTAATAGGCGATAAGGTAGGGAACCGGATTGGTTATCGCATACGTTTTGATAACTGTGTGAGTGAACAAACGCAACTGGAAGTGGTGACCGAGGGTATTTTAACGCGCATGCTACAAAGCGATAATGCCCTGGAAGGTGTTGGTCTGGTTATTTTTGATGAGTTTCATGAGCGTAGTTTATTTGCCGATGTGGCCCTGGCACTCTCGCGGGAAGCACAGCAGGTGTTACGCCCCGATTTACGCCTGATGATTATGTCGGCCACCTTGGATATGCCACAACTGACCAAGTTGTTGAATGCGCCATCGGCGGTGAGTAAAGGGCGTCAATACCCGGTTGAAATTATTCACGAGGGCGAGAACGATGTGATGCTGCTGCCTGAGTTAACAGCACGGGTGGTCTCAAAAGCGGTGAAAGAACAGCAGGGCGATATTTTGGTGTTTCTGCCCGGCGAAGGTGAAATTAGAAGTTGTGAAACCATCCTTAAAAAGAAGCATCGCGATATTTCGATTCACCCCTTGTATGGCCAGTTGCCACCCAATAAGCAGTATGCTGCTATTATGCCGCATCGCGAAGGCAAACGCAAAATAATATTAGCCACATCAATAGCTGAAACCAGTTTAACCATTGAAGGAATTAAGGTAGTGGTGGACTGCGGTTTTAGCCGAACACTTAAGTTTAATCCCAACTCGGGTTTATCACGGCTCGAAACCGTTGATATAACGCTGGATTCGGCCGATCAACGTGCCGGACGTGCCGGACGTCTGGGGCCAGGTGTGTGTTATCGCATGTGGAGCAAAGGCACGCATAACCGTTTGCAGCCTCATCGAACGCCCGAGATAGAAGAAGCCGACCTGGCCTCTTTGGTACTGGAAATGGCCCAGTGGGGCGTGGCGGACATCCGCAAGCTCACCTGGCTATCGCCGCCGCCCAAAGGTCATTTGGCACAGGCAACAGAGTTATTGCATCAGCTTGAGGCTTTAGATAATAATCGCATAACAGAGCATGGTAAAGCCATCCATCAGCTGCCATGTCATCCGCGCCTGGCGCATATGTTATTAATGGCTGAAGAAGAAGAGCTGGCACCATTAGCCTGCGATATAGCCGCTTTGCTCGAAGAGCGAGACCCCTTGGGGAAAGAAGCCGGAATTGATTTAAATGCCCGCATTGAAGCGCTCCGGCGACACCGCTTAGGGGAACTGAAAAGCAAACCCTTGAGCCGTATTGCTAAAATAGCTGAGCAGTATCGACGCATATTATCGCTGGAGGAGGACAATTCATCAGTTGACCCCTACGAAACGGGCTTGTTACTGGTTTATGCCTTTCCGGAGCGCATAGCACATGCCAAGCCGGGCAACAATGCGCAGTTTAAATTAGCCAACGGAAGTATTGCCGCTGCAGGTCATCAGGATGATTTAGCTCACGAAAGCTGGCTGGCAATTGCCAATGTGAATGCCCGCGAAGGTGTTGGGAAAATATTTTTGGCATCGCCATTGAACCCGCAGGATTTAGCGCCCATGGTAAAAACCGTTGAATCGGTCAGCTGGGATACAAAGCGTGGTGGATTTAAAGCGCAATCAGAATTACGGATTGGCAGCATTGTTTTACAAAGTAAACCCTTGCACCATTATGACGAAGGCCTGAAAATAAAGGCGATTTCCGAAGCTATTAAAAAGGAGGGAAGCTGGCTCTTAAACTTCGATAAAGAGGTGATGCAATGGCAAAACAGGGTGTTGAGCTTGCGTAGCTGGGATGCCGGATATGACTGGCCCGATGTATCGACAGAGGCCTTGTTGGCCGATAATGAAAGTTGGTTGTCGCCCTACCTGAGTGCTGTTAAGAAACCGGATGATTTAAAAAAGATTGACTTAAAAACCGTTCTCCAGCACCATCTCGATTTTGAGTTGCAAAGCCGGTTGGAGCAACTGGCGCCAGAGCGCATTAAAGTACCCAGTGGCTCACAAATAAAACTTAATTATCAAAGCAATGGGGAAGCGCCTGTTTTGGCTGTTCGCCTGCAAGAGGTGTTTGGCATGACCGATACGCCAAAGGTTAATAACAGTGCTGTTAATGTGTTGATGCATTTGCTTTCGCCGGGTTTTAAGCCGGTGCAAATTACCAACGATTTAAAAAGCTTCTGGAGTCATGCTTATTTTGAGGTGAAGAAGGAGTTGAAGTCCCGCTATCCAAAGCACCATTGGCCCGATAATCCTTTAGATGCACCGGCCGTGAGAGGTGTAAAGCGCCAGAATAAATAAAATTATAGCTCATCAAGATGAATATCTTTGTCTCGATGAGCTATTTAAATTGATTATATCCATGGTATTATTTCCGATTGACATCGTAGATAGTTCCGTCGTTGTACATGGCTTTTAGCTCTTCACGCGACACCATGTAAGCCTCGTTTGAATAGCATGAATCCACATCGATCGCTTCTATGCCTGACTTTTGTGAGTAATTGTAGTTATTGTACACAAAGTAAACACTGTCTTCATCTACTTCAACAACTTTCAGGGTTGAAAATTCGTTTTTGTCGGCTTTGTACTCATACACATCGCCAATCATGGGATTATCCAGGTATTCCAGTTCATTCTGAGCTTCAGCCTTATCATTAATCGTAAACAGTGCGATGATGATGGCAATAATGGCCACTCCCGAAAAATGCCAGAATGGAATGCGGGTATCGCTTTTCAAGGTTTTATAAGAGCGCTTCAAGTCATCATTCATTTCTTTAGGTTTGTACACCTTTTTACAGTGTGAGCATTGTGCTGCACCTGTTTTACCAATCGATAGGGTTGGAATCCAGAAAATATGGACGTAGCGTCCATATACACTGTTGTAAATTCCACCTTTTTCGCCACAATGTGGGCAGCTTATTTGATTGTTCCCCTCTGTTTTAATGTGCGACGTGCGCCATCCGTAGATTACCATTTGTGAAGTTTTTTTTAAAAATGTGAGTTAGAAGTTTAAAAATAGTCAGCTGTATGAATAAAACAGCATCAGGTTGCCTTAGAATTATTCTGAATAAGAGCGTCAGGGAAGGTCAGTGATTTCATTTGTTATCAAAACCATAAAAACCTAACTTTAGATACGAAATATTTTAACCAACTCACGTTATGAGAATTCTACTCTCAAAAATCAGTATCATATTAGTCTGCAGCATCATCTTTGTAACTGTTTCTATCAAAGCACAAGAGGTGGCTGATACAACCAAAAAGCACTCTTTTGCGGCCATCCCAATGCTTAATTACAACAACACTACGGGTATGAGCTTTGGGCTTATCGCACAGGCTTTTTATAAGATAAATAGGAATGATACCATTTCACCAACCTCGTCTTCTGGAGTATTTGGTATTGTTACAACAAATGGTACCTATTTTACGTCCTTGTTTCAACGAATGTACCTGAAAGAAGACAGATGGCGTATTTTGTTGGCAGTCGGCCTGGGAAATGTCAATTACCAATATTGGCAGGAGTTTACACAAAACTCGGGTACATTTATCGGTTTTAGTACAGCTGCTAATTTTGCTTTTGCACGGATACAACGGCAAGTATACAACAAACTGTATGTTGGAGTTCAAGGTATTTATTCGGTAGCAGAAACAGATTTTGATTTACCTGATTTCTTTCCTGATGACATGAAGAATCAGCGCATTAATATGAATAATATAGGGTACTTATTCAATTTTGATAAACGGGAGCATCAGATAAATCCTTATGGTGGTTACAACGTTGAATTTAAGAACAATTTTTACCGGGATTGGCTTGGAAGTGGAGCCGAGTTTGAAAGTTATGAAATAACCTACAACCATTACTACAAAATAAAGAATGAACGCAATATTTTGGCTACACGCGTTCATGCATCTATTGCAACCGGAGATGTGCCGTTTCAGGGGCAAAATGTGGTTGGTCACGATGATATACGGGGCTATTCCGAGGGTAAATACCGGGCAGATCAAATATATGCGATCCAAGCTGAATACCGCTGGCGTTTTTACAAAAAGCTGGGTATGGTAGGTTTCTTTGGTTTGGCCAGTGCGGTTGATAGCTTTGATACTATTTTCGATGAAGAATTGTTACCGGGTGCAGGTCTTGGAATCCGTTACCAGGTGATACCCAAAGAGCGCATTAATATTGGAATCGATGTGGCTAAAGGAACAGATGACTGGGGTTTGTATTTTCGTATAGGTGAGTCGTTTGGGAGATAAATCTGCTAGTTTCAAGATAGAATCGTATTATCATCTTATACATGCATTTTTATCATTTTTATAAGTGCTAAACGGCTTTAAATAGGTATTATTAGCACCTAAAATAATGCTGGATTATTACAAAACCATTGTAGCACATGAATAGAATTGTATCGGTCATAACTCTGCTTTTTATTATTGGTATTAGTGCTTTCACTCAGCAAAAACAATATTCTTTTTTGCCGGTGACCAAAGCCGATGGTATGATTAATAATAAAATTCAATGTATTCATAAAGATTCAAGAGGGTTTATTTGGGTTGGCACCTTGGCAGGTCTGAGTCGTTACGATGGGCATTCGTTTGTCAATTTCTTACATGATTCATCTGATTCGACCTCGCTGTCAAATAATTATATAGTTGAGATACAAGATGACAATAAAGGTAACCTTTGGATTCAGACGAGTTTGAAACCAATCGTTTATGATGTTGAAGAAGAACGGTTTTATAATGATATCGGTGAATACTTAGGTGGAGATATGCTTGGCTTTACGGCTTATCGATTCTATTGCGATAAAAATAAGCAAGTGTGGCTTAGGAATTATGACCAAATGTATTTTCAATTATATGATGAAGTTAATAATCAATTGATTCAAAAGTTTCCAGATAAATCAACGAATGGTGTGAAGGCTTTTGATTTAAAACATTATAACAATGCCTACTATTACCTGTTTGAAGATGGCAGGATTGAATGTTATGACGATACAAGTTTCGAACTTCTCTTCACCGATGACTTCCTGGTTGGCAAAATGGGTAAGGACTATTTAAACTCCGAAATATTTGTTGATGCTGAAGGAGATATCTGGTATTATGGTAATCATAACGGAATAGCGCATTTCAATGCTCGTAAAAAAGAGTGGCAACAATATTCGAAAGAAGCTGGTGACATACGATTAACAAGTAACACGGTACATAGTATTATCCAGGATGAAAAAGGTCAAATATGGATTGCTACAGACCATGGAGGCTTAAATATTCTAAATAAATATTCAGGAAAGATAGAGGCATTGTACAATCAGCCAGATAATAATAAGAGCTTGAGCCAAAATTCGATTATAGACCTATATATCGACAACAACAACATCATTTGGCTGGGAACGACTAAAAATGGTTTATGTTATTACCACGAAAGTATTCATAAGTTTGCCCACTATAAACACATTGTATCTGATAGTAACAGCTTGCCATTTAGTGATGTTAACTGTTTTGTGGAAGATTCAAAGCAAAACCTTTGGATAGGAACCAATGGTGGCGGTTTGATTTATTATGACCGACAGAACGAACGCTATACGCGTTTTCAGAACGACCCGGATGATAACTCTTCGTTAAGCGGCGATGTGATTGTTAGCTTGTTTATAGATCACAATAAGCAATTATGGATTGGTACTTATACGGCGGGCTTAAATCGCTATGATGGAAAACAGTTTGTTCGATACAAAACGACAACTGGTAATGGACTAACAAGTAATAGTATTTGGTCCATAACAGCCGATGGCAATCAACGTTTGTGGATAGGCACATTGGGAGGAGGTGTGGTGACGTATGATACAATCTCTGATTCGTTTCATCCATTACCCAATAAGGGGCTGATAGAATGGCCTTACGTATTTGTAAATCAGGTGTGTAATTTAAGCAATGGGAATATGGTCATTGCCACTGCTAACGGTATTATTTTTTATAATGTTGAAGAGGAGCGTTATAAATACCATCCGAGCGACAACCGAATGCAACCTTTAGGTTTTGGCAGCCGATCGGCCTTTGATGTTTTAGAAGATTCAAGAGGTTTATTATGGTTTGCTTCTCGTGAAGGTGTTATCGTTTATGATGAACTTAGGGATGAGATAATACAATTGACGGAGAAGGATGGAATCGCCGAAGATTTGGTGACAAGTATTGAAGAAGACGAGTTTCAGTCAATTTGGGTGAGCCTGCCAACCGGTTTGTGTCAGATATTTGTTAACCGATCTTCGGCTAATGGAAGTTATGAGTTTAAGGTTAAGCATTATACGCATGCCGATGGGCTTCAGAGCGAGGGATTTAACGACCGATCTAGTTATAGAACGAGTGAGAATGAGTTGATATTTGGCGGAGCCGATGGCTTTAATATGTTTAAGGTTAAAGACATAAAGTATAACCATATTTTACCCCAAGTGGTTTTTACGAAGTTACAAGTGTATAATCAAAGTATTTCACCAAACTCAAAGGTCGAAAACATCAGGCTTTTAAAACAGTCGATTGTTTCTACCAAAGAAATTGTTTTGAAATATTGGATGAATGTATTTTCCATTGATTTTGCAGCACTCGACTTTTTTATTCCTCAAAAAACACGTTATCAATATAAATTGGAAGGAGTTGATGAGCAATGGCATTTACTGGACGAAGGTTTATTTAGTCTGACTTATGCTAACCTTAAGGCTGGAGATTATATTTTAAAAGTGAAAGCAGCCAACAATGATGGGGTATGGAATGATAAATACGCAGAATTGCGAATCAAAGTGTTACCGCCATTTTATGCCACTCCGTTGGCATATGCTTTATACTTTGCTGCCATCTTATTGATGATCATATATTTCAGGTATTCAATGATTCGGAAAGAACGCTCAAAATTCGCTATTGAACAAGAGCGTTTGGCCGCTAAGCGAAATCACGAAATGGATGAGATGAAACTACGTTTCTTAACCAATGTGAGTCACGAGTTCAGAACACCTTTAACCCTGATTTTAACACCTGTTCAGAAATTGCTTGAAAAAGCTTGTTCACCCAAGGATGAAAAGTTACTGAAGGTCATTGATAAAAATGCTAAACAGTTGCTCAACCTGGTGAATCAATTGCTCGATTTCAGAAAGTTGGAGTTACATGGTTTACGCTTTAATCCGTCGTACGGAAACCTGGTCTCCTTTATCAGGGATGAAGCCGATAGTTTTTCGGAATCATTTGATAAAAAGCACATTAAATTCACTTTTAAGCATGAAATGGATGAATTGATGCTTAGTTTTGATAAAGATAAGTTACAAAAGGTAATCATGAACCTATTGTCAAACGCCCTAAAATTTACTCCTGAAAATGGCCGGGTTAGTATGGTTTTATCAATGGATGAGCAGGTGCAAAAGGCTAAAATTGAGATTAAAGATACAGGTGTTGGAATTAAAAAATCGGATTTAGAAAAAGTTTTTATCCGGTTCTACCAGGCCGATAATAACAAAAAGTTAGGTTTGTCAGGTAGTGGCATTGGGCTGAATTTAGCACGTGAACTTGTGCAGCTACACAACGGCAGCATAGGGGTTGAAAGTGAAGAAGGAAAGGGGGCGGTTTTTACCATTTTATTGCCGCTTGATGATGGCAACAATGTTGCTCAGAAGACCAAAGAAAAAGATGCTGAACGGCACATTATTGAAGAAGACGCGACAAAACCTGCAGATAAGCCAAGCTTGCTGTTGGTGGAAGATAATATGGACTTCAGAACCTTTATGAAGGAAACACTTGAAGAGGATTTTGTAATCAGAGAGGCTGCCGATGGACAGCTTGGTTATAATGCGGTTCACGAGGCTTTACCCGATATTATCATTAGCGATGTTATGATGCCAAACATGGATGGACTCGAGTTGTGTCAGAAATTGCGCAATGATATTCGTACATCACATATTCCAATCATATTATTGACCGCTCGTACGGCCGATGAAGATAAGATTAAAGGACTGGAGATAGGCGCTGATGATTATATTACCAAGCCTTTTAATATGGATTTATTGTTGCTTCGGGTAAATAAGTTATTGGAGAAACGCAGTAAAATGCAACAGGAGTTTCAGAAAACGGTGGAAATTAACCCAAGTGAGGTGCAAATTACTTCAATGGACGAAAAACTCATAAAAAAGGCGGTTAAAGTGGTAGAAGACAATATGGCAGAAGCTGGGTTTTCGGTCGAGGATTTAAGTAACGAGCTGGCCATGAGTCGGGTTTACTTATATAAAAAGCTGGTGTCGATAACCGGAAAGTCGCCCATTGAGTTTATTCGTATTATCCGCCTGAAGCGCGGTGCTCAGTTATTAGAGAAAAGCCAGATGAGTATTGCTGAAGTAGCTTATGAGGTGGGGTTCAATAATCCACGATATTTCAGTAAATATTTTAAAGAGGAGTATGGCATGTTGCCAACGGCATACATTAAGGCACATGCTAAAAAGTAATAATGAACTGCTTGAAACAAAAAACTCTAGTCCTTCTTTTAATAAACGTTTTTGATCCCAGTAAAATTTTGCCTGAACTCCGACGGGGTATATCCTTGTTTCTTTTTAAAGATTCGGTTAAAGTTCGATATGTTATTAAAACCGCACGAGTAACATATTTCACCAACGCTTTTATTGGTTTCAATTAAAAGGCGTGTGGCATAACCCAGTCGAATTTCGTTGGTAAAGTCGACAAATGATTTACCTGTGCGCTGTTTTATTAAGCGGCTAAACGAAACAACAGTCATATTAATATGGTTGGCCGCTTCTTCTACTTTTATTTTTCGATGGTAGTTGTCTTTTACAAAGGCATAAACAGCTTCAATGCGTTCGCTGTTATGAAAATCGTTCTTTCTGAGAAAGGAAATATTTGACAAAAGCTGCTGATCGCGCGAAATAGCTAAATCATATAATAGCGATTGAAATTCTAAAAAACTATCGAAACTCCGCTTGCGGCTGATGGAGTAAATCCTGTTTTCCACTTTCTGAATGGTTTCCTGTGAAAACAAAATACCCCGGTTAGCGTTGGTAAATAACTCTTTGATAGGCTGTAAAATATTTCGACCCAATAAGTTATCGTTAAACAGCTCTCTTGGAAATTGAATGGTTATTTCATGGTAGGTATGATCCGATTGGTTTTGATGGTTCTCCCAGCCATGATAAATGTTAGGGCCCACCATTACCAGTTCTTTATCGTCAATAATGCCTATGTGATCGCCCACGGTGCGCTTGCCTCCTTTGGCATTAACGATAAAATTTATCTCGTATTCAGGATGAAAGTGAATAGGAAAAGAAAAAGCGCGTCGTTCCCGGTCAAAAACCAGAAAACAATCGTTCTCTTTAAGTGGCGTTATTTCGCGATGAACTTCATGTTGCATGGTTGTTCTGTTTAATAGGTAAAAGTAAAAGGGCTTATACTATTATATATGTTCAAATGTTAACAAACTATGTTTGATTTGAATGCAAACTGTAATTCTATCTTTGCGCGTTATTATTAATGTCTTGAAATATAACCACATAGAGTGTGTTGGGTGAGAGGGTTATATTAAAAAAATATTGAATAAACAATTGATACAATAATATCACATTCTGATTGAAAAATAGTTGGTGTAGGGGGTACACACCTCTACATTTGCTATTGTAAAATCACTAACTAATATTCAATCTTAAAATGGCAAGAATAAGTCTGTTTATACTTTCGTTATTCTTCTTGATAGCATGTCAACCTGCGCATCAAAAAGAACTAAGTCCCCAGGAGGAATTATTACACACTTTAAAAGCTGTAAAAACCAAAGCTGTTTTATTTGGCCATCAGGACACCTATGCCTACGGTTATTATTGGAACAATGTAGAAGGCAATTCCGATGTGAAACGTGTCACTGGTGATTATCCTGCCGTATTTGGATGGGAGTTGGGTGGTATTGAAAAAGGTGTTAAAGCGAATCTCGACACCGTTTATTTCGATGACATCAGACGCTATGCCGTAACAGCCTATCAGCAAGGCGGCATCAACACCATTAGCTGGCATCCCTTTGCGGTTATCGATAGGGTGGATTCGTGGAACACTGAAACCCGGGTGGTTGAAAAGATTATTCCGGGAGGTGAATATCACGAGGCCTTTAAAAAAGATATGGATGTTTTGGCCGGTTACCTCAATAGTATTGTAACACCTGAAGGTGTTAAAGTGCCTTTTATTTTTCGTCCATGGCACGAGATGGATGGAACCTGGTTTTGGTGGGGCGTTAATAGCTGCACTGCTGAAGATTTCAAAGCTTTATTCCGGTTTACGGTTGATTACCTGCGTAACGAAAAAGGTGTGGACCAGATGTTGGTGGCCTATTCGCCTGATCGTAACTTCAATACCATTGAAGAATACCTGACCTGGTATCCGGGCGATGAGTATGTTGATGTGGTCGGAATGGATAACTATTACGATTTATATACCGATGGCTTATTAGACGAAGCCATTCGCAAACTGCACATCGTTATTGATTATGCCAACAAAACGGACAAAGTATCGGCCCTAACAGAAACGGGTTATGAAAATATACCTGATTCAACCTGGTATATGAGTAAATTAGGCGTTGTTCTGGCCGATCCAAAAGTAGCATCCAATATCAGTTATACGCTGGTGTGGCGCAACGATCCTTTAAAACATTTCTTCTTTCCTTATCCCGAGCACGCATCAGCTATATACGCTAAAGAAATGTTGGCACGCGAAAATGTATGGTTGCTCAATGACCTGACGGAGTATAAAAAAACAATGGAATAATAGTTTAATAATGAAGAGCATGATGTCATTTGAACCGCGTTTGGAAGCGATTAAAAAGAAACATAACAAACTGATTTCAAAACCAAATAAAGCATTATTTAGCGAAAACGGTATCTATACACGATATAAGCGCCCCATACTAACGCGCAATCATGTGCCGATTCACTGGCGATACGATCTGAACGAAGCCACCAATCCCTACCTGATGGAGCGCATTGGCTTTAATGCCGCCTTTAACGCAGGTGCGATAAAGCTGGATGGCAAGTATTTGTTGGTGGTACGCGTGGAAGGTAACGACCGTAAATCATTTTTTGCTGTTGCCGAAAGTGACAATGGCATCGATGGTTTTCGGTTTTGGGATAAACCCATTACATTACCACAAACCGATAAGCCGGATACTAACGTGTATGATATGCGCCTGACGCAGCACGACGATGGATGGATTTATGGTGTTTTTTGCACCGAACGAAAAGACCCGTTAGCTCCCGAAGGCGATACCAGTAGTGCAGTTGCCGCGGCCGGCATCGCCCGCACCAAAGACTTAAAAACGTGGGAGCGTTTACCTGATTTAATTTCTACAAGTGGTCAGCAGCGCAATGTGGTGTTGTTTCCGCATTTAATTGAGGGTAAATATGCCTTCTACACGCGTCCGCAAGATGGTTTTATCGATACAGGCAAAGGTGGAGGCATTGGTTTTGGATTATCGGAGTCCATTGAACAGCCGGAGGTTAAAGAAGAGGTGATTGTGGATGCCAAGACTTATCACACCATTTACGAAGTAAAGAACGGACTGGGACCGGCGCCAATCAAAACCGCGAAGGGATGGTTGCAACTGGCACACGGTGTACGCAATACAGCGGCCGGTTTGCGCTATACCTTATATGTGTTTATGACTGATTTGGAAAAACCTTGGGTCGTTACGCATAAGCCCAACGGCCACTTTATTGCCCCAATGAAAGATGAACGGGTGGGTGATGTGTCTAATGTGGTGTTTTCTAACGGGTGGATTGCCGATGATGATGGCACTTTATACATTTATTATGCAGCTTCGGATACGCGCATGCATGTGGCGACAACAACCATCGACCAATTGGTGGATTATTGCCTCAACTCGCCCGAAGATAAGCTTCACTCGCACTTAAGCGTGCAAACCATCAATGAGCTGGTTGATAAGAATAAGGAATTCATGCATTTATTGAAATGAACCTCGATTCTGCAGTTCAACAACTAAATGATTCAACAAATAAACATGTCAGATAAAGTTACTTTAAGAGAGAAAATCGGTTATGGTTTTGGTGATGCAGCTTCCTCCATGTTCTGGAAGATATTCTCCATATTCTTACCGTTTTTTTACACCGATGTCTTCGGAATTTCAGCAGCTGCGGTGGGAACGATGTTTTTGGCAACCCGCATTTGGGATACAGCCAACGACCCTTTGATGGGCGTGCTTTGTGATCGCACAACCACCAAATGGGGGAAATTCCGGCCTTACCTGTTGTGGGTGGCTGTTCCGTTTGGTGTTGTGGGTGTTTTAATGTTTACAACACCTGATTTAGGACTTACAGGTAAGTTGATATATGCTTATATTACATACACGCTTATGATGATGGTGTATACCGCTATCAATGTGCCTTATGCCAGTTTGTTAGGGGTGATGTCGCCTAAATCCAACGACCGGACCTTATTTGCTTCTTATCGCATGGCTTTTGCTTTTGCGGGTAGCATTCTTGTGGTGTTGATTTATCAACCTTTGGTTGATGGTTTTAAAAATGTGGTGGCCGTAACTACTGCTTATCAGTTAACAATGGTGGTAGTGGGCTGTCTTGTTATTATCATGTTTTTATTAACCTTCAGCTGGACACGCGAACGCATTTCACCGCCCAAAGAACAGAAGAATAACCTGAAAGAAGACTTAAAGAATCTGGTTGGTAATATTCCCTGGTTTGTATTATTGGGAGCCGGAGTGGCTACTTTGGTTTTTAACTCGGTGCGCGATGGCGTAACTCTATATTATTTCAAATACTTTATCAGCGATGATGTAGCGCTATCGTGGACAAGTGCCACTTTTACGTTCAGTACATTATACTTGTTTTTAGGCCAGGCTACTAACATGATAGGGGTTATAATGGCCAAGTCGGTTTCGTCGGTATTGGGTAAACGCAAGACATTTATGTATGCCATGTTTTGTGCTGCTATTTTAAGTGGTTTCTTCTTTTTCGTCGGTAAAAATAACTTGTGGTTGATCTATACCTTGCAAGGCTTGATTAGTTTCTGTGCCGGTATCGTTTTTCCATTGTTATGGTCGATGTATGCCGATGCGGCTGATTTCTCGGAGTGGAAAACAGGAAGAAGGGCAACTGGTTTGGTGTTTTCAGCATCAAGCATGTCACAAAAACTAGGATGGACCATTGGTGGCTCCATTACTTTATGGCTCCTGGCATTCTACGGTTTTGAAGCCAATGTTGATCAGTCGGCCGAAACCATTAAAGGCATTAAATACATGATGAGCTTTGTGCCGGGAGGAGCAGCTCTTTTGTCTGGTTTGGTTATGATGTTATACTCGCTAAACGACAAGAAAATGGTAAGCATTAATGCCGAATTAGATCAGCGAAGAAACGCTGAATAATTACGAATTAAACGATTTAATGATGAAAAAAAATCTACTGCTAGGCATTAGCTTAATAATGCTGATAGCTTGTCAGCCCTCAAATACAGAAAATATGACGGTTCAGATTGTTGATCAAGGATGGACGTATCAGGAAGTGGATGGCGATCATAGTGGAAATGCCACTGTTCCGGGAACGATTCATACCGATTTACTCAATAATGGCCAAATCGAGGATCCTTTTTATCGGACTAATGAAAGTGATTTGCAATGGATCGATAAAAAGGATTGGGCCTATCAAACAAGTTTTGAGGTTAGTAATTCCACCATGCAAAACGACCGTGTTGAGTTGCACTTTTATGGCCTTGATACCTATGCTGATATTTTTCTGAACGGGAAGTTAATAAAGGAGACTAATAATATGCACCGCGAATGGACGGTTGATGTTAAAGACTTTATTCGCCTGGGTGAAAATCACTTGAAAGTGTATTTGCATTCGCCAATTAAAAAAGGTCTTGAACTTTATGAAGCGGCCAGTTATTCGTATCCAGCCACCAACGATCAGTCGAAGAATGGCGGATTAGAAGATAAGAAAGTGTCTGTTTTCACCCGTAAAGCCGGTTATCATTATGGGTGGGATTGGGGCCCACGTTTTGTGACGTCTGGCATCTGGCGCAATGTAGAGTTACGCAGTTGGAATCAATTACGATTGAAATCGGTCTACATTAAGCAACCCTTAGTAACTTCGGAGCTCGCAAAGCTTGTTGCCGATATCGAAATTGAATCAGAAGCTGCTGTGCATGTGGATGTGATCATTAAGAATAACGAAAATATTCTGGCTCATCAGGAGTTAAGTTTGGCAAAAGGAATGAATCAGTCAGCAGTGGCTTTTGAAATTCAAAACCCGCAATTGTGGTGGAGCAAAGGGCTTGGCGAGGCTCATGTGTATGATTTTGATATTCAGGTTAAAGAGAAGTCGAAAATATTAGCGGAAAAAACCGTTTCAACAGGGTTGCGTTCAGTGAAGTTAGTTCGCGAAAAGGATGAATTTGGAGAATCATTCTTGTTTGAGTTAAATGGCGTTCGCGTTTTTGCCAAAGGAGCCAACTATATTCCAAACGATAACTTTTTGCCACGTGTTTCAAAAGACGATTACGACAAAGTGGTAGCCGATGCCGTTGATGCCAATATGAATATGTTGCGTATTTGGGGCGGAGGGATTTACGAAAACGACTACTTCTACGAGTTGTGCGATCGGAATGGGATTATGGTGTGGCAGGATTTTATGTTTGCCTGCTCTATGTATCCTGGTGATGAGGCCATGCTTGATAATATTAAGCATGAAGCGATCGATAATGTTAAGCGCTTGCGCAATCACCCTTCTATTGTGCTTTGGTGCGGTAATAATGAAATTAATACAGCCTGGCATCATTACGGTGAAGGAGGCTGGGGCTGGAAACAGCGTTATACACCGGCTCAACAAGAGGAGATTCAAAAGGCATACCTGGATATCTTTCATAAGGTATTACCTGATGTGATTAATGATTATACAGCTCATGTTGATTATTGGCCATCATCACCACAGTCTGGATATAATCCGGAGGAACATGCCAGCTACGAAACCACTTCGGGCGATATGCATTACTGGGGTGTGTGGCATGGTTTACATCCATTTAAAGACTTCGATAAATACAAATCACGTTTTATGAGTGAATTTGGCTTTCAGTCTTTTCCTGATTTTGAAACGGTGAAAACCTATACGAAACCAGAAGATTATGATATTGAATCAGATGTAATGGCTGCCCATCAACGTAGTGGTATTGGAAACTTACGGATAAAAGAATACATGAGCTGGTATTACAAGGTGCCTGATGATTTTGAACAGTTTTTGTATATGAGCCAGGTGTTGCAGGCTCATGGAATGAGAATGGGTATTGAAGCGCATCGTCGGGCCATGCCTTATTGTATGGGTTCACTATATTGGCAAATTAACGATTGCTGGCCAGTGGCTAGCTGGAGTAGTACCGATTATTATCACAAGTGGAAAGCGATGCACTATGCTGTTCGCGATGCATTTAAGCCCATCATGATTAGTGCGGTGAATGCCGAAGATAGGGTGGAGTTGTATGTTGTTTCTGATTTGTTAGAAAGTAAAGAGGCAACTTTGAAAATTGAAGTTATAGATTTTGATGGAAACAAAGTTTATGAGGCTTCACGTGAAATCACGATTAATGCCAACACTTGCACACAACTCGAACCTTTAAGCTTAATCGATATTAAAGGTTTGAATAAAAAGTACGATGTTTTGGTTCTAAAAATAGAAGACGAACACAAAAACGTTAGTTCTAAGTACCATTATTTTAAACATGCCAAAGACTTAAATTTACCAGATGTTGATTTAAATATTTCGGTCACAACGGACGGTGATGATACTTTTATTGATGTTAGTTCTAAAAAACTGGTAAGAAGTTTATACCTGTATGACGAACGCTCTGGTTTAGTTTTAAGCGACAATTATTTTGATATTTTACCTGGTCAAACTAAAAGGGTTAAAGTGTTAAATAGTGATGTTCCAGTAACTTATGATAAAGTTAACTTTAGATACATAAGACGTTAACAAATCAACACATCTTTTGGTAAAAAAGAACAGATATTTGATGCTTAGATATTATCAACTCTGGTTATAAATAAAGATTAATAATCAGAGTTGATTTCAGAAGTGTCGTTAAAATGTAAACTCATTTAATAAGAAAACTGCACATTACTCTCAAGTGAAAAGTACATGTTATTGATAAAATAGTATAGTATTCTACTAAGTAATGTGTTTAAATTTGTTAAAATTTCAAAGTGTAATAAATACAATAAGTGAATCAAATCTATTAATTAAAAAAGTTTTTATGAATTTGAATCTGCGATTATTTGGAGTTATTGTATTATTCCTCATGGCTCACTGGAGTTATGCACAGGAAAAAACAATAACCGGAACCGTAAAGGATGATACAAATCAGCCTTTACCGGGCGTTTCCATCGTTATTGAAGGAACAACGCAGGGAACTATAACCGATTTTGAGGGAAAATTCTCGCTCGAAGTACCAGATAGTAATACTAATCTGGTGTTTTCTTTTATCGGTTTTGAAGCACAGGTCATTAATGTCAGTAATCAAACGACATTAAACGTCCGAATGGTTCCCGATACTAAAGATTTGGATGAAGTAGTGGTAGTTGGATACGGTACCATGAAAAAGAGTGACCTCTCCGGGGCGTCTGTGTCTTTGGATGCAGATAAGTTGGTGGCGGCTGGTATAGCTAATATCGACCAGGCGCTGAAAGGTCGTGCAGCTGGTGTTACAGCTGTTTCTACAACAGGGCAACCGGGTGGAGCAGTAAGTATCCGTGTACGGGGGCAAAGTACAGTAAATGCAGGTGCTGAGCCCTTATACGTAATTGATGGGGTGCCCATGCAAAACACATCTACAGGCGGTCATGATTTAGGTTTGGGCGATGCTTTGGGTAACGCGCCTACATCTGGCGTTTCACCTCTTTCAAAGTTGAACCCGAATGATATTGTGTCGATGGAAATCTTAAAAGATGCCTCGGCAACGGCCATTTATGGTTCGCAAGGTGCCAATGGAGTAATCATTATCACCACCAAACGCGGAAAAGAAGGAGATGCCAAATTTAATTACGAAGGTTCTTACGGTGTGCAACGTCAAAACTCGTTGATTGACATTATGAATCTGCGCGAATTTGCTGAATTTAGCAACTCTGTGGCTGCTCAGACAAACGGTCGTGAAGAGCGCCCTGAATTTTTGGACCCATCATTGCTGGGGCATGGTACCGACTGGCAGGAATCAATTTTTCAGATTGCACCAATTCAGCAGCACCAGGTGAATGTGTCCGGTGGTAGTGATAAGCTAAAGTATTATGTTTCGGGTGGTTATCTAAACCAGGAAGGAACTGTTATTGGTACTGAATTTGAACGTTTTTCATTTAGAACCAACCTGGATGCTCAGTTGAAAGATTGGTTAAAAATGGGGGTCAATGTGAATTATTCACAAACCGATGAGCGCTTAGGACTGGCTGATTCAGAAGCAGGTATCATCCGCATTGCATTGCAAACAACACCTGATATGCCTATCTATAATATGGATGGAAGTTATGCCAGCATTTTCCGCGAAGGACAAACATCACAGCCTAATGCCATTGGAATGGCTATGGATGATGATAATTTCTTAAATAGAAATTCATTTGGCAGTACTGTTTTCTTCGATGCAACCATTCTTAAAGATTTAGTACTCCATACTGAAGGAACTTTAAACCTCGATTTTTCGAAAGCAGAGGTGTTTCGTCCAACCATAGTCTACGGTAACTGGGAACGCTCCATTAACTCAATGCGGGCTCAAAACAACAAAAATACGTTCTGGCAGGTAAAAAACTACCTTACTTATTCAAAAACATTTGGTAAGCATAGTGGAACGGTCATGATTGGGCAAGACATGTGGGAAAACAGTTATGAATACGAAAGTGTATATAATACCAACTTGCCAAGTAACGATATTCAAAATCCGCAATTGGGTGATGGTACTCCACAAATCACGTATGGATTTGGTAGTGCTGCTAATGCTTCTTATTTCGGGCGTTTGACCTATAATTACGATAACCGTTACATGATGACTTATACTTATCGTCGCGATGGTTCCTCTAATTTTGGACCTGAGAACCGATGGGCTGGTTTCCATTCATTTGCAGGATCGTGGCGCTTTAGCAACGAATCGTTTATGGAATGGGCTCAACAATACTTAACCAATGGAAAATTACGCGTTGGTTGGGGACAAGTGGGTAACCAAAACATTGGTGGTTATTTATGGGGCGCAAGTATTTCTAAAATGGATACAGGCCTTGGTGCTGGCTATCGTCAATCGAATATTGCCAACCCATACATTCAATGGGAAAAGCAGGAGCAGATTAATATTGGATTGGATTTGACCTTGTTCAATTTTGCCGATTTAGTTGTTGAAGTGTATGATAAAACCTCAAAAGATATGTTGATGCCATTACAGCTACCTTCATACATGGGTACACGAGGTAATGCATCAAGTGCATTGGCTGCTCCATGGGGTAACTTCGGAGAAATCAACAATAAAGGTTTAGAGGTTTCTTTAACAACGCACAATTTCAAAGGCAATTTTACATGGGATACTGACTTCCAGATTTCATTTAACCGAAATAAACTGGTGGCTCTTGATGGTACTCCATCAGCCCATATTGAAGGTTACGGACAGTGGAGCGATGTAGTTTCATTAACCGAAGTGGGTGACCCATTATTTAATTTCTATGGTTATGTAACCGATGGTGTTTACCAGGATTTGGAAGATTTACAGAATAGCCCGAAACCAACAGGATACCCATCAGATGGTGTATTCGGAATCAATACAACCACTTATGTAGGTGACTTGAAGTTTAAGGATATCAGCGGACCCGATGGCAAACCAGATGGTATTATCGATTCATACGACCGCACAACCATCGGTTCGCCAATGCCTGATTTTACCTTTGGTTTTAACAATACTTTCTCGTACAAAAACTTCGACATGAGTATTTTTATCAATGGTTCGTATGGTAACGATGTTATGAACTACACGGCTATTAGCTTATCAAGCATGAAAAGTTTATTTACCAACCAGCTTGATGTTGTTAATGACAGAGCCAGGTTAGAGCCAATTGATGGAAATTACGAAGGTATCTGGTGGGATGATGTGACAAATGTAAGGGTTGCTAACACCGGTACTGATGTGCCTCGCGCAACAGGTACTGACCCCAACGATAACGATCGCATCTCAGATCGCTATATTGAGGATGGCTCATTTATTCGTATCAAAAACATCACTTTGGGTTATACTCTGCCAAAGAATGTAATTGAACGTATTCGCCTGAGCAATGCCAGGGTGTATGCGAGTGTTGAGAACCTGGCCACATTCACTAAGTACACTGGTTTTGATCCAGAAGTCGGAGCCAGCACGCAAAGTGCCAATGTGTTTGGTTTGGATAACGGACGTTACCCATCACCACAGGTATTTACATTTGGTTTAAGTGTTTCATTCTAATACGTATTTGCTATGAAAATATATAGTTTAAAAAGATTTATTATAGCTATCCTGGTATTAGGAGCTGTATCATCTTGTGAAGATTTTTTAGAGCGTCCGGCAGAGGACACGTATACAATTGATAGTTTTTATCAGAACGATGAGCAACTATATCAATCGGTTAACACGATTTATAACTCACCATGGTACGATTTTCAGCGTGGGTTTATGAAAATTGGCGATGTGATGCCAGGTAACCTGGTATTCGACATTGGCGATGGTTACACCAACCTGGTACTTAATAATTCAGATGCCGATATCGCCAACGCTTCTGCATCTCTATGGTCGGTAAATGCCTATTGTAACGGGGTCATTCAAAACGTTGACCTGAAATCAGGGCCACAGGTGTCGCAAGAAGCTAAAAATACTGTAAAAGGTGAAGCCATGGTGTGGAAAGCCATGAGCTACTTTTACCTGGTACGCTGTTTTGGAGCCGTACCTATCATTCATGATAACGCGGCTATTATTGCCGATAATTCTTCAGCAACTTTAAAGCGTAATAAGGTAGAGGACGTGTATAAATACATCACATTAATTTTACATGATGCGATTGAATTGTTGCCAGAAGAGAATATGAAGGGGCGCATTGATAAATACAGTGCTTACGGTTTATTGGCTAAGGTTTATCTGACAAAATCGGGTTATGGAATGAGCGGTTCGCGTAACGAAACCGATTTAGCCGAGGCTGCTAAGTATGCCAAAATGGTGATTGACAACAGTGGACGTACCCTTCACCCTGAATATTCGGAGATATTTCAGTTAAAAGGCAATTTCAGCGAAGAAAGCCTGATTGCCTGGCACTGGACGGTTGGAGCACAATGGACGAGTCAAAACTCATTGCAGTCTGATTTATCATTAACTAACTTTTCCGATGCGGTTCAATCGTGGGGCAACTGGGTGTATCCAACCATCGATTTACAAACGGCATTTGAAGAAAGCGCTACTACCTTATCGCGCAATTACCGCGATTCGCGCCGTAAAGCCACTATTATGATGGTAGGCGATACCTACGACTATTTCTGGACTGATATGGGTGGTTTTGCTTATAACTGGGACAGTGCCTCTGATGGTATGTATGGCGGAGCCATTAGCTTTGTAAGTGGTACAGGATCGAATGTTACCAAGCACATTGTAGGCCGATTAGCCGATGCGCAAGCGCAGGGTTATGAGTCCTTAGATCGCATGCACACACCACTAAGCACACATATTTTACGTTTGTCAGATGTTTATCTGGTGTATGCCGAAGCCGTTTTAGGTAACAATGCTACTACAACTGATGCTTCGGCTCTGGCTGCTTTTAATGCGGTAAGAGCTAGGGCTTTAAAAGGTAATCACGTTGATGAAACCAGCCTTGACTTTGAAATGATTGACCACGAGCGTCGCGTTGAATTTGCGATGGAAGGTGATCGCTGGTATGATTTAGTTCGATTACATTATTATGACCCAGCTGCTGCCAAAGCACAGATTTTAGCACAGGAAAGAGGTAGCTGGCAAGGTTTGGAAGATTTTTACACGAATGGTGATGATTCCAATCTTGAAATAACTAGTCATAAGGTTACCGGATTAAGTGATGAAGATTTCACAATCCCATTCCCGGAAGTGGATTTGTCATTAAACCCTGGTTTAATGGATGAGCCTGTTGATTTTGACTTTGGTTCTATCGGTTATAATTAATTCAACAAAAGAGTTTAGTATGAAAACGATATATAAACAAAAGATATACACGCTTTTTCTGTCACTATTAATGCTGGCAGGCATAGGCTTGTTTCAGTCGTGCGAAGAATATCCGCATGAGTATGAGGTCACCGGTGGTGTTCCCAGTGTGAATTACATTCGAATGACCGATCCGGATAAATCGGACTCACTGATTGTGAGTGCCTCTTTAAATACAACGATTGCTCTTATTGGAGATAACTTAACCAGTATTACCGAAATGTGGTTCAATGATAAAGAAGCATATTTGAATACTAGTTTTATCTCATCCAATTCATTGATTGTTACCGTTCCTAACGAAATACCTGGTGAGGTTTCGAATAAGATTTATATGGTAGCAGGAGGTGATACAATAACACATGATTTTAATGTGATAGTGCCTGCACCAGTTCCAAATTCGATGTTATGCGAGTTTGTCGCCGATGGTGAGCAAGCCGTCATCAGAGGCAGCTATTTCATTGATGATCCGAATGTGCCTATTCAGGTTATATTCCCTGGAGAATTACAAGGAGAAGTGGTGGCTGTGAGTGACGATTTTGATGAAATAGTTGTTAATGTACCTGCTGGAACCACAACCGGTCAGGTAACCGTTAAAAGTATTTACGGATCCGGTCGTTCATCATTTTATTTCCGCGATGACCGTAACTACATTTTAGATTGGGATAATCTGGATGCTGCCGGAGGCTGGCGTTCGGGAGTTATTGCCAATTCTAACCCTGCTGGTATCAGCGGTAATTATGTACGTTTCGATGGCGATATGGCAGGAGATATTGGAGCTACCTGGAACGAAGATGCCCACAGTTTTAACTTGTGGAATGCTTCTAACGGTCGTCCTGATGTGCCATTTTATGAAGGTGATTTAAATGAGGCCGTTCTGAAATTTGAGTGTTACGTGGTGGAAGAGTGGAAATCAGCTGCTTTACAAATGATTTTTACACCTTATTCGGTGAGTGGAACCAATGGTTATATCGCAGATAACGCTACGCAGCGTGGCTTGTGGAATCCATGGGCATCATCAGGCAGCTTTATAACTGATGGTTGGATAACTGTTTCGATTCCAATGAAGGAATTTCATTATTACCACGATGGTAAAGATGCCGGATCAATGGTCACTAATGACATGTTGGGTGGCCTTACATTCTTTGTGTGGCACGGTGGTGTTGAAGGACAAGATTGTAGAGTTCACATGTGCATCGATAACATCCGTATCGTACCAATGTAATAATACTGAACAATAAAAACGATTTGCTATGCAAACCAATTATAAGAAATATTTTAAATCATTGTTGTTTCTGTCAGTTGTTGTAAGCCTCGGTTTTATCACCATCTTAAGCTCTTGTAGCGACGATGATGATCAGGGTATCAACGAAGCAACATTATTTAGCTATGGGCCAATGCCCATAGCTCGTGGAGCCGAATTACGCTTTATTGGCGAAAAACTAAGCCAAATCAATACTATTATTTTGCCACCTAATATTGAGATTGGCAGCAGTGAGTTTACCGAGCACACCGACAAGAGTATTAAATTGACAGTTCCTCAAGACGCTGTTGAAGGTTTTATAACCTTGTTAGGCGATGAGTTAAGCATTACTACAAAAACCAAAATTGGCTATTCGGAACCGATTGATATTGAAGGCTCATTTTCGCCCAAGTCCATTAAGCCGGGTGAAATATTAACCATTGATGGTGATTACCTTAACTTGGTAGGAGAAGTGCTTTTTACTGATCGTGTGGCAGTAGATAGTTCTGAATTTATCACCAAGTCGCGCAAGCAATTAACCCTAAAAGTGCCTGCTGAGGCTCAAACCGGTAAAATTGCTGTTTCAAATGGTGCCGAGGATCCGATTATTATTTATTCTGAAGAAGAATTAAATGTTGTCACACCGGTCATTGCCGAAGTGACACCAGATCCGGTTAAGCCAGGTACGGCATTAACAATTGCCGGAACAGATTTAGATCTAATAACTGCAATTACTTTAGGTGGAGATATTACAGTCTCTGAATTTGCAAGTCAAAATGCAACCAGCCTGGTAATGACCGTGCCAACCAATGCGCTGAGCGGTCAGGCAATATCAGTTTTGCCATCGGGCATTGAAATTGCTATTGGCAACATCACTCTTATTGAACCGACAGCAGCCATAGAAGAAGTAAAGGATTCTTATGGCGTGGGCGAGATAGTTGTTATCGGAGGTAGCGATTTGGATTTAGTAACTACAGCCACATTCACCGGAGGTGAGGCTACACCCGTTACCTTAGCGGATGGAAAGCTAAATCTAGAAGTATCGGAAGCAGCTCAAAGCGGTGATATTACCTTGACTACAGCCAATGGAACTACAGTGGTTGTAGATGGTTTTGTAACAACAAAGCCGGTAGCTACTATACCATCGGATGCTACGCCACTGGATGAGCTTACGATTGTATCGACTTTAGGAAGTCGTGTAAAAACAGTTTTGTTTGGCGATATTGAAGCCGAAGCAACAGAAACAGTAGATGGATTTAAGGTGGTCGTTCCACTCGAAGCCGAGACAGGCAGTGTAACACTAGTGATGGATAATGGAGAAACAGTTGCTGCAGGAAGTATCACCATTAATGCTTTTACATTTTGTGCAGTTGCTGAATTTGCTGCCGAATCAACAACGGTTGGTGAATTGTTAGAGTGTTCGGTTGTTAATGGCGAAAACCTGACCAATGTACTTCTGAATGACGGAGACACGCCGTTTTTGCTAGTAGGAACAGTACTCTATGTAGCTGTTGGAACAGATGTTGGCGAGAATAAATTGACCTTAGTGTCAGGTACAACAAATGTTGATTATACAATTAAGGTTGAAGCATCTGGTTTGGTTGAAACTGTATTGTACAACACGCCTGTTGAGCTGGCTAATTGGAGTGCTAACTACGAGCTGAATGTTGACTTTTCTGGAGCTCCGGACGATTCATACGTTCGCATCCGATACACCAAAACCAACGACGAACCGAAAATGAAGGCGTTCAATGGTCATTGGGAACAGGTATATGATGGAGCTGACAATGCTGATAATGCAGCACTTATAGCTGCTTCTGATTATATCGATTTACCGGTATCATTATTCCCATATAGCGATTGGGGTTATTCAATTATCCTTCAGGGTGACGGAATGATTATTTCATCTATCTCATGGGTGAAGGATTTCTCACCGCCAACACCTATTTGGGAAGGTTCTGCGCTAGTTTCGGGTTGGAGCACTTCATTCACAGACTTAACCTGGGGAGGATACGATTTCAGTGGTCTACAAGTAGGACAAACCATGTATGTCTACTACACAGCAGAAGGTAGTGGTGATATGCGCCTTGGTAACGGTAACTGGGCAGCTTTGCCTTCTACCATTGCTATTGCCACAGACTCGGGCGATGACTCAGGTGAAGGAAACATTAAGATAACAGCTGGTTCTTCAGTTATATCGTTTAAACTAACTGCTGAAGATATTGCTTCTATTCAGGGCAATGGTGGTTTTGGAGCTTATGGTGGTGACTATACAGTGACTAAAGTGGCGCTAAAATAGACTGCTTGATTTTTCAGATTTTTAAAATATTTAAGGGGAGGGATAATACCTCCCCTTATGCATAAAACATTATTAAATTATAGTTTCATGATGAGATCGTGGATTGGTTTATTAGGGTTTGTGTTAATCATTTTTTCATGCAGTCAAAGCGATGGAAATGCTATTGTTGATACCAATCCGCCAGAATTAGTAAGTTGTAGTTTTCAGAATGCAACCGATGTCGACAAAGGAGATGTAAGCATAGAAATTATTTATAACCAAAATCTTATCCTGTTAAAACCACATGGAATTACTTTAAATGATCTTCCTGTTAGCGATGCTTCAGCGGCTTTCAAAAAATTAACGGTTAAGGTCACTCTTGAAGAAGCTACTGAATACGACTTAAAAATTCCCGCCGGAGTGGTTCAGGGACCGGATGAAAGCACTGCCGAAGAAATTGTTATTTCGTTTAAAACTAAAGAGCCTGTTTCAGTGAATATCGATGCTGATTTGGTAATTGATAATCCATCACCACAGGCTGTCAATGTATACAACTTCCTGAAAGACAATTATGGAATTAAAACACTGTCTTCAACCATGAGCAATGGTGCGGTTGACATTAACGAAGCAGAATGGGTGAAGCAGCATACAGATAAATATCCGGCAATAATTGGTATCGACTATATATTTCTAAACTGGTCGCCAGCCAACTGGATTGATTACAATAGTATTGATGTGCAAAAAAACTGGTGGGCTAACAATGGCTTGATATCTGCCTCGTGGCATTGGAATATTCCACCCAATGAAACGATAACTGACCATACAAAATTTACATTTCGGCTCGAAAACGAGGATGGTGTTAAAGTAAATTTCCAACCGTCGAACGTGCCCATAGACGGAACCTGGGAAAACGAGGTGGCCAAAGCTGATTTTGATGAGCTGATTGCCTACATCAAATTGCTTCAGGACGAAAATATACCATTGATTTGGCGCCCTCTACACGAAGCAGCCGGTAATATTTATGAGTACAACAATGGGCAAGCCTGGTTTTGGTGGGGTATGGAAGGTGGCGATGCTTACGTTGAGCTTTGGCGTTTTATGTTCGACTACTTTCAATCAAAAGGCGTTAACAACCTTATTTGGGTGTGGACGACGCAAACTAAGGATGACGATTTTTACCCGGGCGATGCTTATGTTGATATTATCGGAAAAGATGTCTATAATAACAGCAATATTGATGAATTAGCTGAGTTATTTACATCGATACAACAGAAATATCCTACAAAAATGATAACACTCAGCGAGTGTGGAAATGTTGCTGATGTTTCCAAGCAATGGAATAATGGTGGAAAATGGTCGTGGTTTATGCCTTGGTGTGATCACGACCGCACTAACGATGTGAATGAAGCTGACTTTGCATCAACAGAGCATGAATTTGCCAATGCAACCTGGTGGATAGACGCCTTCAATCACGATGATGTGATAACGCTCGATGAAATGCCTGATTTGAAATAATGATTCTCAAAATAAAATAACGGACAATGAAACTAACGAAACGCCACCTTACTTTTTTAAGCTTTGCATTCATTTTAAGTTTTGCCAAAGCCAATATCTCATTACCTGAGTTTTTCAGTAACCACATGGTATTGCAACAACAAAGTGAAGCGAAACTCTGGGGTTGGGGACACCCACAAGAGAAAGTTACCATCACTACTACCTGGAGTACTGATACCATCAGAACAGAAGTTAACAACCAGTGCAAGTGGTCAGTTGCTTTGCCTACAGCCAAGGCTGGTGGACCATATGAAATTACCATACAGGGTTATAATACGGTTGTTTTATCAGACGTGATGCTGGGTGAAGTCTGGCTGCTTTCTGGTCAGTCGAATATGGAATGGTGCGCACGCTGGGGGTATAATAACGCCGATGAAGTGGTCAAAAATGCCAATCGCCCTAATATACGATTGTTTACGGTTACCCGTCGTACGGCCGAAAACCCAATTATGGACTTACAAGGTGATTGGAAAGCTTGTTCGCCCGAGACGGTGCTTGATTTTAGTGCCATTGGTTACATTTTTGGTCGAACACTGCAAGATTCACTTGATAACGTACCAATTGGTTTAATTAATACCGCTTGGGGAGGTTCACCAATTGAAATTTGGGTGCCAGAGGAAGAGATTACAAAAGATGAATATCTATTTGAGGAATCTAAAAAATTAGAGGACATGGCCTGGACGGCTCGCGAACCAGGTCGTGCCTACAATGCTATAATTGCACCTTTAATGCCGATGAATATCGCCGGGGTGTTATGGTACCAGGGCGAAACCAATGCGGCTAATCCTAAAGCCTATACCGGCATGTTAGCTGCTTTAGCCGATTCATGGCGAAAAGGTTTTGACAAAGATTTTTCGTTTTACTATGCTCAAATCGCCCCTTGGAAAGATTACGGACCTGTTTCAGGTGTTCAAGTGCGAGAGGCACAACGACGTGCTTTGGATGTGATGGATAATGCAGGTATGGTGGTTGTTAGCGATATTGGTGATACGCTTGATATTCATCCGCGCAATAAAATAGACGCTGGCATTCGTTTTGCCAACCTGGCGCTGAATCAAACGTATGGTAAACGTCATTTACCAGTTTCCGGGCCTATCTACAAAGCACATACGGTGAATGGAAAGAAGGTAGTGGTCAACTTTGACTATGCAGAAGGATTACATGCAAAAGGCCCCGCGCTAACCATGTTTGAACTCAAAGATAAAGATGGCAAATGGCACAAAGCCAAAGCCAGAATTCGTAAAAACACCATTGAAGTTTCTGCACGTGAAGTAAAAGAACCAATAGATGTGCGATTTGCCTGGAGCAGTGCGGCTACGCCTGGTCTATTTAATAAAGATGGACTGCCGGCATCGTGCTTTACATCTTCAGAAGATATGGAGTAAAACAACTTGACGAATAGTGATGGATAAAACAGTAGATGCAACAATGGTTTCTGAAATGGAAGCCGAACTAAGAAATATTCTGGAGTTTTGGGCGAACAACACGCTGGATGAGATTCATGAGGGGTTTATTGGTGAGATGAATGCAGAATGTTTCGTTAAGGCCGATGCAGAAAAAGGAGCGGTGTTGAATGCCCGCCTGTTATGGACTTTTTCTGCTGCTTATAACTTTTTTAAGGAAGATAAATACCTGCAATTGGCAGATCGGGCTTATAACTACCTAATACAGTATTTTTGGGACCAAGAAAATGGCGGTTTATTCTGGTCATTAAATCCCGACGGCACCGTTAAAAATAACCGGAAACAGGCTTATGCGCAGGGGTTTGGTATTTATGGTTTTTCAGAATACTATAAAGCTTCTGGCAACCAAGAAAGCCTCGATTATGCCACTCAATTGTTTCAATTAATCGAAACACATTTTTATGAGCCTAAGCATGGCGGTTATATCGAAGCATTAACTAATAATTGGCAAGCAATGGACGATATGCGCTTAAGCGAAAAAGACGCCAACGAACCCAAGTCGATGAATACGCACCTGCACATCATTGAACCATATACCAACCTGTACCGGGTTTGGCCTGATGCTGCACTAAAAGAACGTATTCAGCATTTGATAGCTGTTTTCAGAGATAAAATCATTGATAGCGAAACGGCGCATTTTAAGTTGTTCTTCGACCTCGACTGGACCAGTAAATCATCGATCGTCTCGTATGGCCACGATATTGAAGGCGCCTGGTTGTTGAATGAAGCTGCTCATTTTATCAAGGATGATGAATTGCTTGAACAAATGAAAGAGGTGTCCATCAAAATGGTGGATGTTACCATGGTCGAAGGTGTGGATAAAGATGGAAGCATCTTTTATGAGTTGGAAGAGGATGGTCATCTTGATACTGATAAACATTGGTGGCCACAAGCCGAAGCCATGGTGGGATTGTTGGATGCTTATCAAAATACCTCGGATAGAATATACCTTGAAGCAAGTACACGTGTCTGGAACTTCATACAACAGTATATGGTTGATACGGAAAAAGGTGAGTGGTACTGGAAAGTTGATGTTACTGGTCAACCAGACAATGTTCCGCCCAAAGTTGGTTTTTGGAAATGTCCGTATCACAATTCACGCGCTTTAATGGAAGCGATTAATCGATTAAAAACACTTGGATATGCTTAAACGCTTGATAAAAAATGCCAGTTTACTGTTGGTGATTGTCCTATTATCCTGCCAGTCCGAGTCAGGCTCCGGAAATGGTTATTTCACGACCAATGCCTCCCGGTTATTGGATGCCAATAATAATGCATTTGTCCTGCGTGGGGTGAATGTGCCGCATGCCTGGCACCCCGAGGCGTCGTTTGAGGCATTGGATGTGATTGCAGCGAATAAAGTAAATTGTGTGCGCATTGTCTGGGAAACACGATTACCTGCCAGCGGTCTGGATAGTATTCTTCAAAAATGCATTGATTTGGAGATGATTCCCATGGTGGAACTGCACAATGCCACCGGTGATTCAACCGAAACAAAGCTACTAAAGCTGGCCGCTTATTACACCAGTGATGAAATGTTGTACTTGTACCGCAAATACGAGAAATATCTGCTTATAAACATTGCCAATGAATGGGGCGAAAACACTATGAACGATGAATACTGGCGCGATGCGTATAAAAAAAGCATTCAAATGCTTCGTGAGGCCGGCTATCGTTCGACTATTGTGATTGACGCTTCTGGTTGGGGACAAAATAGCAGTCCGATATTGAAGTATGGACAAGCGTTAATCGATTTTGATTCAGCGCATAATCTACTATTTTCGGTGCATATGTATGGTTCGTGGAATGACAAAACAAAGATTGAGAATGACTTAAAAGACGCACATGCTAAGCAATTACCTCTTATCGTTGGCGAATTTGGATATAATTTTAGCGAAGGAGAGAATAATTTAGGCTGTAAGGTTGATCATCAACAAATTCTCAAAACATGTGATGCATTAAAAATGGGATACCTGGCTTGGTCGTGGACCGGCAATAACGAAGAAAACAAATGGCTCGATCTGGTGGAATATAGCGATTGGCAAACACCAACCTGGTGGGGAAAAGAGATTTTAAATTCGCCATTGGGCATTCGGCAAACAGCTGTTAAAGCATCTGTTTTTAATTAATAATTCAGCAAATAAAAAATTAAGATAACATGCTAAAAATAGGTATTATTTGCATAGTGGCCATACAGCTTTGGGCTTGCCAGGCCTGCTCTAAAGAAGATGACACTAAACACTCGGCACCCGTGTTTAAATCGAGTTTGCCGGTTAACGGAAGTACCGATGTTGATGTCAACACATCCATAGAAGTCACCTTCGACGAAGTCATCACCTTATCATCGAACCATGGCATTACCATCAATAATATAGTGGTGAATGCTGAAGCTTCTTTTACAAAGCTGTTGATCGATGCTGCACTTGAGTCCAATACTCAGTATGAACTTGTGATTCCCAATGGAGCTGTTGTAAATACTTTTGGTATTGAACTGGAAGAAACGATTAAGATTAGTTTTACAACGAAAGAGGTTTACGAACCGGCTGATGAAGATATGCTGTTTGTTGCCAATATGGGTGTTGGATGGAATCTTGGAAATACCCTCGACACCAAAAATGTTGATGAAACACAATGGGGAAATCCATTAGCGACCAAAGAACTTATCGATGCTATTAAAGCGAAAGGATTTAAGACGTTGAGGGTACCTGTGACCTGGCAATATCATATGGGCTCTGAACCTAACTACACCATTGAAGCAGAATGGCTAAACAGGGTGGAAGAGGTGGCCAACTATGGTTTAGATAATGATATGAATGTGATTATTAATATTCATCATGATGAAGAATGGCTGATACCAACCTATGCAGAGATCGAGAGGGCTAAAAGTCAATTGGCTAAAGTGTGGACACAGATAGCAGAACGTTTCAAAGACTACGATAATACATTGATATTTGAAACACTTAATGAAACACGCCTTAAAGGCTCAGCCGAAGAATGGACGGGAGGAACACCAGAAGGACGCGATTGTATTAACCAATTGCATCAAGCGGCTGTAGAAGCTATACGTGCAACAGGTGGCAATAATACCGGGCGATACATTATGATTTCGTCCTATGCGGCTTCATCTGCGTCAGTCGCCATCAATGGTTTAGTTCTGCCTCAATCTGAGAAATTAATTGTATCGGTACATAATTACTTCCCCTATAAATTTGCTTTGGCCGAAACAGATTATGTTACCAGCTGGGGTACCAATGCCGAAAAACAAGCTATGGATGCTGAGTTGGAGCGCCTGGTTGATGTCTTTATCTCCAAAGGTATACCTGTGGTGATGGGCGAATGGGGTAGTTTGCATCATAACAACATAGAAGATCGTGTAAGGCATGCTGCATATTTTGTCAATGGCTGCCTTCAACGGGGTATTTGTCCGGTTTGGTGGGATAATGGAAGCAGCGATCACTTTGGTATTATTGATCGCCATAGCTACCAATGGGTTTATCCAGAAATTGCAGATGCCATTGTTAATGCACAAAATCAATAAAATCAAATAAAGGTTGATTGATTGAAAACGACTATGCTATCTGTTCTTATATTTGTTTATAATTCACCGATAGTAGACACATTATCATTGATACAGATAGTATTACAAAACTAAAATTTAATTTTATGAAACGATTTATCTGGGTTCTAAGCGTTCTGTTTATGGGACAATTGGTTAATAGCCAGGATTTCGAACTTTTTTCACCTGAAAAGAACCTAAAAGTTCACATAAATATTGGAAAATCAATTACCTGGCTAGCAGTTTTAGATGGAAAGACGGTCATTGATAAAACAGAAATAGCCATGGATTTTTCGTCTGGTATTGATTTTGGCATCCATCCAAAATTAGCGAAACACCAACACCAGCAGCATTCAGCACTTATACATCCGGTCATTTCTTATAAAGATTCAGAAATAATCGATGAGTATAATCTATTGACCTTTTCATTTAAAGGCAAATATAAGCTTGAATTCAGGGCTTTTAACGATGGCATAGCCTACCGTTTTATTGATGAAAACAAAGCAAAACGTCAGGTGATTACCGAAACAATGAACTTATCGTTTCCGACAGGAACACGATCTCTTTTTCCCAAAGAAGAATCGATGTATTCGCATAATGAGCGTTTTTACCACGATGTTGCCATTTCAGATTTGAAAACTGATGAATTTTGTAGCTTACCGGTAATGTTTTCAGGAGCTAATGGCAAGGTGCTGTTTACCGAAACTGCATTACTAAACTATCCAGGTATGTTTCTGCAAAAGACAGATGGAGAACGTTTTAATACATTGTTTCCCAAATATGTACTCGAAGCACTTCCTAATCCTGCAATGCCTGATCGCGATCAACTTCTCACTAAGAAAGCCAATTATATAGCTCAGGTTAATGGGAGAAGAGCTTATCCATGGCGTGTTTTTATAATTGGTCAGGATGAATCGGTATTTGTGGAAAGTAACCTGACTTATCAACTGGCCAATCCTACTGCAATTAAAAATACCGACTGGATAAAACCAGGTAAAGTGGCCTGGGATTGGTACAATGCTAATAATATTACAGGCGTTGATTTTAAATCGGGCTTAAATACCGCAACATATAAATACTATATTGATTTTGCTTCGGCTAACAATATTGAATATGTGATTTTGGATGAAGGCTGGACCAAATCGACCACGGAAATTTTGGAATTTAATCCGGATATGGATGTAGAGGAAATTATCCGCTATGGCGAATCGAAAAATGTAGGTATCATTCTTTGGGTGCTTTGGAAACCATTGGATGAAAATATGGATGAAATTCTGAAAACTTATAAGAGCTGGGGAGCCAAAGGTATAAAGGTGGATTTTATGCAACGCAATGACCAGTATATGGTTAACTCATATGAGCAAATAGCAAAGACTTGTGCTCAATATGAATTGCTCGTCAATTTCCATGGTGCCTTTAAACCAATAGGTTTGCGTCGGATGTACCCAAATGTACTAAACTATGAAGGAGTTAAAGGCAGTGAAAACAACAAATGGAGCAATGAAATAACACCCAAACACAATGTGACGATTCCATTTATTCGAATGGCAGCCGGGCCAATGGATTATACGCCAGGAGCCATGCGCAATGCACGCCCCCTGAATTACGCTGAGAGCTTTGAACGCCCTATGAGCCTCGGGACCCGTGCCCACCAGGTGGCTATGTATGTGATTTATGAAGCGCCTTTGCAGATGATGTGCGAATCACCATCTATCTACTACAAGGAGCAGGAAACCGTTGATTTCATTACGCAGATTCCTACTACCTGGGATGAAACAAAAGTGTTAAAAGGTGCTGTAGGCGAATATATTGCAGTGGCCCGCCGCAAGGGTGACACCTGGTACATTGGCGCGATGACCAACTGGGATAAGCGGGAATTACAATTGGATTTATCCTTTCTCAGTGAAGGGAAATATCAGATGCAGATTTTTAAAGATGGCATCAATGCCGAGCGCAATGCTGAGGACTATAAAATTGAACAAAAGGAAACAAATTCAGACAATCAAATAGTTATTGATTTGGCATCAGGTGGTGGATGGACGGCCATTATTAAGAAGAACTAGGAAACTGTTTAATTTCTATTTTGTGAGCTATTTTGATTGAATTAAGTACTCAGAAAAGGGAAAAATGATGCGAACAACATTGGTTTTAAGAAAGTTTAGGATGCACGTTATAAGCGCAACAATTTTTCATATTGAGTGAATTGCATCAGCGAGTAATATCGATAAGCTAATTGAGAAGATGAATTCTAACTATGAAATAGAAATTAAAATTATGAAAGTACTTAAATTATGCATATTTCTGGTGATGAGTGGTTTAATGATGGCTCAGGAACCACCCTTAACCTTTAACAATCCAATTTTACCTGGCTATCACCCTGATCCATCTATTTGTCGGGTTGGTGATGACTACTATCTGGTTAATTCCACTTTTGTATGGTTCCCAGGCTTGCCCATTTACCACAGTAAAGACTTGGTTAACTGGCAACTGATTGGCCATGCTATTGACCGACCTGACGTGGTTGATTTTGATGGTTTGCCCGATAAGTTGGGCTTGTTTGCACCAACTATTCGTTATCACAATGGTGTGTTTTACATTATCAATACTTGTGTGGGATGTAAGATGAACTTTTATGTAACGGCAACCGATCCGGCAGGTCCATGGTCTGATCCAATTTGGCTGCCCGATGCACCAGGTATTGATCCGTCATTGTTTTGGGATGACGATGGCACCTGTTACTACACAGGTATGGTTGGTGTTGAAAAAGAAGATTGGCCCACACAAACCGTAGCCTGGAACCAGGAACTGGATTTGGAACAAAAAAAACTGGTGGGAGAGCGCATGAATTTAAGCTTTGGCCATGCCAACAATGCTTCTTACACCGAAGGACCACATATTTATAAGATTAATGGGAAATACCTCCTGATGGTTTCAGAAGGTGGGACAGGAATGTATCACGCTTTAACAGTGCACCATAGTGATTCAATTAATGGCCCATATGTCAGTGACTACATCAACCCGGTTTTAACGCATCGTCATTATGGCGAAGACTACCCTTTACATGCTATTGGTCATGGTGATTTGGTGGAAACACAAAATGGTGAATGGTGGTGTGTAATGCTTGGTAAACGTCGCATCAATAAAGAAACAACCCTTGGCAGAGAAACATTTTTAGCTAAGGTTGAATGGGAGGGACAAACGCCTATTTTTAATCCGGGGGAAGGAAAAGTGCTGATGAAACAAAAGCGACCAGACTTGCCGTGGACACCTTTTGAGAAAGAGGCAATGCGCGATAATTTTGATGGAAATAAGCTGGGGATGAAATGGTGCACCATCCGAACTCCTAAAGAGGATTTTTACCATGTTGCCAATGGAAAGGTACAACTTAAGTTGCGTAAAGAAGTGATGGATAGCTTGGTTAATGCTTCGGTATTGCTGCAGCGAATTGAACACCATAGCTTTGAAGCCATGACAAAAATGAATTTTAAAACGTCGAGGAGCAATGAGCAAGCTGGTTTAACCATTTATCGTACTAATGAAAATCATTTTAAGTTATTAAAAGACAAAAAGTCATTGGTGCTGATGCAATCGTTTAAAGGTGAAGTGACAGAGCTAGCTCGAGTGCCTTATACCAAAAAAGAAGTGGTTTTCCATGTAAAGGGCAACGACCTGGAGGTACAGTTTAGCTTTGGTGAAACCGAAGATTCGCTAAAGCCGATAGGTGGCTCAGAAAGCCTGGTGGTTATCGCCGATGGCCATGGCAACACACAGTTTAACGGGCCAGGAGTGGGCATGTATGCCACCAGCAATGGAAAGGTATCTAAAAGTTATGCTGTGTTTGACTGGTTTGAGTATAAGGAATTGCCCTAAAAGTACTCTGTTTTGCAAATAAAAGCGGCTGTCCAACTATTGTATTGAACAGCCGCTTTCTTTTATTTATACCTTAATCTATACAGTTAAAAGATCGTCAAAGTCGCACTCATTATCCTTGTAACAAACAAAAATCTTTATCCGATTGAAGAAGCCAAGAACTTACCTATTAATTAATGTGGTTGTTATAAAACTGTTTTCTTTTTAATTTCGATAATTAAATAATTAGGTAATGATTTATATAAGTGTAAACCAATTAATTGATAAAAACCAAACGCTATGGACCTAAACGAAATTCACCAGGAAATAAAAGCTTTTTGTAAAGCAAATGCCGATGAAGCTATTGTTACCAAATATTCACGCTATTTTAAAGAGGGGTATAATGGCTATGGTATTGAATCAAAATTATTTGAAGCTCAGAAAAGTAAATGGTTAGCAGCTTGGGAAGATAAACTTTCTATCAATGATTACCTTGACTTGGGCGATAGATTGGTTGCAACAGGCAACTTTGAAGAGGCTGGCTTTGCGGCGCATTTTATTGCGTCAAAAAAAGCAGAGTTCACGCCTGATACATTTGACAGGGTAGGTAAGTGGCTGGAAAATGGCATTCAGAACTGGGCCAATACCGATGTACTTTGTATGTTGGTTTTGTCACAGTTTATTATCGAAGGAGTTGTTCAAATTGAGGATTTTACAAGTTGGACAAGGTCTTCATCGAAATGGAAGAGAAGGGCAGTGCCTGTTACTTTTGTTGAAATAATTAAAAAGAAAGGAGATCCTACGCTTGTTTTGCCAATCATTGATAAATTAATGCAGGATGAAGAAGAAGATGTTCAGAAAGGTTTAGGCACACTATTAAGAGAAATCTGGAAAAAACAACCTGGTGTTGCCGAAACCTTTCTGCTTAAATGGAAAGATGAATGCGGCCGCAAGATTATCCAATATGCCACCGAAAAGATGGATAAAGAGAACAAAGCTCGGTTTAAAAAGGTAAAAAAATAGTAGCATGACATGTGTTTTCGAAATTGTATACAAAACCAAAGAACCCCCTTGCGGCCTCACTCGAAAAAACACTTATTAAAAAGAAAGGCTGTCTCCGTTGAAACAGCCTTTCTTACTAACATTTGGAATTAAATTAATCAACCATTGTTGCAGATGGTTGACACATCATAGAAAACATATCGTTTTGTTAGCTATCAATCCACTCCTTGAATTTATTGGCATTCTGACGGCTAACAATTATCTTTTCATGACTTACAGGAATGGTTTTTACCACCAGCCTGCCGTTAAAGTATAGCTCAAAACGCTTGATGCAGGCTATGTTAAGCAAAAACTGACGGTTGCTCCTGAAAAAAATACGTGGATCTAGTTCTTCCTCCAATAGTCTCATATTGGTATTAAGCAGGTACTGTTTCTTATCAAAACCAATGGCAGACAAGGCATTTCCCTCCACATGGAAGTAGGCTATTTCTTTTACTGGTAATACAATAAATGTATTGCCTTTGTTCACAATTAATCGGGAGCGATATTTCTGTTGTCGCATTGAAATATCAACAGTGTGCATCAAAGGTATGCTTGCTAAAGAATGGCTCATATACTATCCTCATAATTGTTGATTTAATCGTTATATAAAAACTAAATAGTAAGTTGTCCTATACTTTTATAGTAAACTGCCTCATTAATTTTTACGTCTGTTTTGGCATTGATATAGTCGGCATGAGACTGTTGCCATTGCACCTGAGCATTCAACAGTTCGCGAGTGGTGGTAATACCTTCCATCAAACGGTTCGTTTCCAGCTTCAGGTTTTCTTCAGCTTGTGCTAATGATGTTTGCGTAAATTCTAGCTTTATCAACGATTCTTTTAATCGAAAAACAGCCTGCCTGATTTCTAACGTGATAAATTCGAGGTTTTGATCCAGGTTATACTCAGCTTTTTGAATAGCCATCTTTTGCTGATGCTTTTTTAAGCGTTTTTCGCCCCAATGAAACACCGGTATGCTTAATGAAGCACCGGCATTAAAGGTCAATTCGTTTTCTTGTTTGGCATAATGGTTCGGGTTTTGAGCCACATAGTTGGCAAACGAAACCAACTGTGGCATATAATCTGCATTAACCATCTTTTTTTGTGTTTTCGAGAGTTCTACCTGACTGTTGAGCATTTTGACTTCGGGGCGCATGGCTAGTTGTTCAACATTAAAATCAACAGATGATAAATCATCAGAGATAATCATAATCGAATCCTGTATTTCTATTGACGATAAAATGCCGTGGCCTATAACTTGGTTCAAGCTCATTTTAGCCAGTTCAATGTTATTACTTAATTCGATTAAAGCCAGCTCGGCATTATTAAGCTCCACCTGTGTTTTTAAGACTTCGTTTTTGGTGACTATGCCAGTTTCATAGCGGTTATTCACTTCTTTTAGTACATCTTTTAAGAGTAAAATAGATTTCTCCAACACATTTTTTTGTTCCTGCAAAGCCACCAATCCCCAATACTTTTGCTCTACATCAAGTAGCAAATCTGATTTGGTCAAATCAACATTGTCACTCGCCAACTGGTGAGAAATAAAAGATAGCTTTTGGGCATGATGCAATTTGCCTCCCATGTATATCGGCAGGCTAACACCCAGCTGGGCCGAATAGGAATTGTTATAGGCCAAATCAGTTACCCCTCCGGGCGAATATACGCCGCTTGGCAAGCCATCGATGGTTGGCAGTTCATAGCCAGGCATCACCATTTGATTCGGGTCGTTCAAATAGGTATAGGTCGATGAAAAGTCAAAGCTTGGTAAATAGGCTCTTTTACTGAGTTTAACAGCATATTCACTCGATTGCAAGTCAGACAGGGCAACTTTGAGTGTTTGGTTGTGTTCAAGTGCCTTTTGCTTGCACAAAGGAAGAGTCAATAACTCCTGGGCTGGTGTGTAAACGGTTGTCAGTAGGCATATTAGTATGGCTGCTGATAGTTTTAATATAGTGATATTCATTGAATTATTCTTGTGGTTTGACAGAGCAGACTAGTTGAGTACGGCATTTTTCTTTTTACGAATACAGCTTAGTAAATAGTCATTTTCCTTTTGTAATAACAGGTCGATTCGCTTCAAAATGCTGGTATTAACCATTTTTACGGCTTCAAATTCGATGTAATTAAACTGACTGTAACGTTTGGCTACTGTCATTACACGTTCCATCAGTTCTTCAGGATTAACAACTTCATCGACCAGGTGCTTCTTGTAAATCTCACTCGAGAATATCTTGTCGGACTGAAACAGCATTTTTACGGGGTTGACATACATCAGCCTTGCCTCAGAAAATGCGGCGCCTCCTTTAGGAATATTCACAAAGTTGTAGTTGTTGTTATCCACATAAAAATCGCGCGAGACAAATCGTAGGTCGGCTGCCATACCCAGGTTAAAAAGCATAATATTAACTGGCTTGGAGAACATCGCCAGCACAATTTTCTGCATCGATTTAATCTTTAAGAAAACCTGGTTGTAGGTTCTGAACACCCTGATTATGTTACTTTCAAAGTCGGTGCTTTCATAAATTGTATCCCATTTATCTTTATAGGTATCCAGTTGAAAGCCAGGATAATCATTACTGATAATCAGGGTTGTTATGGTTTTATTGCTTTCAATCATTTCTAAAAACTCCAGAAGCTTATTTTTGTGTGTAAACGATTCATCTTCCAAAAAGATGGAGTAATCCAGGTGAAGCGTAACGATTGTTTCGTTATGCTCGCTGTAGAAATATTTATTATTGATATTTATTGTCATTATCGTCAAATTGAAATTATTCACTTGCTTTTATTCCATAAAAAATAACATAGAGTAGAGGCACTACCACCAGTGTTAGTATGGTGGCAAACAAGAGTCCAAAAATGATAGTAACAGCCATAGAGCCATACATGGCATCGGTGATAATTGGTGTCATTCCCAATATGGTGGTAATAGCGGCTAAAAACACCGGACGCAAACGACTGATAGCAGCATTGACAACGGCAGGAAAGGGGGGCATGCCTTCGGTATGCAGGTTGATATTAATTTGGTCCATCAATACAATGGCATTTTTAAGTACCATTCCAATCAGACCTAAAAAGCCAACAATAGCCATAAAACCAAAGGCTTTATTCGTTACAAACAAACCAATGCCAACCCCTATGATTGACAAGGGAATGATGGCCACCACCACCAATGATTGACGTACACTGTTGAATAACATCACAATTATAAACACCATTAGAAGCATCGCCATTGGAAAATAGGTACCTGTTCCTTGCTGCGATTCGGTAGATGGTTTTAACTCGCCGTCCCACATTAAGGTGTAGCCCGGAGGCAATGGAATTGCTTCTATCTGCTTTTTAACTTTACTCAAAAGGGTGGCACCCGTCATATCCGAGTCAACAGGATCGCACTGAACAGTGATGGCACGTTGACGATTGTAACGTTTTATCACACTGTTTTCCCACGACACGGTTATGCTATCAACGACTTCCTTCAGTGGCACTGATTGAGTGCCCATCTGTGGCCAAATACCTGTATTCTCAATAGCCTCGATGCTATTTTTAGCTTTGGGATCAACTTTCAGCATAACAGGTAATTTTTCTTCATGCTCGCGATAGATACCTATGCCAAGACCTGTACTTGTCAATTGCTGTATACTCATACCTAAGTCGCTGCGACTAATGCCTGCTTTTGCAGCTTTTACCTGGGAATAATGTGGTGCCCAGGTCAATACTTTATTACGCCAATCATCGCAAATATCGCCACATTCAGGCGTGTTGTGCATAATGTTTTTTGCCTGAGCCGATAAATCGCGCAAAATAGCCGGGTCGGGACCGATAAAACGGGCTTCTACTTTGTAAGCAATAGGAGGGCCGGCAATAAACTTCTTAACTCTGGCTCGTGCCTGAGGATAATGCTCGGCAAAATAGTTTTTGATGGATGGTATTATTTCATCGGTTTCCTCCGGGCTGTGTGTTTCTATCAGCAACTGACCAAAGCTGGTGTTGTAGTTTTCGGCATGAGCCATCAATAAATAACGCGGTGGCGTCTGGCTAATGCTGGTTATGATGTTGACAATCTGATCATGTTGGTCGAATAAACCCTTCTCTGCAAGGAGCAGGTCATTCTCAACACTGTTAACCGAACTGCCTTCGGGCAACCAATAATCCACCACGAAATAGGATTTTTCCATGGCTGTAAAAAAGGCCTGTTTTAAGTTGGCAAAGGCAATCATTGAGATAATAAGAAAAGCAATAACACCACTTAATGATAGCCATCGACGTTTTAATATTTTAATAAGAAAACCTTTAAACAACAGGTACATCTTACTTCCATATGGATCTTTGATTTTTTTTGGGGCCTTTAAAAATCTCTCATTGGTAATGGCGGTCTGTGTCATGGCAAAAAACCAGCTTAAACTCAGTGATATAGCCAATACTAAAAACAGGTCGCGACAGATTTCACCGGCAGCGTTGGGAGCCAGAAAGACGGGTAAAAACGCCAAGATGGCAATCATAGTAGCGCCAAGCAATGGTAGTGATGTTGAGCTCGAAATATCTACGATTGCTTTGCGGCGGTTTAAGCCTTTTTGCAGAGATACCAGTGCTCCATCGGTCACTACAATAGCATTATCAACCAACATACCCATGGCAATGATGATGGCAGCCAGTGAGGTGCGATGCAAACTGATGTCCAGTATATTCATCATGATAAGGGTGCCTAGAATGGAGAAAATCAGACTACTTCCAATTAATAAACCAGATTGAAGTCCCATAAAAAGAAGTAAGACCACAACCACAATCGCCACCGATTCAATCAGGTTCACGATAAATACTTTGTTGGCCGCTTCAACTTCTCTGGCTTCGCTGTAGATGGGTATTATCTCAATGCCCAAAGGTAAATAAGTGCGTATATTTTCAATTCTTGGCTGTAAATTCTCAGCGAGTGTCAGCACATTACCACCTTTGGTTGTTGATATGGCCATGCCAATCGCATCATTGGAGTTATGCTTCATCAATCCCTGCGCAGGTTCTAAATAGGATTTTTTAATGTCTGCAATATCCTTCAGGTAAAACTGCTCTTCACCCACCTGCACAATCGTATTTCTGATTTCGTCAAGATTTTTAAAAGCATTATTGCCTGATACACGGATGTAACGGTCGTTTAGCTCAATGCTGCCAGCTGCAGCTATTGCCGCTTGCGAATTAAATACTTGCGCAATAATACCCGGGTTGATACCCAATTCAGTTTTTTTAGCATCGTTAAGAATGACATCGACACACTCAATACGGTTGCCAAACAGAGTGATTTTACCCACTTGTTCAACAGGTAGTAATTCTTGTTTAAGGTACTGTGCATAATCATTTAGCTCTTCATAACTATAGCCATCACCTGTTATCGCATAAAACATTCCATATACATCACCATAATCATCAATAACATTAGGTGCACCAGCACCTTGAGGCAAATTACCTTCGGCATCTTTAATTTTCTTGCGTAATACATCCCATAACTGCGGCATTTCTTTGGAGCGTAATTTCTCCTCTAGATCAATTTCAACGATTGACAGACCGGCATAGGAGCTTGAAGAAATCTCGTCGATATTATCCATGCTTTGCGCTGCCCGCTCAATGACCTCGGTTACTTCCTGTTCTACCTCGTGTGCCGAAGCACCTGGATATTGTGTTACTACCAATGCTGTTTTAATGGTAAAAACCGAATCTTCGAGTTTACCCATGCTAAAGTAGGAAGCTATGCCTCCAAGCAATACAAGCAACAACAAGAAGTAGATGACGACTTTATTTTTTAACGAGTATTCTGTAAGATTCATAACTTATAGTTTGTTGCCGATATTGGTTTTTGAAAATCCATTGTACATTTTAACTTTCTGGCCTTCGGATAAGTAGTGCACACCAGTGCTTATTAGCTTTTCACCACCGTTTAAACCACTTTTCACTTCAATCATATCATTGGCTAGCAGACGGCCTCTTTTAATTTCTTTGGACGAAACCGTGTTGCCATCATTTAGTAACCAGACAAATGTTTTATCAGCTCTGTTAAAAAGGCAGGTAACAGGTATTTGCATGGAAGAAGAAGCCTTGGTATCGTGATGAGCAATTTCAAGATGTGTTGACATGCCGGAGCGCAGGTTAATATCGTCGGGGTTGTCAATGATAACAGAAACCGGGTACGATTGCTTTGATGCACTTGTTTTATGCCCGATTTCTTTCAAAGTTGCGGGTATCCGTATTTCAATACCGTTCTGGTCAATTAAACAGGTAAACTGTGTTTGCTCATTAATTTTGTTCAATTCGTTTAATGAAACCCAGGCTTTCACCTCTAATTTGGAGAGGTCGATAAACGAAACAATAGGTTGACCAGGATTGACTTCTTCGAAATTGTTAACAAACACATTGCTGATATAACCTGAAAATGGTGCTCTCAACTCAGTATCGGCCAAAGCATTTTTTGCAGAAGTAAAGGCCGTTTTAGCCGATGTATAATTTGATTCAACCTGGTCATACGTACTGACAGCTACACTTTCCTTTTCTAAAAGAGTCTTGTAACGTTGATACTCTGCTTTTGCCAATTTATGCGTGGCTTGTGTCGATTCCACTGCTATTTTATAATCGCGTGGGTCGATTTGTGCAATAACCTGGCCTTGTTCAACGTAATCACCAATTATATCGTTGAGTTGCATCAATGGGCCTTTGACTCTAAAAGCCAACTTAGTTTCACGCTTTTCGTTAATGGTGGCAGGAATCAGTGTTCTATTATCAATACCATAATTACTTATGGTGCTATACACCTTAACTGGGCGGATAGCCGCTTTTTGTTCGGTTTTATTCTGGCAACCATAAAAAGCTAAACTTCCCATTAGCAAGAAGTTTAATCCTGTTATTTTTTTCATTGTTATTTGTTTTGGTTTTTAATATTATTTTCCTATTATAAGTAAACTAAGTACGTATATGTAGTTTACTTTTATTCAAAAAAAAATGGACACATGCATAGCTTATGTCCAATCGTCTGCGTTATCCTCCTGGTTTACTTTCTAATAACGTTAAATAAAAAGATTAATTCATCTTTGGTTTGGGTAACAAATTCAGTCTTGTCTTTACAGTTTAAGATATTATAACTCATCAGCGCATTGATAAAATTATTGATAATTTTAGCCGTAACATTATCACGCAGTATTCCTTCCGCTTTCAATTGGTCGAACAAGTTAGCAAGTATCATTCTCTGCTCCTCAATCTTATCTTCAATCATTTGCGATATTCTCGGGTATTCAGTCTTAATACTTTTGGAAGCACTAATGATGTATTCATCGATATCTGCCATGATTTGTTCCGGTAGCTTATCAAGTAATGTGTTATAATTGCTATTTTGCTTGATGAGTTTTCGTAATGTCATTAAGCGTTGTTCAAACCCATCGTGATAACATTTATAGAGCAAATCCTCTTTATTACCAATTATCTTATATAAGGTGCGTTTTGACATACCACATTCGCTGGACAAATCATCCATGTTCCAGCCTTTAATGCCGTATCTGATTAAAAGCTCTTTCGTTCTTTCAAACACGATCCGTTCAATATTTTCATCTCCTATTTTCATAATGTAAACGAGAAAATCAATATTAGTTTACTAGGTGCAATTTTAGATAGGAAAACTTTGTTGTCCAAATTAAAAGGAGAAGATTAATATATTTTAACTTTTGCACTGCTTTGTCATTTGTTATAGAAACTGCATGAAATATCATCTGTAGTGTGATGTTATTTAAATACTTAGCATTAACTCCTAGATGGGGTTTACAATGAAAGGATCTCAGTTTCTGATAAAATGGAGTTGTGTTGCAGTTAAAAGATTCTCCAGGAAAGAAATGTATTAAAGCAGGATAATGCCTTGAAAGTGTTTTTGAAGAATTAGTTGGCACAATAAAATACAGAAGCCTGTAAGTTAAAAACTTACAGGCTTTTATGTGATCTTGAAGGGACTCGAACCCCTAACCTCCTGGGCCGTAACCAGGTGCTCTATCCAATTAAGCTACAAGACCAATAAATTTGTTGTTTTGCGAACCATTGTTCTCAAATGCGGTGCAAAGAAAGGGTATTTACTTGTAAGCTCCAAACTAAAAAATCTAAAAAAATGTAACAAAATCCCATGTAGATGGGCAATTGCCAAAGGATCAAAGCTTAAGGTATTGTTATTTTTATAGTGTTTTTTTAAGACTATTTTATGTAGGGGGAATTTGCCTTAAGTTAGTATAATATAAAAAAGAAGAATGAATTGGCTGCGGAATTCTTCACAAGTAGAATGACAAGAATTCACTGACAATACAAAGTTAGTTGCGTATAAAAAAATAAGCGTGCCTGTTTGAGCACGCTTATTATAATAACATTACAATAGTTTCTACCAAATGCTGGCCCTGTTTTCAGGGGTAATGTACAAAGCAGCTGTATTATCAAGCTTAAATGCCTGGTAAAACTCTTCCATGTTAGGCAGTGGGCCGTTTACACGGTTAATACCTAATGAGTGAACATCTGTTTTTGTACGACGTAAAATCTCTTTGTCTCTGATGTTTTGTGCCCAAACGCGCGAGTAAGCTAAGAAGAAACGCTGCTCATCTGTAAAACCATCAATGTCAGTTATTTCACCTTTGTCCTTGATGGCATTCTGATAAGCCTGGTAGGAGATGGTTAATCCTCCTAAATCGGCAATGTTTTCACCTAGAGATAACTCGCCATCGGCAAAGGTACCAGGTAACACTTCAATCTTATTAAACTGATCAACTAAAATTTGAGTGCGGGCATTAAAACGCTCTGCATCTTCATCAGTCCACCAGGTTTGCAGGTTACCATCTTTACCATACAATCGTCCCTGGTCATCAAAACCATGCGTCATTTCATGCCCAATTACTACACCAATAGCACCATAATTAACAGCATCATCACCATCTAAATAAAAGAATGGAGGCTGTAAGATAGCCGCCGGGAACACAACTTCGTTGCCAACCGGGCTATAGTATGCATTTACCGTTTGTGGGAACATGTGCCATTCATCTTTGTCAACAGGTTTACCCACCTTTCCCATGTCGTGAGCAAAATCAAACCGGTTGCTGGCCAATATATTATTAACGTACGAGTCGTCCGAAATACTTAAAGCTGAGTAATCGCGCCATTTATTTGGATAACCAATTTTTACGCGTATGGCAGCTAATTTTTCATGTGCTGCGGCTTTAGTTTCGTCACTCATCCATTCTAACTGGTCGATGCGCTGACCAAAGGCAATGCGCAGGTTCTCTACTAAATCGTCCATACGTTGCTTAGCCGCAGGTGGGAAGTACTCGGCAACAAACAACTGACCAACAGCTTCACCCAAGGCGCTGCTGGTATTGCCCAATACTTTTTTCCAGCGAGGTTCCTGGGCTTTCTGACCCGATAGTGCTTCACCATAAAAGGCAAAATTCGCATTGACAAAATCTTCACTCAATAGCGTGGCTGTTTTGCGCACTACCACGGATGATAAGAAGGCTTTCCAAGTGTCGATACTTTCATTCTGGTACATTGATGCTACTTCCTTTATGAAAGCAGGTTGGCTCACGTTGATATCGCCAGGTTCCGGCATGTTGATGCCAGCTAAAAATTCGTTCCAAGGAAATTCTGGTGCTAAATCAACCAATTTGGTCACATCCATCTTATTATAAGTCGCATGTGGATCGCGGTTTTGCAAACGCGTATTGGAAGCTTCGGCCAGTTGAGTTTCAAATGCCATCACTGTGTTGGCCAGTTCCGCAGCCTCATCTTCAGCATTACCACTCAAGGCGAATAACTTAGTTAGGTACAAAACATAAGCTTCCCGCAGTTTAACCGATGTTTCGTCATCTGATAAATAATAATCACGGTCAGGCATACCCAAACCACCCTGATAAATACCAGCGATAGTCATTTCACTGTTTTTCTGGTCGGCCGACGAATAGAAATAAAACAGTGGTGTAAGTTGTTGTTCCTGCAAATCACTGATAACATTAACAATGCCTTCTTTTGAATCAATGGCCGCAACTTTGTCCAGCAGAGGTTTAATCGGCGTATAACCAGCAGTGTTAATGGCTTCAAGGTTCATTCCAGCGTTATAAAAGTCACCAATTTTTTGAGATAGAGTGCCTTCAGCACCTTTTTCAGCAGCGGCTTTTTCAACAATGGTTTTTACTTTTTCTTTACTTTCTTCAGCCAAAAGGTCAAAACTACCAAAACGACTTTTGTCATCGGGTAGAGGATGTTGTTTCATCCAGCCACCATTGGCATACTGGTAAAAGTTTTCTCCCGGATTCATGTTAAAATCCATATCATTAGCAGAGAAAACAGGCTTAATAAGCTCTTTTTTAGATTGATTGGATTGGCAGGCGCCCAAAGCTAAACTGGCGGCACATACCAACATCAAATAGTTTTTCATAGATGTTTTTACTTGTTATTGTATGTTTTTCAGAAATGATTTCCCGCTCAAATTAAGCGAAAAGCTAACACTTGACCAAGGATATTCGCATGATTCATTTCATATGGGGCTATAAAGAAGATTAGCTAATAAGCAGTTTTACAGGATGATAAAGATGAAACTTTTTAAAAAAATATGATTTTAACATCTTTTCAAGATTATAAGATAAACAAATCTTAATTGCGCTTGTTTGTAAAATGGATTTTGCAATGTAGAGATTGCAATTGAGCTAAAACATTTTGATAAAAAAGTTTGTTTAAAAATAGTATTTAGATTTAATATAAATAACAGTTTTAGTGTCTGAATCACTATTTAGAAAGAATAAATTAAAGATAAGCATATGTCAACATTTGAAATTTTAATGCCAAAAATGGGCGAGAGTGTCGAGGAAGCAACCATAACTAAATGGTTTGTTTCAGAAGGAGATACTGTTCAGGAGGATGATGTATTATTGGAAATAGCAACCGATAAGGTCGATTCTGAAATTCCTTCGCCAGTGGCAGGTACAGTTAAAGAAATAAAGTATGCGGTTGATGATGTGGTGGCAGTTGGTCTACCCGTAGCCGTTATTCTTTTGGAGGGCGCCGAAGATAATGAGAGTGAGACTACTCCAGAGGCGACACCTATAGCTTCAAAAACAGAAGTAACAGTAGAAAAGCCTGTTGCGGCCGATTCAATCAATAAAACATCCGATCGTTTCTATTCGCCTTTAGTGCGGAGCATGGCCCAGCAAGAAGGCATTTCAGCCGATGAATTGGAGGAAATACACGGTAGCGGAAAAGATGGACGTGTGACAAAGTCAGATATGCAGAACTACATTGCCAATCGGGGTCAACAGGCTGCACCATCTCCAGCTCCTGTTAAGGAAACTGCGGCTTCTTCACCTGCACCAGCACCAGTTGCTGCTCCTAAAGAGCATAAGGTAAACGTTTCGGTATCGGCTAACGATGAGATTGTGGAAATGGGACGCATGCGCAAGTTGATTGCCGATCACATGGTTATGTCGAAGCAGGTATCGCCGCACGTGACCAGCGTGGTAGAGGCTGATGTGACCAATATGGTGCTTTGGCGCACAAAGGTGAAAGATGATTATTTGAAAAAATATGGTGAGAAAATCACGTATATGCCAATTATCACGGAAGCGGTAGCCAAGGCATTGCGTGACTTCCCAGGGGTTAATGCTTCTGTTGATGGTGATAAAATCATTTTACGCAAAAATGTAAATATCGGTATGGCAGTATCATTACCAACAGGTGATTTAATTGTACCGGTTATTAAAAAAGCAGATCAAAAGAACTTGGTTGGTTTAACCGGAGAAGTTAATCGATTGGCAAACGAGGCAAGGGGAAATAAGCTGTCGCCGGATGATATCCAGGATGGTACTTTCACAATTACCAACTTTGGTTCTTTTAAAAATATTATTGGCACACCAATTATTAATCAACCGCAAGTGGCCATTTTGGCGACCGGTTCTATTGAAAAGAAACCAGCGGTGATTGAAACGCCTACCGGAGATGTGATTGGTATTCGTCACAAGATGTTCTTGTCATTGTCATACGATCATCGTATTGTAGATGGTGCACTGGGAGGAGCTTTCTTACGCCGCATTGGTGATTACCTGGAGGCTTTTGATATAAATCAGGAAATTTAATTATTGTATCTATCCGAAGAAAGGTGAGTACTTCACCTTTCTTCCTGTCATAATTATTTAAAGTTTTTAATATGAATGATATTCCAAAAATACATTCCATAAAAAAGACGGATAAGGAAACCTTATTAAAATGGTACCGCATTCTGTTTTTAGGACGTACGCTTGATGAAAAAGCGCCTAATTATTTAAAGCAGGCTATTGGCTGGTCGTACCATGCGCCGGCTGCTGGGCATGATGGTATTCAACTGGCTATTGGTCAGGTATTCGATCGCTCTAAAGATCACCTGTTTCCGTATTACCGCGATTTGGTGACCAATGTATCGGCTGGCTTAACTGCCGAAGAGATTATTTATAATGGGATTTCCAAAGACGCCGATGTGGCTGGTGGTGGTCGACACATGTCCAACCACTTTGCCAAGCCTGAGTGGAACATCCACAACGTATCGTCGTGTACGGGTAACCACACCTTACATGCCGTAGGTGTGGGACGTGCCATCAAAACTTACGAAGGAAAAGGTGTGGCCATTAGTTCACAAGGTGAATCGTCTGTTTCAGAAGGGTATGTTTACGAAGCCATCAACGGCGCTTCTAAAGAGCAGTTGCCGGTTATCTTTGTTTTCCAGGATAATGGCTATGGTATTTCGGTGCCTAAGAAAGACCAGACGGCTAACCGTAAAGTGGCCAAAAACTTTGAAGGTTTTAAGAATCTTCGGGTGATGTATTGTAATGGCAAGGATGTGTTTGATTCAATGAACACCATGCTGGAGGCAAGCAAATGGGCCGAAGAGAATCAAAAACCGGTGATTGTGCAGGCTAACTGTGTTCGTATCCATTCGCACAGTAACTCTGACCGTCATGATTTGTATCGTGATGACAATGAATTGGGTTATGTGAAAGAATATGATCCACTGGCCAAATACCAGCGTTTGCTGAAACGTTACAACCGTGTGACGGAGGAAGAGATGCAGGCGATTGAAGCCGAGGTGGCTGAGGAAGTGAAGCAGGCACACCGTAAAGGAATGACAGCGCCGCATCCAACGCCGGAGTCAATTCATGATTTTGTATTGCCCGAACCCTACGCAGCAGCGAAGTATCCTGATGGAACACATAATTATGAAGGTGAGCCACAGAAGTTAATTCAGGGCTTAAACGAAACCTTGAAGGCCGAGTTCCGTCATAACCCGGATACTTATATTTGGGGACAGGATATTGCCAACAAAGATAAAGGCGGTATCTTCAATGTGTCGAAAGGCATGCAGCAGGAATTTGGTAAGAAGCGTGTGTTTAATGCGCCTATTGCCGAGGACTTTATCATGGGAACGGCCAATGGTATGGTGCGTTACAACAAGAATATCCGTGTGGTGGTGGAAGGTGCCGAGTTTGCCGATTACTTCTGGCCGGCCATGGAACAGTTTGTGGAAACAACACATGAATACTGGCGTACCAAAGGACAGTTCTCGCCCAATATTACAGTACGCTTAGCTTCTGGTGGTTATATTGGCGGAGGCTTGTATCACTCGCAAACCATCGAAGGGGCCCTGGCTACTTTCCCGGGTGTGCGAATTGTATATCCATCGTATGCCGATGATGCGGCTGGTTTGTTACGTACGTCAATGCGTTCCGAAGGAATGACTGTTTTCCTGGAACCGAAGGCCTTGTACAATGCGCCTAAGGCGGCTACGCCAATTCCGGATGATTATGAGGTGCCATTTGGTAAGGCGCGTACACGTCGTGAAGGAACGGATTTAACTATTTTCACCTATGGTAATACTACTCACATGAGTGTGGAAGTAGCTGAGCAGCTGTCGAAAGAAGGCCTGGGCGAAATTGAAGTGATTGACCTTCGCTCCATTATTCCATTGGATACCGAAGCCGTTATTGCTTCTGTGAAAAAGACATCCAAAGCTTTGGTGGTGCACGAGGATAAGGTGTTTGGTGGTTTTGGTGGAGAGATTGCCGCACAAATCACATCTGAGGCATTTGAGTATTTAGATGCACCTGTTAAGCGTGTTGGTTCAACCTTTACTCCGGTTGGATTTAACCGTACATTAGAAGCGGCTGTATTGCCGAATAATCAACGCATTATGGATGCAGCAAAAGAATTATTAGCGTATTAAATTAGTTGTATCATGAAAAAAACAGGAATATTCTATAGTTTCAGGTCGGTAAAAACCGGGCAGCAGGTTAAAAAAATTATCAAAGCATTAGGGGCTGAAGTAGAGGTTGTTGATGTGGATATTATGACGGGTGAAGATTTTATGCAATTCACCAATTACATACTGGCTGTACCTACGTGGTTTGATGGTGAACTGCCCAATTACTGGGATGAATTTTTACCAGCTGTTGAAGATGAGGATTTAAAAGGTAAGCACTTTGCCATCTTTGGTGGAGGCGATCAGAAGGGTTATCCTGAGAATTTTGTGGATGGCATAGGTTTGATGGCCAACTTTTTGGAAGAGCGTGGTGGAACCATTGTGGGCTTCACGTCAACCGACGGATATGAGTTTGAAGGCAGTGTTGCTCAGCGTGGCAACCAGTTTGCCGGTTTGGCTTTGGACATTGAAAACCAGGCAGCCCTCACCAATGAGCGCATTGAGAAATGGAGTCAGGAATTAAAGAAGGCGTTTAAATAAATAATCGCTTTAGCTTATAGATTAGGGGTGGTCATATTTTGAACCATCCCTTTTTTTATATCCACAAATGGGCGATTAATACCCGTGTACCAATTGCAATTAGTAGCAGGCCTCCAATTAATTCTACTTTTCGTTTGAAGATGCTGCCGAGCTTAAGTCCGATGGTCAAACCACCAAAGGAAAACAGAAAGGTCATGAGGCCGATGATTAAGGCTGAGAAAACGATATCTACATGCAATAATGAAAAACTGATGCCAACGGCCAAAGCATCAATACTGGTAGCCAGTGCTAATGTACAGATGGTTCGCTTACTGTATATGTTGATGCTGTGTACTTCTTCTTCCTGTCGTATCGATTCGTAAACCATTTTACCACCAATGAGTAACAGTAAACAAAATACCACCCAGTGATCATAGTTGCTGATAATTTCAACAAAATTTCGTCCTAATATCCAGCCAATGACAGGCATGATGCCTTGAAAAACGGCAAAGGTCAGACTAATGCGACTCATCGTTGCCGGAGCAAATTGCTTCAGCGATAATCCAGCAGTAATAGATACGGCAAATGAATCCATAGCCAAAGCACAGGCAAGCAATACGAGGGTAAATAATTCCATTGTTCATTTTTGTGTGCTGCGAAAATAGATCTTTCATTTTGAATCAAAAAAAATATTCGCTCAGACTTTTTTGCTTAACAATAATTAATGGGCGCAGAATCAATTATTCTGACATAGTTCTATACTTGTTCAGATTGATCAATTTTTATTTTTAGGGATTGATTTCGGTCGAATGAGAGAAATATGATAAGAAATAGTCCTAAGAAGTTCGAATGTGTTTTTCAGAAGGAAAATCCCAATCAAAGTATGTTTGACAAATGTACATTAAGAAATGAGAGTAGGGAAGAAGAGTGAGTTACAAGTGTAACCTTCAGCTTTGCTCCACTCAAACGGTTTGAGTATATCTTTTAATGCCAAATAATATACATATGTAATCACACTAGGAGTCACGCTTAAAAGCCATTTGTTATGCTGTGAAAAATATACATCTACTGAATGATTGTAGTATATGCATCAATATATCAGTATTTTAATGAATTCATATAAAGCTTAAGTGCAATCTATTGGAAAATATCTTGCATAAATATACGTTTCACTACATTAAGCTTGGTCTTATTTGATATATAGTATTGAATATCAGTATTATATTGGATTTATATCATACTTAACTTCATATAGAATAATGGACCTGATTATTAATGCATTAGTGATTGGATTTTACTTAAAAACAGGCTTTTGAAAATGGCATTAAACGTAATTGTAATCAACAATATAATTGATAAAGGCTTTGTTAATAGGAGGTATGAGGGGGTTGTTAAAGTGATTGTTCAGGTTGTGTATAGTGAGAATAAGTCGAAAGCCGAAAATTAGGCCGTTTAGGTGTGTTTACTGTCGATTATTACCCATATTTTTCATGCTTACATTTGTACAGGTTAATTTAGATGTTTACATTTGTCCTCAGTAATAAACATTTGTAGAAAGAGAAGTGGTAATTTAATTAAGTTACAGATGTCAATGTTAAATACTATTACTACACGAGTGTGTTGTTAATTGTAAACAAAAGCATAAACCAACAGTTAAGCATAAGACGATGAAAGAACGCATTGAAGCCATTATACAGCATGAGCGATTAACGCCCTCTCAATTTGCCGATTCCATAGGTGTGCAACGCTCAGGTGTTTCTCACATCTTATCAGGACGAAACAACCCCAGTGTTGATTTCTTAAACAAACTGTTGAGTAAATATCCGCATATCAGCGGTGATTGGTTGATTACCGGTCAGGGCAGCATGCTAAGTAGCCCAAAAATAAGCTCTCAACCTACTGAACAGCTTAGCATTCCGGTTGAGGAAGAAAAGCCCAAAACGAGCTTTAAAATGCCTTCAAAAAAGGTAAGAGAAGAAGAACAGGCACCCTATAAAACAGTAGCGTCGAAAGAAAAAGCCGTTGCTCCCTCATTACCCGATAGAACAGAAGTAAGAAGCATCGAGCGCATCGTTGTGTTTTACACGGATAAGTCCTTTAGTGAATACCGGCCTGAGTAATAGGGTACTTACAGGGGGTGCAACACAATGTATGTATATTCCTATTTAATGGTTGGCTGATAAGATGATATAAGTAAATACGCATTTCGAAAGATAGTGGCTTAAACAATCATTATGCTTCAAGCAATTGTAGCTTTATTCCATTCTTTTTATGTATCTTTGTCCAATTTTAGGGTATTTACAAATGTAAACCCAACTAAATTGCATATTAAATTCTTATAAGATACATGAAGAAATACATCGACGATTTTAAGGTCATCAAAAATGAACGCTTAAACCACGAGTATGTCATCCTTACCCTTAAACACCCAGGAAAATTACCGGCTATGCTACCGGGGCAATTCGTGGAAGTGCGGGTAGATAACGGACCCAATACCTTTTTAAGGCGTCCAATTTCCATTCATGATGTGGATGTAGAGGCCAATACCATGAAACTGTTAGTACAGGAAATTGGAGAAGGCACTCGTTTAATGGGGCAATTGCAGGAAGGTGACATTTGTAACCTGGTTTATCCATTGGGGAACAGTTTTTCGCTGCCTGCAACAAATCGGGTATTGCTGGTAGGTGGAGGCTGCGGTATTGCACCTTTGTTGTTAATGGGCCGTCATTTAAAAGCCAATGGCATTAAGCCACAGTTTTTGTTAGGAGCCCGTTCAAAAGATGGTTTAATTGCGCTGGACGCCTTCCAGGAATTGGGGGATGTGCATATGACCACTGAAGATGGTTCGGCAGGTACAAAAGGTTATGTGATACACCACCCGGTGATGCGCACGCAAAGTCCTGAAATAGATCATATTTACACTTGTGGCCCCGAGGCCATGATGAAAGTGGTGGCAAAGTATGCTAAAAACCATGGTATTAAGTGCGAGGTTTCATTAGAAAACTCGATGGCCTGTGGTTTTGGTGCTTGCTTGTGTTGTGTGGCCGATACCTTAGATGGTCATAAATGCACATGTACAGATGGTCCGGTATTTGACTCAACTTATTTAAAATGGTAGACTTAAAGATAGATTTAAACGGATTAGAACTGAAAAATCCGGTGATGACAGCCTCGGGTACCTTTGGTTATGGCGAGGAGTTTATGGATTTCTTCGATATTAGCTGTTTGGGAGGTGTTTTGGTGAAAGGAACGACCCTGGAACACCGTGAGGGCAATGCTTACCCAAGGATGGCTGAAACACCACAAGGCATGCTTAATGCCGTCGGACTACAAAACAAAGGGGTGCACTACTTTGTAGAGCATATTTACCCGCGTATAAAGGATTATCAGACGAATATGCTGGTCAATGTATCGGGATCGACTATTGAGGACTATATTGCAACTGCTGAAGTGGTTAATGAGCTGGATAATATACCGGGCATTGAACTAAATATCTCTTGCCCCAATGTAAAGGAAGGTGGCATGGCATTTGGCACCAGTTGCCCATCGGCTGTGTCGGTGGTAGAGGCTGTGCGAAAGGTGTATAAGAAGCACTTAATGGTGAAACTATCGCCTAATGTGACGAATATTGCTGAGATTGGTGCGGCCGTGGAAGGCGCTGGTGCGGATTCTATTTCCTTAATTAATACTTTATTGGGTATGGCAATAGATGCCAAAACGCGCAAACCACTATTATCAACCATAACAGGTGGCTTATCCGGACCTGCTGTTAAGCCGGTTGCCTTGCGTATGGTATGGCAGGTGGCTCAGGCAGTCAAGGTGCCTATTGTGGGTATGGGTGGTATCATGAATACAACCGATGCTGTAGAGTTTATGCTGGCTGGTGCTTCGGCTGTTCAGGTGGGTACGGCTAACTTTATTGATCCTTGTGTGACGGCCAAGATCGTTAAAGGCTTGGAGCAATATTGTAGTGAAAATGGTTTTGATAAGGTGAGTGACCTGGTTGGAGCTATGGAGATATAGGAATTGAGTATATAGAAACTGTTTAAATTTTGTTTTTGTGAGTTATTTTGAATGAATTATGTTCTCAGATGAAGCAAAACTGATGCGAAATGAAATTCGTGAATGCGATAAACAATAGACACAGAATGAACAATAGCATCGCTATTTAAAGAAGTTTTGCAGAAATATGAGTGCTTAAGTCGTCAAAACAAACCGAAGGATAAAACTTAAACAGTTTCTTAGTATTAGTATGCAGAAAAGCTCGTCATTATGGCGGACTTTTTTATGTAATTACAAATGTAAATTAATTATGATTTACATTTGTATACGTAGTTTATGATGTCAGGTGAGGCTTTATTTACCTGACATAATTGAATCTCTATATACAAAAAAAAGCCCCGTAAAACGGAGCTTTTATCGAGTGACTCAGCAGGGATTCGAACCCTGGACCCACGCCTTAAAAGGGCGTTGCTCTACCAGCTGAGCTACTGAGTCATCCTTTTTGCTTTTGCGCTTGCAAATATAGACCATATCTGTAATACCTACAAATATTATTTCTATAAATCTTGTGTTTTAAAAGTACAATAGTAGCAACGGATTTAGCTACTGATGCTTAAGCGTTGATTATTTTTTGAAATTAAATTGGTTATTGGCTTAAACGATTGGCGTATAATAGGCCATTTGCTTGGGTATTGCTCCAAAAGCTGTAATATACGCACCCGGTTTTTACGCATGGCATCACTAATGGCAGGGGCTGTTATGGGTTTAGGCATATGGGCTCCCACATCAGCACTGGTTATTGACAGGCCTTGGTTATGAAGAATAGTGGCTGATTGTTCCAGACGATCAAGTAAAGTCATGGTTTTGTTGCTTCGTGAAGGAGCAATATCGAATGCTTTAACTGGTTTGATTGGCGGGTTTATTGGATCAAGCACCAGGTAGCTTTCTTCAATTAATACATCGTCACCAGGTGATGTATTGTATAGGTTACATATGTAAACTATACAATTGTCAATTGTTTTTTTACATACTTCAAAACTGGATGCATCTCGAAACAGTTTAGTACGGGCATTATCTGATATAACATAATTAAAGCCATCTCTTTTGCTTCTTTCGCTTAGGTATGTATCTAACCAGTTATTTTTCCACAAACTTAGGGCCTCATTGCTATTATTGGTTTCTAATTGTTTGTTTTCCAATATACTCCGTGTATGATGCCGAAATAGTTCTTCTTGCTTCTTTGAATGGGAATAGTTTTGTATGATCATTTCGCCAAAACGACTGGCCATTTTTCCAATAATTGCTTTATGACTGGTTTCAAGCTGTGCTTCGCAGCTACTGATTCCAAAATTACTGGTATCGTTCCTGAAAAACAGATAGCTTAATAGCGGATCTGAGTTTGGTGTTTGGATTCGCACTAATAATACAAGGTAGGCTGATTCGGAAAATAGGTTGAGTTGGTTAAGACTTGATGTTGCTTGTTGAATAAAAGGTAATAACTCTGGTCGTAACCATTGGTAGTTGATTTTTTCACGCCTGACGGATAACATTTTCTCATTGACTTCTTCCGAAATGGAAACTGGTAGCAGATTGTTGCTAAGCTGCCTGTTCCATTCTATACCATTCAGCTTATTATCATCCTTTTCATCGCTATAAAAACTAATAATGCGATCAATACCGTCCATAAATAGCTGCCATTGCTGCATCATGTAGATTGCAGGATGGATGCTTGTGGCTTTATGTTTAGGAATTGGGTTGTGCATAGAATTAAGCGATTAAGCAAAAATATAAAATATTAAGCAAAAAGTTAAGCTAAAATTAAGTTAAAAACTTAAATCTGAAAATAAGTTAAGTCTATAAATAGTGCTTAATAAGTTTTTAAAGTTCTGATAATGAGGTGATATTTGCAAGTATTCGTTTGTTATTTTAAAATGATGACAGACAATTTTATCAAATGTATTAAGAGAAAAATTAAGCGTTATGGAACACTATTATCAATTTATTGAACAACTGGCTGAATGGTTTATGCAATTGTTTTTTGATCCGGCTTATCATTTGGTGAGTGATAAAAAAGTACGACGTATGATTACTAAAAAGAGTCAGAATGTATCACGTTGGTGGACCAAACAAAAGCGACAGCTAGAAAGTTTTGTTGAGCCAGAAAATTCTAAGAATCGTAATAATAGCTGGATGAATTCTTTGGTAAAAGGAAATCTATTGGACAGAATAAGTGGGGCAGTCCATTTGTACAGAGATTGCATGGTTCAGCTGATTCATTAAAAAAAAGCCATCTACAGAACGCAGATGACTTTTAAGAGCATGAATAACTTTTCATGAATTAATTGAATATTTCTTGCTCTCCGATATAACCTTCCTGAATGACGGTCATTTTTATATTCTGGCTATTGACGACACTGGCTTGTAACAAGATAGCGGGAACTAGTCGCTTGCCGTTATTAACGGTAATATTCATGTTGGATGGCGCTTCTCCATCTGAGATTTTAATAGCAGCATTGGCGGCTGCAAAAGCTAATGATTCGATGGGTTTGTAGATGGTGATCGTCTGGTTACCGGCTACTATGTTTCGTACAGCCTGAATATCGGCATCCTGACCTGCTAAGAGTACTTTCCCATCTTTCTGATGTTCTTTAAGGGCTTGGATGGCGCCGGATGCCAGGGCATCGTTACCGCAGATGATGGCATCAACTTCATTTTTATCTTTGAAGTATTGACTTAAAATGCGATAAGCTTCATCGGGTAACCAAAAGTCACTGAATTCATCAAGCACAACATTAACATCACCTTTATCAATCAATGGCTGTAGTACATTCATCCAGCCCAGTCGCAATAAGTAAGCATTGTGATCAGATCGGGGCCCACTAATTAAAACGTAATTCCCTACGGGGGCAATTTTAGTTAAATAATTGGCCTGTAACTCACCAATATTAATATTGTCGGTGGATACATAGTAATCGAGGTTGCAGTCTTTGATCAGGCGGTCGTAGGAAATAACCGGAACATAGTTTTGGTGAGCCAGTTTGACAATTTCACCTGCTTTTTCTAAATCCACGGGTACCACAACCAGGACATCTACACCATCATCAATCATTTGCTGGGCTTGTTCTAATTGTTTGTCCGGATCAGAATCAGCTACTGCAACCATTGAAACACCACCTAGCTCCTTGACCTTTTCTTCAAATAAGGCTTTATCTTTGTTCCAGCGTTCTATTTCAAGGCTATCCATTAAAAAACCAACCCTGGGTTTCATATCGCAGGACGATAAAATTAGCAGTCCGATAAAACAAAGAAAAGTCAAGTACTTTAGGCTTTGCTTAAGGATGGTTCGTGTTCTTCCACTAATCGAAAGTGCCATTATAGAGGTGTTGTCTCGATGGGCAGTTGCGGTATTAATGGTATTCGTTGTTGTTTTGACGATTCTTTTCATACCGGATATTTTTGAGGTGCATAAATTTGTATTTAATTTACAAAAAATGATTTCCAAAGTAAAGAGTGCAGCGTAAGATCGTTGATTTGATATTAATCGAAAACGAAATTCATGAAGATAAATAATACACCATACCGTACCGTGTGGTTTGATGCTGGAAATAATGTGGTATCGATGATAGACCAGGTGAAATTGCCCTTTGAGTTTGCAGTGGTTGAATTGAAAGATTACAAGGCAACTGCAGAAGCTATACGCAATATGACGGTTCGGGGGGCCGGAGCCATCGGAGCAACGGCAGGCTTTGCAATGGCACAGGCCTTTCAGAGTTTAAAAGGAACGAAAGAATTACAGTTGGCCAAAGATTTTATAGAAGCAACCCGACCGACGGCTGTCAATTTATTTTATGCGACTAATAAGGTGTTTGAAGCGGGCATGGCAGGTGTGGAACAGGCTGTTGTCATGGCTCAACAAATCGCGGATGAAGATGCGGAAGGTTGCCGGATGATTGGGGTGAATGGAAATAAGTTGGTTGCAGCCAATAGTCGTATTTTAACACACTGCAATGCAGGTTGGCTGGCCTTTGTGGATTATGGTTCGGCTTTATCACCTATATATGCAGCTAAAGCTTCCGGCAAAGAGCCTTTTGTGTATGTGGATGAAACACGACCACGTGGTCAGGGCGCGCGATTAACCGCCTTTGAATTATTCCATAATGAAGTGGAACACCGTATTATTGCTGATAATGCAGCGGCTTTTTATATGTCGAAAGGAGAAATAGATATGGTCATTACCGGTGCCGATCGGATTACAGCCAATGGTGATGTAGCCAATAAAATAGGGACCCTGGAAAAAGCCATTGTTGCAAAGGAGTTTGGTATTCCATTTTATGTGGCGGCGCCATTTAGCACATTTGATTTTGCTACAGCATCGGGTGATATGATTACCATTGAAGAACGTCATGAAGATGAATTGCTTTACCATGAAGGCCTGGATGCCAATAAGCAGTTGACATCCATTCGTATGGCATCACCAGGTTCCAAAGGTTTAAATCCTGCTTTTGATGTGACGCCGGCTCAATACATTACTGCTTTTATAACCGAAAAAGGCATAATTAAACCTGAGGAATTAGCAACTTACCAATAGTAGTGTAAAAAAAGCCGTAGTATCTTATAGTCTTTTCTTACAAATTAAATTAAAAAATAGGGTGTGTAATTTTGATTTAAATTATATATCCCTATTTTTGCAATGGATTCATTCATTCGTGACCAAAATAATGATGATTTATATTTCTTTAAATATTACAACTACAACAACTACAACAACTACAACAACTACCCCTTGGGGGGTATAGTCTATTCATATCATCAGGTCAAATCATTATTGTATTTTTTTTAAGTCGCTTAAATGTTTAGTTGAAGCAATTAAACACAGACTTGTATTATTCGTTAAACCGTTTATTTGCGAATGATTAAATACTTCGGTATTTATCATGACAATGCATTGAACATGAAAGAATAAATGTATGAAGGTCTTAAAGTTTGGTGGAACATCAATGGGCAGTGCCGGTGCCATTCAAAGTGTAAAACAGATTGTAGAAAAAAGTTGTCAACCTGTGGCAGTGGTGGTTTCAGCAGTAGGGGGCGTTACCGATAAACTGGTTAATGCAGCTCATTTGGCACAATCAGGAAGTGCGTATACAAATATAGTCCAGGAGATAGAAAAGATTCATGAGCAAATCATCAGCCAGTTGTTTGATGAAGAAAAAGCACGTGAAGTTGAACGTCAAGCCGATGCAATTTGGCAAGAGCTGATTCAGGTATTAACCGGTGTTAGTCTTACGAAAGAATTAAGCACCAAGAGTTATGATACGATTGTGGGCTGTGGTGAGCGTTTGTCTTCGCTGATACTTAGTTGTTTACTGGATATGGCAGCTTTATACGACAGTCGGCAGTTTATAAAAACAGAACTGAATGGTCGTGGTCATCATGTGCGGTTGAACGAAACCATGCAGGCCATTGGTGAATTGAAGTTCTCATTAAACCCGGTGGCTATTTTCCCTGGTTTTATTGCCTCGAATGATGATGGCGATAATACGACTTTAGGGCGTGGAGGCTCTGATTATTCGGCAGCCTTGCTGGCGGCTGGTTTAGAGGCTGAGATGTTGGAAATATGGACCGATGTGGATGGTTTTATGTCGGCCGATCCGCGTGTGATTCGCCGCGCGTATTGTATTGAACACCTGAGCTATGCCGAAGCCATGGAGTTGTCGCATTTTGGAGCCAAAGTAATATACCCGCCAACGATTATTCCTGCGCTTCAAAAGCAGATTCCAATCAAAGTGAAAAATACTTTTAACCTAAAGGCTAAGGGCACTTTAATCGATAATAATAAAGATGCCGAACAGAAGGTGAAAGGTTTGTCCTCTATTCGTGATGTGTCTTTATTAACCTTGCAAGGCAATGGTATGATTGGTATCTCTGGTATTTCCATGCGCATGTTCAGTGCTTTGGCTAAAGAGGATATTAATATTGTACTGATTTCACAGGCGTCGAGCGAAAGCAGTATCAGCGTGGTACTGGCATCAGATGATGTGGAAACGGCCCGTCTGGCTTTGGTAAAAGAATTTGAAAAAGAGATTGGCCGACAGGAAATTAATGGGGTTACTGTTGAGAAAGAGATGGCTGTTGTGGCCATTGTTGGTGAAGGTATGAAGCACACTTCTGGAGTATCAGGACAGTTATTCAACGATGTTGGCCGTAATGGTATTAATATTTACGCCATTGCGCAGGGGGCTTCCGAGCTTAATATATCGTTTGTGATTCATGAGCATGATTTGCGTAAGGCCTTGAATGTGGTACACGAGACTTTTTTCCTAAGTCAGTACCAGGCCATTCATATGTACCAGGTGGGTGTTGGGACGGTTGGTAAAAATCTTTTGCAAAAGATTGAACGACAGTCTGAACGCTTGTTGAAGACGGAACACTTAAGTATCCGCCTGGCAGGTTTAGCCAATTCGAGTCAGATGATTTTTAACGACCGTGGTTTGGAACTGGATTCGGCTATTGATGTGCTGAAGCAGGCCAGTCAGGGTAATATTGAGCAGTTTGTCAGCCAGATTATAGCCAACAATCACTCCAACAGTGTGTTTGTTGATTGTACGGCCAGTGCAGCGGTGGCGGAACAGTATGAACGTTTGCTCGAGAATAACATTTCGGTGGTGACAGCCAATAAAATAGCAGGATCGTCGGCTTTCGAACGCTATAGTAAATTAAAGAAAACCGCTCGTCAGAAAGGTGTGAAGTACCTGTTTGAAACCAATGTGGGAGCAGGCTTGCCGATTATCAATACCATCAACAGCATGGTGCAGAGTGGTGATCGTATTTTGCAATTGGAAGCGGTGTTGTCAGGTACCTTAAATTATATCGTCAATAATGTGAGCGCTGAGAAACCATTATCGGAAGTGGTCATCGAAGCCAAAGAAAAAGGTTATAGTGAGCCTGATCCTCGTATTGATTTGGGGGGAACGGATGTACTGCGTAAATTGTTGATTCTATCCCGCGAGAGTGAATACGCACTGGAGGAACAGCATGTTGAGTTAGAACCGTTTGTGCCACGAGAATTCTTTACGAAGGAGTCGGTACACGATTTTATTGAGCGACTCAAAGGCTACGATGCTGATTTTGAGTGCATGCGCAGCAAGGCAGAGGCCAATGGTCGCGTTATCCGTTACGCTGCATCGTTAAAAGAAGGCCGGGCCAAGGTGGGTTTTATCGAAGTGGATGCCAGCCATCCTTTTTATAATCTGGCTGATAGTAACAATAAGGTGATTCTGCGTTCGGATTATTATTACGATCATCCCATGGAAATCAAAGGCTATGGCGCCGGTGCCGATGTAACAGCAGCTGGTGTATTTGCCGACATTATTAAAATTGTAAACCTTTAATCCCTTTAGAAATGCAATACTTAGTTATTCTGGCCGATGGCTTTGCCGATGAACCCATCGAACGATTGGGCGGCAAAACACCCATGATGGTGGCTAAGACCCCTCATATTGATGCACTATGCAAATTATCGCGTTGCGGTACCTTAAAGACGGTGCCTGATTCTTTACATCCGGGCAGTGAAGTGGCCAACATGACCATTATGGGGTATGATGCTGAAAAATACTACCAGGGGCGTGGTGTGTTGGAGGCAACGGCACTTGGGCTTGATATTGAACCTGCTGATTTGGTATTTCGCTGCAACCTGGTAACGGTGGAGCAGGCCAAATTGCAGAACCACTCAGCTGGTCATATTTCAACAGAAGAAGCTGAACAGTTAATTGCTTCGCTCAATGAGTATTTGGGCAGTGAGCGTGTACAATTTTACACAGGTGTCAGTTACCGCCATGTGATGGTGATAAAAGGTGGTCAGGAAGGTGTGCAGTGTACGCCGCCACACGATGTTCCGGGCGAATATGTGGAGACGGTTTTACCCAAACCCATGGAGAGTAATGATACGGTTAAGTTATTACGTCAGCTGATGTTTGCATCCAATGAGTTATTGAGCAATCACCCGGTGAATGTGCGCCGACATGCTGAAGGAAAGCCTGTTGCCAATATGATTTGGCCCTGGTCGCCAGGTTTTAAGCCTCAAATGCCAAGCATCAACGAGATGTATGGTCTGAATAAAGGCGCTGTTATTTCAGCTGTCGATTTAATTCATGGCTTAGGCAAGCTGGGTGGTTTGCAATCTATTTTTGTTGAAGGTGCAACAGGTTTATATACAACTAACTATAGTGGTAAGGCCGAAGCCGCTTTAAAAGCACTGGATGAGGGCCATGATTATGTATTCTTGCACATTGAAGCCCCGGACGAAGCGGGTCACGAAGGGGATGTAGAGCTGAAGATTCGCACACTGGAAGACATTGATGCGAAAGTAGTGAAACCCGTATTGACCTATCTGGAAGAAAACAAGGAAGACATTAGCGTGGCGTTCTTGCCCGATCACCCAACTCCCTGTGAAGTGCGCACGCACACCCGTGAACACGTCCCGTTGATGATTTATCGTCCGCAGGCGCCGGCTGATGGTGTCAAGGTATATGACGAGCAGTCGGTGAAGGCGGGAAGCATTGGATTTCTTAATCAGACAGAGTTTATGCAAGTTTTTTTATCCGGTAAAAAATAGCCTATGTTGTTTTATAGTACAAATAATAAAGAACTAAAAAGTGATTTAAAACAAGCTGTTATACATGGTCTGGCGGCTGATAAAGGCTTGTTTATGCCAGAGGAAATTCCTGTTTTACCCGATAGCTTCTGGACGAAATTACCGGAGCTGTCATTGGGTGAAATAGGGTTTGAAACCCTAAAGTACTATTTCTGCCCCGATATTTCAGAAGGTGATTTTAGGCAATTGACTGCAGATGCCTTCAATTTCCCGTCGCCAGTTGTATCGGTCTCAAAGCGCATTTCTTCATTGGAGCTGTTTCATGGCCCAACGCTGGCTTTTAAAGATTTTGGAGCCCGTTTCCTGGCACGTGTGATGGCACACTTTACTAAAGATTACAATAAGGATATCAATGTTTTGGTGGCCACGTCGGGTGATACGGGTAGTGCCGTTGCGAATGGCTTTTTGGGTGTGAAAGGTGTGAATGTCTTTGTCTTATACCCGAAAGGCTTGGTGTCAGACGTACAGGAAAAGCAATTTACAACGTTGGGACAAAATATTACGGCCATAGAAGTGGATGGTACTTTTGATGACTGTCAGCGTTTGGTGAAGACGGCTTTTATGGATGACGACTTGAAGCAACAATTAACCTTAACATCTGCCAACTCTATTAACCTGGCGCGTTTTCTGCCTCAGATGGTGTATTATTTTTCTGCTTATGCACAAGCTGTTAAGCAGGGCCGTAAGGAAATGGTGGTGTGTGTTCCCAGTGGTAATTTCGGTAATTTAACGGCCGGATTAATAGCACAACAAATGGGCTTGCCAATCAAACGGTTTATCGCGGCCACCAATGTTAATGATGTGGTTCCCAAATACCTGTCAACTGGCCACTATCAACCGGCTCCAAGCATTGCAACACCTGCCAATGCCATGGATGTAGGCGATCCTAGTAATTTTATCCGCATCCAAAAGCTCTTTAAACACGATTTAAACCAAATCAATGCGCTTCTATCAGGGATAGCAATTAACAATGATGATATTTTTTCAACCATTGATAAGGTGTATGGTACTGAGGGGTATATACTTGATCCACACGGTGCTGTAGGGTACAGGGCCCTGGAAAAATGTCTGGCAACAGGTGAGCATGGCATATTTCTTGCGACAGCACATCCGGCTAAATTCCCCGAAACAGTTGAAAAGATAATAAACCGCGAGGTGGAACAGCCAGAACGTTTAGTAGCTTTTCTCAACGGAGATAAGCAAGTGGAAAGTTCGTCGGATAAGTACGAAGATGTAAAACAAGTTATATTGGACAAAACGCTTTAATGACAGGCTTTTTTTTTAAAAAATAAAGTTAATTTTTAAGATATTTTTAAAAAAAAACTATTTTTACGGCCATTGAAGTGAATTGTATCAATTAAAATAAGTTAAAAGAGAATTGTTATGAAGTATTTAGCAACTTTATCCCTTGTGTTATTGATGTCTTTAGGAGCTATGGCTCAGGAAGAAAGTGCAGCAGAATTGAAAAATCAGGGAAATGAAGCGTTAAGAGCAAAAAATTACAAAGGCGCGTTAGAGTTATTCGAAAAAGCGATTGCAGCTTGGGGAGATGAGGAAATGGACGCAGCAATGGTATACAATACAGCTACCAGTGCACGTAAAATCAAAGATTACGAAAAGGCTCAGAAATACTACGATGAATCAAAGAATTTGGGTTATAAAGCCGACGTTTCTACATACTACATCGCCTCTTCATTGAAGAGCTTAGGTAAGAACGAAGAAATGGAAAAAGTGCTTTTAGCCGGTATTGATGAGTATGGTACCAGCAAGTATGTGAAGCATATGAAAAAAATGTTGGCTGGTTACTATGTGAAAGAAAGTAACAAGTTATACCAGGAAGGGCAGGATATTTTAAATACACGCGCTGACGGTAACCGCGACCAATGGGATGCTATCAAAGCAAATGCTAAAACGGTTTTGGATGAAGCTGCTGACTTTGCTAAGAAAGCTACAGAGTATGACCCGACCAACAAAAATGCACAAGCTATTTTAACAGGAATTGACGGCTTACTTAAGAGCTAAGAAATAACTCATTAGAGTACAAAAGAAGCGATGGTTATTATAACTGTCGCTTTTTTTGTAACCCTTTTTTGCTAAAAGAGTGTCTAAAGTAATGTAGGAGGCATTAATCTCGTTTTTCACCCCCTAAAAACAAGTATAAAATGAAACAGTTATTTTTTGGATGCATGCTCTTGTTTGGTCTTTTACCAATGCTTTTGGCTCAAAATGCTGATGTAACAAAGAGTGATGCCATCATGCAGGAAAGTCAGATGCAGTACCAGGCTGCAGCCGAGTTGTATCAAAAAGCAGCCAAATTATATGAAGCAGATGGTAAAACAGATGCGTTCTGCTATTTCAAAGCAGGACAGAACTTTGCCAAGGCTAAAAAGTACACCAATGCCATACCAATGTTGGATAAGGCCAGAACAAATCATTACGATGAAGTAGATTTATACCTAAGCTATGGTGATGCTTATGCAGGAGTTAAGCAATTTGCAGAGGCTGAAAAAGAGTTATTGTCCGGTAAAGAAAAGTATGCTGATAAGGGTGCTGAGTTCAATAAAAAGTTAGGCTATCTGTTTTTTAATTCAGGTCAGTATGAAAAGGCCGTTGAATATTTGCAGGTAGCGCTGGAGTCCGAACCTAATAATTACACCTACCATTATTTGTTGGGCTCTTCCTATGAACGCATGAAAAAGTACAAAGAGGCGACCATTGAGTTGGAAAAGGTGGTGGCCCTAAAGTCGAATCACAAAAATAGCATCAAGAAACTGGGTGTTATCTACTTTAAGCAGACCGATTATCTGTATAATAAAGAAACAAAACGCTATGAGGCGATGAAAAATCCAACGCGAGTGGATTATCATAATTCCACAAAGAAACTGGAGCAGATAGCGCAAGGCTATACAAAGGCGCTTCCTTATCTTGAAAAGGCACATGCGTTTTCACAAAAGGATAAGGCTATTATTAGCTGCTTAAGTGTATCGTATCGCCGCTTAAAGATGGAGGAGAAGGCTGCTAAAATGGCTGAACTGCTTAAGTAATGTAAATAATATGGGACATAAAAAAGGATCGTATCTTACTGTGCATATTGCCAATAAAGATGCGATCCTTTTTATTTCTACTGGTCTATCGACCTAATGCCCTATAGTCTATTGACCTATTCTTCTTTCTCTTTCGATAATTCTACAATCTCGGTAATTATCTTTTCTTCTTTCTTGTCAAAATCCACTTTAATGATATCGCCCTCAGATACAGAAGCCTGAATGATCACTTCGGCCATTTCATCTTCAAGGTATTTCTGGATGGCTCGTTTTAAAGGACGGGCTCCATATTGGATATCGTAGCCTTTTGATGCAATAAAGTCCTTAGCTGCATTCGATAATTCCAGTTTGTAGCCTAAGCCTTCAACGCGTTCATACAAGCCTTTTAATTCGATATCAATAATCTTATGGATGTCTTCTTTCTCCAGATTATTGAAAATAATCACATCGTCAATGCGGTTGATAAACTCAGGGGCAAAGGCTTTTTTCAGTGCTTTTTCTATTACACCCTTGGCATGATCCTGATCCGAAATACTGCTCTTCGGTGTAAAACCAACACCGCGACCAAAGTCTTTCAGCTCTCGCGTACCAATGTTAGAAGTCATGATGATGATGGTATTCTTAAAGTCCACTTTTCGACCTAAACTATCGGTTAAACGGCCTTCATCCAGTACCTGAAGCAGCAAGTTAAACACATCAGGATGGGCTTTTTCAATTTCATCTAAAAGCACTACTGCATAAGGGCGACGACGCACCTTTTCGGTTAGCTGACCACCCTCTTCGTATCCAACATATCCCGGAGGCGCTCCAACCAATCGTGAAACAGAGAATTTCTCCATGTATTCACTCATATCGATGCGGATAAGCGCATCTGTGGTATCAAAAAGATACTTGGCCAGTACTTTTGCCAGGTGTGTTTTGCCCACACCGGTAGGACCTAAAAAGACGAAAGAGCCAATCGGACGGTTGGGATCTTTCAAGCCGGCACGATTACGCTGAATGGCCTTCACAATTTTTTCAATGGCCATATTCTGACCAATGACCGAACCGTTCAGTTCTTTGCCCATCTTCAGTAAACGGAATCCTTCTGCCTGGGCTACGCGTTGAACAGGGATGCCTGTCATCATGGCAACTACCTCTGCCACTTTTTCAGCGTCTACGCTTTCGCGGTGTTCCAGCAGTTCTTCTTCCCATTTATTTTTGGCACTTTCAAGCGCTTCCATCAGGCCTTTTTCCTTATCACGGAAGCTGGCTGCCAACTCAAAGTTCTGTGCTTTAACAGCTTTAATCTTATTCTCTTTTATCTCATCTATCTCATTCTCAATCTTCAGAATGGTCTCCGGAACGACAATGTTGGAGATATGTACGCGCGAACCAGCTTCATCCAGGGCGTCAATGGCCTTATCGGGCAAATGACGGTCCGAGATATAGCGCTCGGTTAGCTTTACACAAGCTTCAACAGCCTCGGGTGTATAATTCACATTGTGGTGATCTTCGTATTTTTCACGGATATTATTCAATATCTCCACCGTTTCCTCTATAGAGGTTGGCTCGACCATAACCTTCTGAAAACGACGCTCTAAAGCCCCATCTTTCTCAATGTGCTGACGGTATTCATCCAATGTTGTAGCGCCAATACATTGTATTTCACCACGTGCCAGTGCTGGTTTTAGCATATTAGCGGCATCCAGCGAGCCCGTGGCTCCACCGGCGCCTACAATGGTATGAATCTCATCAATAAATAAAATGATATTGGGATTACGACTCAGTTCATTCAATATGGCTTTCATGCGCTCTTCGAACTGGCCCCGGTATTTAGTTCCGGCTACAATAGAGGCTAAATCAAGCGTTACCACGCGCTTATCAAACAGAACGCGCGATACTTTCTTTTCAATAATGCGCAAGGCTAATCCTTCAGCGATAGCCGATTTACCAACACCGGGTTCTCCAATAAGTATCGGGTTGTTCTTTTTACGACGACTAAGGATTTGTGCCAGTCGTTCTATTTCTTTTTCACGCCCCACAATAGGGTCGAGGCGATTTTCCTCGGCTGCTTTGGTAATATCAATCCCAAAATTATCCAGCACTGGCGTGTCAGAACCTGATTTGGAACCAGCTTTACTGCTTTCGCCCGAGCCTGAACCAGATCCAGAGCCGGAAAATGGGCTATCCTGATCATCATCTTCCGGATAATCAGCCTTAGCCACAGGTTCTTCCTCGTTCAGCATGTCTTTAACCTTGCGGTAATGAATATTTTCTTCTGCCATAATTTCCCATATTATGCTGCTTTTTTCCTTCAGCAGTGCGATTAGTAGATGGCCTGTATTAATGCGGTCACTTTTTAAGGCTTTGGCTTCCAGGTGAACAAGCTTGAGTACTCGTTCGGTCGATTGAAGCAAGGGCAGGTTATCGCTTTGAATGGGTTCATTCTCCATTAAATGCGTTTCCAAAGTGTTCTTAATCTTCGGAATATCAGCATTGGTGCGATGTAAAAGTTTAATGGCGACACCTTCACCATCCCGCAATATGCCCAACAACAGGTGTTCGGGTGATATAAAGCGGTTGCCCAATCGTTCAGCTTCTTCCTTACTGTATGATATCACGTCTTTAATACGTGGCGAAAAGTTTAAATCCATATTTTTTGTTAGCGTCTTATGTTACAAAACAAATGGCTGGAGCTCTTGTTTAGCTCCACCATTAATAATTTTCAATCAAGAACCGTGCTATTCTGACAATTGTCCTGTTTTGTTCGAAAAACATGACAATAATGCCGGTTTCTGTCAATGGTTGAATTTAAATATTATCGTGCCAATAATCAAAAATTGTTGATAACATTCCTGAGTATCTTATGCTTTACACCTGTTGATAAATTGTGTTAACAATCGTTTTTTCATGTAATTGAAATTACTTAAATTAGTGCGTTCAAAAAATGGCTCCTAAAAAGCCATTTTTTATGTAATAGCATACAATAAAATAGACTCATAAATGACTGAAGGAGAAAAAATAATTAAAATCAACATTGAGGAAGAGATGAAGTCAGCCTACATCGATTATTCGATGTCGGTAATTGTTTCGCGTGCCTTACCTGATGTTCGTGACGGTATGAAGCCGGTACACCGCCGTGTTTTATATGGCATGAGTGAGCTGGGATTAGCTGCCAATAAACCTTATAAGAAATCTGCCAGAATCGTGGGAGAGGTGCTTGGTAAGTTTCACCCACACGGCGATTCATCTGTTTATTTCGCGATGGTGCGTATGGCGCAGGAATGGTCGTTACGTTATCCTTTAGTTGATGGACAGGGAAACTTTGGATCGGTGGATGGTGATAGCCCTGCGGCTATGCGTTATACTGAGGCCCGCTTAAATAAGCTGGCTGAAGAGATGTTGGTGGATATTGAAAAGAACACTGTTGATTTTCAATTGAACTTCGATGATTCGATTCAGGAGCCAACTGTATTACCAACCCGTATCCCTAACTTATTAGTGAATGGAGCCTCGGGTATTGCAGTAGGTATGGCGACAAATATGCCACCTCATAACCTGAGTGACACCATTGATGCGACGATTGCTTACATCAACAACAATGACATTGAGATTGATGAACTAATCGATATAGTTAAAGCACCTGATTTCCCTACAGGAGGTAGTATCTATGGCTATCAGGGGGTTAAAGATGCGTTCCATACCGGTAAAGGTCGCGTAGTGATGCGTGCCAAGTCGGATATTGAGACAGAGGCCAACGGGCGAGAGAAGATTGTTATCACAGAAATACCTTACCTTGTTAATAAGGCCGAGCTAATCATGAAGATTGCCGACCTGGTGAATGATAAGAAGATTGATGGTATCTCAAATGTGAATGACGAGTCGGACCGCCAGGGAATGCGCATTGTGATTGACCTGAAAAGAGATGCTATTGCTAATGTGGTGTTGAATCACTTATATAAGTATACAGCATTACAATCGTCTTTTGGTGTTAATAATATTGCACTGGTCAATGGTCGTCCGCAATTATTGAACCTAAAAGGTTTGATTCAGTGTTTTGTGGAGCACCGTCACGAAGTGGTGACACGCCGTACGCAGTACGAGTTAGAACAGGCTGAGAAACGTGCTCACATCCTGGAAGGATTGATTATTGCCAGCGATAATATTGATGAAGTGATCAAGATTATCCGTGCTGCTCAAACACCGGACGAAGCTCGTCAGAATCTGATAGAACGCTTTGAGTTAACAGATATCCAGGCGCGTGCCATTGTTGAGATGCGTTTACGTCAGTTAACAGGACTGGAGCAGGATAAATTGCGCGCTGAGTACGAAGAGCTGATGAAAGAAATTGCTCACTTAAAAGATATTCTGGCCAATGTAGAGCTGCGAATGAGCATTATCAAGGAAGAGCTGGAAGAAGTTAAAGCTAAGTATGGTGATGAACGCCGTACTGATATTGTTTATAGTTCAGAAGAGTTCAACCCGGAGGATTTCTATGCCGATGAAGAGATGATAATTACCATCTCGCATTTAGGTTATATGAAACGTACGCCACTGGCTGAGTTTAAGACACAGAACAGAGGTGGCGTGGGTTCTAAGGGGTCAACAACTCGTGATGAAGACTTTATTGAGCACATTTATCCGGCCTCAATGCACAATACCATGCTGTTCTTCACCAAGAAAGGACGCTGTTTCTGGTTGAAAGTGTATGAGATTCCAGAGGGTAATAAAACATCGAAGGGTAGAGCGATTCAGAACCTGCTGAACATCGATCCGGACGATACGGTGAAAGCTTTTATCAAGGTGAAGAAGCTGAATGATGAAGATTACATCAATTCGCACTACATCATGATGGGTACCAAAAAAGGAATTGTGAAGAAGTCTTTATTAAAAGACTACTCGCGTCCGCGTGTGAACGGGGTCAATGCCATTACCATCAAGGAAAACGATGAGTTATTGCAGGCACGCTTAACTAACGGACAGTCGGAAATATTAATGGCGACACGCTCAGGTAGAGCCATCCGATTTAACGAAACACAGGCCCGTTGTATCGGTCGTACAGGTGCCGGAGTGCGGGGAATAACGCTGGCTTCAGCTACTGACGAAGTAGTTGGCATGGTTTGTGTTAAAAATACAGAGGCCGAAGACATTCTGGTGGTATCGGAAAAAGGGTATGGTAAGCGATCGAAAACAGAAGATTACCGTGTGACCAACCGTGGTGGTAAAGGTGTAAAAACCATGAATATCAGTGATAAAACAGGTGAGCTGATTACCATTAAGAATGTGACGGATGATAATGATTTGATGATTATTAACCGTTCAGGTATTGCCATTCGTCTGTCGGTGAGCGAAATGCGTGTGATGGGACGTGCCACACAAGGTGTTCGTTTGATTAATTTAAGTAAAAAACAGGATGAAATTGCATCGGTAGCTAAAGTAACATCGGAAGCGGCTATTGAAAATGAAGCTTTTGAAAGCGACAATGGCGATGATGCAGTCACTGAAAATACAACGGAACAAACTAATGAATGAGGATAAATACTATATTTGCCTCACAAAATCAATCTAAAACTTTTTGAAATGAAAAGATTAGCGCTATTTGCAATTCTAATTTTCAGCATCTCAGCTGTATACGCTCAGAAGGGTAAAGTATCGGCTGCCAATGGTTATTTGGAAACAAATGATTTGGAAGCTGCAAAGAAATCTATTGACTTAGCTCTTGAGCATGAGAAGTCAATTAACTGGCCAAAAACATACATTGTTGCTGCTAAAGTTTACACAGAGCTGTCTAAGGCAGGTCAGGATGCTGAAGGCATCAAAAAAGCAGTTGACTTTTATAAGAAAGCCATTGAATTAGACCAAAAAGGTGATGCTAAAGGTAAAGGTATTGGTAAATATGAGAAGGAAATTAAGTTACAATTAACTTTCTTCAAGCCTGACCTGACTAACTCAGGTATCGAAGGTTTTAATACTGAAGATTTTAACCAGGCCTTGTACGCGTTCGAAAACGTATTGTATTTCAACGAGTTGCCAATGTTCCAGGAAGAAGCTCCAGGTATTGATACGGCTATCGTTTATAACTGTGCATTAGCAGCTTACAATGCTAAGAACTGGGATAAAGCAGAGAAATTCTTCAATCAGGCCATTGACTTAAATTATGGTGGTGGAGATGCTGTTTTATTGTTAGACCAGGTTTTTGACGCAGCAGGTGACAGCTTAAAAGTGCCTGAGAACTTAAAGCGTGGTTTCCAGAAGTATCCAGAAGATGAGCGTATTTTAACGACTCTAATTCAGTATTACTTAGATGCTCAGCAGAACGATGCTGCTTTAGAGTATTTGAACACAGCTATTGAGAAAGATCCTGAGAATCCATCATTCTACTATGCACGTGGTGTATTGTACGAAAACATTGATAAGGATAAAGCAATTGAGAACTACGACAAGTGTTTGGAGATTGATCCTGCGTTCTTTAACGCTTTGTATAATATTGGTGTAATTTATTACAACAAAGGTGTTGAGCAGCAGAATGTTGCCAATGACAAAACAACAACGAAGGAATTTAATGCAGCCATGGAAGTTGCTAACGGTTTCTGGGAAAAGTCATTGCCATTTATGGAAAAGGCCCACGAAGTACAACCTGAAGAAGCTGCTGTATTAGAGACTTTAAAAGGTTTATATTACCGTTTTGAAAGAATGGACAAGTACAACGAGGTTAAGGCTAAATTAGAAGCTTTAAACTAGGAGACTTAAATAATAGTAAAAGGTTAGCCGGTAAATTCTATCGGCTAATTTTTTAATCTATAAAAATAACATAATATCAAATATAAGACAAGGATGCATGTAATTCATATAACACGTAATTCCAATTAAAACATAAGTTTATAGATGAGCTATTTGAAAATTGATATCCTAAGATGTACTAAATATTTTTAAAGCCGTGAGAATTTCATATTTAAAACTAGCTGGTCATCAGTT
>NZ_JAFMVC010000016.1 GCF_025499605.1 Carboxylicivirga litoralis | reverse complement strand
CGTTTGCGGTGTCGTTTGCGGAAAATTCACCTGCTCTAAAACATGTTTTGATAGTTGCTTGTTTATAACCGAAACCGTTTGCATTAATAATGACCAATTGAAAATTAAGGTATTTTATTATCTTTATTTTTTATCAGCTAATAACGAGTCCATAAAGCAAGGTATGAAGTCACAACCCATCACCATAAAAGATATCGCCCGAATACTGGGCATCTCACCCTCAACAGTTTCAAGAGCCTTAAAAGACCATCCCGATATCAGCCCGAAAACCAAGCAATTGGTGCAAACTTTTGCCGAAAAGGTAAATTACAGACCCAATGCCTTAGCATTAAGTTTAAGAAGCAGTAAAACAAATACGATCGGTATTGTTATACCCGAGATTGTTCACCACTTTTTTTCAACGGTTATTAGTGGCATCGAAGATGTGGCCTACGGCCGGGGATACAACGCTATTATCTGTCAAACCAACGAAAACTACCAACGTGAAGTGATAGATTTGCAAGCCTTGGTCGATAACCGCGTAGATGGTATTTTAGTATCAATGAGTAAAAACACGCATGAGTTTACGCATTTTGAAAACCTGAAAGAAAATGGTGTTCCTGTAGTCTTCTTCGATCGTATATGCGAACAGATAAATTCTGACCGCGTTATTGCAGATGACTTTGAAGGTGCACGTATAGCCACTAAACACTTAATAGATAAAGGCTGCAAAAAAATAATGCACCTGGCAGCTCCACAACATTTATTAATTGGTAAAAATAGAAAAGAAGGTTTTACCAGTGCCTTAAAAGAGCATAAATTACTTAGTGATGATCGTTATATAATAAAGTGTGACACACGCGAAGCTGTTTTTGCAAAAGCTGACGATATTATTCGTCTGGCACCAGAGGTTGATGGTATTTTTGCCGTGAATGACAGTACGGCCATTGCAGCCATGCAAATCCTTCAGCGCAACGGTTATTCAATACCGAAGGACATAGCAGTTGCAGGCTTTGGTGATGGCCCTAATGCCAACATCGCCTTTCCTCCCCTTACAACGGTTGAACAGAAAGGCTATGATATTGGCCAGGCAGCTATGCGTTTACTAATTGGACATATCGAAGGATCTGTGGAAGATGAAGAATTTGAAACCAAAATATTCACACCGGAATTAGTGGAACGCACATCGTCGCAACTGGGGCATGATGCCAGGTAAACCAATGGAAAACTTAAGTCTTTAATTAGTTTGTGCACTTACCTCATGTCTAACGACATCCGATGTATCTAAATATCAAAAGCTTTTTGAAGTGGCAATATATTCTGCTAGTTACCATTAACGTAGCAACATTGTTCCTGCAATGCAATAAACTCATAGTAAAGTCATATTAAACTCATATTAAATTCGAATTTAATTGAGTCTACTTCGTATTTAATACGAGTCAAATATGATATAAGTTTGGCTTTATCCCAACCTTAGCAATACGAAGGTAGGTAGCTGTTATAGTATTGATTCATAATTTGCTTTCATTTTATCAGTTTCCTCTCAGATGCTAACTTCACCCAATGACTAGCCATTTCAAGACTTTTACAAACACATTTTATATTACTAGGTGAAAATCACCTTTCAAATTAAAACCCACCGAAAACGTTTGCAGAAATCTCATCATAACTTTTTTCACATTTCAACAACACCGCAATAGTATTTCCGCAAACGTTTGCAATAGGTAAAAGCACTGATTTCAATACCAATAGAGACAAACACCGCAACTTAATTGCTTGACAGCATTGTTATTTTTATCTTAAGTTTGCATTGGATTTAATTGAAAAGAGACTTACTGTTATACTATCGTATGACAAAATGGCTTTTCGGCCATTTTGCTCATTACGTGAGATAATGCCGACCTACAATTAAAGGCTTCAATAGCATTTAAAATTGAAGACTCCTTAATTGAATTTTGGTATTAATATCTTTTACAACTGCTTGCACGGTCGTTGCGGGCGTATAGGTGTATTATTTTCCACTATTAAGTTTAGAATATGATTTTGTACACATTGCAATGGTATTGTGAAGCTTTGTACATTTGATATTCTTAATTAAATAAACAGCGTAATATGAAAAAGATGCCTCATCTATCCTTTTGGCAGATCTGGAACGTCAGCTTTGGTTTTCTGGGTATCCAAATGGGTTTTGCACTACAAAGTGCTAATGTTAGTCGTATTTTATCAAACCTCGGGGCTGATTTGCATGCCTTACCACTATTTTGGATTGCTGCACCATTAATGGGGCTGATAGTTCAGCCAATTGTTGGTTCGGCCAGCGACAGAACCTGGAATAGACTAGGGCGCAGAAGCCCTTACATCCTTGCAGGAGCAATTATCGCAGCTCTTTCAATGTTTTTAATGCCTAATGCATCAATTGTAGTGGCCATTATGCCAGTTCTGCTGTTCGGTTTAATAATGTTTGCGCTAATGGATGGGTCATTTAATATTACGATGCAACCGTTTAGAGCATTGGTGGCCGATATGACGCCGCCTGAACAACGCAACCTGGGGTATTCCACTCAAAGCTTTTTGATTAATACGGGCGCCGTTATTGGTTCTATTCTGCCGTTTGTACTAACTAATTCATTGAACATATCTAACACTGCTCCTGCAGGTCAGGTACCACCATCGGTTATCTGGTCATTCTATATTGGAGGAGCCGCCTTGTTAGGGTCTGTGGTATGGACGGTAATCAAAACGAAAGAATACCCACCGGAAGAATATGCTCAATACAAAGGACTTGAAAAAGAGCCAAAAGCAGATCCTCAGTTTAAAGGCATCATTGGCTTCTTCCGCTTAATGAAAATCACACCAAAAACAATGGTTCAATTAGCCGTTGTTCAGTTCTTCAGCTGGTTCGCTTTGTACATTATGTGGGTCTATTTTACCCCGGCAGTTTCGCAGCATGTGTGGGGTTGCGAAATTGGTGATAGCTCGTCTCAGGCAGCACAAGACGCAGGTGACTGGGTTGGAATCCTGTTTGCTGGCTATAGTTTATTCGCCGCCATATTTTCGGTGGTGATGTCAAAACTAGCCACTAAAATTGGTCGTAAAACCGTTTACAGCAGTGCTTTATTTTTAGGTGGATTAGCATACCTGATGACCGTATTACTGCAAGGCGGAGATATCGTTCATTTAAACCTGTTATTTACAGAAGTCAATGTGCCATCCAGCGCCGTTATGTGGATGATTCCAATGATCGGAATTGGTATTGCCTGGGCAGCCATATTGGCGATGCCATACGCTATTTTATCCGAATCATTACCTGCCGACAAAATGGGTGTCTTTATGGGCATCTTCAACTTTACAATTGCCGGACCACAAATCATTAGTGGATTAGTTGCCGGCTCTATTCTAAAACATGTGTTTGAAGGAGAAGCTATTTATATGGTTGTTGTGGCAGGTGTCTGCATGCTTCTTGGAGGCATTTCAGTCTTTTTTGTTAAAACAACATCTCAGGAACAGACTAATTAAAAATCACTTATGGGACAGATTAAAGCTTGCTTATTTGATTTAGATGGTGTTATTGTTGATACAGCAAAGTATCATTACATAGCATGGAGGGAACTGGCCGCGGAGCTTGGCTTTGAGTTTACCGAAGAAGATAATGAACGCTTGAAAGGCGTTAGCCGAATGACTTCACTTAATATTTTGCTCGAAATTGGAGGTGTCACATTAAGCGAAGATGAAAAGCTTCGTTTAGCCGAAAAGAAGAACGAAAACTACAGAACCTTCATCTTAAAGATGCAACCAGATGAGATTTTACCTGGTGCCGAAGCATTTTTAAAAGAGTTAAAAACCAAAGGCATCAAAATAGCCTTAGGTTCTGCCAGTAAAAACGCGATGACCATATTGGATCGTTTGCAATTGACCAACCTGTTCGAAGCCATTATTGACGGCACAAAAGTAACGGAAGCAAAACCTGATCCTGAAGTATTTTTAAAAGGTGCCGAAGCATTAAGTGTTAATCCTGATGAATGTGTGGTATTTGAAGATGCCGAAGCTGGTGTTGAGGCTGCACTAGCCGGCAACATGCGCTGTGTAGGCATAGGTTCACCTGATGTTCTGGGAAAAGCAAACCTGGTTGTTGATGGTTTGCACCAGATGAACTATGAAAAACTAATGGAACTAAACTAATTAGTCGCGTTTTTGATGAGAAGTGGCAATGCCACCAATTGAAAATCTTAAACAAATTACAATGAAGGAGTATTTAAAACACGATGAGTGGTGCATTATAGAAGAGGGCTTCAACCCGGAAAACCATCAATCTTCTGAAAGTATTTTCAGCCTGGGGAATGGTAAAATGGGTCAAAGAGCCAACTTTGAAGAAACCTATTCAGGACCATCATTACAAGGAAGTTATATTGCTGGCATCTACTACCCGGACAAAACACGCGTAGGCTGGTGGAAAAACGGTTACCCTGAGTATTTCGCAAAAGTATTAAACAGTCCAAACTGGATTGGTATTGATGTGCAGGTTGACGGTCATTATTTAGATTTATACACCTGCAAAACAGAGAATTTTAAGCGTACCCTTAATATGAAAGAAGGGTATTTGTTGCGCGAATTCACGGCCACCATGGATGATGGTAAAAAAATTGCCGTTACCGTTAAGCGCTTCTTAAGTATGGCTGATACTGAAAATGGCGCGATTCGCTATTCTGTAACGCCACTTAACTTCGATGGTAAAATTGCTTTTACCGCTTACCTGGATGGTGATGTGGAGAACGAAGATTCGAACTACGATGAAAAGTTTTGGAACATCATCGACATGGAAGCCCACGCTGGTGAAGCTTACCTTGTCACTGAAACAAAAAAACTAGGCTTCCGTGCCGGCTTTGGAATGAAGATAGCCGCCAGCATTGGTGAGTCGAAATTAAATATTACACCTGAAGTTCTGAAAAAAGAAAATTGGGTGGCTAACCGTATCGAACGCACGGTTAAAGAAGAAGAGTGTTTTACAATTGAAAAGATTGCCGGTGTAACAAGCACGCTTAACTATTCAAAAGAAGAACTGCTTGATGCTACCAAAAAAGTAACGGCTGCAGGTTTCAACAAAGGGTTTGATACTCTATTGACTGACCATATTAAAATGTGGGCTGATAAGTGGGTATTAAGTGACATCAAGATTAAAGGTGATGTAGCTGCCCAGCAAGGTATCCGCTTTAACATCTTCCACCTCAACCAGACTTACACCGGAGAAGACGAACGCTTAAATGTAGGTCCTAAAGGCTTTACTGGCGAAAAATATGGTGGCACAACCTACTGGGATACAGAAGCCTACTGTGTACCATTCTTTATTGCCACAGCTCCGTCTGAAGTGACACGTAACCTATTGGTTTACCGTTACAAGCATTTGGAAAATGCCATCAAAAATGCCGCCAAGCTTGGTTTTAAAAATGGCGCTGCTCTTTACCCAATGGTAACCATTAATGGCGAAGAGTGTCATAACGAGTGGGAAATCACTTTTGAAGAAATTCACCGTAATGGGGCTATTGCTTTTGCCATCCACAACTATATCCGCCACACTAATGACGAAGCGTATTTAGCAGAATATGGTTTGGAAGTACTGATGGGTATTTCACGCTTCTGGAGCCAACGTGTTACCTTCTCTGAAGAACGTCAGAAATATGTGATGCTGGGCGTTACCGGACCAAACGAGTACGAAAACAACATCAACAACAACTGGTACACCAACAAAATGGCGGTTTGGTGCCTTAAATATACCACCGAAGCTTTAGCGAAGGTGAAAGCTATGGATGCTGCCCGCTATGACGCAATTATTTCTAAAACATCGTTCAACTACGATGAAGAAGTGAAGCGTTGGAACGACATCATCGAAAACATGCACTTTCCATACAACGAAAAGTTGCAAGTGTTTATGCAGCAAGATGGTTTTATGGATAAAGAGCAAAGACTTGCTTCGGATTTAGACCCGGCTGAACGCCCGATTAACCAATACTGGTCATGGGACCGAATTTTGCGTAGCTGCTATATCAAGCAGGCCGATACACTTCAGGGCATCTATGTGTTTGAAGAAGAATATGACCTGGAAACCATCAAGCGTAATTTCGAGTTCTATGAGCCTCGCACAGTACATGAGTCGTCATTATCACCTTGTGTACACTCTGTTTTAGCTGCTAAAATTGGCGATTACGATAAGGCTTACGAAATGTATCTGCGTACTTCACGCCTGGATATTGATGATTACAACCATGAAGCTCACGAAGGCTTGCACATTACCAGTATGGCAGGTACGTGGATGTCGATTGTTGAAGGGTTCGGCGGTAAACGCGTACATGATGGACAGCTCTTTTTAAACCCAATTATCCCACAACAGTGGCAAGAGTATTCATTCCGTATTTCATTTATGGGCAATGACATGGAAGTAGTTGTTAACAGCAAGCAAATAACGATTATTTCACATGCTCAAAATGAAATTACACTTAAAGTTTACGATCAGGAAGTTAAAGTTGCACCAGCACAATCAAGCACTATAGCAACTAAATAAATTCTATCCAATTATCTTAATACTTAAAGGAGCCTTGGGGCTCCTTTTTTTGTATTTCATTATCATCTACTTGCATTAGTTTAAGACATTCTCTAATTTGTAATGTATCCCTCATGTACATTCACAATTAGACGACTTTCTATGTTTATACGATTATTTATATCGGTTGGTTTACTTATTACAACCTTGTGTCAGGCACAAAAACTTTCTATCTCGCCTGCTAACTGGTGGGTACAAATGAAGACCGATAAACTGGTTCTTGTTGTTGAAAATGCCCCAATAGGCATATCCGATATAAGCATCAACAATTCAGAAATTGAACTAATTAAACATTACCCTGCGGCCAATCCTGCATTTCACTTTATTGAAATTGAAATTCCATATGATATTAAAGCCCATACAGCTAACATCGTTTTCAAAACCGACTTCGCTGCTTCAGTTTCATATCCCTTTAGAATTTACAAGCGAAATGAACGTAATCCTGCTCAAAGCCTGAGTTCGAGCGATGCCATCTATCAGCTTATCCCCGATCGTTTTTGCAATGGCAATAAAAAGAATGACAACATCATGTCCTACTTTGAGAAGAAGGATCGCTTGAATCCTACTGGCATACATGGGGGCGATATTAATGGCATCCTATCGAAGCTGGATTATATAAAGGATTTAGGATGTACAACACTGGAAATTCTACCAGTAACAGAAAGTAATCTGATGATGAATTCGTATAAACGACTGGCGTCAACGAATTTTTACAAAGTTGATGAACGACTGGGTAATATCGGATTATATAAACAACTTATAGACAGCTGCCAGAGTTTAGGACTAAAGTTTATACAATCATTTGTGTTGCACCAAATTGGCAACAAGCATCCTTATTTTCAGCAAATGATTGATACAGATTTTTTCCACGGCACCACATATGATTTCAACAGCCCGCTACCTGACTTTAGCGTTCTGACTGACCCCTATAGCCCTGAATCAGTAAAGAAAGCAAACCGCCAATCCTGGAACAAACCAAACTTTCCCACTCTTAATCAAGAAAACAAACTGGTTCGTCAACTATTGATCCAACAAGTGATTTGGTGGATAGAAACAACCGGCTTGAGAAATTTAAAAATTGAGCAAGCGGCACGAAATACACCTCAGCTTATTAAAGAGTTATACAGTAGTTTAAACCTTGAATACGATGATTTAACGCTTGTAGTTGATAATCAATCGCCAACTAATCAAGGTATTTATTGGGAAAATCTTACGCTGGACCTTCCAACATTTATAGTTAATTATAATTACCCAAGCATACTGTCGAATGCCTTTTCTCCATACGAGGATGCCACAAAGGGTACTGCCGCGCTGCATAAAATGCAACTTCAATTTGCCCCTTCCGACCTTTTGCTAAATATCAATTTACTTGATAATCATCTACTAAACAGAGCATATACCAATGCCGATAGTGATCAAGCTCAATTGGTGATGATGCTTGGTCATTTGCTATGCTCACCTGGCTTACCTTCAATTTATTACGGTACCGAATGGCAGATGAAAGGCTTTAAAAGTAAAGGAATCAGTAACCTGGCTAAAGACTTCCCCGGAGGCTGGATGAATGATAACACCAATGCCTTCACCGGCAAAGGGATGAGTGAATCACAAAAACGCTTTTATTTACAGATGACAAAACTGCTTAACTGGAGAAAAGAAAACCCTGATCTGTTTACTGGTGAGTTCATCCACTTATTGCCTCAAAGCGATATTTATGCCTTTGTTAGAAAAAGCAGTGAACAGACTATATTGGTAATTATCAACAACTCAGCCAATACAACCTATCATTTTCAGGAGGATGATTTTTCAGACATTATTAACAATTATAATCGTTGTACTGATTTAATAACTGACGATATCTACCTCAAGTTTAAGGACATCATCGTTCGCAACAAATCAATTGCGATTCTAACACTTCAAAAATAATAAATACAGCTTGCGCGTCATTGATAGTTTTGACCTTTTAGGGCGCTTGATTGAATCTTTCGGAGCATATTTTTGTTTCAATTATAATGACTTTTGCTGCTGTTACAAACGCAAAAGAACACTAATATGAAGACAAAACGAAACAGTGTATTGAGTAAACAATACCACGAAGATCAATTGGTACATATATTAACTTCATACCGCTTTACGGTTGACCGAATCAGAAAGATAATATCAAATCCCAGTTTCTTAAAGGCCAAATAGTTACAACAGAGCCAACTGGAAATATCAGCCATTCTTTACCAAATGCAAAAACTAGGATGGCATGTGCCAGTTTTAAAAGGCTGACTAGTACCTTATTAATTGGAAGTATTCCAAGGTTTTACGAAATAATAGCGAGTGCTAGAACAGGCTAAATCAGGGATGCTATTTGTCCGAAACACTCGCTATTCACCAGAAAAATAATACTAAATCGAACCAATAATCAATCGAATTAGCAGAACAATTATTGTGATTGCAACTACACCAATCCATGTATTGGAGAAGTGTAATCCATCTTGTTGTTTATTGGTTATTTTTTTTATTGTGTTCATCGTTACTTTTTTGATTTGTTTGAGTTAAAACCACTGCAATTGCAAGTAATACATCAAAGCTCCCATAAGATAGCCGGTAAGAGCAATCCAGGTAATTCGACGCAGGTACCACATAAAGTTTATTTGTTCAAGGCCCATCGCTGCCACACCAGCGGCCGAACCAACTATCAATAAACTTCCGCCTGTTCCGGCACAATACGCGAGAAATGTCCAGAATGTACCATCTTGTATAAAATGGATAGCAGAACCTGTAGCCCCAGCTATTTCAATATTATACATTCCCATTGAAGCCGCTACCAGGGGCACGTTATCTACAACTGATGAAATCGCACCAATTAATAGGTTGATGACATAGATATTGTTAACCGATTCATCGAGCCACTGTGCCAATAAATCAAGATGACCTGCTGATTGCAATGCCGCTACAGCGCTTAACACGCCCAGAAAAAACAATACCGTTGGAATGTCAACTGCCTTAAGCGCCGCTGTAACAGTTAGTGTACGCTTGTCTTCAGCACTGCGTTTTTTCAGGTATCTGTCAGTCATTATCCACATAACCGACAAACCTAAAAGCATACCCATATAAGGAGGAAGGTGAGTTATGGTTTTAAAAATCGGTACAGACACAAGAGCGAGCGTTCCCACTACCAGCATAAACACCTGTTCCTGATGGGTGGTAAAAGCCTGCGTTTCGTTCGATGGAAGTATTGGTTTAATGGTATTGCCTTTCACAATAAACAAGCTAAACAGAGCCGTTGAAACCAACATATTAACAAAACTGGGAATAAACAACGAACCTACAATATGAGCTGCTGTTACCTGACCACCAATCCATAACATAATGGTGGTTACATCACCAATAGGCGACCAGGCTCCTCCAGCGTTGGCCGATAGCACAACTACACTCGCAAAAATCCATCGATTCTCTTGTTTACTTATGATTTTGCGCAAAACCGTAACCAAAACAATGGTGGTAGTCAGGTTATCCAATGCGGCCGACATGAAGAAAGTCAAAAAGCTGATTATCCATAATAAACGGGTAACATTACCACCTCCAATGCGGCTGGTAATAATTCTAAAACCCTGGTATTTGTCCACCAACTCAACAATCGTCATGGCTCCTACTAAAAAGAAGAGAATAGAAGCAATCTCCGACAAGTGATGAAACAATTCATGATGGGTAATGAACGAAAGCATATTAGTTCCGCCCGAAGCTTTAAAATTCACCCATGAAACACTGGCTTCTCGCGCTAAAATAGACTCTCCCCCTAGCGCATAAATCATCCATAGCAATGCACCAATCAACAATGCAGAAGCCGCTTTATTGATATGGTTGACATGCTCAAACACAATTAAGCTGTAGCCTATTACAAAGACTACCAACATTAAAAAAAACATCATGATATGTATAAATTAGATTTTTGTCATATGACCAGATCAGCCTATGACAGATGCAATAATTAATCATTAGAATCATTAACGACCAGACAATTGTCTTTACGTCAAAGCTCCTTTAACAATTACTAATTAAAATAAGCTTATAAACAAAAAGGAGGCGAGTTATCTGACTCGAAAAGAATAAAACTGGCAGACCCCAGCTTTCCTCGACGGCAAGTAATTTTCAAACCTAATTGACCATCAATTTCCGAAAAAAGGAAATTATGAGTCAATCTTAGTTTATTAGAATCGTCTTTTAACTCTTCAGCATTTAAGATTTCTAAATCAGAACTGAAGGTGTTACATTCGGAAATATATTCAATATCACTCTTGTATCCTCTTTCATCACTACTTTGCATAGCAACAGCAGAGGTATTTACAATACCTCCTGCCAAAAGTATGAACAGAATAAAGAATCGCAACATGAAAGATCCGCATTAGATTTTAAGGGCGCAAAAGTAGAACAATTTTATAAATCGATATTCGTTTTGAACTTTATTTTTTAGTGAATTACAAAAAATATAACCTCATCATTTTTCGTTTGAAACTTTTTCGTCGTTATGCTGTTTGGCTTTTGGGAAACAAGCAAAGCAATGAAAGCAAAATACAAGTTCTATCCTTCAAGCAGGCTTTTAGCCGAAGCTTTTTTAGGAACTATTGCCATGAATGATCTTATTCGCATTGTTGAACAACAGATGCAACACCGAGAGTTTAGAGGTATCGACAAATCATTATCCGATATCAGAGACGCAGATTTTACACTTAGCCTCGAAGAACTTAATGCTTATATAGATGAGCTCAAAACACTGATGAAAGAGCAACCATTGAGGTGGGCGATTGTAACCGACAACCCCAATTCAACTGCTTTATCAATGCTTATAAAACAAGATCCTTTCTTCGACAACAGAGTGCAAATATACAATACCGTTAGCTCAGCTCTGCAATTTTTAGGAGTTGACATTGCTCCTAACCATCTCATACGCAACCAATACTTTACGGTAGAATAGTTGTCGTATCAGAACGCCTCTCTCATTAACAAGACTGTTTCTGGAAGATAAAAATTTGCCTAACAATCAATTTCAATTTTATTTTTGTGGTATGCAAGGTAAAACAAATTACATATCATATTTTAAATGGATTGGCTGTTATTGGCTGGTCACCCTTGTTTTTATTAACAACACAAACGGACAGGAACTGGCCGATTCCATCAACCTTGTTTTGCAACATCGGATCATTGAAAACGATACATTACCACATATTAATCTACAGGAAATACCCGTTATTCCACCCTATAAATTTAAAAACAAACGACACAAACGGCGCTATGGCAAAATGGTACGAAACATAAAGAAGGTACTGCCCTACGCCCGAAGCGCCGGCGAAAAAGTAAATGCCATCAATGCTCATTTATCAACCTTAACAACAGAAAAAGAAAAGAAAGAGTATCTGAAACAAGCCGAAAAAGAGCTATTCGATGAATTTGAAGCTCCCCTTCGTAAGTTAACTTTTTCCCAAGGCCGCTTGCTCATTAAACTCATCAATCGCGAAACAGGCGATACAACCTACGACTTAATTAAACAATACAAAGGTGGTTTCACAGCATTTTTCTGGCAAGGTGTTGCCCGCTTGTTTGGCTCCAACTTAAAATCTGAATATTATAAAGATGGTGACGATCAAATGATTGAACACATCATTTTATTAATTGATAATGGCATCATTTAATCTGGTTTTCTAAAAAGTTTGTAGTCGGCAATCTTTACTATCTTTAAAGCCCAAATTGAATTGAATCAATGACAGCATCATCATATCCATCCAAACTATTGGAAAGTGCCGTAAATGAATTTGCCAAGCTTCCGGGCATTGGCAAAAAAACGGCTCTGCGCCTGGTTTTGCATTTGCTTAAACAAGAAAAAGAAATGGTGTTTAAGTTTGCTGATACCATACATCATATGCGCCAGGAAATAATGTATTGCAAGAGTTGCCACAATATATCAGACAGTGAGATTTGTGATATCTGCGCCGACACCAACCGCGACCACAGTGTTATTTGCGTTGTTGAAAGCATCCGCGATGTGATGGCGATTGAAAGCACACAACAATTTTCGGGTATCTACCACGTGCTAGGTGGTGTTATTTCGCCAATGGATGGCATTGGCCCCGATGACCTAACCATAGGACCTCTGCTCGAAAAGATTCAATCGGGAACGGTTAAAGAAGTTATCTTTGCTTTGAGTACCACCATGGAAGGAGATACAACAAATTTTTATCTCTATAAAAAGTTTGAAAAATACGATGTTCAAACCACCACCATTGCGCGTGGTGTATCCATTGGCGATGAACTTGAATATACCGATGAAGTAACGCTTGGCCGCTCTTTAGTTAATCGACTTCCTTTTGAAAAAACATTATAACATGACATCAAAAAAAGCACTAAAACAAATAAAGCTCATCTATTTCATCATCTGTATATTACTGGGTGTTTTTGCTGTGGCATCATTCATTTTTGTGACACTTAATGGCCCTGTATATATCATGGATGCTGCAGGTCAGAATAATTTAAAATCGCTCATCATTATACTTGCATTGGCGGGTATTCCTGCGTCCTATATGTTCCATAATCGAAAAGTGAAACAAATAAATAAAGAACAACAAGCCCACACTAAACTACAACAATTCAGGACGAGCTATTTTATTAAAATAATGACACTTGAAGGTGTAACCTTGTTAAGCCTGTTAAGCTATTTGATGATTGGCAACATTAACCAAATGCTGGTTTTTGGTTTGGTGTATCTTTTCTTGATACTCAACTACCCGAAACAAAGTAGTATTTTGAGTGAATTGGAAATTAACAAATCTGAACTTTAACCTAACCATATATGATAATCGCTGTTGATTTTGACGGAACCATTGTAGACCATAAATACCCGGCCATTGGTAAGGAAAAGATATTTGCCTTTGAAACACTTAAATCGCTCCAGGACAAAGGCCATTTGCTTGTTTTATGGACTATCAGAACAGGCAAACAGCTTGATGAAGCCGTTGAATTCTGCAGAAAAAGAGGCCTTGAGTTTTACGCGGTTAATCGCACACACCCCGAAGAAGAGATGAGTGACGGAATTAGCCGTAAAGTAAATGCTGATATTTTTATTGATGATAGAAATGTTGGTGGTTTTATGGGCTGGGGCGAAATATGGCAGTGGATTAACAAAGAAGCTCCTAACACAGAAAAGGATGCTTTTAAAGAGCAATACCAGAAAGCCCAAAGGCGTACATTGTGTGGTTTTTTGAAATCTATTTTTTGCAGAGAATAACATTTTCAGATAATACGCGTTCATAAATAATGATCATCGGGTATTTATGAACAAGGTAACTTTTGACTTATCAATAATTATTGTCAGCTATAACGCTGTTGACTTTTTAAAACTCACATTAGAATCGGTTGAAAAAGCCATTTCAAATGTTAATGCCGAAGTATTATTGATCGATAACTCAAATGACAATACTTTAAGACGTATCGTTGCTAATAACTATCCCTTTGTTAGGCTTATTGAAAATGAGGAAAACCTTGGTTTCGCAAAGGGAAACAACCTGGCTTTAAAACAAGCCAAAGGTAAACTGGCACTTTTACTCAACCCCGACACTATTGTGCCTGAAGATGCTTTCATAAAAATAATCAATTACTACAGTGAATATCCTGAAACTGGTGGTTTGGGCTTTAAAATGATTGATGGCAATGGTCAATTTTTATTAGAATCTAAGCGTGGGTTTCCCAGTCCGTCAGCATCCTTTTTTAAGCTGTTCCGTTTTCATAAGTTTTTCCCCAACTCTGAAACCATTGCCAAGTATTACGAAGGTCATTTAGATAATAACACCGAACAGAGTGTTGATGTGCTTTCGGGTGCTTGTTTGGTTATTCCGAGAACCAAAAACAATGACTTAACTTGCTTGGATGAACGCTATTTTATGTATGGCGAAGACATCGACCTTTCGTATCGACTAAAACTTGAACACGGAAATAACATTTATCTGCCGCAAATAACCATTATTCACTTTAAAGGTCAAAGTACACAAACTACCCCCAAAATCATCTGGCACTTTTATAATGCTATGTGGTTATTTTATAAAACTCATATTAAAGCCAACAAGTCATTTTTCGCCACAAGCTTTATCAGATTGGGAATAATATTACTGACTCAATACAAAATTTTCTTAACAAAATTTGATCGGTCGAAATCAGGTAGTGCAAGGCTGCCTTACTTTAGTTCTGTTCAATTAATTTCAAAAGATAATAAATACATAAAGATGATTGAGCAACAACTCAAATCGACTATTACAGTTACACATCAGCACAAACAATCATCAAAAAACCAACTTACTATATTCGATTTTAACTACATCACATACAAGCAAGCCATTGAGCTAATGAGTGGAAACGATGGTAGTTATGGCTTTTTAACCAAAAATCAGAAGTCTCTTATTATTTGTCAAAACCCAAGTGAAAAAGGAATAGTCATTCATCTTTAATAATTGACCACTAACCAAAAGCCCACCCCTTTCTTTATTATTCGCTTGCCTGTCCGCAATCATTTTTGCAATTTTATGAAAATATTTTAGCCATTGACAAATAACCTCACCATGGTAAGAAATTTGATTATTATCCTTTTATGCTGTTTTATAAGTGTTGCTGAATTATCAGCAAAAAAACCCAGAAAAAAAGATATTGTCCCAATTGAAAATCAGATGCTAATAGACAATTTCAAAAAAGCATCCGAACTGATTATTCAATTGCAAAAGCGATATCCGGAGGATCCGTATTTACAGTTATTGCAAGGCATCTGCTACCTGAATATTGATGGCAAAACAAAAGACGCCATCAAACCTTTAACAAAAGCTAAGCAACATTATGGTGTATATTCTAAAAGGAATGATAATGCCATTGAAGCCAATTATCACCTTGGCTTGGCTTACCACCTGGATCATCAGTTTGAGCAAGCACTAAAACTTTTTGAGGTATTGAAAGATACAATACCTGTGAAACGTGAAAACATTCACAAACAGTTAAATCAACAAATCAATTATTGCAACAATGCCATTGCGCTTAAACAAAATCCGGTTGACTTTAGAATAACCAATCTTGGACAAGCCATCAATAGTGAGTTTGACGAACATAGCCCTATTATATCAGGCAATGAAGATCTACTTTTATTCACTTCAAATAAACATGGAGTTGCAAAAAAAAGCAAGGCTGATGGCTTATATACCGAAGATATCTACTCCACCCAATGGCGCGAAGGAGCCTGGCTTCCGTCTGTCAATGCAGGTCCAACAATCAATACCGACGGCTATGATGCTACTTGTAGTTTAAGCTCCGACGGCAAAACAATGATAACTTATCGCAACCATGGCAATGGTGACTTATATGTATCAGAACTTAAAGATGATAAATGGAGCACACCTGAAAAACTGCCGAAACCAATCAACAGTTCATATGAAGAATCGCATGCCAGCCTCTCGCTCGATGGTAACACCATTGTATTTACCAGCGACAGGCCTGATGGTATTGAGGGAAAAGATATTTACATTGCTCATAAATTGCCGAATGACGAATGGGGTAAAGTACTTTTACTCAATAGAAATGTTAATACCGAATTAAACGAAGAAAGTCCGTTCTTATCACACGATGGCCAGACCTTATTCTTTGCTTCGGAAGGACATAATTCAATGGGAGGCTTTGACATTTTTAAATCAGTGAGAGATGAAAATGGCCAATGGCAACAACCAATTAATATTGGTTACCCGATTAATACGCCAGGCGATGATTTATTCTATATTCCTACACTTGATGGACAAAGAGTTTATTTTGCTTCTGAGCGACCCGGCGGTTATGGCCGATCGGATATTTATATCATCGAATTTCCGGTAACCGACGAGCGAACGTTGGCAGTGGTTTCAGGCTTTTTATTTACCGAAGATGGACTTCCTTCCGTTAACTCTACAATAACGGTCACTAATAAGAAATCAGGAGAACTAATAGGTAACTACAAACCTCAAACTAACTCGGGCAAGTACACCATGATTATCGCCACTGGCATTACCTATGAGATGACCATCAGCACACCTGGTATGATAAGCATTTCGAAAGAAATTAACATACCCTATCGTGCCGACTATAAAACACGAGCCAACGCCAGTTATTTAGAGCCAATGGTACTGAAAAAAGAGTAAAACTAACAGTCCTCTGCACTCCATCGGTCAATAATAGACGATGGTTCATAAAAAATTAAATCTGAACAAGCGTTAGATGCACATTTTTAACTATTTTGCGAAGTCAAATTAAAACCAAACATTAAGTACATAAGGTATGTTACAACCAAACGCACTAATCGTTGCATTATTACTGTTTATTTCTCAGTTAACCCTGGCTCAATCTGACACTAAAGTTGATAATAAAAAATTCAATCAAGCTGTTAAGTTAGCTGATGATGAAGCCTTTGGTGAAGCCATTAAATTATTCTCTGAAATTCTAAAGGATGATCCGGAGAACGTACCAGCATTATACAACATTGGCAACTGCTACCTCAACACATCTGACGGACCTGATACGGCGATTGTGTACTTTGACAAAGCCTACAGCATACTTGAAGAAGATGAGAGAATTGGGGATATCGGCGTAGATATTCAACTATCAATTGGTAAGTCGCAACAGTATTTATTGCAACATGAAAAAGCCATTACAACATACGAGAAACTCATTGAAATATTACCGGCCGAAGACGACCTGTTGCGCCAGGAAGCCATGCGTGAGATTGAAGTGTGCGAAAACGCTATTGAACTGATGCAATCGCCTGTTGAGTTAAAAGTTAAAAATCTGGGGCCAAACATCAACTCAAAATACGACGACCACAGCCCTATGATTTCGGCTGACCAAACATCTTTGTTTTTTACTTCACGAAGAGCATCCAGCTACAGCGAGTTGTTATTTGACGGGCAGTATGCCGAACGTATCTATTCGGCTAATAAAGAAGAGACAGGCTGGTCAAAAGCAAAATCGTTGCAGGAGCTTTTTAAAAAACCCGGACACGAGGCGGGTGTTGGCTTATCTGCTCAGGCCACCGAATTAGTGATTTATCGTAATGATGTTGACGGAGCTAATCTATATATCAGCAACTACGACGGCTCAAATTGGAGTGAACCAATGCAGATGGTAAGCCCAATTAATTCGAAATATGACGAAACACACATGACTGGTACTGTTGATAAACAAACGGTTTATTTTACCAGTAACCGTCCTGGTGGCATGGGTGGTTTTGACATCTATCGCCTCCGCCGCCTACCTAATGGCGAGTGGGGAAAAGCTGAAAACATGAAAGCATTCAACACGCCATACGATGAAGAAACGCCTATGCTTCACCCTAACGGCAAAGTAATGTACTTCAGCTCAGAAGGTCATAATTCTATGGGACAATTTGATATTTTCTACTGTGTGATGGATGATGATGGCAATTGGGGCCCTGTGCACAATATTGGCTACCCGATTAACACCCCTGACGATGACTTCTTCTTTGTTCCAACAACAACACCAAACATTGCCTATTATGCCTCGGCAAGATATGATGATAACTATGGCGGTTCGGATATTTATTTAATTGAATACCAAGAACCGGAAATCAACCGTTTAGCTGTTTTCAAGGGCTGTATTAACTCAACTAACGATGCCCCGATTGAAAATGTTGAAATTACGGTAACCCGCCAAAGTGATGCTGAAGTTATTGGTAATTACAAACCACACCCCGGAACCGGAAAATACATTTTGATATTGGAAACTGATGAAAAATACAATGTAGAATACTCTGGGCTTGGTTTCGACAAGCAATCAAAAACAATTGATGTAACGCGAGAAATGACTTATAAAAACTCGAGCCAGGCCAGTAATATTGATGATGTGATGATGGTAGCAGTTGCTCAACCTGAACCCGAAACAACAGCGTTGGCAAGTACATCAACACCACCTACTCAATACGATACTTCTGATGGTATTCCATATTACACTATCCAGATGCTGGCACTTAAAAAGCCTGTTGCTGACTACAATGTATTTGTTGATTTGGAGCATGATTTGATTAAAGAATACAAGTGTAATGATGGTTTCTATCGCTACTCATATGGTGCATTCAAAGGCTTTAAAGCAGCTTTAAAAGGCAAAGACAAGGTATTAAACACCGGCCTTTGGTCTGATTGCTTCGTAAGGGACATTAAGCAATACGACGGCTTAACTGAAAACACAACTACAGAATAATGACAACTGATGAAATTGCCTTAAGAGCATTGGAACCAGAAGATATAAACCTGCTTTATGAGTGGGAAAATAACATGAAGATTTGGGAGGTGAGCAATACGCTCACCCCTTTTTCTAAGCACCAGTTGGTAAAATACATTGAACAGGCTCAACTCGATGTTTTTCAAACCAAACAACTTCGATTAATCATTGAATTAGAACTGTCGAAAGAGGTATTGGGCATGATTGACCTCTTTGACTTCGATGGCTTTCATCAGCGTGGTGGGGTTGGTATCATCATCCATGAGAATCATCGCCAGAAGGGATATGCTTTTGAAGCCCTGAAATTATTCTCTGATTATTGCTTCCAACAATTAGGGCTCAACCAGCTTTATGCCAATATATCCATTAACAACAAAGCCAGCATTGCCTTATTCGAAAAAGCTGGATTTAAATTGGCAGGCGTTAAAAAGCGTTGGCGAAAAACAAAAGATGGTTTTATTGACGAGTGTTTATACCAACTTTTAAGATAGATTACACATACACTTCCTCTGCTTTTGGAATGGCCTTCAAAAGCTCATAATTACCCATTTCATCGATTAATTTCGCACAATAGTGCTGCATACCATTTGTTACAATCAGGTAATCAACCTTAAGCTTTGTATTGTAACGAGACGCCTGATTGAATACAGCTCTTGTAACAGCCACCTCAGGAGCTTTACATTCCACTATAATCCTGGCTTTTCCCCGCTTATCATACAATACAATATCAGCCCGCTGACTTAAGCCATTTACCTTCACCAGCATTTCAACAGCTACCAGTCCAGCCGAATAACCCAGTCCTTTTAGCAGGTAGTGAATAAAGTGCTGACGCACCCATTCCTCTGGCGTTAGAGCAACAAACTTCTTTCTCACCTCATCAAACACCTGAGTTTTATTGCCTGCTTGTTTAGTTCGAAACTGCACGGGTGGCAGGTTAAGCTTTTGCATGTACTCCTTTTTTTTCAACAAAATAAATCAATTTAGCCAGAAAAAGTTACCTTAGCGTGAAGAATAAAATTTAGCTTCTCGCACTTTATTCCCACCTGTGCCCGGCTATTATGCTTTTGCACTTAACCTTAAAAAAAATTCCTATGAAGACTAAAAAAGAAATAGTTGATAACTGGCTACCCCGCTATACCGAAAGAAAGCTTGAAGATTTTACTCCATACATCCTTTTAACCAACTTCAACCACTATGTGGAGTTGTTCTCAGAATGGTACGATGCGCCAATTTTAGGCAAAAATGGCAATATGCCCAACTGCAGTGCCAATGGCATCACCATCATCAACTTCGGTATGGGAAGTCCCAATGCAGCTACCATGATGGATTTATTAAGCGCCATCTCCCCTAAAGCGGTGTTATTTTTAGGTAAATGCGGTGGTTTGAAAAAGAAAAATGAATTGGGTGATTTTGTTCTTCCAATTGCAGCTATTCGAAGCGATGGTACATCTGATGATTACCTGCCGCCTGAAATTCCGGCTTTACCAGCCTTTAGTTTGCAGCGTGCTGTTTCAAGTGCTATTCGTGATAACGAGCTGGATTATTGGACAGGAACGGTTTTTACCACCAACAAACGCGTGTGGGAATACGACGAACGTTTTAAAAAATACCTGGAAAAAACGCGTGCCATGGCCATTGATATGGAAACAGCTACTATTTTTACAGTCGGTTTTTATAATCATATACCAACGGGTGCTTTATTGCTTGTATCGGACCAGCCAATGATTTCAACAGGAGTTAAAACATCGGCCAGCGATAAAGTGGTGACTGAAAACTATGTAGAAAAACACATTCAGTTAGGTATTAAAGCCCTGTCGACCATTATGAATGGTGGCAAATCGGTGAAGCACCTAAGGTTTGATAGTTAAGAGAGATAGTCGATGACTTTTGAGCAGATTTTACAAGAACTAAAACAAAAAACATATCGTCCCATTTATTTTTTAATGGGCGATGAAGGTTATTTTATTGATGAAATAACCAACTACATTGCCAATAATGTGCTGACAGAAGAGGAAAAAGGTTTTAACCAAACGGTTCTGTACGGAAAAGATGTGGACACAACCGAAATTATCCATGCAGCGCGTCGTTTTCCTATGATGTCGCAACATCAGGTAATTATTGTAAAAGAAGCTCAAAACATTCCAAAGATTGAGGATCTGGAAGTTTATGCCAACAACCCGCTCACCTCAACCATTTTAGTGATTAACTATCGCTATAAAACACTGGATAAACGAAAAAAATTCTATAAAAGCGTTGCTAAAAACGGCGTTTTATTTGAAGCCAAGAAGCTTTACGACAACCAGGTGCCTCAATGGATAAATGGCTACTTAAAAACAAAAGGTAAGTCTATAGAACCAAAAGCTTCAGCCTTGCTTACTGAGTTTTTGGGCAGTGACTTGTCCAAAATAGCACATGAATTAGACAAACTTGAATTAGCCATAGGCTCATCGGTTCAGACCATAACCTCTGCTCACATTGAAAAAAACATTGGTGTAAGCAAAGATTATAATAATTTTGAATTGCAAAAGGCTGTTCTGAACAAAGACGTAGCCAAAGCCAATAAGATTATCCTGGCCTTTGGTAAAAATCCTAAGGCCTATCCCATTCAGATGACAACAGTAACACTGTTTGGCTATTTTCAAAAGTTACTTGCCTATTACTACTTGCCTGATAAATCAAAAAATTCGGTTGCATCAGCCTTAAAGATTAACCCATTCTTTGTAACTGATTATACTGCCGGAGCACGCAATTATCCCGCTCGAAAAGTGGTTCAAATCATTAGTCTTATCCGAGAATACGATATGAAGTCAAAAGGATTTGGAAGCTCTACAACGGAATCAGGAGAGTTATTAAAAGAGTTGGTTTTTAAAATTATGCACTAAATTTTAATGATTAATTATTAATGGTAAATGATTAATGCAATCAACATTGATAATTAATCATTTACAATTAACCATTAGATATGGATATTTCAATTATTATCATCATCGTTATTAGTTTAATTAGCATTGCGGGTTTTAGCCAGCCCGAGCTGATTTACAAATACCAGTTTAATGCCTGGCAGATTAAAAACCGCAAAGAATATGTGCGATGGATAAGTCATGGGTTCTTTCATGCTGATTGGGTACACTTGTTTGTCAACATGTATGTTTTATTCTTCTTTGGTGGATCTCTACTCTATAGCTTTAAGTGGTCAATTCCTGTCAATAGTAACATTGCATTTCTTATATTGGTTTTTAGTGCTTTCGTAATTTCTAGTTTAAAATCTTATTTAAAAGAACAAAATAATTACAATTATAATGCAATTGGTGCATCAGGAGCTGTCTCTGCTGTGGTTTTCGCGAATATTCTTTACGACCCACTTGCGATGTATGGTTTCTTCTTTATCAGAAAACCTATTCTACCAGCAATACTATTTGGGATTGGGTATCTTATATATTCAGGATATATGAGCAAGAAGAATGTTGACAATATTGGTCACGATGCGCATTTTTGGGGTGCCGTTTATGGCTTTGTGTTCCCCATCTTTCTTAACCCTTCATTATTAGTCCGCTTTTTTAACGAATTACTATCTATTTTATAATCATATGAATAAAGCAGTTTTCATCGACAGAGATGGAGTTATTAACAACGACGAAGGCCATTATTACATTTATAAAGTCAAAGACTTCAAACTGAATCCAGGCATTATTGAAGGGTTAAAACTATTACAGGATGCCGGGTTTAAACTATTTGTTATCACAAACCAGGGAGGTGTTGCCAAAGGCGAATACACCGAAGATGATGTAGAAATGGTGCACGGCCATTTTCTGCAGATGATGTTCGATAACGACATTCGCATTACTGACATCTATTATTGTCCGCATCACGAATCGCTTGAAGCATGTGACTGTCGCAAGCCACAGCCGGGAATGATACTACAAGCTATGGAAGAGCACCAAATAGACAAGAACAATTCCTACCTTATTGGCGATGCTGACAGGGATGTGGAAGCCGGTAATGCAGCCGGGCTTAAACAGAGCTTTAAGATTGAAAAGAACAGCTCCATTATCGATGTTTGTAACACCATCATCAAACTTTAATGGATCAAGAACTGTACATATCGCTCAATGGCATTCAAATGCAGGCCGACAAAGCCGTGCTTAATGTCAATAACCGTTCTTTCAGGTATGGTGATGCCTTGTTTGAAACCATTCGCTGCATTCAGCAAAAACCCATGTGGTTTCACGACCATTACCAACGACTGATTAATGGCATGAGCCTGTTACAGATGGATATTAAAAGTCTTCCTCCGGCCACTGTGCTGGAGGAACACATATGCGCATTGATTCAAAAAAACCGCTTATTTGGTGATGTTCGAGTACGTCTAACTGTTTTTCGCGAAGATGGTGGTTTGTACGCGCCTGCTAATAACAAAGTACAGTGGCTAGTTGAAGCATCTGCTCTTAACACCCATAATTATGAGCTAAATACCAAGGGCTTGTTAATCGATATTTTCGAAGACGAGAAAAAACCACTGAATCGATTTGGGCAATACAAAACAGCTAACGCCCTATTATTTATACTGGCTGGCTTATTTAAACAAGAGCAGGGTAAAGATGATGTCTTAATCATTAATTCCAACAACCAGATTATTGAAGGTCTGGCATCCAATCTGTTTTGGGTCAAAAACAATGAATTTTATACGCCACTGCGTTCATCAGGCTGTGTTAATGGAGTGATGCGCAGACAAATTATTCGCTTGTTGCGAGACAATAACTGGCCAATTCATGAGGTGAGTGGAACTGATTACGATACCTTATTACAAGCCGATGAAATATTCTTAAGCAATGCGATTCAAGGTATTCAATGGGTGGTTGGCTTAAGAGATAAACGGTATTTCTGCAAATTAAGTAAGAAAGTTAACCGCTTACTTGTTGAGGCAGCGACTAGTTATACGAAGGATTTTCAGGAAAATTAGTCCAGGCTTTAAACACATCGCCCAACCCTTCCATAGCCTGTTTCCAGATGTGGTCAATATCATCATCCATTACCATATCATCAGAGGTATCAGCAACAATCCATGATTCTTCTTCAATTTCATTCTCCAACTGTCCGGGCGACCAGCCTGAATAACCTGCAAAAAACTTGACCTGTGTATGATCAGCAATGCCCGTATTAACCAGGTTCTTAATCACTTCGAAATCACCACCCCAATAGAGGGTATCTGTTATTTTTACCGAATCGGGTACTTTATCGCCAAGGGTATGAATAAAATACAAGGTATTGGACGCCACCGGGCCTCCTACATACAGTTCGCCTTTAAAATTGAACAAGTCTTCAATCACCTCATCCGGATATAACTCCGAAGACTTATTCAACACGAAACCCACTGCTCCTTCTTCGCCATGCTCGGTTAAAATAACAATCGATCGACTAAAGTAAGGTCCCTGCAAAAAAGGTTCTGCAATCAAAATGCGTCCTTTTGCTGGTTTTAATCCGGGCTTCTGTCCTTTGAATATGTCAAAATCTAAACTCTTCATGCTGTCAACTTCTAGTTTAAATGTAACACTTTTAATTTAAGTTTGTGAGTATAACAGCAGTCATTCCTCAATAAAAACAGGCCATTCACCAAAGAATGCCAGATTTAAACCACTCATTTACTTACCATTGACTTTTTCGGACCATTTATCTTCATAAGCAAAACTTAATATTAAAACACTTTAAAGTTTATTAATTCAACAACATATTAGGCCTTGTTAGTCAAATATTATTAACTTGTTTCTCATTGTCACATTATCACAAATCAAACCAGATCTAATCGTTCAATTATGATTTCTAAGCGTTGTGCTTTTCACCTCTCATTGCTCCTGTTTCTATTACTATCCTTAACTCATTCAGCATCTGCCAATAATCAGCATAGTCATATAGAGCTACCTCCTGCTGTGATGAAAGGTGTTTCATCCACCATTCGAATTATTGATCCTGATGCATCTGAAATAACGCAACCACAACTTTTGATTAATGGTGTCAGGCGCGAACTCCGAAGCGACGAGCAGGGACTCTATTTTGAATATACTTTCAATGAAGCAACTGAAATACAATTAATACAACAAAACCACGTAGAAAAAAGAGGGGTAACGCCTATTCCTTTGTGGTTATCCATTCTTCCGCCCCTAATTGCCATTCTCATGGCCTTAATTACCAAAGAAGTGTTTTCCTCGCTTTTTATTGGTTTACTTATTGGCACATCCATCATTTATAAATATTCTGGTATAGGCTTGTTTGTAGCACTGTTTAAAGGTGCTTTTGCTATAATAGACACCTACCTAATGCAAGCCTTACTGAGTCATGAGCACTTATCCATTATTATCTTCAGCATGCTAATAGGAGGTATGGTAACACTCATATCATTGAATGGAGGCATGAAAGGCATTGTGAATATACTGTCGAAATATGCCAGAAATCGTCGTTCGGGGCAGATGATTACCTACCTGATGGGCTTATTGATTTTCTTTGATGACTATGCGAATACCCTTGTTGTTGGCAACACCATGCGTCCGGTCACCGATAAACTGAAGATATCGCGCGAGAAACTGGCTTACCTGGTAGATTCCACCTCAGCCCCCATTGCTGCCATTGCTTTTATCACCACCTGGATTGGAGCCGAACTAAGCTATATTCAACAAGGCATCAGTGAAGTTGGGCTTGAGTCATCGGCCTATTCTGTTTTTCTTTATTCTCTAAAGTATTCATTCTACCCAATATTAACTTTACTTTTTGTGCCAATATTAATTTGGCAAAAGCGGGACTTTGGGCCAATGCTTAATGCAGAAAAACAAGCCATACAAACACAACTTGACGATATTAAAAAGAAAGGGCGTTCACCACAGATAATGAAGGAGCTGGAAGTAGCTGAAGACGTGACACCACGATGGTTTAATGCGGTGATTCCTGTGTTAATTGTAGTATTGGGCACACTTGCTGGTTTAATTTATACCGGTTGGGATGTTAGTATATGGGGCGACCAAAGCCTGAGTTTAACCACCAAGCTGTCAAAAACCATTGGTGATTCAGATGTGTTTAATGCCCTCATCTGGTCATCCCTTGCCGGTGTGTTTGCAGCCCTGGTGCTCACTACCTCTCAAAAAATACTTAACCTAAAGGAAAGTATAGAAGGGCTAATTAATGGTTTTAAAACGATGTTTCATGCCATTTTAATACTGGCACTCGCCTGGTCGCTGGCCCTATTGACTGATCATTTACACACAGCCAAATTTATAACAGGCATTCTGACTGCTATTAATATTAGCCCTGAGTTTATCCCGGCACTGACATTTGTTTTTGCAGCAGCTATTGCCTTTAGTACAGGTTCGAGTTGGGGCACCATGGCCATTATCTATCCTCTTATACTACCGGCTATTTGGAAAATTGGACTTGAAGCAGGAATGGATACCGATGAGATTCTACCTTTGTTTTACAATGCCGTATCGTGTGTATTGGCCGGCTCAGTATTGGGTGACCACTGCTCACCCATATCAGACACAACCATCTTAAGCTCGCTGGCTTGCTCATGTCATCATATTTATCACGTAAGAACACAAATGCCTTATGCTCTTTTGGTGGGAGCTATAGCCTTATTAGTTGGCACCTTACCATCAGCTTTTGGAGTGCCAGTACTCGTTTCTTATTTAATGGCCGGAGGCATACTATTTGGATTTATCCGCCTGAAAGGGAAAGTAGTATAAGAAAACCATAGATATAAGATAAAAGACTTTGGACTTAAGAAAATACACTTACATAGTATCTACATTTTGTCTTTCGTCTAATATCTTATGTCTATTATCTATTCGTTAATATATCGCCGGGAAACGCTTCGGATCTGACTCTGCCATTAAAGCATAAATGGCTTCATAAACATCCTCTGCATTCGGATTACTGAAATAGTCACCATCGGTGCCATAAGCAGGACGGTGATCTTTGGCAGTTACTGTTTTTGGCGAAGCATCTAAATGATAAAAAGCACCATGCTCTTCTACTACTTTGTGCATCATAAAAGCCGTTGCTCCACCTGGCACATCTTCATCGAAGAACACAACCCGGTTGGTTTTCTTCACTGACTCTAGTATGACTTTATTGACATCAAATGGCAATAAGGTTTGTACATCAATCAGCTCCACGGACACCCCAATCTCGGCCAACTGCTTCACTGCATCCTGGGCTATACGCACACATGAACCATAGGTAACCAATGTTACATCTTTACCTTCTTCAATGATTTCAGGAACACCCAAAGGCACTTTGAACTCACCTATGTTTGACGGACGCTTTTCGCGCAAACGGTAGCCATTTAAGGGTTCAATAACCAGTGCCGGATCATCTGCCGACAAAAGTGTATTGTAGAAACCTGCCGCTCTGGTCATATCACGGGGCACACAAACATATACACCACGAATGGAATTGATGACCATGCTTAAAGGCGAACCACTGTGCCAGATGCCTTCCAAACGGTGGCCTCTCGTTCGTACAATAACCGGTGCTTTCTGTCCATTTTTAGTTCGGTAACGCGTTGTAGCCAAATCGTCACTCATGGTTTGAAGCGCATACAGTAAATAATCGAAATACTGAATCTCGGCAATTGGACGAAGACCGCGTAATGCCATTCCAATTCCTTTACCTAAGATGGTTGTTTCGCGAATGCCTGTATCGCGAACACGCAAATCACCATATTTCTCCTGCATGCCTTCCAGCGTTTGATTCACTCCTCCCAAAAAGCCTGTGTCTTCACCAAAAGTCACCACCTTAGGATTGTTAGCAAATATATGGTCGAAGTTATCGCGTAAGATTTCACGTCCCGGGACGGTTGGTGCATCTTCATCAAAAGCAGGCAAAACAGTCACTACCTTCAAGGCTGAGTAATCATCTTCGCTATACAACCATTTACTGTAGTTCTCCCATCCCTGGCCAAAATATTTTTTCACCCAAGCCTTCAATTGAGCTTTCATCGAATCTGGCTTTTCGCAAGCTGCACAATAATGGCGTAACACCTTTCGCGCAGCACTCAATATTTCCTTTCGATTAAGCGACAACCCAGACTTTAGCTGTTGAACAATCCCATCAATTTTATCCTGTTTTATTTCATTACAAATACAAGTTTTCCGGGTAATAATATCCAACAGCTCCTGTCGCTCCGTCTTAAAGGCATCATTAAACTCCTTGAAAGCTTCCTTCTGGGCTGCTTTTACTTCAGCCACTGCCTCCTCTTCTATTACATCTAGCTCTTCAATGGTAGCCAGTTTACTCTCAACCATCCACTGACGCATCTGCACCAGTCCATCATAATCTTTTTCCCACTGCAGGCGTTCGGGCGACTTATAGCGCTCATGCGAACCACTTGTTGAGTGACCTACAGGTTGCGTCAGTTCTTCCACATGAAATAACACTGGAACGTGCTCTTCGCGGCATCGCTTAATACCTTCTTCATACATCTGGCACAGGCCGGCATAATCCCAGCCTTTAGCTGTATAAATCAGCATTCCTGTTTTATCTTTTGCACTTTTTTCAAAACCTTTCAGGGCTTTACTGATGCTTTCTTTGGTCGTCTGAAATTTCTTCGGCACCGATATACCATAACCATCATCCCAAACCGAAACAGCCATGGGGATCTGCAGAACACTAGCCGCGTTTAAGGTCTCAAAAAAGTGTCCTTCTGAGGTGCTGGCATCTCCAATCGTTCCAAAAGCCACCTCGTTACCATTAATACTAAACTGGTCGAATTGCTTTAAATCAGGATTATTGCGATATAGTTTTGATGCCATGGCCAAACCGACTAATCGTGGCATTTGGCCTGCCGTTGGTGAAATGTCAGATGACGTACATTTTATATCAGTCAATCGCTTCCAGTCACCTTTTTCATCAATGGTGCGTGTGCCAAAATGGTTGTTAAATGAGCGCCCTCCATTATCAGGGTTCAACTCTGTTCGTGTTTCACCATATAGCTGTGCAAAAAACTCCTTTGGAGTCATCATACCTGCAGCTAAGATAAAGGTTTGATCCCGGTAATAGCCCGACCGCCAATCACCGTTTTTAAATTGCTTGGCCATGGCAATCTGGGGGATTTCTTTACCATCGCCAAATATTCCGAATTTAGCTTTACCTCCCAGCACCTCTTTACGCGCCAGCAAACTCATATTACGGCTAACGCAGGCTACTTTATAGTCGGTAATCACTTCATTCTTAAACTCAGCAAAACTGAGTTCATTGCGTTCAAATGACATATAAATGATTTTTTACTGTTTTTAGTTGCTATGACACAAATCTAGTAAGAATGTGCCATTATTTATTGGGCAACTATCAAACATATGAAGCATGTGCTTTGTTTGCTTATTACCTTAAGAAAGTTTAAATACGAATTAGGGTAATGTAAATTTTAGTAGTTTTGTACCGAATAAAAAAAGGGAAAGATTATGTGGCCAGTTATATTATTAAGCATCGTTTTAATGGGCATTGTTTTTGTGTTGATGGCAATCAGAATTCTTCTGCAGAAGAATGGGAAATTTCCAAATTCGCACATAGGTGGTAACAAAGCATTGAACGAAAAGGGCATTTATTGTGCAACAACGCAAGATAAATTGGCCCGAAAAGAAGCATTGAACATTAAGCCTTTGAAGCTGGATGGTGAATATGAAAGCAGAACAACAAGTTGTTAAAATATTAAAAGAGGTTTTCACATTGAAAACCTCTTTTTTGTATGCTATCAAAAATGATTATCACTAGCATAAGAAAAGAGGCTTCCAACAATGGTAAACCTCTTTTTTCCACTCATTACACCCAAACCCAACACATCATATTTTATCTGTCTTAATCAGAACCTTCACCTTCTTCATCTCCATTGTAATTATTTTCAATATATATCTGCCAGGCCAATCGGTTAATTACCTTTTTTGACAAATAGAGCTCTTTCATCGAGTCAAACAATGAGGACAGTACTTCTTGCGAATCACCGATCAAATCAGAAAGCAGAATGGGTGGTTCATCACTCAGCATTATCTGCAAATCCCTGTTTTTGTTCATAAACAAGCAATTGACACTTGTTGGCGTTTCGCCCTCGGATATAATTACCTGTACAACAGCATCCTCTCGCAATTCATCGTTTTTATATACAACATACACCAGCTGATTCTCTTCATCAAGTGTTTTCACAATACGTACATCTCCCACCTGAATCTCATATTCAAATTGCAAATTAGGATTCCCCCCAAGCAGATTAAGGCTAAAAGCTACCATTTCGCTGAATAAGGTATCCGCTTCTGCATTCTCCAAACGGTATCCAACTTTAATGGTATCACCAAATTGAGTATCGACAACGATAAAATGGTCATCTGTAAACCCAAATTTGGAAGATGTTTTGGCATCAAACAGACCGTTACTTTCTTCATCAACCCATAATTCACCTGCATATTCCTCATCAACATCAAAGCGGGTGGCCAAATGATAATTATGCCATAACAATCTCTTATCTATCTCATAGACAAACTCCGAAGTACTTATCATCAAATTATTAACGAATGCCTCTTCCGAGCTATGTTTAAACAACTGGCTTGGCTCTTTTACCTTTTCGAAAGGCAGGTGAATAATAAACCAGTCACTATCATCAATTCGCTGAAAAAAAGATTGGCAGGCTACATTATTCTGCGCAGGAGCTTCTTCAACTTCCGGTGCATACTCATAAACACCTTTTATGTCGTCGAGGTAGATGTTTATTCCGGGCGCATCATCCTCAACCGCACTTTTATTAGTGGCTTCGCGAACAAACAAACCATAGGCCTTAGAACTTTCAATAGCTTTCACAGCCTCGTCAATTTCATAAGCTCCTACGTCAATAGTCTCAGCCAGACTTAAGGGTTCAATTGTTGAATCTACATTTTCATTGGATTTCTCACAACTCCCCAATAGCACACCCAGAACAAGGAGTATACATCCTACACTTGCATTTCTTTTCATGAGTCAATGGTATTATTTGGTTAAAAATTTCGTTCCGCTTTCTCATTTTGAAACTGCAAGTTATAACGTGAATCACTCGTTGTCAAGAATATATTTTGAAAATCCTTTACTCATTTTCACTTCATATTCATCGTCCTCTCCATCCAATATAAAATAAGCCTCTAGTTCATTGTTTTGCTCAACCAGAGCTAGGCTTTTTTCATATCCGAGAACCATAAAAGCAGTAGCATAAGCATCGGCTGTCATGCAATCGGGAGCTAAAACCGACACACCCAATAGGCGGTGACTAACCGGGTAGCCAGTAAAGGGGCTAATAGTGTGGGCATATTTTTTACCTCCTTTTATATAGAAGTTACGGTAATTGCCCGAAGATGCTAAAGCAACATCGGAGATGCTAATAATTTCTTGCAACTGGCGATTGAGCACCTCTGGGTCGTCAATGGGTTTATCAATGCCAACCCGCCACTTGGTCTGTTTCGGGTTAAAGCCTTTCACGCGCATTTCGCCTCCAATTTCCACCATGTAATTATCAACACCAAAGGATTCCAGCACTTCGGCTACAACATCAACCGCAAAGCCTTTGGCAATGGCACTTCCATCAAGCATAATCTGCGGTTTATCTTTAACAATTTTATTATCAACCAGTCGCACCATATCCATGCCCACATATTGACGAATAGAATCAATGGCAGCATCGGTGACACTATCTTTTTTTGAGAAACCAAAACCCCAGGCATTGACCAATGGTGCTACCGTCATATCAAAAGCGCCATCGGTCGCCTCTGTTATAGCTTGAGCAGCCTCAAACACCTGGCGAAAATAAGTATCTGTCTCAACTGATGTATTGCGGTTGATTTTACTGATCATCGACTCTTCTTTATAGGTCGACATAGACCAATCGAAGGCATTTAAGGTACTTTGTATGGTATCGGATAAATCCTGGTCACTTTCATAGGTCATGTGATAGATTGTACCAAAAATAAGCCCTTCGGTGCGGATATATTCTTTTTGAGGTTGACAGGCAATTACTGAAATGGTTAAGAATGCCAATGAGACGATGTGTTTGAATTGTTTCATGAGGAATTGTTTTTGGCAAAGGTGAGAAATACCTATTCAAATACAATGTTTCAATTTAATTTTCTGGCAGCAATTTAATCAAGTGGCAAATTATAGACTCCGGATAATAGTATCCGCTCATCCGGTTTAATGTTTTTAACTTCAATAAAACCATTGAACTCATCCCCCCGATTAAGCTGCTGCTTCTCCAGATAATAACCTTTATCATTTTGTTCTTTAACAACAAAATAGTAACTATCATTCCCCTCTTTAATAACGGATTGCAAAGGTAATCCAAGTGCTTCCTTATGACGCGTTATAACCTGAGCCTGCACATATGATTTGTAAATTAAGTTTTGCTTTTGCATTGAATCTATTGTTGCCCGACACTCAATTGCTTTTGTATCATCTTGCACGCGCCTGGCAATTGTAACAAGCCTGGCCGAATTAAACTGCTGATTGCTATTGGGCAGGCTAAACTGTACTTGACATCCATTGGCTAACTGTGGAATATCTTTTTCAAAGACTGATAAAACTAGCTGCAAACGACTGGCATCAACAACTTCGGCAATCAACTCCTGTTGCTCCACATATTTCCCCAATACCACGTTAAGTTGTGTCATTTCGCCATTAATGGGCGAAACCAGGGGATAAGTATTGGCTATTTTACCTTCTTCAATTTTAGTAATATCCAAGTTTAAACGTTGTAACTGCTGCCTGTAGGCATTATAATCAGTAACCGCCTGCTGGTACGCACTCTCAACATTCAGAAACTCTTTTTCACTACCAATATTACTCTTATAAAGTTCTTTGGCTCGCTCATAATCAGCGGTAATTTTCTTCATTTGTGCCAGTGTACCAATGTATTGCTGCTGAAGCTCAATAAGACCAGCTGAAGAAATTAAAGCAATTACTTCGCCTTTTTTTACCTTTTGACCTACAATTGCCTGCACTGTTTCAACGTGCCCCGGTAAAAGCGTATTTATCTGAGCCACTCCATTGGGTTGTGCTCCAATATGACCGTAGCAATTAATTCCACTTTGAAATGTCATTAGCTTTGCCTGCCCTATTTGCATATGCTCGGCTTCAAACTGTTCTCTTGTAATATAAACCAAACCATGAGCCTTGTCTTCTCCTTCATCAGATTGCTGAGTTGAAGGAGTACACATCCAGGAACCTGACGCCAACAAAATAATTATTAGCGCTTTGATTATTAATTGTTTCATAATATCATCTATTTAAATAGGTCGTAGTTTTATTGAAGGTAGTTTATTTCCAAAACCAAATGGTTGTATTGATAAATGTTTTCGTAGTAATCCTGCACTAATTCCAAAGCATTCTCCATAGTCATGATAAATTGCATGGCATCCATCTCACCAAGCTCATAACTGCGCTGGGCTGTTTTTATCATGGTTAAACTTAATTCTCGTCCTGTCTCTTCAAAAAAGGTGATGGACTCCTGGTATTTGAGCAATTCTGTTAGAAGATTTTTATACCGACTCGCCAGGTTCCTGCGGTAATATTCCTGCATTTTCTCATTTATATCCAATCCAATTTTACGGGCATTTATCCGTGCCTTTTGTCCTCCAAAAAACAATGGAATTGACACCCCAACATATACACCTGAGTATTGGCCAGCATCTGCATAATTGTTTGTACCGCTGTAATACCCAATAGAAAGATCGGGCAGCAACTTATGTCTTTCGACACGCAACATTGCATTCTGATGTTGTTGCTGCTGCACTATACCTGCCAGCACCATGCTCTGTTCCGGTCGGTAAGCTTTTATTTGCAAGGTGGGAAGAGCCTGAAACGGCACATATAACGCACTGTCAATCATAACTAAATCACTTAGTTGAGTCTCAGCCACAGCCAAATCATAATTTATTTGTTTTAGAAGTAACGACACACGCTGGTGTTTGGCCAAGGCATTGAGTTTTTCAACATTACCGATATCGCCTTGTGCAAAACGTGCTTTGGCATTAGATGAAAAATTGGCATACACACTATCAACTCTCAGTAAAACCTGGCGTTTGTTTTGATAATAAACAACTGCATAATAGGCTTGTGTTACTTCCTTTGTTAGCTGCAAAAATTGTTTTTCGTATTCCTTCTCCACCAACTGCGTTTCAATGTTATTGGCTTTTTTTTGCACCCCATATACGGTGGGAAAACGGAAGCTTTGCTCCACACCCAACACGTATAAAGGATGCCCGTTGGCTGCGATATTATTCTCATCTCTATCGTAATACAGTTGTGTTTTATCTATATCATATGCGGTGGATGCCAACTGTTTACTTTCATCTATTCGCAAACGATAAGCAGATAGTTGTTTGTTATTTTCGATAGCTAAATCAATAGCCATTTGAAGGCTGACTTCGTTTTTTTCTTTATCCTGTGCCATTAAGGAAGTAGTGGCTAATGTCACCAGCAACAGAACCGAAGTACCATTTCGTATTATCCGAAACGGAAACATAGCAATGCGCTTGACATTATAAAACAATTCAAACAACAAGGGCAGGGCCACCATTGTCAACAGCGTAGAGGTCACCAACCCACCAATAACAACCGTGGCCAGTGGACGCTGCACTTCAGCCCCAGCTCCCGACGATATAGCCATAGGCAAGAAACCCATGGCAGCCGCTGAAGCCGTTAGCATTACCGGACGTAACCTGTCTTTTGTTCCCATAATTATCAGTGTTCGTATATCACTTGTGTTTCCGTTGAGTTTTAATTCTTTGAGGTGCTCTATTAAAACGATACCATTTAAAACTGCTATACCAAACAGAGCTATAAAACCAATACCAGCCGAAACACTAAAAGGCATATCGCGCAGCCAAAGCGCCACCACTCCTCCAACTGTTGACAGGGGCACTGCCGTAAAAATCAACAGGGCATCACGTAAGGAGTTAAAAGCAAAATGGAGAAAAATAAAAATGAGAGCCAAAGCCAAGGGCACCGCAATAAATAATCTTTGAGTGGCATTCTTAAGGTTTTCAAACTGTCCGCCAAATTGAATATAATATCCCGGCTGGAGCGATACATATTCATCAATAAGATTTTCTATATCAGCCACTACCGACTTTAGGTCACGGTTACGCACATTTACACTCACAACTACCCTGCGACTGGCATTTTCTCTTGATATTTTTGCAGGTCCCTGTCCGACACTAATCGTTGCCAGCTCTTTCAGAGGTACCAGCTTTCCGTTATTAAGTGGCACCATCAGCTTTTCAATATCAGCCAGCTCCTGCCGGTTTTGTGGAGAAAGACGCACCACCATATCGAAACGCTTTTCACCGTCGAATACAACACCAGTCGACTCGCCACCAAATCCCATGGTTAGATATCTGTTTAAGGTGGCAATATCGGCTCCATAATAGGCTATTTTATTACGGTTGTACACCACGCTCATTTGTGGTAGACCAACTGTTTTTTCGAGGATAATATCTGCCGCTCCCGGCACATCTTCTATCAACCGCTTAATTTCATTGGCTTTTGTATCCAGATAATTCAAATCCTCACCAAAAATCTTAATCGCGATATCGGCCCTCACACCTGTTATGAGCTCATTAAAACGCATTTCAATAGGTTGGGTAAACTCATACTCAACCCCGGGGATAATGCTTAATGCCTCTTTAAACTTGTCGGCCAGTTCCTCTTTTGTATCAGCCGAACTCCAATTGCTCTTGGGATGCAATTTAATTATCATATCAATCTCTTCCATCGACATGGGATCGGTTGGCACTTCTGCAGCCCCTATGCGACACACAATCTGATTAACCTCCGGGAACTTTTCCATTAAAATTTGCTCCATCCTGGTTGTCATCTCAATCGTTTTTGATAAAGAAGTTCCTGTTTTTAATACGGGCTGAATTACAAAGTCACCTTCATCGAGGGTGGGCACAAACTCACCGCCCATTTGCCCAAACAAGACTCCGGTGCCCACTAAAGCCAAAAACGCCATTCCAAGAATTAGCTTTTTATGACCACAAGCCCAGTTTATCACCGGCTCATAAGTTCGATAAGCTGCTGACATTAAAAAAGTCGTCAACTTGTTTTTCTTTGTTTTTTCGGGTTTAAGAAACAGCGAAGCAGCAACCGGTAACCATGTCAGACCCAAAAGCATTGCACCAATTATGGCAAAACTAAATGACAGTGCCATTGGTCGGAACATCTTCCCTTCAACACCAGTAAGTGCCAATATTGGGATAAAAACTATCAGAATAATAACCTGGCCAAAGATGGCTGAATTCATCATTTTTGAAGCTCCTTTATTGGTCAATTCATCCATCAACGATTGCCTGCCTGAACTTTCTCCATTTTCAAAAACCGCTTTTTTACCAGTTACCTGGATGACAATGAACTCAACAATGATAACCGCACCATCGATAATAATACCAAAATCGAGTGCTCCCAGACTCATCAGGTTGGCATCCACACCAAATATGTACATCATCGATAAAGTAAACAATAACGACAACGGAATCATGGAGCCGATAACCAACGCTGAACGAAGATTGCCAAGTATCAAAAAGACGATCAAAATAACAATAATACAACCAAATACCAGGTTCTCAATCACCGTTAAAGTTGTTTTGTTTATTAGCTCACTTCGTTCTAAAACCGGGTTGATAAAAACGCCTTCAGGCAAGCTCGATTGTACTTCTGTCACGCGTTGTTTAACAGCTTTAATAACCTCTTTTGAATTAGCATCTTTGAGCATCATTATCTGCCCCAGAACCTTTTCACCTGTTCCGTTGGCTGTTATTGCTCCATACCGGTTAGCATGCCCCAATCGCACTTCGGCAATATGATTGATAAGAATTGGAACACCTTTGTGAGTGGTCACCACTATCTGCTTTATATCATCTACTGACTTCACCAATCCATCTCCGCGGATAAAATAGCTTTGGTTAGTTTTTTCGATATACGAAGCGCCAGATATACTATTATTTGCTTCCAGGGCATTAAAGACATCCATCAAGGTTAAACCGAGACTGGCTAATTGTGTTGGGTTAACAGCTATCTCAAACTGTTTTAAATAGCCTCCCCAGCTATTAACTTCTACCACTCCTTCTATACCGGAAAGTTGCCGTGCTACAATCCAATCCTGAATAGTACGCAGCTCCATTGCAGAATAGCGCTCTTCGTATCCCGGTTTTAAATCCAGCACATATTGATAGATTTCGCCCAGCCCAGTAGAGATTGGTCCCATTTCGGGCTCACCAAAACCTTGAGGTATATTGGAGGTAGCCGATTTTATTTTCTCAGCTATTAATTGCCGGGGCAAAAACGTGCCCATTTCATCTTTAAATACAATTGTCACCACCGACAAACCAAATTTCGAAACAGAACGTATTTCTTCAACTCCCGGCAGATTAGCCATCTCCAGTTCAACTGGAGCCGTAATAAACTGCTCTATTTCCTGGGTGGATAAGTTGGATGATGTAGTGATAACCTGTACCTGATTATTGGTTATGTCAGGCACTGCACCAATAGGAATATTCATTATTGAATAAAAACCAGCCCCAACAATGGTGAGGGTAAATAATACAACGATCAATTTATTTTTAACGCTGTATGCAATTATTTTACTAAGCATAGTATCCGATTTATACCTTATAACAAGGCCTATTTTGCACTCAAAGCGGCATTAGCTGTTTAGCCAATGTGATAATCAGGCTATATATAGCCAGTACAATGGGCAAGGCGAGCCCCGAAGTGGATAAATCGTATAAAAAGGATGGTAAGAAATCGGGATATTGACAGTATACCCGTTGATGGTCAGTCTTCTTGAACAGACTTTAGGAATACGAGGCAGATTCCCGATTGTGTAACTAATGTAGCTCGCAGCTTTTCCTTCGTTAACTAACTTCTTATCAAACTTATAATCTTCTAAATGATGGCAACCTGTATCACTGGTTATTGCCACTTTCAATAAATCGAAGAAAGAGTAATCGACAGAAGTGCTAAATTGAGACAAAGCAATACTGTTCTGATGCGAATGCGCAAAAGATGAATGTCCCAGAATAATAAGTAATACTGCTGAGAATAGTATTTGTTGTACCAATTTCACTAACAGTATAACAGCAGATGTAGGTTAAAGTTTACTATGATAAAAAAAACAGAGGTTTGTATCCTAAGATGCATGTCCAACAAGAATACAAACCTCTGCTTACCAAGTACAAGAATTACAACCTATCGATTGTAGGTATATCTCACTTTATTCAGCGTTTCACTCTCTTTTACCGGACTCAGACGGAAACTAAATGAATAATTACCGGCTGGCACACGATATTGCGGATGTGCCTGTGCTCGCCAACCCCAAGTCGTATCGCCACCCACACCCATGTGCTTGTGATCGATACAGACCGATATTTCATCGCCCGGCACTATATCTGTACCGTGCGCCATATCGCGCTGTCCTCTGTGTTCTAATTGCTTGAAATCAAACTGCTGCACATTAAATGCTAATGACTGGTCCGCCACAATCAACACTCCTTCGCCAGCTTTATCCGTTAGGCTAAACCAGTTGACATCCTCCTTAAGACCTGTTTCCTGCGAACGCACATAAGAATAGTACTGTTCCCATACTTTTCCATTATACACTCCCTTTTTCATACCTGTTTTGCGATCTGCATAACTTTCAAGCGGACCGCGTCCATACCATTGCAGGTTGTCATAATCAGCTGATAGCTTAAATGCTAAGCCAACACGCGGTAGTTCAGGTAAGGTGTCGTTAATCGCATAATCAGCAGTGATATTTACATCTCCACTTTCGTATATCTCATAACGGGTTGTAACATAGGAGTCAGCTTGACTTAACATCTGCTTTATTTGCACTTCAACACGATCATTCAACTTGTTCACCTTTGTTTCTGTGGCTTTCCAGCTTGTATTTTTCCATGATGCACACTTAATATTCATGCCCCAGGCTAAATCATTTTCGGTTGGTGCACGCCAGAAATTTGGCTGAAGGGGCGCCTTTAACAATGCTTTTTCGTTAACTGTCCACTGTGCTAACTCACCTGTTTGCTTATTAAACACCAACTCATTTTGTGAATTAGAAACAATTATATTCGCCTTCGTCTCTTTGACCTTATAACTATTTTTCGATGTATTAGCTATTTTCTTGTCAAATGATTTGATAACAAACTGGTCCCATCCCATTTCATGTCCTTTATTAACCAAAGCAGAAGCTTGCTTCTGACGAATGTGGAAGGTCAGCAAATATTCGCCACCTATCTGCTTATTCAATGCGCCATAATCAATTGAAAATGCGGCTTTTCCCTGCGGTGCAACCTTAGGCATTGCAACGGATTTCGTTACTACTACATCGTCATAATAACTAATGGTATAGCTTAATTCCCATGCATCAGTACCTATAAAGTTGAAACGGTTCCAAAGCTCAAACTCTCCTTTGGTAGCATCTACTTCCAAAATTTTTAATGGCTGATATACCTTTTTTACTTCGTAGATATGCGGGTTAGGAAGTCGATCACTAGTAACCAGGCCGTTGGCACAAAATGATGAATCGTTGCTTATACCCACATAACCCAAATCACCACCGTAGGCATAATATGGGTTACTTTCATCGTCTTTCACGGTAAAAGTTTGGTCGGCCCAGTCCCATATAAAGCCACCTTGCAAGCTCGGCTCACTATCAATCAAATCCCAGTACCCTTGCAAGTTACCAACCGAATTACCCATGGCATGTGCATATTCGCACAGGATATAAGGCTTTGTGTAATCGCCCTCAATATATTCGCGCATCCAATCAATGGTGGCATACATTGGTGCAGTAATATCAGTATGCTCCTTTGAGCGTGCCTGCTCATACTGAACCGGACGCGATGTATCGCGCGATTTAATCCATGCCGATGTCTTCTGGAAATTAATGCCATCTCCGGCTTCGTTACCCAATGACCAAACAATGATACTCGGATGATTTTTAGTACGCTCCAACATACGTTGTGTACGATTCAAATGCGTGGCCAACCAGGCCGTATCTTTTGCCAATGATTCTTTCCCATAGCCCATGCCATGCGATTCGATATTAGCTTCATCCACCACATACATGCCATATTCGTCGCACAACTCGTACCAGCGAGCCATATTGGGATAGTGCGATGCGCGAACCGCATTAATGTTATGCTCCTGCATAAGACGAATATCTTTAATCATATCTTCTTCTGTTAACACGTTACCATTAACAGCGTGGTGCTCATGACGGTTGACACCACGTATCGTGACAGGCTGTCCATTAACCAACAACTGACGGTCTTTAATCTCAGATGTTCTAAACCCAATACGACGAATAGTTGACTCCAGTACGTTCTTTTTAGCGTCGTATAAAGTAATGCGCAGGTCGTATAAGTTTGGTGTTTCAGCTGTCCATGCTTTTATAGTAGAAATTGGTTGGTCCAAAGCCAGGGTTACATTCTTTTGCGAACCTTTAAGCGTTTGCCTGGCTGAAGCCATTACTGTTTTTCCTTCCAGCAGTTCAAAACCAACTTGTAGTTTTTCATTGTTGGCACGTTGTAGCTCTACCTCCACCTTTAATGTTCCATCCGAATAGTTATTAGTTAAACCAGCGTGCACAAAGAAATCGCGTATATGATTAGGCGTTCGCGCAACTAAATACACATCGCGTTCAATACCGCTCATTTTCCACATATCCTGATCTTCGAGGTAGGAGCCGCTGCAGAAACGATATAACTCAACAGCTAAATCATTCTCCCCCTTTTTCAGATATGGTGTTATATCAAATTCCATAGGCGTTTTAGAACCTTCGCCATAACCTACTTTTTGTCCGTTTATCCACAAATACATAGCCGAATTAACTGCACCAAAATGAATGATCACCTGTTTACCATCCCAGCTTTGAGGTATTTTAAACTGACGCTTGTACGAACCAACCGGGTTGTGATCAACCGGCACAAATGGCGGGTTGGGCTCAAAAGGATAAGGCACATCAGTATATATAGGCGCCGAATAGCCTTGTAATTCAATGTTACCGGGCACTTTTATATCATCCCAGTTACTAACATCGTAATCCGGCTTATAAAAGTTCTTTGGACGTTTGCTAGGAGCAACCGACCAGTTAAATTTCCAGCTACCATTTAATGACTGATAACGTTCTGACTGTTGCCAGCTATTTGCCTGTGTTTCATCCGGATTATCATACACATAAAATATGGCATGCGGCTCCAGCATATTAATAGCAAACACATTCGGGTCTTCCCAATCTTCCATTTTTTGCCCATGACTTATTTGGGTTAAACTAAAAAGTAAAAGTATAGATAGTATTCGATTCATTGAATTATATTTTTAAAGTTTTCCCGCTGATTTCGCTGATTAATGCAGAAATGTATCTATTAAAAAGATTGTCTTTGTCCTAAATGAAACAATTCTTTTCTGCGTACTTCTGCGCCATCTGCGGGAAATAGCATTTTGTATTTGTCTTATTCCTTATTTTAAAACAACATTAAAATGTGTGCAGCACTCCAACTAAAGTGATTGGCATTCAAACCTTCTTTAGTCAAAGGATGATAGTTTTCACGAATGGGTTCCTGCGTATGCGCCAGGCCTAAGGCACTCTCCACCATTTTTTGAGCCATCTGTTGAGCTTCGGCTTCAAACCCATAGTTGTGCATACCAACAATACCAAAGTAAGCCTGATCCAACCAGACAGGACCTCGCCAATATCCTTTCTCCGGATTAAACTTGCTATGAGCAGCACTTAAGGTGGGAAATGGCATAGGCGTATTGAAACGCTTGCTATCCATAATTACTTTTACTACTTCACCAGCCTGTTCTGCTGTAGCAACCTTGTTGTAGAGAGGTGCCCATCCTTCCGGCCCCTGAATCTGTATCTTTTTCTGGCTCTTCAACTCTACGTCGTAATAGTATCCATCTTCGGGGCAATACATCACCTCCTGAATCATTTTAGTTAATTCAGTAGCCTCCTGTCCATATTTTTCTTCATTCTCAACATCGCCCAATACCCTGGCTATTTTCTGGATGTATCGTTTTTCTTGCGCCAGGTAGGCATTTAAATCAACCGACTCCTGATTAATTGAATAGGCACCTTCGTCATTTTCAATGATCACAGCATCGTCAAAACGAACAGCATTATCCATTCCACTCTCCCAGGCAGCTGCTATTCGTGTGCCATCGGTTGAACCATATTCGCACAAGCCGTTTCTATCATGATCGCGGTTGCTATACCACCACGCATGATACTTCAGTAATTTTGGGTATAACTCTTTCAAAAACTCAATATCCTGTGTTTCCTTATATACTTCATAAATACACCAACCAGATAATGGAGCTTTGGTATTTCGCCAGTTAACACCTTCAATACTTAAGTCCCTGAAGAAACAATCGGCAATCATGCCTGCTTCATTCTGGTAATCGTACATGGTACGTATCTGATCTTTGGCTAAGTCGCCTTCGTAAGGGGCTATTGCCACAGCGTGTTTCCACGAATCCCAGGCCCAAAGTCCCTGAAAATAGGGAGCTGAATAAGATGGCACTATGCCCTGATGAAATATATCACCAGCTGCACTTCTCCAATTATGCATTAAGGTTAACAATGCTTTTACGCCAAGTTTGTCATAGGTTTTAATATCCAATAGAGCATTATCCGAGCCTTCTAACAATGTTGTTATATAACCATTCCAGCGTGTCTCATTTTGAATAAATAATGCAGCCGATTTTTCAACAGCTGCCCTATTTAATGCTGTATATTTTCTCAATTCCTCCTGATTAAAAGTATATGAGAAGGCAGCTGAAATGGTCAGCTTCTTATCTTTTTTTAATTTACGCGGAGACTCGTAAACACTATAGGTACTGTCGTCAACCGAAATCTCATCGCCATTAAATAATAATTGTGCTGTTTCGGTATCGTTAATGCCAATTTTTATCGACTGCTTACCTGCATCAAACGACTTAAAAACATTAGAAAAAGCACTTCCCTGCCATCCTAATTGCAATTCTCGATCAGGTCCATTATTGAGTAGGTCTGCTGTTATCAGCGTACTTCGTTCATTGATGTTAAACAAATACAGGTTTACTTCAAGCTCTTTGATTACAAACGACTGTTTTAGCAATCCCGGGTAAAATGTATTAGAAACCAACCTTGCCTGAGACAAATCCCAGACATTACCATTTTTCGCATCTTTTATTTGCAAACCAATAAGCGATGGCCCAAGCCAGAAACTTTGCTGCTGTCTCATCAGATAAGGCCCTACAAAACTTCCAATTTGTTCTTTATTGTCATCTTTTATAAGGCTAAACGAATGCCAGGTACCCAAATCGGAAAAGGAAGAGACGCCGTATTGCTGAGGCACTTTGATGTTACCTTTTACATCCAGCACATCAGGATAAGAGTAGCGATTAGGTGTTGATTTTGGTTGACTTTGACACGATAGCAAAACAATAGCCATAAAAAGGCCAGTGATTATTTTTTTCATTACTGATTGTATTGATGTTGATAGATTTTCACAGTGCTAAATAGCGGAGTTAATGTGAAAAAGTAAAACCATAAGCCTATACCCAATCTATACAAAATAACAAACAGCCATTATTTATTATACAACAAGTAGTTACAACACACAAATCTTTCGCAATGAGTACTAAAATATAAGATTTGTAGAGGCAAAACTCTACATCATTCAAGATGGTTTAAAAGAAGCATCTAAAAACGAGACGCATGACAATGTAGTTACGCAAATCCTTTTCTCGAATAAATTCCCTTCTCTCCTCTCATCGGTCTTGTATCAAAATACCTAGAGCTTCATTATAAAATCCTTGAGTTGAGTTCCTTTTTCGATGTTGAGTTTTTTACGCAGTCGATAGCGACTCATCTCAATTGATTTCACTTCGACGTGGTATTTGTCAGCCAGCTCTTTTGATGTTAAGTTATTGCGGATATCAAGCACCAACTGAACATCTTTATCTGTTAATGCCGGATACTTCGATTGAAGACGATACACCAACTCCTTCACCAGATCTTGTGATAAATTGGTTGAGTCAGAATATTGATTAAAGGCCTGTTCAAACTTCAGCCAGGCATTTTTCACCTCCTGCGACGATGTTTTTCCCACATCATCTCCCATCTTTTTCACCAATTCGTTACGTTTCGAAATGGTCAGGGCTAAAGATTCTAAGGCCTCATCTTTATAAGCCAGCTTATTACTCAACACTGCCTGTTGAGCCTCTTTCTTTTCCAGCTCCTGGCTTAAAAGTTTTTGACGTAATAAGGAACGTTCGGCTTTCGACCTGAATACATAGTAAAAAACACCTATAATAATAACTGATAAACTAATACCCACAATAATCAGTACTTGCCTGTTAAAGGCAATCTGTTGCGCTTGTGCAATAATGAGTTCATCCTGTTTAATCTTTTCATTCTGCACTTCAATAAGGTGGTTCATCACGTCCTGAACACCTTTATTATTTATCTTTTTATACAGCTGAATGTATTTATCCTGATAGTGATAGGCCATTTCCAAACTGCCGGCAACGCGTTCATATTCGTAACGAACCTGGTAATACTCAACCAAACTAAAACTATAAGCTGTCTGATGACTAATCAATTCGGCTTTATCCAGATACTCTGAACACAGGTTATATTGATGAGTTCTCAGATATACTTTTGCCAAAAGTGAATAATTCTCCAAAAGTCCGGCAGCCTCACCAGAACTGTTATCGATGGCATTTAAAAGAAAGGCTTCCGCCTTCTTCCAATCTTCGTAGTTAATATAAACGATGGCCATGTTGTTTTGCACTGTCGACAAGAGTGACTTATCCGCATCAGGATTCATAGCAAGAGTATGCACCGCTTTCTGAAAAAAACTTAATGCTTTTTGATACTGACCGGAGCTTAAAGCATCTAAACCCAGGGCATTGGTATAAACCACTTCATTATGTATATCGTCCCTTTGCTGTGCTATATCCAGGGCTCTCTGATGATAAGGTACAGCGTGCTGATAATTCCCAATATCGAAATATATCCATGCAATGGTAGCCAGTATATCCTGATGTAATCGACTGGTATCAGCAGCTTCAAATAACTCTTTTCCTTTTAACCCATAAAATAAGGCCGTATGGTACTCGTGCTTGTACAAATAAGCCTGTGCCAGATTCCAGAAAACCTGTGCCTTCTGCTCTATATCATTGTCCGTTATTTCAGTCAATACTTTTTGAGCGATAAGAATGCTGCTATCCGGCTTAATCTCCTGCAGTTTTTTTGCCTTAAGAAGGTTTTGCTGCACAGTTTGTCCATTGAGTGTTGAGAGTAGCCCTAAATAGATTAAAATGGACAAATATACCTTCATAGCCTCGTTTTAAATTGAAAACGCAATTTAACGAATAGTGGTTATAAAAACGCAAAGGATGTCATCTTTACTTATAGCGTGTAAATATAGATGCCATCCATAGAAAGTTAGTTTATCTTAAATAAAACTCTGCGTCTCTGCTTTCAAACAAAAAAATGGCGTGAATTCCTCCACGCCATTGTTCTATTATTTATGATCCAAAATCATCAAAGTCAACCATCTCATCCGGCACTCCTAAATCGTACAGCATTTTGGTTACTGCATCGTTCATCATCGGAGGTCCACATAAATAGTATTCGATATCTTCCGGCTCTTCATGCTTGCTTAAGTACTCGTCATGAATTACCTGGTGGATAAAGCCTGTAGCACCTTCCCAATTATCTTCTGGCAATGGCTCAGAAAGAGCAATTGTAAACTTGAAGTTCGGGAACTCTTTCTCAATCTTACGGAAGTGATCTTCGTAGAAGATTTCTTTACGCGAGCGTGCTCCGTACCAGAAAGTAGCCTTGCGACCTGTTTTCAAGGTGTGGAACAAGTGGAAGATGTGCGAACGCATTGGCGCCATACCAGCACCGCCACCAATAAACATCATTTCACGCTCTGTTTCTTTAATAAAGAACTCACCGTAAGGACCTGAAACGGTTACTTTATCACCTGGCTTGCGCGAGAAGATAAATGAAGAACAAACCCCTGGGTTAACCTTTTGGAAGCCTCCTGCTACGCGATCCCATGGAGGAGTAGCAATACGGATGTTCAACATCACAATGTTACCTTCTGCAGGGTGGTTAGCCATTGAGTAGGCACGATACGTTGGCTCCGGGTTTTTCATCTTCAAATCGAACATGCCAAATTTCTCCCATTCGCCGCGGTATTCTTCTTCGATATCCATGTCTTTGAAGTCCACATCAATCTTAGGCACATCAATCTGGATGTAACCACCCGATTTAAAGTCTAAGATTTCACCTTCTGGCAACTTCACTACAAACTCCTTAATAAAGGTAGCCTGACCATCGTTAGATACCACTTCACACTCCCACTTTTTGATACCCATCACTTCGGCAGGGATCTGCATGGTCATGTCTTCTTTTACTTTTACCTGACAAGCTAAACGCCAGTTATTGGCCTGCTCTTTACGGGTGAAATAACCGGTTTCGGTTGGTAAAATAGAACCTGCACCACTATCCACCTGACAGCGACACATGGCACATGTACCACCTCCACCACATGCTGATGGTAAGAAGATTTTATTGCTTCCTAATGCCGAAAGTAAGGTCTGACCTGGCTCTACAACCAACTCTTTCTCTCCATCGTTAATATTGATGGTTACTTCACCTGATGGCATCAGTTTTTTCTTAGCGTACAACAGAATAGATACCAAAGCAAGGATTACCAAAAGGAAAATCGCAACACTGGTAAAAATAACCATCGTACTATTTACTGCTAATAATGTCATTTTTAATTCGTTTTACTTTTTTACAACTGAATTCCCATGAAACTCATAAATGCGACACCCATCAATCCGGTTACAATAAAAGTAATACCTAAGCCACGCAATGGAGCAGGTATGTCTGAATACTGAATCTTTTCGCGGATGGCAGCAATACCAACGATGGCCAATAACCAACCAATACCCGAACCAACGCCAAATACGGTTGCTTCGCCAAGGTTGGCATACTCGCGCTCCTGCATAAATAATGAACCACCTAAGATGGCACAGTTTACAGCAATAAGCGGTAAGAAGATACCCAGTTGTGAGTAAAGAGCAGGTGCGAACTTCTCAACAATCATCTCTACCAACTGCACCATCGATGCGATAACAGCAATAAACATGATAAAGCTTAAGAAGCTCAGGTCAAACTCCGCAAAAAGCGGTTCCTGAACACCTAATAAATTATCTAACCATACCAAAGCACCTTCACTTAATACATAGTCGTTAAGCAGGTAGTTAACCGGCACGGTAATACTTAGAACAAAAGTCACAGCCAATCCAAGACCGAAAGACGTATTCACGGTTTTTGATACTGCCAGGTATGAACACATTCCGAAGAAATATGCAAATACCATGTTATCAATAAAGATTGACCGGATAAATATATTTATATAATCCATTTTTCTTCTTTTTTACAATTACGATTCTATCAAATCTTTATTACGTGAACGCTGTACCCAGATGATGATACCTACCACAACCAAAGCCATTGGAGGCAAAATCATAAAACCGTTGTTGGCATATCCCCATTCATAGAAAACATCAGGTATAATCTGCATAGCGCCAATACCTGGTAAAGTCAGGAAGCCTGTTCCTAACAATTCGCGGAAGAAAGCGACTACAATCAGAATAAAACCATAACCGGCTCCATTACCAATACCATCCAATACTGAAGGCCACGGTTTGTTACCCAAAGCAAAAGCTTCGAGGCGTCCCATGATGATACAGTTGGTAATAATGAGCCCTACAAACACCGAGAGCTGCAAACTCACCTCATAGGCAAAGGCTTTTAATACCTGGTCAACAATAATTACCAACGATGCTACAACCACCAACTGCACAATAATACGAATACGTGAAGGAATGGTATTACGCAACAACGATATAATTAGGTTTGAGAATACTGTTACAAACGTTACAGAGATGGACAATACAATTGCCGGCTCCAATTTAACTGTCACCGCCAAAGCAGAACAGATACCCAGCACCTGTATGGTAATGGGGTTTTGTGCTCCCAGAGGAGTTGTTATCAGCTTCAAATTCTTAGCTGAAAACAATGCTTCTTTTTCACTACTCATCGTCACAATATTTTAGTTCTTTAAAAACTTTTCATAACCTGTCAGGCAGTCTTTCAACATAGTACCTACACCCACACTGGTAATCGTACCACCTGAGATACCGTCTACTTTGTGAAGGTCGCCCTGCGACTGTCCTTTTTTCACCACTTCAATAGAGGAGAAAGCACCGCTTTGGTCAAATAATTGCTTGCCGGTAAAAGGCTTTTGGAACATGTCAGTTGTAATTTCAGCCCCTAACCCTGGCGTTTCACCTTTATGACCAAAAGTAGCACCATAAACGGTGTTCTTGTCCTCGTCTAAAGACACATAACCCCAAATTGGGCCCCAAAGTCCCTTTCCACGCAATGGAATAATGTACTTGGTTTGACCATTATCCAACTTACACATATAAATAGGGTAAGCTCGATCCAAACCGGTTTTCTTAACTTCTTTTGCCATGTCAACAGTAAAGGCATCACCTTCCACCTTTTCTCCATTAACGTTAATGACAAAAGCATTTTCACCAATGTAATTCTCATATTTCTCTTCAGCATCAGCTGCTGTACTCTCAATCTGTACCGACTTCAGGATGTCCATTTTTTTGGCAACAGCCGCATTTTCATCTTGAAAAGGTTTTAACGATTGTGCTAAGAAAGCCAAAATGGCCGCTACCACAATCACCATAACAGATGCGTACAGAAACGTATATGTATTTCCTTGTCTATCCATTTTACTAATTATTTAGGCAGCTACTTTAGCTCTTTTTAAACGACGTTTGATATTTCCTTGTACCACATAGTGGTCAATCAGTGGTGCAAATGTGTTCATCAATAAGATGGCCAACATAACACCTTCCGGGTAAGCCGGGTTAAATACACGAACCATGATGGCTAACATACCAATCAGGAATCCGTAAATCCACTTACCTTTTTCAGTACGGGTAGCCGACACCGGGTCAGTAGCCATAAACACAGCACCAAAGGCAAAACCACCTAATAATAAGTGATGAACGGCATCTACCTGCATTAATTCGTTGGCCCCCCACAGGTTGAATAATAATCCCATAATGTAACCACCTGCAAATACAGAAGTCATAATTTTCCAGTTTCCAATACCTGTATAGATAAGGATGATGGCACCAATTAAGATAGCCAAGGTTGATGTTTCACCTATTGAGCCAGGAATCATACCAACAAAGCTATGCCAAATATCGAAGGCACCACCGTCGGCAAATTTTGCCATGTTACCGCTGGCTGCATCACCAAGAGCAGTCGCTCCCGAGAAACCATCTACAATGCCTTCGCCTTTAGATAAACCTGACACCCACACTTTGTCACCCGACATTTTTGAAGGGTAAGCAAAGAATAGAAAGGCACGTGCTACCAAGGCCGGGTTCCAGATGTTCATACCAGTTCCACCGAATACCTCTTTACCGATTACTACGGCAAAAGCAGTTGCAACAGCAACCATCCAAAGTGGAATATCAACTGGTAATACCAAAGGAATTAACATACCCGATACAAGAAAACCTTCCTGCACCTCGTGGCCACGTATTTGAGCAAACATAAACTCAATACCCAAACCAACACCGTATGATACAATAACGATAGGCAATACTTTTAAGGCTCCGTGTCCAATCATTTCCCAGAATGATGCATCAACACCTAAAGATAAAAAGTGCTGATAGCCTGTATTCCAAATACCAAATAGCAATGCCGGAATTAATGCCTTCACAACAATTGCCATGGTACGCTTCAAATCAACCGCGTCACGCACGTGAACCCCGTTTTTGTTCGTTGTATTCGGAACAAAGAATAAGGTTTCCAGCGCATCGTAGGTCGAATGAAGTTTCTCAAACTTCGCGCCCTTCTGAACGTGAGGTTTGATGTTATCAAATAAATTTCTTAACGCTTTCAATGTACTATAGTTTTATAGTTATTAGTCAGTGGTCAGTAATATTTAACTACTCACTACTGTCTTTCGACTACCGACTAGCTTAACTCTTTAATCATTAAATCAATACCCTTACGCAATATTGCCTGAAGTGGCTGCTTTGAAGTACATGCAAACTCACAAAGAGCGATGTCTTCTTCGGCCAATTCATAAATACCCAATTGCTCCATCTTATCGATATCTTCAACTAAAATAGCTCTGAATAAAAATTCAGGGAGGATATCCATTGGTAATACTTTATCGTATTCACCTGATACAACAAAAGAACGCAGGCCTCCATGCATGTTAGCATCTAAGCGGTATTCTTTCTTTTTACACATCCAGCTATAGAATGAACGTGACAGACTGAATTTACCGAAACCAGGCATTGCCCATCCCATAAACTCATAATAATCACCTTCAGGGATAACGGTTACTTGTGAATGGTAAGCACCCAAGTAACCATCTTCTTCAATGTGTGTTCCGGTTAGTACATTACCACTGATATAACGTAGGTTATCGTCTGTTTTAACATTGTTTTTCACCAATGTAGAGATGCTGGCGCCAACTTTTGTGCGGTAATACCCTTTCTTTTCCACTTCGCTACCGGCCAATACTGCAATGCGGTTAGCATCATAAATACCTTCAGTAAATAATTTACCAATAGCAACAATTTCCTGCGGCTGAGCAACCCAAACTACCTCGCCTTTGTTAATAGGCATGGTGTGGTGAATTTGAATACCAACATTACCAGCCGGGTGTGGGCCATTGAATGCGTGTACTGTTACACCATTTAAGTTGTTGAAAACTTTTGAAGCAGCATCGTGCTGAACTCCTACATGCACATTGTCGCACAATTGTCTGATCGCATCAATACCAGCTTGTAAAGCTTCCTCCTGACCCGAAAGGACAAAATCCATATCCGGTGCTAAAGGAGCAGTATCGAAACCAGAGATGAAGAAGGCTTTGGGCGTTTCATTAGCATCTGCAATCACGTCATAAGGACGCTTGCGAATGAACGGCCACAAACCTGCTGCCTGCAATTTTTCAACAATTTGTTCTTTTGATAGGTCTGCTGGCTTAGCGGTTTCAAACGACTCTTTCTCATCTGAACCATCAGCCTTTACGACTACTTCAAGGATTTTACGGCGCTCGCCACGGTTAACCGCAGCCAACTCTCCACTTACCGGAGACACAAATTTTACTTCAGGACGATTCTTGTCGAAAAATAAAACTGTACCCGCTTTCACCTTGTCCCCAACTTTTGCAACCATTTTAGGTACCACACCATGAAAATCGGTTGGTTTCACTGCAAATAGCTCGGGTAATTCAGCCTGTCCAAAAACTTTGTCGGCTTTGCCGGCAAGTTGGATATCAAGACCTTTTTTGATTTTTATTACCTCTGACATGTTTGAAAAACGGTTTTTTTATTTTTACGCGCAAAAGTACATAAATTTATCACTAATCCATATATATTGCGTTTGCAAAACTTGAAAAGACATGCTTTATTTTAATAAATTTAACTATCTAGATATTTCACAAGAACATATACAATCACATATTGCTCGTAAAACGCTTAAGTTTCAAGTGCTTTTCATGCTATTCATCAGCTATTCGGTATTAATTATTGCTAATAATCCTGTACAAACAGCATCAAGCATTAAAACCGTTCAACTTTATAAAAAGGGGTGGAACATGTCCTACCCTATCATTAACCTTTATCCGCAAGAGCAACTGACATTGGAGTTTGATGACTTTGCCTATGATTCCAAAAATTATCAATACAGCATTATTCATTGCAATTCGAACTGGGAAGAATCTAATTTGATGCAAACCGAATATGTGGATGGTTTTATGCCCAATGCCATACAAGACTACCAGTATTCGTTTAACACCACTTTCGACTATATTCATTACACGCTGGATTTTCCCAACGACGATATTCGCTTAAAACTATCGGGCAATTACCTTATTAAAGTGTTTGAATTGGGCGATGAAGATAACCCGGTTTTGGTGCGTCCATTTTATGTGACTGAGCAGATGGTGAGCATTTTTCCACGTATTAAGTACACGTCCAACGCTAATTTCAGGGAGTCGATGCAAGAGGTGAATTTTACCGTTCAGCACCCTAACTTCAGAATTAACAACCCACGCGATGAGTTAAAAGTGGTGTTACAACAAAATGGCCGCTGGGATAACCAGATTGATGACTTAAAACCGTTGTTTATCCGTAACGAAGAATTGGAATACTCTTATAACCGCGAAAACCTGTTCGACGGTGGCAACGAATATCGCTGGCTCGACATCAGAAGCACACGCTTTGCCCCGGAGCATGTGCAATCCATCAACTTTTTTGATCCGCATTATCATTTTACCTTATTCCCCGATAAATTACTCAGCCGGAAACCCTATTTCTACCGCGAAGATTTTAATGGTAAATATTACATCGAAGTAAAAGAAAATCGCGACCCGATTATTGAAGCCGATTATGTATATGTTCATTTTAAATTACCAGTGCAGGCGCCATATGTAGACGGCCATATCTATGTCACTGGCGGTTTAAACGACTGGCAGCTGAACGACAACAACCGCATGGAATATAATTTTAACACCCACACCTACGAATTAACCATGCTATTGAAACAGGGCTTTTACAATTACCAATATCATTTTTTGGAAAACAACTATCAACAAGCCGAAGTGGAGCGCTTTGAAGGTAATTTTGGACAAAGCGAAAACGACTATATCATCTATGTGTATTACCAAAGCGTGAGTGACAACTACGAGCGATTGATAGGAGTAAACATCTCTAATTCACTGAAGTATGCCGTAAGCGGAAAATAAAAGCTTATGTCTGGAGCTTAGTGGAAGGGCACATAATTTACTTTTAACATATTGCTTAGAAAAACCAAGAAACAAACTGCTCTCCCCTTTCCTTTGTCTGGTATACCCTTTTTTGAAAGGTGAAAAAGCATTTGCAGTTTAGCACAAAAAAAAAACAAATTAAGAGTTGTTATAAAATACCTAAGAATCAAGTCCACCACCTTTGTTCTGTACCATACGTGAAAATTTTCAACTCCGAATCCCGGTGATTATTATTCAAATTCATTTCAAACCCTGACATATTTCATGTACATCGGCTTTTTTATTTCATAGATTTGTTTTTATCAGATGATTTGGATGAATATCCAATAACTAAAGTCAGGTTTGACTAAGTAATAAACCAAAAAAAATAAAATCTATGCCAAAAGGAATTTTTAATGTGCCGCCGGCTGTTAATGAGCCAATTAAAAGCTACGCACCAGGAACACCTGAACGTGCCGAGCTAAAGGAAATGTTAAATAAGCTTCGTTCTGAAGAGCTGGACATCCCCATGTTTATTGGTGGTGAAGAAATCAGAACCGGTAATAAAAAGCGAATTCATCCGCCTCACGAAATCGCACATACATTAGGTCATTACCACCAAGGTGATGAAACGCACGTACACATGGCTATTGACGCTGCTTTGAAAGCACGTGAGCAATGGGTTAACCTTAGTTGGGAGCACCGTGCCTCTATTTTCTTGAAAGCAGCTGATTTATTAGCTGGCCCTTATCGCCAGTTAATTAACGCCGCCACCATGTTAGGTCAGTCAAAGAATGCTTTCCAGGCCGAGATTGATTCAGCTTGTGAGTTAGCTGATTTCTTCCGTTTCAACGTACAGTACATGACCGAAATCTATGCTGGTCAGCCTGAGTCAGCTCCTGGTATCTGGGATCGTGTAGAATATCGTCCGCTAGAAGGATTCGTATTTGCCTTAACGCCATTTAACTTCACTTCTATCGCGGGTAACCTTCAAACAGCACCTGCCATGATGGGTAACGTTACTGTTTGGAAACCATCGAAAACAGCTGTTTACTCTGCTTATTTCTTGATGAAATTATTTAAAGAAGCTGGTGTACCTGATGGTGTTATCAACTTAGTTTATGCTTCGGGTCCTGTGGCAGCTAAAGAAATTTTCTCTCACCCTGATTTTGCAGGTTTCCACTTTACCGGTTCTACAGGTGTATTCCAAAGCACATGGAAAGCCATTGGTGATAATATTGAAAAATATAAGACGTATCCACGTATCGTTGGTGAAACTGGCGGTAAAGATTACATTTTGGCACACAAATCATGTGATGCCAAAGGTGTGGCTACCGCTATTGTTCGCGGTGCTTTTGAATACCAGGGACAAAAGTGTTCTGCTGCTTCGCGCGCTTATATGCCAGCTAATCGCTGGGACGAAATATTTGGCTATGTAAAAGAGCAGATGAAAGAAGTGAAAATGGGGCCTCCTGAAGATTTCAGCAACTTTGTAAATGCTGTTATCGACGAGACTTCATTCGACTTATTAGCGGGTGCTATTGACGAAGCTAAAGAAAGTAAAGAAGCAGAAGTGATTATAGGTGGTGGACACGATAAGTCGGTAGGTTATTTTATTGAGCCAACCATTATCCAAACAACCAATCCTAAGTATCGCACCATGGAAGAAGAGTTGTTTGGCCCTGTTTTGACTATTTACGTATACGACGATAACAAGTTTGAAGAAGCAATGGATATCCTTGATTCAACTTCGATGTATGCATTAACTGGCTGTATCTTCGCTCAGGATCGTTACATTATTGAGCAGGCGACTAAGCGCTTGGTTGACACAGCTGGTAACTTCTATATCAACGACAAACCAACAGGTGCCGTTGTTGGCCAGCAACCATTTGGTGGTTCGCGCGGTTCGGGCACGAACGATAAAGCAGGTTCGGCAATTAACTTAATGCGCTGGGTTAGCCCACGTACCATTAAGGAAAACTTTGTTCCGCCGCACGATTTCAAATACCCATTCTTAGCGGAATAGGTCTTTAATAACAGAACGATAGCCCCGATAGCTATCGGGGATTAGAATATAAGAAAGGCTTCTCAGATGAGAAGCCTTTTTTTGAATCACTTTTGATTCTTGTAACATTTGTAATTAAGCACTTACATTTGTTGTATAATTAGAGAATAGTTTTGAGAGCGTGTAAAAACTGTTTGGTATAGCGTCGGCGAGTGCTGGATATATACCTCACAAACAATAGCTCATAAATGGTTTCATGCTCATCTTTGTTTTTGTAATTGGCGTAGTATCGGGCCAGTTCAGCCAGATAAATTGGGTTAGAGCTAACCTGTTGCATATTCCGCAAGCCTTTATGATATTGAATTGGCTTGCCAAGTTTAATACGATTTAAATCAACCAAACTATATTCAAAATGCCTATCACCAACCTTTTTTATCAACACGTTAGTTCCATTAAAATCTTTGTGATAAATACCCTGTGAATGCAAACCATTGGTCATAAAATTAACAAAACCACGCACGATTAGCTGTTTATCTTCCACATCGTTTTCCAACACCTCTGCCAAACGGAACTCCACATCTTCGAATTTGCTGATATAGTAAGCATGTGTAAGGACATGCCAGCGGTTATAAATTTCTACATATGCAATTGGTTCGGGTGTATTGATATTTTTTTCTAGCAAAGATTCCGCAATTTCAAAAGAACGCTGTGCCTTTGACTTGCGAATAAAAGAGTACATCAGTCGATTAAAAGGCGTTACTCGACGGAATGATTTAATACATAGGTCTGTTCCAGCATTCTCAATTCGTTTTATCTGATTGCGCGAATCACGAATCCACTCCCCATCCTTTTGAAAGCTCTCTTCCATATTTTCGATAAATGCCCGATGTTTCTCATGGCCTTTCGCTAAAATAATTCTCTTCATTGGTTAAGTTGTTAGTACCATACAAACATACTAGCATACAATCAAAACGAATAAGAATAGTGTATGAGTGATACATTTTCGGACATCAAGTATCAAAAAAGCAGTTCAAATCAAACTTAACCTTATAAACACAGTTCATCAAACATTCTCCCCTGAGGCCTTGTGAATATAAAAGTTATAAATACCAACCTTCTTTTGCGGTTGTTTTATAATAAAAAGTGATAGTTTTGCCGGCGCCTTATTATTATCATAAAAGAATGAAATTTACTGATTTCGATAAATAATTATCGATTACTCAATCGCATTTAGTTAATGCTTTCAAGCATTCATCACCACATATTCCGATTTTTCTCTAATACCAAAAATAAATTATGAATCTTAAACAAAACACATTAAAACTACTGACGTGCATGCTATTAGCGAGCAGCTGCGCTGTGCCTCTGCGGGCACAATCAGACACTAATAAGCTGTATGAGAACGTCTCAAAAGACAGCCTGATGTTCTTGACTTACTTTAACAAAGACAAGTTTTCGTCAGAATTATTCTCAGAAATATTAAGTGAATTTGCGTATAATATTAAAAATGAACTCATCCAATCCTCCAGGGAGATATGCCTCTACGGACATAAAAATGGGCCGTTCAACCATTATACAATGAAGTTCAAAGGCATTAAACAATTCCCACTAAATCAGGTCGATGAAATTTTAAAAAAGAACAATCTGACCATTGAAGAATTAAATCCGACTTATGCCATTATTAATGGTGGCAAATACCGCAAGGGCATCTTCTGGCTTAACAAGGAGCATTTTGAACTTAAGATATACGCCCAGGTTGAACCCATTGACGGTGAGCTAAAAAAAGAATACAATCGTCTGATAGAATTATTACATTCGGCCGACTATTATGAGAACAACATGGGTTATGACAATATGGCTTTTAAGCTGGATTCACTGGACAGACTGGATTCAGTTAACTCCGCCTTGAGTTTTAGAACACTTCTTGAAGCAGAAATAAATGGCAGCAACCGGCCCGTTAAACACGAAGTTGATTTTAGTAAAGTATTTAATGAAGATACGGATGATTGTGGGGCACTCCTTTATCTGAATCCTGTATATGCTGGTGCAATACCCTATCATGTTTATAATGTGCTTGGCAACGAAATCCCGGAGCTTTATGAGCATTCAACACTCAGTACGGGTATTATGCAGCATTATGAAGAAGTATGGGTTAAGCTAACGTCCGATGAGCATCACATTGCCGCAAGTAGCATAGCAGTTAATAAAACGTCGCAAGTGCCTATCAATCTGCCAATCGACAAGCATACGGCCCAATACCTGCCAGCCAACGCTAAAGCGCTATACATTTACAATGCTAACCTGGCTTCGTTCAAAAACAACCTGGTCAACTATCTTGATTATAAAGAATTTAACCGCGAAGAGCGCGCGATAGCCCGCCTAGCACTGCTGGCTTTTGATGATGAAGTGGCAAAGAATCTGGGAAATGGTTTTGTAGCCATAACCGACAGCTGCTTTAATGGGCAAGACATGCCCGACTTTAAAGCCGCCATTACAATGCCAAACAAGCAAAAAAGTGATGCATTGCTAAATATATTACAATACGATTTGGAACTTATTCGCAAAGTATCGGATCACGTCTATGCCTTTCAACCCAAGAAAATAGAGAGTAAAAAACCACTTTACCTTAATACGCGTCGCAACACATGGCTGCTTGGAACCGGCTCGCCAGAAGAGCTGGAGCAAACATTAAACTCAACAGAATTGAAACAATACTACCCGGAGCTTTTTACAGGGAAAACCTCCCAATTCCTCTTCTTTGATGCATCAACCTTAAGTTCATCAAAAATTGACTTTCAAAAGGTGCAGATAAAAACACAAATACTTAAAAAGAACCGCACTAAAACCAAGGTGTGGATTGATTTAAAATAAGCAACACTAGCCTGCTGGCACAATATTATAGGCTGACAGGCAGTTCTTTATTGCCCACTCTATTGAATAAATCACGATCAAGCTTTATTTGATGTTGCTTAAATCATTACATTTGCAGAAACAACAAGGTAAAATGAGTCTTACCAGCTTCAAAAAATACATTAAACCACTTATTAGCAATAAGTTCTTTTTGGCAACACTAGCTTTCATTGTGTGGATAACGGTTTTTGACCAAAACAGCCTTATCGATCGCTATCGTTTAGCAAAACGGATTTCACAGCTCGAAAAGCAAAAACAACATTACATTGACGAGATTGAGCAAAACAACCGCAAGATGGAGGAATTGCAAAGTAACCTCGATAATTTAGAAAAGTTTGCCCGCGAAGAATACCTGATGAAAAAGAAAGACGAAGTGATCTTTGTGGTCGAAGAAGAATAGGGGATGTGAGATGTTTAATGTACGATTGATAATGTGAGTAACTCTTAACAGAAAACTCAAAACAGGAAACCCCAAACTACTAACTACTTTCTACTGACTAATAACTAAGAAATGAATATATATAAAGTACTAAGTATTACTTATTACATTGGCATGGCGATGGTGTTTATTGGTGTTTTGATGCACATGAGCGAATTAGAATATGGTGCCTATGTTTTTGGGGGTGGTTCGCTTATTATGATTGGCATCCGACTTTACAACATGCTATTTGGAAAACCAATGAACAAGCGTGTGCACACTATCTTACTTTATAGTTCATTAATGCTGTTACCTGCAACCTGGGCTATGATTACCTATCGTAGATACTGGGTTATCTTCCTTGTGCTGACTGCCATTTTAGATACCTACGCCAGCTTTCGTCGTATTAAGAGATAAAAGATTCTATCAGGCTTTTTCAAGCTTACGGTAAATATCTAAGAGCTCTTTGGTTTCAAAAACATCAAGCGTCTCATTGTATTGTAATTCATACAAGTGAACAGATGCATCAAAAACGGGTGTTTTTTCAAGGAAATGAGCATGTACATAGTTGAGATACTTAACAACACGAAAAGCATTAAAAACTTCAAAAAAACGGCGTTTAAAGACCTCTAATGAGCTGCAATTATCTTTGATGGGTTTTAGCGCAATAAAAAAGTCAGAGTTCACCAGGTAACTTCTCATCCGTCCACTCAGTTGATGCGTAAAATCTTCTATTTCAGATTCAGTGACACAATACAGCTGGTCTTTAACTTCAAAAAAGGCTCTTAAATCGACAAATGCCTGCAGATTGTAGGTCTGGTATTCACCGCCGTCGCTAACCAAAGCATTTATCGACGGCCCTGTACCAAATGGTACTCTATCCGATGGCCGTGACGATGGCTTGACGGTCGTTTCATTAATTTCTACAAACTTTCCACCCGGAATCACCTTTTGGAGGAAATAAAAATCCTCACCGGCTTGTTTGCGAGGCATACCTCCTGCTTTTAAATACGCTTCAGCACTCACTGCAAAACACGAACCTACCGTGTGAAAAGCAAAGGGGAAATTAGCAAATCGCAAAGCCTGAGCATAATACCGTAAATGCAATTCATATTCTGCGATAGCTGTATAAATGGCATCTGAGAATTCACCTTCTAAGGGATGCTCAAAATAAATATTACAACCTTCAACATTATCGCGTTTAAAATAAGAAGTGATGGCCGAAAAATAGTTCTCTTCAACAACACAATCAGCATCTATCGATGTGATGATACCCTTTATATTATTCACTTTAGAAAATGAAAAGGCCGCATAGTCCATCCCAGCCTTACGCGCATGACCAACACCAGCATGTTTTCGGGCAACATTAAAGTCTTTAAGGAGCGTTATTTCAAAATTAGGGGTTTGCAGCACAGCAAGTCGTTGTTCTGTTAATTCCCAAAGGGCCATTTGCCTTTTAATGATGTCTTCAGTAGCCGTTTCGGCATAATTAAAAACCAAAATAACTTCTATCGTATCACTTGTTTGCCGACTGGCTTCTTTCAGGCTTTTTAGCATATCAAATAAGTCATCTTCTTCAAGATAAACAGGTACCACCACCTTTATGTCACTCTCTTTATATAAAGAATGATGCTGTGGATGCTTCTTAAAATATTTTGTAAATAACTTATCCATAGAAACTAAAAAAGGCAGAAGTCTGTTGACCTCTGCCCTCTTTTAATGCGTTTATTCTTTATTATTTTGAAGCTGCATGACGGGCATTTAACGCCTCTGTAACTTCAGCTGTAATATCTACTCCTTCAGCAGCATACAACACATTATCTCCAAGCGTGTTGCTTAAAATAATCTTATAAGGATGTGCTTTTGCATACTCATCCAAAAAGTTCATTAAAGTATCGCGCAACTGACGGTTTAACTTGTCTTGTTCTTGCATTAAAGCATTGGTCAACTGCTGGTTTAACTGTGCTAAATCCTGCTCTGCTTTAGCTAAACGTTGCTGCTCTTTTTGAGCACGCTCCATGCTTAAAAAACCATTGTTCTGAACTTTACGCTGAAACTCAACAGCATCCTGTTGGAAAACCTTCGCTTTTTCGTTGAAGTCAGCTCTTGAAGCTTCTTCCTGCCCCATCAACTGCTCATTAACTTCTTTAGCAAAAGTGTAATTTAATAATAGCGAATCGGTATTAATGTATGCAACAGGGAAAACCGCATCGGCCTGAGCATTGTTTGCTACACTGGCTTGTTGATTTCCTGTGTTAGTACAACTTGATAAAAATAATATATTAACAGCAACTAATAATACGCCATTCAACACTGTTGATAATTGTTTCATACTCTCCCTAGTGAAATTTAACCTTTTAATTTTACGGAGAACAAATATAAGTTATTACCACTCATATAAAAATATTTGCTCATTTTTTTTACCATTCTGTTAGCCCTTCAATTCAAGCAAAGCTTTACTTAATTCCCGTCATTAACCTTAAAGAGTTAATATCCATTAACATTAGAAAAACGAACGCGAACGACGACGGTATTTTGAACCAGAGCCACCATTTATACCCGGTGCACTGCATGGAATGGCTCCTCTGTTTTTCACCCGTTTAGTATTTTGATTGAAACGCCAGGTTAAAGTCAGCTCATTGGCTCCATTGCTATACCCCGAAAGCTCCGATAAAGTCCAGTCATAGCTATAGCCCAAACGTGCACTACCTATGTTTAGCCCGAGGATAAAGATAAGTCCGTCGTGGTTTTCAAGGCCTCCCGCCGAAGCAAATGGAATACCCCGATACCACAAGCCAATCTCCATCGGGTTAATATACCAATAGGTTCCAACATCGAGCTGGCTAAATTTAGCCTGCATTCGGTAATTAAAAGCCAGTGTCAAGCTCTGCTCATCATTTCTTCGCATCTTGTCTTTATAGCGGTATTTATATCCACCATATACCGAAGTTTTAAAAGCATTGAATGTTTCAATATCTGTTGTCGCTATATCGTTCTTAACCAAGTTATGAAATGCAAAACCAAACCAAAATTCATCGCTATAAATCATAGCTGATGCCGCTGCATCAAAATGCTTGTGATTATACTCTTCACCAGCATTCAAACCACTTGAAATGATGTCTCCATCAGCTCCCTGATCTGATGGGAATACCGCATCAATTAAGTTCAGATTACGTTCCTTGTAAGAAAATTCTATCCCCGGACGAACATAGATTTCACGGAATACCTCCAGCTCATATGAGTACAGTGCACTAATGTCCTGTCTTACCAACAAACCACCTCCATTATCATCACGTAATACCAACAAGCCTAAACCACTACTGTATTCATCGAAAAAATGGTCGACTGACAGCGCGTAAGATCGATAAGTGTTGGCAATTCCTGGCCATTGGTCTCGATAGGTTAAGCCCATTCGGGTACCCTGCGTTAAACCGGTAAACGACGGACTCAGGTACATGGGCGTGGCATACATCTGTGAAAAAGAAACATCTTGCGCTTGTGCTTGAAAGGATACCATACAATACGCTATCATCATGCTAACAAGCAGCAAATGTCCTTTTTCGTGTAGTTTATGGGTTATATCTATTTTCGTCATTATCTCACTAATAAAACACTTCCGGCTTTGTTAAATTCCCTTCCGTTTGTAAATCGAACAAAGGCTTTATAAACATATACCGCCTGAGGTACTAGTTGTCCTTTGTAGGTTCCATCCCATCCTTCAGTCACATCATTGGATTCATAAATAAGCTGTCCCCAACGGTTAAATATCTGAATATGGAATTCTTCAACATCTTTGTTTTTCGATTTGAAGATGGCATCCTTACGCTCTCCAATGGTACCTGAATTACCTGCACCTCCAGGTCGAGGTCTAAAGGCATTCGGGAATTCAATGTAACCACTGTTGATGGCTTCTATTGCATCTTCTTTGGTGAATGAATTCTCACAGCCATACTGGTTTGTTACGGTTAAGGTAATCGAATAGATTCCTTCTTTACTGTATGTGTACGATGGATTTTGTTCTTCCGATATTTGCCCATCGCCAAACTCCCAGAACCAACTCACCGCATCAACAGACATATCGTAACACCTGATTTCCTCTTGTGGCAGATAAACCGTCTCTGGTCCAACATTAAAATCAGCCACCGGATGATCATACACAGAAATGCGTTGTGTGAATACTGCGTCATTACCATCAGGACCAGCCACTGTTAATACGGCAGTGTATGTTCCTGGTGTTTGATAGGTATAGACAGGACTGCGTTCACCAGATGTGCCTCCATCACCAAAATCCCAGGCATAACCATCACCACCCACAGAGTAGTTCGTGAACTTGATTTCAAGTGGGAAACAGCCTGCTTCATCGCTTACTGTAAAGCCGGCATCTGGTACTTCCTTATATTCAATGGTTACTTCATCGTAGGCTTCACAACCATCAGTAGTAATCGTCCAGCGGAACGTACTCTTACCTGAAGGCAGATTACGCACAGTTGTATTGAAGAAGTTTGGATCATCAAATGTTCCTCCACCGGCTACAACTGTCCAAACACCGTTTAATGCTCCCGGATTTTGAGCTTGCATGGCATAATCAGGCTCATAGGTCACATCATCTTCACCTGCGTAAGGATTCGCCTTATTACTTACAACAATAACAACATCTTCAGTTGTACAATCACCGTAAGCAATGGTCCATTTATAAATATTCTCACCATATCCAACATCGGTTACCATGGTATTATGCTGATGCTGATTTTCAAATACTCCAGTACCGCTCACAACAGTCCAAGTTCCTGAACCATCAATCGGGTTATTGGCATTGAGAACAATATAATCTTCGCATGTTGTACGGTCATCACCCGCTGCCGACTGATCCGGTATTTTATTGAAAATAGTGACCTGGTCAGATGAGAAACATGAACCATTGGTAATTGTCCACATCAGTACGTTCTCACCAAACCCAAGATTACGAATCGTTGTTTTGGCACTTGTTAAGTCATCAAAATCACCTTTACCCGAAACAAGCGACCACTCACCTGTTCCTAATCCTGCTTGAGGAATATTAGCATCGAGCTGCGACCAGTCGTTACAGTCCTGAATATCTGGACCAGCCTGGGCCACATCGGCGGCGTTATTGGTAATAGTTATAGAATGGCTCAACTCACATTGCCCTTGTGTAATCGTCCACTTAAGCAGGTTATCGCCTGGATTCAAATTAGTAATTGTTGCCGTTGGACTTGTTGGATCATCAAAATTACCAGCTCCTTTTTCAATGGTCCATAACCCATTACCAAATAATGGTGCTTCAGCCTTCAGCTTAATAAAGGTATTACACGATTCCTCATCTATACCGGCATACGGAATAGACGGTTCGTTATTCACAATTCGTACTTCATCAGTCGATGTACAAATACCATTTGTCACTACCCAGCGGAAGACATTATCACCTTTCGACAAACTAGTCACTTCTGTTTTTGGATCGTTCGGATTGATAATCGAACCAGAACCCATCAATACTTCCCAGGAGCCAACACCAGGTGAAGGCATGGTAGCATCTAAGAAGGTATTATCGACACATAATTCCTGTAAGTTTCCAGCATAAGCTGCACTTGGTGAATTATTGGTCATCTTAACTTCCGACTTGGTTTCACAACCACGGTAATTAATGGTCCATCGAAGAACATTAACACCTTTGGCAAGGCTCGACACCTTCGAATTCGGATTATTAACATCTTCAAATATCGCCTGGCTGGTACCTCCTACAACGCTCCAGGTTCCTGTGCCCGGATTAGCAGTATTACCTTCCAGTTGAATTTCATCGGTACATAAGTCTTTATCGCTTCCTGCATTCGCATCAATTCGGTTAAAGCTGACCATGACATCGGAAACAGATTTACAAGCATTGTGCGTCACTGTCCAGCGGAAAATGTTATCGCCAAAGGCCAAGTCATTAACTACAGCATTATTATCGAGCATGCTGGATGCAAAAGAAGCAGAACCATTTTCGATTGTCCACTCACCAACACCACGAGCAGGATGGTTTGCTGTCAATATAGTTGAGTTGCTAACACAAAGTGATTGATTATCGCCGGCCCATGCCTCGCTTGGGCTATCATTGGTGATGGTCACCTCACTGGTGTGCGAACAACCGCCATAACTAATGGTCCAGGTTAGAATATTATCGCCCTCCTGAAGACCACGCACCTTGGTAAATGGATCGTTACGATCGTCAAACATTGCAGAACCTGAGCCTGCCACAATACCCCATCTTCCTGTTCCTGGATAAGCAGAGTTAGCTTTTAGCGTGGCTGTATCGGCACACAACACCTGGTCGTTACCCGCAGCGGCTTCAATATGGTTATTTGAAATATTGACTTCATCGGTTGAAATACATCCATTATTATCAACCACCCAACGGAATCGGTTTACACCTAATCCAAGACCTGTTACTTCCGACTTAGGATTAGCAGGTTCAGTAACCGAACCGGATCCTGCCACCAACTCCCATCGTCCAACACCTCTTCCGGACAGCACTGGCCCAGCATCAAGCAATGTGTGATCGACACATAAACCTTCGATAATATCTTCTCCGGCATTGGCTTGATCTGGTTGGTTATTGATGATTATTATTTCGTCGGATAAAGTACAATTATTATTATTGATGGTCCATAACAACTTGTTTTCTCCAGGTGCCAACTTCTTAGCCCAGTCGTTGTCTAAGGCATCAGGATCGGCATATCCACTTACCACACTCCATTCACCTGTTCCATAAGCTGGTGTGTTAGGTAATAACTGGATGGAATCAACACAAATGGTACGGTCTTCTCCGGCATCAGGTGTCGTTGGTGTATTGTTGGTGATCGTCACGTAAGCTTCACTCGTACAACCATCTAACGAAATAACGTATTTCAAGGTGTTTTCACCCTGACTTAGGCCTCTTATAAAGGTTGACGGCGCAGTATCGTCGTCGAATGATCCACTACCACTTACAACCGACCAATTTGCAGAACCACGACCAGCCACAGGAGCTATAGCACTCAATTCAAACTCATCTGTATTACATATTGATTTATTTAAACCAGCGTAAGCCTGAGCGACTACATTGTTGGTTATAATAACCGTATCTTTCGATTCAGTACTTCCATTGTACAAGGTCCAAACAAAGTGGTTTTCTCCTTCATCTAAGCCAGTAACATTTGTATTAAACTTGGTTTTATCTTCAAATGCGCCAGAACCTTCAATCACACTCCACTCTCCAAGTGCATTGATCGGTTCGTTTGCAGATAATTTTATTTCTGAATTACAGGTAGAGGCATCTCGTCCGGCATTGGCTTGCTCAATGGAACCATTGGTAATCGTCACATCTGAATAGTAACTACAAACACCATTGGTAACCGTCCATCGGAATACGCTCTCTCCCTTACGTAAATCAGTTATTAGCGTTCCGGCATTAGATGGATCAGTGATTACACCACCTCCAGAAACCAAGGTCCAGAAACCATCTCCTGCTAATGGGTCATCTGCCACCATTACAGCTGTTGAACCATTTACAAATATTGGGTCTCCGGCCGATACTTCACGTTTATCGCCAGCACTATCTTCGTAATAAGGATTATCGTTGGTCACAAATATTTCATCGGATGATGCACAACCATCGTGCATAATTGTCCAAACGAAACCATTTCTACCATAATCCAGTCCACCAATCAATATTTCAGGATTATTCTTATCTGTTGGTTTAAATGTGCCACCTCCAACACCGGAAATTAGTGTCCATTCGCCCACATCACCAGCATTTGGTGTATTAGCTGTTAAGGTCACTGTCTTACCACAAATAATCGTGTCTTTACCGGCATACACATCAACATGTCTGTTGTAAATTTCTAGATCAGCATGCGATGAACAGCCATTGTGAAGAATTGTCCATCTGAAGATGTTTAAGCCATGCGCTAAACCTGAAACTCTTGTGTCATGTTGTGTTTCATCATCAAAAGCACCTGAGCCCTGAATAACAGACCAAAAACCAGTTTCTCCAAAAGCGGCAGATGGAGCATTTCCTGTTAGTACGGTTTCATAAGCACATAATTCCTGACGAGTCCCTACAGCAGCAGCGCTTGACGCATTATTGGTAATAATAACATCATCAAAACTACTACAACCATTCTTCGTCATTGTCCAGCGTAAAGTATTCGCACCTCTGCTCAAATTACTTACTGTGGCAGTAGCTCTTGTACCATCGTTGAATACACCAGTTCCCAAACCTGCAGGTATCGACCATTGACCAGTAACACCTACACCAGGAACGCTGGCATCCAATGTATACGTATCTGAACATTGCGATACATCATCACCTGCATCTACATTAAGCTCGTTATTTCTTAGTACAACAGTAGCAACATCCGTACATGCGCCATTTTGTATGGTCCATGTTAATGTGGTTTCACCATGTGCAATATCATTAACTGTAATTGCTGTTGCATTAGGGTTAGCACCAAAATTGGCCGAACCTGAAACAATACGCCATGTACCTGTTTCGCCCGGTTGAACCGGAGCAGTCGCTGAAATATCAGTGAAGTCCTCATGACATACTAAATCAATCAAACTAGCAGCAATTCCATTTTTATCATAGATAACCGGCACTGTAGGTTGATTATTGACAACATCGATGGCGGCCTTGCTTTCACAACCGTTCTTCACAATCGTCCATTCAATGGTATTTAATCCATTGTTCAGATTGGTGATGCGGGTTGTAGCAGCTGATGGTGTTTCAACAAATCCACCTCCTGCTGTTATTGTCCAGTAACCATGGCTGGCATCAGCATAAATAGGTGTACCTGTAACTTCAACCTCTCCATTACAAACTGCATTATTATCAGCAGCAGCACTAATAACCACCTGATCGTTAAAGATGCTAACATCATCCGAACTTGTACACCCGGTCGCAGTGTTTGTAACCGTCCATACAAAGGTATTCTCTCCATGAGATATACCAGTAATATGTGCATTAAACAGATTCTCTTCACCAGCTACAATGCGCGCTGTTCCCTGAGTAACCGTCCATCTTCCCGTAAAGCCAACACCCGGGGCAGTCGCATTCAGTTGATGCGTTGAAGCACAAATTCCATATTCGTCAGTACCTGCATTAGCAACAGGTAGCGGAGAAACCGTTACTACGAGCGGATCAGACTCCTCTCCAGCTCCACATGCATTGTTAGCCGTTACTTTAATTTCTCCCACGAAATTATTGTACGCTGGTTTCACATTTAACTCTATTTCAGTACCGTTATTATCACCAACAAACTCTAATCCTTCAGGAATAGACCAGGTATAAGAGCTGGCATTTGCAACTGCAGTAATACTGTATCGTAATCCGGTTTCGCCTTCACAAATATTAATAGAACCACTTGGTGTAATTGGCTTCTCTGGTAATAAGCTGGCTGTAACACCTATTGATGAACTTCGTCCTGTAGAACAACCGTTGACACCACTTACTGTGATATTATCGCTTCCAGTAAATGACGTTAAGAAGTCAACAGTAATTGTTTTGGTTCCATTACCCGTCACAATGGTTCCCATGCTCGCCGGAACGTTCCACAGATATGAGGTGGCATCTGCAATATCAGCAATTGTATAACTTACCCCAGTTGCCCCCTGGCATACTATCATATCACCAGATATGGTACCAGCATCTGCCGGATTGTTCAATACAGTGATTGTAATAACAGAGGCCGATACAGCCACATCACATGCATTAGCATCTTTTACCGATACCAATTCATAATCAGTGGTTATAGATGGGGAAATAGTTAATGTATATTGATTACCAACCAATGGTGTTGCATTCACTGTTTTTACAACGCCACCTTCTTTATATGTCACTTCATAATCAGCCGTTCCTGTAGGGAAGGTAAATACTAACTCAGAATTATCACCTTCGCAAATACTCGTATTTGCAGGTAATACACTCATTGTTACAGAAGGTAATTCATTGACCGTAATATCTACCTGACCAGTTAATGTTGTTCCTGTGCAATTACCATCATTGACAGAAACCAAGTTATAGCTTGTATTTGAAACCGGTGTAACAGTAATTATAGTATCACGATTCATAATACTTAAGCTCGTACTTGTTGAACCGTCATTATAAACCACATTCCAAGGACGTGAACCTTCTAATAACTGTAAACGGAACTGTGTTGACTCGCCTAAACAAATCTCATCAGCACCTACTAATGAAATATGTGCGCTTGGCAATTCATTGACCACAACGGTCGCTGTACTACCATCACTTGAGCCTTTTGAGCAACCACCATCTTCAACAGCTGTAATACTATATGTGGTGGTAGCTACAGGCGTAACCGTTACATTAGTTGTGGCTGAAGTCATGGTATGAATTGTACCATCACTTAAGGTAATATCCAATGGATTAGCTGCACTAACCGGATAATCCACAACACTTATTTGTAATACAGCAGACTCACCTGCACAAATACTTGCATCATTAGCAATAGTTGCAACAGCTTCAGGCTGTGCTATTACTATACTGGTTTCGCTGTAACAGTTTTCACCAATATTATAGCTCTGTGTATCGCTTATATCATCAATTACAGTTAAATGATACTCACCTGCAGCTAACGCTGGAACAGGAACAGACACCCCTGCTGTAACCGTTGTGAATTCTTTATAATAAGAACCAGCACCAGTAACAATAACTTTGTAATAATTATTTGGAGCTTGAACAAGGCCACCTGAAACCTGGAAATCAAAACTACCCGTTGAAGCACCATTGCATGTTACATCTACTTTGCCAGATGTAGTAATCGTCAATACTGGTGGTTCATTTATGGTTACAGTTTGTGTTATAACCGTTGAATTATCATCTTCTATTTCTATCGTGTAAATGCCCTGTGTCAACGAACTTTCTATAAGCTGATCGGCATTAACCGAACTAACTACAACACCACCGGAAGTTTTTAAAGTAATCGTATAAGGTGCCATGCCTCCCAAGGCAGTGACTGATATTTCACCAAAGCCAGAACCATTACAAGGTTCGATGTCCTTCTTGGTAAACGACATGCTTAAGGCCATATTCGGCTCAGTCACTCTTATATCATCAAGTGTAACAGAACATCCATTGTCATCAGTTACGATAACCGTATATATACCAGCCACTAAATCCTGTGGATTTGTCGTATTCTGTTGAACTGGTGTTAAAGCTATTGGCGCTCCTCCAAAATCAAGACCTGACCAGGCAATCGTTTTACCACCTGTTCCGCCAAATACACTAATTTCAATTTCACCATCGTTACCACCATTAAGACTTACATTTGTAATGTTTTGCAAGCTGGCTGACAGTGCATTGACAGGTTCATTAATCGTAATATCAACAGTTGAACTACTACAGTTGTGTACATCGGTAACTGTAACTGTATAATCACCTGCCATCAAATTACTTTGAGTAGCCACATTCTGAACCAGGTTTGAAGCTGGTCCGGTCCATAAATAATTATAAGCTCCGGTTCCTCCTGTTGCAGAAATTGTGATACCTCCAGTTTGTGCACCTTTACACTCAACATCGACCACATTGTCAACACTGATAATAATTTCGGCAGGTTGCGTAATTGTATAGGTTTGTTCAACAGAACATCCTGTCGCTAAATCTTCTACAATCACTTTATAGTCTCCAGCAATTAATCCGTTTTGGCTGCGTTGTCCAGCCACCAGGTTACTACCAATCGGTCCAGACCATGTATAACCATAGGTACCATTACCACCAGTCACCTGAGAAAGAGTGATAACACCGTCATCTCCACCAAAGCAACTAATATTTGAAACATTGGCACTAATTGTGATATCGACATCAATACCAACAGTAATTGTTTCTGAAATTGAGCAGCTTCCTGTTCCTCTGGAGTCTGTAATTGTAACCTCGTATGTTCCAGCAGCTAATCCTGTTTGATTTTGATCAGTCGCCACCAATCCATTGCCATCAGTTGTGGTCCAGGCAAAACTATATGGTGCAACACCTCCCGAAACAGTCAGATTAATCTGTCCGTTTTCGGCACCTGCACAGCCTTGGTTGATAACCTGAATATCTGCAGTAATTGCTTTTGTTAAAACAATGTCTTTCTCGACAAAACATCCAGCGTTAGCTGCATCAGACACTTTAACAGTATATGTTCCACCCACTAAACCTGTTAAGTTTTGGTTATTCTTATCAGCAGTCGGTACATTTCCACCATCTGTAGCACTCCAATAATAATCATATGCACCACTACCTCCTGTCAGCAATGTAAGCGCGATTTCAGCATTTTCTCCACTACAGTCTGTATCAACTGGAACAGGGGTAAAATCAATCGCATCAAATTCATTAACTGTAAAATCCTGAGCTGCAGACACACATCCATTAGCATCTTCAACTACAATTGTATAGATTCCTCCAGATAATCCGATTTGGTTCTGATCCGTCGTCACCAGTCCACTACCATCTATTGTTGTCCAGTTATAGCTATAAGTTCCGGTTCCACCTGTTACATTGATGGCAATTTCACCATTATTATCACCATTACATAGCACATTGGTAACAGTACCTATAATCGTTAATGCATCTGGTGCAATAAGATCATAAGACCATGTATAAGTACAATTTGTACCATCACTCTCTATATTATCAGTTACTGTCAATTCGTATGTTCCAGGGGCTAAACCTGAAATACTAGGTACAGCACTATATGGCGCACCATCCTTAGTCCATTGATAACTAAAGTCTCCAGAACCACCAGCAACATTAATAGCGATGGCACCGTTGGTATCACTACTACAATCCAATGCAGTTATTGTTGGCGTAATAACAACTGGTTCAGGAACAACTATTGATTTTGTAACGCCACAATTATTATCAGCGACGGTAACAGTGTAGGTTCCTCCTTGTGTTAAACCACTTAAATTCTGAGTTGTGTAGACAACATTACCAGGACCTCGCCAGGTATAAGTATAATCAGTTGGTACTGTTGCATTACCTCCAGTTGGATTGACAACATTGATGCCTCTTGAGTATGGTTCACAATCTTCAATAACTAGTTGTAAATCAAAGGTTATCTCGGCAGGTTCATCAATTAACCATACTTCACTGGCACGACAACCATTATCTTTATCCTCAATTTCAAGTGTATATGTTCCTTGAATCAAATTCTCCTGAGCATCAATACGCGTATTATCGACAGCCCCGGCACCTGTCCAGTTGTAGGTATAGTTAGTTGTTCCTAAGATCGTTACTCCTGAAATCATACCGTCAGCAGCACCGAAACATGAAATTGGAACCGCAACACCTGTAATATCCAATACCTTAGATACGCCAACTGTGAAAGTTTTAGTAACAGTACAACCACGATCGGCATCAACAACTTCTAACACATAATCACCGGCTGGAAGATTTTCCTGATCCAGAGATGTATTATCTGTAACTAAATTACCTGCAACTTCATCCCAACGCCATGTGAAATTAGTTGATGTACCATTAATAGTTATATTACGAATAGCACCAACATTATTAACAGTATTGGCACAAGTATTATCAAACACCTGTGCTTCAATAGTTAACAACTCAAGTACAACCGTCGTTTCCGTTTGCGTACAAGCCGATTGTGTTGATGCTAATAAATCCTTAACTACAATCGTATATATTCCGCTATTAAGATTTGTATAAGCAACTGCACCTTCAGCACTTACATTTCGAGTTGCATGACCACTAACAGTTATTTCATAAGACGGATTACCTGAACTATCTTTATTACCTCCCGTTACGTTAAACTCAATCGTTCCTGTTCCTTCTGTTTCACAGTCCATTCGAGTGGCGGCATTATCAACTGCTACCATTAACGGTACAGGTTCATTAATGGTAACATCCTGAATTACAGGATTAGTTACACACCCATTTGAATCACTTAATCGTAATTGGTAAGTTGCTGCAGTTAAATTCTCAACCCTGAACAAACCATCGTTTGATACTAAATCTGTCACATTATCGCCCGTGTAATCCAAGTTATAAACACCTGAACCACCAGTTACTGCAATCTCAATAGAACCACTGGCATCTCCTGAACATGTACTTACGTCAACATTATTGATACTAACATAGCTGAGCTCAACCGGCTGATTAATAATAATATCACTTGATGTAACAGAACATGGGTAATTAACAGCATCTACCGCGCTTACAGTAACCCGATACGTACCTGAAGTTATACCAATTATAGAGGCGTCTGTAACTGGAGTGCCTGTAGCATTCCAAACACCTGCATTGTATACTTCCCAATTATAAACAAACTGTCTGTTGGCCGGACCGCCCAATATGCTTACTTCAATAGCGCCATCGCTTAAGCCGAAACAACTAACATCTTGTTGATTAGTAACAACAATCGTCATTACACCTTCAACAGATATTGACTTCGTTAAGCTACAAAGTCCTGCTTCATCAGTAACCGTTACGGTGTAAATACCTTCTTCACTAACATCAATATTATCAGCAACATCTGGTAATAAACTACCATCGGGTGCCATCCATTGGTATGAATAGTTTCCTGTATTTCCATTACCTCCCGTTAAGCCACTAACAGCAATGTTCTGACTAAATGGCCCACAGCTTAATGTACTTACCAAGTTATAATGCAGATTATCAGGCTGTTTTACCTCAAATATTTCACTGGCAGAACAACCAGTTCCTGGTTCAGTAATCGTTAACTGATAGAAACCAATCGATAAGTTGGTTTGCTCTGTTAAGTTTTCATTTCCAACTGCAACACCACTCCAGTTATAAGCCGGTGGCACTGCTGCATTATGAACGATATTTGTTATCGAACCATTGGACTCATTATAACAATCTACATCTTTAATATCCCAGTTTGTAATCTGAACTTCACGTTCATAATCAACGGTATAAGTAATTGGAGGTAAAGAACATCCTTTATCAACGTCAGTAACAACAAGCGTATAATCACCAGTTGCTAAATTGTATTGATTAATAACACCTGTATTCACAACAGATAAATCAGGATAAGTCCACTCCCATGAATAATTACCTGAACCAGAAACAACTACTTCGATGGAACCATTATCAGTTCCACCCGGACAAGTTTTGTTAACAATGGTTTCAACAACCTCCAGGTGCGATAAGGTTACTTGCGTTTCAAAAGCAGGCTCCGGACATCCACTTGTTGGATCTACTGTTGCCAGATTATCCCAGACCCGAATAGTATAAGTACCTGGCGCTAATGTATTAACAGAAGTAAATGTATAATCAGGTATCGCAACATCGTTTATTTGTGTTGCAAAATTATAACCATTATCTCCTGTTATAATTATGTCATAAATATTTTTCCAAGTACCGGCATCATTGTATTGAACACCTCCACTGATGTCAAATGAGATAACTCCATCATTGGCTCCGAAACATGAAATTGTACCGTCCACATTAGTTACCGAAACAACTTCTGGGGCCGTGACTATAAACGCTTTAGTAACAGGTGCACAAGCATTTGCATCTACGACTGTCGCAGTATAAGTATTTCCTTCTGGTAAATCAGTAAACGTAAACGCTGCAACAGTTTGTGTTTTTGTTTCTATGAATACTCCATTCGTAACCGTTACAGTATATGGAGCAGTTCCTCCGCTTACTGAAAGATCAACCTGTCCATTGTCGTGAGTGGAACACGTTGTAATATTTTTGACAACGGGATCGGTCATTGTTAGAATAGTCGGTTCGGTGATGAACATACCTCGTAAATCGAAAGTACAGTTATCACTTGAAACAACCGTAACCTGCCACTCACCAGCATCGACTGCATCAGTTGATCCGATGGACGGTGTGTTACCTGTATCGATTGGACCTGTTCCCGTATCTAAATTCTGCCAAACATAATTAAAGACGTGTCCAGACTCTCTTCCGGTTACCTCGACTGCCAGGTAACCATTATCGGCACCATTACAAAGTAAATCCTTATGTTGCGTAATATCCTCAACAACAGTTATTTTAGGTTCGCGTAAAGTGATTAACTCAGATTGTGTACAACCCGTTGTTTTATTTTCAACAGTAACAATATAATCACCAACAAAGGTTAATCCACTCGCAGTAAACGAATTACCAGCAGTAACATCAGGTGTAGTAATGGCGGGTGCTCCGGCAGGGACCACCCAACTTACTGAATAGTTATCAGCTACAGAAATTGTTACTTCAATTGTTGCTTCACAATTGTCGTAATCCGGCAGTGCAGAAAGGGTAAACGCATTGGGTTCATCAACGATTATTCCTGTTTTTGTAACGATGCCTCCATTTGCGTCCCGCACTGTAACCGAATAAGTTCCTGCTACAACAGCAATCGTATGCGAATTACTACCTGTTCCTGAAATGGTCTGTACAGGATCGGCATTGCGTTGGTAATCAATATCATAATTGGGTGTGCCTCCGGTAATTGACACTTGCAACGATCCTAATTCTCCATTACAAGGTGCATCTGATGGAAGAACATCAAATGTTAATGGCACCGTTGTATCACCAATAATAAAATCTTCACGGTGTGCACATGTTGCTGCACTACCAGTGACCACTACATAATAATTTCCTGGATCAAGGTTTGAAACAGAATTTGTTCCAACTGCAATCGAAGTGTTCGAACTGTCGAACCACTCGTAAGTATAAGTGGCAGGATCACTACCTCCACTTACAGGATTTAAAATAGCCGTTCCATCACCAATAATTAGAGGATCGCTAGCTGCGTTCGTAATTGTATTTGGTGTAGTTGTAACCGACACATTCCATGGTGAAGGTTCGGTAATAATTTGTTCAAATATAAATTGACAACCATTCGCATCTTCAACTACCACTTCGTATGTTCCACCATAGATTCGTTGACCAACTCCAATTGTTCCAGCATTCAGATCTTGATTGGTTCCAAAATTTTCGTTGGTATCTTTATTTCGCCACTGATAAGTATAAACTCCCCATCCACCATTTACGGTTATATCAATTTCACCAGTGTTATCGCCAATGCAAGATAAATCAGTTTTGCTAACCAAACTTACAGCCAATGGTGTTGGCGGGTTGGTGATAATGGCATAATCAGATTGGTAAACTTCACAAAGTGTACCTTTATTGCGAATCCAAATATCATAAGTACCTGCCGATAAACCAGTAAAAATTGGTGAATCCTGGTAAATTGGATTTCCTCCTACATCCGTTGCAATGGCATATTCGAAGGAACCACTTGGTTGACCTCCACTTGCAGAAGCTGTAAATGATCCATTGGCTTCGCCATCGCACACAACATGATTATTAATTGTAGATGCATTAATAACAATTGCCGGATTATCATCAACAATAACATTATTAAGAACTGCTGTACAACCCTTTACATTATCCTTAACCTCAAAGTTATATATATCTGCATCTAATAAATCAAATGTTGGTGACGATTGCCAGTTAGCACCGGCATCGATAGAGTAAACATAATTAACATTGGCAGGATTGGCTGTAAGTTCAACCTTACCATCGGCATTGCCATCACACGTTGCATTGGTGACTAAACCTGTTAGGTTGATGACAGGTGCTTTATCGATTGTAAACACCTCAGTAACAACACAATCATTCGCATCTAAAATTGTAATTGTATGAGCACCATCAGCAATCGGTGAAATAACCAATGTTCCAGGAACAGCTAAGATTGTTCCGCTTCCATCTAACTCATAGCGATACGGAGCAGTTCCTCCGGTGATATTCAATGCGATAGAACCATCGTCATCTCCGGCGCACGTTTCTCCGGTTGGAGTCACTGTAAGACCAAGTCCTGACGCCGGGCCAATAATAGTTACTGTAAAACCGGTTTCACAATGTACATGGTTAGCATCTCTCACTAGAATATCATGATTACCAGTTGATAACACACCGGTAGTATAGTTTGTGCTTGCCGTTGGCAATGTCCAGTTAACTCCTCCATCATATGAAAACTGGTATTGTCCCGAACCACCAGCGGCAGTTACCTGAGCTGTTGCAACATTAACACCGAAACATTCATTATCAGTCTGGCTGTTTAATACTAAGCTAATATCCGCTTCGCGATCAATCGTAACAATGATAGAGCTTGTACAACCATTGGCATCAGTAACATTAACAGTGTAAGTACCATCAGACAATTGTGTTGCAGTTAATTTATCAGCACTTAAGTTGGTCACTGTTGAAGGCCAATCTACCTGATAACCACTTGGATAAGTTGCTAAATCAGTAAACTTGGTTCCTCCGTTAATGGTTAAAATTGCAGAACCATCACAGTTAGCAGGCGTTGCCGCACAATCGCATCCGTTCTTAGTCAATTGAGTGAAATTAACTGATAAAGCTGCTGTTGGTGAATTGATCGTTACATTCACTTCACGACCAGCAGGTAATGCACATGCTGCACTCACATCTTGATCTGTAATTCTGAATTCATAATCACCAGGAACAAGATCTATAAAATGGTTTGGTGTTGTATTTGGATTAACTGTCCATGCACCACCATTTAAGCTATATTCAAAAGTATAATTTCCACTTCCTCCCGATGCCAGCAATTTAACTTCTCCATCGTTGGCTCCGAAACATGAAATATCTTTTACGGCATTGGCTCCATCGAGCTGAAGCAATAAGTCATACACCTCAACTGTCACATTGCCAGACATGGGCGCTTCGCAAGTTCCAAGTATAGCCCATACACTATAAGTACCTACTTCAGTAACCAGTGCGTCAAAATTCATTGGACCACCGGCAGCAGGACCAACTTTGGTTTGCTTAAGCGTTCCTCCTAATCGTAATTCATAGGTTACGCCAGCTGTGGAACCATCGATACCAATTGTAACCCCCTTAACAGCAGCATCTACACAGTAGGCTCCGCCACCAACAACCTGATAGACATCAACCGGACCTTCAACAATTGTAAATGTCTTTTCGCTGTAATTGGTACAGCCTGCAGCATTGGTATACTCATATAATAACGTATAATTACCCGGTGTTAGGAGGCGCGTATCAAAACTTGCTTCTCCATCTAATAAACCAGAATTGATAACACCTGTATTTTTATCAGGATCGGCTGTTGGATCCGGCGTTGGATCTGCAGGATTTTGCGTTGGGAAGCGTCCGGTACCACCGTTTGGTAATAAACCATAAAGATTTACAATACCTGTTCCCTGGCAAAGTACTGCTCCATTGTCAATACCATTGAAGTTGGCACCATCAGACTGGAATATTTCAATGTTCTCGGTATATTCGTATATACATCCATTACCCGGGTTAGTATATATATACGTAACATCGTAATTACCAGGGCCAACAGCTGGATCAAGCCAGCCTTTACCATCGTCATCAACAATGCTTTCAGGTGCATAAATATTTTGAACCAGAGGATTGCCAGATGGGTTCGTAGCACTTGTGAAATCTCCCGAAAGACTTGTTGAACCATCTACTAATCCCTCGATAACAACACCTCCATCATTATCGCAATAGGCCAATGATGGATCAAGCTGAATATCCAACACAGGTGAATTTACCACCTCAACATCCATTGTTTTAGTTGAACGACAACCAAGACTATCGGTTGTAAAGGTGATGGTGTGCGTACCAACACCTGCTAAATCAGGATTGAAATAGTAAGCATTACTCTCTTCGGTAACGCCCGTTCCTGTGAATACACCCGGATTTGATGTTACTTTAGTCAACTTTACTCGTGCCCCTTGCTCACAATACTTGCCTGTTCCATCAATTGAAAAATCAGGATATGGCGCTTTCTTAATCTCAACCGGATAGGTTTGTGAGGTTAAACAACCACCTCCATTATCGTAATTATAGGTAATGAGGTAAATACCGGGCATACGCGTCGATGGATCGAACCAAGTGGTATTACCATTGGCAATAGGCGCATGGATAGTACCATCTGGCGCTTCGATAGAGAATGAACCACCAGCTGGTGTTGCCGTTAGTGTCTGCAATGGATCACCCTGACAGAATGTTAGTCCATCTAAGTTAAAGACCAAAGTTGCACCAACAGTAGTGGAATACGTTCTTCGTCCAGTACATCCATTGGCATCGGTGTATTCGTATGTAATATCGTAATTACCTCCTCCAGCTCGGTTGGGGTAGAAGGTAGCAGTGCCATCTGTATTATCAACAAAAGCAGGTGTAGCTCCTGCTGCCGCCGATGCCGGGTTAATGGTAAAGGTGCCATTCCCAGGGGCATTACCTGTTAACGTAATTACTTGGGTAGGATCATCTCCGCAATAGAATGCCGCCAAACCAGTAAAGTTGACGGTGGCATTCATGTCAGGATTAACAGTTGTGGTATGCGTTGCCGTGGCATCACAACCTAATGAGTTGGCAACAGTATAAGAGAAAATATAGTTACCCGGTCCCTGATCAATTACAGCCGCAACTGTATTAAAGTTTGCTGTTCCATCCCCATTATCTGAAAAATAACCACCATTGGGGAAGCATGAGAAAGAACCAAAAGCCACTGCCCCACCACCGGAAGGATTACCTTGAATGGTGACAATGCCCTCATCTGCACAATAAGAATTACTAGCTCCTGTGATTGATACATTAGGCACTGGATTAACCGTAAATGTCTTTGTGTCGCTGTTTGTACAGCCTGTTGCTACATCAGTATAAGTATAGGTAACACTTTGTGAACCAACTGGCATAATGGATGGGTCAAACGTTGCTGAACCTATATTATAACTTCCACCTGCAGCTGGTACACTGGTTAGAACCTCAGGCGCATCATCCTGGCAAAAAGTATATTTAGGCGAAGAAAATGAGACAACTGGTAATGAGTTGACCGTTATATTTTTTGCTGCTGTTCCGGTACATCCTTTATCAGAAGTTACTGTCACATCATAAGTATGTATTGGCTGAATATTTGGAAGTACAGTTATATTATCAAGAGCCGGTCCTCTTACACCAGTACTCCAGTCGTAATCAACAATAGTAATACCTACCGGGGCAACAGTAGTAGCCAGGTTAATTGAATTTCCTAAACACACATTATCCGGACTAACCAAGGTAACAGCTGGCTTAGGATTAACAGTAATAAGAGCCGAACCATTATTAACCGTGTTTATACAACCATTTCTGTCTTCAATGGATTTAACTGTATAAGTTGTGGTAGCCTGCAAATCCGGAGTTCTCCACGTATCATCAAACGTATTAGCAACAAAAGCATAATCATTAACACCGTCAGTCATAACGACATTCCATGGGCCTTGATCTGTTGGACTGATGTTTAGCGTAATATCAAATTGCTCTGTACCACCAAAACACTTTTCGAAATTATTACCTGCTGGTATAGTGGCAGTAGGAGCATTTGACAAGTTAACAGTCATATTCCCCATTGTGGCATTACATCCCGATACATGAGTAGCTTCCACATAATAAGTAGTTGTTCCTATTGTATTAACAGTACCGAGAAATAATGGTGTTCCTGTTGTATTTCCAGGAACTGGACCAAGCACAACAGTAGCTCCAGAATAAACACGGTAACTAACCTGATCTTCACTATTCGACAGGTATAAATCGACACCAGAACTCGCACATCCAGTCACACTGGTATTCCCCACAGCATCCTGTAATACAAAAGGCTGCGGTGTTACGTTTGTAAATGTAATAGATGAAACATCTGTAATATCAGCTACACAACCGCCACCTCCAGTAACTGTTATAATCGAGTAGGTTTTATCTGTAGACTCACTTCCTAAATTAATAATTTGAAACGAATTTATAGGAAAAGCATTATTAGTATACTTTATAGCCCCCGTTTCATCCTCAATAGTGACATCATAATCTCCAGAACCTCCACTAATTTCTAGCCGAGCTTGTGGACTAAAAGGAATTCCGCAAGAAGAAGGATTAACTTCAGTAAAGTCAATGATAGTTGGTGCCGTAAAACCAACTCTGGTTTTTAAAAGTACATCATATTTTATAAAATTACCTGACCCAACTGGTCGTTCAACGGTCCAGTCTAGATGGTAATTATTGTTTCCACTTGTTGTTTTAGTAATAATTGCATTTTCGTCTAAAGTAGAAAAGGTGAGACCTCCTAAGTCTGTCCACGTACCTCCTGTTCTATCTGCAACTGGAATATTTAAACCTCCACCTCCAGTTGTTGTGGCATTTGCCAATAAATCTGAAGCTGATATTGCACCTCCTGCACAATCGGTATCATATTGATAAATAGCAGCTAGTGCTTCAGAATTGACTCCTACTAACAAACTAAGGATCAACATCCAAGATGCAATCCTCCCATTAATTTTAAAAAAATCTAACGCTCGGGTATTTACGCCCATATCCCCTAACTTATATTAAAAATTTACTTTCCTAGTGCTCTCAAGAAAATTGTACGCAAAATAGTCATTTTTGTTGTCTCATCTATTGACTTTTTAGATTAAATAATTCGAAATTCGATATAAACTCTGCTTTTTATTACCGTAATAATTTAAATGCATTACCCGGCAAGCACTTAACCAAACCCGCAAACTCCAACGACAACATACTTGCACTCACTTTACTAACTGGCAATCCGGTTTTAACACACAGCTCATTGGCTGTTAACTCCTTATTCTCTACAATCACATTGTAGAGTAATTCCTCCTCTGGGTTATTAAATGTTTGAAATAAGGATGGTTGCGTTGCTAACTGTGCTTCACTACTTTCCCACCCCAATGCATACTCCAAATCCTCAATATTTTCAATTAAGGCGGCTATATTTTTCTTAATTAAATAATTGCCTCCTTGCGATAATTCATCACCAACCCGGCCAGGAAACGCCATCACATCACGATTGTATGACTCTGCTATGCGCGAGGTAATAATGGCACCGCCTTTAATAGCTGACTCAACCATTACCAATGCATCTGCCAAACCAGCTACAATACGATTACGCCTTACAAAATTTGGCTTATCAGGCTTGGTGCCTGAAGTAAATTCGGTGATAACACCTCCATCAACAGTCATCTCTTTGGCGATATTTCGATGCAAAGAAGGGTAAATCCTATCCAAGCCATGTGCCAGGACGCCATATGTTGGCAAACCAAATTTTAAAGCTGCCTTATGCGCACAAACATCAATTCCATAGGCTAAGCCACTAACAATTATTGTGCCCGGATGCCTCTGCGCAATACCTTCAATTAGCTTTTCGCAATTAATGCGGGCATCATCAGAAGCTTTGCGTGTTCCAACAACCGCTAAAACCTTATTTACATCCAGGTTAAAATCACCTTTAGCATATAAAATGATTGGCGCATCATCGCAATACGACAGGCGCTTGGGATAATTATCATCGGTAAAATAAATAGCTTGAATATCGTGCTTCTGCACGAACTCCACCTCCTCTTCGGCACGGTTAAGTACATCAGCTGATTTAATAATGCTTGCCAATCCTTGTCCAATTCCGGGAATCGCAGATAGAGCTCTTAAACTTTGGGAGAAAACGGCCTGCTCATCGCCAACATAAGCAACAAGGTTACGCGCCAATTTAGGTCCAATACCTTTAATCAGGCTTATACCAATTTGATATTTTAAGCGGTCTAACAAATTAAGGTCTGATTATTAACTACTAAAGTAGAAAAAAATACGACTTAGACTGATGAATTCGGAGAATAGTTATTAACAATAAATAAAAAAGCTAAAGCAACTCCTTACGCTTGATTGATATCGCTCCTTAGGCTTACCTCCTGTCGTCTATTATGCGAACTTGTGCTATTCCTCATGCTTGACAAGTAATTTTCAACATAAGGAACACAGATAATAATTCGGCTCGGGTTATGCACGTACCTGACAGTTATCCGACTCGGAGCTAAGCCATTTTGTAATTAAATATTACTCATACAATAGTCAATGTTTATTCAATCATGATTGAACAAACATTGAAGAAACATTGAAGCAACTTTGAAGCAACTATGTGCTAAATGCGAGTCAGGCACCTGCATGGTACGAACCGGATACCTTGTTGAGCGTACATGACTGACTAATCCCCCTTGACCTTTAAAACACCTGTGGTAAAAACAATAGGAAACTTATCAATTTGGCAGTTCGACAAATCAATAATTGTGCAATTAGACAGTTAAATAAACCTAATAATCATCTCGAGGTATCCGGAAAGTAATACCAGTAGTCACCACTCCCATGTTGCCATTGCCTATTTCGAGTAGCATACAAAAATTGTCGCTTACAAAATACCGAACACCTATAGTGGGGCGCACTTTCATATCAAACGAACTGCGTTTGGAACTTTCAAAAACCGACAACTCCTCATTCCAAACATCATTATCTTCACGACTCTTCCATTTAAATAGCAGACTAAGTCCGGCATAAAAATCCCAATCGCCCAGAAAAACTTTATAGTTGGTCCACTCTTCAATCCAGCCTGCAAAATGCACATTGGCCAAACCGCCCATGACAAAATCAGAATAAATATGGGTATTAGAAGAAAGTGTATCGTTAACGTATCTGTCCCGATTATAGCCCATCATTGCTCCCACACTAACAAAATCCTCAAGGCCCTTTTCAACGGCTAATGATATAGGAGGCACTTTACGAATACTATAACCATCCCAATCGTGACGATCACTATAATCGGCAAACGAAATCTTAGGACTTATATAGATATCTCTGTTACTGAATTGGGCTTTCACTCCAAAACAAAAAACCAATAAAAAAACAACTAACAGGGTTTTGCGCATCATAGCGATATTTAGATTAAGCTTTAGTAACAACTGCCGCATATTTCCTGAGTTCTTCTACATTTATTTTATCAACTGCACTTAATCCAACCCTTGGAAATACGGCTAGCCTACCTTTAATTCTTCCACAAATTAATAAACCCACGCCTAGAATACCAATTCCTTTCCGCACTTTTACATATTTTATACGTTCAACTGGGATAACAATGCGTTTGTATTCGCGCCAAAAAGGGAACAAATTATAGTACTTCACATCTAATTTCAACTCATTTGCCTCTACTTCAACATAACAAAAACCACCGATGTAGTAGAGTACAATAATTACAATCAAAAATAGCCACAAAGCCATCTCAATCATTTTGTTATTTGTTTCAATCCATAGATAATTAACGGCAATTGGCACAATGGCCAGCATAACAATAATGCGCAAAAATGTACTTACTTTTTTAGCCTTATTCTTATTATCAAATTTAAGTGTCATTCTGTAATTTTTTAGAGAACAAACCAAATCTTTACTTTCAATATGACAATTATCAATTAAATAAACTGACAATTTGCAACTTTTTCACATTGACAAATAAAAACATCGTTACAATTGTTAAAAATAACTATTTTTGCTGGCATCAAAACAAAGCACAATACTGATTTGATACCCAACATCGTTATTTTTACAAATAGCTTGTTTTAATCAATAAATTTTAAGAATGTTTCCTTTACTATCCAAAGAGTCGAATGTTTTTATTGCGGAAGATTTAACGAAAGACATTGAGCATTTCATCAATAACTTTCCTCACGATAAAGTCTTTTTATTGTCTGATGAAACAGCTTTTGAAATGTGTTATCCGAAAATAAAAGATGTTGTAGGTTTATCGCCAGAACGTACTGTTATTATTCCATCGGGCGACAACAACAAAGGCATTGAGACTTTAGCTAAAGTATGGCACTTACTGAGTCATGGCGGCGCCGATCGTAAATCGCTCCTAATCACCCTCGGAGGTGGTATGCCTTGCGATTTAGGAGGCTTTGCGGCGTCAACTTTTAAACGGGGCATTCAGTTTATTAATATTCCAACCACCCTATTGGCGCAAGTGGATGCCTCTATTGGCGGAAAAACTGGCATTAACTTCGAAGGGTTTAAAAATGAAGTAGGTGTTTTCAACCAGGCCACAGCTGTTTTGATCGAAACCAGTTTTTTAGATACACTCGATCAGGAAAACATTATTTCGGGCTTTGCCGAGATGATTAAACATGCCTTCATCTATTCCAACGAACGCTGGGAACAACTGAAAGCTTTTGATATTATAAATCCGGATTATGCAGAACTAAAGGATTTGGTAGCCGACTCTATTCGTATCAAGGACTATTTTGTGCAAAACGATCCTTTAGAAAACCATATTCGCAAGGCGCTTAATTTTGGACATACTTTTGGGCATGCTTTTGAAAGTTTGGCCATGCACGAAAATCGCCCCATGCTGCACGGTTATGCCGTAGCCTTTGGAATGATTTGCGAACTATATTTATCGCATATTCGCTTAGGTTTCCCGATGCCTTTGGTGATGGAGATAGCTAACCAATTGGAAGCTGTTTTTGGGCATTTCGATTTCACCAAAGAGCATTTTGATGAATTGTACCAATTAATGACCCACGACAAAAAGAATGAATCGAACCAGATAAACTTTACTTTACTGGAAGAAATTGGTAAGATTCAGATTAATTGTCAGGCATCGAAAGAAGAAGTGTTTGACGCACTGCATTTCTATTGTAACATTAAGTAAAGACGGAAGACAGAGGACAGAAGATAGAAGATTAGAGATGAGAACAGAGAGGTGAGATGATAAGTATTACTTTTAATTCCTACACCCTCAAAAAGTGAACCTTCGTTGCCTGACAGAAGACATAAGCGCACCCAAACATATACTAATTACCACTAAATTATTTCATTATTCACAATCAGCACATAACCATGCAATATAAATTAGCTCACAATCCGGCAAAAGGGAACATAAAAATCCAGTTACCATCATCAAAAAGCATTAGTAACCGATTATTGCTTTTAAATGCTTTGAGTTACAGTCCGTATGAAATCAAAAACCTATCGGACAGCGATGATACTAAAGCAATGCTAGGTGTTTTAAACTCAAACAGCACCACCTTTGATGTAGGTGCAGCAGGTACTTCGATGCGCTTTTTAACTGCCTTTTTATCAAAGATTGTTGGCGAATGGGAGATTACCGGTTCTTCCCGTATGAAAGAGCGACCTATCAAAACATTGGTGGATGCCCTTAACCAGTTGGGAGGAAAGATAGAATACATGGAAAAAGAAGGCTATCCACCTTTGCGCATCTTTGGTAGTAATCTTGAAGGTGGCGAGCTTGAACTACCTGGCAATGTGAGCAGCCAGTATATTTCAGCATTATTAATGATTGCACCAACCATTGAAAAAGGCCTGAGATTAACCTTAACCGGAGAAATCATATCGAAGCCCTACCTGGAGATGACCTTAGCTTTAATGAAAGATTTTGGTGTTGAAAGCCATTGGAAAGGCCATGTCATTACCGTACCCGAAGGACGCTACCAACCAAAGGTTGTAACAGCCGAATCGGACTGGAGCGCTGCCAGCTACTGGTACGAAATAGCGGCTTTAAATCCTGAATTAAATATCAACCTGCAAGGATTGAAAAAAATTAGTCTGCAGGGAGATTCCAATGTTCAAAAGATGTTTGAGCACCTGGGTGTTAAAACCAAATTTTCGCAAAAGGGAACACAGCTTAGTCATATTGGCACGAAAACCAAGAAGTTTAAATACAACTTTATCAACGAACCTGATTTGGCACAAACACTGGCTGTTACTTGCTGTCTGATGAATATACCTTTTCACTTCACCGGTTTGCAAACACTTAAAATAAAAGAAACGGATCGTATTACGGCCTTAATGAATGAGCTTAATAAACTAGGCTTTGTCCTTGAGAGCAACAATGTAGACGATTTGAGCTGGGATGGTGAAACATGCGAATACTCAAGCTCTGAGCCTATTATCATTGACACATACAAAGATCACCGCATGGCCATGGCTTTTGCTCCGGCAGTGCTTAAATTTCCTAATATTGTGATTAACGACCCAATGGTGATTACCAAATCGTACCCTAATTATTGGCACGATGTGGCAATGGCTGGGATCGAATCAAAGGAGTATAAGTTTATAAGGTAACAGTAAAACCGGCTCGAAAATAGATGGTAAATAACCAGACAGCGACAATTAAATAGCTCATCCACACTTTACGCACAATTGCAACAACCAAAACAAGAGCTATACCAACAATGCGACTAATGATTGTATAACTACTTTCGCCAAAATCATAAAAGAAATGTGTGGCCATAAAAGCCGCTAACATAATCATAAAATTGCGCATCTGGCTTATGAAGTAGGCTTTGGTATCATCTCCCTTTTCTGGTGTAAATGCATTGACGGTAAGCATAAATAAGAATGGCGGCACCAGCTTAATCAAATAGTCGTAGTATTGCAAGCCCTTTAAATTACTGACCAGTTCAGCATAAGCGAACACATTATAAACGGCTGTTTCTGTCAATATTATTGTAAACAAAATATAAGGAACAAAAACACCTTTAGGTTCCAATAAGCGCTTCCATTCGCCAAACAAATCGGCCAGGGCAATACCATAAATTAACAAAGGCAAAAATGCCAGATATTCTGTTGCATCCATTTTATTTAGGAATGAGGTTGAAGTACAAAAATAACGAAGGCTTCTGTTTATGCAAACAGAAGCCTTCGTTTCAATTAAATATCTGATTAATCTTTACTTACAAACCTCGCATTTAACGACTCTGCAATCTCAATCAAACGTACCATTTCAGCCTTAAAGCCATCTGCATCATTTCCCCGTCCTTTCGTAGCCATCTCTTTCACTTCATCATAATCAACACTGCCTTTATACTCCGAATCACTCAACAACATACCAAAGGCGGCCACCGATGCTGCAAACTTAAAGTCATCATCAGCTTTTGCAAACTGTTGTACTTTGCCACTAAGCGCCTGCTCCATTAAAATACTTTTTGATGAATCGGGCTGTTTATAGCGAAGTTTTATGGTCAACCATTCTTCTGATGCAACAATTTTTCGGGATTCCTTATCTTTCTGATACTTTAGTTCATCAACCGTCTTCACCCATTGTTGACTGTCTTTTGCTCCTACCGGAATAATTTCATAAAGGGCCGTTACCGTATGACCTGCTCCTATTTCACCGGCATCTTTTTTATCATCATTAAAGTCTTCATCGTTTAATAAGCGGTTCTCATAACCAATTAAACGATAGGCCATAATTTTAGCAGGATTAAACTCAATCTGAAATTTCACATCTTTAGCTATCGTAAACAATGTACCACCAAACTCACTAACTAAAGTCTTTTGAGCTTCCTGCAGATTATCAATATAAGCATAGTTACCATTACCTTTATCGGCGATAATCTCCATACGATCATCTTTATAATTGCCCATTCCAAAGCCAAGCACAGTCATAAAAATACCGCTCTCACGTTCTTTGGCTACCAAATCTTCCATGGCCTCGTTGGAGCTGATGCCTACATTAAAATCGCCATCGGTTGCCAAGATAATACGGTTATTGGCATGCTTTTGATAGTTTTCCTTAGCCAATTTATAAGCTAGCTTCAAACCGGCTCCACCAGCTGTTGAACCACCTGCTTCCAAATTATCAAGTGCTTCCAATATTTCTTTTTTATCCTTGCCCGATGTCGGCTCCAACACCACACCAGCCGCTCCTGCATACACTACTATTGACACATAATCTTCGTCACGCAATTCATTCACCAACAATCGGAATGATGATTTTAATAAAGGTAGTTTATTGGAGCTACTCATCGAACCAGATACATCAATCAAAAATACCATGTTGGAAGGTGGCAGGTTCTCTTTTTCTATCTCTCGTCCTTTTAAGCCTACTTTTAATAGATAATGCTCACCATTCCACGGACATTCGGCCAATTGAGGTTTCACAGAAAACGGATGTTCACCTTCTGGTTGCGCATAATCGTAGTTAAAATAGTTAATCATCTCCTCAACCCGCACTGCATCCTGAGGGGGCAATTGTCCATTGTTTAAAAAACGACGAATATTGGTGTATGATGCCCGATCGACATCAACAGAAAAAGTTGATAAGGGATTTTTAGTCGTTTGCTTATAACCATTCTCACTAAGCGATGCATAGGCTTCTGTATTGAAGTCTGCATCGTAACAATCGGACACAAAATAAGCGGCCTGATGCTTTGGAGCACGTTTATCCCTACTTGCTCTTCCAACACCACGTATCTTTATTCCCGAAACAGCACCACAAAGCACACTCTTTTTCTGCGTCCCATATCCAACAACGACAACTTCTTCCATTTCGCACACATCTGCTTTGAGGACAACATTAATGACGGTTTGGTTCTTCACTTCAATTTCTTGCGACTCCATTCCAATAAAAGCAAATCGTAAAATATCGTTCTCGGTAACTTCTATCGAATAGTTACCATCCACATCGCTAATAGCGGATTGATTGGTCATTTTACTAATAATTGACACACCCGGAATGGCTGCTCCTTGTTCATCGCTAACGATTCCATTAACTATTCTTCCAACAGCATGAATATTAACAGTAACCAGAGCTAATACTGCAACTAATAATAAAGCTTTCTTTTTCATCATCATCAATTTTTGAGTTAAACACTTTGCCATTAGGATGCAGCTAAAACAATAATTCCATAAATCTTTTTAAGTTTTTTTCTACTTTTAAATTCTACACATCAGCATATGGCATTTAAGTGGCTTAAAAACAAAGAGAAGAGTGACGAGCAATTATTACTAGCTTTTCAAAACACGGGCAACATCGACCTGTTAGGGATGTTGTTTGAACGTTATATGCATTTAATTTATGGTGTATGCCTTAAATATTTAAAAAATAAAGATGATGCACAGGATGCCGTCATAGAGATTTATGAAAAGCTAGGTAAAGAATTACTGGAGAAACAGGTTGAAAACTTTAAGCCATGGCTGTATGTTGTCGCCAAAAACCATTGTTTGATGCAACTCCGTCAGCAACAATCGCAACTTAAAAAAGCCAGAGAATACGAAAAAAGTGAACTGGCTTTTATGGAATCAGCTCAAGATATGCATCTTAATAATGATAGCTGGGAGCCCGAGGAAATGGACAAGCGCCTGCAGGAGTGTTTAAGCAAGCTCAGAGAGCATCAACGTGCCTGCATAGAACTATTTTATTTCAAAGCACTTTGCTACCAGGAAATAAGTGATAATTTGAAGATTGACTTAAAAAAAGTGAAGAGTTATATTCAGAATGGTAAACGAAATTTAAAAATCTGTATCGAATCATTCAGTGAGTAAAAAAGAACAACATAAAAACAGCGAGGCATCTGAATTTCAAAGGTATTTAAACAATGAAATGTCAGGTCAGGAAGCGAATGCTTTTGAACGCCAGTTGTTAAACGATTCGTTTGAGGCTGATGCGCTCGAAGGCTTATCCATGCTCGAAACTTCAACTATTGATGCCGATTTAAAACGCCTCAAATCAAAAATCAACCAACCAACTGTTTTCTGGAGACGTCCTGCCTTCTACGCGGCAGCATCCATCATTTTACTAGTTGGTATCCTTTCCTCTCTATGGCTGTTGGTGCCTGACGACGCGATTTTGGTATCTGACAACCAACTAAAAACGACTAAAAAAGAACTAATCGTTGATAAGAAGGAGGCAAGTACCCAAACTGTAAATAAGCCAACTGAAGAAAGAAGAAGCAGGCAAGCTAAAGCTGAACCTCTTAACCCAAAAACACAAAAGGCTACACCTAAGCAAGGTCAGGAAACTGCTAAAAAAGCAGCACCGCAAGCCACAAAACTACAAGCTACAAGCGACTTCGAGATGAGTGATTTAGAAGAGTTTAATATTAAAGCACCACAAAGCGACTCTCCTGTCAGCAGAATTGAAGAAGAAGTAATGACAGTTGATTACGGCACACTCGAAGGTAAAAGTTTTGAAGCACAGAGTGGTGCCGAAGATGATGAACTAAAGATTGTGAAAGGAAAAGTGGTGGATCGCAACAGAGAACCATTGCCCGGTGCTACAATCAATGTTCGCGGAACACAAATAGCAACTGTAGCTAACATGGATGGCACTTACCAAATAAAAGTACCGGTCAAAGATACGTCCAAGCCACTTGATGCTTTTTACGTTGGCTTTGTAGCTCAGGAATCGAATTACCCCAAAGCCGATTCAGTTAATTTTGTACTTCAGGAAGATTACATGGCCTTGAGTGAAGTGGTGACTATTGAATCAGACGAAGAACAAGAACGTCGCATTAAAGAATTTATTAACGCTGAACCAATCGGCGGACTTGACCAATATATTGAAGACATTGAGGCCTCCTTACGCTATCCTAAAAATAGTTCAGGCAAAAAAGAGCAGGTAATTGCTCTGGTAACCATTAGCCTGCGTGGCGATATAAAAAACATCGAGCTAAAACGAAGCCCGGGAGAAGCCTATTCTGTTGAAACCATCAGAGCCATACGCAATGGAGCCCGATGGAAACCTGCCAGTAAAAAAGGCTTTCCGGTTGATGACACAGTGAAAATTAAATTGCGCTTTGCACCTAAAAGAAAATAGGTCTTTACATTTCAAAAGCAACCTTTTATATTTGCGCTTGTCTTTAAAGGAAAAACCTAATATGCTTACGCACCTAACCAAATTCTCAATTCTAATCGGCATCCTTATTATCTCTGGCTGTGACCCCAATAGCTACGTGACCCAAAAATTTTATTTTAAGGATGAATTTACCTTAAGTGAGGTACATGCACCTAGCTACAAATTCACTAAAAAACAGAACACTCATCCCATAAAAATCACATTCCCTAAACAAGAAGAATTTAAATTGCAACTATCCGACAATTCCTGTAGCGGTCAATACGAAGCTACTACAAAAGGTAAGGTTACTTTTCATAGCACCAACTGCTCACCTGATTGCTGCGAAACAGACTGGGATCTATACATCTACACATTAATCAGAAAAATCACCAGATATGAAGGTGGAAATGATGACGAACTGGTTTTATTTATTGATGATAACAACTACCTGATATTAAAAGTAGCTTCTAACACAAACGCTTCAGTTTAATCACTTTTTTATTTCTTTCCAACATTCTGATTGATTCGTGTTTAAAGCATGTCCACTTCTGATGTACCAAATCAGCCTATCATTTTTCGATAAGTGTTGGAATAGCACTGTATGTCTTATCTTTGTATGAGAAAAGATTATAAATTAAAAACCTTGAATATGAAAAAGCTATTGATAATTGCTGTACTGGCAATTGCAACCACCTCATCGTTTGCGCAAGATCGAATTGCCTTTGGTTTAAAAACCGGTTTTAACTCGACAAAAATAAAACTTAGCGATATTCCTGACAACGAAACAATCAAAAACGAAGCAAATAATGGCTTCTTATTTGGAGCCTATGGCCGGTTAAGATTATTTGGAAATTTAACTTTTCAACCGGAATTATACTATGCTAAAAAACAAAGTGATATTAGCGTAGTGTTGGTAGAAGGACAACCAAAAGAATCATTTGATGTAACTTTCCACACCTGGGACATCCCTTTATTAGTCAATATTAGGCTACTCGACTTAAAAGTAGCTAGTGTATATGGCGTAGCTGGTCCAGTTGCATCATTTAATGCCAATACAAAAACAGACCTTCCTGGTTACGAAGATGTCGATAGTGCCAACTGGACATTTCAAGCTGGAGCAGGTGTTGAATTCTGGCGTTTAACAGCTGATGTACGCTATGAGTGGGGGATGAAAGATATTTCTAAAGTTGACATCGGTCAGAAAACGAATGTACTCACCTTTGCAGTTGGTTTTAAACTATTTGGGATATAACTATGAGGATATTCTAATTCTATCAAATACTCAAATCTATGATGGCCGGATTCGCACTGAATCCGGCTATTTTTATGCTCTATAACCACCTGGCACCACCACCAGACAGTTGTGTAAATGTTGAAAACTAGCCCTTTACATTATACATATGTTTACCTACATTAGTATAATATTTTTATCAACTTAATTTTTTAACTATGAGAAGAGTAATGATGATAGGTCTTGTAATTGCAATGCTAGGCTTTGTTTCAAATGTAAATGCTAAAGATGATGGTCCAGATGGTCGTGGCATCCGAGCAGGTTATCAAAAAAGCTTTCTATCTGTTGATGGGGAAAAACTGACAGACAAATCTGACGGTTTTTACGTTGGCTTTTTTAAAAATAATAAAATAGCACCAATGCTAAGATGGCAAAGCGGTTTTGAGTATTATCAAGTTAAAGGAGCTAACGATTTTGCTGAACTTAAAGTACACTACCTTAGCATCCCTTTATCACTTCGACTTAAGCTAGGTCCTGTTTATGCATTAGGAGGACTCAATGGTGCTGTTCGTATTGCTGATAGTTACGACTCAAACATCGCAGGAACGCTACCTGAAATCCCTGGAATTGAAATTCCTAGTCTCACTGGCGAACCTGACCTTTCTCGCTGGGATGCTGGTGCTCACTTGGGTGTAGGTTTTAAGTTTTTAATGTTAGGAGTAGAAGCTCGATATAATTGGGGATTTGTTGACGTAATCGATGGCATGAACACCGAATATCTTCAAGTTGGCGCTTGCTTATTCTTCTAATTCAGATGCTGCGATAATATAACAAAGCCCGTTTTGAATTATCAAAACGGGCTTTTATTTTTTTTCTTTAAAGAAGCGGGCTTTAATGCAATTTGGAACTAATAATTTTCATAAACTCCTCACGGGTTGCCAGATTCTTCTGGAAAGCACCGGTAAAATCCGACGTCGTTGTTACTGAATGCTGCTTTTGAACACCTCGCATCTGCATACACATATGCTGCGCTTCAATCACCACAGCTACACCAAGTGGATTAAGCGTATTTTGAATACAATCTTTAATTTGTGTTGTTAGGCGCTCCTGCACCTGCAAACGACGCGCAAAAGCTTCTACCACACGAGCCAACTTACTGAGTCCGGTAATATGATGACGAGGAATGTAAGCGACGTGTGCTTTACCAAAAAATGGCAACATATGATGCTCGCACATAGAGTATAACTCAATATCTTTCACCACTACCATTTGCTGATAGTCTTCGCGAAACATAGCTGACTTAATAATCTCTTCCGGATCCATATGGTAGCCTTGCGTTAAAAACTGCATAGCCTTGGCCACTCGCAATGGTGTTTTTTCAAGGCCCTCGCGTGAAGGATCTTCACCTAATACTCCTAATATTTTATGATAATGTCCGGATAATTGTTCAGTTGTTTCATCATCAAACGATTCAACTTTTGTATATCCTTTATTTCCGTTTAATGTAAATTCCATTGTTTTGCTTTTGATAGTTCAATCTGTTGCAAGTCACAAAAGTGCTTATTTTCTTTTAATTTATTACTGATATTTATCTGATTTTGCCAACTATGAGTCGATTTAAGGCTCTTCTGTAACCTGATTATGCTGTTGTTCATAAATTCGTAATATTAAATCCAGTTCATTTCGATTTAGCGGTTGAACACTTACAGCTTTAACTTTTTGTTCGTTTGGTGGCACAAACAGGCGCATTAATGCCATATTATCTGAAGTAACACCCACTGTTTTTCCCGGTGGAATCTGCGTTTTATAAACAGTACTCCATGTTCGTTCCTGCAGTACCATACGATGGTTCATTTCCGCATCCATTCGAAGGGGTGTTTGCGTTAAAGCCTGGTATGTTGACGAACGGACATTATTGGTGGCATAAGCTTGCTCAGGCGTAATAATCAATGGCATCGTCTTGGCTTTGAGCGATAAATTTTCATAACGTGGCATAACTATCACCTCACTGATCAACACCGTGTCGCGGGTCAGAAACACACCCAGCATATAGTTATTGTGTTTTAACGAATCATTAACCTGAATGTAAGTATCCTTAAATCCTATATGTGAAAATTGGACTATTTCACCCTGTTGTGCCCAAAAAGAAAACTGTCCTTTCTCATCAGATGAAAAATTTTTAGCATTCAGGTTAAACCTCGAATAAGGTAAAACATTCAAACTATCTTGTTCAAAAACCACACCTGTAATACGAACTGAATCCTGATTATTGATTTGGGCAAACAAATACTGAGGCAAGCAACAAAGAATGAAGGTAATTATTAAATGGCATCGTGTCATAGCATTGAAAATTAGGGTGGATAATTACAATACTTTAATACAACAAACCAATACTACTTTTAGTTGAAATAAAAGATAGAGGATAAAAACAAAAAGCCCGGCTCATGATGACCGGGCTGCAAAACATACTAAAAGGCTCAAACAATAATATCTTTTAAATCGCGCTTTGGCACGTGATGCACCTGCTGTACATCGCGCCAATATTTGATACTTTCTTCTTTCATTTCTTCAAGCTTCACCTCTTCCTTGGGTTTTCCCAAAGCTATAACATGCACAATTTTAAGGTTATCCGACAAACGCAATTCACGTTGAAGCTGTAAACGGTTTAATGAGCCAATGATACATCCACCCAAACCTTTTTCAACAGCTCCTAACAAAATGCTTTGCGAGGCGATGCCATCATCACAAAAATAATTGGCCGATATTTCGGTATCATTCAGCATTACAATGTAGGCTGAAGGCTGCTCACCTTTCTCAGGCCCTGGCCAATCTTTTAAATATCCGGCCCACGACAGGTGTGGAAAGATCTTATCATTAAGTTCGGGTGAATTAGATAAGAAATATTTTAGAGGCTGGGCATTACGTGCAGACGGCGACAAACGCGCTAAATCAACTAATTCATGTAAAGTCTCAAGCTCCACCGGCTCATCATGGTGGAAACGTCTGTAGCTGCGATTTTTAAGAATTAAATCTTTAAGCATAAAAACGATTTTTAGTTATTGTTTATAGGGTAAAAAAGCGAGACTTAAGATACAAAAAATGTCATCAAGTCTCGCTTAAAATCGTTATTATTTCAATGTTTTAGTAGCGTGCCGAAATGACTTCCCAATCTAAGATGCTAAAGAATTCTTCGATGTACTTAGGGCGAAGATTTTGCTTATCTAAATAGTAAGCATGTTCCCAAACGTCACAAGTCAAAATTGGCGTTAACCCATTACGAAGAGGATTACCGGCATTGCTTTCTTTAACAATTTCCAATGAGCCATCTCCTTTTTTCACCAACCAGGCCCAGCCCGAACCAAATAAAGTAGCTGCGGCTGCAGAGAACGCTTCCTTAAATTTATCAAATGAACCAAACGAGGTTTTGATAGCATCGGCTAAAGCACCTGTTGGCTCCCCTCCTCCCTTAGGTTTAAAGGACATAAAGTAGAAAGTATGGTTCCACACCTGTGCACCATTATTGAAAATGCCTCCCTCCGACTTTTTAACGATTGTCTCTAAATCGGCATTTTCAAATTCAGTTCCTTTAACCAGGTTGTTTAAGTTATTCACATAAGCCTGATGGTGCTTCCCATAGTGAAACTCCATAGTGGTTTTAGAAATAACAGGCTCAAGCGCATCCAGCGCATACGGTAATTTTGGTAATTCAAAGTTCATATTTGTTCGTTTTAGATATTTGTCTTGGGATTAAACAAACATAGCAATTTTATGTTTTCAACATTCCAATAATATTTTGAGAAAGCGTAAAAACAGCAAGTTGATAACAAATAAAAAGGGAACTCACGTTTGAGTTCCCTTTTTCCCAGACAAAATGAACAAACTAAACTTTAAAACGTCTTGTTACTTCGTCCCAATTGATAACGTTCCAAAACGCACCAATATAATCAGGACGTCTATTTTGATAGTGTAAGTAATAAGCATGTTCCCAAACATCCAATCCTAAAATTGGTGTTCCTTTAACATCAGCAATATCCATTAATGGATTATCCTGGTTGGCAGTTGAAGTAACCGCCAATGAACCATCAGCTTGCTTGACCAACCATGCCCAGCCAGAGCCAAAGCGTGTTGCTGCCGCCTTATTGAATGATTCTTTAAAGGCATCAAACGTGCCAAATGCTTTATCAATAGCAGCTGCCAACTCGCCGTCAGGCTGTCCGCCTCCATTAGGAGACATTACTGTCCAGAATAAATTGTGGTTATAAAAACCACCACCATTATTACGAACAGCCACAGAATGTTGAGATACATTGGCTAAAATATCTTCGACACTTTTCCCAGCCAATTCGGTACCATCAACAGCAGCATTTAGGTTATTTGTATAACCTGCATGATGTTTTGAATGATGTATTTCCATTGTACGCGCATCAATATGTGGTTCTAATGCGTCGTAAGCATATTCTAATTTTGGTAATTCAAAAGCCATAATTCTTATTGTTTATTTGATTAAAATCAGATTAACGATTCAAAACTAAAAACTATTTGGAATTAGTCCAAATAAAATAAAGACTATTTTGTCTTTATTTTTAATTTCCTTCTTAAACAATCCTAAAACACTTAATTATTAGCCCTTTATTTAAAGAGTATTTTTAAACAAATAACTTATCTTCGTCGTCAGATTTCGCACAGCATGAATAAAGACATCCTCAAACTCGCCATTCCTAACATCTTAACCAACCTTACAGTTCCCCTGCTTGGCATGGTTGATATGCACCTGATGGGCTATCAGGATTCATCAGTTTTTATGGGTGCTGTGGCGCTGGGCGGTGTCATTTTCAATTTCGTATACTGGGGATTTGCTTTTCTTCGCATGAGCCTTAGCGGAATGGCTGCCCAGGCTTTTGGCCGTAATAACACCACCGAAATGGCCATGATGTTGTTCAGAGGCCTGTTTTTAGCCCTAAGTGCCGGCTTGCTGCTATTACTACTTCAAAAGGGCGTAGTCGGCCTAAGTTTGCAAATATTGGAAGGCAGCCCAGAGGTTAAAAAGCTAGCAGCGGATTATTTCTATGTTCGCATCTGGGCCGCTCCACTGGCTATATCCTTAATGGTTATTAATGGTTGGTTTCTGGGTATGCAAAATGCCATATACCCCATGATTATTTCCATCACCATTAATATTGTAAATATTCTATCCTCCTTCTTTTTTGTTAAGGTGATGAATATGAAAGTAGAAGGGGTAGCACTAGGCTCGGTTGTTGCTAACGGCATCGGTTTTAGCTTGTCCATTATCCTATTTATGAGAAAATATCGCCACATATTGCGAGAGTTTAACATTAAGGAAGTCCTTAACAAGAGTGGTCTGCTTGGTTTTTTAGATGTGAGTGGAGATATTTTTCTACGCACACTATGCATCATTGTTGTATTCACCTTCTTCACCTCAAAGTCGGCCGGAACAAGTGACTTAATACTGGCAGCCAACAGTGCTTTGTTGCAATTTCTATTCTTATTCTCTTATTTCTTAGATGGTTTTGCTTATGCGGCCGAGGCCTTGGTCGGTAAATTTACAGGTGGCAAAAATATTACTGAAATCAAACGAACCGTTCGCTATCTGTTTGGCTGGGGCATAGCATTTGCGTTAATTTTTGTTGCTATTTACGGAGGCTTTGGCAAAAATATCCTGTTCTTGTTTACTAACCAGCCAGAAGTCATTAAGGAGGCCAGCATCTATTTACCTTGGCTCATCCTGTTACCTGTCACAGGTTTCTCTTCATATATATGGGATGGCATATACATTGGAGCCACCGCTTCGCGCCTCATGCGCAATACAATGCTATTAGCAACTATTGTTTTTTTCTCAATTTTCTATTCCCTGAAATCAAGTCTTGCCAACCATGCTTTATGGCTGTCTATGAATTGCTTTATGCTTGGACGAGGTTTATTCCAAACTTTCTTTTATAGCAAGCTAAACATCTTTAAGCAATAAAAAAATGGCACTTCACCCAAAATGAAATGCCACTTAACTATTCTATAACAATTCTTAATCTATCCTTTAATAAACAACGACTTGATTATATGGTTCGCCATTTTGGGGTTTTCCTTCAAACGACGTGTACTGTATCCAAACCAATCTTTTCCATATGGCACATACACGCGCATCTTATAACCTTTATCCAAAATTTCTTTACGCAATTCAGGCGTTACACCATACAACATCTGGAACTCAAATTGCTCATTGGGAATATTATTCTCTTCAATAATCTTAATAGCACCATCAACCAATTTACGATCGTGGGTTGCAATACCAACATATACCTTATTCTTTAATAAATATTCCAGGTCCTTCAGGTAATTCTCATTCACCACGTGGTAATCTTTATAAGCAATCTCCTTAGGCTCCACATAAATACCCTTGCACAGACGATAGTTGATCGGGGTTTCTTCTGTATGAATATCCATTAAACCCTCTAAATCCGGTAGAGTTCGTTTCAGATAAGCCTGAAATACCAAACCAACATTTTTAGGAAACTCTGCTTTTAACTTACGGAACAATTCAATTTCTAAGTCCACACATTTTGAATCTTCCATATCAACACGTACAAAATTACCATACGAAGCCGCTTTCTCAACAATCTCTCGAATGTACTGATAGCAAACAGCCTCATCAATCAACAAGCCAAAACTAGTTGGTTTCAAGGAATAATTTCCATCAATTTTATCTTGTTCAAAGCGCTCAATAATTTGCAGGTATTCATCTTTGTTTTGCTTAGCCTGATCGAGATTTGTAATAAATTCTCCCAACAGGTCAACCGTAATCATCATACCTTTATCATTCAACTGCTTTGAAGCTATAATTGCTTCATCAATTGTTTCGCCTGCTATGTACTTCTTCGAAAAAATCCAGACGAATTTCTTTGGGAAGTAAGGTAATGTTCTTGCAATTAATTTATTCACCATTGTAGATTTCCTTTTAGTTAGTTTTTGAAAAAGTTGCTATTTATCGGAACATAACACGCACAATTGCGTAACACCGACAGAAAGTCAATAGCAATATTTTGATTTCCCAGGAAGTAATTCTTGAATTCAGACAGGTAAATTTTAGAACACTTTTGAAGATAAAAAATGACTAAACTCACCTTTTAGCCAAAACCACCAGAAACATGATATAAATCAGTGTATTGAAAATCAATAAAAGTCGTATAAAAACGATATTATAACATACTCCTGTTAGTTAAATTGATAACAGGCCAATCTTATTAAAAATGCTTATGGACGGTAAAATAAAAGCAATTTTAATAGTATTAGGCATACTATATCCTTTTCTAAACGGGCATTCCCAAGATTGCAATGTGAATGTTCAAACCAGAGGAGGCCTTTTCACGCCTTTAAACCGGTGTGCACCAGTCACAGTAGAATGGACGCCTTTTTATACTCTACTTGAAGATATTAGTGGACAGAACGTTGAGTTCCTGTTCGATTGGAACGATGGCAATGTTGAGTTTGTCACAGCAACACTTGAAGATGCTGCTACCCGAAAATGGTCTATCCCTACTATCACTCACGATTACGATAGCGACCAGTGCCACTACAACCCCGAGTTATTTATTGTGGTTGATGGTGTTATTTGCGAAAACTCATTACGCTCCGAAACCGTCATTGTATGGGATACTGATGATCGAAATGGTGGTGAAATTTCAATTGAACCACGCGTATTCCCTATTTGTGTTGGCAACAGTGGCAGTGTGACATTTATGGACAATAGTCAATGGAACTGTGTCCCACCAGATGAAGACGATTCGCCCAACAACTATAAACGTTGGATACAATGGATATACGGAACCAACAATGGCGCGGCTAACTTCATTGATAATGCACAAGTTAATGGCGTAGTAAGAACGTATCCCTATACCGGTTCAATTGATGTTACATCAGAGCCTATTTTGGCTCCAACAGCTCCCTGGAATGAAGCATTACCTATTTTTGTTCCGGCAGGCAGAGCTGTCGGCGATGAATTTGAAATCACCCTTAACAACTGGAACTATTGTAATCCCTACGACCAAGGTTATCCTCCTGTAACAACAACAGCCATTGTTTTAATTGTTGATGATCCAGATGGCAGCATCGTGCCTGTCGGTCCGTTTTGTGAAAATGATAACCCTATTATACTAACTCCTGCCACTGAAGGCGGCCAATGGTCGGGTAATGGTATTACTGATGAGTGGACCGGTGAATTTGACCCTTCTGCTGCAGGTCCTGGCGATCATACAATTACTTATTATGTAGAAGATGGCAATAGTTGTAGTGCTACAGGAACAACAACAATCACCGTTCTGGATTCGCCACTGGCTAACATTTCAACAGGGCCCGAAGCGCATTTATGCCCGGGAACACAGCTACAGGTTAATGGCAATCCCACAGAAGGACAATTACCATATACTCATTTATGGACAGGCGACATTGCACCATTAAACAATGTTAATATCGACAATCCGGTATTTGAAACGATTAATGAAGGAACCTATAATCTAACATACCGTGTTACCGACAATAATGGCTGCTTTGACGAACAAACGGTCAGCATAGGCGTCGATTCAGTAAGCATCCACTTTCTGAACACGGAACTTATTCTTTGCTCCGGACTAACACAAACATTGGAACCAAATCCATCTGGCGGTTCAGGCACCTTTGTATTTCATGAGTGGAGCGGCGATCGCACCGATTTACTTTCGGCAACTGATATAGAAAACCCCATATTTAACTCAACAACACCTGGACTTTACAAATACCAATACATCGTTCGCGATTCATATGGTTGCGAAGATGTAGACAGTATTTATGTCAATGTATTCGAGCAACCTGCCAGCCAGGCTGGGGCTAACGATAATGCTTGTGGTTTGACCTACCAACTGCAGGCGGTTCCTTATGTTGGGATTGGCCAATGGAGTTTAACATCGGGACCCGGAGCCATTAATTTCTCCAACATCAACGACCCAAATTCAACGGTGACCATTGACCAATACGGCGATTATGTGTTTGCCTGGACTGAAGATAATAATGGCTGTAGTGATGTAGATGAAGTGACCATTACCTTTATTGAGATACCAAATCCTACCGTGATGAACGATGCGGACACATGCGGGCTAAACTACCTGCTTATAGCTCAGGAAGACATCGGAGTTGGGATATGGGAGCAAATTTCGGGTGGTGGTTCGGCATCTTTTGCCGATGCTGATTTCGCATCTACAGTTGTTACAGTTTCTTCGCCCGACACTTATCAATTTGCCTGGATTGAAGACAATGATGGCTGCCTGGCGGGCGACACTGTCAGCATTGAATTTTATCCGGTACCTGTGGCCAGTGTTGCTCCTTTCGATGATGAATCGTGCAGCCCAACGGAGGTTGCTTTTACCAACACCTCAACCGATGCTGACACCTACTTTTGGGACTTTGGTGATGGCTTCATCTCAAACCAGAGCAACCCAAGCCACTCGTTTACCAACAGTGCATTCACACCTGTTGACTACACCATTGAATTAAGAGCTTCCAACAGCTATGGTTGTGCCGACACCAGCGAGTATACAATAAAAGTTCTACCTACACCTATCGCTAAGTTTGATAACGATGAAGAACCAGCTTGCAGTCCTTTAGAGTTAGAATTTACAAACCAATCAGAAGGCGCTACAAATTATGAATGGTTGTTTGGCGATGGCGAATCCAGCACGATTGAGCATGCCACTCACACCTATATTAACGCCGAGCATTATGTGCAGTCGTTTAATATTGAACTAATTGCCAGTAACAGTTATGGCTGCCGTGATACTCTTGATAAATACATTACCGTATATCCTTTAGTCGAATATGGCTTTGACGTGTCACCCCTGGAGGGTTGTCATCCGTTAAAAGTTGATATGTTAGCAGAACCGGGTGCCTATTCATATAAATGGGAATTTGGAGATGGACAATCAATTGATGGTGCTAATATAGCTACGCACATTTTTGAGAATACTGAAGCTAATCCTAAAGAGTTTAGCATTAAGCTGCACACCAGCTCTGTTTTTGGCTGTCGCGACTCGTCAGAAGCGACGGTGCGGGTTCTTCCTTCTCCCAAAAGCCAGTTTGAATTATCAGATAATGAAGGTTGCTCACCTTTTATTGTTCAATTCAACAACCAGTCAACCGGAGCCAACACAAGCAATTGGTTTTTCGATGATGATACAAACACTGAAACAAGTGGAAATGCAAATACTTCACACCAATACATTAACCCAGAGTTAGCCCCCATCTCATTTCAGCCCAAATTAGTGGTTGAAAACGATTATGGTTGTAAGGATTCCACCACGCACTTTTTAAATGTATTTCCTAAAGTTACAGCGTCAATATCAGATGGTGGAGCTGGTTGTACACCGTATTTCGAAAGCTTACTGAATAATTCAGTTGGTGCCAACCTATTTACATGGAACTTTGGCGATGGCAATACCTCAAACAGCTTCAATGGTCATAATGAGTACATCAACAACACACTTGAAGATCAGAATTACCAGGTAGAGATGATTGCCGAATCACCTTACGGTTGTAGCGACACAACATATACATACGTTACTGTTTATCGTCGACCAGCGCCTAATTATACTCTTTCACCAACTGAACTACAAATGCCTGAATCAACCATTAACATTAGTAATCAAACACAAGGCAATGGATGGGATTACCGATGGCTATTTGGTGATTCGCAAACCAGTGTTGAAAAAAATCCGGTAACGCATACTTATGCTGCATCCGGAGAATACGAAGTTTGGTTGCGGGTTAATGGCGAACACTGTGCCGACTCATTAATGCAACTTGTTACTATTTACCCAACCCTACCCGCTATTGATTATGGGCCTGATACTGAAGGTTGCCCGCCTCTTGACGTGCAGTTTTACAATAACACAATTGATGCTCACACCTATTTCTGGGACTTTGGCGATGGCAATGTATCATCAGAAAAGGAACCCAAGCACACATTTCATACACCAGGCAAATACAACGTAAAACTAATGGCTGAAGGACCAGGCGGCCTGGCTGAAGCAGATAATGTAGAAATCTGGGTTTATGACAAGCCACTGGCCAACTTTGAGGTTCGGCCAACCTTGGTCAAACTACCTGAGACGGTTTCGTTTATTAATCTTTCAGAAGGTGCAGTGAGCTATTTATGGGATTTTGGCGATGGAAAAAAATCAACCGATCATTCGGTACAATATCAATATGAAGAAGCGGGCGTTTACGATGTAACACTACAAGCTATCAGCGAACAAGGCTGTATTGACGAATACATAATGCGCGAGGCTGTTATTGCCGAAGAAGCTGGCAGCATCAGTTTCCCAAATGCCTTTACACCTAATCCGGCGGGTTCTTCAGGAGGAAGTTACAAACCAGGTTCGTCCGAAAACTTTGTCTTCTATCCATTTGTTCACGAAGGCATTGTTGAATATGAGTTAAGAATCTATACACGTTGGGGCGAACTTATTTTTGAAAGCCAGGATATCAACGTTGGTTGGGATGGTTATCATCATGATAAAATATGTCCGGGAGGCGTATACATCTGGAAAGTCAGGTGTCGCTTTTCAAACGGCAATATTGAAGTAAAAACAGGAGATGTAACACTATTTAGGTAATGAAACGAGCATTTAAATTTTAATTATCCAAATTTCATCCCAAAGGATGATTAGAATTTATTGTGAGTTCCATGTGACAATTGAAAGATAAACCTGAACACATGAAAAAAGCTCTATACATACTATTGTTCCTTACAACGATGATGGCCAAGGCACAGGATCCGCATTTTTCGCAGTTCTATGCCAATCCGTTATACCTCAGCCCCTCGCTGGCAGGCTCAACTGATGGTGGACGCCTGATTGTGAATTACCGTAACCAATGGCCTGAGATATCAAAAGCATTCTCAACCTATGCCATATCATTCGATAACTTCTTTCCTTCGTTTAATAGTGGTATCGGGTTTTACCTGATGCAAGACAGGGCTGGTAGTGCGGGATTAACCACCACAAATGCAGCCTTTCAATATTCGTATAACCTGATCATATCTGATTACTGGCAGGTTGTCCCTGCTATTCAGTTTGAATATGGGAATAAAGCTGTTGATTTCACAAAAGCTATTTTCCCAGATCAGCCACCTATGTCGGGCGGTTCAACAGGTGCCTACAATCGTCTTTCAAATGATCAGATTCATTACATCGATTTAGCTAGTTCGGTATTTCTATATTCTCCAAAATATTGGATGGGTGTTACCGTTGACCATTTGGCTAAACCCAACTATACCTTTTTAAATGAAGAATCGAAAGCTGAATTAAAATACACCGTTTTTGGTGGTATGAACATTTGGAGTGAACGTCGAAGAAACAAAGCGCAAAGGGCATTTTCAACCAGTTTCAGATACCAGCGACAGGCCGAATTTGAACAATTGGATTTAGGTGTTTACTGGCATAACTCTCCACTTGAAGTAGGTGTGTGGTATCGTGGTATTCCTTTAATCAAAAAAGCTGAAGGCAGCGCTGCTGTTAACCAAGATGCTATCATTGCTTTATTGGCTTATGATTTAGGACCAATCAGGGTTGGATACAGTTACGACATTACCATTGGCAGCCTTGGCTGGTCAACAGCCGGCGCTCATGAACTATCGCTTATTTTTGAGTTTAACCAACGGACCCGTTTACGCTCGGGCGGTCGTCGTCCTGCTGTTCCCTGCAGTGAAAGCGCTAATCCACTTAATAGTATTGGAGGAAAGTATACACGCAAAAAACGGAGATTATATTAAGAAACTGTTTAAGTTTTATACTTTGGTTTATTTTGACGACTTAAGCCCTCATATTTCTGCAAAACTTCTTTAAATAGCGATGCTATTCGCATCAGTTTTGCTTCATCTGAGAGCATAATTCATTCAAAATAATTCACAAAAACAAAATTTAAACAGTTTCTAATAACCGGAGTTTTAAAATTTAAATCGAACTCGGATTAATACTTTACCATTCATCATCATTGTAATCATCACGCTCAACTTCATCGTACCAGAGATCTACATCTACTGAATCGTATTCGGAGCCATAAATGACTTTATAAAAGGTGATGGTGACTGTTGTCGACTTCTTTGATGAAAGGTATCCGATATAAGCACTTTGTTGCTCAATCTCTTTGCCGTCTTTTATTAGCGACGCATATACTGTAAGATCACAGGCATCTAGCTGCCCTTTATTTTTTACCTTTACTTCCAATATAGCTCTACCTTCAGTGATTTTATTGATGGATGACTTTTCCACCACCTCGCATCTGGCTTCCTGATGACCATAAAGCGCTTCATCGAGTATCTGTTCGCACGATGATACGATTAACACTAAAAGAAGAAAAAATAGAGTTCTAACAGGTTTCATAATAGATTAGGTTGATTACATATACATGACAATCAGATAGGCCATAACACTTAAGTCCTTTTAATACAAAAAGGCCACCTTTCGGCAGCCTTCAAATCACATCCATTATGAAAAAGTATTCTTGAAAAATTAAAAAATATCAATCAAACGCTTTGGTTTTGGCTTCGCCTCCTCCTTTTTAGGAAGTGCAATGTTTAAAATACCATTTTCGTATTTCGCTTCAATTTTCGATTCTTTTAGCTTATCCTTTGGTAAGGTAAACGACCGCTTGAAAGAACCATAGTTAAACTCATAATGCGAATATTGCTTTTCTTCTTTCTTAGTCTCTTTCGCTGCCTCAATAGTCAGAATATTGTTATCTAATTCAATATTAAAATCTTTTTTGTCAAAACCAGGAGCAGCCACTTCAATTGCAAAAGCTTCATCCGTTTCTTTGATGTTTACCTTCGGCGTGTTAAAATATTGACCGCCTTTTAAAAAATTTGAATCATTTAAGAATTCATTTCCAAAAAAGTGATTTAATAAACTTCCTGATTGTGGATACCTGTTGTTAAATCTTACTAGTGTCATGATAAAATCTCCTATTATTTAAATTTTTAATTGTTTTCTGTTCTGACTGCTTTAGTTCAATGATAGTGCCATTCGAACATATAAGTCAGATTGTCAGAATCTTAACAGATATCGGTGTCATTTTGACTGCCATCGCCAAGAAAACACGCCATTATGTCATTAACATTTAAATAACACTTGGTAATCTTTATTTAAACTATAAATAACAAAGAGGTAACCGGTAGCTGATGCTAAAAGAAGACATTTGTCACCGTTATGAGAGTTATTTTCCTCCCAACAATTCCTGTGTGTATAGAGGTTGCCTAGTGCAACCTCTTTTTTAGGAAACAAAAAAGCGAGCTGCAATTCGCAACCCGCCTTATGTTCATTCCTAATATTTAACGCATCAAATATCAGGCATTAGATAATCTTACTTTCCCTAATAATCCCAGCTAAAACCAACATTAATACCCAACCAGTTTTGTTGAGGCAGATCCGAAGATTTAAACGAGGTACTGTAATCAACACTTATCGCTAAACTAGTACGGTAATTAAAAGGGATTAAAAAGCCTGCTTTTGGTGCCACCGACCAGGTCCATCCTTTATCACTTGATGAAAAGAGTCCGTTATCACGTCTTTGCTCCATATAATAGGTACCAGCTGCTAAACCAACAAAAGGTCTAATAACTGCATCGTCTCCAGCAAAATAGAACTTACCTGTCGCTTGAATTGGTATGGCATTCAGGTATCTATATTCGTTACTTGTAATGGCTCCATTAACATCCGACAGAGGTTGTGTACCTCTATCTTTTGCTTCATAAAAGGTATTCCATCCAATTAAAAAGCCAAGGCCTAAATTAGGGTTCACCAATTGTTCAAATTCAATATTTGCACCACGAAAACTGGCCGGATTAATATAATCTTTGGTATCACCCATTGGCAAAGCCATTCCGTAATAAGCATTTGTTTTAGTTTGTGCACTTACCCCAATACTTATTATTGCAAGCGCCACTATTATAAAGGACTTTATTCGTTTCATTTCATTCTAATTAGTAGGTTAGGTATATGTTAGTTAAAAGGTGCCTGATTAAAAAGCTCATCTATTCCTCGCTCAATACGATCACCTATGTACTTATCACTTCCTTGCAACAGACCATCTAATACCCCGTCATATACCAAAGGCACCGTTTCTTCAGCTTCATTTTTATTTTCATAATCAGCCATTTCAATGACCACAGAACCTGTTTTGTAACTATAGTACACAGGGTACCAAGGATAATATCCACCCCATCCCCAATCAGGATACCAGGGGTAGTAACCACCCCACCAGCCACCACCAGGAATCCAGGCAGCACCCGAGTTATTTTGTTCAATAATAGAAATAGCCACAATAACAGAAGTGTCGGCAGCAATAGTTTTTGCCTCCGTCATACCTAATGCACCTAATTCACTTCGCATTTGTCCTAAAATATCAGCATCATGGATTCGTTGCGGATCATCTACTTCCTCACCATTTTTTACATATAGAATTTCTTCTGGTAAAGAGTACGTTTTTCCATCCAGGTTCTTCCAATTGTAACTATCATCAAATATTGAAATAGATGTATCTAACTCATCCACATACTCAGCCCCTCCCGGATAGCAGGCATACACTGCAAAAATAAGTACTATGGGCATTAAAAATCTCAGTCTTGTTTTCATTATAGATTATTCGTTTAAGGTTAGATGAATTAACTTTTAACAGCTTGATTCACCAAATAATTTTAAAAATTCACTCTCTAAATATTGCTTAATAAAAATACTGGTTAAAAAACAAATATATGATCATTTTGGTTTATTTTAGTATATACATATTTTTAACCAATACATAATAATGATGAAAAAACTTCTTTACGTATTTATTTTATGCTCATTTGCTATTCTTCCTGCAAATGCACAAAACACGGATCAGGAAATAGGATTGATAGGTTCCATATTGAAATCAGAGATTAAAGTGTTTTTCGCACAGAATATTGAATTAAAAACCAACGAATCAGAAACGTTCTGGTCAATATATGACCAATATGAATCAGACTTAAGAACAACTAGTAATCAAAGAATTGATTTACTTAAGCGAATAATTGAAAAAGGCGACGAGTTAACAGAAAAAGACCTGGATTCAAAAATTTCTGAGCTCAACAAAATCAGTAAAAAGCGGATTGATTTAAGATACAAGTACTATAAATTATATAAGAAAAAAATAAATGTAAAGGTGGCCTCTCAGTTTTACCAAATTGACTCTTACATATTCACACACATATCTGCTGCCTTAAACGAAGGTATTCCTTTGATCATTCCCAAAACTGATGAGTAATACCGTTTACTAATACAAAGGCCAGTACAGCTGGCCTTTTTCACACCACCCCCTGATCTATCATAGCTTCTGTTACACGTTGAAAAGAAGCCACATTTGCCCCTTTTAAATAATCAATTTGTCCATTGGGCTGCAAACCAAATTTTCGACATAAATCATAGGTATGCTCCATAATATCCTGCAACCGCTTGTCAACCTCTAACTCCGACCAATTGACTTTCATATTATTTTGCGCCAACTCCAATGACGAAATAGCTACGCCTCCAACATTAGTTGCTTTACTGGGCACATAAACAAGACCTTTTGCAGCAAATAGCTCAACAGCCTCCTCAGAACATGACTGATCAGCTCCTTCGATTAAGTAGGTGCATTTATTCTCTATTAAACTATTTGCCTCATCAATACCAATCTCGTTTTGAATAGCACATGGAATGGCAATATCACATTCCACTTCCCAGGGTTTTTTGCCCTCATGATAGAGCGTACCTGGATATTCGATGGAGTAAGGCCGTATCAGATCCTGTGAAGTAGCACGTAACTCAAGGAGATACTCCAGCTTACCTTCATCTATACCATTTGGATCGTATACATATCCATCAGGACCCGAAACAGTAACAACTTTAGCACCTAAGGCATTTGCCTTTTTTATGACACCATAAGCCATATTCCCGAATCCGGAAATAGCAATCCGTTTCCCCGCCAACGAGTCTTCGTATCCACTTAGTAATGACTTAAGGAAATAAACTACCCCAAAGCCATGCGACTCAGCCTTAAGTTTGGTACCACCCCAATCAGGTGATTTGCCTGTAAAAGTGCCATTATGTTTATGGCTAAGCTTTTTAAACATACCAAACATATAGCCAATTTCGCGACTGCCAACACCAATATCACCTCCTAAAATATCAATATCGTCACCCAGAACATCCCACAATTGCAACAAGTAGCTTTGACAGAAGCGCATGATTTCAGCTTCAGATTTTCCTTTGGGGTCAAAATTTGCTCCGCCCATCGCTCCGCCTAATGGCAATGAGGTCAGGCTGTTTTTAAATACTTGCTCAAAAGCCAGCATTTTTACGGTTCCTAATGTCAGGGCCGGATGAAAGCGCAAACCGCCTTTATATGGCCCCAATGTATTATTATATTGAACACGATATCCTCTGTTAACAATGACCTTCCCCTCATCGTTTAGCCAAGGTACCTTAAACATCAACACTCTATCCGGCTCCGTTAATCGTTCTAAGACAGCAGCATTTTTTAACCGATAATCATCACTAATCCATTCCTGAACAGATGACAGAAATATTCTGACACTCTGAATAAACTCCTGTTCGTTGGAATTAAATCGTTGCAGCTTGATTAAAAACTTATCTAAATTCATAACACCACTATTTTAATTAATGCAAACTATAGTCAGACGAATCATCCGTTTCGGTCTGCTTATCTTTTAAAGGAGGCATAACCACACCAATACCCTTTTGGCCGTCTATCTTTATACAACAAGAATCTGCTAACTGCACATGTCGAATAAATTCATCCTCATACACTGCTGGCAAACTATCAAGAAACTGTACATCAATAAAGCCATCGCCAATTGAAGGTGTTACCGTGAAATAACCTACGCGCAGACTGGTTAAATTTTGGAAGAAGTGAGTCCCCTGGCTTGGGTCGACCCGATAATTCTCCAACCCGGTTTCTACAATTAATCGTGCCGCTGATATTTGCGTCCACTTAACGGGCACTCCCAGCCAAGGATCCTGCGAGCCCCATCGCCCTGGACCAATTAATATATATGGCTTGTTATTAGCATGAAATGGTGCATTTAACTTTTCAATAATCGGCACTAACTTGGTATTATTGGCAGGGTTAAAATTAGCCGATTTAATATAGATGATGTCCTGAATATCGTCGATAACACCATTACCCAATGCCGATTTCGAATGCACCAGTGTTTCTTCGGGTTTTATCTCTTCTAATTTTTCTGTAATCGACTCTTTTGAATCGACAATTGGACGAATCTGAAGCAAATAAAAGACAGGTGGCTGTCCTGATGGCACCTGTAGGTCAACAGCAAATTCAACTTCAACGGGTTGATTCATCTCTTTTTGACCAATTTCTAATACCTTTTCAATGATTGGCGCCAATGGAAAGGCATCGTATTTTAACACATTAGCAAAAGTGACCAGGCGCAGTCCTTTAGCCATTAATCCATCACGAATCATATGATTATTATAATCGTATACCGAACCCACCCATCGTAGCGTCCCATGGGCTTCCGCAGTTTTTAAGTCTAATTTCACAATATTCACCGAATCATTGACTGAGGGTCGAAAGCTCGATGACTTCATATCCAAAGCAAAGAAGCTCTTTTGTGTTTCGCGAACCGCCATATCGGTGCTGGACAATTGCAATATTTTTTGAGGATACTTAGGTGAAAAACGTAATGAAGCACTTCCTTCCACAATATGTTTCCCCAATCCCATAGCCACATTGACCGTACCATGCTCTGCTTTTTCAGGCTCAATTGGGTAAAAGTTAACCGAACGACCAACACCAGAAAAAGTAGGATAAAAAACATCGCCATGCCGCTGTCCAACCACCTCTTGCAACACAATGCCCATACGTTCTTCATCAATCACGTTCATCGTGGCTTCCATGTAGCGCTTGCTCGAGCTATAAAAGGCCGATGCGTAGACACATTTGATTGCGTCACATAGCTGAGACAAAACAATATTCTCTTCATCACTATTAGCAATCATATATGTTGAGTAGATACCCGCGAATGGCTGATAATGACTATCCTCCAATACACTTGATGAACGAACTGCAACGGGTCCTTTGGCGATGGATATCAATTTGAATAAATCACCATGGATGCGCTCTGGTAAAGGCGATTTAACAAAAGCACTTAATATCTCCTCATCGCTTGCTTCTGACAATGCTATGGGGTATAATTCATTTACTTCCATAAATTCCTCAAACACATCTGTACTCAATACAACCGTTCGGGGAATGGTCACTATCACATTATCTAAGGCATGAAACTCATTATACTTTTTAATCAGTAGATTAAGAAAGGCCAGCCCACGAGCCTTTCCTCCGATGGTTCCATCTCCAATGCGTGTAAATGTCAGATACTCATCAAATTTATCGCGATAAAACTTGGCAATCACACCACGTGCTTTACTGTATCGAAAATTAGCAATGGTATCGAACAAAAAGCGCTTGGTGGCATCCAGATTGGCAAAATCCTCTACTTTCAAATATTTAATCACTTCTGCTACCGCAAACAGGGCACGGGCATTTAACCATTTCGAAACATGGTCGCGCTGAAAATGATAGAACAACGATTCATCAGGTATTTGAAACAGTTTTTCTTGTAATTCTTTCAGGTTACTCACGCGACCAACTTCCTGTCCTGTTTTCGGGTCAACAAAAACAAAATCGCCAAAAGCCAGGTATTTATTAATAAAAAGCTTGAGGCGGCGTAATAATGACGAGGAGTGCTTAAATAGAAATCCTACTTTAAGCTCTTTTGCCACCGACTCCAGGCTTCTGTTAGATGACTGCAACAAAAACGGCATGTATTTATTGCGTTGCTTCACATGCCGGGCCAGTTTAATACCCGCCTCGGTATCTTTAATACCACCTTTATTGTACGACACATCGGAGATGATACCTAACAAATTGTCTTCATACTTTTCATAAAGCTCAACAGCTTCTTCGTAGGTACGTGCCAGCAAAATTTTAGGGCGCCCGCGCATGCGCATCATTTTTTGATGCTCATTCAAGCCTTCATCCATAAACTTCTTGGCCTGTTTAAGGATAATCCGATAAATCAGCGGCAGATAACTCGAGTAAAAACGAACGGAATCTTCCACCAGAAGTATGGTTTGCACCCCAACTTCCTCAACATCATGTTCCACATTCATCTCATCCTCAATCAACTTAATGATGGCCAGCATGATATCGGCATTACCCAGCCAACAAAATACATAATCAATTGCACTGGTATCTTCACGACTCATGCGCACCGATACCTCGCGCGAAAAGGGCGTTAGCACAACAATGGGGATAGACTCGTAAGATTCCTTTACTTTTTTAGCCATTGAAAAAGGGTCCATACCGCCAATACTCAGCATGGTAATAACCAAATCAATCTGATCGTATTTCAACACTTCTAATGCCTCCTCCGACGTTTCCACATGAATAAATTGAGGTGGATAACGCAGGTTGAGTGAGACGTATTCATTAAAAATCTGTTCGTCAATCCGACCATCTTCATCCAGCATAAAGGCATCATAACCGCTACAAATAAGCAGTACTTTGTGGATACGTTTTTGCATCAGGTGACCAAATGGTGTGTCGGAAAAATAGCTTGCTTGCTGAATATTAATTGGTTTAGTCATTATTTATCTTTTCAGACCTTAAGGTCTACAAATTATAATTTTATTAGAGCCTCAATATCTTGATAATCGATATTGTCATGATGATACGAAATAAAACCTTTAACCCCATCAAAACACCCTACAAGCTTATCTCTTTGTAGTTTCGTTTCCTTCAAACTAATAATGCTTTGATATGAGCTCCAACAATATTCAATCATGTGATCACAAAAACCATGGTGAACAGTATTATTATGAAAATAGTCATAATTATCTGACTCTTTGAAGAGGTTTTCTCCATTACGGGCCTTAAAAATATGATAATATCTCCCGTGTTCCAGGTTCAGGTTTTTATTCATATCTAATTTCATTTTAAGGAGGGTGTCCAAAAATCAAAAAAGGAATACGGTCACTGAGCGGAGTCGAAGTGATTATGCATTGAAAATCAACTTTATTTAAATTTCATCTCGAC
>NZ_JAFMVC010000015.1 GCF_025499605.1 Carboxylicivirga litoralis | reverse complement strand
TGCCCGAGTGGTGGAATTGGTAGACACGCAGGACTTAAAATCCTGTGGCCATTAGGCCGTGCGGGTTCAAGTCCCGCCTCGGGTACCAATCTAGAGTCTTCTAGAAGCACAAGCGCTTAAAACAAATGTTTTAAGCGCTTTTTTATTTTCAGAAAACTTTAATGACTGAAGCCAAAATCCATCATCTATTAGCATTTATTTCAACAGGCTTCGCCTGATACCTAGTTCCAATCCACGAATCTCAGCCAAACCTTTCATCCGCCCATACAGCGAATAACCCGGATTATTATCCTGTCCTACATCTCCTAACATTTGGTTTCCATGATCGGGACGAACGGGAATAGAAAAATCATTGCGCCCTTGTTGCTTGCGCCGTTCCTCCTCTTCCACAATCGCTTTTAGTACGGCATAAATATCCACATCGCCATTAAACAAATAATCTTCATTGAAATTATAATCGGTATCTCGATTGACATTACGTAAATGCGCAAAGTTTATGCGTGGTGCCAACTCCTTAGCCATCTCCGAAAGGTCATTAAAATAACCAGCTCCCCACGAACCTGTACAAAGTGTAATACCATTTGATATGGAATCAACTGTACTAATAATCGTTTTAGCATCATCGAGGGTACTAACCACACGTGGTAAGCCGAGCAATCCCCATGGAGGATCGTCCGGATGAATGGCCATGCGAACACCAGACTCCTCGGCAATAGGAATAATAGCTTCCAAAAACACCTGAAGATGCTGTCTTAACCTGGCATCATCAATGTCCTTGTAACCATCCAACACAGCCTGAAACTGCTCTAAAGTATAACTTTCTTCGGCTCCAGGCAGCCCTTTAATAACCGTATTGGTTAAGCTTTCGATTCCAGCTTCATCCAGTGAATTGAAATAGGCTTCTGCTTCCTGTACAATTTTATCAGTATAATCAATGGCAGCACCGGGGCGCTTTAGGATATGAATATCAAAAGCGGCAAACACCTTCTGCTCATAAATTAAAGCCAGAGAACCATCATCAAACGACGACTCCAGGTTGGTACGCGACCAATCTAACACCGGCATAAAATTATAGCATATCGTTTCAATTCCACATTCTCCCAAATTTCTTATGGACTGTTGATAATTGGCAACATACACTTCCCAGTTACCACTTTGCTTTTTAATGTCCTCGTGTACCGGCACACTCTCAACAACCGACCAAACCAAGCCAGCTGCCTCAATCTCAACCTTTCTTTTTTGAATTTCTTCAATGGTCCATACTTCACCATTAGGCACATGATGAAGAGCAGTTACAATACCGGTTGCCCCGGTTTGTTTAATATCCGATAAGGTGATTCGGTCATTGGGGCCGTACCATCGCCATGTTTGTTCAATCATGTTTTTTAGAAATTAGAATGCTACGCTATTTTCATTAGCTAATTGCTATCAGCTGATAGCCTTTTGCTTTATTTTTATGACACTAATTTACTTAATCGGTTCAATCAACCTTAAAAAACAAACATCATTCTTAAACAAAAGAATAAAAGCTTTTATACACCACTATAAGCGCTAAAACCACCATCAACTGGCACTACAACACCTGTAATAAATTTAGCCCAGTCAGATAATAAGTAGTTAACAGTTCCACATAACTCTTCGGGCTCACCATAGCGTTCCATGGGCGTATTGGTGATGATTTTATTACCACGGGGCGTGGCTTCACCAGTTTGCTCATCAATCAGTAAAAAGCGGTTTTGGTGGGTCAACAAAAAGCCGGGAGCAATGGCATTGACTCGAATACCTGTTTTGGCAAAATGCACCGCCAACCATTGTGTAAAGTTATTGATGGCAGCTTTGGCGGCTGAATACGCCGGAATTTTAGTCAATGGCGTGTAGGAATTCATCGATGAAACATTGACAATTGCTCCATTTTTTTTAGCCAACATATCTTTGGCAAAAACCATCGATGGTAATAATGTTCCCTGGAAGTTTAAAGCAAATACCTTATCAAAACCATCCATTTGCAAGCCAAAGAAAGTTTCTTCCAGCTTATCCAGTTTATCTTTTGTTAAGAACTCTGCCTGGGTTGTGGCTGTAGCAGCATTTCCTCCTGCACCGTTTAATAAATAATCCACCGACCCTAAGTTCTTATGGATGATTTCAAGAGCTGACTCCAACGATTCTTTACTGAGCACATCGGCTCCAATCCCAACGGAAGCTACATTAAACTCATCGCTAATTTCGGTTGCTACTTTCTTAGCTGCATCTTCGTTTAAATCAAGAATGGCTGTTTTAACTCCCTGAGCAGCCAATCCCTTAGCCATGGTTGAACACAGCACACCTCCTCCACCGGTCACCACAGCTACTTTATCCTTTAAATTTAATGCGGTCATATTTCTTATCTTACTGAGTTAATTGTCTCAATCAATTGCTGCACTTTGATTTCTAGCGCCGACCAGTCCTTATTTTCCATAATGTCTTTAGGAAACAGGTTGGAACCCATACCAACGCAAGTAACACCAGCCGAAAACCACTTCTCCAGGTTTTCTTTTTCACAAGTCACACCACCTGTTGGCATAATATCAGTCCAGGGCATTGGTGCTTTTACAGCTTTCACAAACGAGGGGCCTCCTACTTCAGATGCCGGGAAGACTTTTACCACTTCGCAGCCTAACTCTTGTGCCTTATTAATCTCTGAGATGGTTCCACAACCAGGCGACCACATCACTTTACGGCGATTACATACCCGGGCCATTTGCTCATTCAACAAAGGAGAAACAATAAAATTAGCACCATTCTGAATGTACAATGCCGTTGTTCCTTCTTCAACGATAGAGCCGGCCCCCATGACCATTCCAGGCAATTCAGCCAAAGCATATTTATTCAATTCAGCGAACAGTTCGTGGGCAAAATCGCCTCGGTTCACAAACTCAAAAACGCGAATACCTCCATTGTAGCACGCTTTCAACACAGCTTTACACACCTCAATATCGGCATGGTAAAAAACCGGTACCACACCTGTTTGTTTCATCGCATTGTAAACTTCTATTCTTGTATATTTAGCCATAATGTTATTATTTATTGGATGTTCTTAGCATATGAAATCCCATCAATTAAAAGTTTCAGTCGTGCTCCATCGTGCCCACTGAAACTCGGAATGGATACAAAACAAAAGCCCAATTTAAGACTAGTGCCCAGACAGTTTTATCTATCTACGCGGGCACTTCCACCACCTATTATTTTCTCTACTTCAGATAATGTGGCCATGGTGGTGTCGCCTGGTGTTGTCATGGCTAATGCGCCATGTGCTGCACCATATTCAACAGCTTTAGCACCATTATTAAATTCGAGGAAGCCATAAATTAATCCTGACGCAAAACTATCGCCTCCACCTACACGATCCATTATCTCCAGGTCTTCGCGATGTGTCGCTTCATAAATTTCACCTTCGGCGTAGCAAATAGCGCCCCACGAGTTAACAGTCGCTGATTTAACGGTACGAAGCGTAGTGGCAATCACTTTGAAATTTGGAAATGCTTTAACAGCTGATTGAATCATGCCCTTGTAACCCTCCAAATCCAACTCTTTCAGGTTCTCATCATTACCTTCCACCTCTAATCCTAAACAAGCTGTAAAATCCTCTTCATTGCCAATCATAACATCCACGTATTGGGCAATCTCGCGATTCACTTCCTGTGCTTTAGCCTCACCACCAATCGCTTTCCATAACGATGGTCGGTAGTTTAAGTCATATGAAACAATGGTTCCATATTTCTTGGCTACTTTCACTGCTTCAATCACCGTTTCGGCTGCCGATTCTGATAATGCCGCAAAAATACCGCCGGTATGCATCCAGCGCACTCCAAGCGTTCCGAAGATATATTCCCAATCGATATCACCAGGCTTTAGCTGCGATGCAGCAGTATTTCCTCTATCAGATACGCCTTTTGCACCACGAATACCATAACCACGTTCTGTAAAGTTTAATCCGTTACGAACAGTGCGGCCACAGCCATCATAATCCACCCATTTAACAAATTGCGTATCCAAACCGCCCTGTAGCATGAAATCTTCGATTAGGGCACCGACTTCATTATCGGCCAAAGCTGTGATAATGGCTGTCTTCTTTCCAAAGCACCTTCTCAGTCCGCGCGACACGTTGTACTCGCCCCCACCTTCCCAGGCTCTAAACAGGCGGGTTGTTCTGATACGACCTTCACCCGGGTCAAGGCGTAACATCACTTCTCCCAATGAAATGCAATCATATGTACATTCCGAAGCTGGTTTTATTGTTAGTTTTGACATCTTTACCTCCTTAAAAAAAATGTTAGTCAGAAGATTGTAACTCATCAAAAGACAAGTTACAACCTAATCTCCTTCAAATCTCTGACTAACTAATGTTTTTATTACTTATCGCAACTCATCAGGCTGCACATGATCCATATCGGTATAATCCAGGTTTTCGCCACCCATACCCCAGATAAAAGAGTAATTGGAAGTTCCTACGCCTGAGTGAATACCCCACTCCGGAGAAAAAACAGCCTGCTCGTTGTGCATAAACAGATGACGCGTTTCCTGTGGCTCGCCCATTAAATGACAGATTGACTGACCTTTTGGTAAATCAAAATAGAAATAAGCTTCCATGCGGCGGTCGTGCGTATGACTTGGCATGGTATTCCATACGCTACCCTCATGCAATTCGGTTAAGCCCATCACCAGCTGGCAGCTATCTACAATACCCGGCACAATCAATTGGTAAATGGTACGCTCATTACAAGTGGCCTTTGCACCCAGATTAAGGATATTGGCCTTTTCCTTATTAACCAACGTGGTTGGGTAAGAGCAATGCGCTGGTGTTGAGCTCAGGTAAAACTTAGCCGGATTGGTGGCATCCACACTGGCCATTTTCACTTCTTTACTACCACGTCCGATATAGATGGCCTCTTTGGCTTTTAGCGGATAGTCGGTACCATCAACGGTTACAACACCGTCGCCGGCAATGCTGATAATACCTAACTCACGACGCTCACAAAAATATTCTGATTTAATGGCATCGATGGTTTCCAGTGTTAACACCTGGTCAACAGGGAAAGCACCCCCAAGAATATAACGCTCATATTGTGAGTAACTCAGGTTGATTTCGTCTTTCACAAAAAGATTTTCAACTAAAAACTCTTTGCGAAGCTTTGCTGTATCGTAGTTTTTGACATCCTCTGGATGACACGCTCTGCGGCGATCATAATTTATTGTTGTCATATCTATTGTTTTTATTCGTTTGTTAATTCTAAATTCTCATCAAGTGGAGTCATTTTTGGCATTAGTAAATGTACAACACCCAGAATCACCAGGTAAGCCGAACCGGCAATCATAAAGGCCCAAAAATAACCTGTGTTTCCAGCTGAGTCAAGCACCTTACCTAATAACTTATCTCCAACAATACCAGCAACGGCACCGATCATACCGCCGATTCCGGTCACTGAAGCAACGGCTTTTTTTGGAAATACATCTGATACTAAGGTGAAGATATTAGCTGACCAAGCCTGATGACCAGCAGCACCAATACCAATTAATACAATAGCTAACCACTTGCTTTCGGTAATAGCCACATAACTTACCGGTAAAATAATGATGGCACACATTAATAAGGTCATTTTTCGAGCCTTATTAACACTCCAGCCTTTTTTCATAAAAGCACCTGATAACCAACCTCCTAAAACACTTCCTCCATCGGCCAATAGATACATGATTAAGAATGGAATACCAATATTCTTTATGTTCACATCAAACGTATCTGCTAAAAACTTGGCTCCCCAAAATAAGTAGAACCACCAAACAGCATCTGTAATTTTAGCGGCTGCAAAAGCCCAAGTCTGACGTTTAGGCAATACCTTTTTCCATGCAATTTTCTCCGATGACTCAACAACAGAATCACTATTGATATACTCCAATTCTTCTTTGGTTACTTTGGGATGCTCCTCTGGCTTTTTATAAGTGCGTAACCATAGGAATACCCAGATAGAACTAAACACACCTGTAAAAAGGAAAGGATATTGCCAGTTTTTACCGCTTTCGTGAACCAACCAACCGACAATAAAAGGCGCTGCGATTGCTCCAATACTTGTAGCTGCATTAAATAAGCCGGTAGCAAAAGCCCGTTCTTTTTTAGGGAACCATTCAGCCACTGTCTTCTGAGCTGCAGGGAAATGACCTGATTCACCAAAACCAAGTCCAAATCGCGCCGCTGCAAAACCAATGATACTAAAAGCCGGACGCACAACTGCATGCAGCATTCCGAAGATACTCCAAATACTAATGGCCAAGGTATATCCTTTCTTGGTTCCTAACCGGTCGATGATACCTCCCATTGTTAACATACCTAAAGCGTATGCTATTTTAAAGGCAATCATAATGTTAGCGTAATCATTATTGCTCCAGTCAAACATTTTCATTAATGTGGGAGCCATCACACCGATAATACTTCTGTCAAAGTAGTTTATTGTTGTGGCATAAACCAGCATGGCTAATATTCGCCAGCGATAGTTGCCCATACCTGTTTTTTTATTCATCTTATCTGGTTTAATAAGTTATTGAATTGTTACAACAAGAGGTGATTGAATTTGCTGAGCAAATTGATTTAAATACTGATGCCAAGCTTCTTTACCGGCAAATTGCTGGCTATCACTCCAGGTAAAACCGGCATAATATTCAACTTTACCGTTAATGGCTTTCAGATGCATCAGCAGGTGACTCTTATCTTTTTCTTCCGAAATAACTTCAGAATATCTTGCATAATATTTGGGGTCAACAACAATGGCATTGCCCAATTCTTTACCCTCATGTGGCGCCCAATAATCGCCCCAGCAAGCTTTTTCATCCACATTGATCTCACCCGTTTTATCATGAAGCGTAACACCTGTTGTTAAGTTGTCACTGCCATCAATATGAATGACATATTTAGTGAAGTTACTGCCCAGCTCAATTGAACCAACTTTAAGCTGATTAACTTCCTTTTCTTTAGGCCCAAACGCTGCCGACTCCAGCTTAAATTTTGTTTCAATAGGCCCGTTTGTTAATACTTCGTATGCTGTGAAGTTCTTCGAGGTGTATAGTTCAGCATTATACATCACTCCAGTACCTCCACAACCTAAACTTGGACCGACGTGATAATTATCCAAACCTTCACCGTGATCATTGTGATAATAGCCTGGTTCAGCAGTATTTCCAGCATACCACTTGTCGATAATGGAATAATCCACCTTTTTTAACCAACAATCCACGCCTCCCGAAAAGGTTCCACCTGGGATTCCTTCTTCAACCATGCGTTGGGCTGTAGGTCCATAAACCCGAAAGGCTACTTTATCGTTTTCCCAGGTAAAATCATCAGTACGCTCAGGCACAAAACGTCCGAAAGTTCTTACCTCACCTGCTGAAACGGTTGCCTCACCTGCTTTAAGAATGTATTGACGTGTTTCGCCTGCTTGTAATGCCACCTGAAACAAAATCGATTCAGGTATGTTATCGCCATTCTCATCCACTATTTGAGTCAATAATTCTTTCTTAGTCTCTTTATCCATTACCACCAGGGAAGTGATACCGGATAGATGATCAGGTATATCAACTCTTACTGTTTCAAGCAAACGCTCAAGGTCTGTTGGATTTGAAACCGTTACAGTTGTGTCATTTTGGCGTTCAATGCAACTACTCACGAGGAGTAGAAGCATTGCCATTGTTGCATATTGAAGTTTTAAACGCATCTTAAACCTCGTTTTCACCTTTAACATATCCGAAGTTGGCCAAAATACCACCGTCGACATACAAGATGTGACCATTGATAAAATCAGCGGCTTTAGAAGCCAAGAACAGTGTTGCATTACCAATATCTTCAGGTTGTCCCCAACGACCGGCAGGTGTTCGGGTCATGACCAAATCATTGAATGGGTGACCATCTTCGCGGATAGGCGCCGTTTGCGATGTGGCAATGTAACCAGGACCAACACCATTAATCTGCAGGTTGTACTTGGCCCATTCGCAGGTCATGTTTTCAGTCAATAGCTTTAATCCACCTTTGGCAGCTGCGTAAGCTGATACATTCTGACGTCCGTACACACTCATCATTGAACACATGTTGATTATCTTGCCCTGGCGACGCTCAATCATGCCTGGAGCCACTCGTTTTGCCACAATCAATGGAGCAACCAAGTCGACATCAATGACCATTTCAAAGTCTTTAATTGGCATCTCCAAAATTGGTACACGCTTAATAATTCCGGCATTATTTACCAAAATATCAATTGCCCCAACCTCTTTTTCGATGATGCTAATGCCTTTATCCACATCTTCTTCAGAAGTCACGTTGAAGTTTACTGTAAATACCTCAATCCCGTCTTTGGCATACTCAGCTTTACATTCTGCCAGTTTCTCATCATTAATGTCGTTCACACAAAGCTTGGCGCCAGCTTTAGCCAATGCTTTACCACAGGCCATTCCTATTCCGTGTGTACCTCCTGTAACCAGGGCAATCTTGCCTGATAAATCAAATAATTGGTTAATCATATCTTTCGGTTTTTCAAATAACGAAGCGCAATCGTTTGCGCATTACCTTCCAAAAATTCTATATTTCAATGTTAATACATTAATACAATAAACTATCGTATTGATGAAGCCCGCTTTATAAATTTTACGGGAACAGCAATTTCAATGGTATGTTGTTCTCCTCTAATTGCATCCATCATCTGTCTGGCTACTATTCGTCCCATTTCTCTTCCCTCTTGCTCCACAGAAGACAGTTTTGGATAAATCATCTCGGCAAAAGGCTCATTTCCAAAGCCCGTAACACCAAACTCTTCAGGCACTTTAACTCCTAATACACCTAAGGCTTCCAACGCTCCAAAAGCGGAATAATCACCCGCACACACGATGGCATCGACACCCATATCAATCACTTTCTTTACCATTTCACGACCGGCATCACGGGTAATGACATCATTAAATATTATATCCTTATCTACCTCTCCAGTCTTATCAAGCAGGGCATCCGTATAGCCTTTTTTCCGCTCGCGATAGGCTTTTAATAATTCACTGCCCCCAAAATGTGCTATCCTTTTATATCCGCTCTTTAATAGCTGGCATGTTGCTTCATAGGTTCCCGTGTAATTATCATTCACAACTTTGGGGCCTGATAAGTCATTACTTATCCTGTCAAACTGAACCAATGGAATACCCTCATCTAAAACACCCTGAAAATGAGATAGATTTTCAGTTTGAACGGACAGTGATGCAATTATTCCAGCCACACGATTGCGCATTAACGAATTAACAGCTTTAACTTCCGAATCTGTATTCTCCTGGCTTTGCATAATCAATAAGCTATATCCTTTGGGATTCAATACCTCTTCCACACCGCTGATAACGTTACTAAAAAAGTGACGGTTAATACGCGGTACAATCATACCAACCAAGTCGGACTTACCTTTTCGCAACGATGATGCCATGAGGTTTGGCTGGTAGCCCATCTCTTTGGCTACTTTTTTGACGAGTTCGCGTGTTTTCAGGCTTACACGCTTATTATCAGCCAAGGCTCTTGACACCGTTGATGGCGTAGTACCTAATTTCCGGGCTATATCGTTTATGGTTACTTTCTTCATTTAAAACCAATACACACTAAAGAGACTTATTCTTATTCGCTCTCTAATTAAATTTAGACACAAATATACAAACGTTTGCGCAATAATGCGCAAACGTTTGTATAAAAAAATAATTCTCCTTTATCTTTTGGCCACTACTCAATTATTTCGGTTAAAAAAAAACCTCGCCAAAATTACTTTTGACGAGGATGACTTTCAAATACTAAATAACAGCCAAGCTACTATTCTAACATTATTATCTCTTAACAAATTTCACAATACGCTCTTTGTTACCCAGAAGGTTTAAGTGCAAAAAATAGATGCCTTTACTTAGTGATGAAACATCAATGGCATTCACTGGTCCACATTTTTTCATTACCAGCTGAGCCATTTGATTATAAATAAATATGGAGTCAAGAGGTTCTTTAACATCGATAAACAACTTATCGCTAACAGGATTTGGGTATAATTTTATATCCTCTTCCCTGGAGTGTAGGTCACCACCATTGGCGGTGAATTTTGTCAACTTAACTGTTTGAACTAAACCATGAATACATGTAAACTCCAGAACAGTTTCATCGGCTGCAGTGCTGACTACCTTGCAATTCTCAGATGACGATTCCTCAATAGCATATCTTCCTTTCAAAGTCAGCCGAATGCCTCTTGGTCGTGCTTCCTCATCAGTCGTCAATCCGCTAAAATCACTGATATTAATGGCTGGGTCGGAAAATGAAAGGTTTAATTGTGCATCGCTTTCTTTATGAATCATTACTAAGCAAGGATAGGCTACTTTCTTAATATAATCATCATTCAACAATGTATTTGCCGTGAAAACAACATACCCCCGCATATTACTTGCCACATCTTCGACAATGTGTGCAATATTGTTTTTCTGCAGAACAATATATGCTGGCGCTTCAGAGGCCATTTGTGCCTTAAACTCATTCGCCTCTGCCTTTGAACTCTGAACCAAAATCGCATATTCATATTCGGCATTTTCCGGTGCACTTCCATGACTTAACCAGCCCGTTGCAAAATCACCATTATTAACACTTTTGTTTTTATTATTTCGCGATTCCTGATTCTTCTTATGCATATAAAGATTGCCTGTTGGTAGGTAGTACACATTTCCTTTGGTATCGTGCAAAAAACTAGCTTTTGTAATATTGACATTCCGTTCAGCAGGAAATTGACTGATTTGCTCATCATTTATCTGAATTGATTCTGAAAGTGATGATAGTGCCGTTTGAAACAGGGTTGTTTCGGTCGGATACGTCGAATTGGAATTGCTGATATTACTTCCAAGGCAGATAATTCGATTGTCAAAAGCAAAAACGGATTTATTAGCCGTAAAATCGCTGGTATAATTGGCATAATCATTTTCATTTAGCTTCATAGCCCACAGTCCATTCCCATTTAAAGAGCAGGAACCAGCAAAAGCCTCACTCTTGGATCGCTCGTTAATATTAGCTCCACCATAATTTAATAAATCGAATGGCAGATGAATGGTCGTTGTCCCCGGAAAACGATTCCAGTCCCAGCCCTCTAATTCAAATCCACTGGATGCTGCCGATACCGGAGTGCCAGAAGCTAAAATTTGAATAGCTCCATAGCTTTGATAACGACCGTACCTATTATTGGAGGTATAGATTTCAGTACCTGTAACAACCTTGTTAAAACCTTTTGATGCCACCAGCCAGTTATCGCGGCGATGTAAATTCAATGCCGCGTAATTAACCGTTTTGTTTCCAACCGGTGGAGCGGCAGGCTGAATGCCCATAAGCAGAAACTCTTTATACATGGTTTCGCCCGATGATGATAGGCGCATGTATTGAGAAGCCAATTCCTCATCAAGGGGCTCAAATGTTTTGGCCAGATAGCCTAATGCATTTACTGCTCCATTACTAAGGCTCGCATTTAATGGATGACGACCAGAAATAGCACTGACATACGAACGCTCATTAGCTGTCCAAACATTTATAAGCATTGATTGCTTAAGATAATTTAAAGCTTCGACAGAAGGGGTAAATGTTGATTGATTTAAATAATTCAGCACATCACCTAAACCTGAGAAACCACCATTGATATAACCAGTATAATGCATCCCGTGGTGAAAGGTAGCGCCATCGGGCTTTAGCCCTCCCATGGTTCCCACACTCGGCATTAAAATGGAGGATAGATAACTATTGAATGAACGCATATCGCGCAATACTTCGGGCGAATCATCGGGTAATAAAACAGCCATTAATCGTCCCGGTAACTTCGTATTGTAATTATCGACAATACCCTGAAAGTTTTCGACTTTTGGTAGTTGGCGCATTTCCTGCACACCACACCAATACTGAAGCATATCAATGGCATCCTGCAACTTTCCTTCAGCTTTTAATACATCCTTCATTAAAAAGATAGCTTTTGAAAAATTCCTGAATTGATAGCCGTAATGGTGATTGGTACCCATGCCACTTCCAACTGCTAATCCCTGATCGTATAACCAGTCGAGCAAATCAATAAACATCTGATCAAAACCAGCTTCCTGCTTGTGGTACCACGCTTTTGCCATGTCGTAAATAAAACCATCAATATCGCTTAATTCTATATCGTTATTGGCAGCAAGCTGTTCATCGGCCGACACAAAGGCATTGCCAATAATACCATTGGCTGTGCGCTGAATATTTAGGTCGGCATAGCTATTTCGAATAGTATTTATGCGCGATGTTGATGGCGCACTTCCCTTTATGGCATTGATGATATTGTTACGAACTGTTGCCAGTTGTGCTGCCGCAGCTGCACTCACAGAAGCCGGTAATGTTTCTTCATAAGTATAAGTAGCATACCAGTGCCAGAGTGCGGCCCAATGGTTGCTATTCATGTCTGGGTTAATATAAGGTAACTGAGCATCGGGGGTAACACGATCGTGCACCCGCTTAGAAGGAAACATCAATCGATCGAAGAATAAGGTACCACCAGCTGCTATATTCGGTGCCAACATCTTCATCACCGTAATATTCTTATTGTTTTTAGGCCCATTCATATCTTCATCGAACCGAATCCAACATGCCCGCCAACCTGTAAAGTTTAGGTTGTATGTAAAAGTGTATTGAATGGTATTACTGTTGTCGAGGTACTGAAATGTTAAATCGTTATTTTGAGCCACTGTATTATATATCCACAGCATCATGCCCCCTTTATAGGTTTCGCAGGCTTGCGCCATGCCACTTGGGTTGTCAATATTGATAATGCTACCCGACTGCCATTGCCATTTGACCGATTGTGAACCCAATTTGTATTTATAGGCAGATATGGATAAACTCCCATTTGATACAGACCAATTATCAGGCACCTTCGTTTCTAGCCCCAAATAGTCTTGCGCCTGTAAGCTACAGGTCATTATAATAAGACAACTTAATACAAGCGTTTTCATGTACGTCGTTTTTTTACTATTCTTTTATAGAAACTGTTTAAGTTTTATCCTTCGGCTTATTTACGGTGACTTAAGTCCTCATATTTCTGTAAAATTATTTTAAATAGCGATGCTATTCTATGTAGTTTTACCTTATCTGAGAACTCTATTCTTCGAATTATAAAGCTCAAAAACAAAATTCAAACAGTTTCAAAGAGAAAAAAGCCTGAATAAAGGCAGGCTCTTTTGCTTCAATTATCGTTTAATTAATTTAGTAGTTAAGGTACTACCTCCTTCCATCGATAATTTCAGAATATAGATTCCACTCGATAAATCTGAAATTTCTATCGTATTGTTTGTATTTTCTAATTGCTTAACCAGACTACCTCCCACATTATACACCTGAACAGCCTTTACCTCTGTTGCCAGGTTAATATAGTTTGTTGCTGGATTAGGATATACCAGTTGGGCAACTTCTTTATCCTTAATGAGTGAGGTGGCTAGATAAATCGTTTCATAGGCACCCAAGTCAATAATGTTTTGTTGTACACGAGCAGCACCCATTATATCGGTTGTTTCAGTTGTTAAGGTTTTATCACCACGATTGATACAGTATGAACCATCAGCCAAATCCCAATTTGCCTTTTCAATTTCAGTTTGCTGAGCAGCGGATGTTGATACTCCCTGAAAGCTTGTTGGCAAAATAAACTTCACTGGATTAGGTGTTCCATTATTCGCATCTGCAATGGTGAATATGGTTGGGGTTGAAATGGTGTTATTGGCACTCCCTAGCACATTACCATTAACTGCATTATAATTATACTTCACTATTGATGTTTCTGTATCCCTCTTGTTAATGTTTACATTGCAAGAGCTACTCGCATCACCCGGTGTTGTATTATCAATATTATTCCAAATAACATTGTTATAGATATCACCACATTCATAAGCATATAAACCACCTGCTACATTAAGAGCTTTATTATTAACAACAGTACAACCAATTAATTTATTAGCATTATTAGGTGCCTGATTATTAATGTAAACACCTGCACCATTACCTGTTTCGTTGTTGTAGATAACACAGTTAATAGCTTCTCCGGTTTTGTTCAAATAAACACCACCTCCACGCATATTATTGTAATTACCATTAAAGCTTGCACTTCCGGCAATACCTTTATTATTTCTGATAACACTATTACGCATAACAGCGCCATCTGAACAGGCAATGCCAACACCATAAATAGCCGGTGTGCTTGCGTCATCAGAAGTAATCGAGTTATTTTCAATTAAGCATGACTCAACCAGTCCTCCTTTGTTTTGGATAGCTCCGGCATAAACAGAACCTGTTGCCCCACTACCATGGTTTTCTTTGATAATGCAGTTTTTCAAACCTGTATTAGAAAGCAGATAGGCACCAACACCACTTCCTGAACCACCACCTCCAGTTACTGTTAATCCTTCCCAGGTACAACCGGCTGTATATGAACCATTGGTTCGTAAAATACGGTGCGTTCCATCGCCACTAATGATTGTCGCATTGGTATATTCCCAGGCCTCAGTATGTCCATTTAAATCTAAATCGCTGGTTGCACGTTCATTCTTTGCATTTTCTGTCCCTAGGAATCCACCAAATAAGTTAATTCCATCTTTCATATTGATATATGAAGTAACGGAATACGTACCTGCAGCTACCCAAATTTCATCAGGTGCCGGTGTAGCATTTTGGGCGCTTCCTATGCTTGTATGAACTAATGTTGCGTCACCAATATGATCCCAGGCTGCTGATTGCGTACTTGGCTTTACATAGCGTATTACTGTTTGAGCAGATATACTAGCTCCCAAAAAGGTAATCGCCATAATAAATAGTAAACTTTTCTTCATAATTAACTGATTTAAAAGTGAAATAATTTGCTACCAAAAATAGCCTGATGAATAGCTGCTGACGGTCAGGATTGTCCAGATTACGGATGAAATCGTACACTTCAAAGCTCCCTATTATTTATGCATTCTACTGATATACAGATATTAAAAAGGCGCAAAGAATATATTACCCTTGCACCTTGCCCCCTATGAGGTCTAATGATACTAGTTAGCTTGTAGATGTGCTTTATTTCGTTTCACTCATTATATCTCAAAATTGTCTTTGGGTATTAGCTCCCAAATTCAACAGAGAAAAGTTATTTTCGCTTCTAAAATTCGCTCGATTCGGGTAATGAATAATTTTCATGATCCTGCCGGATGGTTTGATCCCATTCAAAGAATCGCTCTTTCATCAATTGCACAAGTTCTGGTTTACTTGCTGCCAGATTATTCGCCTCACCAACATCTGTATCTAAATCATATAAACCATAGTTATCAGTGCGACCATAATAACGCAGTTTCCAATTTTGATAACGCACGGCCCAACCCGTATCGTCGCCATTATATGTTTTATCATGACGCTCCAGAGCACTATTGGGCTCATCATAGATACGCGGTTGATCTGTCAGGTGAAAACCTGTCCAGAACAGCCACTCGTGTGGTATTGCCTGATTTTCGTCGGACAAATAGGGCAAAAGGTTGACTCCATCGATGGTTGCAGAAGGCAAAGGGATGTCCAATGCCGCATGCAATGTTGGAAAGATGTCCATTCCACTAACCGTTTTTTCATACACCATATTTTGCGGGAAGCAACCTTTACCACACATAATAAGCGGCACACGAATACCTCCTTCTTCCAAAATATACTTATTGCCCTTTAACGGGGCATTATCGGCATAGGTACGAGGCGATCCGCCATTGTCCGAAATAAATACCACAATGGTATTATCATCTATACCTTCGTTTGACAATTTAGCCATTAGCTTACCAATGGCCATATCCAACTTATTTAGGTGATACAAATAGCGCTGGCGTCCCTGCGGAGTATTGGGTTTAACAGTATTGACATACCACTCCAGGTATTCATCCCAATCACCGGTTGTCGGATCCCAATCTGGAACTTCTTCAATGCCCATTGCCTCCAAATCAGCTTTTAGTATCTGGTGCGTAAACAGATGTACAGCATTAAAGGACACCATCAAAAAGAAGGGATTCTTCTTATTCTCATCAATGTAGTTGATGGCCTTATCCAAAATAATATCAGTTGAATACCCTTCCATATCCACTTGTTTATCGTTTTCCCAGAAGGGACCAATACCCAGGTGATTCGCCATCTTTTTGGTAAACCCTTCTCTATGGGCTGCAGAATGACGCAGATAATCCATTGTCCCGCCCTCTTTACCAAAGAAATAATCGAAGCCATGCTGCGTTGGATACTCAGGCACTCCAGGGCCATTGTAACTCCCATAGTGCGATTTGCCAACTTTACCTGTCTTGTAACCATGCGCTTGTAACTGCTCTGCCAAAGTCACTTCCGATTGAGGTAGCATTGCCCCATAGTTATAAACACCCCAACGTTGCTGCTGGCGGCCGGTCATAATGGCCATGCGCGATGGGCTGCAAATAGACATGGTAGCATAGGCATTGGTAAAACGAACGCCGGATGCAGCCAAAGCGTCAAGGTGTGGCGTTTTGGCATCCAAAGCACCTCCATAAGCGGAAAAATCTCCATAGCCCTGATCATCGGTAACAATTAGTAATACATTTGGTTTTGGGGGTTCATTTTTCTGACAACTTAAGAGCACCAGAGCGCCCAGTAGCAATAAACTCCATTGTATAATTAAACTATTCTTCATTGCTGAAATTTATTAATGATTAACACCTCAAAATTGACAAAAAAGGCACTATTTGAGGTACACATTCGTCCGCACTTGGTGCAAAATATACCGCACAAAAAAGGCCCCTTAACAAGGAGCCTTTAAAAATCAAAATTGAATCATCAATACACACTATTGCCATTCGGCATGTTGTTCCAATTTGTTATTCATTGTTACCTCCTGCAAAGGATATGGAAGAATCATGTGTTTTTCCACTTCAAAGTTTAGTGCGGCACGTTTAAAAATATTCTTCTTTTTTGTGGCATCGTTGGCACTTAGAATCATTTCATTTTGCGTATCCAATGTCTCTTTAAGAATATTCCAACGTATTAAATCCTGTTTACGCAAACCTTCGTAACATAACTCACGCGCCCTCTCGTCTTGTATTTCCTTCAGGAAAGATGCTTTGTCGGGAACCAGAGCCATGTCAATATCGCCTAATTTCGCCCGGTTACGTACCTCGTTTAAGAAAGGTGCAGCACCAACAGGGCCGTTTACCTCATTCTCGGCCTCTGCCCTCATCAGCAAAACATCGGCATAGCGTAAGTATGGGAAGTTTATTCCTGTGAAATTCTTATCAGGTGTAGAGGCATCTTCCAACAGGGTATAGGTTCCGGTTCCGTCAGTAATATTGCCAAAAGTCAAAGGTTCCCAGCGACGAAATTTACCCGGCCAATAAGACAGGTCTTTTGAAATTTCAGATATTTTCCCTTTACTGTTACAAATAAAGTTGGCAACATTCCAGCTTTTACGCTCATCCTCATCCGCATAGCTTTCCAAAAGTTTTACACCAGTCTGCAACATTCCATAAGCGAAGGGCTCTGTTTTGGTAGGCCAGTAATAAAATTGTACTCCATTAATCTGACCGATACGACCATCCTCACGGATACCCTGATCACGCAGATTGGAGAACTCTAATTCAAAAATAGACTCTTTGGGATCGTATTTATTCTGAATGTAATTCAAAAAAACAGTTTTATAAGAATCATTCAAGGTATGCCAGCCATCTTCAATAATGACGTTACAGTGCTCAATTACTTTCGTGTATTTATCTGTTTGATACATTGGGTAACCAGCCATTGTGAGGTATGTACGCGCCAGAATACCATGGGCTGCCATTTTTGTAGCATGACCTTTTTCGTCCATATCCTCAGCATGTTGAAGATTACTGGCAGCAAACTCCAGATCACTGATAATTTGAGCATATACCTCCTCCCGCGAAGAGGCTGCCAGGTTATTGTCTTCAACACTAATGGTTGGCTTTGTGCGTAAAGGAACCGGGCCCCACCAACGTACTAAATCGAGGTAAAATAAAGCTCTTAAAAAATGAGCTTCGCCCAAATATTGTTTTTTGTTTTCCTCTTCAATTGAAGTGGTATTCGACACCTTTTCAATAAATACATTGGCAGCATCAATACCCTGATACAGGTGTAACCATGCACTTTTAATATCTATGGTAGCTGCTGTGTGTTCATACAAAGCCTGCGACCATTTAGTGTTGTTGCGATTATATAACAACTCATCAGTACCACCTTCAAATTTACAAGACAGTATCTGACCATAAGTTTCATCCAATGCCAGATAACTGTACATACCTGCTAAACCAAGTTTCACATCGCTTTCGCTTTCATAAAAGCTTTCTGTTAGCCAGCTTGACTTAGGTTCTACGGTCAGATAATCTTCGCAAGACGTTCCGCCTATTAAAACAGCCACAAACAGTAAACTGAAAAATATATTTTTATTTATTGTCTTCATCATTTTTGTTTTTGTCATCCTTAAACACTAGAATTTCAACTCAATACCTCCACTAATGGTTGCACTAATTGGATAAGCCGAATAATCCAATCCTGGTGTTAAAGCACCATAACGACCTACCGACACTTCCGGATCATAACCTGAATAGTTCGTCCAGGTAAGCAGGTTCTGACCCGCTACATAAATACGACACTTTTTAAGACGTAACTTACTTAGCATTTTAGGACCGAATGAATAACCAAATGAAATTGTTTTTAATCGTATGTAAGAGCCATCTTCCACAATGTAATCGGAAACCAGGTTACCATCCTGCGGCACTCCATGTACACCGTTAAATAAGAACGCATGCACTCCATTTGACGGATTCTCAGGGGTCCAACGGTCAGCAGCCGGTGCTAAAGCATTGTAATCATTACCCAAGAGACCAGGACTTTCAAACATTACACGGTTGGCATTTAATATTTCGTTGCCATAGCTCCATTGCAAAAACACTTGCAGATCAAAATTTTTGAACTGAAAATCGTTAGTAAAACCACCAAAATGCTTTGGATGCGGGTTACCTATCACTACACGGTCCAACTCATTGATAGTGCCATCTCCATTTTGGTCGATGAACTTAACACTACCAGGCGCCACATTACGGCCATTATCGGGGATACCTTCTTTTAACACATATTCGTTACTGGCCGCATCGTAGTTGAAGTCGCTCATCTGGTAGTTACCATCGCGCTGAAGTCCGTAGAACATACCTACCGGCTCATCAATTTTGGTTATGTATTGATATTCACTGAATCGGAAATACCAGTTTGGATTAGTGTACAAAGCATCCTGGCCTGAATTTAACGCAACTGTCCGGTTTTTATTAAAGGAGATGTTAAAAGCCGATGACCACTTAAAGTCACGTTTATTGATGTTAACTGTATTAATCGAAAATTCAACACCTTCATTCTGCACCTCACCAACATTTTGCACTACAGTTGGATAACCCGTGCTCGGCGCCATATCTGCATCTAACAATAAATCAGTAGTATTCTTCTTATAATAGTCAACTGTGGTGTTAATACGGTTATTAATAAAACCCATATCAATACCCAGGTTGACTTGTGTGGTTGTTTCCCAACGTAAATCCTGAGCCGCTAAATTTTCGTGATAAATGCCCGGACTGTAAGTATCATTCCAGGTATACCCACTGTATTCATCCAGGTTAAGGCGCGAGTATCCGTCAAAGTCACCAATGCGATTATTTCCTGTCACACCCCAGCCAGCACGCATTTTCAGGTTTGAGAACACATTCAAATCGTTTATAAAACCTTCTTCAATTAAACGCCAGGCTACAGCCGCTGAAGGGAAATACCCCCATCGGTTATCCTTATTAAACTTTGAAGATGCATCTGCACGGTAATTAACTGTCAATAAATACTTTTCACGAAAACCATAGTTAACACTTCCGAAATAGGAGATTAATGTATTGCCACCGGCATACGACTCAGGAATATCTGGTTGTGTACCAACTTGTATCTTATCAGTACCAAAATCATCCAAAGGCATTAACTTGTTTCTTGCCCTAAAGTATTCCGAATCGCGTTTCTGTGCTTCAAAACCTCCAAGAGCAGTCAGTTTATGCTCTGTATTAAAAGTACGCTTATAGGTTAAGGTATTGGAAGTCGACAGGGTTTGATTGCGTCTGTCTGTTAAAGTTCCATTGATCCCATCCGGACTTCTTGTTCCCTGATAGGTATCTTTTTTATAAAACAATGATTCTTTACGATTATCAATCTGATAATTACCACTTAAACGAAGACGTAATCCCTTAATAATATCATAGTTTAAATATAGATTCCCACGAACCACATCCTGACGGGTATAGCGATCCGTATTTTCAAGTGTTTTCACCGGATTAAAGCGTAAATCATTGGGGTCATCTAAATCCAAGCCACCTTCTCGACCATCATCAACAATAGGACTTACCGGACGGAAGGTAATCGCATCGCGAATGATACTGTTCCGGTTATTACCCGAAATATTTAAACCTGTTCGTTTAACATAGGAATAGTTAACAAAACCACCCATTTGTGCTTTGCGATTAATTCGGTGATTAAACTTCAGGTTGTTATTAATTTTATTGAAACCAGTGTTTAAGAGGGTACCATCCTGGTCGACAAAATCAATTGAATACGAAAAGTTGGTTGTTTTATTACCACTTCGGATTGCCAGGTTATGGTTCTGCATCCAGGCCTGATTCATAATTTCATCCTGCCAGCTCACTGGCGATTCACCTCTTGACGCCAAAGCCTCATCGGTATATAATTCCGGATCCTGCCAATGGGTATTAAAACTTTCTTCGTAAGAGCCACCCTGTGGCACCATCACTTCTTCAATGTATTTCACATAGTCGTAGGGTGACATTACTTTTAAACGACCCGGAATCCATTGAAGTGCCATTGATGAATTAAGAGATATTTCTGTTGTTCCATCTTCCTTACCATTTTTAGTGGTGATTAAGATAACACCATTAGCTCCGCGTGAACCATAGATTGCTGACGCTGATGCATCCTTCAAAACATCGAAATCTTTAATGTCATGTGAACTGATACTGGCCGGATCGAAATCTTCCATTGGAATGCCATCCACCACATATAATGGTGAGTTATCGCCAGTAATAGAGTTACCACCACGAATAACGATGTTTAAACCTTCTCCTGGTGTACCATCCGCCGAAGATACCTGCACACCGGCAACACGACCAGCTAGTGCCTGATCATAATTAGTTACCGGGCTCTTAACAAGGTCGCTGGCTTTCACCTGTGCCACGGCACCGGTCACATCTTTTTTACGAACAGTGTTATAACCAACAGCTACCACCTCATCAATTAGTTCCGTCTCGGGCATCATCATAATGTCAATATCGCTTCGTTTACCGACTTCCTCTTCTTTGGTTTGATACCCGATGAAAGAAAAAATTAGGATCGCGTTATTATCCTTTACTTCGAGGTTATAATTTCCTGAAACGTCGGTAATAGTTCCGGCCATTGTACCTTTGATTAATACATTTACGCCGGGTATGGCACTACCATTCTCGTCAACCACGGTACCGGACACTGCCTTTTGTGCAAACGCCGCCTGTGCAAACAAGAGTAATAATGATATTATTGGGATTATTTTTTTCATTTCCTTATATTTAGTTAAGTACTTTTCAGCAAGCGCAAAGCAGCTGATAACTTACTATGAATTGTCAAACAAATTTTCTTGATTATTATTCAGCCAGTTTTTGCCAGATTATTCTGCTTCAACAGGCTCTTCAGTTATTTCAAATGTGAAACCAGCCGGAAAGTCTGTTTTACCATAAATGGTTTCAACACTAATATCAAGCTGATAAGCATCCAGTCCCAACATGTTACCTTCCTCAAGCTTAACAATACCAGTTGAGTCTACCACTTCAAAAAGACTTAGCATGGCTTCATCCATCTCGTTCGTACTGCTTCGTCCTCCTGTCAGTATAAAAGTTGGCTCCTGACCGTTGGTTTGCACTGATGGCTGACCACTCTTAAAGCCTTCACCCAGGTAAGCATTAATCAACTGCGAGTAGCTCAAATTACTTGGCGGCTGCTGATTCATCTTTGTCTCTTCAAAAGTATCCTCGGTGCATGCTGCCAAAAAACACATCAGCACTACGATTATACTTAAACTTGCTTTTTTCATATCCTTTGATTTAAGATGCTGTTTACAATTTTTTACAATGCAAAACTATTTTCAACAATACGCTTTCGTGTGTAAAATCATTCGCAAAAAGGGTTTAATTTGTCCGTATTTTTATATGAACCCTTCACTACAACCCTCTATTTACACCTGTTGTTCTGACACTTGCAGCACGATTCGCTGACTTATGCCATCTTTACAGCGGAAGTGTACTTTTGTATCTCCTTCCTCGGTATAGGATATTTCTACAGATATATCATCTGAACTCCAGCGGCCCTTAATTGTCACTTCAAGTATGGTTTCTTTACTTTCGTCCGGACGCCATGGTCGCGAATAAATGCTTCGCTCAACACGCTTGCCACCTTTGTAAATTTCATCTGCCGGTCCTTTGTATAGAGCTAAGTCTGGATTTGCCACATCAATAATAAGCGATTGTGCATCTTGTTTAACGATAGCCAGGCATGGCAAGCTGGTCGATTTGACAAGACCAATTGTGTTGTTATCCGCCTTATTAAAAAAGACATACGCCATTTCATTGCTAGTTATGTTATTAACAATGTGAGCATCATTGTCTTGTTGTAGTACGTTGTAATCTGGTTTTTTTAGCTTTGCATCATCTACGCATGGCAACACGCAGTAGTGGTAGCTTTGGTTTTTGGGAGCATTTCCATGTTGTAAAACAGCGGTTGCAAAGACTCCTTGTGTAGGTTTTTCTGAACTCTCATCGCGCGAATGCTGAATACCCTGCGTCATCAATACTTTTCCTTCAGGTAAATAATATGCATTTCCTTTGTTGTCCCTCAGCCAGGTATTGTCTCCCGTTAGTTCATGTAGTTCTGTTTGAATGCTCTTACCATCAACCAACACATCCAAATCATTTTTTGCCAGATGATTTTGAAAAAGTGTGGTTTCAGTCATGCGTTCGTTATTCGTATTTTCGATACCCGAGCCCAGGCATACAATATGGTTATCGAAGAAGAACCAGGATTTACGAGCTCTCAGGCTTCCTTGGTATTTATCGTGCTCGTGTAAGATAAAAGCATATACCCCATTCTTACCGTCGGCATGCACACCACCTGCAAAAGCTTCATCAGAAAACAACATTTCTTCATAGCCCGAATATTGATCTACATTCAGGATAACGGCTCTCAAATCATCAAGCGGTACATTAATGGTAGTTGTACCCGGCATCCGATTCCAGTCCCAGCCTTGCTGCACAAAACCACTCGCTTTAATATTGACCGGCTGCCCTTTACCCATAATTTGTAACTGTCCGTGAGCCAGGTAACGTCCATAAAGATTAGCACCCAAGTAGTGCTCGGCAGCCCACAAATAACGCGAATGACCGCGAACAGAAGCCGCCCATTCTCCGCGACGATGAATAGACGATGAAGCGTATGGCATTACAATGTGCCCTTGAGGTGTGGGTTCAGCTGTTAAGTCATAACCTTCGAACAACGATTTGTATTTATCTTTTTTCTTACCTGCAACCAATCGCATGTAGGCAGTGGCTAACTCTTGGTCGATGATAGAAGAACCATCGGGCTGGCCGGCTTTTGCTAAAATGGCAAAATGCTCCGTGTGCAATTTCCCTTTGCCTTCAGGATGACGACCCGACATCGCCAGCGGCCAATGGGTTAAGTTACAATAGAAACGCATTGTCATCAGAGCTTTCTTCAGATTTTCATGAGCCTCAGTTGACACCTTAAACGATGTACCACTCATAAAATAAACCATCCTAACAGCACCATTCATGCCTCCCGTTGCATACGCAGGATAATGGTTGGCATGGTGATAAGCAGAACCGTCAATCTTAAAGGCATCGTTTAAGCCAGGTGCCGGTAATAAGCCATTATCAATCCAACGTGAGAAACACTGCAGGTACTGAACCTTTTGTGGCGTATCCTCCATAATTAAAATACTGGCCAAGCGTCCCATCACCTGAGTATTAAAAGCATCCATATCCATGCCCTTTACTTCAGGCTTTGTAAACACTTCGCCTAAAGCAGCATACCATTGTAAACCAGCCGTTACTTCTTCCAACTTGCCCTCTTCGGCCAGCACATCGCGCATAATAAAAAGAGCACGGTAATAGTTACGCCAGTTATAACCGTAGTGGTGTATAGTACCTAAGCCACTGCCATAAGCTACTCCCTGATCCACCATGTGCTCGTACATATTCATATACATCTCACGCAATCGGTACTGATGTTCAACAACATCGCTATTGACATAAGCGACACCAATTTTAAACATCAAATCGAAATAGCTTCTTAAATCCTGTTTATTATTGCGGTATAGTTTTGCAATACTATGATCGGCCAATGGAATATATAATTCGGCATTACGGGCAAACCAAACTGGCTTACCGCTGATGGCATTCCTTTTTCGAACAATGTTATATTTCGCCACCTGTGCTTCGAGCTTATCAACAGTAGTTGTGCTTACTTTTTGTTTTTTAAGAATGTCGTCAGTAAAACGCTCAGCAATTTGCTCAAAAGCTTTTAGTTGCTCCTTACTTACTTCTTCCGGCATTGGAATGTCCGGTTGTTCATGACTGGTTTTTTCCTGGATTAACCAATGACTTTTAGTGGCTGCATTCACAAATGGCACCTGCTTGTCGGGCGTATGATGGCGGCTATCAATATTGATACATAGAAACATATGATCGATATACAGATTACCACTTTTAACAGACTGCGGATTTTCTATGCGTAACTGATTCATGCCTACCTGCGGTTCGCCTTCCATATCACGCTCGAAGGATACCCAGGCTGCTCGCCACCCTTTAAAGTTTAAGTTGAATGAGAAGTGACAGTTGTCTTTCTTATCCGTACCGAAATAGAATTTAACAACATCGTCAACCGGTGTTTCGTTATAAATCCAAACGGCAAAAGACGCAATGGACTTATCGGCTCCCCTGGGATCGAAAGGCTTAAAGTTGATTGGCTGCATTAATACAATATCACCTGGTTTTTTCCACTGCCAATGCAATGATTTAGTTTGGTGCTTGTAGTGCTTTTCGCTGGATGAGATCTTATGTCCATCCGACAATTGCCATTGTTTCTTGTTAATGGTTTCGAAGGACCACAAATCCTTATGTTCAAATTCCTGAGCCATTGATTTAAATGGCATCATAGTGACAACAAAAGTGCAAATTATAAGGCTGCCTATCCCTTTTAACATCTTGAATCTTTTCATCTGCTTACTTCTTTTTTAAATCGCCAGATAAAACTCGCTAACAAATTCAATCTCTGCCACGTGTGCGACTTCTTTAATTGTTTTTGTTTGGTCGTTTCACTTGAATATAATTTGCAATAAAAGTATGCCTGATTATTACCAGAGTGATGCCATAAACGTCCACAGCTTTGGTCACATTTATTCACCCCACTACAATCTCATTGGTTTATTTTACCCCTGGCTACAAATGTAAAAAAGGTTGCTAATAATACTTAGCAACCTTTTTTATAACATATTTTCAGTTTCTTACTTTAGCTCAAGATACACTTCTCGTTTTGCCAGATTACCGTTACTCCAGGCACGCTCCTTCGACAGCACAATGGCACTGGTGCGGTTAAAGTTTTTGTTGTACAAAACCAATGTGACTTTACCATTTTTACTTGCTTTAATGGCCTTCTTTAATTTCTCCACATCGATATCGGCACTCACCCACACATTCTTCTCACTAGGTTTGTAAGTTTGTGTAGCCAGCAACTGATCGATACCTGGTTTGTTTGAATACGTTATGGTTGACTCACTCCATTTTGTGCCATCGCCACAATACACCTGCAATTCAAATTCAGCGTTCGCATCATCCTTACTTTCGTATACTTTCATGCACATATGCAACCTGGCACTTGAGAAATCCTCTACTTTTTTTAGGTTAAATAAGAGGTACGAGGTACGGGAATACTTATCATCACCATCTGATTTCATAATGCGCAATTCACCATTCTTATTCACGCCCATGCGCTCGTCGGCATTATCACCACCTTGTACAAACGCATCCTGAATAACATAGACTTTTTTGGGCCCTTTGGCATACAATGCATTTACACCAATCGCCATCATTAAACTCACTACTAGTACTTTCCAATTCATAACTTAATTAATTAGCTGTTTTAACTCTTCAATCCATTTTGGCAAATAACCTAATCGCAACTGCAGTTGTGCTTCGTATAATGATTCTGGTTCTACAGGTTTTCCAAGCGACTCAAGCACCTTTACCTGCGACTCATCAAACGTAGTACCAGCCCCATGAAAACCGATGACAACTGGTGGTATTATCTTCCAGAACCAGGTTTTTGACGACCAGAACTCAAAATTTGTTTCAGCTTCATCTAACTCTTTAAATTCCACAGCACAAGGTATTCCATATGGTTTGGTAAATTATGACGGGCACCACCTCCACGCCCCAGGAAAAAGCCGCCTTCAACACAATCGAATAAGGTAGCACGAGGCTGTGAAGCATGGGTTTCAAAGCTGGTATCCTCATTGTATTTTACGCGCCACAAAACGGTTCCGATTGTAGCACTTGTTACGCCTGGCGCATGCCATTGTGATGATGAATCGTTAATCTTTCCGATTAAAACACGTGATGAAGCATTGGAACTGATTGAACTATGGCCCGGTGTTCCTGTAACCGTGCAGTTAAGCACCGACACATTTGCCGAAAGCACCACATTAACCGCCCTGTTAACATTATGAAAACGGCAATTTTGTACCCAACTATTAGCTAAACGCTGAAACTTAAGCAGCGAATAACCTCCATCATGCAAACAATCTTTGTGATGCACAAATTTATCGTGCCAGTTGCCCGAGAAACAGATGCTTTCAACTCCCACCTCTTCGTAATTTGCATAGCTTAATAGTTCCCAATTGTGCTTATGATTGACTTTGCGTAATATTGGTTCTTTAAAAAAGATGGTTTTACCCTTTACTTTTTCAACCTGGTGGTACTCGTTTACATAGATACCTTTGTTTAAAATAGAAGTCCACTTATCATCCACCTGACAACCACACATTTCAGATTCAATCAAATCAGGCGCATTGTTTTTCACACGAAGAACCACCCAATTACCTGCTTCAATACCAGCAGTGGATTTTACTTTTAATGCAAAATCACCCATTGAACAACTACCGGTAACATCGGTCAATTTGACCTCTTTACCGCCACCAATAAACTGAAACATGTATGGTGTTGTCCATAATTTAGCCGGATCTTTTGGCGGCAGATGCTCACTCATATACAACTCTGTTTCTCCTTCGTTTGGACCGGCTCCTCTAAACACAATGTTTTTCCCCTTTATAATGATGGGTTTATCATCATCTGTTTTTTCATTGACGAGGAAACGACCAGCCGGAAAATAAATCACCCCGGAGCCATTTTTCACCGCCGCATTAATTGCTTTACGTATCGCTTCTTTATCCGACAGCTTATCATTTGGTACGGCTCCAAAATCAGTTACATTGAAAACCTTGGCCTCAATATCCGGAATGGCTTTTTCACCACACTGGTAGCCAGCATACGAGAAATCAGGCAATGGTAATTCTTTCCCATTTTCTTTGGCATCCACAAACGCTTGCCATATTTGGCTCTCCTGGGCGTTTATACAGCAGAGTACAACAAATAGTGCACCCGTTAAAAGTTTTGTTCGCATTACGTGTATAATTTTTGCCATAAATGTAAGGTTCGAAATACGTATCAACAGGTTACAATCGTACAGGAAACGTTCACATTTTGTATAGCTACAAAAAAACCGGACTGAAAAATATCAGTCCGGCCAACATATACAACCATATAACCGATTAGTTCAACTGACTAATTGTTAAGGCAGAAATTTTTTGATGAGATTTATAAATTCTAAACCCAAACCAGCCCTGGGTGAGAGGCGTTTCATCTTCATATTCAAAAATGCATACCCCATCGCGGATATATTTTACAAGTCCATTATCTGCAATCAACTGCACATTATACGTATAATTTGGTGTCAATAACACATCCTGCGATGTCAAATCATGCTCAGGCAATAAAGGACGTTCAACCATACCATTATACCGCCTGAAGCGCGTGCGCGTATTATCATGACCACCACAGCCAACATAATACAGTTCAAAGGCGTGATACTGCTTGAACTGTCCTGACCGGCCGTGATTATCGTAGAATAAATCGCCTTTATGAAGCGGTTCAGATGCCATCCAAAAAACATTCATATCAGACACACGGTCATACGGACCTCCTCCATCAATCACAGTGATTTGGTATACTATTTTTAATGCACCATGTAACTGGGGTTTAAACCATATGGTACAGCCAGTGGAATCCAGCACTTCGATACCTTCTTCGTTGATATTTACATATCCTCCTGGTTGTTGCTCAACAGCCCACAGCGAACTATCACTAAGAACACTGCTATCATACAGCACCTTCTCGGCAGTTGGCTGACAAGTCGACAATCCAAGCAGCAAAATAGCATAGCTAAAAAGGCATAGATATTTACTTTTCATTACTATTTGTTTGTTTTTTTCAACTCTCATTAGTTGGTTCATTACCTGTATTTATTTCTGTTCCATATTTAGATGGGGACACACCAAAATGCTCCCGAAAACAACGACTGAAATATCGAGGTGTACTAAAACCTACCGCATATGCAATTTCAGAAACATTTAAATCACCATCACCAGTCAACATTTCAGCTGCTTTCTTGAGTCGTATCGACAAGATAAATTCATTTGGCGTCTGACCTGTAATTCCTTTTATTTTGGCATATAAGCGGGTTCTCCCTAAACTAATTTCACGAGCAAATGTATTTACATCAAACTCCGTATCATCAATGTACTTTTCAACAATTTGCCTTGCTTTTTCAAGCAGCTTCTGATCCATTGAATTAGTCGCTACCTCTTTCACTTCAACATTAGGATCCTGTTTAAACTTTTGTTGCAACTGCTGACGGTTATACAGCAGATTCTTCACCCTGGCACGCAACAGCTTAATATTAAAAGGCTTGGTGATGTAATCATCTGCACCTGTTTCAATGCCTTCAATTTTATATTCAATGGCGGTCCGGGCCGTAAGCAATATAATTGGTATATGACAGGTTTGAATATTGCGTTTTAATTTAGCACACATCTGCGTACCCGACATGTTTGGCATCATCACATCAGATAATATCAGATCCGGTTGCTGCTCTAATGCCATACTCAATCCGGTTTTTCCGTCTTCAGCTTCAATCACCCGATAGATAGGTGAAAATACATCTTTAAGCAAACTGCGGGCTTCTTTATTATCTTCAACTATAAGCACCACCGGCGCCGTTTCGGGCACCTCATCAACAACACCTGAATCAGTATCATCGATTGGGATTAAAACAGCCTCTGACTCAATCACCTCCGGATCAACACCAACCGTAATCTGCTCGCTATTAAAGTGTTTATTGCCTTTTTGAAGTCGAATAAAAAATGCCGTTCCTTTACCCTTTTCACTTTCCACAAGCACTTCTCCGTGGTGCTCACTAACAATGCCTTTAGCTAATGATAAACCAATACCACTGCCTTGACCACTTATCTTTCCTTTTACTTTATCAATCTGATAATAACGATCAAATATTTTTTTCATCTCCTCCGGTGGCATCCCAGGGCCGTTATCCGACACAATTATATCAACATAACCCTGCTGCTCTTTAATCGATACCTTTATTTCTCCCTCTTCATCATCCACCACCTTAAATGCATTAGATATCAGATTATAAAACACCTTTTCCATTTGTTTTTTATCAAACCACAAAACCATAGAACCCGGCATTTCACTCAAGGTATATTTAACACGACGATGATGTGCAAATTCAACAAAAGAATGAAAGATTTCTTCCAGAAATACAGGGATATTATTCTCGGTCGCACGTATTTTCATAAAGCCTTGCTCTAGCTTCCTGAAATCAAGCAACTCAGTCACCAAGTTATTTAGGCGCACCGCATTATTATTTATGGTTAATAATTTCTTGTAGTTACGAGCCGAAGTTTTGGTATCTTCCAAAATGGCCTCCAACGTACCGGTAATAAGGGTTAATGGTGTTCTAAACTCATGCGATATATTGGTAAAAAAACGCAACTTAGACTGGTTAAGCTCCTTAATTTTATCCTTATCACGCTTTTCGGCCTTGAGGCTATCCTCCAAACGCACCCGACTCAGGTATATCTGATTTAACCAAAGAATAATTGCAATAATCAACACTAAATAGATTAAGTATGCATACCAGGTTTTATAGATTGGCGGATTCACGATAATTTGAATTGACTGGCTATCTACCACATCATCATCACTGCTTAGTACCCTGATCTTTAAATCATAGGTGCCCGGGTCAAGATTGGTATAAGTTACCGACTGTTGACTCCCGGCTTTTATCCATTCATTGTTAAAATTCTCCAACTGGTACTCATATCGACTTTGATTACTCGAAATGTAATTACACGATGAAAAATGAATGGTAAAGATATCCTGCTCAGGCTCTAACGTGATACTTTTTGTAAACAGTAAATCCTGACTAAGTAAACCTGTTTCATCACCAGGAACAACCTGTTCATTATTGACATACAAGGAGGTAAAGTGCAATGAATAATCATTGGATTGCTTTAACAAATCTTCCTCCTTAAACGAAACCATCCCATTAATACCACCAACGAATACCTCTCCATCGCTTGTCAGCAACAAAGCTCCTTCATTGAGCTCCTGTAAAGGAAAACCATTATTATGATGGTAATTGTATGCCTTATTGTTTTCAATATCAAAGCGTACCATTCCCTTACTGGTAGAAATCCATAAATTACCATAACGTGATTCCTGAACACCATATATAAAGTCACTGGGAAATTGGTGGGTAGCTGCAGAATAATTTAAAAAAGACTCTTCCCTTCTCAAAAATTGATTAACCCCTCCTCCTAAAGTTCCTATCCACAATCGAAACTGATGATCCTCAAAAATACAACTTATCGTATTATTACTTAAAGAGGTTGCGTCAGGTGTGTTCAGATAACGTTTGACCGTTTTTGAATCAGGATCGTAAAGACACAAACCATTGCGCTCTGTTCCAATCCATAATTTACCAAACGAATCTTCAAATAAACAGAATATAACATTACCAATAAGCGCTTTAGTATCTTTGTCAGTGATAAACTCAGTGAAGGTTCTGTGCTCTATATCAAACTTTATTATGCCGCGGTGCGTGCCGAGTAGATAATAATTTTGATAGGGAATAATAGAGGTAATAACATTTGAACTTATGGATGTCGTATCATTGGGACTGTGTTTGTAATTTTCGAATGTCTGAGTTTGTAAATTCAGAATATTTAAACCTCCCATATGCGTTCCTATTAGCAGGTACTTTTTTCCTGCCTTCAACAAAGATTTAACATTATTGTGCGAAAGCCCGAGCTCACCTTCGTGATGCACATAATGTTTAAAAGTCTGATTAACTCTGTTAAGATAATCTAAACCACCACCTTCGGTGGCAATCCATAGATTATTCTTATCGTCCTCAAGCATCTTTCCAACAACATGATAATTAACGCCACTTAGCTTGTTAGCACTAACGGCATATTTTTTATAAACATGAAAGTCTGGATTATAATAGCTAATAGCGCCAAAATAGGTACCTACCCACATTGTTCCTTGCTGGTCGCGCATTATGCAATAAACACTATTATGCGATAAGCTATTGGACATTGAATCATCTTGCTGGAAGTTTTCAATTGTCAAATTTCGACCATCTATAATACTAATTCCAAGAAAAGTGCCGACCCAAATATTTCCCTGCGAGTCTTCATTTATATCTCGAATTATATCATTAACTAAAGTGGTATTGTCCTCCTTATGTCTGAAGGAACGTATTAGCTCTCCCTGTCGGTTAAGAAGTATCACGCCATCGTTATTGGTTCCAATCCAAATACGTTTCTGCGAATCACTATACACTACACTTACCGCACTATCAAATACTTTTGTTGTTACTTTTGTGTCTGGATTATACTTATAGAGTCCCTTATCGCTGCATATCCATAATACATTGGCATTATCAACATACAGATTCTTAATAACGCAGTTAACATCTAAAATATCACCCTTAAGTGTAAATGCTTTATTCATTTCATCCAAACGAAACAGCCCACGGGTAGTGCCTAATAACACAGTATTGTCATAGACTACAACAGAGAGCACCCCATCAAATCTAAATTGTTCAAATTGTAATGTTTTAATATCTAGCTTAGAGACCCCATGATAGGTTGTTACCCATAAATGTTCCTCATCCAGGTTCATAAACCTGATATTATGACCTAACAAAGAGGAGGAATCTCCTCTTATGGGTCGAAAAACTTTTACTTCTTTTCCATCATATAAATTGAGCCCATCTCTGGTGCCAATCCATAGTCGGCCTGTTTCATCCTGAACCATTGATGTTACAGACACTTGTGAGACCCCTTCCTGTAAACCTAAATATTCAAAAGAAATATTCTCTGCACGAAGCCCCGAAGCCGAGCCAATCAGCAAAATGACAAACCATACTAAAAGTATTTTGACTTCATCTTTCATCCTCGATTCAATTAATTGTTTTCCATAGCCACAAGGCCCTTAATCTATCCTGTACAAAGGAACAAGTTCTAGAAAAATATAAAGCCAATATAATTCATTATAGTGACATTATTGTACGCCCAATGCCGTTAAGACGATTTGTTTATAGCTGATTCTCAAATGTTAATCATACTCATGTACAATACTATCACACAAAAACCACTTAATGATGTGTTTTTTAATGCTTTAGGTTCATTACTTTTGTGTTTATCCAGTCATTAATTGGGGAACTGGAATAACCAATAAAACAGAAGATTAAAATATTGTATAATGAGAATTTCTACGATTAAAAAATGTGGCCTTTTAATGATGATTAGCACCCTTGTTCTTTCAGCTTGCCAATCAAAAGACGAGGCTGACTTTACGCCTGATAAAGCATTACATTTTGCGAGTAAACAAACCAATAGATTATTGGCGGTTGCAGTAAAAGCTGATAAAATTCCACGTACTATAGATGCCAAAGGTGATATGCATTGGACACATGATGGTTTCGACTGGACTGAAGGATTTTTCCCAGGCTCCTGCTGGTATTTATTTGAATATACTAATAATAAGAAATGGCAAGAGGCAGCCGAGCATTTTCAACAGAAATTTGAAGATCACCGATTACTACCCTATTATCATGATTTAGGCTTTGTGTTTAATTGCTCGTATGGGAATGGTTATCGACTAACAGGTAATGAACACTATAAGCAGATGCTAATAGATGCTGGCAATACATTATTAGGCCGATTTAACCCTAACGTTGGCTGTATTCGTTCTTGGGATGTTGACAAAGGCTGGCAATCGAAGAGAGGTTGGGAGTTTCCTGTAATAATTGATAACATGATGAACTTAGAATTGTTATTTGAACTGTCTGATATAACTGGTGATGCAAAGTATGCTCAAGTTGCCATATCCCATGCTGATGTAACAATGAAAAATCATTTCAGGAATGACATGAGCTCTTACCATGTTATTGATTACGACAGCATTACAGGAGAAGTGCGTAATCGTCATACCGCACAGGGCTTTGCACATGAATCGGAGTGGGCTCGCGGCCAAGCCTGGGGAATCTATGGCTATACTCTTTGCTATCGCTATACAAAGAATCCGAAATATTTAAAACAAGCCGAAAAGATTGCTGATTACATAATTAATCACCCTGATCTACCTGCCGATGGGATTCCTTACTGGGATTACGATGCACCTCAAATACCTAACGAACCGCGTGATGCATCAGCTGCAGCTATTACAGCTTCAGCTATGCTGGAGCTACACACCTACTCACAAAAGGACTATTTCACCGAGGCCAGGCGTATTATTGAAAGTCTGGCATCAGACAACTACACCGCTAAACATGGCCAAAATCACAACTTTATTCTTAAACACAGTGTGGGTAGCATACCGCACAATAACGAAATTGATGTACCGTTAAATTATGCCGACTATTATTATATTGAAGCACTTCTGCGCTTAAAAAATACAGAAGAGAAGCAGACGATGAACATTGCTCAATCCAACTAAATGAGAAGTATGTATAGAATCACCTATTTGATAAGTGCCATTATAATTATAATGGCATTTTCGGCTTGTAACAAAAGGCCCAAACAAAATACTAAACAGCCAAATCTGGTTTATATTTTTCCTGATCAAATGCGGAAACAAGCGATGAATTTCTGGGATACGCCGCAATTTAAGGGTGGTATCAGAACCAAGGCAGACCCGGTTAAAACACCCCAACTGGATAGTTTTGCTAAAGAGGCTGTAGTATTAACCAATGCAGTGAGTAACTGTCCGTTGTGCAGTCCTCATCGCGGCAGTTTATTTTCCGGTTTATACCCTGGGAAATCAGGTGTAGCGCTTAACTGCAATGCAGAACGTCCTATCAGTTCACTTCGTGAGGATGCCATCTGCATCAGTGACGTATTAGCAGAAGAAAACTATAACCTGGCTTATTTTGGTAAATGGCACCTTGATTTTCCAACACCCAACGATCCAGTCAACCCTGGTCATTATGTTGATCCACGCCGCCCTGCCTGGGATACGTATTCTCCTAAAGAAAAACGCCATGGTTTTGATTACTGGTATTCATATGGCACATGGGATGTTCATAAAGACCCACACTATTATGATACGGATGGTAATCGTTACGATCCGAAAGAGTGGTCGCCAAAGCACGAAGCAAACCAGGTTATTTCATATTTAAAAAACGAAAAAGGTCAGCGTGATAACAATAAACCATTTGCTATTTTCGTATCGATGAACCCTCCTCATAATCCTTACAATTCAATTGACGATTGCTTAGAAGAAGATTATGAACATTATAAAAACACTCCGCTCAATGAGCTATTGCATCGTGATAATGCGAATCCCAATATGGCAAAAGCTCAATCAGCTCCATTTTATTTTGCCAATGTAACAGGTGTTGATCGTGAATTTGGACGTATTGTGCAGCAATTAAAAGACATGGGCGAATATGAAAATACCATCGTTGTGTTTTCATCTGACCATGGAGAAACAATGTGCAGTCAAAACATTAAAGATCCTAAAAACAATATTTTCACTGAAGCTTTTGATGTACCATTTATAATTAAATGGCCTGAATTACAAGAAGGCTTTACAGATAACCTATTGCTGGGCACACCTGATATTATGCCAACACTACTTGGCCTGATGGGCTATGAAGATAAAATACCTGAAGAAGTTCAGGGAACCAATTACGCAGGAGTTTTGCAAAAAAAAGAAGCATATAGGCGTCCAAAATCAGCTTTATATATCAGAAACGTCAATGGAGAGAAAAATGATGAAGGACTTGTTCAAAGTTACTTTCCGGTTGCCAGAGGAATAAAAACCCACCAGTATACTTTAGAGTTAGTTATTGATGAAAATAAACAACTAAAGAAAACGCGTTTATATAATGATGATGCCGACCCATATCAGATGAATGACTTAGCTGTTGACAAAAATGATCCAATAGTTAAAGAACTGCTTCAGGAAATGGCCTATTGGCTTAAGAAAAGTGATGATCCATGGTATAATGAAAGGATTTTAAGTGATTGGATTAGTTATGATGACAAATAAAGTGAAGGTCTTGTGCAAATTGGTGCTGATTACTACTATTATGTTGGCAATCATCCCCATTGGCACAGCCCAAAATAAGCGCCCGAATATTGTGGTTATAATGACCGACCAACAAACAGCCAATGCCATGAGTTGTGCCGGAAATACAGATTTAAAAACTCCGGCTATGGATTTGCTGGCTGCCAATGGAACACGATTTACCAAAGCTTTTTGTTCGCAACCTCTGTGTGGTCCAAGCCGCTCATCCATGTTAACCGGCCAGTATCCGCATCAATTGGATGCCTCCGTTAACCTGCCCGAAAGAAGCGGTTATTGGAAGGCAAAGAACGTTGATTTAATGGGTAAGGTGTTTCTCAATAGTGGATATAACACCGGATATATTGGTAAATGGCACTTACCCATATCAATACACGATATTGATAAACACGGATTTGAGTTAATTACTAATACCGTGGAACGCGATTGGCAGGACGCTTCTATCCCGGCAGATTGTTACGAGTTTATTAAAAAACAGAATGATGAGAAACCATTTTTGATGGTAGCTTCGTTTATTAATCCTCATGATATTTGTGAATGGGCACGAAAGCAAAGTTTACGTATGGAACCTATATCTGATGCCCCTGCTCCATCAGAATGCCCTGAGGTTCCGGCCAATTATGTGATTCCTGAGGGACAACCTGACATCCTTGATTATGTGCAGAGTCTATCATGGAAAACATATCCGACCAATGACTGGAATAAAGACAACTGGCGCCAGTATCGCTGGGCTTATTATCAGTTAGTAGAGCGTGTTGATGCCTATGTTGGCAATGTTATTCACACACTGGATAAGTTAAAAGTACTGGATAATACAGTTATCATCTTTTTAAGTGACCATGGCGACGGTGTTGGTAGTCACCAGTGGAATCAAAAGCAGGTATTGTATCAGGAGTCTGTTAACGTGCCTTTTATAGTGTCTGATTTCAGAAACAAACAGAATGGCACCAATACAAGACAACTCGTTAATATTGGGCTGGATTTAATTCCAACCATGTGTGATTATGCAGGTATACAGCAACCTCTATCAATGAAAGGACAAAGCCAGAAAAAGTTTGCTTTAAATCCTGATTTATATGATGACAAAAAAATGCTTGTGTTGGAAACAAGCTTTGCAAACGGCACCAATACTTCGGGAGTCTCGGGGCGCTGCATCATAAAAGACGATTGGAAATACATCATTTATAATAAAGGAAAAAAGCGCGACCAATTATTCAACCTGGCCGATGATCCGGGAGAGATGAATGACATGACAGAAGACATGAGTAAAAGAAAAATAAAAAAAGAATTAGTTTCTTTACTCAAAGAATGGGGTGAAAACACGAATGATGAATTAGTAAAAGACTTATTTTGAGATGAACCAACTTGTAATAAATAAAATCAAGACCGCGGAGTCAGGAGAAGTACTTTTCCCAGATGCAGAGGTTGAAATAGCAAATAACAACTGGAACTATCCGGCAGATGTAAGCGTAAAATTCGGAATGGCCTACGATCTGGACAATTTTTACCTCAAATACAAGGTCGATGAGAAACACCCTAAGGCGGTTTGTACAAAAACGAATGGACCAGTGTGGGAAGACAGTTGCGTTGAGTTTTTTATTTCCTTTAACAATAAAGAATACTACAACCTGGAATTTAACTGTATTGGTACAAGGTTGGTTGGCATAGGCACAAGCAATAAAGATCGTCAGTGGTTAAATGAAAAGACTGTTGAAAAGATTTTTACAAACCCAACTCTTGGTGTAAATCCGATAGACATTGAAGATAAACCTACGGAATGGGAGATAGATATTATTATTCCTAAATCTGTTTTTGCAAGCAATATTAGAAAGTTTGAACCTGGTCAGATATTTAAAGCTAACTTTTACAAATGCGGAGATAAACAAAAACAGATGCATTTTCTATCATGGAATCCAATAGAACACGAAGCTCCAAACTTCCACTTACCAGCTTTTTTTGGAACTATTGAGTTAATTTAGGTAAAGTCTTTCACTAGTAATGTTGGACGACTATATTAACTCTTTTTGATAGATATTGATTATAAAACCGGCCGTATACAGTTTGGTACCTCTCTCAAGCAATAAAAACCCATAACTTCCCAATGCCATAATCTGAGGATAAAATTGAGTAATTACCCGTTTTGTTGCCATATGAAGCTCTTTCAGAAAATCATCTTCATCAATGGCTGCCAACATCTTATTCATGAGTTTTGTAATATTCTCAATTTCTGTCTGCAGCCTGTATTCGGGAAAATGATCGTCTTTATCAATGACTGATTCAGCAGTATTTATAAGGTCGTTGGCAAACAAAGCAATGGCCTTTTGCATACGCTCATCATATTCACATTGGCTAAAATGAGATTTTACAATTGAAAAAACTTCAACGCTAAATACGTCTCTCAATTTTTCCAAAAACTCATCTTTCTCCTTAAAGGCTTTGGACAAATCGTCATAATAAGCATCACCCGATTTCATGCAATCTACTTTTGATTGATTTATAACTATATAACAATTTAAACATCGGAAAAGTTAAATCAAACTGGCATCGAAATTGAGCCTTTGTTTATTGAAGACGTGATCTGTAACTGCAGGCTGCTAAAATGCTAAGCTATTCAGGCACTGAGAGCCTGTATAAAACCTACAAAAATGTAGAGAACGTCCTGATTAATCATACAAATCTGTTAAACCACCGCTTATGTCAATCGGAAATGCTATTAAATTTATTAAACGCACCCAGTCCGACTCTTCATTCAGAAAAAACCTTTACAAGGTCGATAGCTGGGAAGACTTGCTGGACGTGCTTATCAAAGAAGATTTAAGCTGCTCGCCAAATGAGCTGGATGAAGCCTTTAACCACCTTCACGTTCAGTGTCAGTTTCAGGAGGAGGCGGATAGCCTTTTTAACGTCCTGCATTTTGTCAAACTCATTGTATAACCACCATTAAAAACCAACCACTATGAGCCAATCATTCCGAACACTAATGCCGGCAAAAGAATTTATTGAAAACATGGGATTTGCCATCTCTTACCCGCACGACGACTTGATTTTCATCGATACCAATGCCTTTTTATTGCGATATAATGACGCACGCGACAGCTCATTTTTCCTGTATTTTAACGAGGAGCTGAATGAGCAAAAACAAAACGAATTACGCTCCTACGTGCTTCAGACGGCCTGCGATACAAATGTGGAGATTGAGATACGCGGCAGTTTCAAGGTGCAACCTTCGCTGAAATCGAAAGGCGAGCTGGAAGTGGTTTACCATGAAACGACTACCTCCGGCCGCTAGCGTCTGTTTAAACATCAATTTTATCGATGGCCAGTGACTTAAACAAACAATAAACAGGCTTGCCAATCGTCAGCTGCATGCGATAAGCCGAAGCACGGCTCACTTCGCACCATAACAAAAAACCACAATCGACCTGGCACATGACCCTGGCTCCCTCGTCGGATAAATGGGTGATGGTGCCGGCCAGTTGGTTTTGGAAAGAGGTTTTCTCGATTAGTACTTCTGACAGAATAATGTCTTTAGGCTTTAGAAAAATACGGGCTAACTGACCGGTTGCGTAATGCCTTTTATGTGGCTCCATGATCACCTTCACACAACGGTTGGAACCAAAACCATTCAAGGTGATGAGTTTCTCCTGCGCATTAACGTGCTTCACTTCCAACTGCACACTATTTACAACATCGGCCACTGGCAATAGATGATGTAGGTTGGGATGAGAAAGCAAGTGTTCGTATTGATCATGCCCGACAACTTGGCCATTTTTCATGATGCACAGCCGTTGAGTCAGTTTCAGCAAATCAGGCAAGTCGTGACTCACCACCAGCACAGGAATACGAAGCAACCTGGCACTTTTGCGGATATAGGGTATAATGCGCTGCCGCATCTTCTGATCGAGGGCACTAAACGGTTCATCGAGCAACAATATTTCAGGAGCCGTCAATAAGGCCCGACCCAATGCCACCCGCTGCCTTTCACCGCCCGATATATCAGATGGCAAACAATGAAGCAATGGCCGCAGCTCAAGCAACTCAATCACATCATCAACATCTACTTTTGAATCCGCCCCTTTCCAGCCATAGCGCAGGTTGCTGATCACACTCAGATGAGGAAAAAGACGTCCTTCCTGAAACACATAGCCTACCTTTCGCTTATTCACTGCTCGCCCAATGCGCTTTTGAGAGCAAAACAACAGCGTATCGCCAATTCGAATGTATCCATGCGTTGGCGAATTAACGCCACTCACGCACTGAAGCAGCGTTGATTTTCCCGCTCCGCTATGGCCGAAAATACCGGTTATTCCGGAACCAAAGAGCTCATCGACCTGAAGCGTGAAGCCCGGCCTTTTCACGGTAATATTTATTTTAAGCTGCTTCAAGTCCGTTGGCTTTTAGTGGTATGTGGCTTTTATAATGAGGACGTTTTTTCATGCGATATTTATTGAAATACTCGGATAACAAAATAGCTGCCAATGAAATAACAATGGAGATACAAACGAGTGTCCAGGATTGCTGCTCGCCACCAGGCATCTGCATCGATGAGTAAATAGCTAAGGGTATGGTACGGGTTGCCCCGGCTATGTTTCCGGCAAAGGTGATGGTGGCACCAAACTCACCTAAACTGCGCGCAAAAGCCAAAACAAAGCCACTGACAATACCTGGCCAGGCCAAAGGCAAAGTAATGCGATAAAATGTTTTCCACCACGAAGCACCCAAGGTACGAGATGCTTCTTCGAGGCATGGATCAACCAACTCGATGGCGATTTTAACGGATCGCACTATCAGTGGAAAAGATACCGTAACAGAAGCCAGTACAGCCGCACCTGAAGTAAACGCTATCTTTATGCCAAAAAACCGGGTCAAGGGTTCGCCGATAATACCTTTTGAACCAAAGAGGAGCAACAACAAATAACCAGTGGTCACAGGCGGCATCACCATGGGCAGATGCAACACAGCTTCCAGAAAGGATTTACCCGCAAAGGTCTTTCGCGCCAAAACATAACCAGCGAAAATGGCCAAAGGAAGCGCCATTACAGAAGTAATTATCGCCACTCGTAACGACAGCACTATAGCGCTCCAGTCTATGTATTCAAAATCAACCATAAGCGTTTATTTAAATCCATATTTTTTCCAAACCTCCCGGTTATTAGTGTGGCGAATATACTCCCAGAATCCTACGGCACTTTTAGACGATGTTGCTGTTAAAGCCAATTGATAATCAATAGAATTATGAAGCGAGTCTGGAATGGTCAGGATGGCGTTCACCTTTGAGCGACCTTCAATATTTGAGGCATACACAATGCCATAATCGCACTCGCCCATTTCAACCAGTTGCAAAGCCGATAAAACATCTTTGGCAGGAATCATTTTACCTGCCAGATCATCGTATATATTGAGTTTTTCAAATGCTTGCCGGGCGTAATTACCCGCCGGCACATGATCCGGATCGCCTATGGCCAAATGGCGTTTAACTGCCTTAGGCAAGTCTTTTAAATTGCTGCAACTAATAGCAGTATCGGCAATTACTACAACCAGGCTATTGTTAGCCGGGACACATAATGAGGCATCTGCAATCAATTTCTTTTTCCGTAAGTAATGCATCCATTCGCTATTGGCCGATACATAAATATCGCACGGCGCTCCGTTAGCTATTTGCCTGGCCAACATGCCTGATGAAGCATAACTTACCTGAATAACAACCTGAAGCGAATCCATGTATTGACCAGCCAATTCATTGATAACCGCTTGCACACTTGCGGCTGCCAGCACTGTGATGGCGGGCTTGTTGTTGGAAACGTTACAAGACCAACATCCGATAATTAAAGTGCATAAAAGAAGTTGCTTCATAGATTAAGTTTATGTTCGGAGGATTAATTGCATTTTCTATGCCCAATAAAAAGCGACAGCCATAATCAACTATCATTCAGAATATAGAGAAAACTCAATGATTGATAATCCTACATTTTTGTAGGACGATTAAAGCAGAAACTCCCAGAAATACATATTAGGACAGCATGCGTTAAAGCCCTCTGTCTGATAAAGTCCTTGGGCAATCAGGTTATCTTCCCTAACCTCCAGGTTGACCTTACAACAACCTTTCTGTCGGGCAATTTCTTTTATCGATTGAAGTAAAAACCGCCCAACACCTTTCTCGCGAGCCTCGGGCAACACGATAAAATCGTGAATATTGATTAAAGGAAGACCTTTAAACGTTGAAAAGTTGATAAAGCAATTGGCCAACCCAACGGCTGTTTCGCCTTTATAAACCAGTATCCCAATGTAATTACATTGCGTCCGCAAACCCGTTAATGTTTGTTGAAACAAGCTTTGCGACATTGGCTTTTGAATACCCATCTTATCCAGCATATAGGCATTCATTAATGTGAACAAAGCACGCTGGTCCTTTTGTTTTTTTAAGTTGATGAGTTTAAAGCGCAGAGGCTCACTATTCGAATTGTCTATCATAGTATTCATTTAGACGAAATACTGCTTGAGGTTTGTAGTGTAGTAACCTGGCGCACTAATGAGTTATTCGCTTTAAACCTTAAAGCGCCACGGTTCAATCTTGTATTTCTTGACGCGTGTGCCCATCATCCGTTCAGTTACTTTTAGCTTTTGGGCGGCCTTCGTTACATTGCCATTAGTCGATGTTAGGGCATCACGAATTAGCTGTCGTTCGAGCTGCTCAACGGTTTCCATCATACCACCTTCGTGCTGGGTATTGGTCGAATCGGCCGTTTGAAGCGTTGGCGGTAAATCATAACTATGAATCACCTCATCTTTACTCATGATGCAGGCTCGTTCAATCACATTTTCCAATTCACGGATATTGCCCGGCCAACGGTGTACCATCAGCATATTTATGGATGATGTCGTGATACGTTTAATATGCGCCTTATTCTTTCGATTAAACTTCTCTATAAAATGATCAACCAAAGCTGGTATGTCATCGCGACGCTGCCGCAGTGGCGGAATAAAGATGGGGAACACATTGATGCGATAGTACAAATCTTCCCTGAATTCACCCGCTTCTATTAACTCTTCGAGATTGCGGTTGGTGGCGGCCACAATACGCACATCGGCCTTAATGGTAGCACTGCCACCTAAGCGCTCAAACTCACGCTCCTGAATCACACGCAGTAGCTTCACCTGTGTTGACATGGGTAAATCACCAATTTCATCCAGAAAGATAGTGCCTCCGTCAGCCATTTCGAATCGCCCTTTACGCAGGCTGTCCGCCCCGGTAAAGGCCCCTTTCTCATGACCAAACAACTCACTCTCGATCAGGCTGTCGGGTAAGGCCGAACAGTTCACCTTTATCAGGCTTTTATTTTTTCGCTGACTACTCCGGTGGATGGCTTCGGCAAACAACTCCTTCCCTATTCCACTTTCTCCGCGTAACAACACGGTACTGCTGGTTTTAGACACCCGGCTAACCAAATGGTATAAATCCTTCATTTTACCCGAGTTGCCGATTATATTATTCGGTTGTTCGCTATTGAGTTTACTATGCAGTTCTTCGTTCTCCTGCCGAAGCGCTTGTAACTCCTCCAGTTTTTCTTGTCGATACCGGGCGGCTTTGGCAATCATGGACCCAATGATGCTAAGCAACTGAATATCTTCTTCACTGGCTATTTGTTTATTATGTACGCGTATCAAACTTAAAGCACCTGACACAGCATTATCCAACATAAGTGGGACACAGATAAAAGACAGCTCTTGGCCATTTTTCTGAAGCTCGGTTTTGGTTTTATTAATAAACAAGCGCGATTTAGAAATTTCAGGTATGACAACCGGTTGGGCCAACTCAATTACCCGACCGATAATCCCTTCGCCTAATTTATATTTGCCACGGGCCTGCTGACTTGGACTCAAGCCATAAGCGGCCTCAATCATGATATGGTTGCTCTGCCGGTTAAATATGGTGACAAAACTACGCTCGGCTTTCATATGGCGCACCAAACTGGCTAGTATGGGTGTTAAATCACTTTTGAGTTCTTTACTTTGAAGCAAGCGCTGACTTATTTCAAAAAGTAGCCTTAGCTCCTTAAATCCATAACATTCATCGCCAATTTTTCTACATTTTGTATTCATAAGGGTGGTAAAAAAGGGTTTGAGAAATTTAAAATTAGCAATTTGAAATAAACCCCCTCAAAAAACAAGCACTAAATGTTGCTATTTATATTAAATTTAAATTCCACCCCTACATTTTAATCATAAAAGGTCATTTTATTGACATTTTTCACATACACCCCCTATTATTAATTATAAATCACATTCGAAAAATGACAAAAATGTAAAAGCTCCCCACTCATTCATCCATCGAATAATTACCACCCCCCCTGTTCTACTTGATTCACACGAACTATTTCTGAGTTTAAACCCATTATGTGAGTTTTCGGGGCTTATCCTACACAGATGTAAGTTTTCCGAATGACTGATACTCACTGTCAATATTAATTTGAACCTCGCCATCCCTTTTGTTTAAGGCGATTTCAACAACAACGCACCCCAAAAAGGACTAAGGCCTGCTTCACTTTGGCACACCCTGTGAACCTCCCTTTTGCAAATCAAAACCTTTAAAATTTAATAAGATGAGAAAAGTAGCTATTTACGGAAAAGGGGGTATTGGTAAATCAACCACTACTCAGAACACAGTGGCCGGCCTTGTTGAAGCCGGGAAAAATGTAATGGTTGTTGGTTGTGACCCCAAGGCCGATTCTACCCGCTTGTTATTAGGCGGTCTGGCACAAAAAACAGTATTAGACACCTTGCGCGAAGAAGGTGAAGATGTTGAACTGGATGACATCGTTCGCGAAGGCTATAATGGGGTTCGCTGCGTAGAATCAGGTGGTCCTGAACCTGGCGTTGGCTGTGCCGGTCGTGGTATTATCACCTCCATTAATTTACTGGAGCAACTAGGTGCCTGGGATGAAAAATTCGCCATCGATTATACCTTTTATGATGTATTGGGTGATGTGGTTTGTGGTGGTTTTGCCATGCCCATCCGCGAAGGCAAAGCGGAAGAAATATACATTGTTGTGTCGGGTGAGATGATGGCCATGTATGCAGCCAACAACATTTGCAAAGGGATTAAAAAATATGCCGAAGCCGGCGGCGTTCGCCTGGGTGGTTTGATTTGCAACTCGCGGAACGTTGATAATGAATCGGCCATGATTGAGGAACTGGCCAAGCAACTAGGCACGCAAATGATTCACTTTGTACCGCGCGACAACATGGTGCAACGTGCCGAAATCAACCGTAAAACAGTTATTGACTACGAACCGGAGCATAACCAGGCCAACGAATACCGCGCCTTAGCCAAGGCGATTGACGAAAATGAGATGTTCGTTATTCCCAAACCACTTGAAATAGAAGAACTGGAGAAACTACTGATTGACTTTGGTATTGCGAACTAGCAAAAGTGCACCAAACTAACCTCAATAGTATCATAAAACCCATAAAATGCCGGACTACGAACTCCGGACTTAACACTTAAAATTCATTTCTATGTTAATGATAAAAGCAATTGTTCGCCCCGATAAATCGAGCGCCATCTTAAAATCTCTTTTCGATGCAGGCTACGTAGCCGTTACCAAAACACCAGTTGTGGGACGTGGCAAACAGCGTGGCATTAAAATTGGCGATGTCACCTACGATGAGCTGCCCAAAGAAATGCTGATGATGGTGGTGAAAGATGAAGATAAAGATTTTGCAGTCAACACCCTGATGGAAGCAGCTCGCACCGGGTCTAAAGGCGCCTTTGGCGATGGTAAAATATTTGTTTCGCCAGTTGATGAGGCTTATACCATCAGTAGAGGAACAAAAGAGTTATAAAAAGAGATGAGTCATAAGAAGTGAGGCTAAACTCTTACTTACTAAGCCATAACTCACCTCTTTTCACTCCATTCTCAGCTCTCATTTTTAACAGACTACTGACAAAAATCGAACGATACTATGAAATGTATAATGGCCATCATCCGAATTGATAAAATGAACCAGACCAAAAATGCTCTGAAAGATGCCGGATTTACTTCCATGACTGCCAGCGGAAAAGTTTTTGGCCGCGGCAAAGGTCTTTGGGAAGCGAAAGTACTCGAAGGCGTTAAACAAGATACGCCCGAAGCATTAGAGCATTTAGGCAAAGAACCCCGCCTGCGCCCTCAGCGCGTTTTACAAATTGTGGTGCCCGACAAACGAGTGAGCACTTGTGTAGAAACCATTATTGAAGCCAACCAAACACCGGCTGCCGGCGATGGCAAAATATTCGTTTTGCCTATGAACGAAGCCATCAGGGTGCGCACCGGCGAAGTTGGCGACCTTGTTTTAGACATCTAAAATTAAAACACTATGGTAAAGAAAAAAGATATAACAAACGGATTACCCGACCCATCTGAACTGATGGAGGAAATCATTGCGAAATATCCGCCCAAAATTGCCAAGAAACGCAAAAAAGCACTGGTGGCGAATAACCCGGATGAAGGGCCGGAGATACAGGCCAACGTCAGAACCATTCCGGGCATTATCACCCAACGTGGCTGTACCTATGCCGGCTGCAAAGGTGTGGTGTTAGGCCCAACCCGCGACATCATTAACCTGGTACACGGCCCCATTGGCTGTAGCTTTTACGCCTGGCTCACCCGACGCAACCAAACCAAACCGGCCGAAGGGGAAGACAATTTTATGACTTACGCCTTCTCAACCGATATGCAGGATGAAAACATTGTCTTTGGTGGAGAAGCGAAACTAAAAGATGCCATCCGCGAGGCCTACGCCATTTTTCAGCCCAAAGCCATCGGCATCTTCTCAACCTGTCCGGTAGGGCTCATTGGGGATGATGTGCATTCGGTGGCCCGCGACATGAAAGCCGAATTGGGTATTAACATTTTTGGTTTCAGCTGCGAAGGCTACCGCGGTGTATCGCAATCAGCAGGGCACCACATTGCCAACAACGGCGTATTCACCCATGTGGTAGGTAATAACGACCGTCCTCGCGAAGGTAAATTCCAGGTTAATCTACTGGGCGAGTACAATATCGGTGGCGATGCCTTTGAGTTAGAGCGTTTATTCGAAGAAGCCGGCATCACCCTTTTATCCACTTTTTCGGGTAACTCCACCATCAAAAGCATGGAGTATTCGCACACAGCCGATTTAAACATGGTGATGTGCCACCGCTCCATCAACTACATTGCCGAGATGATGGAAGAGAAATACGGCATCCCCTGGATTAAGGTGAATTTTATTGGCGCCGAATCAACCGCCAAGTCGCTGAAAAAATGTGCCGAATACTTTGATGACGACGAATTAACAGCGAAGGTGGATGCAATCATCGCCCGCGAAACCACCAAGGTGGAAGCTATCAAAGCAAAAGTTAAACCGAAGACTGAAGGCAAACTGGCCATGATGTTTGTTGGAGGTTCACGGGCTCACCACTACCAGGATTTATTCAGGGAGCTGGGTGTTACCACCGTATCGGCCGGCTACGAATTTGCTCACCGCGATGATTATGAAGGACGCCATGTGATTCCGAATATCAAGATAGACGCCGACACACGAAACATCGAAGATTTAACGGTGACGAAAGACGAAGAGCTGTATCGCGGCGACCTTGCTGAGAAGAAAAAGGCCTTACTCGAAAAAGGCTATCGCTTTAGTGATTACGACGGTATGATGCCAGAGATGAACAAAAACGCACTGGTTGTTGATGATGTCAACCATTGGGAAACTGAGAAACTGATTGAGTTCTACAAGCCCGATGTTTTCTGTGCTGGCATCAAAGAAAAATATGTGGTTCAAAAATATGGGGTGCCATTAAAACAGCTGCACAGCTACGATTATGGCGGTCCTTATGCGGGCTTTGAAGGTGCCATCAATTTTTATGTGGAGATGGAACGCATGTTGGGCACTGATATTTGGAAACTGGTTGATGCCCCTTGGAAGCATGAGCCTGAGATAGTTGGAAGTTTTGCCATTAACGAATAAGGAGAAAAAACTATGTTATTACGTCATACAACAGATAAAGTCGTTGAAAGGAAGGCACTCACCGTTAACCCGGCCAAAACGTGCCAGCCTGTCGGAGCCATGTATGCTGCTCTGGGCATTCATGGATGTTTACCACACAGCCATGGTTCGCAGGGCTGTTGCTCTTATCACCGAAGCGCACTCACCAGGCACTACAAGGAACCGGTGATGGCAGCCACCAGTTCATTTACCGAAGGTTCATCCGTGTTTGGGGGCCAATCGAACCTGATGCAGGCTATTACCAATATTTTCACCATTTATGAGCCGGAAATTATTGCTGTTCACTCCACCTGTTTGTCAGAAACCATTGGTGATGACTTGGGACAAATCGTTAACAAAGCCCGCACCGATGATAAAGTGCCCGAAGGCAAGCATGTGATACATGCGGCTACGCCCAGTTATGTGGGAAGTCACGTGACGGGGTATGCCAACATGCTCGAAGGCATTGTTAAATATTTTGCCAATAACACTGATGAATTAATCAATCAAATCAACCTTTTGGCCGGATGGGTAGAGCCATCTGACATGCGCGAACTGAAGCGCCTGATGAAACTGATGAAAGTACGCAATGTGCTTTTGCCTGATACGTCGGATGTGTTGGATACACCGATGAATGGTCATTACGAGATGTACCCCAAAGGTGGTACAACCATCCCCGAAATGGCCAGCATGGGCAATAGCCTGCACACCATCGGATTGGGCGAGTGGGCCACAAAATTAGCTGCCATCAAGCTCGATAACCAGTGTAAAGTTAATTTCACCATCGAAGATTTACCCATTGGGCTGAAAGCTACCGACCGCTTTATTCAAGCACTTTCCAGAGTAGCATCGGTTTCGGTACCCGACAGCATTAACGATGAGCGTGGACGCCTGGTCGATGTGATCACCGACATGCACCAGTACCTCTATGGCAAACGCGTGGCGCTTTGGGGCGACCCCGACCAGCTGATTCCACTCACTGAGTTTTTGGTAGATATGGATATGAAACCCGTATATATTGTTTCAGGAACACCGGGCAAGCAGTTTGACAAACGCATGAAAGCCCTTTTAGAAGACAAAGTGCCCGAAGCCAAGTATAAGAATGGCGCCAATGCCGATATGTTCCTGATGCATCAATGGATTAAAGAAGAGCCCGTTGATTTGTTGATAGGCAACACCTACGGCAAATACATCGCACGCGATGAGAACATTCCGTTTGTGCGAATGGGTTTTCCTATACTCGACCGGATAGGTCACAGTTATTTCCCTACAATTGGATACATGGGTGGCATACGTATTCTTGAAAAGATTCTGTCTGTTGTGATGGAACGACAAGATACCAACTGCCCTGAGGAAGCATTTGAACTAACCATGTAGATTGACACCGATGAAGAAGGATGCGTGATCGTGCCAGACCACTCGAAATCTCATTCTCTTACTCCACTTTGGCGTATTCTTCTTCTTTTTAAAGCGGTTCCTTCTAAATCTGAAAGCAGATTACCAGAACCACTGACTATCCGATAATTACCGGATCACAAAACTAATTAACACCATCTTTTGACGACGACTATGGAACGGTTAATTAAAGAACGAACAAAACAAATTCATACCATTGGCACCACCGCGCACGAGCTCGATTGTGAAAAAAAGAGCCTGGCCGGCAGCGTCAGTCAGCGTGCTTGTGTCTTCTGCGGCTCACGGGTTGTCCTCTACCCCATTGCCGATGCGCTTCACCTGATTCACGGCCCCATTGGCTGTGCGGCCTACACCTGGGACATCCGGGGCGCCCTGTCATCAGGCCCGCAGTTGCACCGTTTAAGTTTCTCCACCGATCTGCGGGAGAAAGATGTGGTATTTGGTGGCGAGCCCAAACTATACAAGGCCCTCACCGAACTGATTGAAGCCTATCAACCCAAAGCCGCCTTTGTGTATTCAACCTGCATTGTCGGGGTTATTGGCGATGACGTGGAAGCCATCTGCCGCCAGGTATCGAAAGAGCAAAACATACAGGTATTGCCCGTGATGGCCGAAGGATTTAAAGGCACCAAAAAAGATGGTTATAAAGCCGCCTGCGATGCCCTCTCTCTTTTGGTTGGCACCGACAACACGTATGAAGCACCTCCCTTTAGCATTAACATACTGGGCGACTTTAACCTGGCCGGAGAATTATGGATGCTAAAGGACTATTACAGCAAAATAGGTGTCAATATCATCACCTGCCTCACCGGCGATGGTCGTGTTGATGAAATCCGAAAAGCCCACAAAGCATCGCTCAACGTGGTACAATGCTCCGGCTCCATGATGCACCTGGCCCGCGAGATGAAAGATAAATATGGGATTCCATTTAAAAAGGTCTCCTATTTTGGCATTGAAGACATGGCCGACGCCCTGTACGAGGTAGCTTCTTTCTTTAAAAGCGATGAGCTGATGGATAAAGCCCGGCAGCTGGTGGGTGACGAATTAAGCGAATTACTTCCGGCACTGGCGCCTTTCAAACTGAAATTACAAGGCAAAAAAGCAGCTATTTATGTAGGCGGTGCCTTTAAAGCCATCAGCCTGGTCAAAGCATTGCGATTAATTGGCATGGAGACTGCCGTTGTTGGTTCGCAAACCGGCAATCGAGACGACTATATGCTGCTGAAGAAGCTGTGCGATGAAGGAACCGTTATCGTTGATGACTCCAACCCCAACGAACTATCGGAGTTTGTGAAAGAGAAAGGTGTCAATTTGTTTATCGGCGGCGTCAAAGAACGCCCCATAGCCTACAAATTGGGCATCGGTTTTTGCGACCACAACCACGAACGAAAAGAGGCTTTGGCCGGTTTTGAAGGCATGCTCAATTTTGCCCACGAAGTATGCGCCTCGGTCACCAGCCCGGTTTGGAAATTTTTTAAGTAGAACGGCTAAACAACGTTACCCATGGAACCTATCCCAATGATAAAAGATAAACGCTCCTTCGTTTCCACACGAAACGCCTGTAAGCTATGCTCGCCCCTGGGAGCCAGCGTGGCGCTCAAAGGCATTGAAGGATGCGTACCCGTCATACACGGCTCACAAGGCTGTGCCACCTATATCCGTCGCTATATGATTAGCCACTACAAGGAACCGGTGGACATTGCCTCATCCAACTTTAGCGAAGAAACAACCATTTTTGGCGGCGTTCAAAATCTTAAAATCGCTCTTAAAAATGTCATTAACCAATATCGGCCTCAAGCCATTGGCATTGCCACAACATGTCTGAGCGAAACCATTGGTGAAGATGTGAACCTCTTGCTTCATCAGATAAAAAGTGAGCTGCATGAAGCCAGCTGGCCGGCACTTTTCTCCGTGTCGACACCCAGTTACCAGGGGACACACATGGATGGCTTTCATGCCACTGTTTTTGAAGTGCTAAAGCATTTCACCCTAAAAATGGACAAACTGGATAAAATCAATTTGTTTCCCGGGTTTGTGTCACCTGCCGACATCCGTCATTTAAAAGAAATCTGTAGCGACTTTGGCCTTGATGCCACGGTTTTACCCGATTATTCAACGGCGCTCGACAACCCGGTTTGGAACCATTACCACCGTATTCCGCAAGGAGGAACGCCTTTAAACGAAGTTAAAACCTGCGGAGGGGCCTATGCCTCGCTTGAGCTGGGTGCTTTTTGCGAAGTCCGCCAAGGTGGCAAAAGTGATGGCGAAACGGTAAGTCCGGCCATGTGGCTCGAAAAAGAACACGACGTACAACGCTTTGCTTCCATTCTGCCTATAGGCGTTAATAGCTGCGATGCCTTTTTCGATAAGCTGCAGAAACTAAGTGGCAAAGCTTTACCTGAGAAGTATGAAGACGAGCGTGGCCGCCTACTTGATGCCTATGCCGATGGCCATAAATATGTGTTTGGCAAAAAGGCTGTGGTATACGGCGAAGAAGATTTTGTCCTGGGACTCTGCTCGTTCCTCGATGAAATTGGTATCCAGGTTGTAGTGGCCGCCTCAGGCGCCAACACCGGAAAGCTTCAGCAAAAAATTAAAGAACATTGCCCGGTTCATGCCGACACCATTAAGGTGATGAGCGATGCCGATTTTGAAGTCATCAATGAAATCAGTCACGACCTTAAACCCGACATCATTATTGGCAATAGCAAAGGCTATTACATTGCCCGCAACCTGGATATTCCCATGGTTCGCGTGGGTTTTCCCATTCACGACAGACTTGGCGGACAACGCATCTTACACCTGGGCTATCGGGGTACACAAAACCTGTTTGATACCATCGCGAATGCACTGATTGATTACAAACAAAGTCATTCGCCCATTGGGTATAAATACATGTAACCTGAAAAATCCAGGACCGGATGCGAAAGACTAAAAACTAACTACTGACAAACAACTATCTACGATATGAAGGACATCACTCAACATCCCTGCTTTAGCAAAGAATCTCATCATAAATATGCCCGGGTTCATTTACCTGTAGCTCCGCAATGCAATATTAAATGCAACTACTGCAACCGCAAATTTGATTGTGTGAATGAAAGCCGCCCTGGTGTGACCAGCTCGGTTTTATCGCCTGAACAGGCCCTTGCTTACTTAAAAGATTTAGTGCAGATAATGCCTGAATTGAAGGTGGTGGGCATTGCCGGTCCAGGTGATCCTTTTGCCAATCCCAAACAAACCATGGCAACCTTGCGCGGAGTGCGCGAACACTTTCCGGATATGTTGCTATGCGTATCAACCAACGGCCTTAACCTGAAACCATATATTGCCGAACTCAAAGAACTGGAGGTTACACACATAACGGTGACCCTCAATAGTCTTCGTGCCGAAACCCTGGAGAAGGTATATGGTTGGGTGCGATTCGAAAAACGAGGCTATTTTGGTAAGCCCGCCGGCGAACTGTTATTGGAGCGCCAGCTGGAAGCCATTGATTTGCTAAAGAAAGCGGGCATAACTGTTAAAGTGAATACCATTGTTATTCCTGGTATTAACGACAATGAAGTGGGCGAAGTAGCCGAAGCCATGGCTGCTAAAGGCGTCGATTTATTAAATACAATCCCTTTCTTTCCGGTTAAAAATACACCTTTTGAATTAATACTTGAGCCGTCGTCAGAGTTCATGAAAGAGTTGCGTCGCGAGGTTGAACAGCACCTGCCTCCCATGTCGCATTGTGCTCGTTGCAGGGCCGATGCAGCTGGTTTGCTGGGCAAAGATTCGGCCGAAGCGGCACAACTTCTTTCTAAGGCGGCGAAAATGACAGCCACCGATGGCAAAGAGCGACCCTATGTCGCCGTGGCCTCCATGGAAGGCATCCTGGTGAATCAACATCTGGGTGAAGCGGACCGCATGCACATTTTCAGGCAAACGCCCAACGGTTATAAACTGGTGAATGTGCGCGCCACACCCGAGAAAGGAACTGGCGATGAACGATGGATTAACCTGGCGGAAACCTTATCGGATTGTCAGGCGTTGCTGGTTGGCGGCATTGGCCCCAAACCATCGGCCATACTATCACGCCATGGATTAAAAATAGTGGAAATGAGTGGTCTTATCGACCAGGGCCTCGACCATGTGTATGAAGGTAAGGAACTGCGCACCCTCTGCAAGTCCGATATGTTTCAATGCGGCTCGGGCTGCAGCGGCAAAGCCACTGGTTGTGGCTGATAAAATAAAAAGTGAAAATTGAGAAGGGAGAGTTGATACAGTAAATGTGCAGTGTACCAGCAATATTCATATTGCAAATTGCTATTGGCTAATTCGCTATCAGAAAAAATTAGAACATCATTCTTCGGATCCCGGACTTCGGGCTTCGGATTTAAAAATAAAAAAGCATGAAGAAACCAGACTATCACATCCTAGTATGTAATTCATTCAGAGTGGCTGGCGATGCCCAGGGCTATTGTAATAAAAGTGGAGCCGTTGATATGGTTCAGTACCTGATGGAAGAGTGCGACGACCGTGGGCTCGACGTCACGGTGTCGACTACAGGCTGCCTCAATGTGTGTTCACAAGGGCCCATCATGGTTATTCATCCCAACAACCTTTGGTATGGAGGGGTAACAGAAGAACGGATTGACGAAATACTCGATGCACTGGAAGAAGGCAGTGCCGTTGAAGACTATTTGATAACAGATTAAAGATGTTGCGTTGTGAACAGGGGACTTCGTGGACCTGTTTGGGTCTTATCCCGAAGTCCCCTTTCCCTTTAAATGGATGAAATATGATACACTTAATCGATACCACCTTACGCGATGGCGAACAAGCAGCCGGGGTTGTTTTTTCGTTACAGGAAAAAATGCGCATAGCGGCCATGCTGGATGAGGCCGGCGTAAAAGAATTGGAAATTGGCACTCCGGCCATCTCGCCAGAAGAGCAAGCCGACATCAAAGCGCTTATCGCACAAGGCTTTCGTTTCAGCGCCACCTGTTGGGCACGCGCCACTGCAAATGATTTAGAAGCTACGCTATCAACCGGTGCCCGTCGTATTAATATATCTTTTCCGGTTTCGGCCATCCAGTTGGCATCTATGGGTAAAAACCGACTTTGGGTGATGCAGTTGTTAAAAGACATGGTGACGAAAGCCAAAGAGCAATTCGAATTTGTGGCTGTGGGTGCCCAGGATGCTTCACGTGCCAATGCCGACTGGCTCGATGATTTTATATTGACGGCCAAAGAATTGGGAGCCGACCGCATTCGTCTGGCTGATACGGTGGGCATCATGAATCCAATGTGGGTACAACAGTTTATGCAACGCTATTCGCAGCTATGCGATACTGTACCGATTGAATTTCATGGCCACAATGACTTAGGTATGGCAACAGCCAATACCATTACGGCTTTAATGAGTGGAGCACAGTCTGCATCGGTCACCATCAACGGACTGGGTGAAAGGGCAGGCAATGCGGCGTTGGAAGAAGTGGCGGCTGCCTTGCATTATTCTCTGAATAATAACCCGGGAATCATCTTGCCTAAATGCGTTGAACTCAGCCGATACCTCGAACAGGTTTCGGGGCGAACAAACGCGGGTTCTAAACCGATTACCGGACGACAAGCCTACAGCCATGAGTCTGGCATTCATTGCAAAAGTCTTATTACCAATCCTCTCAGCTACCAGGCTTTTCATCCGCATGAGCTTGGTTTACAAAGTGAAATGGTCATTGGTAAGCACTCGGGAGCCGCAGGATTAAAAGACAAACTCAAGCATTTAGGCATACAACTATCCGATGGACAAACATCAACACTGTTAAGCTCCATTAAGAACAGGGCCACACAAAAAAAAGCATCGTTAAACAATGCCGAAATACTGGAGCTTTACCAGAATTTATTTTCTCACACAAGCAATTAATACCAATGCAAGAAGGAAAAGAACTCATACAAAAAGGACTCGATTACTGTAAGCACGTTGAAGGCTATAAAACCTCCAAATTATTGTCTCAGGCTATACTAATCAATATGGCCGGCATGGGTGGAGAATGCTTGTTAGGCGGATTAACCCGGCTATACGAGCATGAGGCAACGCATGGCAATATTTCATCACACCTGGGGGTGTTGCAATACATTATGCCCGTTCCGGTTGAAGTGGCCAAAGCCGCACGGTATATCGAAAAAACGACTGCCATGTGCAGCCTGGGACTTACAGATAATACCCCTGTAGAAATGGACACACTGGTTGCTCACCTAATTGAAATTAAACAATGGGTGTTGGAAATGTGTTCGTGCAATGCCTCATTCTAAATGTAAGTCAAATCATCATGAGACAGCTTGTACGGCAATAAATTGTGTCCAAATTATTTTAGCGCCCACCTTTGCCTAAAAGACCACGGGCTCTGACCAGTGAAATGCATCTGCAGGCGCATAAGCACCTACAGTGCATCAAAACGTTTATACAGTTAGCTGCATGAAGGATTTGCACATTTTAGATAAAAGTTTCCAGTTCCTTTAACTCAGCATCTGTCAGGCCAACAGGTTCAAATCCTGCATTCCACGATGTTAGCAACAGCTTGGCTCCCTTGTTGGCCACATCCAAATAGTCAAAGGCTATTTCGGCATCTTCTCCGGTTGCAAGAGCGCCATGTTTTTCCCAAAGCACCACGTCTCTGTTTTTCAGCCCCTCGATGGTCACATCAGCCAATGCTTCAGTACCCGATAATGCATAAGGAGTACAATCAACACCTTTAGGGACAAACACGCGTATTTCAGGACACATTTTCCATAAAGCATGATTGAATTTGTCCTCATCCTGAAACAAGGCATGATGACTCATAACAATTAATTCGATTGGATGCGTGTGTACAATTGTTGTGTGAGTTGGTTTGTTTTCGGCGTTGAATAAATGAATCTTTACATGAGAAATTAACTCTGATGTTGGTCGGAAATTCTCTTTAGTGCCACCCCAAACTATTGAATAGGCATTTGCCTTTTCGTTAATTGAAATGATACAAGCAACTTCATTAATTCTATTTCTTAAATGTCTTAAATGACACCCTGTACCTGTTACAAATACAACTAAACCGGCTGCTTCTTTAGGAAAATCAAACGCTATTTCTCGTTCTGGATTTGATAATGTTTCCCCTTTGAAATGTCGTGTTAAGTTAATTGAAATATTTCCGGCATTCCTCTCGGCCCATTCTCTCTCCCACAAGTATCCGGCTATCTCCGACACTTTTTCAATCTCTTTGTCAACCTCAATCGGTAAATTATTCATAATTAGATATTTCTTAATGTTATTATTTGAATTTAAGACATCTGTTTTAAAGTTCTGTAGCCATAGATGGCAATCACCACAAAGCAAATAAACGGCAACACAAACGATGCATTCTCAGCCGGCAGAAAACCAACCGTTTCTAGGTCGATAATGGCTCCCTGTAACGGCGGCATTAAAGCACCACCCACAATGGCCATCACCAAACCGGCTGCTCCCAGCGTAGCATCCTGGCCAACATCTTCGAGGGCAATACCATAAATAGTTGGGAACATTAACGACATAAATGCCGAGGTTGCAACCAGGCAGTACAATCCGGCCATTCCTTCGATAAAAATAGTGCCGGTTGTGGTCATCATTCCACCAATGGCAAATAACATCAGCAACTTACGCGAATTCACATATTTCATTAGGAAAGTACTGATAAAACGACTGCTCAGAAAAATACTCATCGCAATGATGTTATACCTTTGAGCTGTAGATTTGTCAATGCCTAAATGGCCGGCATACTGTATGATAAAAGTCCAGCACATAATTTGAGCTGCCACATAAAACACCTGAGCCAAAATGCCTTCTCTATAGACTTTGTTGTGGCGAAGTCGGCGAAACGACTGCAATGGATGAATATTATTGGAGTGCCCCGTTGCCGGCATTTTTGTAATTACAAAAACAACAAACATAACAATCACGACCAATCCTAATATTACATAGGGATTTCGAATCACCATCAAGTCATGGGCGCGCTGCATCGCTTTGGTAGCCGCATCCAAAGTCGAAAACGGCACTCCGTTCTTATCGGACTGTAGCGCATTTAAAACTATCTCTGAAGCCACAAACATACCCAGCAGCGAGCCCATCGGATTAAACGACTGCGCCAGATTCAGACGACGCGTAGCTGTTTGAGGAGCTCCCAGTGATAAAATAAACGGATTAGCCGTTGTTTCGAGGAAAGCCAAACCAAAAGTGAGGATATACAGCGAGATCAGAAAAAAACTAAAAGCTTCGTATTGAGCAGCCGGCCAAAACAGCAGAGCTCCAACCGCATATAATCCTAAGCCCAGCAAAATTCCTTTCTTGTAACTGAACTTCTGCACAAATAAGGCAGCCGGTATTGCCATAGTAGCATATCCTCCGTAAAAAGCAAACTGCACCAGCGCAGCCTTGGCATTACTAATCTCCATAATGGTTTTGAAAGCCGCCACCATCGGGTTTGTGATATCATTGGCAAAACCCCAAAGGGCGAATAAAGTAGTTGTTATTATAAATGGTAGCAGATATTTCTTCTCTACCACTTTGGATGTAGATTGATTCATAAAAATTTTATTTTCTGATTTCAGACCATAGGCGTCACCCCTTTTTTCAGTATAATGTTTCCATATTTAGCTGTTTCACCAGTCATTACAACAGCAAAAGCATTTCGGGCTCTGTCATAGAAATCAAAGCGTTCAATTCGCTCAATGGGCGAAACATCAGGATTCGTTTTATGAATGGCATTCAAATACGTCTCTTCCACTGCCGAATCTAAGCGATCGCCCTCAACTGCGGCCATCATTACCAAAGGAGCTGGCACATACGTATCTAACTCAAACAATGGCAAAACAGCTTCTAACAAATCAGCTACTCTCAGGCCATCTGCCCTTATTACCCTGTTATTATAACTTTCAGCAGGGAAGTGAGCATCGGCGAAAACAATTTCATCTCCATGTCCCATTCGTGCCATTATTTCAAGCAGCTGAGGACTTATAAGTGGTGATATACCTTTTAACATCTCTGATTATTTTAATGATACTAAAATTATGGATTATTACATCCTTTTGAATGCAAGATACTTTTTATAAAGTGATTCATAAATAATTGCATTGCCCGATGGGTAAATCACATTTTCATTATAGTTGATATGCTTACGAGCAGCTTCAACTGATTTAAAAATACCAGCACCTGCAAACACAAACATGGAAGCTCCTAAAACCGTTGTTTCCTTTTGTTCGATAAGCTGAATAGGCGTTTTACAAATGTCGGCACGTAATTGGTTCCACAATTTATTTTTAGATCCACCGCCAACACAGATTATCCGCTCTGCTTTAAAATTACCGGCCGCTTCCAGGGCATCAAGTGCCTCGCGCAAGCGAAAGGCCAGGCTTTCCAAAAAACCACGGTATATCTGGCTTCGTTTGGTAGTAATCGTTAAACCGGTAATTGTACCACTATTCACGCTGGTTCCATCATCGTAAAAAGCCGGATCCACCATAATACCATTCGCACCAGGCAGTTCCTGCTCAGCCTCACCAATCATTGTCTCATACAGTTCATCACCTTTTAAACCAGGGTAGAAATTCTTAGAAAACCACTCTAAAACGCCTGAACCTAACCAGTTTTGCCCAATATTGAATACACCTTTAATTGCATCCAGTTCTGTAGTTAAATTCTTTTCCAGTTCTTTTTCAGATGTGCTATACGCCTTACTCCGCGTCATCAATATCTCCCAAGTCCCTGAACTTAAAACAGGTTGATTAAGCTGAGCTCCTGAACCAAAAATAGCGAACTGCGTATCATGACCAGCAATAAAAACAGGTGTACCTTCAGGCAATCCTGTTACCTCTGATGCCGCTTTACTGATGACACCAGCCTGTTCGCCAGGTTCGGCCAATTTTCCAAACAAATCACGATCAATATCTAGTGCTTTGAGTATTCCAGCAGAAAAATCATGTTGCTCTAAATCTCCCATCATAGCTGTGCCCATCATCGTGGTATCATTAACTGCCACGCCCGATAATTTATTAATCAACAAGGAAGGTATAAAAAGAAAACGACAAGCTTTATTGACTACCTCAGGTCTGTTTTCTTTAAACCAAATCATTTTATTGATTGTATTAAAGGCATATGGATAGACACCTGACTTCTTGTAAAGCTCCTTTAAAGGGATGTATTTATTAACCTTATCCATTATTGGCGCTGTGCGCTGACACTGCCAGGAAATGATTGGATACATTAAATTAGCATCTTTATCAACAAAAGCACCATCAACGCCAAATGTAGTTACCGTGGCTCCGGCAATACGCGAACCCTCAATTTGAGTACTAACTACATTGGCAGCCTTGCATAACTTATCCCAAAGCTTATCGAGGTTCCAGATTCTTCCACCAGGGTAGTTCGGATCTTCATCGGTTTCATTGCCCACTGCATGCGAGGCATGAATGTGACCTGTTTTATCCATGGCAATAACCCTGACGTTAGTAGCCCCACAGTCAAAAACAATTGCTATATCTTTTTGCATCATTTTGGTTAATTAGACAGATTATGGGCAGGAAGGTGGGATTCACCGCCTTTCGCTGCCCGTGTCAATCTCTCGATATCTATTTAATTCCGTACAATGAACCGTAATTGGCACATGCTCTATAATCAGAACCTTCTTTGTCTTCACCAAAGGCTGCCCATGCACTTGGGCGGAATACATCATGACAACTCACATTGTGCATGCAAACAGGAATTCGCAACATCGAGGCTAAGGTGATTAAATCAGCTCCAATGTGACCATAACTGATAGCTCCATGGTTGGCTCCCCAATTGGCCATCACCGAATACACATCTTTAAAAGCTCCTTCACCGTTTGTTCGCGGCACAAACCAGGTAGTTGGCCAGGTCGGGTCCGTTCGTTCATTTAATACGGTATGAATTTCTTCGGGTAAATCAACCGTCCAGCCTTCAGCAATCTGCAGTACAGGACCGATGCCTTTCACCAGGTTAACACGACTCATCGTCACTGGCATCTGCCCTTCTGTTTTAAAGCAAGATGAGAAACCGCCTCCTCTGAAATACTCTCTGTTGGCAGGCGGCCACACCGTGTTATCCAAACATTTTTGCGCTTCTTCAGATGAAATCTCCCAAAACGGTTTCATGGCAGGTTCACACTTGTCGTTACGCTGCTGAGCTGTTGCATCTAATGTGGTTGAACCTGAGTTAATCAAATGAATTATACCATTCTCTGCAAGTCCAGTCAATTCTTTTCCAGTGACACGCTTCACGGCGTCAGGACTCCAGTAAGTACGTACATCAGAGAAAATCTGCGAGGTATTTGACAGCAAATGACCAAATAACATTGGTACCGCATTTAAGCTGTCATTTTCAGTGGCCAGCACAAAAGGCTGACGAATGCCGTTCCAATCAAAAGAAGAATTCAAAATGGCTTCGGTATAATCAGCATTTGGCTGATAGTCGGTCCATTGGCGCTGCCCCTGAAAGCCTCCCGCTATGGCATTCCTTCCCAGCCCTTCTTCACGATAACCTTTCTCAATCACTTTTTCATTACCAATCATCATATCCCGGCAAATCAAAGTCATTTTTACAACGGTCTTCCACTCCTCATCCTTGCGTGCCTGGTCAACCTGTTTTTCAGGTTTGTTACAGTCCGTACCTTCCTTGCATTTTTCCTTTGTCCAGACCAGAGCTTTCTCATACTCATCTTTATCAAATATTTCTTCATCGATGCGTCGTAAAACCTCAGTTGAATCAACAAATTCCGTACGAATACCTAAATAGTCCTGAAAAAAGTCTGAGTCTACCATTGAACCGGCAATGCCCATTGAACTATAACCGATGGATAAATAAGATTTTCCGTTCATTTGAGCAACGGCCAAACCAGCCTTAACAAAGCGAATAATTTTTTCCTGCACATCAGCAGGGATAGATGTATCACCCACATCCTGCACATCGCGTCCGTAAATTCCAAAAGTTGGCAATCCTTTTTGTGTATATCCGGCTAAGGCTGCTGCTAAATAAACAGCTCCCGGACGCTCTGTTCCATTAAATCCCCAAACGGCTTTAGGCAATAACGGATCTGTATCCATCACCTCGGTTCCATAGCACCAACAAGGCGTAACGGTTAATGATACCCCAACACCTTCTTTTTTAAATTTATTAGCACACATGGCAGCTTCAGCAACACCGCCAATACATGTGTCGGCAATCACACACTCTACATGTTCTCCACTTGGGAAACGCAAGTTAGCTTCAATAAATTTAGCTGCTGCTTTTGCCAGATCCATCACCTGGTCTTCGAGCGACTCTCTTACGCCATTTTCGCGACCATCAATCACGGGCCTGATTCCAACCTTTGGTAAATCACCTATTAACCTGTTAGCCATCTTAATATCTTTAGTATTGTGTTTTAATTAAAATCTCATTAACACAAAAATGAAAAGAAATGTAAATGATATAAATGACTGTTTTTGTTAATTTTGTATCTATTTTAAACAATTGCCATGTACGCAAATTCTCCAAGACCCATAAAAGGTGATCCTTCAGATATCATGCAGGTATTTCCGAAATATGAAATTCAGATTCATTGTTGTCGGTATTGGTGGTTGCAGAACTGGGAGTTTACCGACCTTTCATTTCCGTTCTGGAGAGTGTATCACAATAGTTTTGAGGGAGCTGCTATCATATTCAACAATAAAGAGATACCAATCACTCCTGACAAGCTGATTCTCATTGCCCCTAACACTTCGTATTCTACTTATTTATATAATAACCCGATTCCTCAATCCGGTTACTCATTAAAAGGAGGGCGCGTCAGTCAAATGCTACCATATAACGAACAATACTTACTTCACTTATTTATCCATTTTAACCTAGGCATGCCATATGACAATGCAATTCCACGGGTTTATTCTTTGCCCATCAATAAGGAACTGAATGTAATGCTGACAGGTATTAAAAAGCACTTGAATTACGAACACTCAAAATTCAGCTTTTACTCTACATTAGCTATCAATACAATTATCAATCACTTACTATCTTCGCTTCCCGAATCGAGTTGGCAGAATACAAGCGCTGATCATCGCATTATTAATGTCATTAAACACATCGAAAATCATCTGAGCAATGACTTAAGCAATCCACACCTGGCTAACATTGCAAATATGGCGACCAATGCCTTTTCCCGGTTGTTTTCTCAGGAATCAGGTCTATCACCTCAAAAATATGTCAAAAAGAAACGCATTGACAAAGCATGCATCCTTCTGCACCATTCTTCATTATCAATTGAAGATATTGCTTCAGTATGTGGTTTTGCTGACCGCTATCACTTTAGCCGTATCTTTAGCCGGGTAACTGGCCAATCGCCTGCAAAGTATAAGAAGATTTTTAGGATTAAATAATGCCACAATTCAAAAACATATAAAAACAGGCAGCTTATTTGGCTGCCTGTAATACTTTACTTCACTTTCTTCACCGGGAACTTACTCATTAAAGCTCCTATATTGCGAGGAATTATTTTCTCTCGTTTTTCAGGGTTCTCAGTGACCGTTGACTTAACAACGCCCTGCCAAATCTGTTCTTTAGAGCTGGCATCAAACACATCCAGCACTAAAGTACCCTCCAGGTAATCGTTTTCAGAATAAGTTGTTTCGGCATAGCCATAGCCCCATCCCCCTCGATAACGACGGTATCCCATGTATCCGGTTGAATAATAGTCGGTGTAGGCTGTAGTACTTGTTTTTTGATCAACCACAACAAATAAACTTATTTCCATATCGCCTCCCGTCTCAACAAATTTTAAACCGCGTGCCTTAAACTCATTGGCAAACGCGTCTTTAACACGCTTCTTATCAAACTCAGTTAATAGCTCATCGCTATTCTTCTCCCACCCCAAAAAACTATAGGTTTTGTACTGGATAAAATCTACTGTTTTATCCATATCGCTCACAACCTTAACCGATGAACAAGATGATAAAAGCACTATTAAGCTCACAAATAAACAGAAAAGGGCTACTCTAAAATACTTCATACTGAAAGAATTTATTGGTTATCGTTAAAAGTAATTACTTTAAAAATAAGACATTAATTATTAATTGTGATACTTAATCTAACAAAATATTCTTGTCAATGTCTTTCGGTTAACAAATTATGCTATTATTCATAGTTCCCTCAATAATTGATCAATTGCAATTGTTCAAACTATGATTTAAATGATTAAAGGTATTTAATTCAAAACCTTGAATTAATTTTCCTCCTACAGGTTTCCAAATCTACAAAGAGTCATCATGGGTATATCTGCTATGTCAACAAGATATTTTTTCATAAAAAAGGCTGCCTACAGGCAGCCTTCATTGTGAATTAATCACACAATAATACACAAACACATTACAGGTTAAATCAAAAATCATATAAATAACAGCAGGAGCAACTTAACCAATCGTTAAATGAAACAAGCTGCCCCAGTGTTACCTTTCGAACTACTATTTATTACCTTCTTACTTCAACTTATACACAATAGCAATTGCTTTTTCTACCGTTTCAGTCAATGATGCATAATTACCCGATGCGATAACTTCTTTGCTAATCAGTTGTGAGCCCATCCCCACACAATGAACGCCGGCCTTAAACCAACGACTCAGGTTTTCTTCGGTTGGCTCTACACCGCCTGTTGGCATAATACACGACCATGGACAAGGTCCTTTTACGGCTTTTACAAATTCGGGCCCGCCAACCTGTTGCCCAGGGAAGATCTTCACTACTTCGGCTCCCAACTCTTCGGCTTTTGATATTTCGCTTAACGAACCACAACCAGGCGACCAGCTGACTTTTCGTCGGTTACACACTTTAGCCATCTCTTCGTTTAAGATTGGTGACACAATAAAATCGGCACCCAACTGCATGTACAATGCCGTGGTAGCTGCATCGATAATGGAACCAACGCCCATGGCCATTTCAGGCAACTCCTGCCGTACATACTTTGTTAACTCACCAAACACCTCGTGGGCAAAATCACCGCGATTGGTGAATTCAAACACACGGGCACCTCCTTCGTAACAAGCTTTTAGCACTTGCTTACAAATTTCCACATCGGCATGATAGAAAACCGGTACAATACCTGTTTCTTTCATTCTGAGGGAAACGTCTATTCTTGAAAATTTTGACATAACTCAGTTGTTAGATAGTAGTCAGTGGTCAGTAGAGTTTTACTGACTAATAACTACTGACTAGATACTTTTTATCTGCTCACACGCCCTGAAGCGTCGCCACTCATTAATTTCTCAACTTCAGCCACGGTCACACGGTTATAATCGCCGTAAATGGTATGCTTTAAGCAAGAGGCTGCGACCGCAAAATTCAGAGCTGACTGCAAATCATCTTTGTAGGTTAACAGGCCATAAATTAAGCCGCCCATAAACGAGTCACCACCACCAACACGATCAACAATGTGGGTAATTTCGTAGCTAGGCGATTTGTAAAGTGTTTCGCCATCGTAAAGTACACCTGCCCAGCTATTATGGTTGGCACTGTGCGAACCACGAAGGGTTGTAATCACTTTCTTCACTCGAGGAAATTTAGCCATGATTTTCTGGGACACTGACAAATAGGCTTCTGCGTCCACATGTCCGCCTGTTACATCAACACCCTCCGGATGAATATCCAGAGCCATGGCCGCATCTTCTTCGTTACCTAGTACAACATCACAACCAGCCACCAAATCAGGCATTACTTCACCGGCTGTTTTACCGTATTTCCACAAGTTTTTACGGTAGTTGATATCGGTTGATACCGTAATACCACGCTCATTGGCTGCTTTGATGGCTTCGAGGCATACATCGGCTGCCGACTGTGAGATAGCTGGTGTAATACCCGTCCAGTGAAACCAGGTGGCTCCGTCGAATACTTTATCCCAATCCACCATTCCGCTTTCAATCTCGGAGATAGCCGAATGAGCCCGATCATACACCACTTTACTGGCACGGCTCACAGCTCCTGTTTCTAAGAAATAAATACCCATGCGGTCGCCTCCATATACAATATCCCTGGTATCAACACCTAAACCGCGCAATTGCTGAACGCACGATTGAGCAATATCATTCTCAGGTAAACGTGTGACAAAACTCACAGGAATACCATAATTCGCCAGTGATACGGCTACGTTTCCTTCTCCTCCACCAAAAGTGGCTGTAAATTCATCGGTTTGATTAAACCGTTTATATCCTGGTGTTGCTAAACGCAACATGATTTCTCCAAATGTTACTACTTTCATAATACAATTTGTTGTTTATAAAATAAACACAGAGACACTAAAGCGCTGAGCTTATTTTAATTAAAGGAACTTTGCGACTTCATGATTATTGGCAATAACCCTAAGCACAATTCTTTCTTTATCACTATTGTTCAACAGATTTCTGCGCTCATTTGCGTCATCTGTGGGAGGTTCTAAAACACCCACAACTTAATAGCCATCAGAACAATAGCTGCTAACACAATACGTTTGATCCATTTATCACCTTTATTGACCGAGAAATGGCTGCCTAACCAACCGCCAGTAGCGCTTCCAATGGCCAGTATCGAGCCGGCTTTCCAATCAATCATGCCTTCGTAGATAAATACCCCCAAAGCTGCTACGGTGTAGATTAATGCCACTGTCACTTTAATACTATTGGTTTTAACCAGTGAAAACCCATTGATTTTAACCAGTGCCAGCATCATAATAAAGCCAATTCCGGCATGCAAGAATCCGCCATAGATACCAATCAGGAAGAAAGCGACATAGGCCAATAGTTTTCGATTCCTACTTAAATTCTCTCCTTGCAAACTGTTGTATGACGGATTAAAAGCCATTAAAACAGCCACTACCATCATTACAACAGACAAGATGCGGTTAAACAGTTTGGCTGGAATATCAACGGCTATATTGGCTCCAATAACAGCACCCATGAGTGCGATACAACCCAAAACAACACCAAACTTCCCGGGCGATACGTTTTTTGCTTTAAAATTGCTGACTGCCACAATGTTTTGCGCCAGCAGCGCAATTCGATTGCTTCCGTTAGCAATGGCCGGAGGAAGACCTAAGAAAATCATCAAAGGCAATGTGATTAGTGAGCCTCCTCCGGCCACTACATTAATGAATCCGGCGCCAACACCCGCCAGCACCAGAATCACATAGTTTACTAAATCCAAAATAAAAAAACCTGTTACAACTCTTTAGCTGTAACTATCTATATGTAATTAAATGCCTAATGCTTGTCCGCCACCAATCTGAATGGTTTCGGCCGTGATAAACGACGCATCTGTGCTAGCTAAGAATGAAACTACAGATGCTACCTCTTCGGGCTGCCCCAGTCGTCCCAACAAAATATTGTTCTTCCACGAAGCAAAAACTTCCGGTTTTGTCTCTTTAATCTGCGCATGGAAAGGTGTGTCAATCGTACCCGGCGAAACTGCATTCACACGAATCTGGTACTCGGCCAAATCTTTGGCCAAAGCACGGGTAATAGCATGTACGCCTGCTTTTGAGGTGCCATAGATACCAGCTCCCGGGCCACCTGCATTCCAACCTGCATTAGATGTATAGTTGATGATAGATGCATTTTCTCCCTTTTTAAGGAACGGAATAGCCGCACGCGATGCATAGAATACCGAATCTAAATTCAGCGCCATTACAAAGCGGTAAAATTCTGTGGTCATTTCTTCGAAGCGCTGACGACCACCTAAACCACCGGCGTTATTGACCAACACATCAATACGACCGTATTTTTCACCGATGGCTGTAATGTTTTTAATCACCGCTTCTTCGTTGGTTACATCAAAGCCATAGTACTCAGCTCTAACACCTTCAGCAGATAGTTCTTTCACTCTTTCTGCTCCAGCCTCATCTTCAACACCATTTAGCACAACGGTATAACCATCTTTACCTAGTCGTTTAGCCACTTCAAAACCAATTCCGCCTGTTGCACCTGTTACTATTGCTACCTTATTATTTGAACTCATTGTTTTTCGTTTTTATAGTTTTATCTTTCGTTTTTTTATATGCTATGATAGTGGGTGCTCAACGGGCCTTCGAGCGCCTCTATCATTTTTTATTTTTCTTCTACAGACTTAATTTCTTTTGCGAAATAATAGATGGCGCCAACACCAAGTGGCACAAACACCGCTATCATCACAAATATTGGGGTGTATGAAATCTCTGAGATAATCGGTACCAGAAAGTTCATGACGATAACAGAGAACACACCAACTGTACCGCCCAATCCGGCTAATGAACCCACTGATTTTCCACTGAACAAATCACTTGGAATTGTCTGCACATTACTGATGGCAAACTGGAATCCAAACAACACCAAGGCTACAATTCCAACAAACTTCTCCGGTGTATCTGCAAATAAAATGGTCACCACTAAACCTAAGAACATTAAGGCCGCGCCAATTACAATGGTGGTTTTGCGGGAACGGTTAACCGAGTGGCCTTTCGACATTAAACGACCGGAATACCATCCCCCGGCGATACTACCAACTGCTGCGCCCACATATGGAACCCAAGCAAAGAATCCGATTTGTTTTACATCGAACCCATAAACATCAGCAAGATAAAGAGGCATCCAACCGACAAATAGCCACCAGATGGGTTCTAGAAAGAAGCGTCCGATTAATACGGACCATGATTCCTTATAGCGTAAAATCTGAGCAATACTTTTACCTTTTGCAGATGTATCCTGATCGGCCTTATGCTGTCCTGATTTAATGTAATCACGCTCTAAATCAGTTAGCCAAGGGTGTTTATCAACACCTGCACGATTAATGATTAACCAAGGAATTAACCAGATTAAACCAAATGAACCAACAAACATAAAGGTCACTTTCCAGCCAAATGCTGCCCATAGAATGGCAATCAAGGGCGGCGCCACAACAGAACCTACAGATGCGCCAGCATTAAAAATACCCTGTGCAATAGCACGTTCTTTAATTGGGAACCATTCGGCATTACTCTTAGCCGCTCCAGGCCAGTTACCAGCTTCACCTAAACCAAGTGTTACACGTAAAAAGCTGAATGACAAAATCCCTCGCGCCATAGAATGAAAGAATGAAGACAAGCCCCAAACCATAATCACCACAACATATCCCATTCGGGTTCCAATCTTATCGAATAATTTACCCGAAACTGACTGTCCAATAGCATAGGCTACCATAAATACATTCAGAATCAAGGCATAATCATTCTTTGTCATACCTAAATCCTCAGCGATACTTGGCCACATAATTGCCAAGGCGCTTCTATCAATATAGTTGATGATGGTGGCTAACCCAATTAATCCGATAATCCACCATCTTAGTCCTTTTAACTTCATAATATTAATTTTAGAAGTGAGATTTGAGTGGTAAGAAATGAGAACTCAATGCTCACCTCTCCCTTCTCATCTCTATTTTTTATTTCTTGTCTCCAAAATATGAAACGCCGTCACCACTGAGGAAATCCTCACGAACCGGGCTAAACACATCTATAAGAATACCAGGCTCTAAACAAAGGGCGCCGTGCACCAGGTTTGGTTCGATGTAAACCCCATCGCCGGCTTCAACTATCTGCTTCTCACCGTCGATGGTAAACTCAAACTTACCTGAAGCCACGTAAGTAGCCTGTGTGTGAAAATGGTCGTGAGGCGTGCCTTCTGCCCCTTTTTCAAACTTCACCTGTACCATCATAATCTGGTTGTCCCAGCCTAAGAATTTACGTGATACACCACCACCTAAATCTTCCCATTCCATCTTTTGAGTCAGGATAAACTTTTCACTAAATCGTTTCATAATCCTTTGTTTTAATATTTTACGGTTGTTTTATTTAAATAACTGGTACACACCAGTCCAACTGTACTCCTGTCCATTGGTCATTAACTGATGCGATGCTGATTGGTCTATCTTGTTATTGCAGATGGCAAAAACCACCTTACTCTCATTGGCAAATACCAGCTGAACAAGTGTATATTCGCTGTTATTGAGTAAGGTCTTGATTTCCGTTACGTGCCCTTTTAATCCACTGACTAGCTCTGTAACCGGATGCTTATTCCCGTGCGCTTCAATGGCAGAAGCAAATAAGGTGCTGGCTGTTTTATCTCTTTCAAAAATGACGGCTGGTTCATTGCGCAGGCTAAATTCCGGATCGCCTGCACCAATGCGGGTCAATAGCAGTTTATCATCAGCCTGTGCTTCGGTGGTCAAAGTATAAAAACAATCCTCATTTAACCATACAAAACGGTTGGTTCCTTGCTGCATGACTCCTTCAGCAGTTTGCCAGAGATGCTGGTAACCATCGTTTTTTCCCATAGCTTGCAAAGCTGTTGTTTCGGCCTTGTAGGCCACATTGGTATGCATCATCTGCCCCATGTAATAATAAGGTAAATGATACTTGTGCTGCGCTTCAGATTCAACACGATATAAGTCCAGGATAATTGCATCTTCCGATACCTCTGGAAGGCTCAGTAAAGCAATAGTGCGATGCATGTTCACACCTTCGTAAGCCTTATTTTCTTTGGCACTCATCACCTTCACATCCTCTTTTGAAGCATCAAACACCCAAGGTGTAGAATGATGTGATGAAGCAGTCTTCACGTTTCCTTCCGACTGTGAGTCTTTATCGACTACTAAAGTGTTATGAGCAATGGTCTGACGCGCCCAGGTTTTATTCTCCGGCAAATAACGTCCTCCATGCTTATACTCCACATTAACATAGCGGGCTGCACCGTAATCTTGCAAAATCTCTTTGCCCTGGTCGTAAAAAGAAATGGTTAAGCGGTCGAAATGCCCGTGCCCCATCCCTTGCGAGGCGTATTTCATGGTCACCGTCTGGCAGTTTTTGCCAGAATTGGAACGCAAAACGCCAAAGGCTCCCTGCTTGCCTTCCGGTCCATCTCTAAACTCTTTCGACTCCCATTTAAAAGGCCTGGCTTCTCCATTGGCAATGGCGCGAGCTACTTTTAAACCTGCCTCGCAGATAATCACTTCACCTTGCTGCTGGGCGATGCTTAATAGTTCCTTTTGCGATTCATCCAAGCCATAGACAAAATCAACCGCATGCACCAATGATGTTGACATATACGACATGCTTTTCAGCGCATCATTAATGGGGAAAAATTGCCCGTTGGTATTAGTCAGCTGCAAAGTTGTTAAAGCCGCCTTCTGTAATATATTATCACGGTACTCGAAAATATTCAACTCCGGACGGTTTTTATCAATGGCCTGTGCAAACAACAAATAGGGCAACATGGCATAACGCTGATAATAGGGCCCTTCGGTATAGTAGCCATCGGGCGAGAACAATTGCGTTAGCTGTACCAGAAAACCCGCACCAACCTCTTCTTTTGGTCCTGTGTCAACGCCATTGAAAGCGCGATTGACCAATTCTTCATTATCAATGGCAAAACCGGTCATGCCTACAGCTGCTGCTGCCCATACGCCGTGATTATGCACGCGGTTAAACACCTTTGGATTCTCAACCGATAAAAAATCAGCATATGGCACTAATAGTTCATTTTCAATCAATTCCTTTTGCTCCGCCGTTAATATACCAGCGATACAATCGTAAGCCTGACTCACATAAACCAGCCAAACGGCTTCATTCAATTGCTGCCAGAACAAACGTCCAGGAGCATACGATGCTTTGACCGGATGTTCCTCTAATGTTGGATACAATTCAGTATATGCCAATAACATATCACGCACATAATTGGCAAAACGAGCTTCGCCAGTCACTTGCCATAGCACACCTGCTCCGTACATATTAATGTAGTTCTGCTTATGACGTTCATGTGTATATCCGCCAGCCGGGTCTTTAGGTATTGGCACATCAATACCATTTATCATTTCCAGCTCAACCTTCTGCTGCAACTTCTCTATCGAATGCTTCAATAAAGGCAGATGTGCCTGCTCGGCACGAATGGCTTTTACCGCTTCACCCGTTAAAATGACATTAGGATAATGGGAATTATCCGGCTCGCTGTCACAAGCAACGAACCCAATAACAACCATTACAATCCAGATATTTTTGATAATCCTGTTCATAATTTTTTTGTACCAAAAAATAAGCTACTAGCTTCGTGTTATAGTTGTTTTAAACTCTTCTTCTTTCCATCAATCGTCACATTATCAACCTCGAACTCTTTATTATTGAAGATGACACCAGACTTATCAAAATCACAATTCGTAAGTTTTGTGATAGGCTCACCATTTGTTAAATGGAGATTCAACGGTTTAGAATTAACGAACCTGGTATTGTTGATGTAGCACACCTGAACTCCATGTACCATCATCGAGCCGCATTCCTTATTGCGTTTGCCATTGCCTACATTGCTCAGTTGGCACTCATTCACTTTCAAGGTTGGGCCAAATGTACTTTCGTCTGTCCCGCCACGATACAAGTCCAGTACCGTACCTTCAATATTTTTAAAAACAGAGTTCTCTAAAATCACATACTCGGCATTGAAAATACCACGGTCATCAGTCTCTTCATCTAATCGAAGCACATGACCTGTCAGGTTGTCAAACACACAGTTTTTAATCAGTACTGTGTCAGCCATTGTACTTTTATAAGAGCGTAGAAAGTCGAAGAATTTATTCACATCCAGGTCTTTCACATCACAATCCTCCACCATCAGCTTGTAGTTACAGTTCATGGAGTAATGGCTGGTGCTCACAATGCAGTTCCCTGTTAAGTCGGGCGACATCTCACCATTGATTTCCACTCCCTTCAATTGCAGCGAACCGCCGTTCTGAATCGTAAACATCTCCTGCTTACTTGATAAGAGTCTTGGTTTAGCAATTCCTTCAGCAGCTATAATTGAAATAGGATGAGTAATCTCAAATTTCTTTTCCATGGCGTAATCACCAGCCTCTGAAAGTACCAATACATCACCACTAGCCGATTGCATGTATGCTTCCTGAAGTGTATTGAGTCCGGGCTTCACCAAAATTTGCTTGCCTGTTCCGAAATCTCTGTTTCTTAATGTTTTTGAATACCAGTTAACACCCGTATTCTGTGCATTGGCAGCAGCCGCTTTTATGGAACTTCCAGCACCATATACTGCTCCTGTTATCTCATAAATACCGTTTTCGTTTTTAGCAGCTGTTAGTTTTGTCTTAGTAACATCTAGATTAGCGGTGTTTATATTTTCGGCAACAAAATTATTTTTGAATTCAATGCCACTGATATCATCATAGATGGTGAAGATATTATCGCGCCCCTGGTGAAGGAAGACGTTGTTTTCTACCAATGAGTTAATTGGTGTGGCCGATCGCTCTTCGTCGCTACCGGCGCATAGTTGAATATGGTCGCAATTCACAAAGGTATTGTTGGTAAACACGCCACCATCCACCTGGTGATAACGGTTAATAGCCGAGTTAGGCACACCGTTCATAATCACCAAAGCACCACGAAAACGGTAACCGGTGAGGTCGGCAAAATAGTTGTTGATGGCTTTGTTGCGCTTATTGATGATGCGAATGCCACCGGTGTGTTCTTTCCCGTTGCCGAAGAATACATTCCCCTCGGCCACGTTATCATTTCCATGTCGATAGGTGAGCGTTCCCCGACATTCCATAAAGGTATTGTTCAGAAAATGATTGCCACACGATTTGTTAGAGATGATTTCGTGCTCGCCATCGCAATATTCGAAATAGTTGTTTTCTACTGTTGTGCCACAGGTTGAAAGAGAGTAGTGAGAAGTACCTAAACGCAAGGTTTCACCGCCATTGGCACCCAAATTCTGGCGATAACCAAAGTAGTTATGATCGATGCGGTGGTTATTTTCGCGACATAATTCGTCCACCATACGAACCGTCATGGTAACGCCAATGTTACGCTTATCTACCAGGTAACAATGGTCAACACGGTTGTTTTTACCATAAATAGCAATCCAGGTGTTGGATTCAAAGCGCTCAGGGCCATTGTAGTTGTCGACCACACATTCGGTAACGCGACAATTATTGGCATAAACACCCTTTTTCTTTTTAAACGAGATAACTTCTGATGTGGGTGAGTAGCCATTTTTAAATACCAGCCCTTCCACAATCAAATGTTCGCCGCTGATAGTGATGCGCGATTGTCCCTCCAAGGTCACAGCTCCTTTTTTCTCGACTGTCAACTTAATTGGCTGTTCGGCCGTGCCGTTGGCATCAAATTTCAACTCGGCATCTTGCCAAACACCCGCCGCCAACACAATCACATCACCTGGTTGTGCCTGCTTAACCGCAGTATGAAACTCATCCACGCTTGAAACCTTACTCCCCTCGCTATTGCCGCATCCTACAAAAATGACAAGGCTTAAAATCGTTATAAAAAGTGCTTTAAATAATTGCATTGTATCGCGTTGTTTATTAAAGATTATTTGAAAAGAGGCCTGCAAAATATTGCAACTAAAACCTTATGAATTACAGGCCTCTTACTCCTCCAAGAAAATCTGAAAAGCAATAATTACTGGCAATCGACACATCTATTTTAAGCCGACTGCCAGTCAGTCAAATATTATTAGTATCCGGGATTTTGGCTTAAATCCGGATTTAAGTTTCTCTCGCGCTGAGGAATAGGCAACAATAACTTTGTTGCGTTGAAGTTAAAGTCAGCTTCTTCTGTTTGAGCAAAAGCTGCCATTACCTCTTCGGCCACACCAAAACGAATTAGGTCGTACAAGCGGTGGTTCTCAAAAGCCAACTCTACCCGTCGCTCGTCCAGTAACATTTGCTTGGTAACCTCGGTGATGCCTGACACATCAAAACCTGCTCGTGCACGCACTTCTTTGAAAGCAGCCAATGCACCAGCATCATTGGTTGATGAATTGGTTCCCATCACTGCTTCCACGTACATCAACAGCACATCGGCATAGCGCAATACAATCCAGTCGTTACCGGCAAACTCAGAGTTAGCCGCTGTCAAGGGACGGAATTTACCACACTCATAACGGCCTGATGAACCAGCGCCAATTTCAAAATGAAACAAAGTATTAAAACGACCATCAGCCGGATCCACAGCCGCCATTAAATCATCGGTCGGATAATTTAAGCCACTGGCTTTGCCCAGGTAAGTCATTTCATAGGAGAAATCCTGCGCATCTTCCACGTCATCGTCGATATACTGGATGGCAAAAATGATTTCGTCGTTTAACTCATCATAAAATACATCGTTATAATTTTCGATGATGTCGTAATCGCCACTGGTCATAACGGCTTCCAACTGAATCTTGGCAGCTGAATGGTCACCAATCGTTAAGTACACTTTTCCTAATAATGTCTGAGCTGCTCCTTTGGTGGCACGCCCTTCAGCAATGTCGCTGCGTGTGGGTAATATATCAATGGCATCGCTTAAATCCTGAATAATAAAGTTATACACCTCACTCTTGGCCACACGCACATTCGCGGCGTTATCTTCAGGACTCACTACTTTATCAATCAAAGGCACATCGCCAAAGGCACGAACCAGATTGAAATGTGCCAATGCCCGCCCGAATTTGGCTTCCGCTTCAAATTGAGCTTTGGTGGCTTCCTCTGTAACGGCTTCCAGGTTGGCAATTACCACATTGGCTCTGAAAATATTGTTGTAATTCACCAACCAGTAATTTGAAACTGTGCTGTTCGAAACATCCACATTCATATCCTGAAACTGTGCCCATTCACCTTCGCTGTTTTTCGACTTGGTATTGTCGGAACGCATTTCTGTTAAGGCAAACTCACGTGGCAGAATGTCGGTTTTAAAAATATCATTGGACAAATCATAGCTCTGCATGCCGTCGTACATGGCCATCAGGCCTGCTTCCACTTCGGCAGTATTTTTATAAAAACCATTACTAGCTATCTGACTAATAGGCTCTGTGTTCAGGTAATCGTCGCACGACACTAAACCTAATGCCACTAAAACGATTAAACTATATAATTTCATCTTTTTCATTTTACTAAGCATTACAAATTAAAAATCAAGATTAACACCAAATGTGATGGTTTTAGCAATTGGTGCAGCACCGCGCTGATAACCGCCCATCAAAGGATTACTATCATCGGTTACCCCTTCCGGATTAAAGCTGGTATAATCGTCAGCCATCAGGTAAATTAAGTTTTGTCCCGACACATATAAACGTGCTTTTGACAAGCCCACTCTTGAAATCCAGCTTTTCGGCAGCGCGTATCCAAGGTTAATGGTACGTAAGGTCACATATGATGCATCCTGCACAAACTTATCGGTGTAGATGCGTTCAACCACTTTATCAGCATCAGGGAAATCTGAGGTATAATCCATGTTACCGGCAAACTGGTTATTGATGTACTGCGGATCCATATTACGAACTTTTCCTCCGTGTGAACCCTGGAATGTAAATGAAAAATCGATGTTTTTCACTTTAAAATTATTGGTTACACCCCAAACCACAGTAGGATATGGTGAACCTAAAATAGCACGATCATCCTCATCTATGAATCCATCGCCATTCAAGTCTTTCACATATACATCCTGACTTTCAGCATTAATCGGATAGTTTGGATTCTTGATATATTCCTGCGGGATGTCCTTTTCATACACATAACCATAGTATGATGAAATAGGATAACCTACTAAAGCAATGTATTCGGCCGGACGCTTCGAGTCAATATAATTGATTTCTCCACTGGCATCGGCATAATCCACCAACTCGTTTTCATTTAAAGTGAGGTTGGCACTTGCATCCCATTTAATAAGTGAATTGTTGAGTATTAACCCATCAACGGCTAATTCTACCCCTCTGTTACGCACCTCGCCAATATTAACAGTGGCCGATTCGAAACCTGTAACACCTGGCATTGGCTGCTCCAAGAGCAAGTCAACACTGTTACGCTCATAAACATCCACATTAAAGTTTAAGCGGTTGTTCCATAAGCCCAAGCTAACAGCCAGGTTAATTTCCTCACTCTGCTCCCAACCTAAATTAGGGTTGGCAATATTCATAGGGTTGAAGCCTGTTACCTTGCTACCATCAATGACTGCTGTTGTTGGCTGAAGATTTGAAAGGTACTGGTATAAGTTAATACCGTTTTTATTACCGGTTAAACCATAACTAGCCGACAACTTTAAGTTCGAAATTAACTCACTACTACTTAAGAAATCTTCTTCAGACACTCGCCATCCAAAAGAACCCGCCGGGAAGAAACCATATCGTGTGTCTTCACCAAAACGTGATGAACCATCCCAACGTGCACTAAACGATGCCAGGTATTTACCTTTATAAGCATAGTTCATACGGCTGATGATAGAATGAAGTGTTTCACTAGTTTCAAACGTCTCAGCCTGCGACTTAACAGATGCGGCGTTAATGGTTTTAATGTAGTCGAACTCATAACCGGTTCCCTGCATATCTGAATATTTATTTTCCCACTTTTCAAAAGCGAAACCTGCCACAGCACTCACTTCATGGTCACCCAATGTGCGGTTGTACGAGAAAATATTCTCATTAACCGTTTTCTTATAGATATCCACATCGTTGGCCGAGTACATAGCAGAAGATCCGTTACGGTGAGCCTCAGAACCCTGGAATTCTACATCTTGCTTAACACGATAATTTAGTGCTAATGACGTTTTAAAGTTTAAGCCTTTGGCCAGCTTAAATTTCAAGTACGAGTTGGTTGATAAACGGAAGTCATACAAACGCTCATCGCGCTCCACCACTTTGGCATATGGATTGGCATTGGATGTGGTACTGATATCAACATCACTGCCATTGCCATAAAAATCATAGTTATCGAAATGGCGCTCGAAAGTATAATCACCCACCTGCACATCAGGATACTTATTGCGGTCGACATACTGAATGGTGTGCTCTGTATGACGAATAGGCAACCATGGCGACTGACGTACTGCATCGTGAATACCAATCGGAAAATCGCGCTTCTCTGAATAGGTTGGAGCAATGCGGGTACCAACGGTTAACCAGTCATTTACTTTAGCATCCACTTTGGCCAACAGGTTTACCTTCTGGAATTCATCTGTCAACAACACACCTTCATCATCCAGGTAACCGCCCGATATATAATACTTTACGTTCTCGCTTCCACCTCGTGCACTTAATGAATAGTTCTGCACCATTCCGCCATCGAACATCACATCGCGCCAATCGGTTTCAGTACCGAGCTCATTAATGTATTTCATTCGGTCAGTTAACTCACCGCCATTGTTCGCTTTTACTACTTCATTCCATTCAGAAACCGTTGCAAAAGTATCTTCATATTTAGGTGTGTAACGAATACCAGCATACGAGTTCACAGAAAATACAGTTTTTCCCTCTTTACCAGATTTGGTTGTAATCATGATAACACCATTTCCACCACGAGAACCATAGATGGCTGCTGAAGCAGCATCTTTCAACACTTCAATGGACTCAACATCGTTCATGTTCACTTCTGAGAAGTCGGCTACGACACCATCAACAACAATAAGCGGACTGGCATCGGCCGAAATAGAACCAACACCACGTACGCGAATAGTTGGCTCACTACCGGCCGTACCATCGGTAGTTTGAATAGTTACACCCGACACTTTACCAACCAACGCTTCACTGGCTTGTGATACAGCAACCTGGTCTAATCCTTCGTTTTTAACTTTGGCAATCGCCCCGGTCAGGTGACTCTTCTTTTGCACACCATAACCTACAACCACCACCTCATCTAAATCGGCAGCATCCGTTGCTAATACTGCATCAATGGTAGTTTGTGTTCCAACTGTTATTTCTTGATTTGAATAACCAATAAATGAGAAGATTACTATACTGTTTTCATCAGCTACAGTAAGGCTGTAATTACCATTGACATCGGTAATAGTACCATTGGTGGTACCTTTTTCTACTATGTTGGCTCCAATAATTGGCGAGCCATCTGTTGCATCGGTTACATTACCTGTTACGACAACCTGAGCCAATAACTGGGTACAAAAACCGGCAACCATTAATATGGATAATAGGATTTTCCTTTTCATCGTTAATTTTTTTTCATCGATAAAGGGCGTTATTTCAACACTTTACAAGTTACAACTCTTATCGACTATTAGAAAAAATAGATTTTTATTAGCTTTGCATAAACACAATACGGGCTCTTAACAACCTTTAAGTTCCACGTTATTAGGTTGCTCTTGAGCATCTTCCAAGAAAATTGTATTGTTGTTAATAGTGCGTGCAAGCGCACTATTTTTTTTTTATCCAGAGTCTGAAATCATAGTTTAATTTTTATAGTTTGGATTTACTGAAGTTAAGCACATCCTTTAAGTGGACTGACATATGAAGATCAGCTGCTGCTGCATCCTGATTTTTAATCGCTTCCAAAATCATGTGATGTTCGTTCACTGTCTTTTCGAACTTTGAATCGTCACACACATTCTCTCGACGATAGATACTCAAGATGTCTGGTAAGATAATTAACATCATTGTTTTAATAACCGAATTATGGCCCGCTTCGGCTATTTTTAAATGAAATGTAAAATCCTCATTTTCAGCAGGCACTCCTGTCTTAACTTTTTTCTCGTATGCATCTAAAGCATACTTCAATTTCTCAAGATCTTCACCGGTACGACGCATGGCAGCCTGCTGCACCGAGAATTTCTCCATCATAACCCTTGTTTCAACCAAAGAAAAGAAATCTGGCTTCTCAATTTTCATAACGTTTGAGAGCAAACCTTCCATAGCTGCAATATCCACCCCATTAATCACCACCCCACTTTGAGGTAGAGTATTCAAAATACCCAAAAACTCCAATTTTTTGATGGCATCACGGATGTAAGTTCTTCCAACACCCAATTTTTCGGATAGCTTTCGTTCAGATGGCAACTTATCACCTGGTTTTAAATACCCTGCTACAATCAATCCTCTTATCTGACGAATTATCTTATCTACAGGTGTTTCTACTTCTATTGCTTTGAAATTTTCTAATAATTCCATTGTTTGTTCTTTTTAAATCTGCCTTTCCAATAACTGGTCTACCAAAACTACTCAAAATCCACCGCTCCTACAACCAGTTTAATACAATAGAATTCAAGCTTCATTATTACATTATCGCACAGGAGTAATATTGAAGCCTGTATATCGTGCTTCGTATCCTAAGTAATCACCTCTCACAATAATGTTTTCCACTCCTGTAGTAGCAAAATCGAATGACTGTAATACATACGCTGAGGAACTATAATCGAATGGTGCATCGGGTCCACCAACTCTGGCAATTAAAGTTGAAGCCTCAAGATTGTTTTCGTCATAACCTTCAGCATCATAAACAGAGATTTGCGCATATGGATAGTCTTTCTTAACATACAACCAAAAAGATAATCGATAAGGCGCATCTTTAAACACGCGAATTTGTTGCCAAAAGTTTTTGCCATCCGCATCTAACTTCATACCTTGAGTTCCTTCAAGAGCGCCTTCCAAATCACCAACATTACTACCTGTTGATGTCGAGTAGTAGCCTTCCCACGCTTTGTTTGTCACCCATGGATCCAGAAATTCGGCATCTTGCGGAACTACTTCTTTCGCGTAAGAATTTAAAACCGCACCACTTTTCTTAACAACCAACTTCACTTGATAATACCCCCCAATAGCATAGGTATGTACAGGGTTTTCTTCAGTACTAGTTACTCCATCACCAAAATCCCATTCAAAAGCATCGCCATTACGGTCATTGTTATTAAACTGAACTGTTCCGAAGTCAACATCAGAAGTTGTAAACTCAAGGTATGGCACACTAACATTTTTCTCAAACGTCGACTCCAACCCATTATTATCAGTCACTTTTAATGCAACCATGTAAACACCTTCTGTCATATAAATATGTGCATCGGGAGATTGAAGGTCGCTGGTTGTACCATCGCCAAAATCCCATGCAAAACTGGTGGCCGACACTGTTTTATTGGTAAAACTTACCTCCATGTCGTTGACTAGTACCGAAAAATCTGCCTCGGGGGCACTGTTTTCTTTGTACAAATAGGTTACATCATCTCCACAAGCACTCAACATGCCTGCTATTGCTCCGACCATCAGAAGCAATTTTGAACGTTGTAACCATTTCCTCTTGATAATTTTCATAACTCTAGAATTTATAATTGATTTAATGGTTTTAATTAGATAATTGTTGAGAGTCGATATATAGCAACTTACAACTCTGTATATACTTGTTGGCCGATTGGAAAACGCCCAGATACAAGCCATTAGTATTCGTTTTAAATGAAACCTCATCCATTAAATGCCCTTTTTTTAATAGTTTACCGTTAACATCACTTATCAAATATGAAACTGGTAAGTATTCCATATTAATAATCTGAAATAAGTAATGACCATTCAAGCGGCACACCTTCACCATATCTTTCACCTGCTGAACTCGCGCAATACTTGTTTCCTCATTCTGCCCTGAGTATGGCCCAACATCTTCTTTGCTTAATGGATGCCACTCCGTATTCACTTCGCCATTATCACAACCAATTGTTTTGTTGACAGAACGCTGATTTTGTTCTAAATCCAATTCTACATAACTATATTCTCCAACAGCATTGTTTAACAAACTACTACCTGGTGACGGACGCCACATATAATTCACATGCTCTAAACCTGGATTCTGATAATTAACGCCTGCCCCTATTGGCTCGTCATTAGCATCGGCATTAATAATATTTCCTTCCCAAATCATATTAATCGGCTCATCTTCGATGGTAATATTTTTGCTTCCCGATGTTTTATCCATCACATTATTAGCAAATACACAATCTTGAGGAGCTAAAGTTTTTTCATCATCCTTTCCTGCTCCAACAATCAATGGCATATTGCAATTAATAATCGTATTAAATGCCACAATAGCATCTTTAACCTGGAAGTATCGATTCAATGGAGAATCTGGGACACCATTCATAATGCAAATAGCTGAACGGTAATCATCTCCATTTAAGTGCTCGAAATAATTATTAAACACCTTATGGCGTTCACCAATAATTCGAACTCCTCCCGATGCTTTATCTTCACCAATAAAATAATTACCATATACTTCACAATCATTACCATGACGCAGAGTTAAGCAACCTTCATTATTACGAAATGTATTGTATCGGTAGGTATTAAAACACGATTTATTGGAAATAATTTCAATTTCGCCATCACATTCTTCAAACAAATTATACTCCACAATGGCACGTGATTCTTTCATGCTATTGCTACTGGTGCCAATGCGAATGGTTTCGCCTCCATTATATCCTAAATCAGGACGAGCACCAAAGTAATTGTGGTCAATTTGAGTATAGTTTGGTTCATCAGTAATCCAGACAACAAGTGTTGTTCCAGAGTGTGTTTTACCTTCGAAATGACAATGATCTATTCGATTATTTGTACCATAAACAGAAACCCATTTATAATCGTTATCTTTATTTGACGGGTTATAATTAATGATTGATGTATTGGTTAATCGACAATTGTGCGATAACTCAGATGAATTCTTCCTAAACTCAACCACGGCATCATTTCCGCGGTGCCCATCTTCAAAGCGTAAACCATCCACCGTTAAATACTCACCACAAATCACTAATTGCGAGGTCCCGGTTAGGACAGTGGCGTTTTTAGTTTCCACTGTTAAAACAATATTCTGATTTTTGGTTCCGGTTCCTTTAAATACTAACTCTTCATTGGTCCAGGTTCCGGCAGTGAGTTTAATTGTGTCACCCGGCAATAAAACTGGAGTAACTGAGCTTAATTCTGATGCAGACTTAACAATGTAGTTTCCAGCAAAAACGCCAGTAGGAAAAGACAATATAATAAACAATAGCATCAGGTGCACAATAGTCGAATTAACAATTATTCGAATTGTTCGACCTTTCTTCTTATTATTTAAAACTCTTTTCATAAAACGTTAGCTCTTTTAATAGCAGTTAGCAGTATTCTCTTGCAATTTGGACTCCCAAGCATCTGCTCTACCACCCTTCTGGTCGACCAATTTATAGACTATATTTTTCCTAAACAAATTTTAACATGAAAAATTCAAATGACACATTTCTATATTCACCTGTTTTAAGGCCACAAAGACCTTATTTCACATAAAATACATGGACTTATTTAGAATGAATATTAATATAATTAGCGAGATTTAAATTGGTCGACCAATTTAGAGGTGATTTTATATCTTCAGCTTTTTTACAATTTCACCTAGGATTGCATCACGAAATACGACCCAACAAAAAGTAAATAGAAATCAGAAAGCGAAAAACGAATTATTTTAATGCCCTTAATGTATTATTCAACCCGTAATTCTTCAACTTCTGACAAAACCCGAACAAATGAATCGTCAAACTTACCCAATTTCATAATCTGAGTTCTCCTAAGTTTAGCAGCCTTATAGCCAACAAACGCTCCATAGATATATCTTGTGTAACCATCTTTACACTTAATAACCTGGATATCGTCAACATCAAGCCCTTTTAGGTAAAGCGATGCAAACAGAGGCATACGTTTTAAAGCCAATACCTGAATGGTATAAAATGGCGCTTTTTCTATCACCTTTATTTCTTCTTCAATAGCTGCCACAGCAGCCTCGTTTTGCTCTTCGAGTGTCCGGTTTCTGATTAAGAGCTTAAGCGGAGGTGTCATTTTAATTTCTTCAAAAGATAGAATATTCTCCCTAGTTTTATAGACCATCTCAGGAGCAACAGCTAATTGTGATTCTTCCACTTTTTCTTCACCAACCATTTCTTCAATGGTATATTCATGACCTGTTTCTAAAAACATGGTATATTTTCCACTCTTCCCATCCGGACGGTAATCACCAATCAATCGTTTGTCAGTCATGCGCGTCACCATAATGCGTACTGTACCTTTGCCCAGATTATTAGGATCAACCTGCCCTTCAATCACAGCCAACTCACCTTCAAAAGCCGAATCAAATTCTACTCTATAAATATCAGATCCTCCATAATTATCATTAAATCGAGCCGAGGCATAATAGGCATGGCTTTTATCCAGGGTTGGCAAAAAGAAAAAGTCATCATCGGGTGTGTTAATCGGATAACCAAGGTTAACCGGCAACGTCCATGTGCTATCAGGATTCATTTGAGTGTAGAATACATCCATGCGCCCCATTGAATTATGCCCTTCCGATGCAAAATAAAGCGTCCGCCCATCTGGATGTATCATTGATGTTTCTTCATCAAAAGGCGTATTAACGGATGGTCCCAGGTTACGCGCCTCTCCCCAGTGTCCACGTGCATCCTTCTTACACATATAAATATCGATACCTCCATACCCACCATCTCTATCACTGGTAAAAAACAAGGTACTTCTATCACTTGACAAAGACGCATGTGTTTCACTAGCACCAGTATTAATAGGATAAGGTAGCTTGACAGGCTCTGACCATTCATTATTCTCGAAATAACTCACGTAAATACTTTTCCCCTGATTATCGTTTCGATAAATAAACAAGCTATTTCCATCGGCCGATAAAGACAAACCAGATTCATGCTCTTGATTCTTAAAAAATACATTTAACAAACCTGCTTTTTCCCAACCTGAACTATCATGCACCGTAGAATAAACTTTTTCGGGATATTGGCCATCGACTAAAATTGGCAGACGCCCTTCCTTTCTTCGCGAAGTAAATAACAAAAGGTCCTCGTACACATTCACTAAGGGACTATGATCGTCATAACGACTATTCACCTGCGCTCCTAAATTTGTAATAGTTAACTGAATTGGATTAGCCAGAAATACCTTTGCATTTTCACAATTTTGTATTTCCTGCTCTATCTCGTCTCTGAACTCTTTATCCTCCAATAACACACGGGCTTCAAGTTCCTTATAAACCAATAAGGCAGAATCGGGCTGCAATGAAACCTGGTATGCTTTACCCAAAGCCATAAAAAAATCTTGCCCCAAAGTTTGCGACTGTTCATCTGCAGATAATTGAGACATCCCTTTTTGCAAGATGACAACTGCAGAGTCTGCACCAATATTGGTATTTAAATAACACAAGCCAAGTTGCAAATATGCCTCTACAAAAGATGGCGATTTCCTGACAATATCCTTAAAAGCAATAATCGCTTTGTCATAGTCGTCAGATTCAGCATAATTTAATGCTTTAAAAAATGCTTTGCTTTCTTGTCTTTCATTTCTCTTTTGCTGCGCCACTGCGGCTATACCAATAAGAAATACGAAAACTAAAAGAACTAATCTTTTACAATCACTTATCATATAGATATCCCAATCTCGATTCCGGGTACAAAATAAGTCAAATTTTACTAAATCCCTCTAAATCAACCCTAATAATGTTAATTTTTGTTTACTCGCATTTTAACAAACAAAACGACATTCCTTTATCACATTGTCTAACTGCACATTAAAGCAAAAAACAACACCAACTTATTTTTCGACCAAAACACAGGAATCTCATTTAGCTATCGTCTAAAGCAATAGTGTTAAACAAAGAATGATGAACAAATGCGAAATAAATTAGTTATAGTTACGTTGATAATATTGAGTTTTACCGCCTGCAATTTAACAGGACAACGACATCGAATGCCAACGGCAAAAGACTTGGCAAAACGCCAAACTGAAATGATGACAAAGAGTTTAGACTTAAATGATCAGCAACAAAACTCGGTTAGTACCATTAATCTTAAGTATGCTGAAGAATTTCAAAATTTAAGAGAAGAGGCAGGCGGAGATAGAGAAAAAATGCGTACATTGAGAAATGATTTAGTGAACAAAAAAAACGAAGAGCTCGCAAAAGTATTAAGCGAAGAGCAATTTGAAAGATATAAAGAGCTCGAAGAAGAACGAGCAAAAGAAATGAGAAATGGGCCCAGAGGTGAAAGAGGCGAAAGATAGCCCACGTTTTTTCATAATTGGTAAAAGTTTTGGTTTGAGAGACCTGCAATTCAAAGGAGTTGCAGGTTTTTTTATGCGAATATGGTTGGTAATATAAAAACGTAAAGGCATTATCAAAAATAATCCATTGAAAAACCGTATTTTCGCCTGTTGATTGAAGTTGATAGAATATTGAATAGAAGATAACAGATTGAGGAAAGAATAACATGGATTCTACACGACAAAAAAAGATATCGCGCTTACTGCAAAAAGAAATTAGCGAAATATTTCAGCGCGAAATGCGACAAGTGAGCCTGGGCACAATGGTGTCGGTGACCGTTGTTCGTATCTCACCTGATTTAGGACAAGCTAAAGCTTACCTTAGTATTTTTCCAACCGGAAACATTGAAGAGGTAATGAAAGAAATCAACGAACAAACTTCACAAATACGGTTTGCTCTTGGCAAAAGGGTTGGTAAGCAAATGCGCATCATCCCCGAATTGAGGTTTTATGTGGATGACAGCCTCGACTACCTTGATAACATTGATCGCCTGTTAAAAGATTAAGCATGCAATACGATCCTATCAAACGCTCCTTGGGTAAGGTTTTTAATCAAACACCTGCACTCCGAATTTTCTTTTATCGCCTGCTCGATTTGCTTTTGTTGCGGGCATGGTACATACGCCGTGAACTAAGAAGCATCGCCCGCCAGAAAAAGGAATCCATCCAGGTATTGGATGCAGGCAGCGGATTTGGCCAATACGACTATTACATGTCATCATTGGGTAAAAAATGGAACATTACGGGTGTTGATGTTAAAGAAGAACAAATTGCCGATTGCAATCAGTTTTTTGATAAAATAAACCGAAGCAATCGGGTTCAATTTGAGTATGCCGACCTGACTAAATTCGTGCGCAAAAATACTTACGATCTTATCCTTTCGGTGGATGTTATGGAGCACATATTAGAAGACGAGTTGGTATTTACCAACTTCCACCAATCGATGAAAGATGGTGCACACTTAATTATTTCCACACCTTCTGACCAGGGTGGTTCCGACACCCATCATCATCACGAAGAAGAAGGGGTCCATGGCTTTATTGACGAGCATGTGCGCGATGGCTATAATGCTGAAGATATCAGAAAAAAGCTGAGTGATGCCGGGTTTAACAACATTAAAACATCCTACACCTACGGAAAAGCAGGTAGCATTTCATGGCGTTTATCCATGAAATTTCCGATTCAGGCCCTTAACGCAACTAAGCTTTTTTTTGTAGTACTGCCTTTCTACTATATACTTACATATCCAATTGCGTATATATTAAATTGGGTAGATATCAGTCGAAAACACAAAACAGGAACCGGACTCATGGTAGTCGCTCAAAAATAATTGCATGCAACTAGCCTTTGAAATAGCCCGACGCTATTTATACGCCAAAAAGTCGCAAAATATTATCAATATCATTTCCATGATATCGGTTTTTGGTGTATTAACAGGCAGCATGGCATTGGTTATTGTTTTATCCGTTTTTAATGGACTCAGCAGTTTTATGGGCGACTTATACACCGCCTTCGACCCGGATTTTAAATTGGTACCTACATCAGGTAAAGTCATCTCTGCCGACTCTATCAACTACGAGCAACTTAAGCAAAATGATGACATTCTGTTTATTTCAGAAGTATTAGAACATCAGGCTTTGTTAAAGTTCAGAACACGTAAAATGCCAGGTGTTGTTTACGGCGTTGACCATAACTTTAACAAGGTTAGCAATATCGATTCCATCATTATTGATGGTAAATACGAACTGAAATACAAATCGGAATTCAGGGGCGTTATTGGAAAGCAATTGGCCGATCAACTGGCCATCCGCTTAAACTTCGTCACGCCATTGTCGATGTATGTGCCCAAACGCAAAGGCAACATCAACATGATGGCACCGCAAAATGCTTTTAGGCAAGAATACCTGAGTCCGTCGGGCTTCTTTGCCGTTTACCAGGAGGAATACGATGGACAGTATTTGATTGTTGACATTGCCCAGGCACGACGCCTGCTTCAATACGATGACAAAACCTTTTCGTCTCTGGCTATAAAAGTAAAAGAAGGTACTGATTTGATGAGTGCTGAAAAAAATATTCAAGCTATTGTAGGTACAAAGTTGAATGTCCTCAATCAGCAAGAGCAGCATGCCGAGTTTTACAAAGTCATGAAAGTTGAGAAGCTATTCTCCTATTTAATTCTCAGCTTCATCATTGCCATTGCTGCCTTCAATATTGTTGCCAACCTGGCCATGCTCATCTTCGAAAAGAAAGAAAGCATTTTTACATTAAAAAGTATGGGTGCCGACCAAAAGCTTATCACCCGCATTTTTATGATGGAAGGTTGGTTAATATCGGTTGTTGGCATACTGGCCGGCACATTTCTTGGTGTTATCATTGTTCTTATTCAACAACATTTTGGCATTATAAAATTTATGGGCGACGGCCATTACCTGACGGATGCTTACCCAATTGCCCTTGAATGGCTTGATGTATTGGTCGTCATTATTACCGTGTCAATCATTAGTGCTTTGGCAGCCTGGTATCCGGTACGCGTCATCGTTAACAAATACTATTCGGCTTCTGATATTGGATAATGCTCGTATTTATTGCCTATCAGTTTTAATGCATCAGAAATACCAGTTACCGTTTTTTCGCGCAGCAGCTGAATACGCAACGGCCTGATACCTGGCAGATTTTTAAAAGGAATGGCCAAATGACGACGCGCATGCAAAATACCGCGTCGCTCACCAATCATTTGGCACGATTTCCTGACAATATCATCCATCAGCTCAGCTTGTTGTTTTACTGTCAATGGAGGTAACAACTCCCCTGTGTGCAGATAATGCTTGATTTCTCTAAATATCCAAGGCCTGCCGATAGATGCTCTCCCAACCATTAAAGCATCAACCCCATAATTATCAAGAAAGAACCTGGCTTTTTCAGGACTATCTACATCGCCGTTACCGATAATGGGAATGGTCATTCGCGGATTTTCTTTTACTTTTCCAATTAAAGTCCAATCGGCAGTGCCATTGTACATCTGTTCACGCGTTCGTCCATGAATACAAAGTGCCTGAACACCGGCATCCTGCAATTGCTCTGCAACCGTTTCAATCACCAGCGAATCACTGTCCCATCCCAATCGCGTTTTAGCAGTCACCGGCACATCAACCGCTTTCACCACGGCTTTTGTAATGTCCAGCATTTTAGGAATATCTAATAACAAACCAGATCCGCTGCCTTTCCCTGCGATTTTCTTCACCGGGCACCCAAAGTTCAAATCGATTACATCAGGATTTGATTCAGCAGCCATCTCTGCTGCCGCTACCATTTTATCCACATCTTTACCGTAAATCTGAATCCCCACAGGTCGTTCCTCATTAACCAGTTCCAACTTGCGTAGCGAACGATTAACATTTCGAACTAAAGCATCAGCGGAAACAAATTCGGTATACATCATATCGGCTCCCTGTTCTTTACAAAACACCCGAAACGACGGATCTGTCACATCTTCCATGGGAGCCAACAACAAGGGCTTCTCTCCTAAATCAAGCTGTCCAATCTTCACTGAATATCCTTTTGCAAATTTGGTGCAAAGATAAATTTTTACCCCACACTCACACCAAAACTGTTAATAACTCGGTTAATAACTTTCTGGAGTATTATTATTTATGGCACTTTAAATTTTCATAATTTGTATTTGAATTCATCCAACAGACAACATTTTAAAGTATTACCAAGGAAAGTAAGTGAATAAATTCATTATCATAGCAATCGTTAGTGTCTCGTTATTTAGCTGTAAAAAGCAGGAGCAAGAACCAAATTCTACTATCAACACAAGCATTAGTAGTGAGGACTCACTAATGATTGACCAGCTCATTATTCAATCGAAAGAAACGTACGACAATAACGCTCTCCCATTTGACAATTACTTAAAAGAAGCTGAAGACATGGCCATTAAGAGCAATAACGCTGGCCAGTTATTTTACATCTATACACTTGTTGGTCAACGCCTCAGAAACAAATCGTATTATGCTGAAGCCATGATGATGCTACAAAAAGCACTTCAAATTGCTGAAGAATCACAAAACAAACAATTCAGAACCAATGCCTATAACCAGATTGGCGTCATCTATCGTCGCATCGACGAAAACCCACAAGCGCTTGACATGCACATGAAAGCACTGCAACTGGCAGAAGAAATCAATGACTCGCTAAGCTTAAGTAAGGCCATCAATGGCATGGGCAATGTAAGCATTGCTATGGAACGCTACCACTCGGCCATTGAATACTTCCGACGTGGACTCCTGATTTCGAAGCAGATGAATAATACCTTAGGCATGGCCATCAATACCAATAACATTGGTGAAGCTTTTTTAAAGCTCAATCAGCTGGATTCGGCCATGCATTATTATTTCAGATCCCTGGAGTATAATACACAAATCAATAGTCGTGTTGGCCAATCGATTTGCTACAATAGCATAGGAAGCGCTTACATTGAAAAACAACAAAACCGGCTGGCTTTAGATTACCTGCTGAAAGCACTGGAGATTAATCTTGAGATAGAAGATCGCATGCTTACTTCTGTCAGCTACACACAGATTGGAAAAACCTATCTGAACGACAACCTACCAGATCAGGCGATTGTGTTCCTTGATAAAGGTCTCAACACAGCCATGGAAATCGGTTCAAAATACACGGCTGAAGAAGCAGCCGCATTACTTTCCGAAGCCTATGAACAAAAACAGTTTTACAGTCGATCTCTTGAGTATTATAAACTGGCAACCGCATTCAAAGACAGCATACTAAATGAGAAGAATATTTTCCATATGGCGTCTATTGAGGCCAAATACAATAACACCTTACAAAAACTGCAGATTGACGAGTTAAATAAAGAAGCTTTATTACAAAAAACACTCTTATCGAAGCAACGTTCGCTTCTGGCCACAGTTGTTGTATTGGCTATCGTATTAATAATGATTGTTGTACTTATTATTATCCAGGGAAGATTAAGAAGTCGTTTTAAAAACCTGCGTTTTCAGCAACGATTGCTCCGCTCACAGATGAATCCGCACTTTATTTTTAATGCTTTAAGTGCCATACAGGTTTTTATTTTGGAAAATGACATGGATAAATCAAGTCGTTTTTTAGCGCACTTTTCCAAATTAATGCGCCACGTATTAAGAAGTAGTAATTATGAGTTTATTCCCATTCATGAAGAAATTGAGATGCTGCAATACTATCTTAAAATTCAGCAACTACGTTTTTCGCCACCATTTTCATACGAAATAATTCAAAGTGAAGAAATAAAGAATAATAAAGTTGTTATTCCACCTATGCTTATTCAACCCTTTGTTGAAAATGCCATTGAACATGGACTTAAACCACTTGGTGAAGGTGGAAACCTAATCATCAGAATACTAAAAAATGGTGACGAAATGGCGCTTGAAGTTGAAGACAACGGACTCGGCATTGACTATCACGATCAGCTTAGTAATAGTGAAAAGAAGCATGAATCGATGGCCATTAAAATAACCCAGGAACGCTTAAACATCCTCAGCAAGGACACTAATAAACGAACTCACCTGGAGGTTTTTGACAAAAAACGAAAAGACCCATTTGAAAGAGGAACCATTGCCCGCCTCATTCTACCTTTAACCATGCAAGAAACGCCCAAATCTACCCTGCGATGAAAAAGATAAATGCAATAATAATCGAAGATGATAATTTCAACATTCTGGCGGTTAGCAAGATCATTGAAAAACACTTCCCTGAGATAACAATTGTTGATACAGCTTCCCGGGTTAATGAATCTGTTGATAAAATAAGATTCCACCAACCCGATCTACTGTTAATGGATATTCATTTAACTGATGGTACTTCATTTGATGTCATCAGACAATGCCGTGAGCAAAATTTCAAAATCGTCTTTATGTCGGCCTATCACGAATATGTGATAAAAGCCGTTCAATACGCCGCTGTTGATTTTGTTTTTAAGCCCTTTGATATTAATGACATGGTGGTTGCTATTGACAAAGCCATTGATCAACTGCAGGATGATAATTACCAACTTAAAATAGAAACCCTCTTTAATAACGTCGAGCAAAACCAAAATCAAATTATATTACAGGGACGAGACAAACTTAGAGCCTGCAACGTGGATGAAATAGCCTGGGGCAAGGCCATTCAGGGCGGAGCCAACTTTTACATGCTCGACAACAGTTACTTCTTCGTTACTAAACCATTACGACGCTACGAAGCCATGTTGTCTGATTTTACCTTCTTCAGATGCCATCCCCATTATCTGATCAACCTCAACCATGTGACGGAACTCAAATCCGATGTCCAACGACTCAAAATGCGCACCGGCGATGAAGTCATTTATGAAAACCGCCGTTTCCATCAGCTAACAGAGCTGCTCGAACACAATAAAGAATACGCATAAGCGTTCTAAATAACATCCTCTCTGAAAAAAATCCACCATAACTATAACTTTTTCAGCTTTAATAAGTAATAGTTACTGAGTGTTTAAAATTTGGGAAATCAATAATTAAGGATGTTAGAATGTTGCGTGGGATCATTGTGCTTTGCTGTATAGCATTGTGGTGGAATAATTTACAAGCTCAGGTAGATCAAACCTGGAGATATTATTATCCGGAATTCAAAGAGAATGCCGAGAACAACTTGTATTTCAGACTTGAAAACAACAACTTCGTTAAAAACAACGAGTACTTTGGTGATTACATAGAAGGCTTCACCATGATGGGTTACACTGCACAACCCTCGTTAGTTTATTATGCCGGTTCACGATTAAGGGTTAAGGCCGGAATTCATGTGATTCAGTTTAGCGGCATGAATGAATTTACCGAAGTATTGCCTACTTTTTCGATTCATACGAAATTAACGGACAAGCTCGACCTTATTATGGGAGGTCTTCAAGGCGATGTTCACCACAAACTTATTGAACCAATATTTAATCCTGAAAACCAATACACACGTCCCATCGAAAACGGCTTTCAATTTATATACACAGCCAATAAGCTTTGGCTTGATGCCTGGGTCGACTGGGAGCAATTTATCTTCCTAGGCGATGACAAACCCGAAAAGTTCACAGCAGGATTGAGCACCGAATATTCGTTTACAAAAACCGAAAGTGATTTTCAAGTATCTATCCCCAGCCAGATGGTCGCCACTCATTTGGGCGGTCAAATCAGCAACTATTCAGAAAGGATGCAATCGCTGGCCAACCTGGTAACCGGACTAAAATTAGACTACAAAGTTGGCGACGGCTTTATAAAAGACATTGGTTTTGCCACCTATTTTGCAACTTATCACGATTTAACAGGCCAATCGGGCTGGGACTTTACATACGGCGATGCCATATATCCTGTTGCTGAAGTTAATTATAAGTACGGCACATTCATGGCTGGTTATTGGAAAGCTCATAACTTCCTGTCGCCTAAAGGTAGTTCACTATTCCAGTCAACTTCCAATTACAAGGAAGGATATTATTCGCCAGACCGTAATTTAGTAACGGCTAAATTAAGCTTTGCACGAACCTTTATGAAACAAATTAAATTTAGCGCTATGGTAGAAACTTATTACGATGTTCCTGCCAGCCAGTTTGATTATTCATATGGTATCAACTTAGTGTTTACGCCCAACTTCTTTATCTCGAAGGTCAAATTCGATTAAGGCTCTTTAAGGATAAAACGCCATTCTTTCAATAGCCATTCATCAGACGCGTACTCAATACCAATTCTTGGAGTCGTTGCATACTCATATATGGGGTGATTACGGTTTTCTTCAACCCAAATACGATTTGAATTAATCAGTGATTCGCCGTAAAAGCTTTTATCCAATTGTAATTCGCGCCCTAGCCTGCCAGGACCTTCAACTTCTTTGACACCACGAATTAATACAGCTTGCGGATTATCCTTTTCTCCTGCAACAAAGTTCAACAGCCAATACATTCCATATATAAGGTATACATACACATTGCCTCCTGAATGATACATTATTTCTGTACGAGGCGTTCGTCCTTTATGGGCATGGCAAGCAACATCCTCTTCCCCACGATATGCCTCTACCTCTGATATTACATATTTTCGCCTGATACCGTTCTCATGTTGTCGCACAAGCACTTTCCCAAGTAGCTCGGGAGCTACCGTTAAAACATCGCGTGTGTAAAATGATTGAGCTAAGCGCTTAGTAGATCGTTCTGTCATCATAATCCATCCACATTACAAATGCTTTTTGTGCTTCTTCAGACAACAGCGGAGTTGCTATAACGTTCCTATCTTGTGGTTGGCTCATTAGTTCATCATAGAAAAAGGCATCATCGAAATTTATTCTGGCAGCATCCTGTTTAGTATTGCCATAATAGATACGACTAATCCTGGCCCAGTAAATAGCTGCCAGACACATAGGACATGGCTCACACGACGAATAAATAACACAACCTGATAAATTAAAACTATTTAAAGCCTTCGCCGCTTCACGAATAGCATTCACCTCTGCATGAGCTGTTGGGTCATTATCTCGGGTAACTCGATTAACACCCCTTGCTATTATTTCATTATTTCGCACTACTACTGCACCGAAAGGGCCGCCACCTGTTTTAATATTTTCACACGATAGCCTGATGGCCTCTTTCATAAATTCTTTATGTTTGTTTTCAGATTCCATTCTTCTTCAGTTTACCTTTTATAATTTCAAAGAATTATTTGATTCTGACAAACTTCATCGCTTTTTTAATCAAATAATTAGCACAATAAAAATAAAAGCAGTAATTTTGCGGCCGATTATTATCCGAGCCGAAAGGTATATGCGTCTGTTTCAAGGTAGTTGGGGTGGGACCTAATTATTAAGAAGTGGATGTTTTTTGCCTTTGCAAACTGTTAATTAATAAGTCGAATTTTAAAAAGGAAGACTGTGGATACGTTAAGTTACAAAACGATTTCAGCCAACAAAGCGACTGCCAACAAAGAGTGGGTTGTGGTAGATGCTGCTGATATGGTATTAGGTCGTTTGGCTACAAAAGTTGCTAAACTACTTAGAGGTAAGTATAAGCCAAATTATACACCTCACGTGGATTGCGGAGATAACGTGATTATCTTAAACGCAGACAAAATTAAAATGACCGGAAACAAGTGGGACCAGCGTTTATTTTTCTACCATAGTGGGTACCCAGGAGGACGTCGCGACGTGACTCCAGCGGAAATGTTCGCTAAAAAGCCGGAGAGATTAGTTGAAAGAGCTATCAAAGGTATGTTACCTAAAAACCGTCTTGGACGTCAGCTTTTCAGAAACTTATATGTTTATACTGGAACTGAACACCAGCACGAAGCTCAACAACCTAAAGTAATTGATATTAACGCCATTAAATAATTATTATGGAAGTAATTAATGCTATTGGTAGAAGAAAAGAAGCAGTTGCTCGTATTTACCTGAGCGAAGGAAGTGGTAACATTACCATTAACAAGCGCGAATTAGCGCAGTATTTCCCAGCTGCTACATTACAATACATTGTAAAACAACCTTTAAACACCATTGGTGTTGCTGACAACTACGACATTAAAGTAAACCTTTATGGTGGTGGTTTCAAGGGACAGGCTGAAGCAGTTCGCTTAGCTATTGCCCGTGCACTTGTAAAAATTGATGCTGAAAGCAAGCCGGCTCTTAAGGCTGAAGGTTTCATGACGCGTGACTCACGTGTTGTTGAACGTAAGAAGCCAGGTCGTCCTAAAGCACGTAAGAGATTCCAGTTCTCTAAACGTTAATATTTATCAGGTGTGTTTAGTATCTAAATCTTTAAGACTTCTCAACTTATTATTGGGGAACTACTTGAAGATTGGTTTAAACAGAAAGTAAACAACTTTAAAAAAATTAAAATGCCAAGAGTTAATTTCGAGGAATTATTGGAAGCAGGTGTACATTTTGGTCACCTGAAAAGAAAGTGGAACCCAGCCATGGCGCCATACATTTTCATGGAGCGCAATGGAATCCACATTTTAGACCTTCACAAAACTGCTGTGAAGATTGACGAAGCTGCTGCTGCACTTAAACAGGTTGCAAAATCGGGTCGGAAAGTGTTGTTCGTAGCCACTAAGAAGCAAGCTAAAGAAATCATCGCTGACAAAGTTGGTGGTGTCAACATGCCTTATGTAACTGAGCGTTGGCCAGGTGGTATGTTAACCAACTTCCCCACTATTCGTAAAGCGGTGAAGAAGATGACTTCTATTGATAAGATGATGGCTGACCCAAGCCAGTGGAAAAACTTATCAAAGCGTGAGCGTCTTCAAATTACTCGTCAGCGTGCAAAGCTTGACAAGACTTTAGGTTCTATTGCTGACTTAACTCGTCTTCCTGCAGCCATGTTCGTTATTGACGTAATGAAAGAACACATTGCTGTTAAAGAAGCTATCCGTTTGAACATTCCCGTGTTTGGTATCGTTGATACTAACTCTGATCCATCAAACATCGACTATGTAATTCCAGCTAACGATGACGCTACTAAGTCTATCGAGTTGATTACTGAGGTGATGACGAAAGCGATTCAGGAAGGATTAAACGAGCGCAAAGTAGAGAAGGACAACGAAGGATCGAAAGAAAAGAAAGCTCGCGCTAAAAAAGCTGAGCCTGCAAAGGAAGCAGCTAAAAAAGAAGCTCCTGCAGCTGAGAAGCCAGCAGAAGAAACTTCATCTGAAGAAGCTTCAAAAGAGTAATTCGATTATTTTTGTCTAACAACTTTAAAAAAATATATCATGGCTATTACTGCTGCTGACGTAAGCAAACTAAGAAAAAGTACCGGTGCCGGTATGATGGATTGTAAAAAGGCTCTAACAGAAGCTGAAGGCGATTTCGATAAAGCGGTTGATATCATCCGTAAAAAAGGTCAGGCTATTGCTAACAAGCGTGCCGACCGCGAAGCAACTGAAGGTGTTGTTTTAGCTAAAGTGACTGCTGACAAGAAAAGAGGTGCGTTAATCGTATTAAACTGCGAGACTGACTTCGTTGCTAAAAACGAAAGCTATGTTGACTTCGCAATGTCAATTCTTGATTTAGCTGTTGCTGAAAATCCAGCTGACTTAGAAGCTTTAAAAGCGTTAGAATTAAACGGTCGTCCAGTATCTGAAGTAGTTGCTGAGCAGAGTGGTGTAATTGGTGAGAAGCTTGATTTAGCTGCTTACGAAACTATTTCTTCTGATTCAGTTATTGCTTACATCCACGCTGGTAACAAATTAGCTACTTTGGTTGGTTTCAACCAGGAAGGTATTGATGAGCAAGTTGCTAAAGACGTAGCTATGCAAACTGCGGCTATGGCTCCTGTGGCTGTTGACGCTGATAGCGTACCTGCTGACATCAAAGAAAAAGAGCTTGAAATTGGTAAAGAAAAAGCTCGCGAGGAAGGCAAACCAGAAGCAATGTTGGAAAAGATTGCTATGGGTCGCTTAAACAAATTCTTCAAAGAAAGCACTTTGATGGAGCAAGCGTTTGTGAAAGACAACAAAATGACTATTAAGCAGTACCTTGACGGTGCTAGCAAAGGTTTGAAAGCTGTTGAATTCAAGCGTTACTCATTAAGCTAGTAGATATCTACTTTATATAGAAAAGGGAGCATGTTGCTCCCTTTTTTTGTACCTATAAATTGCTCACTTCTCTCATAAATGAACAACCCACCCTTAAGCCACCTGCTCAAATACTGCATCGGAGACAAAACAAAATTCCATCTTCATTCCATCAAAACTCCTCCATACTTTATTCAATCAACATTGAACAAACATCGAAGGAACTATGACTAAAATATGAGTTATCTACGGAAAGAAGAATAATAGACTATCTTATTGAACCGAGGAGCGACTGGTGTAGCATTTACGACTAGTACCGGAATTTTTATCTAATCCGTCGTTCTTCACAATCGCCACAAAGATGGTATCGTTTTAATATAGCCCTAACTTTTGTTCGTGCTCCATTCTCGTTCGGAAAGTCGATATAATAAAAAACGCTCCCCAATCTATTGAGAAGCGTTTAATCTGTTGTCTCACCAGGATTCGAACCCGGACTAACTGGACCAAAACCAGTTGTGCTACCATTACACCATGAGACAAGCAAGACAAAAATAAACCTCCCTTATTTCAGGAGGTTAAGTCGTTGTCTCACCAGGATTCGAACCCGGACTAACTGGACCAAAACCAGTTGTGCTACCATTACACCATGAGACAATTCCCATGCTTTTATTTCAAAAGCGATGCAAAGATAGAGAGTTTTTCTTTCAATGCAAGAAATTTTTCTAAAAATATTGAGCTACGCTTGTTACACCGTCAGTTTCAGCTTATTTAATTACAGAATTCATTTTCTCTATTTATTCCTCATTATTACATTGCTTCATTCACGCTTATAATGCCTTTATCTATTACAGATAAAAACTATCTTTAAAGACTAAACAGACACAACACAATATGACTGCTTTGAAAAAAATCAACCTGGCAATTGGCTGGACACTCTTCCTCCTTTCAACCCTTTTATATTGGAGCACCATGGCTCCTACTGTTAGCTTATGGGATTGCGGCGAGTTTATTGCCTGCATGGCCAAAATGGAAGTGGGTCACCCACCGGGAGCTCCTTTCTATTTGTTGTTAGGGAGATTGTTTAATCTTTTTGCGATCGATGCTTCGCACATTGCCTACACGGCCAACTTATTATCTGTATTTGCATCGGCAGCAACAGTCATGTTACTATACTTTTCGGCCGAACATATTTTACATCGAATTTTTGAACAGTATACCACATCAATCAAGACATACATACTCATTGTTGCTCCAAGTGCTATTGGCGCACTGGCTTTTGCTGTTTCTGACACTTTCTGGTTTTCAGCCGTTGAAGCTGAAGTTTACGCATTATCCGTATTTTTTACCGCTTTATGCTTTTGGCTCTTTCTAAAATGGGAAGATGCCTATAAACAGACCGGCTCGGGTATCAAATGGCTTATCCTGATAGCCTACTTAACCGGTCTATCTGTTGGTGTTCACTTGCTTAATCTTTTAATTATCCCCGTTCTAATCCTGATCGTTTTATTGCGCGATAAACCTTTTAGCTGGAAATTACTCGGGCAAGCCCTCCTCATTGGCGGTGGCATATTAGGTATTTTACTTTTTGGCGTCATCCAAAATGGCTTATGGCTGGCCGGCAAACTGGAGATTATGCTGGTAAATGGCATGGGGCTACCACTCAACTCAGGCTTGTTACTTTTTGCCCTTCTTATTTTTGGCGGACTATTTTTTATCACATTCAGAACACGTAGCAACAACAACTGGCAGCACATGGCAGCTGTTATATCACTCGTCTTTTTAATCGGCTACTCTTCCTATGCGATGATTATTATTCGCGCCGATGCCAATACACCAATTAACCTGAATGACCCGTCGGATGTATTTTCACTGGACAGTTTCTTAAACCGGGAGCAATATGCGCAAAACCCATTGATTTACGGTCAGTATTACAACACTGAAACAGGCGAATTACTTTACAAACAGTCTTACAGAAGAGCTGGCAACAAATACGAGACATACAAGAAAACAGATAAATACGACTATGACGATGCAGGCAGCGGTTTCTTTCCTCGTATGCACAGCAGTAATCCAACACATAAGTATGGCTATCAGCAATGGGCTGGTGCAAACCCTAACAGCACCGAAAAACCATCGTTTATGACCAACCTGAGGTTTTTCTTTAACTACCAGATTAACCACATGTACATTCGCTATTTTATGTGGAATTTCTCGGGCAGGCAAAATGATGAACAAAGCCATGGTGAAATGCATAAAGGCAACTGGATTACAGGCATTCCGTTTTTAGACAGGCACACCGAAGGCCAACAGCTTCACAGCCTAAGCATCAACAACCCTTCGCGAAATACTTATTTTATGCTGCCTTTTATCATTGGCTTACTGGGAATGCTATACCTGTACCAATCAGGCAATAAAGGGAAAAAGTATTTAGCTGTTACGGCACTATTATTCCTGATGACAGGTCCGGTGATTATACTGTACCTGAACCAAACCCCATTTGAACCTCGCGAGCGCGACTATGCCTTTGTAGGCTCTTTTTATGCTTATGCCATCTTTATTGCACTTGGAGCCTTCGCAATTGCCCGGTTCATTTATGAGAAATCAAATAGCTTTTTATCGACGGCACTTGCTTTACTATTAGTCACCATGGCTGTTCCGGCCTTAATGCTAAGCCAGAACTACAACGACCACAACCGTTCAGGGCGCGAATTTGCATTGAAGCAGGCCCGCAGCTACCTGAACTCATGTGAACCCAACGCTATTTTATTCACCTATGGCGATAATGACACTTATCCCCTCTGGTATGTGCAGGAAGTGGAAGGATTCAGAACAGATATCCGCGTGATTAACTATGGACTGATGGGAGCCGATTGGTGCGTACAGCAACTCGAAGTAGCTGTCAACAAAACCAAAGGCATTGACCTGAGCATTTCGCAGAAGCGCTATCAAACAGGTGACCTGGACTATGCCCTGCTGTTAGAGCAAAGTGAGGAATATGCGCCATTACAAAATGTGGTTCAATTTATAGGCAGTAACAAGGAAACATCAAAACTACCTATGCAAAACGGCATGAAGGTTGATTTTTCACCAGTTAATCGCTTTACATTACCATACAATGATACAGATACCCTCAAGTGGCAATGTACCAAACGCGTTTTGTACAAAAACGACATTGCACTGCTTGACATACTGGCCACCAACAATTGGGAACGTCCTGTATATTTTACCATTGGTGCCGATCCTGAAATATTCCTTGGACTTCAAAAACACCTGCGGTATGATGGATTGGTTTATAAACTGATGCCGTATGCTCAAGACCATGACTCGCCTATATTTATGGAAACAGAGCCTTTGCTCGACATCTTTATCAACAAGATTGATCTTGGAGAAGCTTCTTCCAGTTATTACGATCACTATTGTCGTCGCACCTTTGATGTGATAAAATACCGGCAGATAGGCAATTTGCTGGCGGCCGACTTACTGGAACAAAACCGCAAAGAGGAAGCAAAACAAGTGGTTGAGAAAAGCCTGACTGAACTTCCCATTGAAACAGCACCAGATATCAATGGCAATCTTCCTCTAGTCCATTTAGCTTATGAGTGCGGCCTTCATACAGAGGCCAGCTACCTGGCCAATATTCTGTTGCAGCGCCATTTAAATAATTTACTTTGGTATGCATCGCTAGGCAGAAAAGAGCAACAACAATCGGCCAGCACTTTCCAACAGGAAGTAGAAAAAGGACAATTGGTGAAGATGGTTCTCAACACCATTAAAAACCCGGCTATGGATGATCAATTAAGAATCGTGTATCAACAACTAGGCTTGGAAATTTAACGATAAATTATTTCTTTTATGAATAATTATTCATTACTAACCAATACTTAAAATGAAAAATCTATTTTGCCTCTTAATACTGGCAGCCCTTTCTGTTAATTCTTTCGCACAACTTTCTGATGACAACCGCGCTCTTTACCAAAGTAAAGTTGAGAATTACACAAAAATGAAAAAAACCGGTACTACCTTAGGCATTGCCGGTGCAGGATTAACCGTTATTGGCATTGCCCTAGTCGCATCAGCCGACTGGGAAACCGAAACAGATTCATATGGCAATTCGCAAACCACCACAAATGACGGCTCAGGAGTACTTGGCGTACTGTCGTTATGCGCGGGTATTCCGATGGCAGTAACTGGAATAGTACTTGGATCTGTTGGTAGCAAAAAAGCCGCTGAATACTCCAGGAAACTAGAGAATGTAAATGTCGGTTACTTTAAGAAGGGACAGCAAAAAGGCATAACCTTAGCTATCAAGTTTTAAATGCTATAAACGATATAAATGGAGCCAGGCTATTTTAGTCTGGCTTTTTTATTGACCTGATTTCCTCTCTGTCCTAACTTTGCAGCTCACCTCCAAAACAACTCATTATGAAACCACTACTCCTGTCACTAACTTTTATATTGTCTCTTTCCTTCGTCGGAGGCCAAGCACAAAATGAGCAACAAGAAGTTGAAAGCACCATGCTGACATTTATTCAATGCTTTCTGGATAAAGACCACACTATGATGATGACTTTCTGGAACAAAAGTGATGACATTGTTTGCATTGTAGATAACAAAACCTACAACACAGAACAATTGAGTGAATTGTACACCTACTATTTTGAAAGCATTGAATCCGTAGAAATTTTGGAACAATCATTTAAGGTGACACCTCTTGGAAAATATAAAGCTCTTTGCATATGGCAAGGCAAAGAAAAAATTAAAATGAAAGGTCATGAGCAGATCGAAAGTAGCTGGAACTCATCACTGGTAATGGAAAATAAAAAAGGCGGTTGGGTAATCATACATTGTCATACCAGCCATTATTAAAATCGGTTGATATTCTATTTCAATATAAACCTTAGCCTTAGCAGATATAAAAGAAACACCTTACCACACCCTGGTACCAAACAAGAAGTACTTCTTCCAATAGTCACTATCCAATCGGGATATAATACACCCTTTGGACGATGATACATGGATAAATTCACTATCTCCCAGATAGATGCCAACATGATTAACCAATTGTTTGCGGTTCCATTCCTGATGAAAAAACACTAAATCGCCAAACTTAAGACGCCCTATAGAAGGAATAAACTTCCCCACCCGACCTTGTTCGGTTGATGAACGAGGCATTTGAATACCATGCTTTTTAAAGCTCACATACACCAATCCCGAACAATCGAGTCCTTTATGACTGGCGCCCCCCATCTTATGCTCAACACCCAAAAAATAGCGAGCACTGGTCACCACCTCCTCGGCCTTAACACCCTGAACATCTATAACCTTTTCAACACCTGCTTTTTTATATTTCTTTATCTGCCGCTTGTATTTTTTTTGGGCTTCCGCAGTAAATCCGGCAAAGTATAAAACGAACAATAATAACAAGACTAATTTATTCATAATGACAGATGATACGTTTCACGAAAAGAGAAAAATACAGCTATTAGTTTTAATTAACAATAGCACCTTCTCCATGGCATATTATTTGGACTACCACCGTGTCATTAAAACCTTGTAAATATGTATCGACTTGTATTATCCTTCAGCTTTGCACTATTAACCTTGAATTCAATAGCACAAATCAACATTCAGAAAGACGGCACAATATCCAATTATAAAACGACCGGTCAAACCAAAGCAATTGCCGGGGCTGAATATTACGTCGCCACGCAGGAAGACACCAATGGCGCAACTTATACAATAAAAGCTATTCCAGCCAATGGTGAGCATACCAGGAATATCTCTGAAAGTGAATTTGAAAAAGTAAAATCGGCCTTTGAAAAAGAATTTGACGTAGAATTGGTTTATCACCCCATCAACGCAAAAGAAAAAAATGAAGGAACTTGGAGTGCTCAAAGAGACCACATAAACTTTCAGATTATTGTGGACAACTATGATAAAGCAGATTATTATCCATATGAGATAATGCTAAGCATTACAAACTTACACTAAGCTAATAATCAACATATTTGAACTACAAGGTTCGGTCAATGACTGAACCTTTTTTTGTTTCAAAAAACAGGCAATTGCATTTAATACCGTTGTCGTTTTTAAAAATGCGCTTAAGGTACATTTTAATAAGTAAACGGCATAATGCTACAAAAGCGTTTAATCTCAGGAAACTTGCAACTATTGTAAAGGTCAAACAAACAAAAAATTGTATTTTTGGAACTTGTCAAAATGTTGCCACTTAACGAATGGCACAATTGTATTGAAACTAATTAATTATGAAGCAATATACACGATTGAATTTGATACTCGGCTGGCTTACATTTTTTATCTCAGCCACCGTTTATACAATGACTATTGAGCCAACCGCCTCTTTTTGGGATTGTGGTGAATTTATTTCTACATCCTACAAGCTTTTGGTCGGACACCCTCCGGGAGCACCTTTTTTCATGATTATGGGACGATTCTTCTCCCTCTTTGCTCCTGATCCATCGTCTGTTGCTTTTATGATTAACATGATGTCGGCCTTAGCCAGTGCGTTAACCATCATGTTTTTATTTTGGACCATCACACACTTAGCCAAGAAAATCTTCATTAGTGAAGAAGAGCCTCCAATCTGGAGAACATGGGCCGTAATGGGTGCCGGTTTAGTAGGTGCACTAACGTATACTTTTTCTGACACATTTTGGTTTTCAGCAGTTGAAGGTGAGGTATACGCTATGTCGTCACTATTTACAGCTGTTGTTTTTTGGGCCATCCTTAAATGGGAAAACGTTGCGGGACAAGCCTACTCTAATCGTTGGCTGATACTTATTGCCTATCTAATGGGCTTATCCATTGGCGTTCACTTACTGAACCTATTAGCCATACCTGCCATTGTAATGGTTTATTATTTCAAAATGTATGAAGTAAACCGCAATAATACCATCAAGGCGCTGGCCATTTCAGCAGTTATATTGGGTGGTATTCTTTATGGTATTATCCCCGGCGTGATAAAAGTTGCCAGCTGGTTTGAACTGGCATTTGTTAATGGCTTTGGGTTACCTTTTAACTCGGGGGCTATCTTTTATATGATTCTGCTGTTGGTGGCTTTAGTTGCCGGCATCTGGATTACCTACAAAAAGAAAATGGTAATTGCTAATACCATCATTTTGGCCGTTACAGTTATCATGATCGGTTATTCATCGTTTGCGATGATTGTGATTCGTTCGTTTGCCAATCCACCAATGGATCAGAACTCACCAGAGGATGTCTTTTCATTAATGTCGTACCTGAACCGAGAACAATACGGTGACCGTCCATTATTCTTTGGTCAGAACTATAACTCACCACTTGACCGTGAAGCCATGCGTAACAAAAAAGGGGCACCGGTTCGAATCAAAAAAGATGGTGAATACAAAACTGTTGATAATCGTCCGGAATATGTTTTTGACGATCGCACAACAACCACTTTCCCTCGCATGTACAGCCGCGAACCTCGTCATATAGCAGAATACAAACGCTGGACCAACCTGAAAGGGAAGCGTGTTACGGTTGAGGACGAGACAGGCCGACCAAGTTCATTAATGGTGCCCACCATGTGGGAAAACTTTAAGTTCTTTATTAATTACCAGGTTAACCACATGTATTTCCGCTATTTTATGTGGAATTTCTCCGGTCGACAGAACGATATTCAAGGGCATGGTGAAATACATAAAGGAAATTGGATTACCGGTATTAAGTTCTTCGATGAATCACGCCTGGGTAAAGAAGAGTTATTACCCGATATTTATGCCAATAATCCGGCTCGAAACAAATATTACATGCTGCCGCTTATCCTTGGTTTAGCCGGTTTGTTCTTCCAATACAATGCAGGTAAAAATGGCAAGCAAGGTTTCTGGATTGTCATGTTATTATTCTTCTTAACCGGACTGGCTATTGTACTTTATCTCAACCAAACACCAATACAACCGCGTGAGCGTGATTATGCCTACGCCGGGTCGTTCTATGCCTTTGCCATTTGGATTGGGTTGGGAGTATTGGCCATTGTCGATGGCATTAAACGCTTTGTACCGGGTTCTGTTGCTGCTACTCTTGCAACAGCTATTTCACTGGTATTTGTACCAGGCATTATGGCCAACGAAAACTGGGATGACCATAACCGTTCGGAGCGCTACATTGCACGGGATCTAGCTCATAACTACCTGAACAGCTGCGCTGATAATGCCATTTTATTTACCAATGGTGATAACGATACTTTCCCGTTGTGGTATGCGCAAGAAGTTGAAGGTATCCGCACCGACGTGCGAGTTTGTAATTTAAGCTACTTACAAACCGACTGGTATATCGACCAGATGAAGCGTAAGGCCTATAAATCGGATCCAATGCCCTTCTCTTTGGAACATGACCAATATGTGACCGGTAGTCGTGATGTGGTCTATCTTCTTGACCGTATCAAAGGAGCCGTTGACCTGAAAGAAGCCATCAATTTTGTGGCTAGCGACAACCCAAAAACCAAACAGGTACCTGAATATGCTGGTTACCTTGAGTATTTACCTTCTAAGCAGTTTACAGTCCCTGCCGATAGCCTGAAGGTTCTTCAACGTGGCATTGTTTCTGAAGATGCGGCGCATCTATTGACGAAAAATGTGGAAATCAACCTGCAAAAAGACATGATCCTGAAGAATGAGTTAATGATTCTGGATTTAATGTCAAACAACGACTGGGAGCGCCCTATTTACTTTGCTGTAACAGTTGGAACAGACAATTATGTGAGTTTGGAAGATTATTTCCAGCTGGAAGGATTTGCCTACCAGGTAGTGCCAATCAAAACTACCAATATGGATGGTCAGTTTGGCCGTGTGGATACCGAACGCATGTACAAAAATGTGATGGAAGATTTCAGATGGGGTGGTTTCGACAATCCGAATGTTTATCTGGATGAAAACCACTTGCGCATGGCTACCAACATTAGAAATAACCTATCGCGTTTAGCATTATCGCTGATTGATGAAGGCAAAACTGACAAAGCACATGACATCCTTGATAAGAGCATGGAAGTGCTGAGTGGAGAGCGAGTGCCACATAATTATTTCAGCATCTTCCTGGCTGAGGGATATTTTAAACTCGACGACTTTGATAAAGGGGAAGAGATACTTAAAGAATTGGCAACCGATCGTTTGAAAGAAATGGATTACTTCAATTCTTTACCTGATTATAAACGCGCCACAGCGGGTCGTGATCCGGAAACAGCCATGGCTATTTATATGGAAATTGTGAAGATGGCGCAACAATATAACCGAGAGGATTTAATGCAATTCCTCGAAAAAGATTACGAGAAAAACATGCGCCGCATGGGATTCTTTGGTGAATAAACAATGAGTTGGAAGGTTCAGCCACCAGTAGCTCTCAGGGCTCTTTTCCCACACACATTGTGGCGAAAAAAAGAGGAAGGTAAAACGCTTTACCTCACCTTTGACGATGGCCCTGTTGAGAAAGAAACAAGCTGGGTGATGAACCTACTGGATGAATATAACATTAAAGCAACATTCTTTTGTGTGGGCGAAAATGCTCACAAAAATGCCCACATAATGGATGAGCTTTTAAAACGGGAACACAGTGTGGGTAACCATGCTTACAACCATCTACCAGCGTGGAAATGTTCGCGCAAAGAGTATTTTAACAACATTGAAAAAGCCAAACCGTTTATACCAGGAGCTTTATTTCGTCCACCGCATGGGCAGTTATATCCCTGGTATATTGGTGAATTAAAGCAGCAATTTAAGCACATTGTGATGTGGGATGTATTATCGATGGATTACGATAATCGTCTGACGCAAAAGGACGTGCTTAACAACGTGTTGCAATACACCAGAAATGGTTCCATATTGGTTTTTCACGATTCAAAAAAAGCATGGGACAGGATGCATTATGCCTTACCTGCCTCCATTGAAAAGTTGTTAGAAGAAGGGTATCAGTTTAAAAAATTAGAGGTGTAAATAACAATACAACAAACATGAACATTTTACTTTTAGGTTCGGGAGGGCGCGAGCATGCTTTAGCATGGAAAATGGCGCAAAGCGAAAAGTTAACACAATTATTTATTGCTCCGGGTAATGCCGGCACCAATCAGGTTGGGACCAATGTTAACCTTAATCCTAATGACTTTGAAGCCATCAAAGCCTTTGTGTTGGATAATAGCATAAATATGATTGTGGTTGGACCCGAAGAGCCATTGGTACGAGGCGTTAAAGACTTTGTTCTAAACGATCCGAAAATTGCTCATGTTCCTGTGATTGGTCCTGGCAAAGAAGGGGCAAAACTTGAAGGAAGTAAGGAATTTGCTAAAGCATTTATGATGCGCCATAATATTCCAACAGCAGGTTATTTATCAGTTACACAGACGAACCTGGAGGAAGGCTTGACCTTTTTAAAAACCCTTAAAGCACCGTATGTACTTAAAGCAGATGGTTTAGCTGCCGGTAAGGGCGTATTGATTTTAGACGATTTAGCTGAAGCTGAAGCTGAATTAAAAGAGATGTTAAGTGGTAAATTTGGTGATGCATCAAGCACTGTTGTCATTGAAGAGTTCTTAAGCGGCATCGAATTATCTGTATTTGTTTTAACCGATGGACATGGCTATGTGGTATTGCCTGAAGCCAAAGATTATAAGCGCATTGGCGAAGGCGACACAGGCTTAAATACGGGTGGCATGGGTGCTGTTTCACCAGTTCCTTTTGCCGACGAGGTGTTTATGAAGAAAGTACACGACCGCATTGTTAAACCAACGGTTGACGGTTTAGCTAAGGACAACATTCCTTACAAAGGTTTTGTGTTTATTGGTTTGATGAGCGTTGATGGCGAGCCACAAGTAATTGAGTACAATGTACGAATGGGCGACCCTGAAACCGAAGTGGTTATTCCTCGATTAAAATCAGACCTGCTTGACTTATTTGAAGCGGTTGCTGCCGGCGAATTACGTAAGAAAACCATTGAAGTGGATGAGCGTAGTGCTACAACGGTAATGTGTGTTTCTGGTGGTTATCCTGGCTCATATGAAAAAGGCAAAGAGATTACCGGTCTTGAAAACATCGCTGACGGTTTGGTTTTCCATGCCGGAACGACTGAAAAAGATGGTAAAGTAGTTACGTCCGGAGGACGAGTGATAGCATTAACCGCTTTTGGCGCCAATAAAGACGAAGCCTTAAAGCAATCTTTTACCAACGCTCAAACATTGGACTTCGAAGGCAAATACTTCCGTTCTGATATCGGGTTTGATTTATAATATTGATTCCTATAGTGGAATCCTATCTCCCGCAGATAACGCAGAACTTAGCTGTTTTATCACAGTTATTCAATAACTTTTCTGCGAACTTCAGCGTCATCTGCGGGAACCCAAAACATTTAATTGCTAATTATGCTTTTTAGAGTATTCAATAGAAATGATATTGTGGCCCTGGCCCTGATGCCTTTGTTGCTGATTGGTTTTTGGACCAATACACTTCTGTTTGATGTTTCACCAAGTTTTCCTTATGATCATAATCCCATGCCATTGTGGGATTTGGTAATTGGAGTTCTAAAAAGTAATCATTTACTGGCATCAGTCATCAGCATGCTTATTGCGCTGATAATGATGTTCAGTGTGAACCGTATTGTGAACCGTTATAATTTATTTAACGGACAAACGAACTTACCGGGTTTTGTATATATGCTATTGGTTAGCAGCTACCTGATGGCTCAGAAATTGCATCCGGTTTGGTTTTTCACACCTTTGCTGATGCTCGGTATTGAACGTTTATTTTCTGCCTCCGGACAACGCAAACCAATGACCTGGTGTTTCGAAGCTTCCTTCTGGTTATCGATCGGAAGCCTGTTTTATGCTAAGGGCATTTACTTTATTGTTCTGATTTGGATGATAATGTTTATCCTTCGGCTTATGAGCATCCGTTCGTTTATAGCATCCATTTTAGGATTACTTCTACCTTATTTGTTTTCCTTCGCCTACTATTTCTGGTTTGATCAGTCAGCGCAGTTTATTGACTTAGCGGTTGAAAACTTTGTATCAACCATTGCTTTTTTTGAGCACACATTATACTCTCAAATTTACAATGGTATGATTATCTTTTTGGTGTTTATCTCCATTTTGGCCGTTGTGCGAATTTTACCAGCTATAAAAATAATCACGCGTAAACACTATCGTATCTTTATCTGGTTGATAGTACTAAGTGTGGTAGCTGCCATTACGCCTTATTATTCACTCGAAGTAATGCCCATATGGGCCATCGGAACATCCATTGTTGTTGGGCGATTTTTATCCCTCATTCGACGCCGCTTTATACAGGAATTGTTTGTGACTCTTCTGATGCTAATAACGATTGCTGCTCAGTTTCTTATCTAATTAAAAATGAACGCATCAAAGCCCACATTAGCTATATACGGCATTCAGGATCGTATTAATAGCAACACCCCTTTTTATGTGCACGATCATGCTTTAACATTGATGGATAAAGGCCAGGTCATTAAACACCTGACATTGGAGCGCCTGAGCAGAAAAAAGCATGATAATACTTTACATGAGCAGATTTACGACTTGCTTAAAGAAGAAGGGCTTTTGAAAAAGACCGATTACGACTTAGTCTTTGTCGATAATGTGGTAGGGCGAACATTCTTATCATCCTGCGGACGATTTCGTTTTGAAGCACCACTGCACAGTGCACTATCTACAAGTCCTGAAAAAGGACGTTGCTGGTGGCTCGACCGCGAAAAAGAAGCTTATGCCATTAATCATGAGCTGGCACACATTGGGGCATGCCTGCCATTTTATGGTGCATTTAAAAACAAAAGCTTATTGGTGCATTTCGATGGAGGTGGTAGCCTGAGTAACTTCTCTGCATTTAGTTATACGAATAATGAACTAAAAGCCATTGAGCACCACTGGGATTTCAAATATCTTTCGAGCTTATTTAATGCCAATGCCTTGGTATTTGGTATTATTGGCGCCAAATTCAAAGAACAAAACAGTGTACCGGGCAAGATGATGGGTTTAGCAGCCTTTGGCACTTATCGCCATGATATTGAACAATGGCTGGTCTCAAATAACTATTTCACAGATATCTGGGGAAGTAAGAAGCGCTTTTTTGACGCGGCAAAAACTGATTTCGGAATCGATGTCCATCATCTCAACCAGGATAATGCTTTTCTACAGGATATAGTGGCGACCATGCAAGGTGTCTTTCAGCGTGAGTTGATGACTAAGCTTCAACAGCTGAAAGAGCAAGAGAATAGTGACTACTTATACTACTCTGGAGGTTCAGCACTTAATATAGTGGCCAATACACAACTTGTGAATTCAGGCCTTTTTAAAGATGTCTTTATCCCTCCTTGTACCGAGGACAGTGGTTTATCTCTGGGGGCAGCTGCCCTTTTCGAATGGTATAAGCATAAGCAAATCCAAGCCCATTCGCCCTATTTAAATAACTGGCAACTAAACGCTGTATCGTGCAGCTTTAACGAGAAAGACATTGAAGGTTGTGCGCAAGCTCTTATTGAAAACAAAGTCATTGCCATTTGTAACAACACCGGTGAGATAGGCCCACGTGCCTTAGGTAACCGTTCGATTGTTGCACTGGCCAATTCAAAAAAGCTGGCTGATAAAGTAAGCATGACCCATAAAAAACGTGAATGGTATCGCCCTGTTGCCCCAATCATGTTAAGCAAAAATGCACGTTATTTTACCAATCAGGCTTCCATTCATCATTTGGCTAAATACATGTTGCTCGATTTCTCTATTGATAAGGATAAACAGAAAGAAATTGAAGGCGTAGTGCACATTGACGGCACATCGCGCATTCAAACGGTGGAGCAACGTGACAATCCATATATTTTTGCCTTATTAACGCATTTAGATGAGAAATACGGCATTAAAGCGCTTATCAACACCTCGTTCAATGTGCGTGGCGAACCAATTGTTCATGATGAAGAAGGAGCGGTTAAATCAGCTAAAAATATGAATTTGGATGGAGTGGTTTTAAATGGAAAGCTTGAACTATTTCCAGCATAACTAATACCCCTATGGTGTATAACGCAGTAATCAATTACAAGCTACAAGAAACTTTAAAGTGCTCTACAACCACCTGTCAATAATATTTTCCAGGTCATCCATCTTCACCGGCTTACCAATATAGTCGTTCATACCGGCTTCGATACAAACTTCACGGTCGCCTTTCAACGCATTGGCAGTCATGGCTATGATTGGCAATTCAACCTTCTCCTCACGTAATTTACGTGTGGCATCCAAGCCATTCAGCACTGGCATCTGCACATCCATAAACACAAGATCAACTTTATCCTTATCCTCACCTGTCAGTATATCAACAGCCTCCTGGCCATTATTGGCAATATTGGTTTGCAGCCCCAATCGAGACAGCATTTTTTCCGCAATCTTCTGATTAATGATATTATCTTCAACCAACAGTATTTGCTTGTCTTTAATGCGCTCTTTTAATTCTGCCACCTGCGCTTCGGCACTGCTAACTTCTCCTTTACCTTCTACCAAAAGTTTTTCAATGGTACCAAACAGCTCTGTATGTTTTACCGGCTTTTGCAGCACCGTATCAACACCTTTAAAATCGGCAGGGTTTTTCCACCTGTTTTCCGATGAAAACAAGATGATTTTAATGTCTTTCTGCTTACGCTTTACCGTTCTCAGAAAATTGTCATCAGCCTTACTAAACACATGGCTATCAATAATCATCAGGTTAAACTTCGAATCTGCCTCCAGCATATTTAGGGCTGATTTCTCATCATTAACCGTATCTGATTTTATTTGCCAGTTATTAAGCGTTTTCTTTAGCAACAACAGGTTGGTTTTATGATTATCTACAATCAAGGTATTAACATGTGAAAACTGCTCCGTATTTAACTCAAGTGTCTTGTGGTTTTTATCAATCACAAATGGCAGTGTAAAATGGAAAACCGAACCCGGATTTTCTTTCGACCACATAAAGTTAGGGTTTGGACTTTCGACCCATATTTTACCCCCCATCAGTTCAACCAACATTTTAGAAATGCTGGTTCCAAGACCTGTTCCGCCAAATTTACGAGTGGTTGAACCATCGGCTTGTGTAAACGATTCAAATATCTTCTCTAACTTATTCTTTGGAATACCTATGCCCGAATCTTCAACTGAGAAGTGCAGCATCAGATTGGTTCCTTTTTGCTGCTCAATCTCGACTTTTAATACCACTTCACCTTCTGATGTAAACTTCACTGCATTACCCATCAGGTTCACCAATACCTGGATTAAGCGACTCTCGTCACCAATCAATACAGGAGGTATGGTATCTTCTACATCGCTTAGTATCTCAATGCCTTTTTCGAGCGAGCGGAATGACATCTGATCCATTAAATAGTCAACCGTTGAACGCAGGTTAAAGGCGTAAGATTCAATCTTCATCTTACCGGCTTCAATCTTAGAGAAGTCCAGGATATCATTAATAATATTCAGAAGGTTATCGCACGAACGACCAATTATCGACACCACATTCTTTTGCTCTTTGGTCATGCGTGTTTTAGCCAACAACTCCGTAGCACCAATAATACCATTCATTGGCGTTCGGATTTCGTGACTCATATTGGCCAAAAACTCCGACTTCGCTTTATTAGACTCCGCCTCCTTCTTTTGAATTTCTTTTTGAGCACTAATGTCCATAAATGCTTCCAGGAATACCTCTTTCTGATCCAATGAAATCGGAATAATATTCTTCAGAATCTCCCTTGAGACATTGTTTTCTTTAATTTCCAGTCGCTCTTCGAGAGCCGTTACATTAACCCCTGTTTGCTCATCTTTGTATTCTTCCTTTTTATTAGTAAAGAATAACTCTTCATACGAACTGTTGGTTAAATGCGATAATGCCTCTTCGCCATTGCCAAAACCCATAGTTTTAGCAGCTGTTTTATTAATCTGGATAATCTGTCGGTCTTTATCAACAATCAACACCCCAACCGGAAGATTATCGGTAATGGTAGTCAGTGCCTTATTCGATTCTTTGAGCGATTCTGTTAATAGTTTCTTCTCTGTGGTATCTTCTTTAATAGCCACATAGTTAGAAATGGTTTTATCCTTACTCAACACCGGAGAAATTAATACTTTCTCCCAGTAGATACTACCATCCTCTTTCGTGCTTGAAATTTCGCCTTGCCATACACGCCCTTCCTGTATGGTTTGCCAAAGCACATCGGCCAACTCATTCTTTTCATTTTGCAACTTAAAAAAGTTGGCATTACCGCTCTCTAAATCACTTTTCGAATAGCTGTCCAATGACTTAAATCCCTTGTTCACATACTCAACATTACCCTGTGTATCAGTAATCATAATAGAAATAGGGCTCTGCTCTACTGCCTGTATTAACTTCTTATTATTATCCTCTGCCTTTTTACGATAAAGAATAACACTTCTGATTTGCGAGAACAAAAAATAAGACAGAAAGATAACAAAGAGGGTGAAAAAGATGAGCGAAGTATATTTGAGCTTATTGTATCGACTCAATACATTTATGCCTTTATTATTGAGGCTCACCAACCGTTTATTGATTTCGTAGGCAATCGTATTTTCAGTTTCCAACATCCGGTCAAATTCCGGGTCCGCGCCTTTAATCAATTGCTCCACATTACTTTTCAAGTTTTCATTTTCACCCTTGTGTACAGTAATATTTTTTAACACCAAATCCGAAATCCGTGTTGACTTATTGTATAATTCATCAATAAGTGGTATTAGTTCACTTACCTGCGATATGCCGCCTGTAAATTCATCCTCCAGGTAATTGATTCGAACCGTAATGGAATCTTTCGAATAATCCTTAACCGGCCTAACATCTTCAATAATACCTCCCTGATCAATAACATTTAATATGTCCTTACTTTTTTGTGTTAGCTGTTCAATCTCCGTATCATTGTTTTCAAGCGCCTTTGCCAGGTTGATGGATGAGTAAGATTTAAAAGCAAGGTTTAATTTTAAGAGGTTTTGGTTCAACAGACTTTCCAGCTTGAGTAATTTTTCCTGATTTTCTATTGAACTGCGGTATTTTGAACTGTAAGAACGATCGAAGTAGTTTTCGATGGTAAGTATTGTGGCAATGGTTAATAGGAAGATGGCTAACAATAAGTATAGCTTATTTATAATCGGCTCCTTAAAATAGGATATCTTCAAATTTTTATTTCGCTTGCTCACAGAAATGAATTTTCCTAAAAATAGAATTTTACCACTAATTTAAAAAATAATGGACGGTCTTTTCGAAAATCCATAGCGTGTTAAGGCAGCTTCACTTAACTCTTCGGACGCCAGATGCAGAAAGGCTTTGGCTAAGGTAGGCTCTGAACTGCAGGACATAACGGCAGCATATATAGGAATCGCATTATTATAGGGCGACTGCGGATAGATGACTTCAATGTGGTGTGCATTACCATTTACATTAATATTACTTTTCCAATTAATAGCAACATCAGCCTCATCACCTTTCAAGCCCTTAACAAGTCCTTTAGAGTCCGATGTTAAAGACACAACACTTTCAAGCACTTCGTCGTAGGCACGTTGCTTGCGTAAAAACTGTTTGGTTTCATGCCCTAACGAACTGGTTTCCGGATTCGCGATAATAACGGCATATCTTCCTTTACGCTTCAACGGTGCCGTGTTTCCACTAAATTTCTTAGGATTACCTTTTTTCACCATATATACCAGATGATTATAACCCAGGAATAATGAATCCTCTAACTGAAAACCTGTATTCTTTTGAAAACTTTTAAAACTATGCGATGAAGAAGGTATGTAAATATCACCTTTACCTGAGTAGTTAATAATACTCATCAGGTTTTTCGAACAATCGTTCTGAATAATGACATTGCAATCATAGAGCTGCTCAAAATTATACTTTAAATCCACTACCATATTAAGCATTGTATTTTCACAGTAGATCACAAGTTCTTTTGTCGGCTCTACAATTTTCTTGAATTTTTTCGGTCGATGCTCTTTACATCCTCCGTTAAAAAGAAACAAAGAAATCGTTAGAGTGAGAATATATTTGGTTAGAGGCATAGTTTATCATTTTACGCTAAGCAAGTTAGTGATAAGCGTTATCTGAAAACAGCCATTTGTCACCAAAAACCTCCTGTTTATCAAATCAAATCAGGTAGTAATGAAGTGTTTTCGTATCCATTTGGGCACTACAAAGGCTCCAATAACCAAATAGGGGTAGTAACTAACCAGTCGCCACATAAAGGCCATCGCCATTCCTGTTCCTAACGGAACCATATTAGCCAGAAACTCTTTGAATACCCACTCGGCAAAGCCACTTCCCCCGGGAGTAGGGCTTACCAGCATCATAATCCACATAACCAATTGCTTGCCAAAAATCAAGATATGATCGTTCCAGCCCAATAGCTCAAAACCAAAAAAAGCAAGTATCAAGGTGTTCACTATCCAATATCGGGCAGTCCAGCTCAGCGCTGTTGCCGCAAATGCTTTTAACCAATTAACAAATGGCCATCTTTTAAACTCATCGGATGTTGATATCAAATCAGTACCCGACTCATTGGCTTGTGGACGCCAACGCCGGATAATAGGCAATTTAAATACCCAGAGCAAAAGCCACTTTAAGCCACGAGGATTGATGAACAAACCATAACTGATGACGATGGTATACGCTAGTTTCAGGAAATAACCTGTAAGAGCAAACATAAAAAACTGATTCTTATACCATGGCAGGCCTTCCATCATACTGTCGCCAAAAGCAAAAATGTCAGTACGCCCAATAAATAAAAGGATAAGTGGAAACGTTAGAATAAAATACAATTCATCGAGAAATGAAGTGACCATAACCACGGCTGTACTTCGCCCCAGCTTTACGCCCTCTTTATTGATAAAAAAAATAGCTACACTAGTGCCTCCAATGGCTGATGGCGTAATTGCCGAAGTAAACTCCCATAGCATTATAGTATTAAAAGCCGTTCGCCAGGTGAGTATATTATTGGTTAATAATCTTATGCGAATGATATAACCAAAATCGCGAATGGCCATCATCAGAAATGAGATAAAAAACCAAAACAACGATTTCAGGGTAAAAGAAAAGTAATCGAGAACCGATGGATCAAATTCTTTATATAGAAAATACCCCGTCACAACTAATCCAATAATAATTGGAAAAGTGATACGCCCAGGCTGAATGCTTTTCAATATTTTACCTGAATTATCGGCCATAGTTAACAAATTTATGGTAAACCATTCATCCAATGAAATACCAGACTACTTAAAATTCGAATTCCTTTGGTTTTTATACTTTTTTAATGTTTTTGAAACCATGGGTAAACATATCGCTCGGCACAATGTTCTGTAAAAAAGAAATGATTATGAAAGAAATACCATCTCCATGCATTAGTGTATGTCAATACGACAGCAAAGGTGTTTGCTTTGGATGCCGAAGAACGGTTGATGAAGCCGGCAATTGGTCGAAATACACGAATGAAGAAAAAGAAGCCATTGTTAAAGAACTATCGTTGAGAAGAAATGTGGAAGGAGAAGAGCCGACTGTCTTTTTAAGATAAAAGCTTGTAAATTGGGCTTTTAACCAACACTAAAAGCTCCATGTCTGAACTTGTAAAACAGCTAA
>NZ_JAFMVC010000153.1 GCF_025499605.1 Carboxylicivirga litoralis | reverse complement strand
TCAACACCTCGCCCTTACTCACTTCGACTTCGCTCAGTAACCACAACCCTTGTTGTTTTTGCGGCTGCAAAGATAAAGGTTTTTATTTCTAATTTACAAAACTATTTTTGAAAAAATTTTCAGTTGGTTTTGACAGCGAAATGCAAGTTAATATACCTGACCCGCCTTGTCAATAACCTCGATTGTTTTCAATCCAAATTACCTCTTTCATTACGTAGCAATAAGCGCCGAAACCCTTACCACCCTTGCCTTTTAGATGAACCGTTGTTCTCAAAAGCGGGTGCAAAATAAGGGAGTATTTTTGGA
>NZ_JAFMVC010000152.1 GCF_025499605.1 Carboxylicivirga litoralis | reverse complement strand
TTGCAGTAAATTCTCAAATACAGCAAGGCAATCCTTTTCAAAGTTCTCCGCAACAATTTTCTGATTTATCATCATAAGCTTCTTTTAAAATGTTAAAAAATAATGGCTTATGATTATTCTCAAGCTCAATCGAAAGTTGTGTTATTACATCATATTATAAGTCTTATTTTTTGAATAAGTTTATTTCTTCCGTTCTTCGTTGTTCCAATGAGTTTAACCATAAGCAAAAATTTTGTGGTAAATAATTTTCATTGGCTGCAAAACTAATTTATTAGCAGAAAAAACCGAATTGAATGCAATTGAAATAAAAACGG
>NZ_JAFMVC010000151.1 GCF_025499605.1 Carboxylicivirga litoralis | reverse complement strand
GTAGCAGCATCCCTTTTTAAGCGGTCTGGACGGGACTCGAACCCGCGACCTCCGGCGTGACAGGCCGGCATTCTAACCAGCTGAACTACCAGACCTAAAATATGAAGTTAAAACAAGCGGTCTGGACGGGACTCGAACCCGCGACCTCCGGCGTGACAGGCCGGCATTCTAACCAGCTGAACTACCAGACCAGTTTTATCTTCAATAATATCTAGCGAAACTAAACAAGCGGTCTGGACGGGACTCGAACCCGCGACCTCCGGCGTGACAGGCCGGCATTCTAACCAGCTGAACTACCAGACCAGTTTAATTTCATTTCAA
>NZ_JAFMVC010000150.1 GCF_025499605.1 Carboxylicivirga litoralis | reverse complement strand
TTGGGAATCGACACTTGAACCATCGAGAACCAAACGACTTGGAGACGTATGCCGATTAATATCAAATCATGCAAAGATTGAAATTGTAAAACCGATTAAATTATTTGGAAAAGACTGTCTTTCGGCTTCTTTGTTTAAGACAATAAAAAGAAACCTAACTAAGAGAGGTGTTGATACCACCGATTTGAAACCTTCATCATTAATTGAACCATATTTGAAGAATCATTTTGGAGAATTTATAGAACAAATTAACAAAAACTATACTGGTGTTATTCCTGAGATTAAGTCAACTGAAACCAAATTGAGTAAATCAAATTCATTGATAT
>NZ_JAFMVC010000014.1 GCF_025499605.1 Carboxylicivirga litoralis | reverse complement strand
TGGTCCCAAACCAGGTGCGCTAACCGGACTGCGCTACACCCCGAATCAATAATATTTTCAATAAAAAAGAGCTAAACATTATTCAGCTCTTAAAAAGTTGTCGGGGTACCAGGATTCGAACCTGGGACCCCCTGGTCCCAAACCAGGTGCGCTAACCGGACTGCGCTACACCCCGAAACTAAAATTGAGCGGAGGGAGGGGGATTCGAACCCCCGGTACGGTTACCCGTACGCCAGTTTAGCAAACTGGTGGTTTCAGCCACTCACCCATCTCTCCTTTAACCTCTTTCTTTAAAGAGAAACAACCGCTCTTTCTTCTCTATCCTGCGTCCCCTTTGCGATTGCGATTGCAAAAGTAGCAAATAGAATTAAACCTCCAAAATTAAAATGAAAAAATTCAATACTTTTTCATAACACAAAAATAATCGAATCACATAACTAATTATCGATCAAAAAAAAAGCTACCCGAAGGTAGCTCAAAAAAAAATTAATCTTTTTTCGGAGGCTTACTGCCTGGCTTGGCAATTGAGTCTCTCATGGCCGTATCGGCTTCAATATTTTTATACTTCAGATAATCCATTACACCAAGATTTCCATTGCGGAATGCCTCTGCTAAGGCCTTAGGCACGTCAGCTTCGGCTTCAATTACCTTAGCACGAGCTTCCTGTGCTTTGGCTTTCATTTCCTGCTCTAAAGCAACTGCCATAGCCCGGCGTTCTTCAGCTTTGGCCTGGGCAATATTTTTATCGGCATCGGCCTGATCAATCTGTAAACCGGCTCCGATGTTTTTACCTATATCAATATCGGCAATATCAATCGACAAGATTTCAAAAGCAGTTCCGGCATCTAATCCTTTTTCCAATACAACTTTTGAAATGGAATCAGGATTTTCTAATACTGCCTTGTGCGAAATTGATGAACCAATAGACGACACAATACCTTCACCTACACGAGCGAGAACTGTTTCCTCTCCTGCTCCACCAACCAACTGTTTGATGTTGGCACGAACGGTTACACGGGCCTTCGCAATTAACTGAATACCATCTTTAGCAACGGCAGCTACCGGAGGCGTATCAATCACCTTTGGGTTTACCGACATTTGAACCGCCTCAAATACATCGCGACCGGCTAAGTCAATAGCTGTTGCCATCTGGAAATTTAAGTCAATATTAGCTTTCGCAGCCGATACCAATGCATGCACAACGCTTTCAACGTGTCCGCCTGCCAGGTAGTGAGCTTCCAGCTCATCACGTTTAATCTCTGACAATCCAGCTTTAGAAGCCTCAATAAGCGCACGTACGATTACCCCAGGTGGCACTTTACGAATACGCATTAAAACGAGCTGAATCAATGAAATTCGCACGCCCGACACTAAGGCCGAGAACCATAGTAAAATTGGCACATAATAAAGAAACAAGAAAACAACGACTATAACCGCTGCTATCAAAAATATGGGAGCTAATCCTGCCATTTAATTAGTTTTTGGGTTTGACAATTATGTATGTTTTATAAACTTCTTTAACGATTATTTCAGAGTTTTCATCAACAAAATGACCAGGACACTTACCCTCAATCACTTCACCATTGACCATCACTTTTCCAACAGGATTTAAGCGCGTAATCGTCATGCCTTCGTCACCAACATTGATTGCACTCTCTTCAACAGTTTCGACTTTACCACCTACTTCTGTTTTTAACATCAACCTGTTCCAGGTTTTGGATCGAAACGACATCACCAGCATCAGTACTCCAGCAAACAAGGTACTGAATAAGGCTATATTGCCATAAGTAGTGCCGTATCCCTGATAAGTGAGAAAAATACCACCTGCGGTAAAAATAAATCCACCAATACCCGCAATGGTGACGCCTGGAAAAACAAAAAACTCTAAGATAAAAAGGAATAATCCTAAAAGGATAATTAAGACAATAACAAGTGCTGACATATGATTAATCGATTGTAACCAATAAACGTTCTTCCGACAATTGCTCCTTGATAGGTAACAAGTCATCAATATTACCTGATTTAATTTGACATGAACCTGTATAATGCGTTAAAAAAGCACATTGCTCAGCTTGTATAGCATCGTGCTCACATACTTCGCATAAAACATCAATTACATGGTCGAATGAATTCTCATCGTCATTATGGAGTGTCAGTATCCGTTTTTCGTTGCCGTCACCCTTCATATTATGTTCTTCACTTCGTTTGCTAAATGAAACCATATCACAAAAGTTTCTATAAATTAACCATATTTTTTTGTGAAAAACTAATTTCTACTTTTTGAGTTCTTCGGTCAGGTTAATTTGCTTGCCGTCTTTAAACACGACAATAAATGCACCTGCAAAACCAGCATCATGCACCCGCTTCACATCATTTTGCGCCTCGGCATACGATGCATAATTACCGGCGAAGTACTTGGTTAACTCTTTACCAGGTATTTCCACCTTTGAAATTGGCGGTATTTTCGCTACAGCCGCGTCATTCGGTTCATTTCTAAAAACCCCAATCTGGATTTTATAAACCAATTGGTTTTCAGGCTTTTTAAACGCCTTTTCAACAACTTTCGCGGGTTCTTCTTTAACAACATCCGCCCCTTGAAGTTCCTGATACGTTTTGGGCACTTTGGTAGTCTTAACTGGTTTTTCACCGCCGTCCACGTTTCTGCTTTCGGCATATTGAATCAGCCCCTGCTCATGCAAACCAACACCTGTGCGCTTAATGGCACCGGCTTTTTCGTATCGCGCCTCGTCAAAGCCATTCACCGGGTCAATCATATCCATGGCTTCTTTAAAATACTCCTTACCTTGCACTTGTAATTCCTCCAACTGACTTAAATCATCGACCGTATTTGATAAAAGGATCTCTTTAATCCGCTCGTCATAAATGAGTATCTTTTTATTCAGCGATTCGTGATACAACTTAAGCGCTGTTAACTTTAGCTCTTTTGCTTTAAATACTTGTGCCTGTACAACACTTTCCTCCTCTACCGAATCTTTGCTGCGGATAACGGTTAGAACAGATTCTGTTTCGCCCGGCGCATTATTGGCTTCTTCCAAAAGCTTTGAAGATTCGAGGTTCAGAATATTCCCCCACACATATAATGAATCGGCATGATGCAACTGTTGAATTTGATCAGCATCAAACAACTGCTGGTACATAACTTCCAATGCCTTTAACTGACGAGCAAACTCCTCATCGGTGTAAAAAGTATATTCATCGGGAATTAAAATCTTATCCAAATCTTTCGCCACTTTTCGCTCAACCCGCACCTGGCTGATGGAAGTATACTGCCCTTTGGCCACCAATTCTTTAATCGTATCCTGCTCAGCTACACGCGACTGATAGTAGGTTCGTTCAATTTTCTCATCAAGGCCATATACTTTTTTCTCCATTGATAATATGTCATTCACCAACATGGAACGTTCGGTATCTGAATTAGTCTGGGCATAACGTTTTCGTTTCTCACGCATCAATGACGACAGACTATCTCTTCGAGCCTCGAGCTCTACAGCCATCTTAAACTTATTTTTTGCTTCCGCACTTTTAAAATGATCCAGATGACTATATTCTAAGGTATCGGCTATGACAAAAAGAAACTGATTATCCTTTTTTGACGTTTCTTTTTTGGTCTTATCCTTATTTTTATTGGTTGATAGATGAGCCGTTTCAGACAATGGTAGACTGGCGACCTGGCGCACCTCATTAACATCCTGCACAAAGTTCTTCACCACCGAATTGTTCCATTTAATGGTATAAACAATTAAGGTTGAATCGTTTGTTTCGCGATTAGAAGCAAACCATGCAAGTTCGTTAAATTCATCGGTCACAAACAAATAATCATCTTTAGGTGAATTAAATGGAATCCCTAAGTTGACCGGATTGATGAAAGTTTTCTGCTCAGCATCGTAATTAGCTTTATACAAGTCATAACCACCCAATCCACCTTCTTTGTTGGATGAATAATAAATAGTTGACCCATCGATGACTACGAAAGGATGACAATCGTCGAGAGCAGAATTGATTCCATTTAAAGCAACGCTTTCACTCCAGCCATCAAGCAACTTTTCCATTTTAAACAAGTTGCCGTTTGAATTCTCATCTTTCTTCGAAAAGTATACTTCATCGCCACGCTCGGTCAAATACAATACGCCATTGGGGTCAACACCCGACTCGAAGAAATCACTATTGAGACTAACTTTTCCCACATCGGCAGCCGGATGATAAGCACTCAAAAAATCCGCCTTCAAAACCGTATCGCGTTCGTAAACTTCAAGGTTGTATACTTTGGCCGATTGTCGCAACCCCATTTCACTTTCTAACTTATATTTTTCGGCCTTTTCATTACGAATATCGGAAGCTGAGGCATACTTTAAAAACCGATTGTATTGGCCGATAGCTTCTTCAAACTGATAGCTTAATTGATAAGCACGTCCTAAATAATAATACGCATCGCGACTTACTCCTTTAAGTGCTGCATATTTAATTCGTTTAACAGCCTGAGGTATATCATTATTATTCTGAATCAAACATATGCCATAATAATAATTGTACTTTATCTCGCGATCATATCTTTGTAATAAATACTCATACGCTTTCTCAGCTTCTGCGTAGTTCCCCTCTTTAAACAATACAAGAGCTTCTTTTGCCGAATAGGTTTTATTCTGAGCAAAGCTTAACTCTGATAATCCGGTTACAATTATTAATAATATTAAGGCGATTGACTTCAATCTATACATAAGGATGTTTGTTTCTAGTGTATTTTAAAGCCCCAAAATTAAACATTACACGACAAATAGCTAATTCGCCCCTTGAAAATATTATAAAAGGGGGCTATTGTCAACATTCAAAGACCAGTTACTTCAAATACATCCAAATAGCATCTTTATGTTTATATACATCTGAACGAATGACTGTTAATAACTTTTGAACCATGCCCATTTATAATCGTTCTTATTTAAATATATTTGTAAATAGGAATAACATGCAGCCAATGCATGTCTATCCACCTTAAAATCAATAAAAATGCTTAAAGAAGGAGATAAAGCACCCATTTTTAAGGGGCTCAACCAAGACGAAAAAGAAATTAGCCTAAATGACTTTTCGGGCAAGAAAGTGATTTTATATTTCTATCCCAAAGACAATACTCCTGGTTGCACAGCCGAATCTTGTAACCTGAGTGAAAGTTATGATGAACTTACTTCAAAAGGCTTCGAAGTAATTGGCGTTAGCCCAGACAGCATAGCTTCGCATCAAAAGTTTATTGCCAAGCATAGCTTACGCTTTAATCTTATTGCCGATACCGAAAAAGAAATATTACAGCAATATGATGCATGGGGTTTAAAAAAGATGTATGGAAAAGAATATATGGGCGTTTTGAGAAAGACATTCATTATTGATGAAAATGGAGTAATCATTAAAATATTTGAAAAGGTCAAAACTAAAGACCATACCAACCAAATACTCGCTGAATTAGAAAAATAATCTTGCCCAAAACAAGAAGAAACAGCTTAAAATCAATATAATGGCAGAAAAAAAAGACAATAACGTGAACAAAGAGAAGCTGAAAGCCCTTCAGCTGACCATGGATAAGATTGACAAAACCTATGGCAAAGGAACCATTATGAAAATGGACGATGCGGCCGTTGAGGATATACCAGTTATTCAAACAGGCTCAATCGCTTTAAACGTGGCCTTAGGTGTTGGCGGATTTCCACGCGGTCGAATAATTGAAATTTATGGCCCTGAATCATCGGGTAAAACAACTTTAGCGATCCATGCGATTGCGGAGGCTCAAAAAGCCGGTGGTATTGCTGCCTTTATTGATGCTGAGCACGCTTTCGACCGTTTTTATGCCGAAAAATTAGGCGTTGATTTAGAAAATCTTTTAATCTCGCAACCCGACAACGGTGAGCAGGCTTTGGAAATTGCCGACCAGCTAATCCGCTCATCAGCAATTGACATTATTGTGATTGACTCTGTGGCAGCGCTTACTCCTAAAGCGGAGATAGAGGGTGACATGGGCGACTCACGCATGGGGCTTCAGGCACGTTTAATGTCACAAGCGCTTCGTAAGCTGACTTCAACCATTAACAAAACCAACACCACTTGTATTTTCATTAACCAGCTGCGTGAAAAGATTGGTGTTATGTTTGGTAACCCAGAAACAACAACTGGTGGTAATGCCTTGAAATTCTACTCTTCAGTTCGCCTGGACATTCGTCGTGTAACGCAAATTAAAGATGGAGAAAACGTGGTAGGTAGCCATACCCGTGTGAAGGTTGTGAAAAATAAAGTTGCTCCTCCGTTTAAAAAGGCTGAATTTGAAATTCGCTATGGAGAAGGTATTTCTCGCGTTGGCGAAATTCTTGACATGAGTGTTGAAATGAACATTGTGAAGAAAAGCGGTTCGTGGTTCAGCTATGGCGAAACCAAACTAGGCCAGGGACGCGAAGCTGTTAAAGAAGTGATTAAAGACAATCCGGAATTAGCAGAAGAATTGGAACAAAAAATTATGGCAGCCATTAAAGAAAATGCTGCAAAATAAACGTTTATAAAAATTGAAAAACGGCTGTCAAATATCTTGGCAGCCGTTTTTTTGTTGCATATTAGTCGTTCTGTTTTTTCTATTTTGAGTTACAATAATTGACCCGTTTCCCGGCGAAACAATTCAACAAGTTACAAATAAGCATTTTACCGACATCTCTCTCTAAGGTTCAACCACCTTTAATGAATAATGAACATCTACCTTATAATTCTCTGGAAATTTAGGAAGCAATAGCCATTTTCTGTTTTCAAAAATCTGTCCTTGTCGCTGGATTTGAGTTGTTCCAAAGGTTGCTACATATACATCTATCCGTTTAGCTTTATCGTTTCTTAGCACCTCTACTTTTGTTGTTTTTATTGCCTTCTTTCCATTACGAACGTATTGACTACAGACAACCACTGACTTGGCATCGAAATTTATCTTTCCAAAATCAACAGACTCACAGGAAGCATTGTACTTCAATGGAATTTTTTTTAAATCATCAATACTATGGGCTACTTCAAAATTATTAACCTGCAAACAAAATTGAGGATCGAGTTTTATCTCTTTATATACAACGGGCGTTTGTGCACTCAACAGCTTAGCAAACAATAAAAAACTAAGCAATAACAGTAAATTCTTTTTTAACTCCCAGATCATAAATGCTTGTTTATTGATGCATAAACATAAATCATTTACATCGAAAAACAAAAATTACTCAACAGCTAATTCCTTACGATATCGTTTTTGCTTAAGGATAAACAAGGTAACAAACAGGGCTTTAATTATGAGACCAGATGATAAAAACCAGACATATAAGTTCATTAGCTGTTCCGTTTTTTTCAGATAAATAGCAATAAACACCAAGCCTAGCCCTATAATCAATAAAACTATCTCAGCTCCAACCTTCACTTTACCTGAACCAACTCCAATAATCATATACAAAAGCTTCAATGTCCCTCCTATACTAAAGCTAATTGCAGCCCATGGGCCTTCAACAGATAGTGCTTTTAACACTATACCAGTAAGTATTAGCAATCCTCCCGTCATAATTAAGTACTTCAATTTCCCCATGGTGTATTATAATTTTAGTATCCAACAACCAAACAGCTTCGAATATAAATGGTTCAAACCAAAAATATTCACTTTTATTCAACAATATTTAGTTTCAGCCTGTTTGATGTTTAATTTTAGTGCTTCATCATAATTTAATTATACAAAATGAAAAACTACGGATTCCTGATTTTTCTGGGCATTATTTTATCAATACACTTTCTCGTCAATTACTACATCTATAACCGAGGAATACAATGGCTTGAAACAATACCATCGTTAAAGACAGCTTTTCGCATTTTAATGCTGGTACTGGTTATTGCCTACCCTGCCGGACGATTCCTGGAACGTCTCTGGTATTCACCTCTATCAAACACTCTTCATTGGATTGGTGCATTTTGGTTTGCAGGCATGTTGTATTTTACTCTGCTAATATTCGCTACAGATATCGTTCGAATTCTAAATCATTTTTTGCATTTCCTGCCCAACAGAGGAACGGAAGTGTATTCGAAACTAAAGTTAATAACAGGAATTGGCATTGCTTCTTTAGGAGCCTTAATCATATTAGGAGGTTTTATTAATGCCTGGACGACAAAAATTAGTCAGCACAACATTACCATTAACAAAGCAGTTGAAGGCAGAAAACAACTTAAGATTGTTGCCGCATCTGACATACACCTGGGTACAATTATTGGCCCACGAAAAACCAATAAACTAGTTGAAACCATCAACTCTCTTAAGCCAGATATCATCCTCTTTGCCGGCGATGTAGTCGATGAAGATGTGGGGCCAGTCATTCAACAAAACCTGGGTGAAAGCCTAAAAAAACTTGATGCTCCAATGGGTGTTTACGCCTCTACAGGTAACCATGAATACATTGGTGGTGCCGAGCGCTCGGTAAAATACCTGGAAGAACACGGAGTAAATGTCATTCGAGATACTTCAATTCTGATCAACAAGCAGTTTTACATTGTGGGACGAGAAGACAGAGATAAAGCACGAGGTACAGGTTCGAGAAAAGAGATTGCAGACATACTTTTGTCTATTGATAAATCCAAGCCTCTTATTATGCTTGACCATCAACCTTATAACCTGGAAATAGCTCAACAAAATGGCATTGACCTGCAAATTTCAGGACACACACATCATGGTCAACTATGGCCATTTGGCTATATAACTCAACGCATTTTTGAAGTAAGCCGCGGCTATTTAAAAAAAGGCAACAGTCATTTTATAGTCAGCACTGGATTTGGCACCTGGGGACCACCAGTAAGAACCGGCAACCGGCCTGAGATATTAGAAATCAACCTTCGCTTTGAGTAAAGGCTAGTCAACGGAACTGGTTAGAGTAGAGTTGATAATACTCTGCTCTAACTCACCAGCATTTATCAGTTTACTTATCTCTTTTAACTCCTTGGTCATTTTTAGTTTGTTCGATGAATTGGAGCAATACCCAACAACACCCTCAAGAGCAGCCACCTGCAGTTCCCTCATTTTTAATTCCCCTTCTTCATCAAGGTCGTTCATGGCATAAAAGACAATATACATTTCCTGCAAATCTTCATCTTCTTCAAATACATTCTTCAACATTACATCTTGCGTATTTTTAGCTTCAACCCACTGCTTAACAAATTGCGTTGCTACCTCTCTTTGTTTATCTTTTTTATCGTACCGAACAGCTGTTAAATAACAACAACATTGCATTGCCGCTTCGGCAGCTTCTTCATACTGAGTTTCATCTTCAATATCAATGGCATTTACATAGGAAAAGTCCTGTGCTTTTGCTAAAAAACAAGTCATCATTAAAAACAGACTCAGGTAATAATTTTTCATTATCCTTAATTAAAATTAAATAATTGTGTAATTATTAGATAAATACGCAAACATGGATAAACGTTTGATTTATTTTGACAAGTACACTTAAACATATGACTAAAGAAATTATCGTTTAGACTAAACATGTAACAACAATTAAATTAGACAGATATACAAAACCTGTTTTTCATAACATGGCCAACCTGATAAACATCAAATTATTACTCTCAGAAAAGCCTATATTTGCATGATATTTGTTGTAAAAGCCGTCGAAATTTAAACCCATCGGACAGAGAAATGAACCATTCTTTACTAGTTTTATTATTTACTTCCTTTTCATATATCGCCTTATCACAAACAGCCCAGGTCAGAGATAAACATACTCAACAGCCGCTCGAATTGGTAACTATTATCTCGGCATCGTCGCAAATCAACACCATAACAAATATGAAAGGCCAAAGCGACTTGAGTGAGTTTGCCGGTTTGAATGAAATTGTTTTTCGACTAATTGGCTACGAAACAATTACAATGAGCTACGACGAATTGAAGGCAATAGACTTTAAAGTTTACATGGAACAAAGTGAGCTATCATTAGATGAAGTAGTAGTATCGGCAACCAGATGGAAACAAGGCCGACGCGAAACACCAGCCAAAATATCCGTTTTAAAACCCAGGGAAGTCAATTTCTCTAATCCGCAAACAGCTGCCGACCTAATAGAATTAACCGGTGACGTGTATGTCCAAAAAAGCCAGATGGGTGGGGGAAGCCCAATGATACGAGGGTTTGCGACTAACCGCGTTTTAATCACAGTGGACGGCGTTCGTATGAACAATGCAATTTTCCGCAGTGGAAATATTCAAAATATCATATCGCTCGATCCTTTTGCTACAAACCGAGCTGAAGTGATTTTCGGACCTGGCTCAGTTATTTATGGTAGTGATGCGATTGGCGGCGTCATGGGCTTTTACACCTTCGAACCCATCCAATCGCATGAAGATAAAAACCTGATTAAAGGGAACGCATTAACACGCTATTCTTCGGCCAATAACGAAAAGACAGGTCATTTCGACTTTAACCTGGGCTTTGACAAACTAGCTTCTTTTACGTCTATCACGTACTCCGACTTTGGTGATTTGAAAATGGGAAGCAATGGCCCCGATGATTATCTGCGACCAGATTATGTGAAAAGAGTCGACAATGAAGATATAATTGTTACTAATAGTGATAATAAAAAGCAAGTTCCAACGGCCTACAGCCAAATAAACCTGATGCAGAAATTTAAATACATGCCCAACGACAAATGGCAGTTTAACTATGGGCTGCATTACTCCGAATCGTCTGATGTACCACGTTACGACAGGCTTATCATGTACGATAGCGATGATGCATTAAAATACGGCGATTGGTATTATGGCCCACAAAAGTGGATGATGAATAATTTGAACATTCAGCATTCTGCATCAAACAACTTTTTCGACCATTTACAAATAATTGCCGCACATCAATTTTTCGAGGAAAGCCGCCACAATCGCAAGTTAAATCAGGAATCAATAAAAAGACGAACAGAAAAAGTAAATGCGTTCAGTTTTAACTTCGACTTTGAGAAACAATGGAAAAATAACGACAAACTATTCTATGGTTTAGAGTTTATTGGCAATAAAATTGGTTCGAAAGGGCTATCTGAAAACTTATTAGATGGTACAACTGAAGATGCAGCATCCCGTTATCCTGATGATTCTAGATGGTTTTCTATGGCCGTCTATAGTTCGTATCTTAAACATATAAATGCAAAAACCAATCTTCAGGCTGGCTTGCGCTATAATTACATCATGCTGAATGCCGATTTTGATAATACTTTCTATGATTTCACGTTTACAAACGCTGACATCAACACAGGAGCGCTAACCGGAAGTCTAGGATTAATACACAATCCAACTGAAAACTGGCAATTAAGCAGCTCTGTCTCAACCGGATTCAGAGCACCCAATATCGATGATGTTGGTAAAGTATTTGACTCTGAGCCAGGAGCTGTGGTTGTGCCTAATCCTGATTTAAAACCCGAATATGCCATTAACGGTGAGCTGGGTGCAGCGGTTGTGGTTGCTAAAAAATGGAAGTTTGACATGGCTGCCTATTATACACACTTAACCAATGCAATGGTTCGTCGCGACTATCAACTTGATGGAGAAGAGTACATTCTGTACGATGGTGAATTAAGCCAGGTACAAGCGATTCAAAATGCCGCCAATGCTTACGTTTATGGTGTTCAGCTTGGTGTAGAATACAAATGGAGAAATGGATTTAGCGCATCGTCGCGTTTTAACTACCAAAAAGGAGAAGAAGAGTTGGAAGATGGCTCCTACTCACCTCTTCGCCATGCAGCTCCATGGTTTGGAACCACGCACTTTAGCTACGAAATGAAGAAAATGAAAGTGGACCTTTATGCTCACTACAATGGCGAAATGGCTTTTGAAGACTTACCAGAATCAGAACATGGTAAAGGTTATATGTATGCCTCTGATGCTAATGGTAATCCTTATTCGCCTGGCTGGACAACTTTAAACCTTAAAGCACAATACGCCTTAACGGATGCAACCATCATTACTGCTGGTGTTGATAACATTACAAATGAATGCTATAAAACCTACTCATCTGGTATTGCAGCACCAGGACGTAATTTTATCGTTTCGTTGAAAGTGGCTTTATAAATATTTTTCGTTTGGGGTGCGGGGTTTTGAGTTCCTTGTTTTGAGTTTTGGTTGTTGGATTTCACACATAGCGATTTACTTTTTAACAGTTCGACATTTCCACAGTTTGTCTATATATCCGTTTGTCAATTCTATAGTTCGTCGATTCAATAACGTTAATTAATCACAAAATATCGCTGCAACAAGTATCAATAATACCAATTATCCAAAAATCGGTCTATCTTTGCGCCTCAGTAAAAATAAGGACCACTCCGGTCACTTTCGGTAGCACAGTCGTAGCATAATTGCTTTATTGGGTAACAGCTGCAAGAACGTGGAAGCGGGTGGATAAAAAGCAGATTATGCAGACATTTAAAGAAACAGGACTTCCTGAGGAAATCCTAAGTGCTATTGGTGAGCTTGGTTACGAAACACCAACACCGATTCAGAGCAAAACTATTCCTGAAATTTTAAATTACGGAAATGACCTGATTGCCCTTGCGCAAACAGGAACCGGTAAAACAGGCGCTTTTGGCTTACCTGTTATTCCGCAAATTGAGCGTGAATCGAAAAACGTGCAGGCCCTTATATTGTGCCCCACACGAGAGCTTTGTCTTCAGATTACCAAGGACCTGAAAGACTATTCTAAAAACTACCGTGATTTATATATCACGCCGGTTTATGGTGGTGCCGAAATTCGCACACAAATTAAATCGTTAAAGCGCGGTACGCACATTGTTGTGGGTACACCAGGTCGAATGAATGACCTGATTAACCGCAAAGCCATCGAGCTGGGTGAAGTACGCTGGTTGATTTTAGATGAAGCCGACGAAATGCTTAATATGGGTTTTAAAGATGACCTGGAAAGCATTATGGCACAGACGCCTGAATGGCGCCAGACATTATTGTTCTCAGCGACTATGCCACAAGAGATTGCACGTATGTCGAAAAATTACATGCAAGATCCTGTAGAGATTAGTGTAGGTAAGAAAAACCAGGGAGCAGAAAAAGTGGATCACCATTATTATATGGTGCAAGCACACGACCGTTATCGTGCTTTAAAACGCATTGTTGATGTCACACCTGATGTGTATGGTATAATTTTCTGTCGCACGCGCCAGGAAACCAAAGATATTGCCGATAAATTAATGGCCGATGGTTATAATGCCGATGCATTGCATGGTGACTTGTCTCAGGCACAGCGTGATTTGGTGATGCACCGATTTCGCAAAAAGCACCTGCAGCTATTGGTAGCCACCGATGTAGCGGCCCGTGGTATTGATGTTAATGATCTAACACACGTTATCAATTATAATCTACCAGATGACATCGAGGTGTATATCCACCGTAGTGGACGTACAGGGCGTGCTGGTAAAGAAGGTGTGTCGGTGTCGATTATTCATTCGCGCGAAATGCACCGAATCAAAGCCATTGAAAAGATTGCCAAGAAAGCATTTGAACGTAAAATGGTGCCTAAAGCCGATGAAATTTGTGAAAAACAGCTATTCCACTTTTTAGAGCGCGTTGGACAAACAGAGTTGGAAGAGTCATCGCCGGTAAATGCCGTCTTGCCCGCCGTGTACGAAAAACTGGCTGAAATGGATAAAGAGCAGTTAATCAAGCAATTTGTAGCTGCCGAGTTCAACCGTTTCATGGAGTACTATAAAGATGCGCCAGACCTAAACATTTACAAGGAAGAAAGCGGTAAAAAAGGCCGTCGCGACCGTGGTAATGTGAAGTTCAGCCGTTTATTCTTAAACATTGGTAAGACCGACAAACTAACTTCGGGTGAAGTTATCGGCCTTATTAACAACAATATGAAAGGTGTTACGGTTAAGATTGGTAAAATCGAGTTATTACGTAATTTCTCTTTTATTGAAGTAGATAAAGAATACGAGCAGGAGGTGATTGGCAAATTAAACAAAGCCAAGCTTAAAGGTAAAAAAGTGAGCCTGGAAGTGGCTTCACCAAAACCGGCAAGAAGGAAAAATAAAAGAAGATAAAGGATAATAATCCATATAAAAAAGCCGTTTAGATAAACTTAACGGCTTTTTTTAGAAATTTTAAAATACCACAAAGGCACGAAGAACACTAAGGACCTCTTAGTTTGCTTCGTGCCTTTGTGGTTAAAAAATAATGCTCACAAAAGATAAATTTGATTTATAGCATCCCTTTCTACATTTTTTCCAGTAAGCTAATAAATGCTTCAGGATTCTTAGCATCCAAAATACCACTGATCATTCCTTTTTTATAAGATAAGCTCACTTTTCCCAAATATGGATCATCAAAAGTATAGGTCTTTTCCTTCAACTTCTTCTTGTAATCTAAGCGCTTAAAATATTTCTCCATTATCATGCGACACGTTTCATCGTTTTCTTTGTAAACAAATAGACGAAAAGTCTCATCTGCCAGCTCATAATTAACCGTACAAACACCGTTGAAGCCAGATAAACCCATAAAATTCTCGGGCATATAACGTTCGCTTAGATTCACTCGTCCTTGCGCTGGAAAACGATTAAATAAATCGGGCAAACCACAACCTGAACAAATGGAGTCAGCCACCTTATTGGCAAAAGCCAAGATAGCAACTTCCGGCACCTCGGGGCGACCATTGTATACCTTCACGTAATAATCATTGGCCAAAAAGAAGATAGCGCCACTCTCAAGAAAACCCTGTGCACCAATCGGCAGCACCTCAGTAGTTTGCGGCCGCTCTTCAGTGTAAATACCAAATGCCTGCAATGCACTACTATGACGATACAACTCAAGGGTTAAAAGTTGTCCGGCCTGGTTTTTATAATCGACCACCCACAAATCCTGAAAGGCATAGCCCAGGTAAAAATCAGAGGCTCCATTGATATAATCATACAGGTTATCCTGCGAGTAAAATTGCTTCTCCCCTTCAATGGTCCAGCCCTCAATGGCGGTAAATTTATCGGGATAATTTTGCGCTAAAACGCTACCGCTAATGAAAAAAAGTAGTACTAATAATCTATTGATTTGCATATTTAATCTTTATTGATTCTCAATTCTAATAACCTATTGACCTGGCAACCTAATGATCTTTTAACCTAAACAATAAAATCATCTGGTACGTCCATTAATCGACTAATACTTTGCACTTTTTCTCCAACGGCAAAGTTCTTAACACAGGTTACAGTGCATTCATTACAATCAGAACACGGGTCATTACCCAAACCTAAGTCAGCCAATAATGTTTTGGCTTTCCCCATTTCACGATATCCATAAGTATACATATACGAGCGCATTAACTCAGGTATTGGCAAATCATTCTGGCACTGACCATCGCACTGATTACAGGCATTGCAATACAATCCGGCGTAATCGCGCGCCATCTCCAGGTCCTTCTGCTCATCCTTTGTGAGCTTCATTTTTTCCATCAAACTCCAGGATTCTTCTAACTGGTCAATGGTAGTAAAGCTAGGAATACAGGTACATACATGCTCGTTTTGCATCGCCCATTTAAACGCTGCTCTGGTATTCACCGGCTTTGTCTTATCCTTATCTAAGAAGCCACCAGCCATTATTTTCATCGCAACAAAACCGATGCCTTGTGCAGCCCCTTCTTCAATGGCTTTATTGAGCTCTTCAACATGATCCTGCTTAAAATTATAGGCTGTCAGCACCACATCATAAATCCCGGCTTCAATGGCAGCACGAATCACTTCCGGCTCATTCTTATGTGTTGAAACTCCTAACCACTTGCACTTACCCTGTTCTTTGGCCTTTTTTACAGCTTTAATAACTTCGGGGTGCAACACAGCTTGTCTGGATGATACAGCATGAACATACAATAAATCAACTGATTTAACTTGCAGGCGTTCTAAACTGATGTCAAACATCTTCAGAAAATTCTCGGCTGTGCAACCATCACCAACGAGGCCTGTCTGACGATCCATATCATCGGGCACTACTTTGGTAACGGTAAATAACTGGCTTAAATCCTGACCTTTTAAGGCTTCGCCCAGCATTTCCTCATTTTTACCTTTCTGGTAAACATGAGCAGTATCAAAGTGCTTAACACCCTTTGTTAATCCGGCTTTTACCATGGCAGCATCTTTCATTGCTCCCATACTCACAATGGGCAGTTTAACGCCAGTCCGGCCTAATGTACGGTATATGACCTTGTTGTTTTTCTTCGATTTGGCTTCAACTGTTTGAGGCAGTAAAGTAGCTCCGGCCAATCCGGCAGCAGTCATTTTTAAGAAATGACGACGGTTGTTTTTGTTTGTTTGATTCATGACAATGGGTTTTGTAAAGGATGATGTAAGGTAAGAAAATTAGCCTTGAGTCCGAACTACAAAACCCCTTGTCTGAGGTATTTATAAAGATTCTTGATAATAACCTGCTCTTACAAATGCTCGCCGGATGGCTTCTCTTTTTTGAAATTTACAGGGGTACCGCCAGCCTTACCAAAACGAAATACGTTCTTATCCACAAAACGATGCATCACAATATTGATATAAATGGTTTGATTAGGCTGTAACACATCTTCGGCTTTAATACCGTCGGAACGAAATTCGGCTGCGGCATAGTAAGAAAACCCTTTATCGGGTCGAGCCACCACACGAATTCCGAACTGTCCATCTTTGATGTTTTTCATTTTATTGGCATCAACATAATACACCAATCGGCTGGTTAGGTCATTCATCTGCTTATCTTTCAGAAATCCTGATGGCAAATGATGCGGCTGATATTGCTTACCCGCCAATAAAAACAAGTCGTAATCGTCCTTATTGATGGATACGCCTGTATCGTCGCACACATTAAAGACCAACATACAATAGCGGTCTTTATCTTTTTGATGATTCGAGGTAATACCTGACAGGTATTGCTCACAAGCTGAATATTGATTGGCATCCTCAACCAACAAACACTTTACAATATCACCAACCAGCTCGCCCGAATCATCGGCTTGAATACTCTGCATAATACCCATCTTTTTACCCACATGGCTGTATTGAGGATAGACTCCTAAGGGAATACGAGGCGATATCTGAATGCTTTCACCTTTCATTGCACAGGTAAGCGGACGATTGCGCAGCTTCTCGTTTTTATCTTGTTTAAGCGTAATAAAACGGTAATTCATATTAGCACCTGCCACACGAATAACACCATCAGAACCCGACTCTATCAGGTAACTATTTAAAAAATCGTAGAATTGGTTATCTATCCCCTGTCCTGTCAATACAAACGGATAGAAGTTTTTTCCTTCATAATTATAATCGAGGTACTGGCTGTTTAAGTCCCATTGTCCTTCACTACCAAGGCTCAACCAATTCAACACACCTACACCCGGTTCAACACCACTCACCCAGGCTTTGATGCGACCAACGCGCGCTTTACCAAGCTTGGCCAACGACGAACCATGATTGGCAGGCGCCAGCATCACCAAATGCTTTAAAGGCAGTTGTGACAAGCCATTTCTACCATAATACTTATTGACCCAATAGCGCACCACTGGACCTCCTGTCGAGTGGGTAATGCACGAAAATGGCGCTATGTGACCTTCTGAATTTCCAGGTAAATCAATCAACGCCCGTTCTAGCGCTCGAGCAATATCATCCATCGTTACTTCATCGTGAAAACTAATGTAGCGCCCCAGAAAAACATGTTGTATATCAACGCTTACCTGATGCTCAGTCAATTGTTGAACAATGGCTTGCGGCAACTCTCCGTACGAGTCGGTATTGGTGGTTCCCCAACCATGAATAAAAAGTAGTTTCATAGATTAGATTTTGACCTAAAAATAGGAAAAGTATCGTTTAATATTAACTAAATATTAGACAACATAGTGAATTGTTACAAGATAGATTCAGCTTATGCCCTATTCATCAATCGACCTATTTACCTCATCTTTCCATTTGATTTAACCATCTGGATAGTCGATATTGTTATATATAAAAACTTAAAAAAAGAAACACATGCATATTCTTATAACAGGCACCAGTTCGGGGATTGGCCACGGTTTGGCTCAAGAGTACCTGGCCAGAGGTGCCAAAGTGTGGGGCATCAGTCGTCGCCGTGCCGATGATTTGGTAAACGAACCCAATTATCATCATATCCAGCTGGATTTAACAAATCACAAAGCTATTGAAGAACAACTTCCTGGTTTTATCTGTGATAGCAAGCGCTTTGATATGGTCATTTTAAATGCCGGTGTTTTGGGCCCGGTTAGATGGATGAGTGAAGTCAATGCGGAAGCCATGCAGCAAGTGATGGATATCAATGTATGGTCCAACAAGGTCTTGCTCGACCTTCTCTTTACCCTAAAAAAAGACATCCGCCAGGTAGTGGGTATGTCAACCAAAGCATCACTGCGTAGCACTCCCGGCTGGGGACCTTATGCTGTTTCAAAGGCTGCCCTCAACATGCTGATGAATGTGTATGCCCAAGAACATAGCGAAACACATTTTATAGCATTTGCACCAGGCCTGGTCGATAGTGAGATTCAGGAAACCATATGGAATATTAAAGAAACAGACAAATACCCGGCTGTTGAGCGCTTGCAACAAGCCCGCTATACCGAAGACATGCCTGACTCACGCGCCGCAGCTGCAAAGCTGATATGGGGAATGGAGAAAGCACGGGAGTTGGAAAGCGGCTCATTTACTGATGTACGTGATATGTAAGCTTGAAGAAATGAATGCTAGCTAAACCAATAAAATAAATAAAAAATAGCTATGACCAGAAAAGTTAAACGGCAATTAAGTCTGATCGAGGTAATCAGTGTCTCCTCAGGTGTGATGATAAGCTCTGGCTTATTTATTTTACCTGCTATTGCCTATGCTCAAGCTGGTCCGGCCATGATACTATCCTATCTCATTGCCAGCCTGATGATTGTTCCAACAGTACTGGCTAAATCAGAACTGGTAACAGCCATGCCCGTCACAGGCGGCATTTATATATTTGCCGATCGCAGTATGGGGCCACTCATGGGTACTATTGGTGGATTAACCGCCTGGATATCGTTAGCTTTTAAATCGGCTTTCTCTTTATTGGCAATGGGCATTTTTGTAATTCTGCTAAAGCCGGATATCACAGAAATACAAATGAAAATTATCAGTGTGAGCTGGTGTCTTATTTTTACAGTACTCAATATAAAAGGGGTCAAGTTCTCAGGGCGCTTTCAAACCATCTCAGTCCTTATTTTATTCTTTATCCTACTGCTTTATATCATTGTTGGCGCTTTTTATGTGGAGACAAGCAGATTGACTCCTTTTGCACCTGAAGGAGCTGATTCTATTTTTATGACTGCCGGGCTTATTTTTATTGCTTTCTCCGGCACTACTAAAGTAACTGCCATTGCAGGCGAAGTTAAAAATCCGGGACGCAACCTGCCCATTGGCATCTTTTCATCATGGGGCATTGTTTCAGTTTTATATGTCGCTGTTGTATTTATCACAGTAGGTATCCTTCATCCCGACGAGTTAAGTTCTACTTTCACCCCCATATCCATTGGAGGAGAAACCATTATGGGGAAGTTTGGCATCACGATAATGACACTCGGAGCCGTACTTGCCTTTATTTCAACCGGTAATGCCGGCTTACTGGCAGCTTCACGCAATCCCCTGGCCATGGGTAAAGATGAACTACTCCCCAATCTATTCACCCGATTAACTAAACAGGGAACACCAGCAATTGCCATCCTTTGCACATCAGCCATCATGATTGTGGTTATCCTGTTTCTTGATATTGAAACATTTGTCAAAACAGCGTCAGCCCTAAAACTCGTTCTGTTTATCATAGCCAATGTAGCTTTGATTTTTATGCGCGAAGCCAATATTAACCACTATCGCCCAAAATATATTGCTCCTTTTTATCCCTGGGCGCAAATAATTGGCATTATATCTTATATTTTTCTCCTTATAGAGATGGGAACAATGCCTTTATTATTAGTCGTTATCTTTATTTCCTGTGGTGCAGCCTGGTACTTTATATATGCACATGGACGCATTAAAAGAGAATACGCCTTATTACATTTGATTGAACGCATAACAGGCATTAAAAAAACGGATAAATTACTTGAAGAAGAACTCAGAGAAATTCTGGTTGAAAGAGATGGAACAACGCACAAATGGTTTGGAAAACTAATACTAAAACAGGAAATAACTGAGTTAAAAGACATCCTGTATCCTGATGAATTTGCGAAAACGGCATCAAAGTATTTAGCAGAAAAACTTAGTCTTAACCCACAAACGCTTTCAAAACGTGTGCTTGAGAAAATAGACTATCCTGAGTGTGTTGCAACAGATGGTGTTGCTTGTCTTTCTATCCCTGTTAAAGGACACAGGAAGTTTAGATTGCAAATTTACAAGTCACATGAAGGCATACAGGTCAAACACTCAAACCCCATACATGCCCTGTTTGTTATTTGTTATTCTAAAGACGAATGGAATTTACATCTTCATACCTTATCCAGACTTATTAAGGCCAGCAGTGCTACTAACTTCAAACAAGAGTGGCTACAAGCATCAGGTAACAAACAACTTATAAAACTATTACTAAAGCAAGACTTAAAATAATAAAGAAAATCCCTCTTACTGATATAAATCGGCCATCTCCCCTGAAATTCAGCTACTCTTTATACGCTTTATTGTAAAATAGAATATAGTATTAACGGTATCAATGTGTTATCGCCGAAAATACACCTCTCCTCAATCCTCTCCTGAAGGAGAGGAAGTGCTAATCGGGGAAGAGCAATGCATTAAAAAAGAGGCTATTGCCTTTCAAAGTGCAGTCTCCTTCTCCTTCAGGAGAAGGTCGGGATGAGGTGATTAATTTTTGTATAATGCATTAAACACATGAATATTGAACAATAATACAGGTAAAGGGTAGTGAAATTCAGGGGAGAAAAAAGCTGACCCCGAGGCAAGCCTCAGGGAATCATATTGATTGAACCCGATATTTGGTGTCGTACTGATGAAATGAGAAACCCTCAAACCTCAAAACAGAACCGACATCTGAAAACCTGGAACCAGAAACTGGAAACATCGCCTTTCCTGACAAAACTCAAATCTTAATAACAAATAACTTCTTAACTTAGTCGGAACGAAAACGCAACAAATAAACAGTTCATACATAAATCATTTTATCATGAGACAAATTGCTTTTATAGCAGCTATTGCCTTTCTGTTAGGCGCTTGTTCTGTGCCTAAAAAAACAGAAAAAGAAGGGACTTTCACAAATCGTAATTTAAAGGTTGACAGTGAAATAATGACACCCGAAGTACTTTGGTCATTTGGTCGTGTAGGCAGCGTGGCCGTTTCGCCCGATGGTGAGACAGTGGCATTCACCATTTCATACACCAAAATTGAAGAGAACAAAACTTACTCCGACATTTATACCATGCCGACGGCCGGTGGTGAGTTTACACAAATCACATCAACCAAAGGTGGTGAATTTGAAGTAAGCTGGCGTCCTGACGGAGCAAAAATCACTTACCTTTCAGCCGCTTCAGGCGATGTTCAGCTATGGGAAATGAACCCGGATGGAACACAAAACAAACAAGTCACCAAGGTTGAAGGTGGCATTGAATGTTATAAGTATTCGCCAACCATGGATAAACTGGTTTATTTAAAAAGCGTAAAGCTGGATAAAACCATTCACGACCTCCATCCTGACTTAAAGTATGCCGATGCCCGCATTGAAGATGATTTGATGTATCGTCATTGGGATCATTGGGTTGACCCAACATATACACATGTATTCTACATCAAATATGCCAATGGCGCTACCGTTGGTAAAGGCACTGATATTATGGAAGGAGAGCGTTATCATTCACCCAACAAACCCTGGGGTGGCATGGAGCAAATCAACTTTTCGCCAGATGGAAAAAACATTGCCTATACAAGCAAGAAAAAGGTGGGTATGGAATCTGCTTTCTCTACCAACAGCGACATATATGTATACAATATTGCTGAAGCCACTACTAAGAACTTTACTGAAGGGATGATGGGTTATGATATTGCGCCTGTTTATTCGCCTGATGGAAAGTATATGGCCTGGGAAAGCATGGAGCGCGATGGCTACGAAGCCGACCAGAACCGCTTATTCATCATGAATCTGGCAACTGGTGATAAAAAAGATTATACAGCTGATTTCGACCAGAATGTACATGGCTTAACCTGGACACCAGACAGCAAACACATCTACTTCACCAGCGAAGACAAAGGTTCCAATGAAATCTTCCGCTTCGACATGGCTGATGAGAGCATTTCGCAAGTAACGGATGGTATTCATAACTACAACTCGGTAGCTGTTGCTGCCAATGGGCTGATTGCGACGCAAACATCGATGAAGCACCCCACGGAAATCATTAATGTGAATGCAGAAACAGGTGAAGGCACTAACATCTCAAAAGTAAATGAGCCATTGTTGAGCCAATTGAAGATGGGTGATGTTGAGAAACGCTGGATTAAAACAACCGATAATAAAGACATGCTGGTATGGGTGATTTATCCACCTAACTTCGATAAGAACAAGAAATATCCTGCTTTATTATATTGTGGTGGTGGTCCTCAAAGCATGGTGAGCCAGTTCTGGAGCCTGCGCTGGAATTTCCAGATGATGGCCGCCAACGATTACATTATTGTAGCGCCTAACCGAAGAGGATTACCTGGTTTTGGTCAGGAGTGGAACGAACAGATTAGTGGCGACTATGGTGGTCAGAACATGAAAGATTATTTCTCGGCTATTGATGCTGTTGCCAAAGAGCCTTTTATAGATGAAAATCGCCTTGGAGCAGCCGGTGCCAGCTATGGTGGTTATTCTGTTTACTGGTTGGCCGGTAATCACAACAAGCGCTTTAAAGCCTTTATCTCACACTGTGGCATCTTCAACTTTGAGCAAATGTACAGCACAACTGAAGAAATGTTCTTTGTTGACTGGGATTACAAAGGCAACTACTGGGATAAGAGCAATAAAACAGCCATGCGTAGTTACGCTAATTCACCTCATAACTTTGTTAAAAACTGGGATACACCAATGTTGGTGATTCACGGTGCTAAAGATTTCCGTATTCCTTACACACAAGGTATGGGAGCATACAACACAGCTAAAATGGTGGGTGTACCAGCCCGTTTCTTATATTTCCCAGAAGAAAACCACTGGGTGCTTTCTTGTCATAATGGTATATTGTGGCAACGCGAATTCTTCCGATGGTTAGATACATATTTAAAGTAAATATCAGACGAAAGATATAAGATTAAAGACTTAAGATGAACCCGTTGACATGATTGTGTTAGCGGGTTTTCATTTTAAGAAGAACTGAAAATTTGTTGATTCGCTGATACGTTGAACTAAGGAATTGATAAACTGAGAACAGAAAACACGAAACAAATTAACTTCTCAACTTATAAAGTATCTTCCTGGATATCGTAGCAAAAGGCTTCAATATTTACATTGTGGTCGTCAACAAATCGCTTTATGCGAATATCTTCTACAGTGGTGTGTTCAATAAACCACTCAACTAAAAACTGATGGAAACTATCAAAACCGGCATGATTCAACTTTTTAATCCGAAATGTTTCAAGCAATTCGTTATGACGCCAGTGGTGCTCCTCGTAGTCAGGGTAGCGAATGGCCTTCATCAGATTTTCTTCGCTGGTAAAATGAAAACGAGCATACAACTCTATCTCATCGATAATTCCTTGCAGAACCTCTTCACTCCTGCCTTTATTAAGGGCCAGCTTCAATGAGTTAACCAAGCGGAGAAACAATTTATGCTCTAAATCAATTCTTGCAACACCTATCTGGTACTTTGCTTTCCAACATATAGCACTCTGTTCGGTTATCATAGTCGTATCCGTTAAATTAGCAATTCGTAATTTACTGAATATAAATGAATTTAATCACATCATCATTAACAAAACCAGTACTACCCACAAATAGTACTGGATGCATCACATACAAACAATAATACTATAAGCTGTTAAAATGCATATCCCAAACCTATTCCCACTCCTAAAATCCCTGCTTTAACTCTAAAAATAAATCCTCCTTCTGGCTTTTGGTACCTGTAACCAAAATCAAGCAATGGCAGCAAAAATAATTCATTCTGCTCATAATCATTCCCAACAAATACTCCTCCGTTTATCTCAAAATGCCGATTCCCTTTACCACTTAACATGGTAACAGCACCTAATCCTCCCGGACCTCCAGTGGCCATAATAACACCTGCAGCTCCAACACCTCCCCTGCCATACCAGCTAAGTTTTTCACCCGAATGTATTTGAATTTCCATATTTAAAGATGCCTGACCAGCCATGTGCCCACCAAAATCTGCATAGAGATTAATCTTATTTAAAGTCCCACCCCCTTTATTTTGAGCATTTAATACACTATACGACACTAGCGAAAACAAAACTAATGCCAGCATTACCTTAATTGTTTTCATGACAGTCATCATTAAGCTATAATAATTTTCGACCTACCCAGAATCCAATAACCGCAGCTATTATAGAACAAAGAATTCCAACACCAAGCATCATCCATACCATAGGTGAACGCGTCCAGAAAGGGACTTCAATAAACAGTGAACTAATGATGTGAAATTGACATAGCAGAGGCACATACCAAAAACTTGAAGGATAGCGTTTACATATCATATAGCAAGCTCCGGTAAAGAACAAAACCAGCAAAAACGACACAACAAACAGAAAAATATTGGAACTATTTTTGGCGCCTGTTTCATCGAACAGTAAGGCTAAAAATATCCACGACACCATATTAGTCATCAACGCCAAGCCCCAGGCAGGAATGCCCGCCAATAATGATTTCTTAGATTTTGCACCCATACTATTAAATTTAGTGCATAATTGTAGTGGGCGCAATGGCTTATTCCAATAAATATCAGCTAGTTATTAATAGAAAAGCACTTAATAAATTATTTCTAATGCAGCCACTAATGGACGATGATCTGACACAATGGGTTCATTTAGTAAGTAGCACTCTTTCACCTTAACCTGTAAGTTCGCTGCATTGCGATAAATAACATGGTCAATCTCGGCTTTTCCTTCTCCCTGAAAGCTTAAATTATCTTCTCCTTTATCAACCAACACAAAGCCTTGCTCTGCAAAATACTGCATGGTCGGCGATTGTGAGGTACAATTAAAATCTCCTGCTATTACAACGGCTTTATCAGTAGTATTAATATAACGCATTAAAGCCCTGGCCTGACTTAAACGACTTTTCACACCCTCTTCACTTTCCAGCCAATCGAAATGCACATTGACGAAAACAATCGTACAAGCTTTCGCTATTTCCACCTCATGAACAATAGCAGAACGAGGCTCGTGAAGACCATTGGGCAATTGCAACACTTTAGTTGAAAGCAATGGTTTGGACGATAAAGTAGCCATTCCGTATTCTCCTCCATCAAAGTCCATAAACTTACCAAATGTCCCGGTCATTGAAGTATATTGCGCTAAGTAGTTGGTTTGATTAACACTATCCGAACGACGACAGTAACTATCCACTTCTTGCAAAGCACATAAATGAGGAGCCTCTGATTTTATAACCTGACCTGAACGCGATAAATCCAACTCATTATCCAGCCCTTCGCCATGGCGAATATTGTAGGACATTATTTTAAGGCCGATGCTTTGTTGACACCCAACAAGACTTATTAGGCACAGTACAGATAGAGTAACAATAACGGTTTTCATATCCTTTTCGTATTAATATGTAAAAGTTATTACAAAACTAACAAAAGCAGCACTATTCTATACGTTTATTAAAGTCGCTCATAAAACTTCTATTAAGCTCCTCTCTTCACCATTGTTTTGTAATTAGACAGTTTAACTGATGAAACATCACCGACAACAAAGAAATAAATTCTTGCCCAAAAGTTGTTATATAAGCAAAATCGTTCAATATCGAACAATCAACTGTTCATTTCGGCACGCTTCTACCTAATTAAAATCATGCCAAACTAACCTACAACTTATTTTACTGATTTTTAATACTTGTGGCTTGAATATTGGGCAATCTGCAAACATTAACCATTTAAACATTATACCATGAAAAAATTAAGTTATGCATTGGTGCTATTGATGTTTACAGTTAGCATAGTAGCACAGGAATCAACGATGAAGCAGAAATTTATTGAAGAAACCCGTATTGAAGCACCAGTATTTATTGGCGTTGTTGATTCTGACAAAACCTCACAACAAACGTTCTCGCAACATTTGCAACAAGAGCTTGCTTACCTTTCTGAATTAGATTACCTGTACGATGAAGGAGTTGTTGCTGTTGATTTTATTGTGGAAAAAGATGGTTCAGTCTCTAATTTGAGCATTAGCAACTCGGTATCGAAAACTATCGACGAGGCAGTGTTGCGTGTTATTAGCCAAAGTAACCATATGTGGCAGGCCGGTAAAATAAATGGAGCAACAAGCAGTATGGATAAAACGGTGTTTGTGAAGTTTGACATTCCGGGCAATGACAGTCATAACGAACTGGCAGCTAATTATCTTCAAATTGCGATCAAACAACTATATGCCATTAATACCATTGAAAGCAAATACGTGAATGAAGACAAAATACTGCGTAAATCACAACGCAAAACCAATAGTGCCGAAAATTATTTATTAAAAGCCGAACAATATAAGCCAAATGATTTGTCAATCACTTTCTGGCAGGCCCGTACTTATGAACTACAGGGTAAAAACGATTTAAAACAACAGATGCTGGATAAATATCTGGAATTGACACGACACGATGTTATTGAAAAATCGCTTACAGATGATGTTTTATTTGCCGTTATTACTTTAGATTGATGCGAATATGTTCACAACAAAGAGGAAAGGGTACTAATAGTAGTGCCCTTTAATTTTACTATCCTACCTAATTTTAAAGTACAACCAATGAACAAAAAAATGCCAAATAATCAGGGATTCTATTAATCTAATCTGCCGTTTTGTATAAATCCATGGTGGCATTCAATTCGATCATATGGTTTGAAAACGAGCGGAAAGTGGAATTAATATTTTCAACCGTTTTATTGAGATCATCAATAACTGTCATCATTTGATACCCTTCTTCCATGTTTGTTTGAGAAGCATATTCAATTGTTGCAAAAACTTCCTTAAAAGCTTTATTCTGCGCTAAATTTTCATCAAACTGCCTACTTATCATACTATTTACCTCTTCGGTTTTCATAAGCTCATCATTCAGCGCATTAAAAATAGTTTCAATCTCACCAACAGATGATGAAATCCTAACTGACAAATCTCTCACTTCATTGGCCACCACAGAAAAGCTTCGCCCGTGAACCCCTGCTTTAGCAGCCTCAATACCCGCATTTAGCGCTAGCAAATTAGTTTGAATAGCTATTTCCTTAATCAATAAAACAATTTGATTAATCTCCTCGGCATGCTGATTTAGTTTTTGAACTGTTTTCGTAAAACTTTCAATATTACTAGAGGTTGATTGAAGGTTGACTGTGGTTTCTCTTAGATAATTTTTACTGGTTGTTATCTTATCCTGAATGGTTTTACTTTGCTGGTTAGCATTATAGACAGACGAAGTTACTTGTTCAAGCGTTTTATTTAATTGCTCTATGGATCCCTCATTCCCTGAGATATTACCTGCTGTTCCTGATATGACTTTTATTTCACTCACAAATTCATTCAGACGCTTAAATGCCACATTAAAGCCTGCAGCAATATCGCCTACAGCATCATTACTTTCTATTCCGATCCTTTGAGAAATGTCTCGCTCCGATATACTGGCCGCTACCGATGATATCTTTAGCAACTGTTTTATTAAAATACTTTTTACAAACCAAAAACTAACTACCCCTACTATAATACCGGCCATAATACAGCCAACCAAAAAATAAGGAAAGAAACCATCCTTCCATTCAACAAAAAAATTGGCATATACCGGAAAAATAAATCCCATTGCAATGCCAAATCCCATCATATAAATAAATAGCTTACGCAGAATACTCTTATTACCTTTTTTCATAGAACTAATTTTCCTCTAGTAAAATAACGAATAAGCACCAAGGAAAGCAAGAGTCTACATTTAAGTACATTACATATCTAAATCACTATCAATTTCTTTTAAATGAAGCACTAAAAAATTTATACCAAATTACAATAGGAAAACAATTTTACTCTGCAATGCCTATGAAAACCCCCTAACAATTAGAAAATATTAATTGTCAAATCAATGATTCATCCAGTCTTTAAAAGCGCCTGCTTTGGCCCGGCTTATCATTATTTTATCATGCAGGTTATTCACCAATTTAACGACTAGTTTGCCACTAAAATAGCTCTCAAACTTATCGATAGCCTCCACATTAACAATGGTCTGGCGGTTGCTTCGGAAAAACATTTCAGGGTCAAGTTCTTCCTCCAACTTATCAAGTGAAGTACTTAATATATGTTGGCGCCCTTCATAGGTAACAGCAAAAGTAACGCGTGCATCAAAATAGAAATAAGCAATATCTTCGACTCCCAGCTTAAAAAAAGCTTCACGCTTAGAGATAAGGAAACGCTTGCGGTAACCGCCTTGTGTTTTAGCTATCGAACGAGCTAGCTCCTGGTAATCAATATCAGCTGTTTTTTTCTTTTCTTCTTCCTCGGTTACTTTTGAAATTATCTCAATGGCTGATTCAAACTTACTGATTGAGCGCTCTAGATCTTCTTCTTTAGTTGGTTTTAAAAGGTAGTCGATACTATTGAGATTAAAAGCTTTGAGTGCATACTCATTATAAGCAGTCGTAAATATAATACCACTTTCATTAACTTCTACCTGGTCAAAAATGGAAAAACAGTTACCATCGGCCAGTTCAATATCGAGAAATATTATGTGGGGATGCTCATTATTTTTAAGCCATTCGACCGTCTCACTCACACTTTGAAGCATAGTCAGGATCTTCCAATCCGGCCGCAAATCAGTAATCATATCACGAAGCATTTCGCCACTATGAATCTCGTCCTCAACAATAATAGCATTAATATCCATATCAATCGATATTTTCGGTTTTCTCTTTAATCTGCTTAATTAATGGCAACTCCACCCTAAACTCCTTATCGGAATGTTCAATCACAATTTCTTTATCAGTCAATAACTCATAGCGCTTGCGTAAGTTACTCAAACCAGTGTTAGTCGAGTAAGTAGTTGACTTAGGGTTGATGGAGTTCCAGACCACTAAATAATCATCTTTGGTATATATCTTAATAGTCAATGGTGAATTTTTTGTAGCAACATTGTGCTTCACCGCATTTTCAATTAACAGTTGCATGCTCAGTGGCGGCAACTGCCAATCATAATATTTTTTGTCGACATCAAACTCTGATACTAAACCTTCGCGTAAACGCTCTTTATGCAAGGCTCCAAAGGCTTTCATAAAATTGATTTCTTCCGATAGCTTGATGGAACTATGTTTATTGCTTTGCAACACATAGCGATACACATCGGAGAAGTTGATGGCAAAACGAATGGCAGCCTCTTTGTCCTGTCGAATGATGGCAATTAAGGTACTAAGGTTGTTAAAGAGGAAGTGTGGGTTTACCTGGTCTTGCAATGCCCGGTAATCCTGCTTGAGTTTATCTTGTTGCAGCCGCTCATTCTCAATCATAAACACACTTAGGCTCTGATGGTAATTATAGGCAAAAAGGATGACCACATAAATAGTCACAAACAACATTGCTATTACAATAGCCACGTTGTAGGCCATATCCGTTAATGGTTTTTCATCTTCAAGCCAGGGTTTAATAACATGTGCCATTGAAGTGGCTATATAAAACCAAACAGCCGAAAAAACAGATAAAAAAAGAATTCTACCTTTAGTATGTGTGTGCCAGGGATGTCTGCAGGCAATGATTTTGTTAAAAGCAAAAATACCTTCAGCAATAAAAAAGAACAGCCACAAGGAAAAAATTAATCCTTTCCATTGAAATGGTTCCTCGGCAAACAAGGTGTATGTAATTAAAAAATAGAATACACCTCCCATTGTAAATTCAAACAGCAATCGTGTTTTGTAATTCACAAACAGAATAGGCCCACCTTTTATAAACTTATCATTGTAACAGGCATCAAATTTCTTCATAACTGATTGTTTACCTCTCGTAATAACGTGCTAAAGGTAATGACTCCTTTTAACTTTTTAAAACGAGCCATTACCTGTTGAGAAACACTATTGATTGTTGTTATTGGCCAAATCAACATTTAGTTGACCAATGCCTTTATAATAAGCTGTTTTTGCCACTTCATAAGTTGCCAGGGCATTTAACAAACCTGCCTGAGCCGATAACCACGAGGCTTGTGCATTTAGCACATCGGTGGTGGTGTTTAAACCTGCCTCAAAGCTGGCAGTAACCTCTTCTAACGACTCAATGGCTTCATCTTTACTTTTCTTGGCAATCTGAATGGCTTCAAACGATTCATTCACCTGGATGATATATTGTTGCACCTCCAACTGGATTAATTCCCGTGTGTCGTCCAATTGCAGTTGAGCCTGCTGCACTCTATATCGTGCCGCATCTTTCTTGTGCTTTTTCTCGCGCCAATGTACCAAAGGAATAGTTAACTGTGCCGATAATTGTGTCATGGTTTGTCCATCAACCAAATCAGGCACTTCTGTATAACCATAGCTAACTTGCCCTCCCAGTTGTGGACGGTAAGCGCCCATGGCAGTTTTCTTCTGTAATTCTGTAATTGCTACCTGCCCATCCAGCATCTTTAATTCACTGCGATTAGTCAAAGCTAAGTCTACACTGTTAGCCATTAGTATCAACTGTGGATCCGTATTAAGCGAATCGCTCACATCAACATTGGTATTGAGGTCAAGCCCAACTATCTGGCACAAGTTCATCTTCATGATCTTCAGAGCATTCTCGGCCTTCATCAATTGTAATTGCGCTTCGTTTTTTTGCACCGTCACAATTAATTGCTCACTTCGTGGCGTAAGCCCTAACTCGTACATATCCTTCATTTGCTGCTCCAGTGAATCCAGCATTTCATAGTATTTATTGGCTACCTTTAGCTGCTCCCTAAAAGCCACCAAATTCCAGTAGGCATTATCCGTATTATATACTACCTGGTCTGTTTCGAGCTGATACTGTTGCTGTGCTATCTCCACACCTTTATCGGCCATTTGATTTGTATAACGTATCTGACCTCCCATATATATTGGTACTTGCATAGCCACCTGACCATTATAGTACTTCATATCATTCATACTCAGCGCTGGCAAGCCCACCAAATCACCCGTTGGATTACCCGATGCGTCAACAACGGGCAAACCTGCAGGAAGTGTCATGTCCATATCCGGCAAGTACATCGCGGTAGCAGAACCGTCTATGTTAGGCAAGTAAGCTGTTCGTGCTTCTTTACGTTGAGCTTCTGCTTCATTGTATTTTAAATGAGCCGACTTTAACGTTTTGTTATACTCCAAGGCCATCTGACGGCTGTCGGAAAGCGAAAGTTGCTGTTGTGCTGATGCCCCCATGCCAATCAATAAGCCCAGTGTTATTATATAGTGTTTCATTTCTTTATTATTTTAGTATCAAGTAGAAAGACATAAGATTTAAGACGATTTACGGCTTTAAACAACATGTCAATAATCTTGATACTTGTGTCTTTCATCTTACATCTGACTTAAAAATGGAGCCAGCTCAATACCGTTGCACCCAACCGGCTCCACTACTAACCTATACATGAAAAAAAATCTTATTCTTCTATCGCTTTATCGTCCTGTGTTGCGTTACAATGTAAGCTCTTGGTATCCACCTTATACATCATAGCATAGGCCACCGGCACTACAATTAAAGTAATAACCGTACCTACAAATAAACCAGACATAATGGCCACTGCCATGGTTTTAAACATGGGGTCAAATGCCAGTGGTAACATACCTAATATGGTGGTTAAGGACGCCATCATTACCGGACGCACCCTCGATAATGTTGCATCGATAATGGCATTTAACATGGCTTTTCCATCGGCTATCTGCAGGTTAATTTCATCCAACAATACCACCGCATTTTTAATCATCATACCCATTAGTCCTAATGTTCCGATGATAGAGAAGAATGTAAAAGGCATTCTCGTAATCAGGAAGCCTAATATCACCCCAATAAAGGCCAGCGGCATGATTGACAAAATAATAACCGGCTGGCGGAAATTATTGAATAAACCAATGATGATGATTACAATCAAAAGGGCTGCCAAAGGTAAATTCTCGCCTAAACCGGCGTTAGCCTCGTTGCTGTTTTTATATTCGCCCAACCACTCCAGTTTATAGCCTTCTGGTAATGGTATGGCCTCAATATCACCTTTTAGTTTCATTAATAGTTCGTTTGGCACCACTCCTTCAATGGGGTCACATTGTGCTTTAATGGAGCGCTGATTATCGTATCGACGAATCATACTGCTCTCCCATCCTATTGTGATGGAATCAACCAACTGACCTAATGCAACACTTTGAGGCAAACCAGCCCAAACAGGGATTGACGATAATTGGTCCATATCTTTTTCGATGGACTTATTTAATTTCAACATTACCGGCAACTGGTATTCATTATTATAATAAACGCCCACAGGAAGTCCTGTTGAAGCAACGGCCAAAGCATTGGCTACATCCGAGCGATTGACCATCAACTCGCGTGCTTTATCTTGTGAATACACCGGCTCCAATACCTTAATGGTATTTTTCCAGTCGTTGGTCACAAATGTAGCGGTTGGTTCCTGGCGCATAATATCATTGGCCTGCTCTGCCAGTTGACGCAATACTTTTTCATCAGGACCGCTAAACTTTGCTTCTATTTTAAAATCACCACCAACTGCAATGTACTCACGTGAACGCGCAAAGGCCGATGGGTAATTCTCTTCCACATATTTCTGAATCTCCAACATCACTCCCTTTCGGAGTTCAGTTTCTTTGGTAGTGACAATCAACTCACCATAACTCAGGCTTAGTCCATTCATCGGGCGCATTAATGTGTAGCGTACCGGCGTGCTTCCTAAACTTGTTACTACCGATGACACATCGTCCCAACTGCTTAACTCAGCCTGAATGGCGTCTAAATCTTTTTCTACCTGGCTAATGTCAGAACCCTCAGGTAAGCGGTACTCCAAAATAAACTGGTCATATTCAGCACCCGGGAAGAAGTTTTGTTTCACAAATCGGAATGACCAGAATGACAGTACTAACACCACAATGGTTGTAATGATAACCGTACTTTTATGCCACAAGGCGAAACGGATAAATTTACCAAACACCTGATAGAACTTACCTCCGTATGGGTCATTCTGCTCACCATCATTATCCTTTTTATTACCTTTCTTATAGAAATATTGTGCATGAAATGGTGTTTGAATCATGGCAAATATCCAGCTGGCAAATAAAGAGATAGCTAAGACATAAAACAATGGTCGCAGAAACTCTCCCGCTCCCGTGCTGTTAAAAGCCAATGGCATAAAAGCAAGAATGGCAACTAACGTGGCTCCAAGAAGCGGGAACGCTGATTTTTTAGCCGTGTTAACAAAGGCTTTTTTGCGCTTCATGCCCCTGTCTAAATCAACCAGGATACCATCGGCCACCACAATGGCATTATCCACCAACATACCCATGGCAATGATAATAGCTGCCAACGACACACGGTGAATTTCAACATCCATTGGTCCCATCACAATAAACGTAGCCAGGATAGTAAACACCAAACCACTGGCAATCAGCAATCCGGCACGCATACCCATGGCTAATAAAAGCACAGCAATTACAATCACTACCGATTCAACCAGATTGACAATGAAGTTATCGATAGAATCAGTTACATAATTGTGCTGATAAAAGACTTTGTTACACTCTATACCTACCGGCAGTTCCTGTTGCAATTCAGCCACACGCGCCTCAATGGCTTCTCCAAGAGTAATCACATTGCCACCCTTCTCCATTGATACGGCTAAACTGATGGCTTCTTTCCCGTTATATTTTAATTTTTGGAGCGTTGGTTCATAAAACTCGCGCTCTACTTTGGCTACTTGTCCCAAGCGATAACGACCACCATTAGGCAGTTTCACTTCGAAATTACGTATCTCATCAAGACTCTCAAATTTATTACCAATACTGATGCGAATGCGTTCTGTACCTGACACAAACGAGCCCGGGTTAACAATGGCTCCCTGATCGTTAAAGGCCTGGAAAATCATCATTGGATTGATCCCCAACGATGCAAAATATTCGTTATCAAAAGTAACGCTTACCACTTCAGTGCGTTTGCCAAATACTTCGATGCGCTTCACACCGTCTACCAGCATCAGCTCTTGCTTCACCCAATCCACATAGTCCTGAAACTCGTGATAATCATAGCCATCGTTTGAAACAGCCAGAAAAATACCTGACACATCGCCAAAGTCATCGTTGATGATAGGCTCAGCTGCACCAGCAGGCAAGTTACCTTTTACATCGTTAATCTTACGACGAAGGTGATCCCACAATTGTGGCATTTCTTTGGTTTTAGTACCAGATTTAATGTTGATGGTAATTTCAGACATCCCCGCAATGGAACGTGACTCCAAAAAATCAATATTTTCCAAACGTTGGATAGCTTTCTCCAATACATCTGTTACTTCGCGATCAACCTCATCGGCTGAGGCGCCCGGATACTGTGTAATAACAACAGCAGCTTTCACCGGTATTTCAGGATCTTCGAGCTTACCGATTGAGTCAAAGGAAATGATTCCTCCTAAAATAACGGCCACAAAAACAAAGCTCAAAAATGCTTTTTGAGATAAAATCCTGTCTAACATGTTACGAGCTTATAATTTATTATTGTCTAAAATTCTTACTTCCTGGTTTTCTACCAGGCTATGTACACCTGCTATTACTACCAACTCATCTCCCTTCAAACCAGAAGTAACAGAAATTAAACCAAGGTTTTCAATCATGTTCACATTAACTTCGGTACTGACGACCTTGTTATTCGCCTGGTTAAATACCCAAACATATTTTTTACCCTGTTTCTCAAATACCGATTCAACAGGTAAAACAACTTTGTGTTCATTTCCTTTTGATAAAGCTATCCGCACCTTGGCAGACATACCAGGTTTAAGATCATTACTTTCTGAGTTGTTAACCATCAAACGTACGTCAAACATATCGTTACCATTGGCTTTCTCATTGATTGACAACACTTCAGTTGGTAAGTTATAAGCATTGGCATTGGCCACATCAACAGTAATTTGAGTAAAGTTCTTTGCCTGATTGACTTTACTTTCAGGCAAGCTAAAACCAACTTCTAAATGACTCACATCCAGCAGTGCAAATATGGGCTGACCAGGCGCTACATTTTCAAAATTGCTGATTTTTTTACGGTAGATAAAACCTTCGAAAGGTGCTTTTAGCTCTGTATCATTAAGCGCATTTTGAGCCGCTTCGTAGGCACTTTTAGCAGCTAAATAACCAGCTTCCATTTTTTCAAGTGTGTTAACCGGTAATTTATTTTTCTTATACAGCTCTTTATATCGGGCATATTCCCCTTCAATTTGAATATATTGAGCTTTGGCCGATTGCAACTGAATTTTATAATCACGAGGATCAATTCGTGCAATCACCTGATTCTTTTTAACATGGTCGCCTTCATCAACCAACACATTAAATACCTGTCCACCAACCTTAAATGCTACATTTACTTCTTTCTTCTCTTTAAGCTGGCCATGAAACACAAGCTCCTCGGTATTCTCTCTTGTACCCAATTGTTCAACCTTTACATAGCGAGGTGCAGCCTGCTTCGCTTCTTCTTTTGAACCACAACTAACCACACTAATTGCCACAACGACGAATGCTAACAATATTGGTAATGTTTGTTTTCTCATGATTTAAATATCCTGTTAGTAATACTTTATTTTCTTGAACAGATTAATTCCATTTGCAAAAGTATCAGATAAACAAGGACAAGTGCCCGGTATATGTACGAAGCTGCAATTACTGCGCATCAAACGGTAGCCTATTTGTATAAGGCAAAGCTCATAAAACTAAAATGGCCTTAACTCAGTAGAATTAAGGCCATTTTTAGTTATGTTTTTAAGCGATTATTTTGCGAATCGCATACGGTATCGTGGGGAAATCTTCCCTTCAGCAATCTTATTAAGTTTGCCTTTGATTAATCGCTTTGCAATACCCGATAAATGGTCGACGTATAAAATGCCTTCAGTATGATCATATTCGTGCTGAATGACACGGGCATTGTACCCTGTGAATGTTTTGGTGTGCTTATTAAAATCACGGTCGTAATACTCAATTTCAATGGCCCAGGGGCGCTCTACTTCTCCACTGATGTCTGGCAAACTCAAACATCCTTCATTGTCAGACCATACTTCTTCCGACTCACCAACTATTTGTGCATTAATAAAGGTTTCTTTAATAGGCTCTTCATCTTCAAACAAGTCTTCCTTATCTTCATCGTTCATACCCTCATACACTTGCTCAGTATCCACAACAAACAATCGAATGGCTTTATTTACCTGCGGAGCTGCCAATCCTACACCATTGGTTTCGTACATGGTCTCCCACATATTGTCAATCAGTGTCCCCAAACCCTCGTAATCTTTTGTTATTTCGTCACACACCTTGCGTAATACTTTGGTGCCATATGCCGTAATTGCTAATGCCATTGTTCTTATTTTGTTATTCGAGCTGCAAAAATAGTGTTTTTACAGTAAACCAAAATTGTGCCGAAAAGTTTATTTTGAACAATAACATTTGACAGCTTAAGATTTCCTGACTGTAAACCAGAACTCAGAGCCTTTACCTGCAGCACTTACAACGCCAATTTCGCCACCGTTTTTCTCAGCAAACTCCTTACAGATAATGAGTCCTAGCCCCGTACCTTTTTCACCTTCTGTACCATCAGATTTTAATTTTTTATCGATGCAAAACAGACGTTCCTGATCTTCGACATTAATGCCAACTCCAGTATCCTTGATAGCAACTCTCAATAGCCCGTCTTGTTCTGAAACAGCATAAGTAATCTGACCGCCTGTTGGCGTAAACTTAAGCGCATTACCCGATATATTGCGGATTATCGTATTAATCGTGTTCCGATCACCTACTGCCTCCAAGTCTTTTGGAAATTCGTTTATCAAGCTTATATTTTTTTTAAGCGCTGCCGGCGTATAAAGGTTAATATTCTCATTAACAAGCGTAGACAGGTTAAAAGGCTTGCTTTCAAAATTAATTTTTCCTCGTTGCGAACGTGACCAGGTCAACAGATTCTCCAACAATAAATAAATGCTTTTTACTGAATGATTAATCCGGGTAACGGCATCGCGCTTATCTTCTTCATCTGCCATTTCATAATTATCGTTCAACATGTTGCTGATGGACATCAGGCTTGTAAAAGGGTTTTTTAAATCGTGAGAAATGATGGAGAAAAATTTGTCCTTGGTGATATTCATTTGACGCAGATTTTCCTGCGAACGCTTTAACTGCAAATTAGTATGCCTAATCTTCTCATTTTGTGCTTTGAGTAGTTTATTCATTCGAATCTTCAACAGGAAGCGATAGATAAAGGTGATGAGCATCAAAACAATAATTATCTCAATAACTAAAAACCAGGTCGTCTGCCAAAATGGTGGACGAATCGTTATACCCAGTTTAGCCATACCATCACCCCACACTCCATCACTATTCGTACTTATCACCTTAAATTCATATTCACCGGGTTTTACATTGGCAAATGATACATAGTTGCGTTGCCCGGCTTTATTCCATTTTTTATCAATTGGCGATAACTGAAAAGCATATTGTGTCTTACCCGGAAACAAATGGTTTAAGCCTGAATACTCAATGGCAAAAAAGCGCTGCGAGTAATCCAGTTCAATATGTTTGGTATAACTAATATTGCTTGATAGCACAAACTGGCTGTCCAGTTCTGTTATCGTCCTTTCCGAATCAGCTAAAGACGATACCCTTACTTCATTGCCCAAAACCTCGAGTCTCGTAATTATTGGGGTAGCAACACTTTCATTGGTTTTCATAACTGCCGGATGAAGTACATTTAAGCCATAAACACCACCAAAGTATAGTTTTCCTGAAATGCCTTTATGATATGCTCCCCCATTAAACTCATTGCTTTGCAAGCCATCACTCACATCAAAATTGCGGCATTTCATGATTGCTGGTTCCAAACAACACACACCATGATTAGTACTTAACCAAAGGTTACCTTTTTCATCAGGCAAAACACTGTAAATAACCTCATTGGGCAAACCATCTTTCATTCCCAACACCTTAACATTCCCTGTTTCAGGGTTTAATACGTTTAATCCCTCATTAGTGCCAATCCATATTAGCCCTCTTTCATCTTGGTATAAACTAAAAACAATATTGTTGCTCAAACGCTTTCCATCTTCGCCTTCTGTTGAATAATGAGTAAACGTGTATGTTTCCGGATTCAGCTTATTAAGTCCACCACCATAGGTACCAATCCACAAATTCCCCTCCCTATCTTCAATAATGCTGGCATATACAAAATTATTAGAAAGAGATTTCGGGTTATCCACCTGATTAACAAAGCGCCTGAATGTTCCTTTATCCTTATCGAATAGGTTAAGGCCATTGCGCGTTCCTACCCATAACTGTTGCTTACTGTCTTCAAAAACAACACGCACTGAATTATCAGAAATAGATAATTCGTCGTTTTGGTTGTGAACAAAGCTCGTGAAATCCTTATTAGAGGGATTAAAGCGATTTAATCCACCTCCATCTGTTCCAACCCAAATAACACCATCGTTATCTTCAAACACTTCGCGCACCGAATTATTGGATAAAGTTTTAGGATTATTGGCGTCATTTAAAAAATTGGTGAATGCATCCGTTTTGGGACAATACCTGCATAAACCTTTGTCGTTCGTTCCAATCCACAGACAACTGTCATGCGCTTCAAATACCGACCAGATAAAATTACTGGGCAAACTATTCGCATTAAGTGGGTTATGTTTTATCAAATCGAACTTATTTGCTGCAGGATGATAAATATTTATTCCGGCACCATAAGTTCCTAACCAAATATTACCGTTACTCTTATCGGCATATATACAGTTGAATACATTCTGGTTAACACTCTCATTATCTGTAGGATTGTGAATACATTTAGTAATTTCAAGATGCCTGTTTATTACAAACAAACCATCGCCATGTGTAGCATACCACACTGAAGCCTTATCATCGATCCAAACAGATTTATTGGTATTAATAGCCAAGCTATTGGTGGTGGTATTGGTATTAATCACCTTTTTAAGCCAGGCTCTTTCCAAATGTTTGCACCATAAGCCATCTTGTGTACTAATCCACAACCGCTTATCATCATCTATTGTAATACTTTCAATTAAATTGAGTTCAGTAACGAGCTCTTTTTCATTTTCAGCTCTCGAGTCCTGAATTACACCAATATCATTATTCGATGCCGTATATATCCTGGGAAAATCAACAATAATATCTACACATCGTGTATCAGCAAGTTTTTCAAGCTGCAGATTAGACTTCAAGATAAAAAGACCATTGGAAGCCGCAATTAATAAATCATTTGCATAAGGTTCGATGGTATTGACCTGGTCTATAGTTGTGTAATTTAAACAAGCTAAGGATTTATTGTCAAATAAGGATAAGCCCTGCTTTGTTCCTACAACCATGAAAGCGTTATAAGCATGCAAACAAGTAATGGTATCATTGTTAATGGAATGCTCCTGATTCTTATTAAAGTTGGTAAATACTTCGTTCACCGGATTAAAATGCGATAAGCCATTGCGCGAGCCAAACCACAATTGTTTGTTAGCATCTTCTTCGATGTGTTCAATCCACTTGTAACATATACTGTTGGGGTTGTTTACATCGGTGCGAAAAATGGTAAAATGATAACCATCAAAACGGTTCAAACCATCCTCGGTACCAAACCACATAAAGCCTTTGCTGTCTTTTTTAATACAATATACCGAGCTTAACGAAAGCCCGTCATTTATGGTGATGCTCTGAAAACGCATAGGCGAATCCTGTGCAAAGCAAAAGCTTGCATAGAGGATGAAAAGACATATAAATCGGACTTTGTTCATAAATAACTGGGTAAGTTGCATAAATTTACTTAATCATATGCTGGAAACCAAGTCATTAAACAGGACAAAAACTAAAGTACTTATTGTGAATGAGGATTCAAACTACTTATCGAGATAATTACCGACAGAAGACAACTTTTAAAAAACGAAGAATTGTTGAGTCGAAAAACTGACAAATTGTTAAAAGCTAAATGGTTTATTTATACATACCAACATCGAACGCCTGGATTAATCTACCCAAATATGCCCAACCATAAATGTGCGGGCTTTGCCACTTATTAAAACCCGGTCATTTTTATCCTGGCAATATAGAGTTCCCCGGCGTTCAGATAATTGAAGAGCCGTCATATCACTTTTATTAAGTTGCTTGCTCCAATATGGAATTAAAGAACAATGGGCCGAACCGGTTACCGGGTCTTCTAAAATAGTGGCTTGAGGAGTAAAAAAACGCGATACAAAATCGCTCTGTTCTCCTTTGGCTGTGGCAATCACCCCCCCCGTACCCAGATCAATTTTATCAAAAATATTACGGTCAATTTGCAAATTGGCCACCATACTCTCTGAAGGATACACCAACACATAATCACGCGCCATTAAAACGGCATCGGGCTGAATGCTAATGGCTTCTTTGATAATTTTCGGTAAGTCTGCTCTTACTGGTTCGCGAGCTGGAAAATCGAGGGTTAAGATATCAGCATGACATTCCACCTTTAACTCACCACTCAATGTGTCAAAAACCATCACATCTGATTCATAGTCCAGGTGAACCTTTAACACATAAGCCGCAGCCAAAGTAGCATGACCACATAAATCCATCTCCAAATCGGGTGTAAACCAACGCAAATAAACTTTGTCTTTCCCTTTGACGAAAAAAGCCGTTTCAGCCACTGCATTTTCTTTCGCAATTTTTAGAAGTACTTCATCAGGTAACCAATCCTGCAGAGGTACCACACATGCCGGGTTTCCACCGTAAATCTCTTCTGTAAAAGCGTCTATTTGGTAAATGGGTAGTTTCATAAACGGTGCTGTTAGTTGTTGATTAAGCTTTTGCCATACCTAGCAAATACTTGCTTTTGGGTGCATAGTAAAATAATACCTTATCGCCATTATTGCAAGCATTATATAAGCGTTCATCAACGCGATAGATGGTATTATCAATTATAAAATCGTAGCGAATAAATTCATTCATCGTTCGATTATGTGGCATTGTGGTCACATTGCCACTTCCTGCTTCAAAATCTTTTTTCTTCACCTTCCGTTCAAGCACTTTAACCTGTGCTTTTTTATAATTATTCCGGATATCGTAATAATACTTGCTATTCATCAGATAACTAATCATTACAGCCAATAAAGCAAGTGCAGAAACGATTATAGTATTAATGCCATAATTGAAACCCGCACCTTGATTTAAATGCAATTCAAAGAGGGTTATAACAATTGCCGAACCGATTAATAAGATGAAGAATGGAATAATATATCCCATTCTACATTGGTATCGTAATTCTTTAATATCCTTGGCAGTTAATGTTCTGTGATTCATAGCTCAGGAAGTTATTCTTTACTTAAAGAAAAGCTTATTTACTTAGAATTAAAAATAAAATGCCTGCCCAATAACCACCATGCCAGCAAATAGAATATACCAGCCATTATCAAGCCATAATTAAAACCATAAACAAACACGGGAATCAACACCAAAGTACTACCAATAACTGATGCTGCACCATTAATGGCAAACCCCCAATCGACTAATTCGCCTGCTTTCGCGCTTCCTTTCACGAAAGGCATGCCCATAAAAAAGCCTAATGGTGCCACTAACAGACACGTAATGACAATACGCCAGAACAAGCCCAATCCGCCCAAAAGTGTAACTACCTGCGAATAGAACAAAATATTAAATAACAACCAAACGGCAATAACCACAAAAGGCACGTAGTTTTTAAAACGTGTACTGAAGAAACTACCCATCCCAGAACTTGCCAATAGCACAAACAATAATGTCATAAAAGTGTAGGACGAAGAGCCTATAAACAGAGTGAATTGCTGTATTAATATGACTTCAACAGCCATAAAAGCAACACCAATAGTGAAGAAATAAAGCCAACCGGCCGCTTTAAACTTATTACCTTTTTTAAAATACGGTAGAAGATTAAGAGGCAGCACCACTAAGCTTACGATGGCCAGGATGACCAGAACAATAACAATGGAAAGGGGAAAACCCTGGAATTCGTATGGCACTAATCGCTTTTTTACGCGGTCAAAAGAGAAGTTCTTCATCATTCCCAACTGACCTGTAAATGGGCGATTATCAGTACATGGTGACAAATTAGTAGAAGCTGTGGACTGAACATTCTTCCAACCCTTTTCGATGATTTGATTAATACGATTGTCTTTGACAGAGTCAACTGCCGGATATAATTGTCTGAAAAAGGCATAATTCTCCTGATTGGTTTCATGAATTGCACTTTGAATAGTTGCCTCATCAAGTGGCTGTTTACCCAACAATATCAAATGACGACGCATTGTTGGAAGATGGTAAACAGCTAAATGGGCTCTGGGGTTTTCAATGCCCTCATCTTCTAGTGCATCTAATATTTCAGAAACCATTCGCGATACATAAAACTGATGCTCCATCAATAGAAAACCATCTTCTGACAAAGCCTTATAATAATCGCGAAAAGCTTCGGTAGTAAACAGGTAATTCTCTGCCAGCGCAAATGAACCAGAAGCCAGAGCCGCAAAACTATTTGAACTCAACGAGTAAATGACATCAAAGTAATTATCATAGCGTCGAACATATGCCCGTGCATCTTCACTCACAACTTTAACACGCTCATCGTTGTATAAATCGCCCGAAAACTCACGCAAGAAACCTTCCGTCATCATTTTATTAATATACGGATTGACTTCAACAGCATGCACTTCAGCCGCACCATCTTGCAAAGCCATCAAAACATCACCACCGCCTCCGGCACCTAAGGATAAAAAGCGACAGTTATCAAAGCGTTTGGTTAAACCTGCTGCAGGTATTGCAAAAGGAATTTTCAAGGAATCGGGACGGTTAAAATTACCATCAAAACCAATGACTGGCGAATTGGCAGCGTTATCAATATTTAAGCCCCAGTAATCGTCGCTATACTTGTAAACCTTTAAACGAGCCATCGCATCCCAATGTGAATAAATCACCTCAGCCCTGTCCTCTTTAGCACTTTTTAGAATGCTTGAACTCTTTGGCAGCACAACAAACGCTGATAGTAACAACAAAAGGGGAATCGCTTTGAACCAAGTATTGAAAGAAATTAAAGACGCTATCAAAACAGGAATGACTACCAGTAAAGCCGCTTTACCCGTTCCAATTGTGTTCATTAACAGCACGGCAAAAACAACCCCTAAGGCAGCTCCCACTAAATCGGCCATGTAAAGTTGCGGCATTGATTGATGTGATTTTCTGAAAATACCACTGAGCACCATACCTCCTGTGAAGAATGAGCTTCCCAGTATTAAAATAGTGGCTAATAACTTAAGCAACATCCAATAACTACTAAGCAACTGTGAGAAATCTAGTTGAAGATACAAGACTGCAGGCGGCCCTGCCAGCATTAATAACCCCGTTAAACTTAACAAACAACCATAACTTTCTTTAGCAGCTAAGCGCTTGCTCAGGCGCACTGTCAATGCCCCAAGGCCGAGCCCCAGAATACTGATACTTAAGACCAGAAAAGCAAAGGTGTAAAAATACTCGGCGGAAAAAACCCTGGACCAGATAATTTCCATCGATATTAATGCCAGAGAAACAAGAAAAATAATAATAGACTGTTTGGTTAGTTTCATATTATTGAGATTTAGATATTTGGATTGCGCCTATTTAAGCAACAAGCATACCTAAATTGTTATAAATATAATTTTCAGCAAATTATACTTAAAGAGTATTTTGAACATTCTGTTTCTACGTTCGTTTTAGTGCAAATCAATGTTCACATTCGAACACCATCCTTAAATGCTCCAAACAATTTCATCATTATAAAACAATAGATTCAAAAGGAAACGAAAGAAATATCATAAAAGAATATCTAAAGAATATGTACTTTCGTCGTTCATACATTAATCAAAATCTTATGAAGAAACACTTTCTGTTGCTAATGTCTGTTTTTCTGTTAGCATCACTTTCTACATCTGCACAAACGGCCAATTTTGAGCTGGCTAACAAGTTTACCAAAGACAATGTTAAAAAATACATTGGTTCGAGCCGCGTTAACCCCAACTGGATTGAAAACAGCCACCTATTCTGGTACAGTTACAAAACATCTGATGGCAATTTCTTTTGGTTTGTCGACCCGGATAAGCGCATGAAAAAGCCTTTGTTCGACAACAATGATCTGGCCTCGAAAGTAACTGCCATCACTCACAAACCATACAATGTCAACGACCTGCCAATCAAAAAGATTGAGTTTGAAAAAAACAGCCAATCAAGCTTCACCTTTGAGATGGACGATTTGAAATTTAATTACAACATGCGCACCAAATGGGTGAGTAAAATCGATACGGTTAAAAAGGAAACCAAACACAAATGGAAGAGTTATTCACCGGATAGTACATACATTGTTTTTGCGCGCCAGCACAACTTGTATATGATGCGTGCCGATGATACAGATAGCACTGAAACACAACTAACAACTGATGGTACACGCTGGTTCAGTTATCAAAGCAAAGGGGGCGACACGACAAGCGATAAGCGTTTAAAAGCCTGGGTCTACTGGTTTAAGGATGAGAAAAAATTCTACACCGTTCGTTATGACATGCGTAAAGTTAAGGAGATGGCGGTTGTCAACTCTGTAGCCAATCCGCGGCCAACGGTAGAAACGTATAAATACGCCATGCCGGGCGATGAACACATTGGCATTCCACATTTGGAGATTTATGATATAGCATCAGAGAACTGGACTAAACCAGATTTGAGCAAATGGAAAGACCAAAGCATCCGTACTTACCGTCCGTCCAAAACATCGGATAACTTATTCGTTATACGTAAAAAACGTACCTGTGACGAGCTGGAATTGGTGAAAGTAAACACATCTACAGGCGATGTAAAACCTTTGTTTAGCGAAAAGTCTAAACCTTACTTTAACGATCAGATGAACCAGCTTCATGTTATTAACGAAGGACAAGAGTTTATCTGGTGGTCGGAACGAACTGGCTGGGGACAACTTTACCGCTACGATGCCGATGGCAACCTGAAAAACCAGATTACGAAAGGCAATTATGTAGTAGGGCAAGTGGCCAGAATTGATACAGCTTCTAATACGCTTTATTACCCGGCCTATGGCAAGGAGAAAGGTTATGACCCGTACTACGACATATACTACCGTACCAGTTTCGATGGCAGCAACACACGCACTATCACCCCAGAAGAAGCAAACCACCATTTTAGCATGCCTAAAACCGACAAACATGCCAACTATTTTGTGAATAACTACTCACGTGTTGACCTGGCGCCTAAAGCTGTGGTGCGCGATAAAAATGGTGCCATTATTATGGAACTGGAGACGATGGACCTATCACGCGTAAAAGAATTGGGCTGGAGCTTCCCTGAGAAGTTTGTAGTGAAAGCCGATGATGGTGTTACGGACTTGCACGGTGTAATCTGGAAACCTTTCGATTTTGATTCAACCAGAAAATACCCAGTTATTTCATACGTTTACCCAGGTCCCCAAACAGAGGCTGTGGTACGCGACTTCACGGTTACTGCGCGCTATAATACAGCGCTGGCTCAATTAGGATTTGTAGTGGTTTCTGTTGGTCACCGCGGCGGTAGTCCTAAACGTCATAAATATTATCACACCTATGGTTACGATAACCTGCGCGATTATGCTTTAAAAGACGATATGTTTGCACTGCAGCAACTGGCCAACCGTTACGATTACATCGACATTAATAAGGTTGGTATTTTCGGCCATAGTGGCGGAGGCTTTATGTCAACAGCTGCCATGTTTGCTTACCCTGATTTTTACAAAGCCGCTGTTTCATCGGCTGGAAACCACGATAACAACATCTATAATAAATGGTGGGGCGAAACGCATCACGGCGTTAAAGAGGTGAAGAAAAAGATTAAGAAGCAAGAAGAAGTGAAAGACTCAACAAAAGTTGATAGCCCTGACGATGAATACGAGATAACGTTCAAGAGTAAAATACCAACCAATCCAACGATTGCAAGGAACCTGAAAGGTCATCTAATGCTGGTACACGGCGAAATTGACAACAATGTACATCCGGCTAATACCATGCGTGTTGTAAAGGCCTTAATGGATGCACGGAAGCGTTTCGATTTTATGATTATCCCGAATGTACGACATGGTTTTTCACAATATTCACCTTATTTCGAAAAGATGATTTGGTATCATTTTTCGGAGCATTTATTAGGCGATTATCGTAACAATGTAGATTTAGATTTACCGTAAAGTTTGTGTATATATAGTGTTAAGCGCCCTGCTTCATATTTTTTTTGAAGTGGGGCGTTTTTTTATGCAAACACTTACCAAATCATTCTTTCAATACTTTTCAGCAATTAAACATTCCAACAATTCTTAGTATATTTACTCTACTTTATCACTCACCTTCAATACATAAGCATGAAAAGAACGAAAGAAAAAGGACTCGTCCTTTCTTTATTGCTGTTAACTTTCTCATTTGCCTTAACAGCACAATCATTACTAAACGACACCACGTTTACAGGCTTGAAATTGCGCAGTATTGGTCCGGCGCTGATGTCGGGACGTATTGCAGATATTGCCATTCATCCCGAACAAGAGAATACCTGGTATATAGCTGTTGGCTCGGGTGGCGTTTGGAAAACCGTGAATGCAGGTACAACCTGGCAACCTATCTTCGACAATCATAAGGTCTATTCAACCGGATGTATCACCCTCGACCCCAATAACCACCATGTAATATGGTTGGGAACCGGTGAGAATGTTGGTGGTCGCCATGTTGGTTTTGGCGATGGTATTTACAAAAGTGAAGATGATGGTGCTTCCTGGACCAACATGGGGTTAAAAACATCACAGCACATATCCAAAATCATTGTTCACCCTGATAATTCAGATATTATTTGGGTAGCAGTGCAAGGCCCGTTATGGAACAAAGGCGGCGAACGTGGCATCTACAAATCAAGTGATGGTGGTCAAACCTGGCAACAGACACTTGGTGACACCGAATGGCTTGGCGCAACAGACATACTGATTGACCCACGAAATCCTAACCGACTTTATGCGGCAACGTGGCAGCGGCACCGTAATGTGGCAGCTTATCTGGGAGGTGGCCCCGGCACAGCCATTTATCGTTCTGATGATGGTGGCGAAACTTGGCAAAAACTATCGAAAGGGCTGCCCGATGGTAACATGGCAAAAATTGGCTTGGCCATATCGCCACAACAGCCAGACATTATTTATGCCGCTATTGAATTGAACCATCGTAAGGGTGGTGTTTATCGCTCCAGCAACAGAGGCGCATCATGGGTTAAAATGTCGGATGCCGTATCGGGAGCCACAGGTCCACATTATTACCAGGAATTATATGCCTGTCCACATCAGTTCGATAAGCTTTACCTGGTTGATGTGCGCATGCAGGTTTCAAGTGATGGAGGCCAAACCTTTAAGCCCATGGCGGAACAGCACAAGCACTCTGACAACCATGCTATTGCTTTCAAAAAGAATGACCCCAACTACTTGCTGGTAGGTACCGATGGCGGATTATACGAAAGCTTTGACAATACGAAAAACTGGCGCTATGTTTCTAACCTGCCAATCACACAGTTTTATAAAGTGGCGGTTGATGATGCTGAGCCATTCTACAATATTTATGGTGGCACACAGGATAACAATACACAAGGCGGACCATCGCGCACCGATAAAGCCAATGGTATCACCAATGCCGATTGGTACATCACCCTTTTTGCCGATGGACACCAGCCTGCTACTGAACCAGGCAACCCCAATATTGTCTATTGCGAATGGCAAGAAGGTAACCTGGTGCGAGTCGATAAAACGACAGGCGAAATTGTACATATCCAACCTCAACCGTTAGAAGGTGAACCATTTGAACGTTACAACTGGGATGCTCCTATATTGGTTAGCCCACACCAACCAAGCCGACTGTATTTTGCTTCACAGCGTGTTTGGCGTTCCGACGACCGGGGCGACAGCTGGACACCCATTTCAGGTGATTTGACTAAAAACGAAGAACGACTGAGCCTGTCTATTATGGGTAATACACAAAGCTGGGACAATGCCTGGGATTTATATGCCATGTCAACTTATAACACCATCACATCACTGGCTGAATCGCCTTTGCAGGAAGGCTTGATTTATGCTGGAACAGACGATGGTCAGATTAGCATCACCGAAGATGGTGGAGACAACTGGCGAACCATACTCATAAACAAACTGCCGGGAGTGCCGGCCACTGCTTTTGTCAATGATATTAAAGCCGATTTATTTGATGTTAATACGGTGTATGTAGCACTTGACAACCATAAGTATGGCGATTTCAAACCCTATTTGTATAAAAGTACTGACAAGGGAAAATCGTGGAAATCAATGACTGGTAACCTGCCTGAACAGACACTTGTCTGGCGTTTTGTACAAGACCATGTCAAACCAGCACTGTGCTTCCTTGGAACAGAATTCGGACTGTATTTTACCATCGATGGTGGTGAAAATTGGGTACAGCTAAAAGGTAATGTGCCAACCATCTCCTTCCGTGATATTGCTATTCAGCGAAGAGAGAATGATTTAGTGGGAGCTTCCTTTGGTCGCGGCTTTTATGTATTGGATGATTACACAGCCTTACGCCATGTGACAGAAGAACAGCTGAATGAAGAAGCCACCCTCTTCCCCACCCGAACTGCTTTAAAGTACATTCCTCGTCCTGACATGACCATGCAAGGTAAAGGCTCCCAGGGAGCAGGTTTCTACACAGCTCCCAATCCTGAATTTGGAGCCGTTTTTACATATTACCTCAAAGAAGATTACCCCTTAATGAGTCAACAGCGACAAAAAGCAGAGCAGAAAACTCTTAAAGAAGGTGATACAGTATCATTTCCAGGCTGGGAGCACCTGGCAGCTGAAGCGCGTGAAGACACCACCAAACTCTGGCTCAGCATTAGCGACGAAAATGGCCGTTTTATTCGCCGTCTGAGAGCTCCCACAGGCAAAGGATTTCATAGGTTAGCCTGGGATTTACGCTACGCTTCTCCGGCAACTATTAAACCCGGACAAGCAAGTGGCAATACCAGTGGTTACCTCGTTCCATCGGGCGATTACACAGCCAGCTTATCCCTTGAGTCGAATGGTTCTGTCAGGGATTTATCAGCGCCAGTGAATGTCAGTGTTCAAGCATTGAATAAAGGACATCTGGAAGCACAGCCTGAGACGGCAATTAATGAATACATAAAAGAGCTACAGGCAAGCCAGCAGGAGCTTTCAGCCATTAACAAAACCCTTAAAACAGCCTTTAAACAATTGGAAGCCTTGCGACAATCGGCACAACATTCGAAGCTGGAACCCGGTGAGCTGGAAACACGTTTACACGAGTTAAAACAGCAACTTTTTGACATCGATGAGGCACTTAATGGTGATAGAAACAAGAACCTGGTAGGTGAAAAAACAAAACCAACTGTCAACAGTCGCTTGCAGGTTGCTGCTTTTAACATTGCGAATAACACTTATGGCCCAACTGCTACTCAACGCCAGAATCTGGCTATTGCGCAGAAAGAAATAACGACTATTAAAACTGACATTCAACAAATAACAGAAGTAGAGTTTAAACAAATAATGCAATTACTGTTAGAAAACGATGGCCCCTGGATAGAGGGAATGCCATTGCCATAAAAATAAGTTCTTGCTAAGCACACAATGAATAAAAAATGCAATGGCCGCAAAGTTTTGAAGAAGCACACTTTTCATCTTTGCGTGCCTGGCGTTACTTTGCGTGAAACAACATTTATAAATAGTGATTTTTCATCTTCTCAACTACAAAATACTATTTGACTGAACTTTTTCGGATGTAGTTCCTTGAATGATTAAACCACATCTGCAATGGATACATTTGAAAACAGTTTATACATTCTTTACGGTAGTCGCACGGGTAACTCAAAAGCCGTAGCCACATTGGCACATGAGTATGCTCAGAGTCTTGGATACACCTCCATATTAAGAGATATGCAAGACATGGATTTTACAGAACTATCTCAAATAGAAAACCTGCTTGTAATCGTCAGCACACATGGCGAAGGTGAACCGCCTGTGCAAGCCGAAGATTTCCATGAATACATTCACAAGCACACAAACTTGCATATTACAGCCAATTATGCCGTGCTTGGGCTTGGCGATAGCAGTTATCGTTATTTCTGCCAGACTGGTGAGGATATTGATCGACGTTTTGAAACGCTTGGAGGCAAACGCCAGTTACCACTAGTCAAATGTGACATTGATTTTGAAGAGACAGCAAAAAACTGGGTATTAGATGTCATTAAAGCATTTGAAAAGCACCTGACTGTGGCTAATAAAACGGTGAAAGAAGGATTTGTTTTTGATTTGAAACTCGATGACCATTCCAATTCTGCTTATAAAGCTGAATTATTACATAAAGAGATGCTAACGGCTGAGGATAGTAGTAAGAAAGTGTTGCATGTTAGCCTGTCGCTCAAAAATTCAGGCATTAATTATCTGCCGGGAGATGCCATTGGTGTTTATGGAACAAATTCGCGTAGTTTGGTAGATGAGCTATTAAAAACACTCAACTTTGACAAAGCCTATCCGGTAAAAGATAAAGAAAGAACACGCTTACTGAAGGATGTTTTAATCCACGATTATGAGCTGACATTAATAACGCCTTTAGTTGTTCGTAATTATGCTGCCATAGTTGATAATATGGAGCTTAACAAACTAATTGAAGACAATAAGAAACTGGAAGCATATACTGAAGAACACGACATAATTGATTTAGTGAGTGACTTTCCGGGAGAGCTTAATGTTGAACAGTTTCTAAGTATCCTGCGTAAACTTGGTCAACGCCTCTATTCCATTGCTTCCAGCAGGGAACATGTGGGCGAACAGGCCGATATAACGGTTAAGATTATTGAGAACAAAAACAAACAGCGAATGCGCAATGGTGTTTGTTCGTCTTTTCTTTGGAACCGCCTCGATGTTGGCGATATGGTGCCAGTCACCCTTGAAACGATTAATAAATTCAGATTGCCGGATGAAGATGATAAGCCTGTAATTATGATTAGCGCTGGAACCGGCATTGCTCCTTTCCGTGGTTTTCTGCAAGAAAGAGCAGCCAAAAAAGCCAAGGGAAAAAACTGGTTGATATTTGGTGAGCGTCATCGTCAAACCGATTTCCTTTATGAAGAGGAATTACAAAGCTATCAGCAAAGTGGTGTGCTTAACAAATTGAGTACCGCTTTTTCGAGAGACCAAAAGAACAAAGTATATGTCAATCATGTGATTGAACAGCAAGCCAAAGATATTATTAGCTGGCTTGAGCAAGGTGCTATTATTTACGTTTGTGGTAGCAAAGACAAACTGGCCGTTTCTGTTCGGCAAAGTTTAATTGACATTTTAAGTAAACAAAAGGCAATTGATGATACACAATCATTAGCCTACCTGGAACAATTAAAAGCCAATAAACAATACCAGGAAGAAGTCTATTAACGGACTTCTTCCCTCTCTTCTTTATCAAACTATGGACTATAAATCAGAATGATGAATTTGCATCTCCACCGGTTTAAGCTGATCAATCCAGGTCGCTTTGTCATCGTAGTGCATTAAAAACGGTTTATAGGTCTGCTGATAATCCCTGTGGCGGATGTATTGAATCTGAAAATATTTCTCGCCGTTTAGCGGGTTTTCGATAATGCCCATAACCTGCGCCTTGCCTTTGGCTGCCGACATGGATGGAGCCGTCACTGTTTTTGCCAGGCTCGATGTTACTCTAATAGCGTCGGTATAAATCTCATAGGCTTTCGCCAACGGCACTTGAAAATAGGCATAAGGCCCTGTCTCTCTTTCTATAAACATGTAGTAAGGGATCATGCCCATATTCACCTGCTGATCCCACATAGTGGCCCACACTTCGGCAGATGCATTAATGTGATTAAGTAATGGTGATTGTGTTCGGATTTCAGCACCTGTTGCCCTTATATTGGCAATGGCCTCTGCAACGGCACTGTTCGACATTTCCTGGTAATGATTAAAATGCGCCATAATGGACAAGTGAATACCTTTATCAGTAATGCGCTTAAACAAATCCAGCATCTCCTGTGCCTCCTCGTTGTATTGAGGCAAGAAAACAAACGGCCACCATGTTAATGATTTGGTTCCAAAACGTATGGTTTTCAAATTCTTCAAATCTGCCTTAAAGATGGTTTCGATGTATTTACTAATCGTTCGCGGGCTCATAATCATGGGGTCGCCACCGGTAAACAATAGTTCGTGCAAATGCTCGTGTTGCCTGAAGTATTCACATACCTGGTCAATCTCCTTCATCGAAAACTGCAAATCCAGATCCTTCACAAATTGTGGCCAGCGAAAACAAAAAGTACAGTTGGCATGGCAGGTTTGCCCCTGTGTTGGGAAGAATAAAGCAATATCGCGATACTTATGCTGCACCCCGGGCAACGGTTCCCCATTCAATGTTGGTATATTAGACTGTTGCTGTGCTGGATGAGGATTCAAACTCAAACGAATCTCATTGGCTATTTTAGTTACTTCATGTGGTGGCAGGCCTTTTTCAACAGCCCATTTAACTTTTTCATAATCAGCCTCTCGAAGCATATGCTTATTAGGAAAAGTAAGAATATAACATGGATCGGTTTCGTAATTCTTCCAGTCAATCAGGTAATCAACTACATAATTATTAGCCTTAAAGGGCAGTACCTTGGATACAACTTCAATTTCCTGCTTCACCTCTTCCGGTAACAATTTCATGTATTCAATCTGCCTGAAATTTTTGATATTATAACTAAATATTTTCATAGCGTTATCAGTATATGATGGTCCTTACCTTTACAAACATCGATATAAAAGAAATGTTTGTTAGTACAGGTATCAAGCTGATAAATCAAACTGATGACCTATGGCAATTATAATTTAAAATCAAGCTATTTAATTAATAATCAACAACGCTCATCAAAAAAGGTATTATATAACTTCTATCCGTTAAGTTGAAACGAACATTGGCTGTTTAAATGTTTTAGTTGTAACTTATTGTTTTTTATTAATCAATAGATTTTAACATTATGCTAATCGCATTATTAATAAAACTTCTCTTCGGCGGCGGTGCTGATGAATACCTGATTCCATCGATTGAAAAATACAGTAAAAAAAACTTCGATAAAGAAGCCAAAACTATTGTAGTAACAACCCTGCACGAACATCAGGCCGACACAAAGCTATTTTACAAAGCTCAAAAGAAACGTATCAAAACCTTTCATCAACAAAGGCAGGAGAAAGACATTGAATCCGAACACTTTGATGAATTCTATAGCCAGACTATATCGGGCTTTGAACGACTCGACAGTTTGAGCATTGTCAGAAGGCAAATAATTATACAACACTTTAGCGAGCAACAATGGGATGAAGCCATGGTGAAAGCCAGTAAAAACCTCGAAAAATACCTGAAACAAAAACACAAAACCCGCCATAAACTAAATAAATCAATTGCCCGGTTTAGTTCCAGAGTGGAGCGATTGATTGCCAATAAAGGAATCAACCCCAAAACGTTGGAGATTGTGAATCATTTTGAAACAATTACCAATCAATATCTGGATGATTATGACGAGCTACAAGAGGATTTAACCCATTACTGGTTAAATTATACAATTGATGAACAAGTATTGAAAGCCAAAATGCAACAGGCCATTGCTATCCGAAAAGACTATAACTCCAATTTCAAAACTACTTTCTTTGAGCTTTTGGAAATACTCAACGAAAAAGAATGGTTAATGATTCGAAAACAATTTAATCGCATCTACTAACCTGAGTTCGACATAAAATTAATTGCTCAGACCGTTTGTAAATAATTGGTTTCAAGGAACAATTGCGAAGGAACAGCGGGCTATTTCTAGCAAATGTGACGTAGAAAACAGTTGTTTACAAGCGGTAAATCAAACTTTTTATTAAACAACTAATCTACTTCTTTAAATTTTATCATCATAGTTCACTATGCTTCAAAAAAATACATTGTATATCAGTTATTTAATAAAATCTGAGCGGTTTAATTTTAATCGAACTCAGGTTATTAGTTCAAAAATTGCAGATCTTCTACTATTTTTAGGCTTAGAACTAAAACCAAACCAAACGATGATCAACAAACTTGCTCTTATCCTCTTATTTTGCAGTTACATTCATCTTTTTAATGCACAATGTCAGGAAACAACAGACAGCACTGCTGTTAAGACCATAGTTGATGTTATTGAGATACCTGCAAGAAGCGCCGAAGCCATCAAGCAATTAAACCAATTGCAACGGAACATGCTCAACTCTGAGCATTTGAAAAAAATAATAAGTAACGATACAACGACCCTTAACCTTATTGATAGTTTAACACACCACGAAAAAGGTGTTGAACTCATCATGTTTAACAAACGGCACCTTGTTAATAAACGCTCGTTATGGAACCAACGACTTCAGCAAGTGGAATCCATAAAAAATGATATTACAGAGCAATTAGAAGACAATGAAGACCTGGCATTAAAAGCTCAGGCAATAGGTAATGAATGGTCGAATATTGCTTTGTCTATACCCAGCGATGAGCAAGACAGTATCGTAAGTGCGAATATCGAACAAGTTATAGTTAAAAACGATTCTCTTTTGAAACAACTGCACCAACAACGCAGTGTTTTATTAGCTATACAAAATAGGAATATTTCAAAAACCGTAGACATCACAAACATACTTGAGCGTATTGAAAATAAGGTCAATCAGGAACGACACAATATTTTTGCCCGCAGTAACATTTCTTTTGCTCAGATATTTAATGCCAGACAATATGCCTCTGCCATAACTATACTTAAAAAAAATCTGTCGATCGAACTTAAGCTGATGGGTAACTACCTGAAAGACAAAGAAGGCAATGCTTTTCTGTTTATCATCATACTGGTGTTCGGCATGTTTATCTTCAGGCAGGCTCACAAAAACATCATCCGAAAAGGTAATTTAGAATCGGACGGCTTTTACATGCAACAGTTTAAACGCATACTAACCGCCTACCTTAGCACCGCTTTTGTATTGGTTATATGGTTTTCAGCATTGCTTTTCCCCAATCAGCCGCTGTTATTTAAAGATGCTATTCGCATCATTATATGCATCCCATTAACCATATTGCTATACCGCCTGATAGATAAAAAACTTTTCTTTAGCATCGTCATCCTGTTTTCTCTCATTCTGGTACAATCAGTCATCAACCTCTTCCCTCCCAACCACATGGCTTACAGGCTTTATTTACTTATTGCCATCTTGCTTGAGCTATTTGTCATGTTTAAAATCAAGGCCTTTGTAAAGACTATTCACTTTAAAAGCAAAGTACTAAGTTCAGCCCTAAATAAGCTGATGCTATTGGCCGTTGGTCTTATCTCATTGGTGATTCTGCTTGGCATACTTGGTTATTTTGTTTTGGGCGAACTGGTTGTCAACCTGGTTCTGATCAATGCATTTAGCATTTGCTTGCTATATGTATCCATGCTCATCGTTATTGGTATAATCGAACTTGTATTCAACTATGAAAAAACAAAGCGCCTGAAGGTGATTCAACATTATGGTGATAGTATTAAAAACCGGTTAATACAGTTTATAACCATCGTCACCCCGTTACTGGTAATTTACATCATATTAGCCAGTATTAATTTTGACGAACCAGTGGTGAATGCCATCATCAACAGCATCACCTACCAGTTTAAAATTGGCGAAATGAGTTTTTCCATCGGTCGCATCATCACTTTAATCATCATCTTATCTCTATCGGTTTTTGTATCCAATGTCATTAAGGTCATTCTGGAAGAAGATGTATTCAGTCATACCAAACTGAGCAAAGGTCTGCCACATACCATTGCGCTATTAGCCAAATATGCGCTGATAACCATTGGTGTATCACTAGCCTTTTCGGTTGCCGGTTTTCCCATGGAGAACTTTGCCGTGTTAATTGGAGCCTTTGGTGTGGGTATTGGTTTTGGCCTTCAAAACATTTTTAACAACCTGGTTTCCGGCCTTATCTTATTGTTTGAACGCCCCATTAAAATTGATGATGTGATTGAAGTAGGCGAATTGCGCGGGCGAGTACGATCCATTGGTATCCGCTCAAGCGTGGTGCGCACTTTTGATGGTGCCGAAGTGATAGTGCCCAACGGACAGTTGATTTCTAATGAAGTCATCAACTGGACACACTCCGATCAAATCAGGCGCTACGAAGTGCTGGTTGGCGTAGCCTACGGCTCTGATGTTGAGCAGGTAAAAACCATTCTGGAAGAACAAATTGCCAAGCATGATGATATCCTCACAGTTCCTGAGCCATCCGTTTTGTTTATCAACATGGGCGATAGTTCACTGGATTTCCGCATGCTCTACTGGATATCGAAGGTAAGAAACGGGCTGGAGATACACAGTGCCATTACTCAGCAGGTGTACAATGCCTTGAACGAAGCTGGTATTGAAATTCCATTCCCGCAACGCGATGTGCATATTAAGTCGAAGGATTGAGATTAATAATAAACCTGTAAGTGATAACCTATGTGGCACCAGATATTTTGTTTCTATTACGCCAGCGACAAAAGGCATCCTTATTGTTTGGGCCGGCCATTTACTATAAAAAAGAAGAGAAACCTGGCACTTCTCTCTGCTGCAGCTTAAAAACGTGCCTATGATTTTGTAAAAACGTAGTGATGTTTTACCAAAAACATGCTGACGTTTTTGTCAAAACATAAGCATGTTTTTTCAACCCCACACCCATAGCTGATTTTCAACAACTTACGAAACCAGAAAAAAGCTTGAAAACAACAGGCGATTCACCATCAGATTCATGTAATGAAAAACCGGCTACAATAGGCTTATACGAATAAACTTACCCACATACTAGCTTTAACCACTCAGCATAGTCTATCCACTTTTTGGTTGTATTAACCAATAAAAAAAGTATTTCTATCAACATAATGGCAGAAGCTAAAGCAAAAAAGCTATTTTAGTAAGCACTAATCGGAAATAGAAGGTGTTCTCCCCCAGACGCTTCAGAATTAGTGCAACCCCATCATGGCATTAATACCTTATGGTTCTTTAAAACATGAAATTGAAGAATATTTACATAACAAACTAAACTACAGACAATAGTCTGACAACCTAAAGCAAGAACATTTATGAACCTAAAACTATTAGCCTGGTTTCTTTTGCTATTTGCAGTTATCAGTTCTGGCACGGCACAAGAAAAAAGTTATTTTACTCCACGTAACATCAAAACCGGAAACGACTCCATTCATCAAGATGTAACACAACGATTATCAACTACCTTGGAGGTATTTAAAGCTTTTAAAATATCTGAAGTTAAAAAAACAGTCACGTTCTTCGTAACAGAAAAAGAGCGGTTGACACAACTTGAAGAATACAAGGATAAAAAAACTAAAGTCATTACCTCTGCCTTATCCAGCACTTTGTCTAACAGAGTGCGTTTTCTAACTGTTTTATGGATAGTGTTAGCTCCTTTCTATTTAATTTATATCATAGTAAAATTTAAAAAAGTATTTATCGATGGAATCTAATATTGCTAATAAAATGAGTACAGACATCTATACTCGATTAGATGTATCATCGGATAAGGAATTTGTCATAAGATTAAAAACTAAGGTAAATGATTGGGCCAATAACATACCTCATCATCCCTTTAAAAATCTAGGAGATAATATTAAGGTTCGGTCTGTAAATAAAATGCCATGCTATACCGTTTCTGTTGAAACACAGCTTGAGAAAAGAGACAAACGATATAACGAAACACCTTATACAGGAGGCTCCCTGCCCGAACGAACCATTTACGACATTTCGCAAGTGAATGTGTGGGACGAAGCTCTGAAGTCGGTGACTAACTTTACTAATATCAATTACAATTATGAAAAAAATGGCTCACAATTTATTAAAGATTGCTCCAGATGTGGTGCCAAAGGATATATAGCATGCCAAAGCTGTGGTGGTGCCGGAACATGGAAATGTTCCAACTGTGGCGGAACAGGCCAAACGACATGTACTACATGCAATGGTGATGGCAAAAAAGAGTGTTATAGCTGCAGAGGCAGTGGAACTATTACTGAAGATAAATACTGCTATCAGTGTGGTGGAACGGGAAGAGACAAAGCAGACCGTGAATCAGGCAGTTATTCGCTTGGAGGACATTGCAGCTATTGTGGAGGAGCCGGTCGCAACAAAGAAACAAAATCCTGTACCAGTTGCGGTGGCAGAGGCTACGACACATGCTATAATTGCAGTGGCAGAGGCAAGGTTAGCTGCAGAAAATGTAGTGGCGAAGGTTATATTACCTGCTCGGCATGTGGTGGTAAAGGACGTGAGACATGCCCAACTTGTTTGGGAGCCAAACAGTTAATGGAGTACATTCAGATTAAACAGAACTTCCGATCAAAAACAAATCAAAACTATTTAGTCGACTCCACTGTAAGTAAGCTCTTTCCTGAGTTTATTTCCAACAAGAACAATTTGCCTCGCATTAATTTATTTAACACTACAAAGAATTCATTGTCGACCAATGATGCTCCACAAGGCACTTTGTTAGATGGATGTATTGAAGCTGTTATTGAAAGGTCGAAAAATGACAGAGATAGCTATGAAAAAATTCTTTTTCAGGAATTAAATATTATCAAAATTAACACCTGGGTGCTCGAATATTCTTTTAATGGCCATATCTATCAAATATTGTTTCATGGTAGCAATTATGAGATTATTCAAGGCAAAAGCCCTATTACGGAATTTCAAAAAACAATATATTCTGATGCACAATCAGCCATTCATAAAAAAAGCTACCGTAAGGCCAGAAAACTACTGAAGAAATGTGAAGACATAAATGATCCCCGCCAGGCTGATAAAGTCAGTAACTCTTTGTTTAAAGTCGAAGATAAAATTGAAGCTGCCTATCGATTTGGTAATAGTTTAGCCTATCGAATGGCCTTCCTTATTTTTGGCCTTTTAAGCTATGTGTATTATAAAGATATCAACTATGTTTTTAATTGGTTTGATTTTGTAAATAACCCAACCAATTTTTTGCACGATATTCATCCATGGGCAATGACCTTAGTAACCTCTTTCTTTATATTGGTTTTTACTCGCAAAACAGATGATAAGTCTATAAACTTATTTGGTTATAAGCCCAATGCTCCCATGCGCTTTGCTCTGGGCTTCTTAACCAATCTCATATATGCCAGCTTAATAACCAGCATTTTCTTACTGCTGAATTTTACGGGTTTAACATTTATAATCTCATTTATAGCAAAAGTTGTGTTATGGATTATTGGCATAATAATAGGCTTAATAGTTTTAGTCTACCAGATTATTGCATGGTTTTTTGGACTATTCTTTTAGCAACAACCTATGCCTACTAAGGGAAATGTAATACAACTTACACTTGTCAGGTCATTAAAACCTGACAGGTCTGTAAAAGCAGTACACCCCGAACAGCATTACGTTACGCCATTTTTAACCAGGCTACTAACCCGTTAATTATAGTTAAGAGCAATAAGCAAAACCAACAATAAACATGAAAAATAAAAAGGTATTATTATTTCTTTCTCAAGGATTCGAAGAGTATGAAGCCGGTGTATTTACCGATGTAATTGGATGGAGCCGGGAGCTGGGAAAGGAGCCTGTTGAAATGGTTTCTACGGCACTCAGGCCAGAAATTAAATGCAAATGGAATTTAATTGTTCGCCCGGAGCTGGAGTTTGACAAAGTCGATATCAACGATTATGATGCCTTAGCAATTCCTGGTGGTTTCAAAAACTCTGGTTATTATGAAGATGTACTTGATGAGCGGTTTCAAGAGATGATACGTGCCTTTGATAAAGACAACAAAATTATTGCAGCTGTTTGTGCGGCGGCAGCGCCAGTTGCAAAATCAGGTGTGTTAAAAAACCGAAAGGCCACCACATATGATTTAACAGACATATATGGTAGAGCTTATCTGGCTGATTTGGGTGTTAATGTTCAGGATAAACACCTTGTGATTGATAAAAATATAATCACATCAACAGGACCGGCAACAGGTCTAGATGTTGCATTCACATTGTTGGAAATGCTTACTTCGACAAACAACGTTGATGAAGTGAAGAAATACATGAGATTTACAAATAAATAATTCAACCGATCAGCACCTTCGTACGACCTAATATTAAATCACTAAAACCACACATTCATAGTAAATTAAAAGTAAAATCAGTCAATACAAACTAATAAATGAAGCGAGGCATTTTTATAATAGCTGTTTTAGTTATCTCATTCTTTAATATACAAAGCCAGGAAGCGAACTCTGACAAGTTATTACTAACTGAAATGAGACTTTTCAGAAATGAAATATTTGCCCGTCATGGAAGAACTTTCTCATCACAAGATTTAAAGAATTATTTTAATAATCAGGATTGGTACAAACCTACGGAAAGCTTTAAACTAAACAATTTAAGTCAAAAAGAAACGCTTGCTGCTAATACGATTAAGAACATAGAAAACAACTATACAAAGTTTTCTAATAAAGATAAACAAACGGCTCTTGGTATATTCTCCTTTATCAAGAACCACTTATACAATCAATTAGACACCCTTATTTATACTATAGGTGATTTTGATAATTCTACTGGATTAGATACGGTGACCACCAGGATAATTGAAAAGGAATATGGCGTCATTGTTCTTGAGTATAAACTATTACGACAAGGAGAAACTATTGAAATTGCCAATAGCTCTAACCCCTATTTTTGGTTAGGTGACAATGAACTATTCCAGGAATGGGACAATCACTTTTTCTTTGGCTTCTTAGCTGTGAATAATTGTCAGGCACGGAGTGTTGCAATGTGGAGTCCACTGGATGAAGAGATACTTAAGCATATAGTGGATTTAGGATATGATCAAATTCAAGAAGAAAACATTGATGTAGGTATAAATGAATACAAACAATTTATAAGAAGCTATAAAGGCAATTTAATTGAACATAGCCAATTTGAAGCAGGAAGCAAACTTCAAATCTGGTATGAACCAATTAACAAGTTTATCACCTTTTACGCTCCATAATAAACACGTGCGTTTGTCTGGCTTAACGTTATACTAATTCGAACAATAAAACAACAGTATTACACCCTAACAATAAATGAATAAGCTCCATTCTCCCGAATCAGTCCAACAAATTATCGAAAGCAACCGCCACGATATATCGTTTATATTGGGCAATGGCATTAACCGCTATTACAAAAACGATAACCTGTCGTGGGAACAGCTATTGCTCGATTTATGGAACCAACATTCAAGCAAAGACCTCCATCAAAAAGAGATATTCTCGGGCATTTCGTTTACTGAATTCTACGATGCCATTGAGATTCAGAATTTCCGAAAGTCGAACTTTAGCTCTCATATTCAAAAGGAGGTCAAAGAAAAGCTACTTCCCTGGCAACCCAATAGCAGGCAAAACTTAATTATTGACCGTATTCGCGGTCTTAAAGCCCCTATCCTCACCACCAATTTCGACGATTTAATACCCAAGTCGGCTGGGCTAAAATTTTTCAAAGCCTACAGCAAAAGCTTTACCGATTATTATCCCTGGAACTGTTATTATAGTGATGACAAACTGAATCATCCTGCCGATGGCTTTGGGGTGTGGTACCCTAACGGCATGCTCAAATACCACCGCAGCATTAAGCTGGGTTTGTCGCAATACATGGGTAATGTGGAACGTGCACGCAAAATGATACATGGCAATTACGAGGCCATCGCTTTTAACGACAGTCACCAGCGCAACTGGTCTGGTTACTATACCTGGCTGCATATCCTGTTTAACAAATCCATCTTTATCCTGGGGCTTGGTTTGGAAGAAAACGAAGTTTTTATCCGCTGGCTGTTAATTGAGCGCGCCAAATTCTTTAACCGCTTCCCCGAAAGGAGAAAAAAAGGCTGGTACATCACCACCCGCAATAATGATGACCTTATTTATATTGGTAAGAAATTTTTTATGCAGTCGGTGGGCATTGAGGTGCTAGAAGTAGAAGATTACGATGTGCAATACGATAAGATATGGCATTTATAGAATTATAACCTAATTAATATCATTCACACATATTTAAAAATTAAACAATGGAAGAACAAAACATCCCAACAAGCATTGAAGAACAAGCCGAAAAACAACTAACGATTTCAGAAAGTGCCGCTGGTTATTTATTAGAAACCAGTAAATGGGCCAAATTCCTATCTATTATGGGCTTTATTTTTATTGGCTTCATTGTCATTATGGGTTTATTTGCAGGCTCTCTTATGTCAATTTTTTCAGGCGGACATGCCATGGGTGCCTTCCCTGCCGGAATAGGCTTTATATTTAGTGGCGTATACATTTTGCTTGGGCTTCTTTACTTTTTCCCAACCATGTACCTGTTTAAGTTTTCGCAAAAAACAAAGGTGGCCGTTCTCACCAAAAACAGCGATGAGCTAAGTACTGCCTTAAGCAACCATAAGTCATTCTTTAAATTCTGGGGTATTTTCACCATCGTGGTTATCTCACTCTATGTGGTTTCAGCCATATTCATGGTGTTGTTTAGTGCGTTTTTGTTTAATGTATAATGTTAGCCCATATTTGGCGTAGTGAGACGCTACGCCAAAAGTGGGTAGTATTGATTAAGATGAAGGAGTAATATTTTAAGATTAGACTTAAAATTTTCACATCAACTTATGGAATCTTAAATGTACGTGCATCATACATGTAGTAATACATTAAATGCTACACTATGAAAAAAACGAAACAATCAAACCAGAACTCTTCCTTAAATTTAACTGCATTTTGGTTAATGACTCGTCTAAAGCGCCAGTTAATCCTCATTTCTATTATACTTCCTACCACTCTATTTGCCCAGGAAGTTCCCCAGGTCTTACTAAAAGACTCTAGTCAGCTAAAACTAAGTAGTCTATCTATTGAAGTGAATATCATTGGTAATTTTGCTTCAGTCACATATGATATGCAATTCTTTAATGAGCTGGATCGAACATTGGAGGGTGAGTTAGCATTTCCCCTTGGTGAAGGACAAGATGTATCAGAATTTGCCATGGAGATAAACGGTAAGTTAAGAAAAGCTGTAGTAGTCGAAAAAGAACTAGCCAGGCGTGCATATGAGAATACAGTACGTCAAAATATCGATCCGGCTTTGTTAGAAAAAACACAAGGGAATAATTATAAAGCCCGGGTATATCCTATACTGCCTAAAGCCAATAAACGTATTGTGCTCACCTATGAACAAGAATTACCTGTCGACAATAATAGTCAAGTTTTTGAATTACCACTTGGTATTCAACAAAAACTGGAACACTTTTCTGTCAGGTATAATATTAAAGGGTCTAATGGCATACCTGAAGCAACAAAATCGAAATACAAAGGCCTGAAATTTAAAGCTACCAACAAGGCATACGAAGCTGCTTTTTCTCAAAAAAACCTGACTCCTTCAGCTCCTATTGTTATTAAAATACCAGTATCTGAAGGTCGCACTAACACACTCAACTATAAAGATTATTTCTACGTCAATATTCCTCTTGAGGCCAATTCACGCATAAAAGCCAAACCTAAGAAAATAACCATCTTATGGGATGCTTCTTATTCCCAAAGAATGCGTCAAAAGGATAAAGAGCTACAATTACTTGACCAATACCTTGATTATCTTCAGAATGTTGACATACAACTCATCTCCTTTAGCAATGCTATTCAAAGTAATCTGAATTTCGAGGTAAAAGATGGTAATTGGAGTCAACTAAAAACTGTACTAAACAAAATTACCTATGACGGCGGAACGTGTTACGATTTATTCAGTGTGCTTACAATAAAATCTGATGAAATCCTTTTATTTAGTGATGGCATATCCAATTTAGGTCAATTCGCTTCCATCAATAATAGTCCTGTTTATACCATTTGCTCAGTCAGTTCAGCTAATTATGAAGACCTAAACAATATCGCCTCTTCTTCAGGTGGTCAATGCATCAACCTTAATCGATTAGATAGCAATAAAGCCTTTGAACTCTTAAACAGAGAAACATATCAATTTCTTGGAATAAAAGAAAACAATGCTGTAAGTGAAGTATATCCCAAACACACCAATATTAGTACAAGCTTTTCTATCGCGGGTCGATTTTCCGAAGCAACAAACCTTACACTACTTTTGGGTTATAGTGGAAAGGTGACCAAAGAAGTGTCAGTACCTCTTAATTACAGGCACAATTCAATACTTGTAAAACGATTGTGGGCCAAACAAAAACTACAGCATCTTAACAAGGACAAAGACGAAAACAAAGAGTCAATCATAGAACTGGGTAAACAATACAAACTGGTCAGTGATTATACTTCAATGTTAATTTTGGACCGTATTGAAGATTACGTTCGTTATCGAATCGAACCTCCGCAAGAACTAAAAGAAGAATACAAATCACGTATTAAAAACATTAAAGAGCACGAAGCTACCAGGCTTGATGAACTGAAAGATAGAAAAGAAGAGCTATTTGAAGACTATCAATTAATTCATCAATGGTATTTAGGGAAATGGACTAAAAAAGGACTAAAAACTGTTCAAAATAATGACTCTGATAGTATTGAAAATCCAACTATAGCATCGAATAACACGCCAATTAACCAAGTGGCCCAAACAGAAACACCATCTTCAAGGGTACCTGTTGCACCTCCAACCAGTCGAAGAGGATTAGACAGGAACAAAAGAATTATAACAGGCACAGTCGTTGGCAGCGATGGTTTAGGCTTACCAGGCGTTTCTGTTTATATTAAAGGTACCACTAATGGCACTATCAGTGACGTCAATGGAGATTATGCGCTTAATGCCGATCAAGATGACGAGCTGGTCTTCTCTTTTGTTGGTTTCCAAGCTCAAAACCAGGTTGTAGGTGACAACAACGAAGTAAACATATCACTTAATGAGGATGCATGCCAGATGGATGAAGTTGTGGTAGTAGCTTACGGAACCACACGTCAACAATCGTTGACTGGCTCCATTGCAACCGTTGTTTCAGAACAATTGATGGGACAAGCATCTGGTGTACAAATTGTAGAAGATAATAATGCTTCACCTTCAGTCAACTATAACACCGCTGTCAATCAACCGCTGTATATTGTAGATGGTGTTATAACCACAGGCAATCCAATCGGTTCGATGGATGCCGAAGATATAGATGCATTGGAGGTTCTAAAGCCCGAGAGTGCCTCTAAACTGTATGGCTCGCGGGCCTCAAATGGACTAATCATTATCACCACAAAGAAAGGCATAGCAAATAATGCAGAAGCCATTAATGAATTAAATAAAAAGATTGCTGATAAAATAGAATTAAAATCATGGAACCCTGATAGTCCTTATATCGATACGCTCCGCAATGAACCAAATCTGGAATTGGCTTACCAGAAATACCTCCAAATAAGGGATAATTATTCCAACAGTCCTTCTTTTTACCTGGATGTTGCTGACCTCTTTGATAAAGAAGGAAATGCTCAAAAAGCAATTATGATCCTCAGTAACCTGGCTGAATTGAAGCTGGATAACCATGAGTTGATGAGAGCTTTAGCTTATAAGCTTGAGTATTTTGAGCAGTACAAGCTTGCTGTATATATTTACAAACAAGTTCTAAAGCTCCGTCCTGAAGAACCTCAATCATACAGAGATTTAGCATTGGCTTATGAGCAGGTTGGGGAAATTCAGAAAAGCTATGCGTTACTTCATAAAATATACAATGGAGAATTACTGGAGAAAGACATGGATGAACGTTTTTATGGTATCGAGCAAATCGCTTATATCGAATTAACCCGACTGCTTAATAAATATCCTGAATTATTGGCGACTAACAAGCTGAAGCCCTCTGATTTTACTAAAAAACCTGTTGATATCAGAGTTGTAATTGATTGGAATCATAACGACACAGATATTGACTTATGGGTTATCGATCCTACTGGTGAAAAAGCGTATTACAAGAATACGGATACTAAAATTGGAGGACGCATGTCGGAAGATTTTACAGAAGGTTATGGTCCGGAAGAATTTATGCTTAAAAAAGCCATTGGAGGTTCATACAAAATATTGGTTGATTATTACACTGATAACCTTCAAAAAATTTCTGGCCCAACCATACTTAAAGCAACCATTTTCACTGATTACGGTAGAGAGCATGAACAGAAAAAAACGCTGATTTTTAGATTGGATAAAGATGAAGAAGAGATAGAGTTAGGCCAATTAGAATTTTAACATATAAATAGTATCTTAATGAACTATAAAGTAGACCTTAATTAATATGAAAAAATCTCTTATATTTCTTTTTTTAAGCCTACTTGTGCCATCTCTGAAGGCACAAGATAAGCTTCAGCAATTCCAGGAATATTTTCAAAATGGAGATACTGCCAGTCTAAGAATCTTTTTGAACCAGTGGCAGCAAGAATCTCCTAAAGATGCTGAACTTTACACCTGTTTATTTAACTATCATTTTAATAATAGCCGCAACGAGATTATTACCTTAAATGGGGGTACACCACCTGATGATGAACAGGTTCTGATATTAAAAGATAGCACCAACCAGGTGGCCGGATTTATTGGCAGTCAAATCAACTACGAAGAATCCAATCTAAAACTGGCATTTGAGAGTATAAATAAAGGTATTGAACTATATCCCAACAGACTGGATATGCGTTTTGGAAAAATATATGTGCTTGGCCAAATTGGTGATTGGAGAAGTTTCACCGACGAAATTATAGTGACCGTGCGTTATTCTGCCATCAACAAAAACCAATGGACCTGGACCAATAATGAGCCCTATGAAGGTGGTAAGAAAATGTTTCTATCATCGTTACAAGACTATCAGGCACAATTGTATGAAACAATGGATGACCAACTGCTCCTAAACATGCAAGAAATCGCCCAAACAGTACTTCAGTATTACCCCAGCCATGTAGAAAGCTTATCAAACCTTTCCATCGGCTATTTAGTGACAAAGCAGTATGATAAAGCATTAGAACCACTTCTAAAGGCAGAAAGAATTAATCCAACAGATTATATCGTTTTGAGTAATATTGCCTACGCCTATATGGAAAATGGTAATAAAGAACAAGCTATTAGCTACTATCAAAAAGTCCTTAAATACGGTGATGATAATATTAAAAAACAGGCGGAATATGCGCTTGAGCAGTTGAATACAAATGAACAATTTTAAAACCATACCTATATCACTATACCCATGGAAACAACCGTCATTATTCTTGTTATTGCTGGTATTGCAATATTTGCATTAATTATCATTTTCTTTAATAATAAAGCTGTTATTAAGCGTAAATTAAAAAAAGCTGAACGCAAACGTCTGAGCGAATTTATTGATGGAGAAAGTGCCCGGGTGGTAGGTACTATAGAGTGTTTTGGCACACCATTAACAGCTCCTTTATCGGGGCGAAAATGTGCTCACTATTATATTTTGGTCGAACAAGAGCGTTCATCTGGTAAGAGTTCTAGCTGGCATACACTTATTGAAGAAGAAGTATCGGGCGATTTTGTTATTCGTGATGGCGCAAATCGGGCCTCTATTCAGGGTCCAACCGTTAAAAGCTATATTGTACAAGACCGAAAGTATAAATCGGGCCTTTTTAACGATGCCTCTCAAAACCTGGAACGCTACCTTAAGCAGAAAGGTCATGAAAGTGAAAACATGCTGGGTTTTAATAAAACCTTACGCTACAAAGAAGGCATACTTGAACAAGGAGAAAAAGTAGCAGTGTATGGCAAGGGCGTTTGGAAGAGTGCCGAATCGCTTAACCTTCCTGAAGCTTTTGGCCGGGTATTGGAGATTCAATCAACCTCAGAGGAAGCGGTTTACCTGAGTGATGATCCGGATACAACACAGGAAACGATAAAAAAAGTGCAAAAGGTTAATAAAGTTAAGGATTCATCTGGTTTTGGTGAGGCTGACAGTCGCTACTTCCAAAAGTCAAGCGATGACCGTTATTTTAGAAAGAAGTAAAGTTAGCCACGGGTATAGAAGCAATTATGAACGTCGATTACGAACATCGTCCCCGGGCACAAGGGCTCGTACTCAGAAAAATACCAAAACCCAATCCGATGAATACATTCTCGGCAGCTTTGTCATTCCAATACACAGTCGTATTTCCATCCTGACCAAAAAAGAATAAAATATATCCGATAACAGCACCAACAAAACAATACAACAGCATTTGACGAATTAAAGCTGAGGCGAATAAACGAACTATCCAACTTCTTTCATCTTGCACTTCCAGTTTTTTAAACTTAAATGGTTCCATTCAATCTATTGCTTAAGGGTATAACCCAATGAATTAATCGTCTCTTTAACGGTCTCCAGCTCAATATTATTGCCCTCCAGTGTTACCGTCTTCTCGGCCAGATTCACCTTTGCACTATCAATAAAATCAAGTTGTTCCAGGTTACTTTCCACGTTGGCTTTACAATGGTTGCAGGTCATGCCATCGACCCGAATCACTTTTGTAGCAACAGGTCGGAAAGTAAATTGAGCAGCCGTTTGCTGATTGATAACCGGTTGTTCCTTCTTTTGCGACTTTTTGTACTTATACTTTTGATAATAGCCATTGATGATAAGCAGCAGCAAAACAACGCCTGATGCAATTTCCCACCAACTCAATCGCTCGCTATGCTGATGTCCCAGGTGCTCATTGGCAATTTGCGTAAACCATTGCACTGGCAATGCGTAATCAATAAGCAAGCCAAACGCCAATGCACCACCAATAATTGTTCCAAGGTAAGCAAACAGGCTGCGTTTACCCATCACCTTTCCCAGCATGGTGATAGTAGCCGCATTGGTTGCCGGTCCGGCCATTAACAATACAAACGCTGCACCCGGACTAATACCTTTTAAAATTAAGATAGCAGCCAGAGGAATAGAGCCGGTCGCGCAAATGTATAAAGGAATTGAGACAACCAGAATCATCAGCATCTGGACTACAGGTGGCATATTTAGCAATTCAAAGAAATCATCGGGCACCAAAGCGGAGATAAAAGCAGCCAATACCAAACCAATCACCAGCCATTTTGAAATATCCTGGATGAACTCAACAAAACCGTAGCGAAACACATCTTTCACTTTCTCTGCTCCTGACTTTTTACGGATTGTCTCTTCCCTGAAGACACGCTCATCTTTCTCATTTTGTGTCACCACGCTGGTGATCAAACCGCCTGTAATACCGGTTACCAACGCAGCCAAAGGCCGAATAATGGCAAAAGGCAAACCCATCAATGAGAAGGTTGCCAGTATCGAATCCACGCCTGTTTGCGGGGTCGATATCAAAAAAGACACTGTTCCTCCCTTGGAAGCTCCGTTTTTATAGAAGGCTGTTCCGGTTGGTATCACGCCACATGAGCACAAAGGCAAGGGAATACCGAAAAATGCAGCCAAAGCCGAGGAACGCATCGGACTTCCACTGAAATATTTTTGAATACTTTGTTTGGGAATAAACGCATACAATAAACCTGCAAAGAAAAAGCCCAACAGTAAATAGGGCGACATCTCACTCAGGATGGCAAAGAAATCGCCGATAAAAGAGGTAATGAAATCCAAGATATTCATAGTGCTTTCAAATTATATCACCGGTCAACCAGTGCATCTGTTTACAAGACAAAGTAAGCACTAATTAGGTTCAGATGTGTTACAGCTTTTTGGGAAAGAGTTATATGATTTTGGTCTATACCTTATCCAGCGGCTTGCGCTTGTTATCCTTCAACTGCCTGAAATGTGACGGCGTTAATCCGGTAATTTTCTTAAACTGATTGGATAAATGCTGCACACTGCTGTAGCCAAGCTGCCAAGCTATTTCTTTTAACGACAACTCATTGTACACCATCAGCTCTTTCGCGCGTTCAATCTTCTGCCGGATAATGTATTGTTCTATTGTTTGGCCTTCAACTGATGAGAACAGTTTACTCAAATACGAATAATCGTATCCCAGAGTACTAGATAAATAACTGGAACTATTAACAGTCTCTCCAACGTTTTCATTGTGATGAATTCGCTCAATAATTAGTGTTTTGATGCTATCTACTAACTGTCCTTTTTTGTCATCAATCAGCTCAAACCCGTTATCCTGCAACACCTCTTTAACTTCAAGCAGTTGTATTCCTGATAATTCATCATCCACTTCAACAACACCTAATTCAATGGATATAATAGGTAGATTCAATTTCTCAAACTCATCATTAACCACTTTAATGCAGCGGTTACAAACCATGTTTTTGATGTGCAATGTTGTTGTGCTCATACAACAAAGTTAAAGGATTTAATGATGTTAAAAGCATCGTACGGTATTATGTCTCCTCTGCTTTACAAATGCAAATTCAAAAGTTTTTTTATTCATTCGGTAGGGTAACGAAAGGTTGATGCGGTTACTATATAAATGGATATCAGTAATCATCTAAAACATATACGTTATGAAAGCAATGGCACGATTAATTGGAGTAATTGCTCTGGCTATGTTTGTAGCACTTCCGGCAATGAATGCACAAACCGAAACACCTGTAAAACAGCAAGACAAAACGCAACCCAGAACAAAAGACCAAACGAAGGACAAAACAAAGGACCAAACGCGTGATCGTCTGCATGTAGAACTGAGCGAAGAGCAACAAGCTTTGATGGAACAAAACAAGGAAGGAAATAAGCAATTCAGAGCGGCCTTTAGAGAAACATTAAGTGAAGAACAGGTAGCAATTTTGGAAAATAAGGAAATGACCCGAGAGCAGAAACGCGAAGCCTTGAAAGCCTGTTTATCTGAAGAGCAAAAAGAGATGATGCAGGAGCAAAACCAAGTGAGAGAGCAAAACCGTCAGCAATTGCACAGCAGCCTTTCATCTGAACAGAAAAAGCAAATTCGTCAGCAGTTGCAAAACGGCGAAAACTGTGAAACAGCCACAGCGGTTCGTCAGCAAAGCCAGACACAGGCTAAACAACAGGCACAGCAGGGAGCCAAACAAGGTTCAGGCGGTGCTAAAAATGGCGGAAACTAATTCATGAAAATGAAGCAGTATTAAAAGCCTTATCAAACAAGTTTTAGTAATGCTTAAAAGCTAATGCAAACCACAAAGACACAAAGAAAACCAACTTTTGCTTGATTACTTTGTGCCTTTGTGGTTACGGATTTTAGGGACAACCCAATGTAGCCAATCGAAATTTCCAGTGCTCCCAATTATACACATTAGTGTCATCAAAAGCTATCTTTTCTGCATGCTTATACCAAAGAGAAACTTATCATGAAAGCAGTTGGTCTTATTTTATTCTTAGTTCTTCTTTTATCGTTTCAAGCCAAGGCACAACGGACAGATATTATGGATAAAGAGCGTGTCGCTCAGGTTGATTCATTACTGAACGATGTGCTGTTTGGCGATGATGATTTACTAGACCTTCTGCTGGAGGAAAACACTTTTCAGTTCCTTTACGTTGCCACCAACTGGAGTAACCGCACCTACTATGCCGGGCGAGAAAATGGCAGCTATCAGTCTAACTTGTCCGGACAAATCTATTACATGCATTCAAACGGTTTCTATGCCGGAATATCCGGAAGCTGGTACAGTCAGCTGGAACCTAATTACCGCAGCACAATACTGAGTATTGGTTACGGAAAAAGCCTCAAAAAGCACTCGTACTTTCGGTATCGTTTTTCGGCCGATTATTTCATTTTTCATGTCAACGATCCGGAGTTTGATCCGATTTACAACAGTAGTCTCAATGCAGGCCTATCTCTCAAAAGCAAAACACTGGGCACAAGCATTGATGGTTCACTCCTGGTTGGTCAGGAATTTGGGCAACAGTTTATCTGGAATACCGATGCATACTTGTATCTGGCCCGATTTGGCAACTACAATTACCTGCGCTTAGAACCAGAAGTATCTTTATTCTTTGGTTCCGAAGCTGCCGAGTTTTTGCTGAACGAAGCCTACTTTGATCAAACCACCAACGAAGAAATTGACACCTACTACAGAGATGTTTTCGCGCTTTTAAACACACAACTGCGCCTGCCATTGAGCCTTAACTGGAATAATTTTGATATGCAACTGACCTACTTGTATAACATTCCCCGAACCATTGGCGATGGAGAGCCCTATCCTAACACTTCTTTTTTCCGTATTTCGCTGGGTTATATTTTTAGTTTGTAAGAAGTTGAGAAATAAACACCTCACGTTCTCCACCACTCTATTAATGATGATGGTGATGATGCTTATGGTCCTGCGGCACATCCAATAAGTCGGCACCCGAATTCTTCAGCAAACCAACCGACCACTTAATAATTACCAACGAGCTGATGATGGCCGCAATGGTATCAATAAACGGAATATCCCAAACCATCGCTACAAACAAACCTATTATAGCAGATAAACTGGTTAACGCATCGGCAATAACATGCAGGTATGCAGCCTTGATATTATGGTCCGAATGCTCGTCATCGTGATGCAATAAAAACGCGCTGACAATATTAACTACCAAACCAATTACTGCCACTGCAATAGCTTCTTTATAAACAATATTGGCCGGATTATAAAGGCGTTCAATAGCCTCAACCATAATCACAATAGCAAAAAGCAATAGCATCAATCCGCTGCTATAGCCTGATAGAGAAAGGATCTTATTTGAATTGCCATTGAAGCTCTCTTTCTTCGATACTCTACGCACAATCACATAAGCCAACCAGCTTAAACCAATAGCCAAAACATGCGAGCCCATGTGAATACCATCGGCCAGCAAGGCCATTGAATTGGTGGTGAGGCCAAATATAATCTCAACCACCATAGTAATGGCCGTTAGCAGAACGACCCATAAGGTTTTCTTTTCGTGTTGATGTACATTCATTGTATATTGTGATTAAAGACCCAAAACTAATGTCTTTAGTTCTATTATCATATACCAAAATATTGGGGTTTTGTTCATTTGAAACAGGATAACAAAGATTAATTGAACTGGTTACTTGCCCTAAACAAAAAATCCTCCTCATATGAGAAGGATTTGGTTGATATTGACTTCTTACTGTCTTACTCAATCACTTCAACAGTCAACTCTAATGGCTTCATGCCGTTTAATGACTTTAATCGATTCGAAGGACTTGAAGAGCCAACAAATAATTTATATTCCCCTAGTGGTAGCACCTTTTGTCCGTCCATATCAATCTGTGACAAAGTTTCTTTATTAATTTCAAACGAAACATTGCTTGTCTCCCCCGGTGCAATCGCTCTATTTTTAAAGTCTTTAAGCGCACATATTGGCGTAACAAAACCAGCATCGGTTTTACTTACATACAACTGAATACTCTCGTTCTGTAACATCGAGCCAGTATTTGTAATTGTTAACTCCACCTGAATAGATTCATCTGCTTTCATCTGAACTTCTTGATCGCCATTCCATTTATAGTCAACGGTATTATAACTTAAACCGTAACCAAATGGATAAAGTGGTTCTCCATCAAAATAGCGATACGTCCAACCACCTTGGGCGATGTTATAATCTTCAAAATCTCCCAGCTGATCAGTCGATTCATACATGGTAAAAGGTAATTTCCCTGATGGTGAATAATCGCCAAACAAAATATCAGCCAGCGCATGACCTCCCTGTTCACCAGGATACCAGGCCCAAACTATTGCATCAGCCAGTTCGTGTACCTCAGGCATAGCTATGGCACTGCCCGACATGACGACCACCACCAATGGTTTATCAGTACATTTTTCTTTTAATGCTTTAAGTAATTTAATTTGGTTAGCCGGCAATTCAATTTTATCGCGGTCTCCCCCCGTCTTTGAAAATGGCGTATCACCATTCTCTCCTTCGTACAAAGGTGAGATACCCACAACAGCAATGACTGCATCGGCAAACTGGGCATTCCAAACCTGACCTGTATTGGTATGTTCCACTTCCTGCTCCAGCAGAATGGTTTGATTGTATTGCACAATACTGGTTGGAGCAACCGCATTAGCAATTCCTTCGAGCACGGTTACGTAATTTTTGGACACGCCATAATAATTACCCATTAAGGCGTTGACATCAGCTGCATTATTGCCCGTTACATAATATTGCGACAGGTCTTTTTTTAGCGGAAGAACGCCGTTGTTTTTTAACAAGACCATTGATTTTCTGGCCACATCGCGCGATAATTCTTTGTGCTCGTCGCTACCAACAACAGATAATGGAATTTTTGAGTAAGGTACCTCCTCTTGGGGATCGAACATACCTAACTGAAAACGTATTTTTAGTTGCTTGGTCAAGGCTGCATCCAACTCTTTTTCATTGACCAGGCCTTGCTCAATGGCTTTATCAAGGTGTCGGTAAACACTCCCGCAATTAACATTAACATCGGCTTTCAAAGCCATAGCAGCCGATTCCACCGCATCCTTACTAATCTTATGGAACACATGAAAATCATATAAAGCACCACAATCAGACACAACATAACCATCGAAATTCCATTGATTACGCAACACATCCAGCAACAAAGTAGGGCTACCACAACACACCTCAGAATTGGTGCGGTTATAGGCACACATCACCCCAGCCACACCTTCATCAACCAAGTGCTTAAAAGCAGGCAAATACGTCTCGTTTAAGTCCTTTTGATTGGTCGAAGCATCAAAATAATGACGCTTAGCTTCTGGTCCATTATGAACTGCAAAATGCTTGGCACAGGCTGCAATTTTAAGGTATTTATCATCATTTCCCTGCAAACCCCGAACAAATGAAGCGCCTATCGTTCCTGATAAAACAGGATCTTCACCATAAGTTTCGTGGCCTCTTCCCCAACGTGGATCACGGAAAATATTCACATTGGGCGACCAATAGGTTAAACCCAAATACCATTTATGAATGTCTTTTTCAATGGCCGCATGGTACAAAGCTCGTCCTTCATCGGATATGGCAGTCGCCACCTGCTCCACTAAATCAGGATTGAAAGTTGCTGCCATTCCAATAGCTTGTGGAAAAACAGTAGCCGGAGCTGATCGTGCCACACCGTGCAATCCTTCGTTCCACCAGTTATATTGCGGAATACCCAAACGCTCAACAGGCTGTGCCGTGTTCTCCATTAAACCAATCTTTTCTTCCAATGTTAGTTCATCGATAAGCAAGTCGACACGTTGGTCAATGCTCAATGCTGTGTTTTGAAATTCATGCTGATAGCTTTGTTTCTCTATTGCTGAGTTGTTTGATGGAGACGTGCATTTTACACAAACTACAGCAACCAATAATAAGTGTAGTAACTGTTTCATAACATTCTGGATGGGTTATTTAACTAAATTTTATCTTAATAGTCGTATAATACAGGATCAAACCTGCATAAGAATTGTTGACATGAAGAGTATTACACCAATTGTTGCCACATTAGCCAATTATTAAAGGCATCCATCATACTCAAAAGCCAACCTTACAAATCAAACCATTAAATGAGAAAAAAACAAGTTTTGAAAGCACTAATCCAGAATTAAACCTATATTTACACCTACCAGAACAGAACACTTAAAGACTGGTTTGATGATCAAATTTACAATCAATTCTCATAGCGAAATACCGAAGTTTCAGCAGTTGGTCGATACTGTTGTGAATGCTTTGGCCGAAAATAAACTGCATGAAGGCGACCAACTACCTTCGGTTAATGTGATATGCCAAACCTACAAATTATCGCGCGACACCGTGTTTAAAGCCTATGGTATTTTAAAGGAACAAGGCGTTATTGAATCGGTACCCAACAAAGGCTATTTCGTTGCTAAAGAAGGACGTAAAGTCTTCCTTTTCCTCGATACTTTTAAAGCCTATAAAGAAGTTTTATATGGTGAGTTTGTCCGCAATTTAAATAAGGACACCATTGCTGATGTACACTTCCATCACTATAATATTGAGCTGTTTAAAAAGCTAATTAATGATAGTCGAGGCCGTTATAGCAAGTACATTATTATGCCTTTCGACCACCCGGAAGTAGCCAAAATCGTTAGCACTTTACCCGCTGACAAAACACTGATAATCGACTGGAATACAAACATTAAACACTTTAATAATAAACTATACCAGGATTTTAGTGAGCCGGTATTTGAAGCGCTGTACGAAGCAGACCACCTTATTAATAAATACAAGCGTAAAATAATGGTGTATCCTACATACACCAATCACCCTGTTATCACAGCAGATCGCTTTAAAGACTATTGCGACAACAAAGAATATGAGCATTTACGCTTAACTAACGAAGAAGAACTAAGCGTCAGAGCTGGCGATATGTACTTCTGCGTAAGTGACCGCATGCTGGGGCATATACTGGAACAATGCAAAGAGCGCAAGCTGGAACCAGGTGTTGATGTGGGCATCTTATCCTATAACGAAACACCTATGAAGAAATTCATTTACAAGGGCATCTCCGTTATTTCTACTGATTTTAAATTAATGGGACAAAAGGCTGCATCCTTCGCTTCCAGCGACATAGAAATGGATTATTGCGTACCTACAAAAATATTTTTCAGAGAATCACTATAGTCGTGATTCTTTTTTTATAGATTTGCACCATACCAGTACAGAACAGTACACAAATAGAAAAGTATGTATTCATTAGGATTCGATATAGGAAGTTCATCAGTAAAAGTTGCTTTGCTTGATGTTAACACAGGAACGGCTGTTAATTCAGCCTTTTATCCCAAAGAAGAAATGGCTATCTCCAGTCCGCAAGCAGAATGGGCAGAGCAAAACCCATTGGACTGGTGGAGCAACCTGAAACTAGCTTTAAAAGATGTGTTAGAAGCATCTGATATTGACAAATCTACTATCAAGTCCATTGGCATCTCTTACCAGATGCACGGGTTAGTAACTGTAGATAAAAATGGTGATGTGCTGCGCCCCGCCATTATCTGGTGTGATAGCCGTGCCGTCCAATATGGCAACCAGGCTTTTGAAGAAATAGGTGAAGAGCATTGCCTGTCACACCTGTTGAATTCACCGGGTAACTTTACAGCTTCCAAACTGAAATGGGTCAAAGAAAATGAACCGGACACCTTTGCCAAAATCCATAAAATTATGTTGCCTGGCGATTACATTGCCTACAAACTAACCGGAGAAATGGTAACTACCAAAAGTGGCTTGTCTGAAGGTATCTTTTGGGATTTCAAAACACAAACCGTTTCAAAAGAGCTACTGGAAAATTATGGTTTTAGCGAAGAGGTGATTCCTACCATTAAAGAAACGTTCGAAATACAAGGTCTGCTCAGTCCAGAAACAGCCAAAGAACTGAACTTAGAACCTGGTATTGCCGTTGCGTATCGCGCAGGCGACCAACCTAATAACGCACTTAGTTTAAATGTCCTAAATCCAGGAGAAGTAGCAGCTACAGCCGGCACATCAGGTGTCGTTTATGGTGTGAGCGACCAGTTGAAGTACGACCCGGCATCACGTGTAAATACGTTTGCACACGTTAATCACACTAATATCGATAACCGTTTGGGCGTATTACTATGCATCAACGGTACCGGCATTCTCAATTCATGGTTGCGGAAAAATGTCGCTGCCGATTTGGATTATGTGCAGATGAATGATGAAGCGTCTGCTATTGAGCCTGGCAGTGATGGTTTATTGATTCTCCCTTTTGGCAATGGTGCCGAGCGCGTTTTGAAAAACGACAACCCGGGGGCCACTGTTAAAAATCTGAATTTTAACATCCACAGCAGAGGACACATGCTACGTGCCGCACAAGAAGGCATTGCCTTTAGTTTTAAGTACGGCATGGAAGTGATGGAACAAACAGGCATCGAAACAAAGGTTATTCGTGCCGGCAAAGCCAACATGTTCCTCAGCCCTATTTTTCGCCAAACACTGGCCGATATATCAGGCTCCACCATTGAGCTATACGAAACAGATGGTGCTTTAGGTGCAGCACGCGGTGCAGCATACGGCGCTGGCTTATATAAATCACTGGAAGAAGCCTTCGCATCATTAGAGAAGGTGGATGTGATTCGTCCAATAGCAGAAAATATTGATGCATTGGAAGTGGCATATAAGAATTGGAAAAAAGCATTGGAGTAAAGACGGAAGACGGGAGACAGAAGATTGAGGACAATTCATCAATTCGACAATTAAATAATAATCAAGTAAAAGGAGGCTCGAATCTTAAACACATTATCAGGTTTACTTAACACAAACAAAGATTCAGTCTCTGATATAAAAACAACAAATCATGGCAACAGGTAACGATTTTTTTCCTGGTATTGGAAAAATTGCCTATGAAGGCAGAGATTCAAAAAATCCATTGGCATTTAAATGGTACAATCCTGAGCAAGTAATTGCCGGAAAAACAATGAAAGAGCACATGCGTTTCGCTATTGCTTACTGGCACACATTCTGTGACACAGGTGGCGATCCATTTGGTTCAGGCACTCAGGTTTTCCCATGGAACAAAGGCACTGATGCCATCGATCGTGCTAAGTACAAGATGGATGCTGCATTCGAATTTTTCACAAAAATTGGTGCCCCATTCTATTGTTTCCACGATATTGACATGGTTGGTAACGGCACTGCTTTTGAAGTTGAAGAGCGCCTGAGCAAAATGATCCCTGTTGCGCAACAGTATCAAAAAGAAACAGGTGTGAACCTATTGTGGGGAACAGCTAACGTTTTCTCCGACCCTCGTTATATGAACGGTGCGTCAACCAATCCTGATTTTACAGCCCTGGCACACGCCGGCACACAGGTAAAGAACGCCATTGACGCCACCATTGCCTTAGGTGGTCAGAACTACGTTTTCTGGGGTGGCCGCGAAGGTTATATGTCCTTATTAAACACTAATATGAAAGCCGAAAAAGAGCACATGGCACAGTTTTTAACCATGGCACGCGACTATGCTCGCAAGAACGGCTTTACTGGTAACTTCCTGATTGAGCCTAAGCCAATGGAACCTTCGAAGCACCAATATGATGTGGATGCTGAGACTGTGATTGGCTTCTTACGTCATTATGGCTTAGACAAAGACTTCAAATTAAACATTGAGGTGAACCACGCCACTTTGGCACAACACACTTTTGAGCACGAATTGCAGTGTGCCGCCGATGCCGGTATGTTAGGTTCTATCGATGCCAACAAAGGTGATTACCAGAACGGATGGGATACAGATGAATTCCCAACCAATATCTCTGAAACCGTGCAGGCGATGTTAGTCATTCTTCAGGCCGGAGGTTTACAAGGTGGTGGTGTTAACTTCGATGCTAAAACACGTCGTAATTCAACCGATCTTGAAGACATCTTTATTGCGCACGTATCAGGTATGGATACATTTGCCCGTGCTTTGGTGATTGCTGACGATATTTTAACAAACAGCGACTACCTGAAACTGAAATCAGCCCGTTATGCTTCATTCGACAGCGGTAAAGGTGCTGAGTTCGCTGCCGGTAAATTAAGCCTTGAAGACTTGCGTACCTATGCTAAAGAAGTTGGCGAGCCAGCCAAAATTAGTGGTAGGCAAGAGCGTTATGAGCAGTTAATTAACATGTATATTTAAAACAGTTAAGTAGTTTTTAGTCAGTAGTCAGTAGAGGCATTCAATCAATGTGATACTACTGACCACTGGCTATCAACTACTGACTATATTAAATCCGGGACTATGGAAAAACAACAAAACTTAGGCTATATCATGCTATTGACACTGGTGGCAACCTTGGGCGGGTTGCTTTTTGGGTATGATACAGCTGTTATTTCAGGGGCTGAGAAATCCATTCAGGCCTTTTTAATTGACGGGCTTAACCTCAGCTCGTTTGCTCACGGCGCAACCGTTTCGAGTGCGCTGATTGGTTGTATCATTGGTGGAGCCATCTCTGGCTTGCTGGCTTCCCGCCTGGGACGCAAAAAATCGCTAATGGTAGCCGCTATCCTGTTCTTTATATCAGCCCTTGGTTCGGGCCAGCCGGAAATCCTGTTCTTCGAACCGGGCAAAGCCACCATGGGCTTACTTTACATGTTTAACTTCTACCGTATCATTGGTGGTATCGGTGTTGGTCTTGCATCAGCTATCAGCCCCATGTATATCAGCGAAATTGCACCGGCACATATGCGTGGTCGCCTCATCTCGTTCAACCAATTTGCCATTATCTTTGGTATGCTGGTAGTCTATTTTGTCAACTGGTCCATTGCCAAAGGTCAAAGCATCGAATGGATTAACAAAACAGGCTGGCGCTATATGTTTATGTCCGAAGCCATTCCGGCCGGACTGTTTGCCATACTACTGTTTTTTGTACCTGAAACACCGCGCTACCTGGCCATGCAGGGACATAATGACAAGGCCTTAACCATCCTGGGACGCATCAACGGACTGGACGCCGCTAAAAACATTTTAAACGACATTACAGAAACGGTACAAAAAACCGTGTCATCATCAAGCGTGATGGCTTACGGTAAAAAAGTCATTATTATTGGTATTTTGCTTTCTGTATTCCAGCAGTTTGTTGGTATTAACGTGGCGCTGTACTACGCTCCACGCATATTCGAAAGCATGGGAGCGGCCAAAGATGCATCCATGCTGCAAACCATTGTGATGGGACTAATCAACGTGATATTTACCGTAGTTGCTATCCTCACCGTGGACAAATGGGGGCGTAAACCACTACTGATTACCGGCTCCATTGGTATGGCGGTGGGTATGATTGCCATTGGTACGCTATCCTTCCTCGAAGTAATTGGCATCAGCACGCTAGTGTTTATCATTGTTTACACAGCTTCGTTTATGATGAGCTGGGGACCTATCTGCTGGGTATTGATTGGTGAGATTTTCCCCAACAAAATTCGCGGACGCGCAATTGCTATTGCTGTAGCAGCTCAATGGGCCGCCAATTATTTTATTTCATCGACCTACCCAGCCATGATGGAATTTAGTGGTGGAATGACCTATATGTTCTACGGTGTGATGAGTGTTTTATCGGCCATCTTCGTCTGGAAAATGGTACCGGAAACAAAAGGTAAATCACTGGAAGAAATGGAAGAAGTAATAGAAAAATTATAGATTGGGTTTAAATTACATGTGAAAATCCTGTGTTACAAATGTGTAGCACAGGATTTTTTTTAGCCTCTACATGGCTTGACATGCTCGTTTGGGGCTGTTGCTAATGAATGCATGAGTTGGCCTCACTGTATCATGCCAATACCACAAGTTATTTTTTTAGTACTTTACTCAATACCAAATCCTTATCGAGCTTTTTAGTACAGAAGAACCAATCTTTACAATCGATATCTGAATCCTCCATGCGTTCTTTAGCCGTACCACAAGAGCCAGCAGGGCCAATAATTACATCATCACCCGGACGCCAGTCGGCAGGGGTAGCCACACCAAACTCATCGGCTGTTTGCATAGCGATAAGAGCACGATACAGCTCATCAAAATTACGGCCCAGGCTTAATGGATAGTAAACCATAGCGCGAATGATGCCTGCCGGATCAATAAAAAACACCGCCCGCACAGCTTTGGTGGTATCTTCATTAGGTTGAATCATACCATACTTTTTAGCCACATTCATGGTTATGTCTTCAATTAAAGGGAAAGTCACTTCAATGTCTTTCATGCCTTTGTATTCAATTTTCTCTTTGATGGTGCGCAACCATGCAATATGGCTATACAATCCATCAACAGATAAACCAACCAGTTTACAGTTAGCCTTATGAAATTTATCCTCCATGTGTGCAAAAGTCATAAACTCAGACGTACAAACCGGCGTAAAGTCGGCAGGGTGACTAAAAAGAATAACCCAACTGCCTCTGTAATCTGTTGGAAAATTAATATCGCCTTGTGTTGTGACAGCTTTAAATTCAGGAGCGGGATCTCCTATGCGGGGTAAGCTTACCATTTGTTCTTCGTGACCAGTTTCCATCATAATAATTATTTGTTGTTAATAAAAAGAAGTTCGCGTTTTTCGCAATCAAAAAGTTACGGAAAGTATTTTTAAAATGCATAATCTTCTTGAACAGAAACAATTACCCCACACAACACGAAAGTTGGTATAAATAACACCACATCAAACTGCTATTTCTCACAAAATCTACAAAGCATTCTGCCTTTCTGCTAGGCCCCTGCATCCAACCATCAATGAGTCTCATTCGGGATTAACCTCGCTGGGAGCGAGATTAAGCCTTAGCAGGTACGAAGAAGGCACAAAGAAGCCCCGAAGAAAGTTTAAGCAGATACCAAAGCATGGCATTCGCCTCTAAACAAAACACCTTAAAAAAAACGTGCTTTACAAGCTAAGTTCTATCTGCAAATTAACACTGATTTTTTTGCCATACTTGTTTCTACATTATGTTGGATAGTTGAAGTATAAATACTACCTTGACTTTTTATTACAACATATTAATCTACGCGTCCTGCTATCTGGATGTTTATTTAAACCCATAACTAATATGAAACAAATCAATTTACTAGTTGCATTACTCATGCTTGCCTGCTTTACGACATCGGCACAGGTAGATTTAACCTATCAGGAACCTTCCAAAGAAATAATGGATTTAGCCGATGTGCCACTTCCTCCATCAACAGCTATAAACGAAGATGGCTCGGTCATCGTTTTAATCTACCGGAATCAGTATAAAAGTATTGAAGAGCTGTCGGAGAAAGAAATCAAGCTGGCAGGTATCCGCACCAATCCTATCACTAATGTTTCATCGCGCACCCGCTTCTCTAACAACATTAAACTAATGAAGAAAAAGGGTGGCATTATTGATGTTAAAGGCATGCCTGAAAAAGCTCGCCTGGCCAACTTTGCCTGGTCGCCCGACCAAAGCAAGATGGCTTTTACCAATACCGTTTCTGATGGTACTGAGTTGTGGTACATCGATATTGAGAATGCAGCAGCTCATAAACTAACCAAAGCCACTCTTAATGGTAATCTGGGTAGTCCTTTTACCTGGATGAAAGACAACAATGCCATTATTGCTAAAGTACTGCCTGCTAACCGCGCAGCTATAACCGATAAAAGCACTTCTATCCCAACAGGTCCTATTGTGTCGGTAAACGAAGGTCAGAAAGCCCAAAATCGAACCTACCAGGATTTATTGAAAGATAAGATGGATGAAGATAACTTTATGAAGCTGGCTGAATCAGAACTAAAAGTCATCTCACTTGATGGAAGTGTAAAAGACTGGGCACCTAAAGCTATCTATCGCAACATTAGCTTCTCCCCTGATGGCAATTATGCCATTGTATCCATCGTGAGCAAACCCTTTTCATACATCGTACCCTACCGTCGATTCCCAACCGAATATGTATTGATGGATAAGGCCGGTAAAAGTATTAAGTCGATCGAAAAAGTACCGTTAATTGAGGAACTACCTAAAGGCTTTATGGCTGAACGCACTGGCAAACGTAATATCTCTTGGCGTGCCGACAAGCCCGCCACACTTTATTGGGCTGAAGTACTTGATAAAGGAGACCCTGAGGTAAAAGCCGATTTCCGCGATGAAGTATTTGAATTGCCTGCTCCATTTACGGCCGATCCAAAGTCTATTTTTAAATCAATCAACCGCTTTGCAGGTATTACCTGGGGTAATGACAACGTTGCCATTGCATATGATTATTGGTGGAATACAAGAAATCAAAAAACCTACCTGTTCAATCCTTCAGATGCAACTAAGAAACCAGAAATACTAAACGACAGAAACTACCAAGATAAATACAATGACCCGGGTAGTTTTATTACCGAGCGCAACCAATATAACCGCAATATTTTGGTTGTTGACAAAGGCTATGTTTACCTCGAAGGTGATGGCTTTTCAAAAGAAGGTCAAAAGCCGTTTATAGACAAAATGAACTTAGCGTCGAAAAAGACTGTACGCTTATACCAGGCATCAAACAAAGACAAGCTGGAAACTATTTCTAAAATCATTAACATCAGAAAAGGGCAAGTAATAACGCGTATTCAATCGCCAACTGACTATCCGAATTACTACATGCGTAATATTAAGTCGCGTCGAGCACCACAGCCTATTACCCAGTTCGAAAATCCATTTAAGAGTATCGCTGGTGTGCACAAAGAGCTGGTTAAATACGAACGTGAAGACGGCTTACCTCTATCAGGAACACTTTACCTGCCTGCTGGTTATGACATGAACAACAAAGAACGCTTACCTTTAATAATGTGGGCTTACCCTACTGAATATAAAGACAAGCAAAGTGCTGGCCAGGTAACTACATCGGCCAATGAATTTATTTATCCTTATTATGGGTCGCCAATTTATTGGGTCATGAAAGGCTATGCCGTGTTGGATGATGCCTCCTTCCCTATTGTTGGTGAAGGCGAAGAGGAACCTAATGATAGTTTTGTACCTCAGTTAGTAGCTAATGCCAAAGCAGCGATTGATTATCTAGACGAACAAGGTTATATTGACAGAGAACGTGTGGCTGTTGGAGGTCACTCCTACGGTGCTTTTATGACAGCTAACCTTTTAACGCACTCCGATTTATTTGCCGCCGGTATTGCTCGCAGTGGTGCATACAACCGTACGCTGACGCCATTTGGCTTTCAGGCCGAAGAGCGCAACTATTGGGAAGCTCCGGATATTTACAATACCATGTCACCCTTTATGAATGCCTCTAAAATGAAGCATCCATTATTATTAATCCATGGTGTTGAAGATAACAACTCAGGAACTTATACCATGCAGAGCGAACGCTATTTCAATGCCTTAAAAGGCTTAGGTGCTACCGTTCGTTTGGTTTTGCTACCATCTGAAAGCCATGGTTACCGCGCACGCGAATCCGTTCTGCACATGTTGTGGGAACAAGACCAGTGGCTAGAAAAATACGTGAAGAACAAAAAATAATTCAACCAAATCTGTTCACTGGGCGGAATCGAGGTGGTGAAGAATACCTCGATTCCGCTCGATGAACAGTTATCAGCTTTATCAGTCCATTTAATAACAAAGCTATGCAACTAGTGCAACTCAACCTTCAGGCTATTAACAAACAGCAATTTGATTTAGCCATATTACCATGGGGAGCTACTGAGGCTCACAACTTTCATTTACCTTATGGCACTGACAATTATCAGAATGGTGTTATCATCAAGCAGGCGACACAATTGGCTAACGATAAAGGGGCCAAAGCATTAGTCTTACCAGAAATACCATTTGGTGTTAATACAGGCCAAACAGATATTCCTTACGTTATTAATATGCTGCCTTCAACTCAACAGGCCATTATTAATGATGTGGCCACATCTGTCTTTAAACAATGTGATAAACTACTGATTTTCAATGGGCATGGAGGCAATGATTTCAAGACGATAATACGTGAAGTAGGCATGAACTTTCCTGGTAAGAAGCTTCTTACCTGTAACTGGTTTCAGGCATTGGACAGAAGCAAATATTTTACGATGCCAGGCGACCATGCTGACGAAATGGAAAGCAGCCTGATGATGTACCTGTACCCCGAGCTGGTCAGACCGCTCACAGAAGCCGGTAATGGGCAAAATAAAGCGTTTAAGGTCAATGCCCTCAATCAAAGCTGGGCCTGGGGCGAACGTGAATGGACAAAAATAAGTAACGACACCGGTGTTGGTAATCCAAGTAAATCAAGCTCAGAAAAAGGCGAACGCTTCTTCAATGATCTCTGCCAGGTTATCAGCCAGTTTATATACGAATTGGCCCAAACGCCTTTGGATGACTTTTATGGATACAAATAGGATGTTGCGACAGGTTTCGGGTTTAAAGTTCTTGGTTTCTGGTTTTCAGTTCCAAGTTTTGAGTTTACGGGTTTTGAGTTACCGATTCCGTCAACTTGCAGAAAGCACGATGCGTAATTAGTTGAAAATAACCAACTATCCAGTTTTTCAGTTCATCGATTAATCAATTTACCAAATAAAAAATCCATTCACCAATTCAACCGCCCAACATCTTCATTCTTCAATCATACGTTGAACATCCTTTTACTCTTCGTATTCGAAATATAGCTTGTAGAATTTCAGACCTCGGGCACTATCAAAACCTTTCTCCATATATTGACGCTTGCCATGCACATACACATGAAAGTTTTTGTCAAGTTTCAATACCGACTTAAAGTGCTTTTTCTCAGACTTAACAGCATCTTTTGAAATATCAAAACTATCTTGTAAAGGCATATTTTTCTCCGACTCAAAAAAGTTTTTATAATCCTGGAAAGCATCCACCACTTCCGGCTGACGAATCACTTCTTTCTCAAACTCTTTCTCGTCAAAAGCTGCATGTTTATTAAAATACTCCATGGAACGGTTCAGCATATCTACCTGATCCGGGCGCTCCACATCATTTTCTTCATTAAACACCTCTCCTACAAAACCTTTACACATTTGCAGGTAATTGTTAGTAAAGTAGTAATTGTCCTCACGTGGTTTTAATCCCAGGAAATCATCTTTCCAGAAATGCGCTTCATTGCCTTTATTGATATTGTCAACTGAGCAAATTTTATAACCAAGGTCTTTTTCTGTATTAAAAACTAAACAACCTTTATCGAGCTTTTTAATATTGATGCCTTCCTGAGCCCCCAGTTCGAAGTTATTATCGCGCAACATCACTTTTAGGAAAGTATCTTTATTCTCTGACTTGAAAATACCTAGAGCATCAACTATCTCACCATCAATCACACAGTTATTAAATAGCACCATATAAAACTCACCGCCTTTAATTTTAGGGTGGTTCGATTGCTCGTACAAATGATTAGCTATGGCAATGGAGTTATCGTAGAACTGTGCTGAGTTATTGAAAATAGCATCTACCAAACCAAACATCAGGTTTTGCTCAATGTTCTCTTCATGGTGAAAGTTAAAGTAAGCTTCTGTTTTAAAAGGCTTAAAAAAGTATTGTTTTAACACCTCGATAACCATCTCATCGTCGTGTAACTGCAATTCACCCTTCGAAAAACGAATATCTTCTGCTTCGGCCCTGCAACCAATTTGATGAACAACGATATTTTGAATGGTAGCTTGTGTAAAATCAATCATTTTCTTGTGTTTAAGTACTTGCTAATAATACAGCTCACGAAAATAACATTTTTCAAAAAAAGAACAGCTGCAATAACCTAATTATTGCAGCTGTTACCGTCCATGAAAAGTTAATCTTAGCTAACCCTGCAGTGGGCAGCATACCACGATACCGGATGTTGTGCTCCGGCAATGAGCTCTTTCAATATCTTTTTATCATCCCACTTACGTTCAAAATTACATGATTGATCCAAAGCCTTTGATAACAATAACCACTCCTCAACCATGGGCTGTGTTATATTGCCCTCAAACTCTTTTAAAACATCCAAACAACATTTATCAATCATATGAATTTTTGGCTCTTCGCGTTGCAAAGAACATCGTGTTGTGTACAAATGATCATCCACACGGATAAATTCATTTTCGTCCAACATTACGGTAAACGTGAAACTGACTTGTGACATGGCAATCCTCCTTTTAGATTTAGGTTTATCACAAATTACAATATCGATACAACGAAGTAAAGTTTATCATTCAGATTATCATCTATTTATCCTCATTCTAAATAGCTATTTAATTCTTTAATTAAGTTGTTCATCTTAAACCAAACAGCTTGTAACAAATTTCTTTTTACTTTTATGAGCAAAGAAGCAATAAACCATGAAGCTAAGTCTGTTAATCACCATATTTTTATTCCTATCAATTAGTATCAATGCACAGTATTACAGTTCGGGATCCGATCCTGCCAATACTCAATGGCGACAGGTTAATTCTAAAACATTCAAAGTCGTTTACCCTGAGGAATTCGAAAGTGAAGCCAAACGCTTTATTGCTATGTTGGATTCTCTTTATGAATACGGCTCATACACCTTAAAACATACACCTAAACCCATACCGGTATTGATCCACTCTAAATCAGCCTACTCCAATGGTTTTGTTTCGTGGGCTCCCAAACGAATGGAAATTTACCCAACGCCTCATCAGGATATGATGGCGCAGGATTGGTTAGAACAATTAGCGATACATGAGTTCCGCCATGTGGTTCAAATTGACAAGTTAAATAAGGGCTTCACCAAATTTTTGACTATCCCATTTGGACAACAAGCCATTGGCGCTGTTTTAGGCCTATACGCACCATTATGGTTTTTAGAGGGAGATGCTGTTGTTACCGAAACGACTTTAAGTCAGGCTGGTCGTGGTCGTCGTCCCGCTTTTGAACAAGAAATAAAAGCGCAGGTGCTTGAAAAGCAAATCTATCACTACGACAAAGCTTACTTTGGCTCTTATAAAGATTATGTACCCAATCATTACCACATGGGGTATTTGTATGTAGCCGGCGCCCGCCATAAGTATGGTGCAGATGTTTGGGAAAAAGCCTTAGATGAAGCCGGTAAGAAACCGTGGTCAATAACACCTTTTAATAGGGGCCTCAAAAAGACAACGGGCAAAAACAAAGTCCCCTTATACAATGAGGTTTATGCCAACTGGAAAGACCGATGGCAACAGTTTAATGACTCCATAACGACTGACAAACATAAAATAATAACCAACAGAGATAAGCGATATAAAAACTATAATTACCCCACTCCTATTGACGAGCGACATGTTATTGCAGAAGTAAACGGACCAGGTGAATTAAACCATTTTGCAAAGATTGACATTGGCACAGGCGAAGAAGAGAAACTTTTGATTACAGGCAGTAGAAGTAGCGAACCCTTTTCCTATGCCAATAATACTATTGTATGGTCTGAACTGGAACAACATCCTCGCTGGGACAACCAGTATTTTTCTGTTATCAGAACATTTAACCTGAACACTGACAAACAACAGAAAATAACTAAAGCGAGCCGCTACAAAGCTCCAGCTCTTTCTCCTGATGGACAAATCATTGCCGTCATACACACTTCATTAAGCAATGAGTTCAGCATTCACTTATTAAACACATCAGATGGCAGCTTAATTAAAACTATATCCATACCTGACAATGCCTATCCCATGACGCCATCGTGGGATGAAGAAGGAAAACTATTGGTGATGATATTGCTTTCGAAGGAAGGTAAACGAATAGTAACCTTACAACCAAATACTGAACAATGGAACAGCATTACCCAACCATCATTCTCTGAAATACGTTTCCCTAAACTTCAGCAACAACAAGTATATTATACAGGCTCGTATAACGGCATTGAGAATCTATACAGGGTATCAGTCAATGGAGGAAAACTGGAAAAACTGACAGAATCAAAATTCGGAGCGGCCTTTCCTTCCATTCAAAACAATCAACTTTTTTATCAGAGCTACACATCTGATGGCTACCTTGTTGCTATGACTAAACTGAATGAAATAAACGCACAAAAATACACCATTCAACCCTTGCCCAATGAGCAAATAATAACACGATTACAGAAAGATGAAAAAGGACTTCCACAACTAAAACAACTTGAAACAAGCTCTTACACATCAAAAAAATACTCCAAATGGAACGTGTTTAATTTCCACACCTGGGCACCAGCCTTCATTAATATTGATGATACTGAAGTGACAACAGGAGCCAGCATTATGTCGCAAAACTTACTAAATACAACTTTCATTACAGCAGGTTACAATGCCGATAAACAATACTCGCGCGAGAAATTCAACCTTAACCTGTCGTACCAAGCCTGGTGGCCGGTATTTAATTTGGAGATGAAAGCCGGAAATGAATCAATAGAAGGTGGTTATCTGAATGAAACAGACTGGTATATTAACATTTATGATGCAAAACCTAATCATTATCTGATTGATTTTGAAATGCAATTACCATTAAATCTAACGCGAGGAAAATATGTTAGAAGCATTCAACCATCAGTTGGGTTAACCTACCAAACATCGGACAACTTTAATTACGACCGCTATTATTTAAAGTTGGGGGAAGATGGCATGCCCATACAGGAAGACGGTAAGTATGTGCCTGATTATGTTGAAACGCAAGTCTATCAAGGTTTCAATATCAAATCAACGGATTACTCCCTTTTTGCCTATAACTTATTGCGAACCACTCAGCGCGATGTCGCAACAAGGTGGGGGCAAATTGTGGAATTAAAATATCGCAATACACCTTTTGATGGTTCTGATTACGGAAGTATATTCGGAATTCATACACGTTTGTACTTCCCAGGCTTTGGCCGCCATCATGCTATTCGCATAGATAATGACTGGCATCAGAAAAAAAGAGGGGATTTTTACTACTCCAACGACACTTATAACATATACAAAGGCTTCAGTGACTTCGCTCGTTTTCCGCGAGGAGTGAATAGTGTGAGCAATGATGATTTATACTCATTTAAGGCCGACTATATGTTGCCGGTTGCTAATCCTGATTTTAATATTCCCGGCCTAATATATTTAAAACGTATTACGGCTAATTTATTCTACGATTATTCGCATGCCATAATCAGGCTTCAAGAAACAGCAACTAATAACTGGATAAAGAGTCAGCGTGATTTCTGCTCGGTTGGCGCCGAAGTTAGAGGTGAATTTCACCCGTTTCGTTTTGTCTTCCCAATGAAAATGGGTTACCGCTATGCATATTTACACGACACAAAAGCGCATTACCACGAAATATTATTCTCAATGGGTTTTGCAGGTGTTGTGGTGGGTAGATAGGCAATTAGGTGGTTAGATCATTAGGTGATTAGATGCTTAGGTCGATAGCTTTTATGACTTCTGGCACATTCCTATTTATCTGATTAACAAGCCGATTTTATAATAAAAAAACTTAAAAAATGTATATATACCGTTGGTATATAAAACCTTTGCAGTATTCTTGCGTAACAAAACACCGGGATCAGGAGTTGTTTAGTAGTAACGAAAGAATGACGAATGAAATACAGTTTGGGAGCATTTGTGGGGTTTGTGATTTTTACAATTTTAATTGATTTCTTACTGCATCGTTTGATTCATACAGATGATAACAAGAAAATCAATCATTTTGCCTTTCCGTTGGGAACGTTCTGGTTTTATAGTATACCAACTTTTTTTATATTATCCTTCTCTACCATTTTTGCCATAATAAAAACAACAAGTACAGCTTATACCTACGTTGTTTTTCAGTGGCTACTAGTCGGTTACCTACTGATTTACCTGCCGAAACTTTTTTATTACATCGGATACAAACTCACACACCGAGCCATTAAAATTAAAAGTAAGTTTTCGAGCAATGGCAAAATAAAGAAGATGAATGATGGACGCTATCCAAGCATCTCTCGTAAGAAATTCCTGAGCCAGGTGGGTATTGTTGTAGCTTCTGCACCATTTGTATCTTTACTATTTGGCGTTATAAAAGGACGTTTTGCCTTTAGTAAGCGCTACAGCAAATTATCGTTTCCTAACCTACCCGAATCCTTTGATGGATTAAAAATCGTACAGATTTCAGATTTACACCTGGGCAGTTTAAATTCGAATTACGAAGAAATGGAAGAGGCTGTTCGCCTTATCAACGATGAACACCCTGATATAATATGCTTTACCGGAGATTTAGTCAATAACTTCTACGAAGAAACCATAGGTTGGGAGAAGGTCTTCTGCAAGTTAAATGCTCGTATTGGTAAATACTCCATACTGGGCAATCACGATTATGGTGATTATTCAAAATGGCCATCTGCAAGCGATAAAGAGCATAATCTAAATCAAATAAAAGCGGCACATGGTCGCTTAGGTTTTAACCTGCTGAATAACCAATCGAGAACCATTGAGCAGAATGGTGACAAAATAGTAGTGACCGGCGTTGAAAATTGGGGTCATCCACCTTTTCCTCAATATGGTAATTTAAAGAAAGCCTCAGAAGGAACTGAAGCAATTCCATTTAAGTTGCTTCTATCGCACGATCCGGATCATTGGGATGCAGAAGTTAAAACGGAATATGATTATGACCTAACGCTTGCAGGACATACACACGGCATGCAATTTGGTATCGAGTTCAAAAACTTTCAGTGGAGTCCGGCTAAATATAAATTCCGCCGATGGGCTGGTTTATACAACGAAGGAAACAAGTTTCTGTATGTCAATCGCGGACTAGGTTACCTTGGAATGCCGGCACGTGTTGGCATGCCACCTGAAATTACTATTATTGAACTGACGCGTGGCCCCATTGGTAATGACCCAATGTAGATATTGAGTAATTGGTAAACTGAAAAACTACTTTAACAGTTCAACAATTTACCAGTTCAATACCCCCCAAATGGGAAACGGAAAATACAAAATAGTTCTCAACCCTTCAACCAACTCATTAGCTCATCAAACTCTTCATTCATTTCATTAAAACCTTGCTGATAAAGCAAATCGAGCTTCTGTGGATTATTCTCAATTCGTGAAACCATCATTTGTGCTTTCGGACGAATAATGTATACCTTGCCTTCTTTCTCTAAGTGTTCAAGTTCGTCGAGTGTTGTGTTGTAGTGCTCAGCTCTTGACAAGATTTGATCGACCAGCTTGGGATATTTAGCATATTTCGACTTAATCAACCATTGAAATTTAGCTGGCTCTTTACGATACTCACGATTCCTGGTTAAAATAACAACAGCCCGCCTACAGCCACTTTTAAAAGCCTGATGAATAGGTATTGAATCGGCAACACCGCCATCGAGGTATAAACCATTATTAAACTCCACCATCTTCGAAACCATTGGCAAACTACCTGAGGCCTGAATAGCTTTTAGCAGTTGATTTTGGTTCAGTTGCTTGCTCGAATAGTACTCGGCTTTTCCTGTAACAACATTGGTAATAACTATATTGAAATCGCAAAACGAATTAAAAGCTGCCTCGTAATCAAATGGCACCAGGCGATTAGTTATTTCATCATATATAAAATCCGGATTGAACAGGTTGCCCGTTTTTATCCAGTTGCCCCAACTCATATATCGCGGATCAGCTGTATATTTCTCATTTATAACCCGATTGCGTCCAAACTGTTGCGATGCATACGAAATACCATAGGCCGCACCAGCTGACACACCAATAGCATAGGAAAAATGTAGTTTTCGCTTAAGAAAATAATCCATTACACCAGCCGAGAAAATGCCTCTAAAGCCTCCACCTTCGAGCACTAAACCGGTTTCATTCACCTTGTATTCCAATTCTTTAATATCTTAATCCTTTAATAGTTGGACGCGTTACATCGCCACTCATCTCTAACACAATGCTTTTGCCTTTTCGCGGTAACGACTGCATCGTCATTAACTCAAATGTTGTCAATGCATTTTCAATACCGGGAGCCAGCTCACTGACTATTAATGTTGCTTTTTCAATTTGCGATGCTTTATGATGACGTTCATCAATCTTGATTTTAGCCTCCAATTCAGCATTCATTAACGATGATAATAATTCGCCTTGGCTGATAACTAATAAATCGTTTTCAATCTTAGAACTGATAGCCAGTTTTTTAACCGTCAGTTTATCCATTTTCAGACCAAGCAATGCTGTTTGCGCCTCTAGCTCAGCTTTCTTTGCCCCGGCATACTCCACTGATAAATTTTCGAGTAAAAGCTGAGTTGATTGTGAATGAATTTGAGGTAAACTATCCTCATAACTTACATCGCCATCCATTTTGACATATAAATTATCAAGCGAGTATTTACCATTGGTCTCAGGGTCTCCCCACTCTATACCTTTATCATTCAGTTTTAATTCTATAGATGAAGACGAATGTGTTACTTTCATTTTTTCCAACCCTTCACCTTCATAACTCAGTTCACCAACAGAAGTATAGGTGGCTAAAGGTGAATGTAGCAATACATCGTTAAGCTGTATAATTTGCTTATCCGGATTAAATCTTAAATCAGCGGTTAACTTATCGATTTTATTAAAGCGATTGATTTGCTCAGATGTAAAACCCAAAGCATCCATCCATGGTGTATCGGCAAAACTTAGGCCTTTGGCATCAACCTTAACCGCTTGCTTTTGATCTGGAAATTTATCATTCAACTGTTCCAGATCTTGCTTTGTTAAGTGTCCTTTAAAAGAAAAATATAAATCATCAACCAATAACTTATCATCAACTCCTTCAATAAATACTGCACTATCGAACAGGTGAATGCTAAAGGTTTTAACCTCTTCAAAATTCTTAGATTTCAATAAGCGCATAGCCTCTGAATATGGCATACCCAGTTTAGCTTCAGTACTACTGAATAACTCCACTCCATCATCACTTACAATTTGCAATCCATAAAACTCTAATTTTGAGAACAGTGGATTAACATTAACTTTATCAAATGTCACCTCCGCTCCTTCAAACACTAACTCGATTTGTCTCTCTAGCTGATTTTCAATTTTTTTTGAAAGGATATTGCCATATATCCAATTTCCAATTAGCAGACCTGCAACGATTAATACAACTGTTATTAAAATGCGTGTTTTCTTCATGGGGTACATGTTAAGCATTAGACTGACACTAAAAGTAAAAAAAAGCCTTTGGATTTAGCGATTCATTTTAAACTAATTGTTTTAAAGTTCAATTTTTAACGCCTTTTTAACGATTCCATCCAATTTTATTATTAAAAACGTTTCATTTCTTTTTTTGACACTGTATTTATTTATACAAATAAAACTATAAAAAAGAGCTGCATTCCGTTGAATGTAGCCCTTTCTACTTACTAATTATGAGCTATAGATGATTTTTGCTCACCTATGAAAAGAAATGTCTAACGCAAGTAAAACGTCACTCCTATGGCCATGGATAACGCCATATGTGGTTTTACATATTCGGTACGAATGGCTTCTAACAAATAGGCATCCATGGCCGAAAACTCAGTATAAACCCCAACTCCATCAAAGTAACGGTTGTGAATGGCAAACTTTAATTCGCCTCCCAAAAACGGGTAGAAATGTACCTTATTCTGGAAATAATATTCCTTTGGATAGTAATCCGGCAATCGCCGAAACGTATTATTTGTATTACCCCAATTGATGGACAAACCTCCATAGGGTTTAAAGTATTTAAAAAGCGGTTGCTTAGTAAAGTAAAAACTATTTTTAAGCGAAATACTGATAACACTATTTTTACTCCCGCCAAAGTTTTCACTCAAATAACCAAAAAACAAAGCTGGCTGATAAGTCGGTGTTATGGCATAACCAAAGCCAATGGACATCAAACCAATACTTCCGGCATATTGCAATTTATACTGGCCAGGAATAAACCAACGGTGACGATAAGTAATTGTATCGTTCTTTATCACCACTATTCTTTCTTTATAGGCCTTTTGAAGCATTCTGGGCATTTCTACCCATGTCGAATCATCAGCATCAGCTTGGGCTTTTAATTCCACAGCTCCAAACATCATAAAGCCAATTAGCAAGACATCCCAAATACGATTTTTTTTCTTTTCTGTCATGCTAATTTTAGTATTTAATTACCTCGTGCTTAATGGTGTCTGGCTGAACATCAAGAATAATTAATTGATTGCGTTCAGGAGATGGCACTGATAAATAATGAACATCATCATAGGGTTGAGAATAGCTGTAACTGTGCCCATGCCCATGAATTGATAGATCAAGGTTATGGCGTAATAGAATCTGATTATACAGAAACTCGTTACCCACCGTAAATTGTTGATCCCAAGGTGGTATATGTGCAAAAGGAAGAACGTATTTATAATCCGAATCATTAACAAGGGCTTTATCAAACCACTCAAAATCCGGATCAGACACCTTCTTCTCCCAAATGATATCATCAAACATCACAAACTTAACATCCTTATATTCAAAGAAAAAGTTACTTTCACCAAACATCTCGCTATAAATATCATAGCCATTACCCAGGCAATCGTGATTACCAATAAGCGTGATAACCGGTATTTTAATCTTATTCATGACATCGCTGTACCAGTTAAATTCACGAGAATTAGCACTTAAGGTTATATCACCCAAATGAATAATAAAATCTAAATCATCGCGGGTATTGATGTATTCCACCTGCTTTTCAAATTCATCGTAGTAAGTGTGAGAATCAGCAATTAAACCAATTCGAAAAGGTGTAAATGGTTCATTGGCCTTTGGAAGTAGTTTATTATAGTTACTAATGTTTTGCTTCTTCCACTTCGACTTGACAATATTTTGATAAGGGCTGTATTCAATCACCTCATCGCAGGCCAGAAACAACAGCGACAAAACAATTGTACTCACAACAGCTTTTACTGAGAAATTTGGGTTCATTATTTCAGTACTTACATGAAAACCATCAATCCGGTGCGGATACTGGTTTTAGATTCATTTCAAATTTAAAGACAAAACAAAACGCTTGTTAAAACAATGGTTTGAAGTATAAAAAGAAATGAATGAAACGCCTCTTCGACAGGTTGAATTTATTGGTATGAATAATTGTAGTGTGGTGCATGAGTATTAATAATTGAATGAATTATTATGGCGCACAAATATATCTATATTATTATATATCCATATATTTATATGCGTATATTTTTACAAGATTTGTCATTAATACCGATTAACAATTAAAATGCGCCTTATTTTCACTTGACTCATTAAGGCACTTTAATCGTCTTGTGGCATTAACTCCCGAATTATTCGGGATAAGCTATTGTAGTTTTTAAATTTCGCATAAAGCTCATTTTAAAATACAATTGGTATAACCGCTGGAATAAAAAAAGGCAGACCTAATGGCCTGCCTCAATTCTTGGAGTATATTGTATTGGATTTAGCTACTATGCTTCTGCTGGCTCAATCACCATCAACACATCGCCTTTAGCAACTGAATCACCTGAATCGAATTTGATTTCCTTAACCACACCGTCAACGGCAGCATCAAGGTTGTTCATCATCTTCATCGCTTCAAGCACAGCTAAAGTGTCACCTGCTTTCACTTCGTCGCCAACTTTTGCTTTGAACTCTACAATCATACCTGGGATTGGAGCTACTAAGCTACCTGTTGACTCTACCTCTTTGGCACCGCCTGTTTTACCACGACGAGCACGAGGCGCTGCAGCTGCGTTAGGATCGTTAATTTCTACAGTAAATACCTCACCGTCAACCTTCACTTCCAACTCACGAGTTGCACCTGAACCACCTTTTGATGTTAACTCACCTGAAAGGGCTTTACGCACCAATTCTTCTTCTTTTTCAACCTGCTCCATGGTCTTCGCTTTGAATTCAGCAGGCACTTCTTCCTTACCATATTTCCATTTCAGGAAGCGCTTACCTGTAACAGGATAAAGAGCACATAATACTTCATCATCAATATCCTGGGCTAAACCAGAGAATTCATCTTTCACCTGATCCAATTCCGGCTCAAGGATAGAACCTGGACGAACAGTGATAGGCTCTTCACCACGTGGGTAATCTTTCAGAGCTTTCTTCTGAACCTCAGGATTGATTGGGTCAGTTGTTTTACCATACAATCCGAAGCAAAGGTCTTTCACCTCTTTAGTAATTTGTGCATACTCACCTTCGTAAGAGTCAAACAATACGTTGTTGACTGTTTGAACACCAACAATCTGAGAAGTAGGCGTTACCAATGGAATGTTACCTAGATCTTTACGTACTTTTGGTAATAAACGGAATACTTCAGGTAATTTATCTAAAGCGTCCATTGCTTTCAACTGGTTCACCAAGTTAGATAACATACCACCTGGTGTTTGGTGAAGCAATACGTTAATATCAGTAGTTGCGTACTTAGGATTGTTATCTAAGTGCTTGTACTTAGGTATGTATTTCTCCATCTCGTCAGAGATAGCAGTAATTTTGTTGATGTCCATACCTGAGTCGCGGTTAGTACCTAACAACGACATGATGATTGGCTCAACAGCTGCGTGAGACGTACGGTAAGCGTAAGGCCCGATACAAGTATCAACAATATCAACACCAGCTTCAATTGCTTTGAAGATAGCTAAGTCACCCATACCAGAGGTAAAGTGCGTGTGTAGGTTGATAGGTGTATCAGTGAATTTCTTGATTTCGCGAACCAAGTTATAGATATCGTAAGGTGCAATTAAACCGGCCATATCTTTGATACAGATAGAATCAACACCAAACTCTAATAATTCTTTTACTTTATTGATGTAGTAGTCCATGTTATAGATATCACCACCTAAACGAGGCTGGTTCAATGTGTAACATACTACACCCTGGAAGTGCTTCTTATTGTCTTTAATAACTTTAGCTGCAGTCTCGAAGTTACGGAAGTCATTCAAGGCATCGAAACAACGGAAAATATCCATACCGTTATCGATGGCGCGCTGAACAAACGCCTGCACCACATCATCTGCATAGTTACGGTAACCTACCACGTTCTGTCCGCGAAGCAACATTGAAAATGGTGTTTTCGGCATGTGCTTTTTCAACACGCGTAAACGCTCCCATGGATCCTCAGCTAAGAATCGGTGCATGGTATCAAATGTTGCACCACCCCATGTTTCAACAGCGTTGTATCCAGCGTTGTCAATCATTTCAGCAACAGGCAACATATCTTCGGTACGACCACGAGTTGCAAATAAAGACTGGTGTCCATCACGTAAACTTACGTCGTTAATTTTAATTGGATTGGCTGCTTTTGGACGGTCAGCGCCAAACTCTAGTGGAGCCATTTCTAATGCTCCGTGCTTATCGAAATTCATCTGATTCAATGTTTAATTGTTAATGACTAATGATAAATACGTAATAATCATCTACCATTAATCTCTAATCATTAATTAAGCGCGAGAACGTAATAAACGACCGCGACGTTGTACCATAGCCCGGTTACTCATGATTACCTCTTTACCTATAGCTTTCCATGAATTAACAGCCTTTACTTCGTTGTTTTTAGCTGCTTCCTGCTCCAGGTAATAAGCTACTGCAATCATTGCCGCTTTTCTCTTTTTTTCTCTTGCTGTCATAGTACAATCGTTTTTACAATGGAATGTTTCCGTGCTTCTTAGGAGGCAATATCTCAGTCTTAGTCGACATCACTTCCATGGCGTCGATTAGGCGCTGCCTTGTTTCGCTTGGCAGGATAACATCATCAATATAACCACGCTTAGCGGCTAAGTAAGGTACGCTAAATGCCTCTTCGTACTCGTTGATTTTAGCATCTGTCATGGCTTGCTTGTCTTCAGCTTCAGCAATCTGCTTACGGTAAGTAGAGATAATCTCAACTGCACCTTTAGCACCCATAACTGCAATCTCGGCTGATGGCCATGCAAATACCATATCTGCACCCAATGGCTTAGAACACATGGCTAAGTAGGCACCACCGTAGTCTTTACGCGTTACAACAGTGAACTTAGGCACAGTAGCTTCGGCATATGACCATAATAACTTAGCACCGTGACGAATAATACCGTCCCACTCCTGCTGAACACCTGGTAAGTATCCTGGTACATCAACGAAAGTAATCATTGGTATATTGAAAGCATCACAAGTACGTACAAAGCGTGAAATCTTATCAGAAGCATCGATATCTAAACATCCTGCCTGAATCATTGGCTGGTTAGCAATGATACCAACAGAACGGTTGTTTAGGTGACCGAAACCAACAATAGCGTTTTCAGCATAGTGCTCGTGCACCTGCATAAATTCACCGTTGTCAAGTACCGATTCAATAACATCCACCATGTTATATGGTGTTTTTGCATCATCTGGTATAATTGTATCTAACTCTTCACACTGACGAGTTGGGTCATCGCCCATAGGAATCTGTGGCGCCTCTTCCAAGTTGTTGTTTGGTAAGAATTCTAACAACTCTTTGATGGCATCAATTGTATCTTCGTCGCTATCGCAGGCAAAGTGAGCATTACCACTTTTAGTGTTATGCACCATGGCTCCACCTAGATCTTCTAAGGTGGTTTCCTCACCTGTTACAGTCTTAATAACGTTAGGACCAGTAATAAACATGTGACTCTTTTTCTTTACCATAAAGATAAAGTCAGTCATTGCAGGAGAGTATACAGCACCACCGGCACAAGGGCCCATGATGGCCGAAATTTGAGGAATAACACCAGATGCACGTGAGTTACGCATAAAAATCTCACCGTAACCTTTTAAGGCATCAACACCTTCTTCAACACGAGCACCACCCGAATCGTTTAATCCTACAACAGGCGCACCAGCTTTAACTGCCAAGTCCATAATTTTACAAATCTTAGCTGCATGCATTTCACCAAGTGAACCACCGCGTGAAGTAAAATCCTGCGAGTAAGCAAAAACAGGACGACCGTGCACTAAACCGTGACCGATAATCACACCGTCAGAAGGGATTTCAATTTTTTCAAGACCGAAGTTTACTGAGCGGTGCTCAACAAACGCGTCTATTTCCCTAAAACTACCTTCGTCAAAAAGATGATCTAAACGCTCGCGAGCTGAAAGTTTGCCCTTTTCGTGATGTTTAGCCACACGTGCATCGCCGCCCATTTTCCGGACTTCCTCACGTTTCTTTTTAAGTAGCTCAATCTTCTCAGATACTTTCATAAATACAGATACTTTACAATTACACCAAAAATTCTTTAATTGTCTTTTATGCCGCCAAAAATATATACTACAAGTGATAAGTTGGCCTTATAAATGTTAAAAAAATGAAAATTCACGAATTATTTCTTTAATTAAGGATTTACAACTTGACAATACCGAATAAATAACAAAAAGAGTTTTGAAGGTTTTATATGCTTTTAAATTAAAAGTAAACAACTTGTATCACCTTTAAATTATACATTTTCAACAACATACATCTTAAACACCCTAACTTACCTGACGTAAAGCCTTATAAAACAAACAAAAGCACCTCATACAATCACTACGCTTTAAGCACACTAGCAATTAACTCACGATCAGATATTAATATAATACTCCCATTCAGTTCTAGTCAAGTGTTGACCTAGTATTTTTGATAGCCCAGGTAATAATACAAGGCAAGTTGATTTAAAAATGTTCACCCTTAATTCGGATAATCAAAATCATTTATTTTGAATGAAATTATTTCTGCTTAACTAAGCCATCAATCAACCCAACCCATACAATAACCAACCCCAGCATCACGCCCATACTTGCACCACAAGTAATATCAAGCGGTGAATGCACACCCAAAATAACACGAGAAAGTGCCACCAACGTGGCCCATACAAAGGGCAGGATATAAACCGTCGTCGTTTGAAATCGGCATACACAAAAAGAATAATATAAGCCATTAGTGTAGCCATTAAAAAAGCATTAAACGAGTGCCCCGATGGAAACGAATAACCAGTTTCGTGCAACCAATGCTGAAGCACTTTAGGATGCAACGGTTTATTATCAAAAGTGATCGTATCGGTTTGTGTTCTCAAGAAATATTGCAGATAACGCTGGCGCTCTTCCTTACTTTCAAAGGCATAAAAAGCATCTTTATCAAACCCCTTCTGCTGATGCAGATAAATAATATTGGGCCTTTCAACTTTGAGATGTTCTTTAATAAGGTTTTCGTTCACCTTCGCCATCCCGCCTAGCACCAGCGAGAAAGCAACCAACGAAAGTACGATGGTCAAGACCTTACGCTTCCAGCCCTTGTAATTCAGACTAATTAATACACAAAATGCAATTGTTATCAAAGGCACACCAACAGTACCACCCGAATGCGAGATAAATAACCAAAAGGTGGACGCCCAACCATCGTTAATAGCCGAAAAACCATAGGGCAATAAAAATGTACTGGCAAGTACCGCCAGGCTTATTAGTGAAAGGATTAACAATGATTTGATTCGTAAACGCATTAAACTGCCATTAATTAACGCCAGCTTAAATTAGTTATTTTTAGCCTGAATTGCCTGTAATCAAAATTGAAAATAAACATTTCTTTTATCGGAATCCCTTCAGAACATGAATCAACAACAAACACCAACCCACAATTAGCAACAAACCACCAAAAGGCGTTACTGGTCCAAGAATTTTTAGGTTTCCTCCAAATGCACTTGACATATTCAATAAGTAAATACTAAAGGAGAATAAGAAAGTACCAAGTATAAAGCTCCATCCCATCATGGTTTGTAACCGTCTATCGAAGGACAGTTGCAAGCCCAGCACTAATAATACAATGGCATGATACATCTGGTACTTTACCCCAACCTCAAAACTCTGCAACTGCTCAGCGGTTAAAACTTTTTTCAATGCATGCGCACCTAAAGCTCCAAAAACAACTGATAAACCACCGTATATAGTGGCAATAATTAACACAACCTGTTTCATAAAAAAGACGCAAGATTTAAGACATAATCATTAAGACCGCAACAACATTCAGCACGGCATCTTGAGAAAAACAAGTTCTATAACAAAAGGTTTACCCCTTTACATTTACCAAATCTTTAATTTCAAACTGCAGCTTCTCTGAAAAATCAATCTTCAGCGATTTAAACTCCTCGTCCATAACAAATTTATAACCTTCAACGGTCTGACTTGGCAGCGGCTCTTTGCCCTTGTATTTTTTTCGATAGGCTTTTATTTGCTTACAATCGTTGCGCTCAATAGCAACCAAACACTGCAGGTTTTCGTTTTCGTAGATTTCATAGTCGCTTTTAATGTTTCGTAGGATACCCATAGTTTATTTGTTGATGTGTTGATTTGATAAATTGATGAATTGAAAAACTGGCAAATTGTTGAACCGTCGAATTGGTGAATGGTCGAACTGAAAACACACTCTGTTCACTTTTAGACTCCACACTCACTTCACTTGTCCTAAAAACTTCAATCGCTCGTTAGCTGCCATACCATTAGGATTACAGCCCGGCTCACCTTCGGGAATATCGATTCCCAACTCTTTATAGTGCTTTATCCATCCCTCGTGAAATTCTCCACTTTGGGGATCGATAAACGTCATTGGATTAAGCTTGAATATTGAATCTTGCACAAAAAGTTCATAAACATATTCAGAGCAATAAAACCCCTCATCTTCTAATATGTAGGAATAATTATAAGGCTGGCCAACATGTTGCCTGGCTGTTTCGAGCGCCCTGTCAATCATTGCCTGATAACTATCTTTAATCCTGAAATGTCCCACAACGAGCGAATCTTCAGTACTCAGGCAGAAATCAGCCAGCAACTCCTTCGTCACCCCCTTGACCGGGGCTGCATGATACACCCAAACAGTATCATTGCACAACTCTACAACACCCATATGTGTATAATGATGCGCTTTACCGGTTTGTGTCACCGCATCAATAGCCTCTGAAAGCGAACCGTCCATACGTCCGCGAAAAAGAATATCACCTGATTTGAATGGATTCGTTGTTTTATCTTCTGTACATCCCATTGAAAAAGTTAAAAGTACAATAACAGCCACCTTAAAAAGGTGCTTCACCTCCATGTTATTTGAATCTCTATAGGTTGAATACTAAAATCATTCATCATAAAACGCAAGGCTCTAACCTCTTTAAGTTTGATTTGAAGCAACCACTTTTCCAATGGCTTACCTTTGGCCTGCCCCTTTTCATCCACTACTTCCAATAATACATCTTTGCATTTAGAGCGGGATACTTCGAGCATAATTATTTTAACACCCATTGGGATAGCGACTTCCTCATTCCGATACCTGGCAGACAAGCTGACTGTTCTGATATTATTTGCCATGAATGCAAAATTAGCATAATTGTATGGTACGGTGTAATTTTGTTATTATTTCTGGCTGATTAAGCAGATATAAACTGAATAAAAACCGGTGTTAACCTGTATATATTAATGGAAACTTTTTACTCAATCGACACTAAATCGAGCAATACTTTATAGGGTTGCCGCCCAACAATTTTAGATTTCATCCATGCATAATAGACAGACGCATGCAAATCCTCCTGCTCAATCGGAATCCAGTCAAAACTTTCTTCCACACTGTTGTAAAACGTTTTTGTTTGAACAATGTCGGGGTCATCCACTATTTGATTCACCAGGTTAAGAAAAACCAAAACGCGTTCCATCTGTGGCAATTTACCTGAACTGTATTTATGACGTTGCATGGCGCGTATTTTATTGGCCGCAATATCAAGGTTACCCAGCTCATACTGAATAAAAACATCCAACAAATCCTTTTTAACCACCCACTCAACACCCGCCACCTTGATACACCAGGTATTGCTGTGCTCAATAGACAACAATTCCTGCAAAGCCACCTTATAATCTTCGTTATAAAAATGATAAATCGCCTTATTGAGTTTCAAATTCAGAATCTCATCGGGCTTTAAGCGCAATTGCTGCATAAAAGCAGCATCTACCATACGAATAGCTTCGACTATATATCCTGAGAAAAAACGCAAAGCACAATACAACTGTGTAAAACGAGGTAACAGACGCGTATATTCCGTTTTAGAAATAATGCGCAACTGCTCCCGCAGTAAATAAATGTATTCGTGCGCCTGTTTAAATTTCTTATTTCTGAATAAAGTGTGCGCAATCATATACTGAAGTCGCGCCACATAAAATTTATCATTTTCTGACGGTTGATCACCTAGGGTAATATCACTATAAAAGCGAAGCAATAATGGCTCAAAAGCATAATAATTCTTGGCCGTTTTAGCAGCACTGCGGGCAATGGACATGAGGCGGTACACCATGGAAGGCCGGCGCGAAACAGTTCCAATCAAATCATACTCGCTCAACACCTGCTCAATCAAGGACTGCATATCAGTGTCACCAACATCTGATTTGGCCTGCTGCAAATGGTACTGGATGATTTTATATGCTGTATCAGCCCTGTCGTCTTCTATGGCCAGCTGCAAATAGGTTTTCTTTCGCTCTAAAATGGGTTCAATGGATTGCTTAAGTTGATGCAAAGGCATATCCAGTTGCTGCCTTGCAATTTGATTTGCCATTGCATATTGCTCTGTCTTTACAGCCATTTGTTCTGCTTTGCGCAAATATTTCCAGGCCAATGCATCAAGATTGTATTCGCTAAGATATCGTGCCAAACCAATATAAGCCGACACCTGTGTTTCAGAGGTATAATCCTCACGCAACTGTTTGGAGAAGATAAAATCGGTGACATGTCGTAATAATTTCTTACGCAAAGCATGATAAGCCACTTTATTACCATCAGGATATAAACGCTTTAGAATGGCAGCCTTATCCATCTCCCCGTCCTTATAAAAGAGCCAAAACAAATCCAAATCCTTGCGCTTTTGTTTTCGCTTCAATCGATTAATAAAAGAAGCAAATTCAGTGGCCTCACCAGGTGCGAATGTTTGTATAATTTCAACTAATGCATCCATCTTTAAAAGTCCGTTTTACTATACTCAATAGATTATTTGAAGAATAGGACATTAGAACAAAAATAGGCTTAAAAACTAATAATTCGAATATTTACACTATAAAAATAGCCTCTACCCATATTACACCAATTTGAAATACCCATCTTTTAAAAGTCTGTTTTTTGAACTTTTTGGTTTGCTATTGCTTCTTTGAGGGTTGTATGTTTACACCGTCAAATAATAAAAGTTTAACCCAAATTTGATGATCATGATTGAATTAATTAAGAAACACTGGATAACCACATTAGGTATCTTGTTTTTGTTTTCGGCATTCACCTATTTCCTAAAGATTGTCTTCGAAAACGATTGGTTTCCAACAGAACTAAGAGTATTATCGGGCTTTGCACTAGGTGTTACCTTGCTTTTTGCCGGATATAGCTACTACCGCAAGAACAGCATCACCACCTGCCAAATGCTGGCCGGAACAGGTATGAGTATTATTTATGCTACTTTCTCCTATGTGGCCTTTGGCGATATGCTCAACTGGCCCTACAACATCACGTTTATTTCGGTGCTGAGCATAACGGCTTTAACCACCTTTTTAAGTTATCGCTACAACCTGCGCGCTTTAATATTCATCAGCATAATGGGCGGTTTGCTCTCTCCTCTATTTATGAAAGCACATGCCCATCACGACTTGTTGTTGTTTGCCTATGTTTTGATACTGAATATTGGTTCGCTTTATGTCAGCATCTCTAAGCGATGGACGGAATTACGCGCCATGACATTTATAATTACCGTGCTGATATATGCCACTTACTTTGTCTATTTTGAGCCCGCTACATGGGGACGCCCGTTCTTTTATGCAGCCGCACTATTTGTTACTTATATGGGTGGAATTATTTATGCCGCTTATTCTGAAAACGATAAATTCACCGGCTGGAACCTGTATTTAAGCTTGATTAATGCCATGCTATTTATTTTCTGGTCAATCTACATACTGGGCAGCTTTAACATTACTTTTACTGTACCACTATTAATTGTTGGAACCACTTTTATAGCCGCCTCTGTGTTTATCTATTCTTTATCGGGTAAAAAGGTATTTCCATCCATTATTTATACTTGCCTCGGACTGTTGTTATTTGCTATTTCAGCCGCCAACATCCAACCAATGAGCATCTATGGATTCGAATATGTAGTAACAACCATGCTATGGCTTTTAGTAGTCATCAGCACCTATACCATTGGTCGATTTGCCAAAGCTTATGAATTAATCTACGTGAGCTACGCGGCCTGGTTAATGCTGATTATATATTGGTTCACAGTTGCCTGGGATGTCAAATGGATTGAATTATTTGGCATCAAATACTTACCATTCCTAAACGCCGGTGCACTCACCTGGGGGGCACTTGCAGCTTTTGGCTTTTATGCAGCTAAAAAAGAAAACAGCAACAACAGTGGCTTAAGTACACTAATGGCTATTGCCTCAAATATTATTGTAGCAGGTTTATTTACGATTCAGATTAAGAATTTATGGATAGCTTATGACATCGAATTTATGAGCCGAACGCTGGCCATCTCTATCTCATATATTATTTATGCCTTACTAATATTTTTATGGGGAGCACACACCAAAGCAATTGCCTTTCGCGTGATGGGCTCTATTGTCCTCGTCATGACCTCACTAAAAGTATTCTTCTGGGATATTCCGGGCGATGCTACCATCAGTAAAATGGTATTTCTATTAATCATTGGACTGTTTACCTTGCTAATTGCACGTATCAACAAACATTGGCTCGAAAAAGAAACAGAAGAAAAAAGCTCGTTATCAATGGATAATGAACTTAGCTCTCAACAATAGAGCTTAATTAACCCATTTTTAACGGCAAATCATACGCATCACTTATATTTGTATAGGATGAGGTTGTCCAAAAACGAAGTCCGTTCATCGAGCGGAGTCGAGATGAGATTTAAATAAAGTTGATTATCAATGCATAATCACTTCGACTCCGCTCTGTGATCGAGTCCCTTTCTAATTTTCGGACACTCTCACCCTTTTTATAATCTGATTACTATGAACAATTCAAAAAAAGCCAACTGGCTACCACTGTTTATCACCAATTTTTTGGGTGTATTAAACGACAACTACCTGAAGTACCTTGTCTTTTTCATTTCCACAACCTGGATGATGAAAAATCAGGAATCTATAGTTATAATGCTGGCTTCGGCGCTTTTTGTTATACCTTACATTGCCTTTTCACCAATCGCTGGTAAGCTGGCTCGCGACCATTCAAAAGCGAAGATTATCCAACGGGCTAAGCTATACGAAATCCCTATCATGATAATTGCTTCCATTGGTTTCATTCTGCACAGTGTCAGCATCACCATGTTTGCCATCTTCCTGATGGGATTACAAAGTTGTTTATTCTCACCAGCTAAGTATGGCATTATTCGTGACATAGGCGGAAAAGAAGGCATCCCTTTCGGAACCGGAGCCATGGAAATGCTAACGTTTATGGGCGTACTAATAGGCACGTATATTGCCGGTGTTACTTCCGACATCAGCCTGATAGACTCTTTAGCTCCTTATCGTTCCATCATCGTTTGTTGCGCTTTAATTCTGTTTGCAATTATTGGCTGGTTATTCAGTTTGAAAATTGCCCCTAAAGAAAGTGTTCCAGATGACGAAGATGAGACAACTTTAAATCCAATTATATTCTTAATACGCTCTTATAAATGGAGCCGCCAAATTCGCGGATTGAACATTGTCATCATAGGCTTAGCAACTTTCTGGGCGATTGGTTCGCTGCTACAGATGAACATCACGGTTCATTGCCGCAATGTACTCGAACTATCCGACACCGCCACCAGCACTATTATGGCGTTGGTTGCCATTGGCATTGGAGCAGGCTGCTATGTTACCGGCGTCATCTCTAACAAACAAGTGAAAATGTATTTAGTCCCAATTGGCGGTTTGGGCATGCTGATTTGCGTATCTTCCATTTTCATTTTCAACCCGGAGACTGTTCTTTTTACTGTATTAATTGTGCTTACAGCCTTTTTTGCAGGTGTATTTAAAATACCTTTAAATGCTTTCATACAGGCTCGTGTAGAAGGACGCAAACTAGGTCTTATATTGGCCTACAATAACCTGATGCTATTTTCTTTCATCCTGTTGTCTGCTGGTATTTTTGGCATTGTCGAAACCATTGCCAACTCCTTAATGGTATTTGGAGCCGTCAGCATTATAACCCTCATTATTACGATTGTTGCATGGATGCGAATTCCGGGTGCAGGAAGAATTAAATAACTTAAGAAAGCTCTAAATCTAAGCTCTAAGAACACAAAAAACACTTTAGGTTCTTAGTACCTTAACGGAAGTAATGTTTTTCTGCAAAACACTATAAGAGACTATCAACATGAAACAACATCATCCTATAATCATTGCTTTTGCTAAGTGCTTTTTTGCGGCATTGCGCTTTATTTTGAGTGCCCGCTATCGCGTTTCTATTAAAGGCGGTGAGTTGCTTAAAGAAAATGGAGCCAAGCTTATTCTGCCCAATCATCAGGCCATAATAGACCCGATATTGCTTTTTTCCCATCTCTACAAATACACGTCAGCAGTACCGATTGTACTATCAAGCTATTACGATATCCCGGTTGCCAAATCTATTTTTAAAGCCTGGGGTGCCATTCGTGTGAGCGACCTGGAGAAAGGTAGCCGAAACACTAATGTATTAGAGCAAATTGTCGCTTCGGTTGATAAAGGCCTGGCCATGGATAAAAACATTGTATTGTATCCAAGTGGACAGATTGCTGCACAAGGCTATGAACGCATCTTAAACAAGCAAAGCGCTCAACTAACCGTAAAAAACATGCCAGAAGAAGCTGAAGTCATTGCAGTTCGTTTTTCTGGACTATGGGGCAGTCGCTGGTCTAAAGGCTGGGTGGGACAAACTCCTTCTTTCTTCTCTACCCTGCTAAAAACGCTTGGTTTAATTCTTAGCAACCTGTTGTTTTTTATGCCTCGTCGTTGCGTGCACATTGAGGTTGAAAACATAACGAAGCAGGCGAAAACCCAAAGCCAAATGGGAAAAACAGAATTCAACCAATACCTCGAACAGGTGTATAATGTTAGCGGGGAAGAGCAGGCTACATTTATAAAATACCACTTTCTGGCCGGAGCATCAAATCGACAATTACCTGATAGCATAGCAGGTTCAGACAAATCAATGAAAGGCAATAACAATAACACCATTCAGCCTATTCCTGATGAAGTATTTGACAAAATACAGACATGCATTGCCTCAATATTAGAGAGTGAAAAAGAGTCCGTTGAGTTAAAGAGTTATCTGCAACTTGATTTAGGAGCCGACTCACTGAACATTGTTGAAATCATTTCGGAAGTAGAAAATCAATTCCCAACCTTTTCAGCACCTGAAATTAATGATATTAGAACCGTACAGGATTTATGCCTGGTGGCCATGGGGCAGTTTAAAAGCGGAAGCGATTTAAAGCCCTCTACCTTGCACAACGACCTGACTCATATTAAACGCCTTTCTGTTGATGAGAATGGGACAGTATTGTCACAATTCATCTCAGCTTTTACGGTTGACGGTAACAACCCGTTTTGTTACGATGCCATGCTGGGCTCTACTTCACGAAAAGAATTCTTTTTAAAGGCCTGCGTCGTTTCCGAATTGCTAAAGAAAGAAGTTAAAGAAGAGAATGTGGGCATCATGCTACCAGCCCTTCAAAGCACAACATTGCTTATTGCGGCCTGTTACCTGGCTGGCAAAGTACCAGTAATGCTCAACTGGACGGTTGGCCAAAAAGTTCTTTTGCACTGCATCGAATCCGTGGATGTGAATACCATCTTGTCGGCAGGTGCTTTTATTGAAAAAATTAATGAACAACTTCCTCCTGAAATAAAAGAAAAGCTACTACTACTTGAAAAGAAAATACCGGAATTATCGTTAGTCACCAAATTAAAAGGAGCTATTAAATCCAAATTGCCGAAACTACTTATTTCAACCAAAAACAAACCCAAAACTGCCGTTATCCTGTTCACATCTGGTAGCGAGTCCTTGCCTAAGGCAGTGCCACTGACGCATAGCAACATTATTAACAACCTGGCTGGCGCCTTCAAATTAGTCAATGTTGACAACAACAAAATATTCTTATCATTCTTACCGCCATTTCACAGTTTTGGCTTTACGGTGCTTAATATTATGCCATTGCTAACAGCTGTTAAAGTGGGTTACACGCCAAATCCAACCGATTCGCGCGAGGTGTTGAGAATAATGAAACACATCAAAGCGAATGTACTACTGGGAACTCCTGGCTTTTTAAAACTGCTTTTGGCCGAAAGTTCAACAGCGGCGTATGCTTTTAAATCGGTGCAGTTTGCCATTTCGGGTGCCGAAGCCATGCCGCCATCTTTGAAAGAACAGTTTGAAGGCGTAACTAATGGCGGTCTTATCCTCGAAGGCTATGGCATCACAGAATGTTCACCCGTGTTAACGCTTAATCCACAGAAAAAACAAAAGCTCAACAGTGTCGGCCAGTTCTTACCGGGCATTGATGGACGCATCATTGATTTAGATACGAATGAACCTTGTGCGACCGGAAAACCGGGCATGATATACGTGAGCGGCCCTAATATTTTTGATGGCTACATTAATCAAGCCGACATCAAGCCTTTCAAAACCATTGAGGGCAAAACCTATTACAAAACAGGCGACTTAGGTTATGTGGATGAAGAAGGTTATTTGTTTATCACCGGTCGATTGAAACGCTTTATTAAAATTGCCGGCGAAATGATCAGTCTTCCATTTATTGAGAAGATATTACTTGAAAAATATGGCCGTGACGAAGAACTGGTATTGGCCGTAGAAGGCTCTGATAAATCAACACCTCAACGCATCGCTCTGTTTACCACAACAGATATTAACATGAATGAGGCCAACGACTATCTGTTGAAGAATGGAGTAGCACCCATATCAAAGCTTCGTGAAATCATCAAAGTTGATGAGATTCCGGTATTAGGAACCGGCAAAACCGATTACAAAGTGCTAAAAGCAATGCTTGAAGAATAAGACGTCAAATACTTATCTTTGCGCCACATTTTTTAGAAGCAACAATGAACCAGCATTTCAAAGATATCATACTAAAGGCCACAGGAGCCAGCGAGCTTTATGAGATAGAAACCATTCAAAACCTGTGGAGTGGTTACGGAAAAATTATCCGCATCGGTCTTGAGGGCAGTCAATACGAAAGCGTCGTTATCAAACACGTCAAGTTGCCCGATAACAGCAAGCATCCACGTGGCTGGAACACGAATTTATCGCACGAGCGTAAAGTGAAATCATACCAGGTTGAAACCGCCTGGTATGAGTTTTGGAATCAGCAATGCGATGACGATTGTCGTACACCACATGTTCTGGCACTTGAGCATTTGAATGATGAAGTACTGATGGTAATGGAGGATTTAGACGCTTCAGGCTTCTCTGGTCGCCTTTCAAGTGTCAGCTGGAAGCACATGCAAGCCTGCCTGAAGTGGCTGGCCAACTTTCACGCCACGTTTATGAATCAAGCTCCGGTTAAACTTTGGGAAGTTGGCACCTATTGGCATTTGGATACCCGTCCGGATGAGCTTAAAATAATGGATAACGAACAGCTAAAACAAGCAGCTCCAGCCATCGATAAACTTTTGCGCCAAGGTGAATTTCAAACACTGGTGCATGGCGATGCTAAGTTGGCTAACTTTTGTTTTAGTGAGGATGGTCGTCAGGTGGCGGCTGTCGACTTTCAATATATTGGTGGTGGATGCGGCATGAAAGATGTTGCTTATTTTGTTGGCAGCTGCCTCTACGAAGAGGATTGTGAAGTCATGGAAAAGCAAATTCTGGATTATTATTTCCAAGAATTAAAACTAGCCATCCATCACAAACATCCATCAATTAATTTTGAAAAACTGGAAAAAGAATGGCGTGAGCTTTATCCGGTTGCCTGGACCGATTTTCACCGTTTCCTGAAAGGATGGAGCCCCGACCATTGGAAAATAAACAGCTATAGCGAACGGCTGGCCAGAGAAGTTGTTCAAAGCATACACTTAAAGTAAAAGGCATGAAATTATCCTCTAATCAGCTTCAGGAGCTTTGCAACTATGCCATTGAGGCAGCCTCCAAAGCAGGGCAATTAATTGCTCAAAAAAGCAAGGTACATTTATCTGTCAATAAAAAAAATGGTGGCGAAAGCCTGGCCTCGCAAGTGTTTACAGAAGTTGATTTGGCCAGCGAAAAGTTGATTCTTGAGATACTGCAACCTACTATTAACAAATATGATCTGGCACTTCTCAGTGAAGAAACAACAGATGACAAAAGCCGCTTTGAAAAGGATTATTTCTGGTGCATCGACCCACTGGATGGCACCCTACCGTTTATTGAGCAAACAGATGGATACTCCGTTTCCATCGCCTTGGTTGATAAAAATGGCATGGCGCATATTGGCGCTATTTTCAATCCGGTTGACGGAACAATTTACCATGCAATAAAAGGCTTTGGTGCATTTAAGAACCACCAAAAATGGTCATTAGGAGCACCTGATAAAGATTACACACTAATCTGCGATCGAAGCTTTTTAAAAAGCAAGAACTACACAACAATCACTAATCAGCTAAGACTGCGTATTGGCGATTATAAAATTATTAGTCATGGTGGTGCAGCCATGAATGCCATGTGGATACTTGAAAACGGCCCAGCTTTTTATTTTAAACAGCCTAAGACTAAAAATGGAGGAGGAAGTTTGTGGGATTATGCAGCCTCATCTTGTATTTTCAATGAAATAGAAGCTTATGCCAAAAGTTTTAATGGTGATAACCTGGACCTGAACCGAAAAGATTCCACTTTTATGAATCACAAAGGCATTTGCTATACTTCGAGCAATGAACTTGCACTAGTTATCCAAAATTTAGTTATCGCTTGAATATATTGGAACTGAAAAACCGAAATAAACAGATTGTTTGCCTCCACCTACCCCCAGTAAATTACCAATAACCGTTGAGGAACCGATAAAAAACTGACGATATCGGGTTGCTAAACCAATCTTCCAACCTATGGCAGACGAATAATTGACAGGCAAGTACGCCCCCCACTTTTTAGTTTCATAGCGTCCGGTAAAACTAGCTTTCCACAAGACCTTCCTGGTTATATCAACGGTTGAGTTGTAGTAGCCAGGATTAACAACCAATGATGCATTGGCAAACCACTTGGGTTTAAGGCAATAATCGGCATTTAAAGCTATTTTAAACGGCAGTTTAGTACTAAAACTACCTCCTGAAAACTCTTTTATATCAACTGATTTCTCAATCGAATCTTTAAGGGCTTCAAGGGTTTCAATACCTGCAAAACGACTATAGGGCACGTCGTTCATATTAACCTGATACGATGCTTTATTTTTTGTTTTACTATGCCAAATACTACCAAAATCCGCCATTACAAACCCTATTTTATATTTGTATGGTACATCTTTAACGCCTCGTAAATGCTCAGGTAAATACGAATAGCTCAAACCTAAATCTACCCCAAGGCCCAAGTCGCCGGCACGTTCAACAATATCACCACCATCAATTGTTTTATTTAAACTCTCATTAAACGCATAAGACATTTTCATATCGAAGCGTTCAATCCGCTCTTTATCAAACATCACATCTATGCCATCCATTTCTAAATAGCCTGAACCTGAACCACTAAGAATTTTCAATACCACCCCGCCCGTCAACCATTTGTTATCTGATTTTAAAATGGTACCCGACCATGTTAAACCATATTCAACCCAACTATTTACCAGAGATTTAAAGTGTTCGTCCTTTATCTCTTTCAAACTTTCGGGGTCATGTATTCCTTTAAATAAGTTGATGAAGTCGTCGTTAGAGGCATTGTATACACCATCTGCACGCACACTAATCGTTAAGCCCACTGCATGGTTCTCGTTTATTTTATAACTGACAGATGGCAACATCAAGCGACCATTGACGTATAACAACGATTCTTCTGAACCTAAAAAATATTTTAAATCATGGAATCCAACTTTACTCATCACATCCCAGAAATCCGACGATGCAAAAGTTTGATTATTTAACAAAGCAACTTCTGAACTTAAAACATTAATAGCCCAGCGTGCATCGCTTCGAACCAATTCTGCAGGCTGGTTAACGATACCTATAAAAGGCAGATAAGGGCTCGAATGCACACCCAGGTATTCCTGCGCCTGTACAATTGAACACAAATAGAAAGTAGATATAAGAATCAGTAATCGCCTCATGCTTTTAAAATCAGTGCTAAAATATACCAAAAATGCTTTTATGAGCACCTTTTTCATAACTTTATCAACCTATTGAACTGATATAAAACCATGTTACATACTATTAGATATCGCAACCTGATCAACGAAATAACATTTACAACAACGCGAAGTAGTGGTCCTGGCGGACAAAACGTCAACAAAGTAAATAGCAAAGTCGTTCTACGCTTTAACATCAGTGAATCAAACATATTATCGGAAGGAGAAAAACAACTATTGCTGGCAAAACTAAAAGGAAAACTGACCAACAGCGATGAAATCATTTTGAGTAGTGAAGCAAGCCGGTCGCAACTACAAAATAAAAAAATGGTCATAGAGGAGTTTTATAAACTATTTGAGAAAGCCTTAACCCCAGTGAAAAAAAGATTTAAAACCAAACGTACCAGAGCTTCTGTTGAAAAACGCCTCACTTCCAAAAAACAACATTCGCAGAAAAAGGCAAACAGAAGGCTTAGAGAATTTTAGGTATAAACAGATGAATAGACAGGCAAGCTGTTAGGAGTGTCATTAACTATTCATTACTTTTGCAGGCACAAACAAATTTAAGAGAACACAATGAAAGACATCACCTTAGGCCAAGGTCTCGAAAAAATCATCTTTGGATTAAACAGACAGGAAATCACTCAACTGTTGGGTGAACCTAGTGAAGTAGAAGCGATGGATGGCGATAAAGAATCGGGTGCCATGGAAGCCTGGCATTACGACGAATTGCACCTATCCTTATCATTTGAGGAGGATTGCAACTGGAAATTAACATCTATCACTACAGCTTCTTCTGAGGTTTTATTTGAAGGCATTGACCTGATTGGCCTAAGCCAGGGCGAAGTAATGGAACAAATGGAAGTGTTCAATCTGGGTGAATTTGAATTAGAAGATTTATCAACTGACATCATTCCTAACCAGACACTGGCCGCCAATCCTGATTTTAGTCTGAACTTATTCTTCGACCATGACATACTTACTGAAATTCAGTGGGGACCATTTTGGGACGATGAATCAGAAATGCCGATTTGGCCAGACCAAAACTAAGGCCACATATTATACAAAAGAATAGTAATGGGTAAAAACTCTTTCAGTTCAGCACGCGCTACTTTAAGGGCTTTTCCCATTTGATTTTCGACTGTTTTTTCGGCTATTCCCAGCTCCAATGCAATTTCTTTGTAGCTTTTACCTTCAAAACGGCTTAATTCAAACACCCGCTTACATTGCGGTGTCATTTTATCAACCGCCACCTGAATGCGTTCCATAATTTCCGCTTCCAATAAGCGTTCAGCACTCTTATCTTTTAATGCCTCAAAGTTTAGCTGCAGTTGTTGAACTTTATCGGCATACTTATCCTCCACCTTAAGATGACGAAGGTAGTTCAAACACAAATTACGAACGGACTTATACAAATAAGCATTCAATATTGTTCCAATCTTAATAGCGTTGCGTTTCTCCCACAATTTTAAAAAAGCTTCCTGAACAATATTAGAAGCCATATCTGTATCGAGCACATATTCTTTCGCATACACAACCAAAGCAGGCTGGAGCTGATGAAAGATATTTCGATATATACCTTCATCTCCTTGCTGTAAGAGCTTTAAGATGTTTTTATCAACAGATATTTGCATAGCTAGCACTCATGAACATAAACTGAATACAATGATAAGAAAAAATAAGGCTACGTAAGAATGATAACACTCATGAGTTAGGCATTTTTAAGGAAACAAAAAAATCCAACTTCGTTTTGAAAAGTTGGATTCAATATAATCAATTAAAATAAATTATACATTATAAGTCGTACTGGCTGTATCTCCACCCCTACCTGTCCAGTTGGTATGGAAGAATTCACCACGCGGTTTATCAACACGCTCATAAGTATGGGCGCCAAAGTAATCACGTTGAGCCTGCAACAGGTTAGCAGGCAAATGTTCTGAACGATAGCCATCGAAATAACTTAATGCAGTTGCAAACGCCGGTGTAGGAATACCATTCATAACGGCTGTCGCCACCACTTTTCGCCATCCAGCTTGCGCTTTCTCAATTGCCTCTTTAAAATAAGGATCGAGTAAAAGATTGGTTAATCCAGGTTGACTATCATAAGCCTCTTTTATCTTCCCTAAAAAGCCTGAACGAATAATACAACCACCTCGCCACATCAATGCGATACCGCCATAATTTAAGTTCCAATTATTTTCTTCGGCAGCAGCTCGCATCAGAGCATATCCTTGTGCGTACGACACAATTTTTGATGCATATAAAGCATCTTTTATGGCCTTGATAAATTCTTTTTTGTCACCTTCGAACGCAGGAGCGGGGCCCGATAAAACTTTTGATGCCTCTACTCTTTCGTCCTTAATAGACGATAAGCAACGTGAGAAAACGGCTTCACCTATCAATGTTAGCGGCACACCCAGGTCAAGAGCTGTTATTCCTGTCCATTTACCTGTACCTTTCTGTCCTGCTTTATCCAATATTTTCTCAACCAGGGGCTCACCATCTTCATCTTTGAAAGCCATGATATCGCGAGTAATTTCAATCAGGTATGAGTCTAATTCCTGCTCATTCCATTCTTTAAACACCTCATGCATCTCATCAGCTGATAAACCAAGCAAGTCTTTCATAATGTGATAAGCCTCGGTTATTAACTGCATATCACCATACTCAATGCCATTGTGCACCATCTTCACAAAGTGGCCTGCACCATCTTCGCCCACCCAATCACAACAAGGCGAACCGTCTTCAACCTTAGCTGCTATTGACTGAAAAATAGGCTTCACCAAGGGCCATGCAACTTTAGAACCTCCCGGCATAATTGAGGGCCCTAATAAAGCTCCTTCTTCACCACCCGAAACACCAGCGCCTATATAATGAACCCCTTTTGCTTCTACACGTTTTACGCGTCTATCAGTATCAGGATAGTGCGTATTTCCTCCATCAATAATAACATCTCCCGGCTCCAACAATGGCAATAGAGCATCAATGGTTGCATCAACCGCTGCCCCGGCCTTTATCATCATCATCACCTTACGAGGACGCTCCAAAGAATCAACCAGCTCACTTAAAGAGTAAGTACCTAAAATGTTTTTATCCTTACCTCTTCCCTTAATAAAACTATCTACTTTTTCGCTTGAGCGGTTAAACACCGAAACTTGATAACCTTTACTCTCCATGTTTAAAACAAGGTTTTCGCCCATAACAGCTAAACCTATCAATCCTATATCTGAACGTTTTTGCATGTTCTCAAATCTTTATTTTATCCAAAATCATTAGATTATATAACACCTGTTGCTGGCAGATGTTTAAACGAATGTCACAACTCAACAATAACAGAGGATACCAGCAAGTATAACCATGTGGGTATATACCATTTGCTGAGCAAAATAACTTTAAAATGTTATTTGTTTCTCCTTATCTTTCGAAGACGCTTTATAAAATGACGACGTTTATAGTACAAAGCTATTGAAGGGATATATGCCACTGCAAAACCCAGAGATAAAACTAAGATACTTAAACGTAACATTCCCCAGTTTCGAAGAGCAAAGGCCAGAATCACAAAACAAATATTAATCGCACCAATGATTAAACTAATTTGTAAATGTGAGAAACCCAAAGCCAGCATGCGATGGTGAATATGATTTTTATCCGCCATAAAAGGTGAATTACCTTGAGAAACACGTAACATAAACACACGCAGGGTATCCACAATGGGTACAATTAGAATAGCCATGGCTACAGCAGGAGCACTATTCATTGTGTGTATTAACGCATGGTGATTATCGACTTTGTTAAACTCACTGAAGCGAACAGCCACCACAGCTGCCAAAAAACCAAGCACCAAAGAACCAGTATCACCCATAAAAATCTTCTGACGCTTTGAAAATATATTGTAATAGGCAAAGGCCAATAGTCCTCCAACTAATGCAGCTGCAAGAGTTGGAATATGATAATCTTCATTAATAAAATACCAAATTGAAAATGATAACATGGAGATAATACCAGTTATCGCAGCCAATCCATCAATACCATCAATCAGGTTAAAACCATTAATAATAAACACCATGCCTACAATGGTTAACACTGTTCCCCAAAACGGATCGGGTTGCAAACCAAAAAAGCCATGAAAATCGGTTATTTGAAGACCTCCCAGACCAACTACAATAATGACCGCTATTAACTGTCCGGCCAATTTTACCATTGGCGCCGTAACTAAAATATCATCCTTTATTCCAATGCCAAAGATGATTAATAAGGCTGGAATTAGAAATGGTATCTCAATAAATTTAAACCAATCGACAAATAACGAGTAGGTAAATAAAAAGCCAATAAAGATGGCTAAACCACCCAATGTTGGAATACGCATGCGATGGACACTACGCTTGTTCGGTTCATCAAAGAGGTTTTTAGAATGTGCAACCCTTAAAATGGTTGGTATCGATAAAAACACCATCATAAAAGAAAGAAAGGATGCAAAAGGAACCAATAACTGTATTATGTAACCGTTCATATGTAATGTTTCAGCAATATCAGTAGACAAAAGTAATAAAAAGGATGACAGCAATCGGCAAATCACCCAATATTCGAATCATTCTGTTAATCATACGAGAACGATTTTCATCTGTAAATAATTCATTTTCAAATACCAGATGGAACTCTCGATGAATTTTAACCATTCTGATTGTATGCATTTAAGAATGATAAAAATTCATGTTCATTTCATTTGCTATCTTCGCAGCTTAATGTTTATGAAATGAATAAAATTCAACTTCTAAAAAACTTATTACCAGGCTTTCTGCCTATTCTGGTTTTTATCATCGTTGACGAAATCTGGGGCACCATCTATGGACTTATTACAGCTATAATAATAGGCATCATCGAGTTGGCTATCGGTTATATTAAGGAACGTAAAATCGAACGCTTTATTTTGTTTGATGTCGGCCTGATTATCGCTTTAGGTGCCGTATCCATCATATTGCATAATGATTTATTTTTTAAGCTTAAGCCTGGTATCATCAGTTTAATGATGACCGGATTGATTGGCTTTTCAGCCTTTTCAAAACACAACCTAATGCTGCAGATGACTCAGCGTTATATGAAAAACATGCAGATGAACCCATATCAATTATGGATGATGCAAGAAAGTATGAAACGTATCTTTTGGCTCTTACTTATTTATTCCATACTCACTCTTGCGTCATCATTCATCGACAACAAAGCAATTTGGAGCTTTATGGGCAGTGCCGGATTATTTGTGGTGATGGCCTTGTTTTTAGCCTACGAATGGCTACTAAAGAAAAAACAAAATAAGCAATACAAAAACGAAGAATGGCTACCCTTAGTAGATGAAAAAGGGCAAATACTTGGCTCAGCACCCCGCTCGGTTGTGCATCAACAATCGTTCTTGTTACATCCGGTTGTGCACCTGCACGTCATGAATAGCGGAAATATTTTACTACAAAAAAGGCCCCAGCATAAATTGATACAGCCAGGCAAATGGGATACTGCTGTTGGTGGACATGTGGCAGCTGGTGAAAGCATTGAGTTATCGTTGCAACGCGAAACATCAGAGGAAATCGGACTCACTAATTTCAAAGCCCAGTCTATTGGTCAGTACATTTGGACAAGCAATGTGGAAAAAGAAATGGTGTTTTGCTTTACCACACACCATAAAGGCCCATTCAATTTTGACAAAACTGAGGTGGACGACGTTCGATTTTGGAGTATCAAAGAAATTAGAGATAACATTAACAAGGGCATTTTCACCCCCAACTTCGAGCACGAATTTAAACAATTTGGCCATCTGTTAAATTAAGCTGGAAAGCTCACAAAAATCAGCTTATTTGCCACATCAATTAATTATTTTGGTCAACTAAAACTATATCAAAGCACGATATGAATACCATTAAAAAAGCACTAAACGAATCGCCCGCCATGCGTTGGGGAATATTACTCTTAGTAGGTTTCGTCCTGTCGGTTAACTACTATTTCTACGATGCCTTTTCAACTTTGAAAGACTTACTGAGAGCAGAATTTAATTTTACCAACAGCGACTACGGCCTATTTGTATCATTCTACTCAGTGCCAAACACTTTTTTATTGATGGCCGTTATTGGAGGCGTCATCCTTGACAAGCTAGGCATTCGAAAGACAGGCTTTACATTTGTGTTTTTCATGGCATTAGGAGCCGTCTTAACTGCCTATGGAGCATCAGATTATTATGGAGCTGGCGGCTTTGGCTACGAGTTAATGTCTTCATTCTTGCCTAATTATTCACCCGAATTGAAAATGATGCTGATTGGCCGTTTCTTTTTTGGCTTAGGCGCAGAAACAAGCATTGTGGTTGTCAGTAAAATATTAGTAAAATGGTTTAAAGGAAAGGATTTAGCCTTAGCGTTTGGCTTAAAAGTAGGCTTTGGCCGATTAGGTACCTTTGCCGCATTAAATCTTTCTCCTGCTGTGGCTAAGAATGGAGCCAATCTTACAGGAGCAATTTGGCTGGCAGCCATACTCGTTTGCACAGGATTATTGGCATTTATGGTGTACATGCTTTTAGATGCAAAACTAGATAAGCAGTTAAATACTTCATCGGCATCTAAAACAGCAAGCAAGCCTTTTTCAATTAAAGATATCACAGGCCTACTAGGCAACAGAGCTTATTTATACATTGCCTTGCTATGTGTAACCTTCTATTCAGCCGTATTTCCATTTCTGGCCTTTGCACCTGACTTTTTTGCCGATAAATTTGGATTGACATCTGTTGAGAGTGGCAAATTAACATCACTCCTTCCCCTTGGAACATTATTTTTCACTCCATTCTTTGGCTGGTTAATTGATCGTAAAGGAAGAAGTGCAACTGCCATGATATTTGGTGCTACAACCCTGCTTGCAGTACACCTAATCTTCGCGCTGACTTATTTTCCTCCGCAAGCACCCATCATCTTCTTAGGTATCGCTTTCTCATTAGTTCCGGCAGCTATGTGGCCAAGCATGGTGAAATTAGTTGACGAAAGCCAGATAGGAACCGCTTATGGCTTAATGTACTCCATTCAGAACCTTGGACTTTGGGGCTTCCCCATTATTGCCGGTGCTATATTAGACACTACCAACCCTGGCAATCCTGAAGTTTCTGATTACACGGCTACTATTTTAATGTTTGCTGCAGTGAGTTTACTTGGGCTGATATTTGCCTTGCTGCTGAAATACGAGGATAAGAAGAAAAACTTTGGCGTTGAGTTGCCTTTGAACAAGAAATAGCAAAAAGAAAGGATGGCAATCATACAATTGCCATCCTTGATAAATTATTATTATTCTATCAATTTAAGATAGCATGATAATTCGTTCGAGTTTTTCTTTATTGGTAATGATTAATTCGCGCCTATCAAAACGAATAATACCGTCATTTTTAAACTCAGTAATCAAACGGCTGACTGATTCTTTAGAAGTACCAATCCAACGCGCCATATCCAAACGAGAAATAACTAAAGGTATCGCTTCATCCGATGCTGTTTTAAATAAATCCTGCAGCTTAAGCAATAAATTAGCCAAACGGCCACGAACAGTTCGTTGCGATAACTCAACCAGTGAGTTATATGAATTTTTCAACTCATCGCAGGTCTTCTTAATTAATAAATCGGCCAGCTCTTTATTAGAACTTATTGTTTTTTTAAAGGCTTCACCGGGTATTCGGCACACCTCACTATTGGTTAAACTCTCGCAAGCAGTCACCTCCGGCTCATCGCCCAATAAGGAGTGAAAACCAAATAAATCACCTTCTTTCACCAGCCTTACAATTTGTTGCTCTCCTTTAGAACCAATACGATAGATTTTTAATAAGCCATTTTTTACAAAATAGGCATGTTTCATATTGGTATCCTGCTCATATACAACCTCCCCGCTTTTATAATAAGAACACTGCTCTATAGCCTGGTTCCACAATTGCTCATCGGCTTGAATATGTTTTAGTATACTATTTAGTGGCATGTTTGCTCAATTAAAAAAACAATCGTACCAACATACGAATTTCTTTTATAAAACAACAAAGGCAACTTATAAAATTAGTTTTTACTACTTTATTTTTTTTTGCAGATATCGGTTTAAATGCTGCTCATTCAATGCATCACTATCTCCATAAGAAGTTCTTAACTCCTCCAGTTTTTGATGCATCATTGCCTGTACTTTTGCATAATCTTCATCACCATAAACATTGTGCATTTCCGATGGATCATTTTGCAGATCATACAATTCCCACTCATCAATATCATAATAGAAATGTATCAATTTATAGCGCTCAGTGCACACTCCATAATGACGTTTAACGGCATGCTCCGATGGATATTCATAATAGGTGTAATAAATAGCATCACGCCAATTTTGTGATTCCCCCTTAAATAATGGCTGCATTGAAACACCTTGAATATCATCCGGAATTGCAACTCCTGCCATATCAAGAAATGTAGGGGCAAAATCAATATTCTGCACCAATTCATTAATCACACTTCCGGCTTCAATCGCCCTCGGATATTTAATGAGCAAAGGTGTTCGAAACGATTCTTCGTACATAAAACGCTTATCGAACCAGCCATGCTCACCAAGATAAAAACCTTGATCGGAGGTATAAACCACAATCGTATTTTCATCTAATCCGGCTTCTTCCAGATAATCCAACACCTCACCAACACCATCATCAACTGACTGGATGCATCGTAAATAATCTTTGATGTAACGATTAAATTTCCAAACAGCCAATTCTTCTTCTGTCATTTCACGATTTTTAAAATCCTCGGCAATAGGCATGTAATAAGCATCCCATTCTGCGCGTTGTGCCGAATCCATCCGACTTAGCACCCAATCGGCAGCATTGCGGAGCCCACCTCCCAAATCACCTTCCGTATATGTCATTTTTAAATCATAAGCCAGATCCATGTGTTCATAAATACCCATTTCGTGTTCCGCTGCGGCTTTACGACCTTTATAATCATCAAAAAAGTTAGCTGGTGGCGCAAACGTCTTATCGTCGAATAGTTCAAAATATTTCTTTTCAGGCATCCATGAGCGATGTGGTGCTTTTTGATGATATAACAGTAAAAATGGCTTATCCTCTTCCCGTTTATTTTTCAGCCAATCCATAGCGATTTCGGTAGTGATAGTCGTGCAATAGCCCTGGTAGCGCTTCTTCTCTCCATTCTCAATAAAATCGGGATTATAGTAATGCCCTTGCCCTGGCAATACATTGGAGTAATCGAACCCTTGTGGCAAACCATTCAAATGAATTTTACCAACCATTGCTGTCTGATAACCTGCTTTCTGCAACTGCTTTGCAAAATTATCCTGCTCCCAGTTAAACGGTTGCATATTGTCCACCTTTCCATTGATAAAACTATGCTTACCAGTTAGCATTACGGCCCTGCTAGGCGCACAAATGGAGTTGGTAACGTAAGCTCTGTTAAAAATAGCTCCTTCTTCAGCGATGCGATCAATATTAGGCGTATTGTTTAATTCATAACCATAAGCACTTATAGCCTGGTAGGCATGATCATCGCTCATAATAAATACGATATTAGGTCGCTCTTCTTTCTTTTCTGGGTTGAATGAACAGCTTCCCGAAAATATCAATAAAATTAAAAAAACAAGGGATACTCTAAACATGACTTAATAGTTTATAATGTATTGAAAGCCTAATATAACTATTGGCTAAGCAAAAGTTCAAGTCGTTATTCATAAAAGAACATGACCAATCCATATTCGAACATCAGCAAGGTTTCTTCATTGACAAAAATCAGCTGTCAAAGACCATGATTTTGAAAAATTCTAGCCTACTTTTACAACAAAAACAATGAACGAACTTTTAACCTTTGGCATTTTAGCATTCACATCTTTTTTTACGCTCATTAATCCATTGGGCGTGATGCCAATTTTCATGACGATGAGCGCTGATTTAACAGCTAAAAATAGGGCAAAAACAGCTAAAAAGGCTTGTCTGGTAGGTTTTTTAATAATTGTTTCGTTCGCATTGTCTGGCCAATTGCTATTTAAGTTTTTTGGCATCTCAGTTAATAGTTTTCGAATCGTTGGTGGTGTTATTTTCTTTATCATGGGCATGGACATGCTGCAAGCACGACTCACAAAAGTAAAACTGAAAGATTCTGAAGTAAAAAAATACGTTAACGATATATCAATCACACCAATGGCAATTCCTATGATTGCCGGGCCAGGAGCTATAACCAATGCCATTGTTTTGATGGAAGATGCGGGTGGATTGCCCGGAGCCATCATTTTAGTTTCGGCTCTTTCATTGGTTGTTCTATTAACCTACTTCATCCTATTAAGTTCAAGCAAAATTATAAAAGCACTGGGCGAGACCGGCAACAATGTATTAATGCGCTTAATGGGATTGATAGTGATGGTGATCGCTGTTGAGTTCTTTTTTAGTGGCCTTAAACCGGTATTGGTCGAAATTCTTCATCAATAAATTTCAGGACAGAACATAAAAAACCTCCGCAGATTCTCTTGGGTTAGATTGGCTACAGAGGTAAAAGGATGTTGAATAGTGTTGGGGTTGTAACCGTCCGTTTCGGTTACGTGTGTTTAATTTTTGAAATCATACACATATACTAAAGAAACGGTCAAGTGTTGTTTTATTTTGACGAACGACCTGATTTTTGTGATAAACGTAATTGACCCAAAAAGTAAATACCTAAAAAAACCTCTGCAGCTTCTCTTGGGTTAGAATTGGTGCTGCAGAGGTTAAGGATGTTGAATAGTGTTGGGTGTTTTCGAAACCGTCCGTTTCGGTTTCTTGAGTGTTTAATGAATTGTGAATTCAATTGTGTTTACTCAGCGTATCCGTTAAATGTTATTTTACATTGACGAATGGCTATTTTTTAATGACGAATGAACAATTAACTTTGATTAACACTCCCTCTTCAAGTTTTTAATTGATATAATTTCTATTAGCAAACCACATTATTATATATACACAGACCAATTGGTCGTAAGCTATAATATTGGCAATCTACCTCTTACATTTCAAAATCAGAAATGAACTTAACCTCACAAAAGAAAACTCCCTAATATTCTGTTTAGTAAATAACTCCACATAAGGCCATTCGTCAAAAACTATAGTTTTTTGGCCTCTTCCCATATCTCATCCATCTCTGCTAAACTCATTTCTTTTAAATCTCGGCCAACTTTTAGTGTTTTTTCTTCTAAATAATTGAAACGTTTGATAAACTTACGATTGGTTCGCTCAAGAGCGTTTTCAGGATTAACACCATACAAACGAGCCGCATTAATGACTGAAAATAATAAATCACCAAACTCTGCTTCTATTTTATCTTCATCATGAGCAGTAATCTCTTCTTTTAATTCCTCTAACTCCTCTTTCACCTTATCCCAAACTTGCTCTTTGTGCTCCCAGTCAAAACCAACGCCACGCGCTTTATCCTGAATACGATTGGCTTTAACCATTGCAGGTAAGGACAATGGAACACCTTCCAGAACTGATTTATTACCGTCCTTTTCTTTCAGCTTCAGTTTCTCCCAATTTTCCTCCACGGTTTTGGCATCATTCGCCTCTACATCAGAGAAAATATGCGGATGACGATAAATTAACTTTTCATTAAGTGATTGTATCACATCGGTCATTGTGAAGTCAGATTGCTCTGAACCAATTTTGGCATAAAACACAATGTGAAGTAATAAATCGCCCAGCTCTTTTTTAATAAGTGTAGCGTCATTTTTGATAATCGCATCGGCCAACTCGTAGGTTTCTTCAATGGTTAATGTTCTTAATGATTCATTGGTTTGCTTTTTATCCCAAGGACATTTTGCCCTTAATTCATCCATTATTTCCAATAATTCTTTAAAAACGATCAGGGTCGATTCGTGTTGGTTTTGATTCATAATGTACAGTTCCTTTTAAATTTATGTCCCTTTGGTAATAATTTATGATTTTTTTTTAAAACTGAGGTATAACGAATACCACTTTTGTCAGCTTACAAGTGCAAAAAATATTGTTACTTTGCAGTATACAAAATTAAGGATTTAAACCACTTTATGATAGAAAAGTTAATCTACCTGGAATCGGTTGATTTAGTAGAGTTTTTAGGCATTAAAAATGCCAAACTGGAAGTCATTAAGAATCGTTTCCCGAAGTTAAATATCATTGCAAGAGGCAACTGGTTAAAAGCAATGGGCGATGCCGAGGAAGTGGCTGATTTTGAAGAAAAGGTAAATTTACTACTCAATCATTATAACAACTACAACGTACTAAGCGAGAAATCGCTTAATGAAATTCTGGGTGGTACTAAAATAACCGATGCCAGTAGCGATAGCGATGTTATCCTTTTTAGCACCAGTGGCAAACCCATAAAAGCACGTACAAAAAATCAGGAAAAACTGGTTAAAGGATTTAAGAAGAATGATTTATTATTTGCTGTTGGCCCCGCCGGTTCAGGTAAAACCTATGTAGCCATAGCTTTGGCCGTAGCAGCTTTAAAAAACCGTCAGGTACGTCGCATCATTCTTAGTCGTCCTGCAGTTGAGGCCGGCGAAAAACTAGGATTCTTACCCGGCGATATGAAGGAGAAAATCGACCCATATCTACAGCCCTTATATGATGCCCTGCAAGACATGATTCCAGGAGCCAAGCTAAAGGAATTGATGGAAAATGGCACAATACAGATTGCTCCTTTGGCATTTATGCGCGGTCGAACACTTAATAATGCTTGCGTAATACTGGATGAAGCACAGAACACCACCAATAATCAAATGAAAATGTTTTTAACCCGGATGGGGGAATATGCAAAGTTTATTATTACAGGTGACGTTACACAGATTGACCTGCCCAACAAACAGCAATCTGGATTAGTACAGGCGATGCGTATATTAAAAGGTATAAAAAGAATAGAACGCGTGAACTTTACCGTTAAAGACATTGTTCGTCATAAGCTGGTTCAGGACATTGTTGAAGCATATGATAAAGAGTAAACAAAGGTATAATTTACAGGAACAACTATAGACACATATCAGGAGTAAAGAAAAATAAATATTGATATAAACTAATAATTATGAGTCAAGCAATTGTTAAAACGGATTACAATTTTCCGGGACAAAAGAGCGTATACAAAGGAAAAGTACGCGACGTTTACAACATTAACGATGATTATTTGGTAATGGTTGTTTCTGACCGCATCTCAGCATTTGATGTGGTGCTTCCCAAAGGCATCCCTTACAAAGGACAAGTACTAAACCAGATTGCTGAAAAGTTTCTGGATGCAACGTCTGATATTGTTCCTAATTGGAAAATAGCTACGCCAGACCCAACAGTAACAGTTGGTCACTTCTGTGACAGCTACCCTGTTGAAATGATCGTTCGTGGATACTTAACAGGTAGCTCTTGGCGCTTATACAAAGACGGTGGCCGCGATATTTGTGGCGTACCTATCCCTGATGGCATGAAAGAACACCAGGCGTTTCCAGAGCCAATTCTAACACCTACTACAAAGGCAGAACAAGGCGCACACGATGAAAATATCACACGTGAAGAAATCATCAAACAAGGTTTAGTTTCTGAAGAGGAATACCTGGAGCTAGAACGCATTTCATTAGAGCTATTTAAGCGCGGAAGTGAGATTGCCAAAGAAATGGGTTTAATTCTGGTTGATACAAAATATGAGTTCGGTAAAAAAGATGGTGAGATTTACCTTATTGACGAAATTCACACACCTGATTCATCACGTTACTTCTATGCTGATGGCTATCAGGAGCGTTTTGACAAAGGTGAAAACCAAAAACAGTTATCTAAAGAATTCGTTCGCGAATGGTTAATGGAAAATAACTTCCAGGGTCGTGAAGGAGAAGTAGTTCCTGAAATGACGGACGAATTCGTAACGGAAGTATCGGATCGTTACATTGAACTTTACGAAAGCATCACTGGTGATAAATTCGTAAAAGCAGATGTTTCGGAAGTAGTTGGACGCGTAGAAAAGAATGTAACGGAGTACTTGAATTCATTGTAATTCAAGGATTGTCAACAACATAAAAGACCTTAAGGCATTAGAAACCTTAAGGTCTTTGTTATTTTATGATGGTAAAGTTCTTTACTCGTCAATACCTTCCAGCATCATCATAAAGGCATATTCCATGGCCGTTTCACGATAGCGTTTGAAACGCCCGGATGCTCCACCATGACCGGCTTCCATATTGGTATGCATAATCAAGATGTTATCATCGGTTTTCTTATCGCGTAGCTTAGCCAACCATTTGGCCGGTTCCCAATATTGCACCTGTGAATCGAATAACCCGGTAGTAATCAATGAATTTGGATAAGCTTTTACTTCTACATTATCGTATGGCGAATAACTCAACATATAGTCGTAGTATTCTTTGTTTTTAGGATTCCCCCACTCATCAAACTCATTGGTTGTTAACGGAATGGTCTCATCCAGCATGGTTGAAACAACATCGACAAAAGGAACAGCAGCCACCATGCCATTGTACAACTCAGGTGCCATATTAGCAACAGCTCCCATAAGCAAACCGCCTGCACTTCCGCCCATGGCATATAGATGCTCTGCTGAAGTGTATTGATTATCAATTAAGTATTTACTACAATCGATATAATCGTTGAAGGTATTCATCTTATTCAACATTTTGCCATCATCGTACCACTGGCGCCCCATAGCCTGGCTACCTCTGATGTGCGCCACTACATAAATAAAACCCCTGTCGAGTAAACTCAAACGCGTTGAGCTAAACCAGGGCTCCATCGTACTGCCATACGAACCATAAGCATAGAGCAATAACGGCGCATTACCATCTTTTTCAACACCTTTCTTATAAACAACCGACATGGGTACTTTCTTTCCATCACGTGCTTTAGCCCATAAACGTTCAGTGACATATTCGTCAGGATTATGGCCACCCACAACCTCCTGAACTTTCTTCACCTCTTTGGCTTTGGTGTTCATATTATAGTCAATGGTTGATTCCGGTGTGGTCATTGAACTATAACCAAAACGCAACACATCTGTATCAAATTCTGGATTGGTAGAAATGTATGCTACGTAAACCTCTTCACCAAAATCCAGATAATGTTCTTTTTGGGTCTTTTGATTGATGACGCGCAAGTGAATTAAAGCGTCCTTACGCTCACTCACCACTATATGCTCCTTGAAAACTTCTATTCCATTCAACAATACGTCTTCGCGATGTGGAATAACCTCTTTCCAGTTGCTCATGTCTGTTGCTCCAACAGGCGTCTCCATTAAGCGAAAGTTGGTTGCTTCATGATTGGTTGTGATAAACCACTTATCCTCAAAATGATTAATGTAATACTGGTGTTCATCACCGCGTGGCGTAAATTGCTTAAACTCACCAGTTGGATTATCAGCATCTAACACCCAATAGTCACTCACCAGTGTAGCATCTTCCTCAATAACGATGTACTTATCCGATTTGGTTTTACTTACACCAATATAAAAAGAGGGATCCGTTTCATGATACACCATCACATCTTTCTCTGTTGATGTACCTAATTGATGTCGCCAGATCTTCTCACTCAATAGCGACACTTCATTTTTTGTGGTGTAAAAATACGTTTGGTTATCGTTAGCCCAGGCTCCTCCTGCTTGCGCATTAACCAACTCATCAGAATAAATCTCTCCTGTTTCTAAGTTTTTAAAGCGAATGGTATAAATACGACGACTTACTGGATCTTCAGCAAAAGCCAGCAGCTTATTGTCCATACTGATGCTCATACTTCCTAGTGCATAATAGGCTTGTCCTTCTGCCCGCTCATTCTCATCAAAAAAGATTTCTTCTGTGGCATCTAAGGTTTCTTTTTTACGGCAATGAATCGGGTACTCCTTCCCTTTCTCATACCTCGAATAGTACCAATAGCCATTGGAAAAATATGGTACCGATTCATCATCTTTCTTAATGCGGCCAACAATTTCGTTGAATAGCTTCTCTTGCAGCTGTTCTGTATTTTTTAAAACGGCCTTTGTGTAGCTGTTTTCAGCATTAAGATAATCCAACACCTTTTGCGTTTGCACATCGGGTGTCGCTGCGTTTTTCTGTTCATCGCTCAAGCGCATCCAGAAATAAGGATCAACACGCGTATGGCTATGAATGCTTAAGACCGAATCTTTTTTCTCGGCAATGGGAGCCGGTGGCAAATCATTAGGAATCATTGAAACTTTCTTATTCGATGGGTTACAAGCTATAGCAAAAACTACAACCAACAAATACATTATTTTATTCATAGAATATAATTTAGGTTACAGCAATAAAGATATTAAAAGCCCTTAAACAAAACGAC
>NZ_JAFMVC010000149.1 GCF_025499605.1 Carboxylicivirga litoralis | reverse complement strand
TTCCTCACTGCTGCCTCCCGTAGGAGTCTGGTCCGTGTCTCAGTACCAGTGTGGGGGACCTTCCTCTCAGAACCCCTAGACATCGTTGCCTTGGTGAGCCATTACCTCACCAACTAGCTAATGTCACGCATGACCATCTTATACCACCGGAGTTTTAATTATTAAATGATGCCATCTAATAATATTATGGGGTATTAATCCGAATTTCTTCGGGCTATCCCCCAGTATAAGGCAGGTTTCATACGCGTTACGCACCCGTGCGCCGGTCGTCGCCTGTAGCAAGCTACATCGTTACCCCTCGACTTGCATGTGTTAGGCCTGTCGCTAG
>NZ_JAFMVC010000148.1 GCF_025499605.1 Carboxylicivirga litoralis | reverse complement strand
CTAGCGACAGGCCTAACACATGCAAGTCGAGGGGTAACGATGTAGCTTGCTACAGGCGACGACCGGCGCACGGGTGCGTAACGCGTATGAAACCTACCTTATACTGGGGGATAGCCCGAAGAAATTCGGATTAATACCCCATAACAATTTAGAGTGGCATCACTTTAAATTTAAAACTCCGGTGGTATAAGATGGTCATGCGTGACATTAGCTAGTTGGTAAGGTAATGGCTTACCAAGGCAACGATGTCTAGGGGTTCTGAGAGGAAGGTCCCCCACACTGGTACTGAGACACGGACCAGACTCCTACGGGAGGCAGCAGTGAGGAA
>NZ_JAFMVC010000147.1 GCF_025499605.1 Carboxylicivirga litoralis | reverse complement strand
TGAAAACAATCGAGGTTATTGACAAGGCGGGTCAGGTATGTTAACTTGCATTTCGCTGTCAAAACCAACTCAAAATTTTTTCAAAAATAATTTTGAAATTAGAAATAAAAACCTTTATCTTTGCAGCCGCAAAAACAACAAGGGTTGTGGTTACTGAGCGAAGTCGAAGTGAGTAACGGCGAGGTATTGAAAGGGATTTTAATTAAGAGTTTTAGTCTTGAATGTGATGTTTTAAGTCTCGATTTTTTTCTAAAAAAACTTGAAAAAACATTTGGATTGAAACTTTAAAAGTTGTTACCTTTGCAGCCGCTTCTCGAATGGCTTGTCCCGATAAAGGTCGGGAAGG
>NZ_JAFMVC010000146.1 GCF_025499605.1 Carboxylicivirga litoralis | reverse complement strand
CATCATTCCATTTGTAGGACGAAACAATGTTGTCAATCAGTTTAATAACCGAAGAGTCGACCTGCGTAGTAGTTGATTCGTATATTTTTAAGAAGTCCTTGTAAATTTTACCCTGAGGGTAGCGATGTGCCAATAATTGTAAAGCAGTAAAGTATTCTATATCAGAAGGGGCATGCTTATGGTGCTCGTCCACAATATAAACGCACCAATTATCAAAGCTGCCTTTGTCAAAGATGATTTGTTTGTTGAGTTTTAGCTGTTTTACAAGTTCAGACATGGAGCTTTTAGTGTTGGTTAAAAGCCCAATTTACAAGCTTTTATCTTAAAAAGACAGTCGGCTCTTCTCC
>NZ_JAFMVC010000145.1 GCF_025499605.1 Carboxylicivirga litoralis | reverse complement strand
AACGGTGTTTGCATGATGCTGTGGCCAGCTTTAATGGTGGCCATGCATTATTGCATGTTGTTAGCCCTCGTATTTTATTCTTTTTATTTGAAAGATATGTAAATCATTTTAAATCCGAATAGAATGTAAAACTTCCAAAAGGCAAACTGTGCGCAAGCCTAGACGGGCGGATTCGCCAGGGAGGGCGCCATTTCGCGGGAAGCCGGCTGCGCGTGATAGGGAAAGGGAGTCCCATAAACCACTATACTTCGAACCAGCACTTCCCTACTCCTTTTCTGCCAAATTCCACCTGACAATTAGAAATCACTTCTGTTCCCGACTCTAAATGAAGCGCCTTGCCTACGTTAGTATG
>NZ_JAFMVC010000144.1 GCF_025499605.1 Carboxylicivirga litoralis | reverse complement strand
GAGAGCCTAGGCATCCCCCGTACGCCCTTATCTACTTTCTTTTACACACACCTAGTTGGTGTCTATGATTTTGATTTGTGTTGCCAATATGTCAATGATCGTTGTGCTAAATTATATAGCTTGTGGAGAATATCGGAGTCGAACCGATGACCTCCTGCGTGCAAGGCAGGCGCTCTAGCCAGCTGAGCTAATCCCCCATTTATTAATGCTTAATTTTTAATGATGAATTATTAATTTGTTTTCCATTAATAATTATTCATTTATCATTAACCATTACATGGTAGTCCCGGGCAGACTTGAACTGCCGACCCCTACATTATCAGTGTAGTGCTCTAACCAACTGAGCTACGGGACTGTTGCAGTGTCGT
>NZ_JAFMVC010000143.1 GCF_025499605.1 Carboxylicivirga litoralis | reverse complement strand
ATATATGTCGGGAATACATTTATTTCAAAGGTCTGATTAATTATATTTTTTGTATCCAGCACCATTGGAATTGGTGATTCATTTAATTCGATAAATTTTAAATAGGTTTTCCAGTTTTCATAATTACCTGCACCGCTCCATAGTATGATTACATCTAATTTATCTCTATTTTGGTTACTTAACTTTACCAATTCAGGAATTCCTTTTAAACAGCCTTTGCATGCAGGAATAGATGAGTCTAACAAGAAGAATTTACCTTTTTTTAATTCTATAGATTTCAATTCGTTGTTTAGATCAACTACATCAAAAGATTCTAGCTTTTTACTTCCTGGATCATATTTAATACTTGATTCTGTCGGTATTTGTGA
>NZ_JAFMVC010000142.1 GCF_025499605.1 Carboxylicivirga litoralis | reverse complement strand
ATATATGTCGGGAATACATTTATTTCAAAGGTCTGATTAATTATATTTTTTGTATCCAGCACCATTGGAATTGGTGATTCATTTAATTCGATAAACTTTAAATAGGTTTTCCAGTTTTCATAATTACCTGCACCGCTCCATAGTATGATTACATCTAATTTATCTCTATTTTGATTACTTAACTTTACCAATTCAGGAATTCCTTTTAAACAGCCTTTGCATGCAGGAATAGATGAGTCTAACAAGAAGTATTTACCTTTTTTTAATTCTATTGATTTCAATTCGTTGTTTAGATCAACTACATCAAAAGATTCTAGCTTTTTACTTCCTGGATCATATTTAATACTTGATTCTGTCGGTATTTGTGA
>NZ_JAFMVC010000141.1 GCF_025499605.1 Carboxylicivirga litoralis | reverse complement strand
ATTCAAATAAAAAGAATAAAATACGAGGGCTAACAACATGCTATAATGCATGGCCACCATTAAAGCTGGCCACAGCATCATGCAAACACCGTTGTATGGCATACGAAGAAACCTAACTGCAAATGGATAGTAACTACAGAAAAATAACACCAGAAGAAGTTTTCTTCATTTTTAAGGAAGAACATAGACTTTGCAGCCAATTTGATGTTGAAGCTGACCCAACAGTTGATTTGACAATGGATTCTTCAATAAAGGAATGGCGCTACTCGATGGATTTACTCCCTTGGAGAAAATTGGGTAAATATCTGAATGAGGAATTTGAAATTAATATTTCGGAAAATGATTGGGAATCGACACTTGAACCATCGAGAACCAAAC
>NZ_JAFMVC010000140.1 GCF_025499605.1 Carboxylicivirga litoralis | reverse complement strand
TGCCCGAGTGGTGGAATTGGTAGACACGCAGGACTTAAAATCCTGTGGCCATTAGGCCGTGCGGGTTCAAGTCCCGCCTCGGGTACCAATCTAGATTATCTAGAACCACAAGTGCTTAAAACAAATGTTTTAAGCGCTTTTTTTTTGAATTCTCTGATACGCAGAGAATATTTAAATTACTGAAAGTAGGATGTCGAGTAGAATTGACAGAATACATATTGCGAAAATAGCTCAGTTGGTAGAGCACGACCTTGCCAAGGTCGGGGTCGCGGGTTCGAGTCCCGTTTTTCGCTCACAAGGATGCCCGAGTGGTGGAATTGGTAGACACGCAGGACTTAAAATCCTGTGGCCATTAGGCCGTGCGGGTTCAAGTCCCGCCTCGGGTACCAA
>NZ_JAFMVC010000013.1 GCF_025499605.1 Carboxylicivirga litoralis | reverse complement strand
GCGATAAAATTTGAAGCAGTAAATCAGATATTTATTCAAAGCTTGTTAATTCCGCTTATGAACAGCAATCTTCTTCGTGTAATCGACTCAAAATAACTTGTCCCGTCAAAACGGGAGCCCGCTATTCTTTCATCAATATACACTTGAACCTTACTATTCGTAAGCGTTCTGAGTTCAAAATTTTACGTCGAACTCAGGTTATTAATTTTTTTGAGGTTTTGAAGGAGTAGAATACTAAATCACCGTATTGTTGGTGACAATAAAAAAGGTCATCGCAAACACGATGACCTTTCAAATATTTTGAACGGTATTGAATTACTCAATAATTGTCATTTCATCTAACAGATAGCTTGCTCCAGCCATTTTATCAACGATAAACAGCACGTAACGCATATCCAATGAAATGTTGCGACATTGCTCAGGGTTGAACATCAAGTCGCTCATAACACCTTCCCAGGCACGGTCGAAGTTAATTCCAATTAAGTGACCTTCTGCATTAAGTACCGGACTACCTGAGTTTCCTCCTGTTGTGTGGTTAGTTGCCACAAAACACACAGGCACAGTGCCATCTACTTCATATCGGCCATAGTCTTTGTTTTTATACAATTCCTTTAGTTTGGCAGGTACACGGTAATCGTAAATATCAGGATTATCTTTTTCCATAATGCCTTCAAGCGTAGTAAAGTGCTTGTAATAAACTGCATCACGCGCTGTATAACCCTTTACTTGTCCGTATGACACACGCAAAGTAAAGTTAGCATCCGGATAGAATACTTTATCCGATTCAAACTTCATCTGTGCCGCCATATAAGCTTTGTTCAAGTCAGCCAGTTCATTACGGTATTTTTTCATTTTAGGATATACTTTATCGTTGTATACCGTCTTGAAGCTTTCGTTTAAGATATAAGCAGGGTCTTTTTCCAGTTTCTTAATCGACTTAGCCGAGAAGTTGTTAATGAAATCGAGAACTTCCTCTTTTTTGTCAAATACCGATTTAGCATACAAGAAATCTACATACTTATTGATGTCGCCTTTGTATTTGCCATTGATTACCTTGTAAACATCAGGCTGGAAAGCAGCATCAATATTTTCTGCATACATGCTTAATAGTTTAGCCGAAATTTCCATATCTAATGGTTGGTAATAATCTTTAAAGAACAATTCAACTCGTTCAGTCAACTTCCCTTTAACTTCTTGAGCAGCTTCTTCATTGATTTCTTCAGCTTCGTACATGGCTTTTAAAGCCGATACCTGGCTAGCCAGATTAGCGATTTCCATACCATTCGAAGGAATCATCTCGCGATAGTAGCCATAGGTTAAATTGTAGTTGGTATATTCTTTATAAACCGTTTCATACTTACTCAATAATTTGGCATATTCAGGAGCTTCAGCTTTGGCCCATTCGTTAAAATTAGCTTCAAACTGCTGCTTTTTATCGATGGCCTCTAAAATCTCTAAACCACGGTTTTCACCAATCCAACGTTTCCAGCTGTTTGAAATGCGCGCATTTTTCGCTGCATATTTAATACGAACAGCAGGATCAGCCTCCTGAAAGCGATTCATGATATCCAACTTAGCCGTACGCACATCTATCAACTTAGGGTTAACTGTTTCAGTCAACATCTCCAAATGATAAGATGGAACGTATTGGTAAGTACTGCCTGGATAACCAAACACCATCGTGAAGTCCCCTTCATTAACACCTTTCAATGACACCGGAAAATGCTTAGCCGGTTTATAAGGTACGTTGTCCTTCGAGTATTCAGCTGGCTTATTATCCTTATCGGCATAAATACGAAACATAGAGAAGTCTCCCGTATGACGAGGCCACATCCAGTTGTCGGTATCGCCACCAAACTTACCAATGGCTGATGGAGGCGCACCTACTAAGCGTACGTCTTTAAAAATTTCGTTGACAAACAAAAAGTATTGGTTACCATGGAAAAAAGGCTTTAATACCGCTTTATAATGTGTATCCTTAACAGCTTCTTCTTTGATGGCTTTAATGTTGGTGCCAATAACTTTATTGCGCTCGTCAGTTGTCATGTCCTCCTTTACGCCTTCTAAAACACGCTCTGTTACATCTTCCATGCGCTTAAGGAAAGTAACCGTTAAGCCGGGATTCACCAATTCTTCTTCAGGCGACATAGCCCAAAATCCATTAGTCAGGTAATCATTCTCAACCGAGCTGTGGTATTGAATCTGGCCATATCCACAGTGGTGGTTGGTAACGATTAGTCCTTTATCTGAAATTAATTCACCTGTACAGCCACGGCCAAAAATCACCACCGCATCTTTAAGGCAAGCCTCATTTACACTGTATACATCTTCGGCAGTGAGCTTAAAGCCCATTTCCTGCATTTTCTCAATGTTGTATTTCTTTAACAACATTGGTATCCACATACCTTCATCCGCTTTTGCATATGTTTGTAGCAACAATGCAGCAACCAATGTCAATAATAGCTTCTTTATCATTTTTGTTGATTTATGTAATGTTTAAAATTTATTCAGTTCAGTATACAAGCGCTGTACCGGCAAACCTACCACATTGAAGTATGAGCCTTCAATTCGCTCAATACCAATCATGCCAATCCATTCCTGAATGCCGTAGGCACCTGCTTTATCAAAAGGCTTGTAGTTATCTATGTAAAAATGTATCTCATCCAAAGTTAGGTCTTTAAAAAAAACTTTGGTTGATACCGTAAAGGTTTGTTGCTTCGATCTGGAAGTTAATGCTACACCGGTTATTACCTCATGTTCGCGGCCTGATAGCATTTGCAGCATTTTAACAGCCTCCTCTTTATCGGCCGGTTTTCCCAGGATGTGATGGTCGCAACACACAATGGTATCTGCAGTAATAACAATGAAATTCTCCTTATCTAAATCTGTTTTATAAGGCTGGGCTTTTTGAATGGCCAGGTAAACAGGCACTTCCTCTGCCGGCATATCATCCGGAAAAATTTCATCACCGCTATCTTTCACCAGAACATCAAATGGTATTTGCAATTGCGACAATAGTTCCTTACGGCGAGGTGATTGCGATGCTAATATGATTTTTTGTTGCTCCACTCTTTTCGTTTAACTTTCTAATCCGACATTCAACAAGGAAACGCAAATATATAATATTTAGCCACTCTCCCTGCCGATTTAAGCCGGTAAGATAAACGATGTGTTTTAAAACATCTGACCTACCAGAAGGATGAATATTATACCCATCAGGATGACAAGCTTACTCAGGTTACTAACCTGGTGATAATCGACACTTCTATTCGCCTTTATCAATTTGTAGATAAGAAGCGCATGTGGCAGTGTTAAACCAATAATATAATAAGGCAGTGCAAACGGAATGGAACTAAATTTATCAACATAAAAATAGATACCCCACATGGCGAGTAAGGAGATACCTTCCAGAACCAATACGAACACTTTAGTCAGCTTAATGCCTAGTGCGATTGGTAATGTTTTACATCCCACTGTTTTATCGCCTTTAACATCTTCGGTATCTTTAATTATTTCGCGGATAAAATTGGAGAGAAAGGCAAAAATGGCAAATCCAGTGGTGTAGAACCAGGCGGTAGAGCAGGCTTCTGTTCTTAAAATCTGTTCACCATATACCTTGGTAAGCATGGCAAATTCAATTGAGACCACCAGCAGTACCACAATCCCGGTTAAGAAGGAAATGACCAGGTTGCCAATAACTATGTGCCGTTTGAAGGTAGTGCTGTAATACCACAACAGCACCGGAACAGCGATGTACATCAGTGCATAAATCTCTTTGCGTGCTACATAGGCAATAAATAAGCCAACCAGGATGCCCAGCATTGTTAGCAAAACATGCAAAAATAAGGCAGTTCGTCGTGCAATGTGCCTTCCAATCAATACTTTATTAGGTTTGTTAATGCGGTCAATGCGAATATCGAAGTAATCGTTAATAATATACCCTGCAGCAGCTAACAGCAAAGTAGACAATACGACTAAAGCAAAACGCAAATGAGACAACACGGGGCTAACTTCATAATGACTTAGTATGGGCAATATTAAACCATAGCGTAGAGCATATTGCATGCCTCCAATCATTAATATATTCTTATACCGTATGAGTTTCAAATATTTCATTTGCGATTTGCGTTCAATTAGTAAGGTACTATTTTAAATACTCTAAAGCCCATTTACCATGCGCCCGCAATACTTGCTCCATCACATCACGCACAGCTCCTTCTCCTCCTTTTTTATCAGAAATATACTTGCAAAGCGACTTTATTTCTTCAACAGCATCGGCTGGACAAACTGGAATGCCTACATGCTTCATCACAGGATAATCAGGCAGATCATCGCCCATGTACATCACTTCTTCGGCTTTAATCCCTGTTTCTGCCATCCATTCTTCAAAACACGACCATTTATCAGAAATTCCCTGGTAAATATGCTTTAATCCCAACCCTTCGTAACGTTTATAGACCGATTCCGTTTTTCCACCTGAGATAATGGCAACAGGGTAACCAAGTTTTACAGCTAGCTGTATTGCGAATCCATCTTTAATATTAGCCATTCGCATTGGTTTTCCTGTATCTAAAATAGGAATCAATTGTGGTGATAAAACTCCATCGACGTCGAAGACAAATGCCTTCACTTTCATTAAATCTTCTTTGAAATTGCTCATCTCGAGATATTACTTTTAGTGCGAAGATAACAAAAAGGCATTTTACCAATACACTAAAGCGCCTTTCTTTAAATCATTATGGTTTTATTGTTTTGCCATCAGGTGTGGTCAACAATAATCTTCCACTGGCCGTCAATGCGTTTCCATATCAAAGAAAAGTTACCTTCAGAGTTGCCAATGCTTCGTTCTAAATGAAAACTTCCTATCACAAGTACACAATCGTTTGCTAATTGGTTAAAATGGTTAAAACGATAGTCTAAAACTCCCCTGTGCTCCTCAGTTGGATAAGCCTTTTTGTAATTAGCTAAAGTTGATTGCCAACCTTTGGTGATGCTATTAAGTCCCATAAAGGTCAACGAATCTGATTGCCAATATACCTGCATATAGCCCTCAAAATCACCTTTGTTCCAGCACTGTCTCGATGCCTCCATCTGACTCAATATGTTTTGTTTTACATCTTCATTAATGGTAGTAATAACACTGTTTTGATTAGTTCGAAGTTGCCAGGATGCAATTAGCATGCTTGCCATTATAAAATAAAGAGCTTTCATAGTTTGAATAATTCCAATTATCAGGCAATAAATGTAGTAATTAATCATATGACATTCTTCAGCGCTTGTTTAGAACCTCACCAGTATCATCTTTAATACATCTTAATTATTAGCAAAATGTCCTAAAGAAAACTGTTCAGTAGGCTTATATATCCTGATGCACCTTTTTTTTGTTACATTCGTTGGCGAAATACGAAGGCTTAAAATGACTGTACCTGATAATTATAATACCTTACAAAATGCTTCAGAGGGCATATACAAAGAAAAAGGGAGCAAGTTTATAACGTATGCCTACCCTGTTTATAGTGAAGATGAGATTAAAGAATACGTAAGTGAGTTAAAGAAGCAGTATTACGATGCACGGCATCATTGCTTTGCCTGGCAACTGGGGACTGATGGTAAAAGATTCAGAGCAAATGATGACGGAGAGCCATCGGGTACAGCTGGTAAACCTATTCTTGGCCAAATACGCTCCTATGAGCTAACAAATATTTTAGTTGTTGTTATTCGATATTTTGGAGGCACTAAGCTCGGAACCAGTGGGTTGATTCATGCATATAAAGAAGCGACCATTGATGCCTTCGAAAACGGCACTATCATTGAAAAAACCATTAATGATTTTTACCGGGTTAACTTCGATTATGGTGTTATGAACGACATTATGAAAATATTGAAAGAAGAAGCGCCCGAGATTAGTAAACAGGATTTTAACCTTCGTTGTTCTATTGAATGGAATTGTCGACAGTCCGATGTTGATAAAATAATCAGTAGGCTCGAAAAAGTTGAATCTGTTGATATTGAATTTTTGAGAACGATTTAATGCAGCCTGAGATGCAAAACTTTGATATTGTTGTTACTGGCGATTGTAACCTTGATTTGATTTTCAATCAGTTTGACCGATTACCAAAATTAGGTGAAGAAATCATAGCTAATCAATTTGAGCTGGCATTAGGTAGTTCTGCAGGTATAGTAGCAGCTCACATGGCTGCATTAGGTGCCCGTGTTGCTTATGTTGGAGCCATTGGTAGTGATAGTTTTGGAGAGCAGTTTATGGCTTTTTTGCAATCTTATGGTGTTTGCACCGACTTTATGGTTGAGAAAGCCGGCTTTAAAACTGGATGCACTGTTGTGATGGCCAAAGAAGAAGACAGAGCCAACCTAACACATGCCGGTGCTATGGCTGAATTAACACCCCAAGATTTGCCCTGGCATGTGATTGAAAAAACGCCGTTCTTCCATATGTCAAATCCATATGTGCTCCCACTTTTTAGAAATGAGCTGTCTGCATTGTATCAAAAGCTAAAGGAATCGGGTACGATAACCTCGCTGGATCCGCAATGGGATGTTAATGAGCAATGGGATACTAACCTAAAGGAATTATTGCCCGTTCTGGATTATTTTTTACCCAATAATAAAGAACTCGAATTATTGTTAGCAGGTAATAACCTCGAACAGGATGCCCTAATCGCAATTAGCTCAACGCAAATTATTAAAACCTGCGGCAATAAAGGGGTTGAGATTATTCAGGGTAATGAAATACAGCAGTTTAAAAGCTATTTAAACGAACAGCCAGTTGATTGTATAGGTGCAGGTGATGCTTTTACAGCCGGTTTTTTAACTGCAACTATTGAAGGCAAATCATTGAAGGAAGCCATTAATTTTGGGTGTAAAACAGGAGCTTTATCGACTACAATAGAAGGAGGAAAGGTTCCTTATGGTTCAAGGAAAGAGTTTAACGATCAATTTACCAAGTTATTTTAATTATATTCAATTAGTTTCTTCTATTTCAACAATAGTGTTTTTCTGGTTGAATGGTTGATAAGATAGGCACTAAGCCTGTGTATTTGCTTCTGATGCTGATATCTTTCTTATGATTGTTTGTTTTTTACAAGGTATAAGATTACGTTATTGTTAATCGTTTTCTTCAAATGAGTCCTCAACTCAAAACATTGTGAAAAAAATAAAAAAATCTTAAATCTTTTTTAATATTGCAACGTATTTGTAACGTAAACGTAACGACCAATTAACAATTACTTAACATTACAACTATACGTTTGCACCCGGAAAATGATAACAAATAACCAGGAGAAAAAGGGGAATTGATTTTTCTGGCTAAATAGGAATTGTACACAGGAATAACATGAAACGTTTTTTACTAGTAGGCGCTTTAGTGGCGTTGGTATGCCTTGGCAATGCAGAGGCACAGACAATTAAGGATTTATCTGCGCAGGTAGGCAAAGGTATTCAATTTAAAACGGAAGATGATTTGTTTTATCTGAAGTTCGCAACCAGAATCCAAACCAGATGGGATTTTGAAAACACATTGAGCAACTCACAAGGGCCTGCTGATTTTGTGAATAAAGCATGGGTTAAGCGTGCTCGTATAAAGTTTGACGGGTATTTTCTTAATAAAAGCTTAGTGTATAAAATCGAATATGATGTTGCAGGTGGCTACGTAAGAGATGCGATAATTAAATACAAGAAAAACAACTGCGAGCTTTGGTTCGGGCAAGGCAAACTGCCAAGTAACAGAGAGCGGGTAGTATCATCGGGTGATTTGCAATTAGTAGATCGTTCTGTATTCAACAAATATTATACGCTTGATAGAGATCCGGGTGTTCAGTTTCATCATAAAATCAAGGCTGGTAAAGCTGTGTTTTATGATCGCTGGGCAGTTACAGCGGGGAATGGTATCAGAGACAATGAATTCTCACCAGGGATTAGTTTAACAGGAAAAATTGAGGCGCTTCCATTGGGTGAGTTTAAATCAAAAGGCGCATACAAAATGGCTGATTTAAGTCGTGAAGAAACACCTAAGATTGCTTTTGCTGCTTATGCCAACTATAATGTGGATGCCAATAAAGATAGAGGTCAGCTTGGTGATTTGATTTATGGTGAGGCCGACTTATTAAACTTTGGTGGTGACTTTTTATTTAAATATCGAGGCTATTCTTTCATGATTGAAGCTGCTAAACGTTTGGTAACAGATGATAACGAATTTGTTTATGATGATTTAGGTGAGATTGAAGCAGCTTATTATACCGGGTATGGTGCCAATGTTCAAACAGGTTATGTGTTTAAAAATAACTGGGAATTATCAGGACGTTACTCTTTTACTAAGCCCAACGAAACAGCGTTTCATAGTGAGATAACTGACTATACTGTTGGTATTAGCAAATACATCATCGGTCATAAATTTAAATTTCAGGGCGATGTAACTTTTCGTGATAGGTTGAATAAACAAGACAAAATAATAACCAGGTTGCAAATGGAATTCCAATTCTAAACCAAAGGTCAAAACAATATTTAAAACCTAAGTCGAAAGTGGCTTAGGTTTTTTTTGTCTTATTAATTGAGCTTATTTGCATATAATTAACCTGTTGTATTGTAAAACTGACTTCAATCACTTGCTAAGTGCTTACGCTTTCTTATTTTCATGCCAAATTTTAGTTATAGCATGATGTATTTTCAGGTATTTTTTGCGCTTTCAGTACTATCACTAACAGGCATACTGGTTTTAATGATATTTACCTCTCTTTATGAGAAAAGAAAAAATGCAGCACTTAAAGCACTATTGCTTATACCTGTATTTCTGCTGAGCCTGTTTTTACTTCGATTGCCACAAAGTCTGAATTGGGTTCTTATCACAATTGATTGTGTTATTCTGCTTGTTAGTGCTTATGTGTTTGCACCACGATTTTTGTTTAAACAGCAAGCAGAAGAATTGCCTCAAGGTAATATTGATGAACGTACCATCATGTTTTCACGGAATGAATTAAAACCCGATACTGAAAGGTATAAGAAGTACTATCAGGAATTTCCAAAGCATAAAGATAACGACGATAGATTTAGGATGCTTCCGGGCTTGCTAAGTACTAAGTCGACTTTTTACCACCCTTTGGCCTATAGGGCAGCAGAAGCTACTTTTCAGATTGTTGACAGCTTGCATCAACATGTTGATGGAAAACAAAATGAACACGTGACACCTGTTTCAGCTGACCAGTTTGGGGAATTTATAGAGACCTGGGCTAAAAAAGAAGGTGTTGCATCCATTGGTTATACCAAAACAAAAGATTATCACTGGTATTCAGTAGGTGGGCGAGGCGAGCGTTATGGGCAAGCCATTGAGCAAAAACATCAATATGCCATTGCTTTCACGGTCGAGATGGATCATGAAATGGTGATGTCTGCACCTAAAAGTTCCATTATTATGGAATCGGCCAGTCAGTATTTAAGAGCAGGCATTATAGCTTCTCAGATGGCTCAATTTATTCGCAATAATGGCTTTGAAGCGCGGGCACACATTGATGGAAACTATCAGGTGGTTGCCCCACTGGTTGCACGCGATGCCAACCTGGGCGAGATTGGACGAATGGGTTTGTTAATGACACCTGAGCTTGGTCCTCGAAACAGGGTAGGTGTTATCACTACAAATATGCCATTGCCTGTCTCGGATCGTAAGTTTGACGATAGTTTTGAAGATTTCTGCTCTAAGTGTTTAAAGTGTGCTGTTAATTGCCCGGCAACAGCCATATCGAAAGAAGATAAGATCTTAATTAACAATGTTAATCGCTGGCAAATAAACTCGGATAAGTGCTTTAAATATTGGTACAGTGCCGGAACCGATTGCGGCCGTTGCATGAGTACCTGTCCCTATTCACATCCATCGAATCTGATGCATAATCTGGTGCGATGGAGTATTCGTAATTTTCCAAATTTCAGGTATTGGGCTGTTAAAATGGATGATTTCTTTTATGGTAGAATATCAAGCTCGGCTAAACTACCCAAGTGGATGCTGCTTAACTAGGTTCAATAACTCGCTCTTTAACTTTAGTGGCCGGATTACCCCTGTAAATAGAATAGGCATCCATTGTTTTAGAAGTTACACTGTTAACTGCTAAAACCGAGTGACTCATACACGTTACTCCTCCGGTAACTATGCTACGGGCACCAATCCATACACCGTTTTCAATAACGACCGGTGCCACCATTAAATCAAAGGTGTCTTTACTATAATTGTGATTGCCTATTAAAACGAAAGCTTCTTGCGATAAGCAGCAATGGCTACCAATTGTTACATGGTCAAGATTATCAATCCAAACGCGTTCCCCAATCCAGGTGTGGTCGCCAATTTTTAACTTCCAGGGGTATTTGATATTAACACCTGGTTTAATAACAACGCCTTTGCCAATTTTGGCGCCAAACAAGCGAAGGAAGAAAACCTTAATTCCTGAAAGGGGATTTAAAGGATTTATCAATACCAAAGTATTTATTATAAACCATAAAGTTCGTTTGAAAAAGCCAGCTCCTTCATCAAACCAATCATTATTGTATATGGATAAGTTTGTTTCAGTCATTATTTTTCGTATTCATAAATCCACAAAGCTAACGCTAAAGGATAGAATTAAGTATTTAAAGTTCTTATTTTGCTCGTTTGTCAAAAAACAACATATATTCTTCAATAAAGCACAACAAATCTATTTAAAGTAGAGTAATATCACAAAACTTATTACTAACTCAAAACTACTGATATGGAAGTATGTGACATGATGAACAAATGTGGCTTTTTAATTCGCTACAGCCCAAGCAACGAATTAGCCTGTCGAGGCTTTGTAAACCGATACTGCAAGGGTGAGCTGAAAGACCAATGTAAACGGAAGGCTTACAAAATAGCAAACGGCGCACCACCACCCGATAATATGTTACCAACAGGTATTTATCTCTCGGGAAATTAAATTATAAGATATATAAGTCATCATTTTAATGGTGACTTTTTTATTGTTAGTACCTTAATAGATACATAATAACTAATTTAATATCCTATCGATTGAATATACCTAATAGAAAGTTTAATGAAAAGACGCGTTAATGCAATTTGCAATTAGAGAGGAGCAACATTAAAATAGATTAAGCTATTTATTATATACCGTATAATAATATAAAATAGTATTATATTTACCTTCAAACCTTAAAGTAATACAATATGAGAGTAATTTTATTTGTCCTTTTAGTAGGACTTTTTTATGCGTGTAATCCTGAAAAGCAAAATTTAAATGATTTTCCTAAGGAATATGTAGGTACGTGGCAGCTGATATCTTCTGATTATTATTCTAAAGATTCTGTAAAATCAAATATGATTGAAGGTCAGGAGATGATTAAGATAATTACGCCTACGCATTTTGCCTTCTTCTTGCACGATTTGGACCAGGGAAAAGACAGTAGCAATGTGGCCTATATGTCGGGTGGAGGAACCGTTGCATATACAGACGAAAAATATACTGAAAACCTTGATTTTTGTACAGCCCGTGAGTGGGAAACCCATTCGTTTCACTTTAACCTGGAGCTTCGTGGCGATACTCTCATCCAACAAGGAGTGGAAGAGTTGGAGGAATTGGGTTTAGGTGATGAAAATTTATTATTGATAGAAAAATACATCAGGGTAAGCGAGTAACTATCCTTAAAGTTTACCTAATGCGAGAAATAAGCATTCCTGATTAATTTTTCTTAGTTTCGTGAAACGATTATTAATAAACCTGATATTATGAAGAAATTAAATCAGATGTTGCTGGTTGTTGCAGCACTACTATTATCACTAAATGTTTCAGCACAAAAAGCTCTCCGCTACAACCTTCAGGTGGGCGAAACTTATCAGCTTAAGCAGCACACTACACAGTCGATTGAGCAGAGTGTGGCTGGCATGACCCAGAACATGAAAACGACCATGGGAGGAGATGTGGCAGTTACTGTAAAAGGTAAGAGCGGCAATGTATATTCGTCAGAAGTTATTTTTAAATCGATGCTTTTTAAGTTGGAGGGGCCAATGATGAATATGACTTATGACTCAAAAGATGCCAATGCTGATAAAACCAATCCTTTGAATAAAACATTTGACTTGATCGTAGGTCATCCATTTGATGTTAAGTTTGACGATAGGGGTAATGTTGTTGAAGTAAAAGGCTTTGAGACCATTGCTAATAACGTCGTTAGTGCGTTTAGTGATAATCCACAACAGGCCGAAATGATGAAAAAGCAGTTGGCTGGTCAATTCTCAGATGAGAGCATGAAAGGCAACTTAAGCAATATGTTTATCACCTATCCGGAAGAGAAAGTAAAAGTAGGTTCGGAATGGACCAATACGAATACTATTTCAGCACCTTTTGTTATTGATAATCAATTTGACTACAAGGTTGATGGGATTAGTAAAGAACAAGTTGATTTGTCGGGTGTAGGAACAATGGCTACCAAAGAAGGCCAGACTGTTGAGCAGATGGGTATGACACAGCATATTAACCTGGATGGCGACTTGAGTTTTACGGCCAATGTAAATGCCAAGACTGGTTGGCCGATTGAAATTAAAATTAACCAAAAGCTGGATGGTAATGTGGCTGTTGAATCACCACAGCTACCAACACCAATGGAGATTCCAATGAAAATCACAGGCGTGTTGACCTATAAAGGTATGTAAGAGCGAGCTATTATAAATGAAAAAGCCGGCATCAGCCGGCTTTTTTTTATGTCTCGGATATTAAAACTGTTTTGGCGTTGTCTGCTATTGATACATTTTCCAGAAACTCCCTGAAATCATTAAATTCTTCTTTAGGGTAGGTGCCTTTGTTGATTTCGAAATATCGATAATAGGTAATCTGTCCTTCTTTAGCAATGGCATGAGATTGGTACTTGCCATATTTTGTATCCAACGTTGTTTCTTTAGGCAGCGCTTCTACGGTTAATTCTGTAGGTACTTCAAAGGTAATGGTGTCGCACTCGCTATAATTTCGTTGTACATATACAGGATTTTTACGATTTCGCGCATAACGAGGCACTGAATTAAAAATATTAAAAACATTTAGTTTAAGCATGGTTCGTTTACCCATCGAAGTACAATAATTGGTTGCTTCAAGTTGTACCTTTTTAGTAAAGGAAGGCTTCCTATTCGCGTTATCCTCAAGTTGGTAATCGGTCAACTTAAAGTTTGGAATACTAATACTGTTTATGATCTTCTTGCGCCTGTCTGTTTCATCACGATGCAGCAGGTACGATTCGTCGCCATAAGTAGCGCCTGAATAGACTAATTGTGCATCTACACTTATTGCATTATTTCCTGTTATTTTTACTGTGCCGGTTGTTGTTTGGCGGTTTTCTTCCGCTGAATAGGCTGGGGTTTTTACAAACTCACCGCCATTGTCTTTGACGATTAACGCAAACCTGTCATCAGTAAAATCACTCATATAGCCAGCAGGTGATTCAGAACTAGTACATTCTAACCAGATAGTGTCTTTGTCACAAGGAACACACAATATGACATGGTTGAAATCATTCATTGAAAAATTAATAGGAGCAGAAGGCAAGGAACTGCCGGCATAGATTCTTGAATAATAAGATTCGATACCAACTGACTTTAAGAGTGCTTTAGTGTAATTCGAAAGTGCTTTACAATCTCCATAAGATAAACGATCAACTGTTTCTGCTGGGAATGGTTGCCATCCTCCAACGCCCTCTTGAATACTAATGTATCTATTCTTTTTTTGAGAGTATTGGTAGACTTTTTTTATTTTTTCTTCTTTAGCTTCATCTTGACTAATAATAGAATTTATTTCCTGAATAGTTTCTTCAGGTAATTCATCGCGTCCTTCAAGTAATTGTCCCATAAATGAACCAAGGTTGTTCCATGATTCCATATTTCCTTTAATGCCATCTAGCTCAAAGTCAGATGCAGCAAGAAAGACTATAGGGTGAACATTTCTATAATTAGGGGAAAGCGGTTCGTAGTTTTCAGCTTTAACATTCTCAATAGACCAATTGTATATAGTTTTATCACTTTGTCTCTCAGGTTGACATGGTTTAGTATTCTTCTCTAAATACCGAAGATTGTATGTTGATGGAACAATAGCTTTTAGGCTAGAGTGTTCAATTGAAATATTATAGCCTTCAAAACCAATCCACTTTGGAAGAAAGAATAATGTATTATAGGATTCAGTGTATGTATACTCAATGGTAAACGGATAGCTGTAGTACTCAGGATCTATATGTTTGATTCTGCCATCTGTAAAGAGTGTGCTGCCACTTATTGCACTATAATCCTGTATCTCATCGTTCTTTATTTTTTTAATTCTTTTACCATTACTATCATAGATTACACCCTCTATTTTATCAACGTTGAAAAGTTTATCGTAATTAAGGCTGAGTATTGATAAATCAATTGCGCCTTCTTTTAAAATGGTTACCGTGTATTTTGTTGTTTTTTTTCCTTTGTTTTCTGAGATTAACTCAAAAACAACATCATTATGTCGAACTACTGCATTCGCGTTTTTCAATAATTCCTGCGGTATTTTATCAATCGCATATTGGGGGGCGTCTTTCGCCAACATTGTGCATGGCAAAAGTATTATTGCACCGATAATTAGAAGAGTGTTTTTAAAGACTCGCTGCATCATTGTTAGGTTTTAAGATGATTGGTTCTGCATGTTTTTTTATGATTTGTTCATACACCGTTTTAAGGTATACATACTCTTCAGGTAAGAACATGGGTTTGTTAATATTGAATTTATAAACCGTCACTAACTTATTTTGTGTGGTCTGATACTGGATTAAAACATATAATGACTTATCAGGAGTGACCACTTTAATTGGCTTTGGCACTTCGGCTATGGTGTATCCATCTGGTATTATGATGTTAGAAATAAGATACTTATTTCGACAATAGGCAAAATCAACCGGGTACTTTCGCTCTTCAAGTTTAAAAGGGTTTTTAGCAATCTTTTCGATTAAGAATGGGTTTAGCAGTACCATGTCATTGATGTGTTCAACCGAATTTTTTAATTGAATCTCATATGAGTCCTGAAGCGGTTTGTTGATACTATCTAAATTGGTTATAGAGAAATTTTTAACGATAAGACCATTGTGTTTTGACTCCAATGAAGTAAGGAACTCCTCTTCCCCAGCAAATTCTTTATAGTCTTTCCTGAAATCATAACCTGCATAGCCATGTCGGTTATAGTTAATTTGTCCTTTTAGGTTAAAATCTTCATCCAGTTCAAGGTTCAACATAGTTGTTTCCTGTTCTCTGAAAATAGGTTTAATTTCAACCCACTTTCCTTTCTGGTTGGTTACAACTCTTCCTTGTTGATTGAGACATCGCAAGGGCAACATGCCAAAAACAAGTTCTTTTTCAGTGGCGTCCAATAAATAATCTTTACCATCAATGGTGGCACAGGCCATGGTATAATCAAGCTTTTCGTAGCTTGGATAAAATGGGCTTAATAATCCATTGCTGCGTGTACTGATCACGACCGGATTGGCTTCAATATCTAGTTTTTTAAATAGGTGCAACAACATAAAATTAATGTCGGTGCTATTTCCTACTTTTTCTTTGAATGGCTTGTTAAGAGTATTAGCTGTCGTAAAAATCCAGCTTTCTTCATTCCATTTTACCGTTTTAATGGCTTCAAAAGCTGCTTTTGCCCGTTCGAGAGGAGGAAGGTTTTTAGCTTCAATTTGCTTGGCAATGTCATTTATATAAGCTGCGCCATTTCTCAATGTTCCGCCAAAGTACTCATGATCCATCAAACGGTCATTAACAGATTCCCAAGAAGTAGTATATGATTTGTAATAACCTGGATAACTTACACTAAGCAAGTCAAATTCGAACTTGGTTATGTAGTTGTCTCTGGAGGTCATATAGGCTTCTGACTTAAAGGCCGGCATGTCTTTCGCAACAAAGCGGTTGCCATCGGTGATATCAAGTGGCTCATAACCAACCATTCTTTTTCGATAATCAACGTAGCTTGATTGCTCTAACCTTAGCTCGCACCATTTGATAGGAATTGAACGTTGGAAAGTCCATTCTGTTGGTATTCCAAGGGATGAAAATTCAATTTCGAAAACGCTCCCAACTTTTACATTTGGCAATGCAATTCTATAACGGTAGTAATTATCAGTTACACGCTCTTTAAATACCGATTCGCGCTTTAGCTTATCAACTACAATCTCTCCATCAACCAAATTGTAAGTGCGCCCTCTAAATGTATCGTCTTCTCTTCCAGGAAGAACAAATTCAGCATATCGGGTTCCTGATTTTTTTAATACTTTGATGCGTTCGATGCGTGTAAACTTAAAATCGCTCGCAATAAAATGGCCATATTTACATAGCACAACAGCAGCAGCCGACGTGTCTGGCTCATAAATGGTCATTTCGAGCTCTTCTTTACTTACTTTTCCAAATTTGATAGGTGCTTTTTCTGCAAATAGATGAGTGCTTGCTATGGTAAATAGCAAAAAGGCAAGTGTTCTTTTCATTTAGGTTGGATTTAATAACTATTATCGAATTAAAAATAGAAATATTATTAAAACCTAGATGTGTAATAATGAATTATTATGATATAATCGAGCTATTTAGAATGATTATAGTAAAACAGTAACGGTTATGAATTAGTATTTTATAGGTTTAAATCAAAGGGTAGCTCTTTATCAATAACAATTTCATTTGGTGTTACCTTTACTCGTATTGGTATGATTTCAACGCCCAATTTATAGGCTTCCTGCAAGGCTAAAGCATACGTTGGATCAATAGTATGAGCTGGTGCAAATATAGAAACATCACTTCGTTGAATAATGTATAACATCACTGCTCTGATGCCTTCTTTTTTTAGTTGAATCAGCTCATCGAGATGTTTTTTGCCACGCGTAGTCACAGCATCAGGAAACCTGGCATAATCACCTTCTTTCATGGTCACATTTTTCACTTCTATAAAACAGGTTTCATTTTCGTTCTGTGCCATAATGTCAATACGACTATTACCAACTTTAACTTCTCGTTGTACATGTTTATATCCTCTTAACTGCTCAATGCTACCATTTTTAATAGCTTCAAAAGCAATAAGGTTGGGGTGGGAGGTGTTAATGCCTACCCATTTATTGTTGAGCTTGATCATTTCCCATGTAAAACGCGTTTTGCGTTTGGGGTCTTTGGCAGGTGACAGATACACTTCGGCACCTTCTTCAATGCAGGTTTTCATCGAGCCACTGTTGGTGCAGTGTGCTACCACAATACTGCCATCGTCCAGTCTGATGTCACTTAAAAAGCGTTTGTAGCGTTTAATTAAATAGCCGTGAATTAAAGGTGTTTCGAATTGCATAATAAAATTTTATTCGCCCTAAAGTAGTTATAATTCAGAAACCTTTATTTTTGCAGCCGCTAAAAAACGATTTATGGAGTGCAGAGAGAACTGTGGAGCGTGCTGTATTGTACCAAGTATTTCATCCGCTTTACCAAAGCTTCCGGAAGGCAAGCCGGGTGGTGTGCCTTGTCCGCATTTAACACAGAACTTACAATGTGAAATTTTCGACTCGCCTGAACGACCAGATGTTTGTGGCGGTTTTAAACCGGAAGCTGAGTTTTGTGGCACTTGCCGAAGCGATGCCATTGAAATTTTAGCTAAGCTACAAGGCTTAACACGTTGGGAGCATTTGTAGCAATGGGCGTTACTCGCTTATAAAATTAATTTTGGGCATTTTACGCTCAATCCTGTTTTCAAATTTTGTTCTTGGATAACCGATTAGAATGGTACTGTGTATTTCATTTTTAATAGGAATATGCAATACTTGTTTAATTTTCTTATTTCTTTTCGCAGCATTGACAATATACCCATTTATGCAAGTTGATAAGTTGAGCAATTCGGCATACAAGGTAGCCATGCCTGTCCAAATGTTGGCATCGTGGCAGGGCATTCCTGTTGGCATGGATTCGCTGTGAACAACAATCAAGGCAGGAGCATTGTAGCAAATCATATCTTTGCGTAATTCAGCTTTTTGTAAAAACTTACGCTTCGATTGCTCCATTGTTTTAAGTGTATGTCTTCCTTTTAATAATCGGATAATTGGTTTCGTAATATCGTTTATAGACCGAAACGCCTTGCTGATGGTTTCAATCGATAGATCGTTAATTTCTTTCAGTTTTTTCTTGTTGGTAACGATGGTGAAGCTCAGGTTTTGAAGGTTGCTGGCAGTTGGACTATATCGCATATGCTCAACAAACTTTTTAAGTAGTTCTGGAGATACCTGTTGTGTGCTAAAGATACGGTGTGAGCGGCGCTGCTCCATCAAAAGCTCAAAATCGTATGGTTGAATATTATTCTGTGAAGTCTTACCAACTAATTTGCCCTTACCAATGGCTTTTTGAGGACAGATAGCTCCGCAGTGATAGCATTGTATGCAATCTTTACTTATGTTATTATTCTCAATGTCTACACCTGTAACAGGACAAATAGCTTCACACTTTTTGCACTTAATGCAATTATCTGCAGATATCTTAACCATGATTTTGAATTTAGCGGTGAGCAAATATAAGTATTGTTGCTACTTTTTGGATGACGAATTGTTTTGTTGCCTGAGTCGGTTTGATTATTTTTACCACCAATGATTTGCCAAGCCATACATAAAGAGGCAATTAGTTCATTAAAATTACGCTGTTTTGAAAGGTTATAAATTATCAACGTCTTATAGTCTTTAACTGTTTAAATAGATGATTGTTACAAAATGAAGAAGTTCGCTTATTGGCTTTATCAACCTTACAAGTTTTTTATTTTTATACCACTTTTCACTGTTGCCAGCTTTCTTTTTTCTTTTTTGGCAGCTAGTTTTTCAATATTGGTCAATCCTCGTGTTGGTAGTTTCTGGGGGGCAATGTGGGCAAGGGTGACAGGTTACCTAACACCTATGATGGTAACGGTTAAGGGGAGAGAAAATATTGACAAAAAACAATCCTATGTCATTGTTGCTAACCATCAGAGTGGTTACGATATATTTCTATTATATGGTTGGTTGAAAATTGATTTTAAATGGATTATGAAGAAGGAGCTGCGCCATGCGCCAGGAATAGGCTATGCCAGTCATAAAGTTGGCCATATATTTCTGGATCGTTCTTCGCCACGAGCAGCCATGCAATCTATTGAAGAGGCCAAGCGGAAATTGCAAAATGGCACCTCGGTTGTTATTTTCCCCGAAGGTACGCGCAGTGGCTCTAATCAAATGCGAAATTTTAAAAAGGGCGCTTTCAAAATCGCCTTTGAGCTGGGCTTGCCAATTCTACCTGTTTCCATTGTCGATACCTATAAAGTATATAACAAGGGATTAAACTTATTACCAGGAAGTGTTCATATGCATATTCACGAAGCAATTGATACAACACAATACCTGGATAAACAGAATGAACTGATGGAATTAACACATTCAACCATTCAATCGGCATTGTGTTAAAAATAAAGGCGAACTTATTGTTGGCGTTGCCGTAGGACAAGCGTATGAAGTATCTGTTAATAGTTTTGGTGTGCTTATACAGTAGTAGTGCTGTTGGGCAAAAGTACAGTGTTAAATCAAAGAAAGCGATAGCCAGTTTTGAGGCAGCTCAATCGAGTTATGCTAGTAATCAGCTCGATGAAGCAATCAAATACATTGATGCCGCCATTAAAAAAGAAAGCTCTTTTATCGAAGCTTATCTTTTAAAAGCAGATATTTATTTTTCTACTCAACGTTATGAAGATGAGGTGAATGCTTTGAATAATGCCTTGGCCATAGATAGCACTTTTTTTGTGCCTGCCATTTTTAATATGGGTGTTGCTAAATATAACACAGGGCAATATGATGAGGTGGAGTATTGGATGAATACTTACCGTCATTATAATAAGAACAAACGCTCTAAATTGAATCCTGACTTTTGGATTGAAAAAGCTGAATTTGCCAAAAATGCGATTGTCAACCCTGTTTTCATTGAACCCATTAACTTAGGCGAAAACATCAATAGCGACTTGGATGAGTACTGGCCAAGCCTGAGTGCTGACGGTGAAACCATGATTTATACCGTTTTGGTTCCTCAGGATCCCCTGGTGGATGATGTGAAAGCGTTAACTAAAAATGCGATTAATTTTCGCGAGGACTTTTATGTGTCGACAAAAAATGGGGACCAATGGCAAATGCGTGAGGCCGTTGTTTCGATTAATACCATGAGTAATGAAGGAGCGCAGGCTTTAAGTGCTGATGGCAACTGGATGTTTTTTACTGCCTGTGGGCGCAAAGGTGGACGAGGAAGTTGTGATATCTGGTTTTCGAAACGCTCCATCGACGGTTGGAGCCAACCAACCAATCTTGGAGCGCCCGTTAATACACCATTCTGGGAGTCGCAACCCAGCTTTTCATCTGATGGACGTACGCTTTATTTTGTTAGTAGTCGTCCGGGCGGACAAGGCAAAAAAGATATTTGGAAAGCCAGAATTGTAGGCTTTAAAAAGGATGGAACACCGTTTTTTGGTAAAGTAGAGAATATGGGTGAACAAGTTAATTCAACCGGAAATGAAAATTCTCCATTTATCCATCACGATAATCAAACGCTCTACTTTTCGTCGGATGGATGGCCTGGGATGGGCGCTATGGATTTGTTTTATTCGAAATATGAACAAAAGAAAGGCTGGCAGCAGCCTGTTAACCTTGGTTATCCACTAAACACCGAAAACGATGAGATTGGATTGGTGGTTTCAGCAAAAGGTGATTTGGGATATTTCTCATCGGATGGATTGCATGAACGCGATGATAAAGACCTTTATCAGTTTAGCATTCCACAGCAGTTGAGGCCTACACCTGTTACTTATATCAAAGGAAAAGTGCTTGACCACGAAACGTCTGAAGTTTTATCGGCTGATATTCGCATCAATAAACTCACTACAGGGGTGTTAGCTGTCAATGCGATAACGGCGCCACATTCAGGAGAGTTTTTGTTTTGCTTGCCAGCCGGCGATACTTATGCTTTAAATATTCAGAAAGAAGGATATTTGTTTTATTCAGATAATTTTGATGTTAAAGAAAATGCATCAATTGATAAACCACAGGTGTTAAATGTGTATTTGAGCAAAATAAAAGAAGGGGCAAGCTTTGTATTACGTAATGTGTTTTTCGCCAGCGACTCTTATGAGTTGAAGTCTGAATCGCATGTTGAGTTAGATTATGTGGTACGTTTGTTACAATTAAATACGTCTGTTATTGTTGAAATAGGCGGACATACCGATAATGAAGGAAGTGTATCATACAATCAGGTTCTTTCTGAAAACAGGGCTAAAGCCGTCTGCAATTATCTAATTAGTAAAGGTATTCCTGAAAGTCAGCTGAAGTATAATGGTTATGGATTTAGTCAGCCTGTTGTTAGTAACGCTACTGAAGAAGGCAAGGCTCAAAACCGCAGAACAGAGCTTAAGATAGTAGAGGAGTAAAAAAAAACTGCCCGAAGGCAGTTTTATTACTTGTTTAAATATTTTGAGAGCGTATCCATCAAGATTTGCAACCTAATGGGTTTTGCAAGGTAATCATCACAGCCTGCTTCCATGCATTTTTCGCGTTCGCCCGACATCACATGTGCTGTTTGGGCAATCACCGGAATGCCTTTGTTGATAGCTTTTATTTCGCGTGTTGCTGTGTAACCATCCATTATAGGCAGTTGTAAATCCATTAAAACCAAATCAATTTCATTGGCTTTGAATAGCTCTATAGCTTCTTTACCGTCCTTGGCCCAAAGTATTTTAGCATTTGTCTTTCGTAATGCGGCATCAAAAAAAATCTTGTTCGTATCCACATCTTCAACAACTAAAATCACTTTGTCAGCCCAATCCTGAACCAGCGAATTGTTAATTGAATCACTCACACTCATTGTTTTTATAGATGGGTTAATATCCAAATTCTGTTTTAAAAATAACGGTTGTTTCTTTATTATCCAAAAAAGGTTCTGAAAAACAGATGCTGTTACGCTTTAAAGTGAATTGATTTTAAAATCCTAAAGCACAATGTCCATCTTGTTTGGCATGAAATTGGCTTTTATCATAACCTATTTTGATTATTTTCGTTGACGATATTAAATCGGGGGTTTAAAATTAAGGATGAGAGTTTATTTGTTAGGTATAATATTAATTGCCATTTCTACTTCTGCTTTCGGAATTTGTAGAGCTGATACTTTACTTAGTCAATTGACGGTTGAGGAGAAAGTAGCTATGCTTTTCTTGAAAATTCCTGATAAAGAAAAGGCAGATAGTATTGTATTGGGCAATACTCGTTTTGATTCATTTATAGCCCGGGATATTCGAAAAGGGTTTTCAGACACACTCTCATTATCGTTTCCTGATGAGGAAACATTTCGAGCAATTTCAAAGACCTCATCAGTTAATGATTTACTAAATGATGCACTTGCAATCGTTTCCTTATCTGGCTTTGAGGGGATTGTAGCCTATGATAAGTTACCCAATGTATCGCGACTATATATGGGGCATAATGCCATCCGGCAGCAGAGATACATTCGTATCATTGATTTTCCTTGTGACTTGCTCGATGAGTTATTGAGGCCTTCATTCATGGATTCGAAGAGAAAAAATCCGCTGGGTGATATACCAACATTTGCTATGTGGAAGCAGTCTGTAACAAATCAGGTTTGTTTTAATGATTTGCTGGAGCAGGATTTATTATTTTGGGAAAATGTAGATAGCAACTGCTATGAAGACATGGTGCAAGCTGTGTATGCAGGCCGAATAGATGAAGGTAAATTGAATGATTGCATCTGTAAATTATTGGACCATAGAGCAGTAGAGGGTGAGGATGTACGATTCGAATTTAACAGAGACCATCAATTGAATCATCGCTATGAGGCGTATAAGAATTCAATAGCGATTTATCAGAAAGAGGCCATATTCCCAGTTGTTCGGGTTGATTCTTTGTCAATAGCAATTAACGACTGTTCCACAGAAGTGGGAGATGAATTCGTTGAGATGGTAAATTATTATCAGCCGAATGCAAGTGTGAATGACTCAAATTCTTTTGTGCAAATGTTTCTGTGTGATGACGCAGAACAACTAGTGCAAGTAATTGCTAATATAGAGGCTGCAACAAACGAAGAGAAGTTTAATGCCTTAGTTTTTATTGGGGCATTCGATAATAAAATGTATCGGCAAGCTGCACAGGTTTTTGACGCTCTGCTTGTTATGCCGCAATCAATAAATGAATCGCCCCGGTTGGTGGCAGAGGCTATTTATAGTGGAATAAGTGTAAGTGGAATTTCTCCGATTGATAGCGAATTGAATCAGCTAGGTTTCAGACCTGTTGATGCATCAAAAAACAGATTGGCTTTTAATTCACTTACCACTGGTTTTAGTCAGGATTCGATTGCTAAAATTGATAGTATTGTTTTCGATGCTATAAAGAAAAAAGCTACACCTGGCGCTCAACTATTGGTTGTCAAAAAAGGAGAAGTAGTTCTTCAGAAAAGTTATGGATACCACACTTATAAAAGAAAACAAAAAGTCAATAATAATGATTTGTACGATGTGGCTTCTATTACTAAGCTTGCTGTTACTTTTCCTTTGGTAATGCAATTATATGAAGAAGGACAATTGGATTTAGATGCCCGCTTGCGCGAATATTTGCCTGAAATCGATACAACTGACAAAGCTAATATCACCATTCGCGAACTGTTGTTGCATCAGAGTGGCTTAATTAGTTATATTCCGTTTCATTATAAAGCACTCGATAGAGAGTCGCTTGGGAATCGATCGCTTTATAGCCGTCATTATTCCTGGTTATATAATATCAGAGTTGACACACGCTTGTATCAAAATAAGTATGCACGATATCGGCAAGATGTTTTCACCCAAAAGAGTAATGGAGTTTATAATCGGCAATTAACTTCGGGTATGTTTATGAATGAGGCATTTGTAGATTCGATGTATGCCTATATTTATGCTTCACCGCTAAGAAGTTATAAGGACTATCGTTATAGTGATTTAGGTTATTATCTATTGCAGCGGATTATCGAAAAAGAAGAAAATGAAAGTCTCGACTCCCTATATTACTCCCGTATAAGTCGACTTCTGGGAGCTAATAATTTAGTATATAAACCGCTGGATAATTATTCATCTAAAAGTATTGTGCCAACTGAAAATGACCTTGGCTTCAGAAAGACATTGTTGGATGGATATGTGCATGATCAGGGGGCTGCTATGCTGGGTGGTGTTGCAGCTCATGCTGGTTTATTTGCCAATGCAGGCGACTTGGCTAAGTTGGGACAAATGTTGATAAACGAAGGCAAATATGGCGGTACTCAGTTTGTAAACCCAAGAACAATTGGCTCTTTTACAAAAACAGTAAATCATGGCAACAGACGTGGAATGGGTGTTGATAAACCAGAAATAAACCCTGATGATAACAGCCATGTTTCACATCGTGTTTCAAAGGCTTCATACGGCCATACTGGTTTTACTGGTACTATTTTATGGATTGATCCGGAGCATGATATCATTTATATTTTCTTATCAAACCGTATTCATCCCCGATCATACAACAAAAAGCTGATTGAACTAAATGTGCGCACAAAGATTCAAGATGTTATTTACAATTCCCTTAGTCAGTAGGTTTCTTGTTAAATAATCATGTGAAAGTTTCGGTAACTTTTAAATTATCTTAAAATGGTTATTAAAACTTTCTATTTTTTTTATTTTTACTGATTATAAATTGTAAATTTGCATCAATCTAAAACCACAAAACTTCAATTTAGAGTAGTTATGATAGTAAAATTCAATCAAAAAATTTCCCCAGCCGGGAAATTCAAGAATGAAGGTTATCACGATGATCCTTATCTGCGGGCTTTAATTACAAAGCATGAGAAAATCTCAACAAAAATTTATGGCTCTTCGACTGAAGGCTCTAAAGCTGTTGCATCAGAGATAGCTTCAATTATTAAAATTAAAGAGCTTGAAGGCGGAAAGTGTGTATTAGGACTTGCTGTTGGATCAGCGCCAAGTGAGGTATACTCTGAGTTGGTTCGAATGCACAAGGAGGAAGAGCTGAGTTTTAAGAATGTGATTGTTTTTAGTGTAATGGAGTATTATCCGATTACACCAAGCGCTTTACAAAGTTTCAATCGCAATATTCGCGAAAAGTTTTTTAATCATATTGATATTCCGGATGAGAATATAAACTACCTTGATAGTACTATTCCTCAGGAAAAAATTTATGAATTCTGCCATGCTTTTGAAGAAAAGATTCAAAAGGTAGGTGGTATTGATATGCAGATTTTGGGTATTGGTCGTACCGGACATATTGGACTAAATGAACCAGGTTCTTCAGCCAACTCCTTAACACGTATCGTTCCTCTTGATAATATTACCCGCACCGAAGCAGCTTCAGACTTCTTTGGTATGGATAATTCGCCACGTAAAGCCATTACAATGGGTATTAAAACCATTTTAAATGCTAAGCGTGTGCGAGTATTAGCCTGGGGTGAAGGTAAAGCTGCTATTTTAAAGAAAACCATTGAAGGTGGAATGACTGAAGAGATTCCTGCGTCGTTCCTGCAAAAGCATGAAAACTGTAAGATGATTGTTGACGAAGCTGCGGCAGCTGATTTGATTCGTGTACAAACGCCTTGGTTGATTGATAGTGTGGAGTGGGACGATCGCTTGATTAAAAAAGCTGTTCTTTGGTTGTGCCAAAAAGTGAAGAAACCAATTTTAAAGCTAACCGATCGCGATTACAATGATAACGGGATGGGGGATATCTTGGCTGAAAGAGGTTCGGCTTACCAAACTAATATTCGCATCTTTAATGAATTACAGCATACCATTACCGGTTGGCCAGGAGGAAAACCTAATGCTGATGACACAAACCGTCCTGAGCGTAAATCGCCTGAAAAGAAACGTGTTATTATTTTTAGTCCGCACCCCGATGATGATGTGATTTCGATGGGAGGTACTATGTTGCGTTTGGTTGATCAGGGGCATGAAGTACATGTGGCTTACCAGGTGTCGGGTAGTATTGCCGTATCAGACGATGATGTGTTGCGTTATCTCGATTTTATTGGGGATTACACTAGCGGTTTGACTGAGGACGATAAGAAAATTAGGGCCGAGCACGATAAGATTCGCAAGTTTTTAGCTAACAAAAAAGCTGATCAGATTGATTTACCTGAAGTACGTCGTATTAAAGGCTTGATTCGCGTTGGAGAGGCCAAAGCCGGATGTCGTTATGCCAATGTGAAGGATGAGAATGTACATTTCCTAAATCTTCCTTTCTATGAATCAGGAAGTGTTGAAAAGCATCCGATGGGCAAAGCAGATGTGAAGATTGTTGCTGATTTGATAAAAGAAGTAAAACCACATCAGATTTTTGCAGCCGGTGACTTATCTGATCCACACGGAACGCACCGGGTTTGTTTGGATGCCATTTTCCAGGCCATTGACGTGTTAAAGAAAGAAACTTGGATGAAAGACTGTTGGGTATGGTTATACCGTGGTGCATGGCACGAGTGGGAAATCCATAACATTGAAATGGCGGTGCCAATCAGTCCGGATGAGTTGATGCGTAAGCGTAATGCCATTTTCAAGCACCAATCACAAAAAGACGGAGCGATGTTCCTTGGAGGTGATAACCGTGAATTCTGGCAACGTGCAGAAGACCGTAATCGTGGAACGGCTCAATTATATAACGAATTAGGTATGGCCGAATATGAGGCGTTTGAAGCCTTTGTACGGTACGAGTTTTTATAAGATTTTAATAATTGATGATAGGCCTGGAGTTGAAAACTCCGGGCTTTTCTTTGTTGTTTGGATATGTTCTTTTGTTGTATCAACACAAAAAAAGAGCAACCATTGCTGATTGCCCTTCCATATCTTTTGAGATAACTTCTATCTGTTTGCTTTAAGCTTTGCAGCCATGGCAACACCTAATTGCCAGCAGGCTTCGTATTTGTCTTCTTTTAATGCATGCTTTTCTTCCACCGCATCGGCTACTTCTTCCCATTTAAGGTTTTCGCCAACTTCGCGCAACTTCTTAACCGAAGCACCTGCCCAGGTGAATGAACCTAATACTCCAAAATAATGATTAACAACACCCATGTGCTGAAGCTTGTTAGTTAAAGCTTCCATGTTAGGGTGTAATTCATTGCTGTAGGTTGGGCTACCAAGAATGATACCTTTGTATTTAAAGATGTCAGAAATGATGTAGGATGGATGTGTTTTACTTACATCATAAACACGAACATTTTTAATGCCACTTTCTGTTAAAGCACGGGCTGTTACTTCGGCCATTTCCTCAGTATTTCCATACATCGAAGCATAAGCGACAACTACCCCTTCTTCACCTTCGTATTTGCTCCATTGATCGTACATTTCAATCATGCGGGCAATGTTTTCACGGTAAATAGGGCCGTGTGAAGGAGCCACCATTTTTAAATCCAGACTGCCTAATTTTTGAAGTGCTTTTTGCACTGGATTGCCATACTTTCCAACAATGTTAGAGTAGTAGCGTCGCATTTCGTCAATGTAATGCTCAAAGTTTAGTTCATCGTCGAAAATGCCACCATCAAGTGTGCCGAAGCTACCGAAAGCATCAGACGAGAAGAGGATTTGATTGGTTTCTTCAAAACAAACCATCGACTCTGGCCAGTGTACCATTGGAACAGTATAGAAAGTCAGTTTATTTTTACCAAGATCGATGCTGTCGCCTTCTTTAACAATTTCGAAGTTGCTATTGATACCGTAATATCCTTCAATCATTGGAACCGTTTTTTTGTTGCCAACAATTTTCATTTCAGGATACAATTCAGTTAAAATGCGTATAGCGCCTGAATGATCAGGTTCCATATGGTTGACTACAAGGTAATCAACTGCTCGGCCATTTAATATAGCTCTTACTTTTGCAATCCATTTTTCGAAATGTCCTGCTTCAACAGTATCAATAATAGCTACTTTTTCGTCGGCAATAACATATGAGTTGTAAGAAACACCACGATCAAGTGGCCACATGTTTTCAAATAAGCTTGTGCGACGATCATTTACACCAACGTAAAAAATATCTTCAGAAAGATTTACCGGTCTGTACATATTTGTCTGGTTTATATTTTATCTAGTTTATTTCGGTATTTGAATGCGCAAAAATAGGAAAAAGTTAAGGAGTAGAAAGAATAATTATCATGATATGTGTCGTTTATTGATGTTGAAGGCATAAAAAAAGCCGGAACATAATTGAACCGGCTCATCGTAATTTCTTAATAATGCTTATGCTTTACGAATTAGCAACCAAACATCATTATACTTTTCAAACTTCTGGCGGATGGAGCCAATCTTAAAACGGGCAGTATCTTCTTCGTTGTAGGCCGAGACAGAGACACGGTACAAGCCATTTTCGTTTTCAAGCAGAACCGGTAAAAAACCTTCTTCAATCAATTGTTTTTTATAGTTCTGAGCATTTTCCAAAACGCGGAAAGAGCCAATTATGACGTAGTATTTATAAACTTCAGCACTTTTATCATCAATAACAGTTACTTTTTCTTCCTTCACCACAATTTTTTCAGGTTTGGGTGTTGGTTGCTCTTTAACAACAGGTGTTGTTTCTTCTTTTATATAGGGGCTGTCGCTATCGTCAAAACTAGACGAACCGCCATTTAGCGATGCACAAGAAACAATCGATAGTGAGATGAAAGCTAATGTTAAGAATTTAAATAGTTGCATTTGAATGGTTTTAATATTATCGATTAATGAAGCTGATAGCTTCATAAAATTGTTTGCGTTTGCGAAAATAATTCCAATTTTCTTCTGTTGCTACTTCTTCTAAATAATCTTCAAAAATATTGCTGAAAACATTAGAGAAGGTGAAATGTTCAGATTTTAAAAATTCAGGCTTATGTATTTCTTTTATTCGTTTTATGTATTTATCAAGAATCATACCTTTATTAAGGTTTGCTTTATACTCGCCGGTTTCTTGTCCTTTATCTATATTGTTGCTCAGGTGCTTACGAATTAATTCAAATTTTTTGTTTTGGCAGTTTCGGTACAGCTCTGGATTAATATCAGCAATAAACACGTAATTTGCAGGAGACAGTTGCTCGAAACGTTCGTAAATTTCCTGGCCGCTAATGACCATGCTATCAACGGCATTTTCCGATTTATATTTGTCGTAGTCAAGCACATCCATTAATTCCTGACTTTTTAAATCAAGTATCTGTTCAATTAACGATTCTGGTGTTGAAGCCCAGGTTGTTATTTCGTTTAACTCGTAATTCAGCTCTTGACAAATTTCCAATAGATTTATTTTATTGGCCTTTTTCCTGCGTAGATAATTTCGAATTTTGATGAGTATTTCTCGCTTATCTTGTTTCATAGCATAAGGTTTAATTGTAAGATGAAGCAATTATAAAAGCTTAAAATAATCATTTTGAAACAAAAGAACGAATCGGCTTCAATTATCGATATATCCGGTTTGAGTTAAGTGCTCGTTGAAACTTGGCTGCATTGATATTGTGCTGCTTCAGTGTTTTTGCAAAGTTATGATAGCCTGAAAAATCTTCTTTAGCACACATATACAGGTATTTGTGTTTCGTGTAATTTAATACAGCGTCAATGCCCGAAACCGATGGAATCCGGATAGGACCTGGAGGCAGACCGGCATATTTGTAGGTGTTATATGGCGAGTCGGTTTTTAAATCTTTCGTCAGGACTCGTTGAATGGAAAAATCGCCAATGGCATATTTAATGGTTGGATCGGCCTGTAAGCGAATGTTTTTATTGAGGCGATTAATGTATAATCCGGCTACCTTAGGTTTTTCATCATTTTTGATGGTTTCTTCATCAACAATGGCTGCCAGTGTGCTAACTTCAACAGGAGTAAGCCCTGCTTGCTTTGCTTTATCGATGCGCTGAGCTGTCCAGAACTTTTTATATTCCTTGTGCATGCGCTTTATAAAACCTTCAGGTGATGTATTCCACCAGAATTCGTATGTATTAGGAATGAACAAAGCTGGTGATGTTGCTTTACTAAAGCCCCATTCTTTAAAAAGAGATTCTTTGTTAAGTGTTTCCAAAAGTTCAATACTGTCACACTCTAAATAATCACTTACTTCGCCCGCCAACTCAGCCATTGTTCGGATGTTATTAAAAGTCACTTTTACTGGCGTTTGATTGCCTGAGCGTAGTGTATTAACCAAATCATTATTAGTCCAGTTATTCTTAATACGATAACGTCCGGGTTTAATATTAATATAGTTTTTTTGCTCAGCTACCCATTTAAAACCATCAACATCTTTCAAGTAACCCGCTTCTTCTAGCGCTATACACACATCTTCAAAATCGGAACCTGTAGGGATGTAAAAGTATTCAGTACCTTCAGCTACTGTAATATTCGGGGCGTATATTTTATTATAAAACGATTTACCTACAAATATTGCCACTACAATGAACAGTAATGCTGCATATATGAGGCGCATCAATAGCTTGTTGGGTTTATTGCTTTTGCTTCGTTGCTTTATTGACATGATTTTCGATTAAGGTTTTATTTTAAAACAAGCTCAAATTAGAGAATGTTGACTTCTGGTTCAATGGAAATACCAAACTTTTTTTTGACATCTTCTATAATTTGTTGTGCCAAATTTAAAATATCCTGTCCACTCGCGTTTCCTTTATTAACGAGAACCAGCGCCTGTTTATTATGCACGGCTGCATCACCAATGGCTTTGCCTTTCCATCCTGTTTGTTCAATTAACCAGCCAGCTGGTACTTTAATATGCTTGCTGTCTATCGGATAATTGGGTATCGATTCAAATTGATTTTGTAGTTGTAAAAAGTGGTCCACTTCAATAATTGGATTTTTAAAGAATGAACCGGCATTGCCCAATTCTTCCGGCTCCGGTAATTTGCTTTTTCTTATTCCAATTATGGTTTGGCGAACATTTTTTAAACTAATCACCCCTTTTTTTTCTACCTCTTCTTTTACAGGGCCGTAATCGAGCGTGTAGCTTTCAGTTTTATTGAGTTTATAAACCACAGAGCTGATGATGATTTTATTTTTCAACTCTGATTTGAAAATGCTTTGGCGATAGGCAAAGTGGCAATCGGCATTACTTAGTTCAAAAGCTTCTGCATTTTCGATATAAAAACCTTTCACTGTTTCAATACAATCTTTTGCTTCTACACCGTAAGCTCCAATATTTTGTACTGGAGATGCCCCCACATTGCCTGGTATATAAGAAAGGTTCTCTAAACCATACCACTTGTTATTAACACAGTGTTCTATAAAGACATCCCATTCAACACCAGCCCCAACTTCAATCCATACATGACTTTCATCTTCTTTAATAAGTTCAATAGTTGATAGTTGCGGATGAATGATGAGTCCATCGAAATCATTGCAGAATAAAATATTACTACCACCTCCTAGTATAAAGTATGGCTGAGGATTCTCTCTTAGATAATGAAGGGCTTCTTTAATAGATTCAACTGTATGGCAGGCTATCAATTCTTTTGCTGTAGCTTTTATGCCAAAGGTATTATAGGTACTAAGATCAACCTTATTTGTGGTATTTATCATTTCTATATTATTGAACCAACAAAGATAAAAGAATCCTGCAGAGAAAAGTAATGACAAAACGGCAAGAAGGGTTAACAGAAGAAAAGAGAAGGCAAAATCCTTCTCTTTTTTATATCCTGTTCTGTTACTGCTTGAAATTTATTTCTCAGTTGAATCAACTTTGAAGAATTGAATCATATTATCCAGTTCTCCTGCCTGGCTAGATAACTCCTCGGAGCTTCCAGCCATTTCTTCAGCCGAAGTGGCATTCTGCTGGGTTACCTGGCTAAATTGTTGGATTGAAGAATTGACCTGATTGACCCCTTCAGCTTGTTCAGAACTGGCACTTGAAATTTCTTGTACTAGTTCGGACGCATTTCTGACATTAGGTATAATGGCTTTTAACAAATTATTGGAATTCTCAGAAACGAGCGTTCCTTCCTGTGCTAATTCAACAATCTCATGTGCGGCTGCTTTACTACGTTCTGCTAATTTTCTCACTTCAGCAGCTACTACAGTAAAACCGCGACCTTGTTCACCTGCTCGTGCAGCCTCAACTGCGGCGTTAAGAGCCAGGATATTGGTCTGCTCCGCTATATCAACAATCGCTTTAATTTTATCATTGATATTTTTCGACGATTCAACGTTTTTTTCTGATGCAGAAGCAATACTTTCAATTGATTGGCTGGTTTCATTTGTAATCAATAATGCCCTCTTGGCATTAGCAGATGTTTGCTGAATATTTGAAGCCATTTCCTCCATCGATGATGATATTTCTTCAGCCGATGCAGCTTGTTCGTTAACACCGTTAGAGATTTGTTGTGCACCCGACGTCATTTGTTGACTGGCAACAGCTAGGTTATCTGAGCCGGTTTTGATGTTACTTACAATACTTTGAAGTTGCAAAGCCATGTCGCTTAGTGCCTTTGCTAGTTGACCAATTTCATCGTTGTGGTCTATATCTACTTTTGCCGTTAAATTACCTTTGGCCATCTCATTTGCAAAAGCAACTGATTTTTTAATAGGATTCAGCAGGTTCATAGTAATTAAATAGGCTAGTATTGCTGAAATAATAACTGCTGCAATAATCAACCATATAACAACCAAGCGAGTAGAATTGGCCCTTTCCAGCATGGCTTCATCTGTTAATATATAATCCTTCGATTGTTCAATCGTTTGGTCAAAGAGGTGTCCCATTGTTTCCAGATGTTGCATTGTTTCATTCTGATAAATGCTATTGGCTTCATCCATTCCATGCAAATGTACCTCGGTCCATTCACCAAATTTGGATAATTCTGTTAAAACAGCTTTCGTGTTAGACCTGATGGTGGTGTTGAAGAATTGCTCAGCTTGTGTTTGATTTCCTTGTTTTAGAAATGATTCGGCTCGATAAACGCTTGAGTGAAGATTATCGTGTTTTTCAGAAATGCTTTGTAAAATATTTTCAAGTTCAGGATGACTTTCTTTAAGAAATTTTAGGTCTTCAGAATTTAACCATTTACCAAAATTACATTTAGTAGGGTCTTTAGTAACATTTATGTTTTTGGCCTTTTTAATAAAGATGGCATCTTTTACATTATTCATCCAATTGATATGGTCTAATTCGGCTTGTTTCAATAAAACCGTTATTCGCCAGTCCATTTGCTCAAATACTTGATCTAATTTAATGGCTGATTCGTGTAAATGCTGATGTGGTTCTTCAAACTGATCAAATATTGGTTTTAACTCAGGGACTAATTTTTCCGCATTTTTACGGCCTTCTCCATAATACCATTTGCCAAAAGCGCACTGGTGAGGATCGGTTTGGACTGTTATTTCAGTAACATTTTCATCGGTTAATAAACGATTTAGATCTTTAGCCCAAAGCAGGTGGTCAACATATTTTGTTTCAAGATTTGTGCGAAGTTTGTTGCCATCAATTACTTCATTGGCATCTGATACAATACCTCCAATACCATTAATAGCCCAAAAGCCGGATAACAAAAGCAAGGAGATAATAATGCCGAAGGAAATCAAAAATTTAATTCCCAGTTTTAAATTATTCCATTTCATGATGTGTGATAATTGTTCTAGTTATTTTTCCATGAGCTGTTACGTCATTATTGAAGAAGAGTTTCTGTAATGACAAACAGGAAAAATAGTACCTAAATCAATAAAAACATTAAAGCCTTGATGTCAGATAGGTAATGAATAACAAAACTTTAAATTTAACCTTTCTTAACCGCTTGTGGGTTTTGATGAGTTACTAATGAGGTATTTATGTTACGTTCTTTCACATCTTTTTTAATTTGTTCAATGTTTATGGTATGCTCATTGATTCCTTTTTATGAAAAGGAAAAAGTAATGATGGCAAATGATGTGTGGGAGTTGATGATCAATTCATTTGATTATGAACGAAGACGATGTAAACAAGAGTTTGAAGAGATTTGTGAACGCTCTTCGTATCAGTTAATAGAGTTACGAAACAATAATCAATTACAAGGTATAGTAGGATATTGGGACTTTAGTAAATGGATTGCTATTGAACACCTAGCCGTTCAGAAAGGTGAAGATGAGACGCAGATCGTACCTGCCTTGCTTGAGCAATTATTACAAACAACCGCCAATGGAGTGATTATTATTGCAGAAGTCGATATTTTGCAAAATAGTAGAGGTCATTCGATTAAAAGCCTATATAAAAAAACAGGTTTTATCGAAAATCCATTTGTTTATATTCAACCCTCCTATCACAAGGGATGTGCGTCATTTCCTCAGCGAATTTTAAGTTATCCGAGTGCCATTAATTACGGACAGTTTAAAGAATTACGTAGCCTGCTATACCGGTTTGTTTACGGTAAAAAGAAAGTTATTTAATTTATATAAACTACAACGTCAATAAGGGGATGTGATGGCTTAATTTCACCGTTAACCAGCATATACCAAACAAATATTTACTTTTGTGCTAAAACTGTGTTATGACAAAAGTAAAAGCTTGGATTAGTGCATTTCGATTACGCACTTTGCCTTTAGCACTTTCATCAATAATAATGGGAGGTTTTTTAGCAGCCTACTATGACGCTTTTAATTGGATTATATTCCTATTAGCCTCTCTGACTACATTATTTTTACAGGTTTTATCTAACCTGGCCAATGATTATGGCGATACGGTTAATGGTGCCGATCATGAAGAACGAAAGGGCCCGGCACGTATGGTTCAGTCGGGTTTAATAGCTTTAAAAAGCATGCGTCATGCCATTGTTTTGTTTTCCATTTTAAGTTTCATAACCGGGTTGGCCTTAATTGTTATAGCATTTGGAAGTGCTAATGCGTTGTTAAGTCTCCTTTTTATTTTACTTGGAATAGCTGCCATTGCTGCAGCTATGAAATACACAATGGGCAATAATCCATATGGCTACAATGGGCTCGGAGATTTTTATGTATTGCTATTTTTTGGTTTAGTTGGGGTAGCTGGTTCATTCTATTTGTATATGCACGAGATACGATGGGAAGTATTGTTGCCAGCATCGTCGGTTGGATTTTTAAGCGCAGGCGTGCTAAACCTTAATAATATGCGCGATGAGCAAAGTGATAAAATGGCCAATAAAAATACTTTAGTGGTTAAGAAGGGGATTAATTGGGCAAAAAAATACCACTATTCACTTGTTGTTGGTGCATTACTTTTGAGTTTTGTATTTGTGTTGTTTGGTGAGCTAACTGCATATAAGTTGTTGTTTTTGTTAAGTCTGCCGTTATTTATTCGTCATTTGATTGTTGTGAATAAAGCAAAAGAGTCGAAAGCGTTTGATCCTGAACTAAAGAAGTTGGCTCTTTCTACGCTTATTTATGTAATTTTATTTGGTGTTGGACTTATATTGGGCTAATTGAAATGCATAAAGCGGAATTTGTTAAACGAGAATTAGAATTTAAAGAAGCAGGAGGAACTTCCAGAGGTGTTCTTTATACCAAACCAAGTTGGTTTATAAAAATTACAAATGAGGAAGGTTGTAGTGGAATTGGTGAGTGTTCTATTATTCCATCCTTAAGTTTGGATGATGCGCCCGATTTGGAAGATAAAATTGAAGAGGTTTGCAAAAATATCGATGCATATCTCTTGGATTTTCATTCGTCTTTAGTTGCGTATCCTGCTTTGCGATTTGCCATAGAAATGGCCTTGCTTGATTTATCCAATAAAAGGCCTTTTCATTTGTTTGATTCAAGTTTTGTCAAAGGAGACGATTCCATCACCATTAATGGATTAATTTGGATGGGCGAAGCTGAAGAAATGCTACGTCGTATTACTCACAAGCTCCAAAGCGGTTTTAAATGCTTGAAACTTAAAGTTGGAGCGATTGATTTTGAACAAGAGCTTAGTTTATTGACCACTATACGTCAGCATTACTCAGCTGATGATTTGGAAATAAGGGTAGATGCTAATGGTGCTTTCGCTGCAGGGGAGGTGGAAGAGAAGTTACAGAGGCTTGCGAACTTTCAGATTCACTCAATTGAGCAACCCATAAAAGCCGGGCAAATTGAAGAAATGCATCATACTTGTCAAACTTCACCAATTCCTATTGCCCTAGATGAAGAGTTGATAGGTGTTTCTGATTATAATGACAAGAAATTACTTTTAGAATCCATAAAGCCACAATATATTATTTTAAAACCAAGCCTTTTGGGAGGATTTTCTGCTAGTGATGAGTGGATTGAACTGGCAGAGAAACTGAATGTTCAATGGTGGGCTACATCGGCTTTAGAAGCCAATGTGGGATTGAACGCCATTGCACAATGGGTTTTTACTAAAAATAATCCATTGCGTCAGGGGCTTGGAACGGGGCAGGTTTTTACCAATAATATCGAATCGCCGCTTTATCTCTCTGGTGAGAAACTGTTTTATCAACCTAAAGGTGTTTGGGAGAATCCGTTTGTATGACAAATGCCTATTCATATCGTTTGTTTCAAACCATCATATATAATGATGAAGGGTATAGAGGAAAAGAAGCTATATTGACATTGGCTCAGCAACTTGTGAACGATGATGAGGAAGAAAAGCATTATATTGGACAATTTTTGTCAGACTGGCTCAATGATAATGACTTTATAGAATTACAAACATCTGGCAGTACGGGAACTCCCAAAATAATTAAAGTCAAAAAGGTGGCAATGGTTGCCTCCGCAAAGCGCACAATTGAGTTTTTAAAGTTGCAGCCATTTGATTCTGCATTGTTATGCCTGTCGGCAAAGTACATTGCCGGAAAAATGATGTTGGTTAGGGCAATGGTTGGGCAGTTAAACTTGGTGACCTCAACAGTTAGCTCAAATCCAATGGAAAGTATAAGTCGCGACATTGATTTTGCTGCCATGGTGCCAATGCAGGTGGCAACTATTCTGGAGGAGAATAAAAATGCTTTTAAGAGTATTCGCCACCTGATTATTGGCGGAGGAAGGGTGAATGCTCAAATATCAAAGGCGTTAAGGACGCTTAAGGTTAATGCTTGGGAAACTTATGGCATGACCGAAACAGTTTCTCATATTGCTTTACGAAATATCAAAGATGAAAGAACAGGGTTTCGTGTATTACCAGGTATCTCCGTTTTAAGTGATAAACGGGGCTGTTTGCTTGTAGAAGCATCGGACATAAATGAACAGCCTCTTGTTACTAATGATATCGTTAAGTTTAACTCTTCTAATGAGTTTACTATAAAAGGACGATACGACAATATTATTAACACAGGTGGTGTTAAAGTAATAGCCGAGGATATTGAAACAAAACTTGCGCCGTCAATAACGGTGCCTTTTGCTATTTCCTGGAAGAAAGATGATTTGTTGGGGCAAAAAGTAGTACTCGTTTGTCAATCAAAAGAACCGGTTATTCTTGAAAGCATTGGGTTTCTTACGAAATTTGAGTGGCCCAGGGAAGTGATATGCATTGATAAAATCCCAATGACCGAAACAGGAAAAATACAACGCAAGAAATTGCAACAACTCATAGATAAATAGTGTTATGCAGTGGGCAATATATTATATTTGCTGCGCACTATTTTTGATTGAATACAATGAAAACTTATTTGTTAGGTAGTTGCGTTGTCCTGATGCTGTTGTTGGCATCGTGTTACAATCAGCGAGAGAATATTAATTATAGCACTTTTTCAGAACCGGTTAATCCGGAGAAAAAAGATATAGAATCATGGGAAGCAACCGGACGTGGTTTGCACCTTTCGTTTGGCTCAAAAGATGTTAAGTACGCAAAAGGGCAGGTTCCAATGAAAGCCGTTACAAAAGAAAAACAGCTGACAGCCTGGAGAGGTGAGCGTGTTTCATTTCAGGCTGTGTTGTGGAGCTCCTATGATGTCAACCAAGTAGAATGTGTTTGGAGTGATCTTGTGTCGTCGGATGGAGATACTATTGGTAATGATATAATAGAAACGCACTTCGTCCGATACATTATGAGTGATGCTGATTTTGTGTCAGAAGAAGCGGATGAAATGACCTGGCGCGATTCCTGCCTGATTCCGGATATGCTTGATAATTTACCATGTATTGATGTTGAATCTCAGTCTGTTCGGCCTTTGTGGGTAACCATTAAGGTGCCAAGAAATGTAAGTAAAGGAAGTTATAATGCCTCACTTAAAGTGTATTCTAAGGAAAACCCACCGCAAGAGTTGAGAGTGCAGCTAGATGTAATTGATAAGGAGCTACCTGCATCCGGAGAGTGGCGATTTCAAACAAATATGTGTATTAATCCTGTTACAATAGCCCAGTGGCACAAGGTCGAATTATGGTCAGAAGAGCATGTTGAGCAACTGACACCTTATGTGGAATTAATGAAGTTGGCAGGACAAAAAAATATTAATGTTTCCATCTTTAATCAATATAATACGCCAACTCAATTACCACTTATAAAATGGAAAGAGATATCTGATGGAAGATTAATGGCCGATTTTACCAACTTCGATAAATGGGTAGAAACATTATCTGAGCTAGGCGTAAAAGAGCAAATTGATTGCCTGGCATTTCGTCCGGAAGGCGTTAATACAATAAGTTATATATCAGGTGAAGGGCAAATAGTTAATCAATCAATAGATATTTATGGAGACGCAGTTTTAATTAAAAATTGCTATGCACAGCTTATTCAACATTTAAAAGAAAAAGCACTGTTCGAAAAATCAGTTTTCGTAATAGGAGCAGGAAATTCAGAAGATATCACATTTTTAAAGGAGCTTATTGCATCAGTTGATGCAGAAATTAAACTTGAGCTTGTTGCGCATGAGTGGACAAGTGGCATTATGCAAAATGTTTATGCCGCTAATGTGCCTTCCCAGTTCAGTAATTTAAAAGAGTGGTTTAAGTTGCGCCATCAGAAGGGATTAGAGACTTCTTATTTATTAGGAGCTAAAGATAATTATCCGAATATTTGTTTGCGATCGCCATCAGCACAGGCAACCTGGTTAGGTTGGTATGCGGCGTCGCAAGGTATAGATGGTATTCATGTTGACCAGTTTAATAATTGGGGTAACAAGCCTTTAGTTGAAGCGCGCCTTCCACAGGCAAGCTCTGGAAGTAGTTTTCTTATTTACCCCGATGCACGAAGTTCTATTCGATACGAACGATTAATTGAAGGCATCCAGGATTTTGAAAAGCTGCTGATTTTGAGGGAGCAACTATCGGCTGTGGGAGAAGATAAAAATGCTAAAAACCTCGAATTAATCGATGAGGTATTAAGTGACTTTGTAATTGACCGTATTCCGCGCGAAAGTGCAAAACAGATGGTGACCAATGGTCAATTGCTTATCAACCAAATAGTGAATGAGTAATGACTTTAATTGCAGGTGATTGTTTATCATCTATTTATACATTAGATGAATATTATCATTTAACAATCCACTTATCTTTTCTTTATTTGTATTATCGATTCATGTCGAGATAAGTCAATAAAAGTCAAATTGTAAAATTCAAATAAAAACAAATGAAAGTATTATCAACAGTATTACTAAGCCTTTTCTGCCTAACGGTGATGGCACAGGAGGAAAAAGAAGGCTATGAGTTTGAGACAATTTATGATTTAGAAGCAACAAGTGTAAAAGATCAGCATCGTTCTGGTACTTGTTGGAGCTTTTCGGCTTTGGGTTTTTTCGAGTCAGAAATGATTCGTATTGGAAAAGAGCCAACAAACTTATCTGAAATGTTCGTTGTTCGCCATTGTTATGCAGACAAAGCTGAGAAATATGTTCGTTTACACGGTTCATTAAATTTTGGCCCCGGTGGAGCTTTTCATGATGCTGTATACGTGATGAAGAAGTACGGAATGGTCCCAGAGGAAGCATACGCAGGACTTGAGTACGGAGAAGAATCACACGTTCATGGCGAAATGGATGCTGTTCTTAAAAACTATGTAGATGCCGTGATTAAGAATAAAAACAAAAAACTGACTCCAGCCTGGAAAAGTGGTTTTGATGGTGTTTTGGATGCTTATTTAGGTGCAGAGCCAACTTCTTTTGAGGTAGATGGTAAATCATATACACCACAAACTTATATGAAAGAAAAAGTAGGTTTGGATATGGATGACTATATTCAGGTAACATCATACACGCACCACCCAACCTATGAAACATTTATTATTGAAGTGCCAGATAACTGGTTGTGGGGAGAAGTTTACAATGTAACTTTGGATGATTTAATGACCATATTTGAACATTCATTAGAAAATGGATATACCATTGGTTGGGCTGCTGATGTGAGCGAAAAAGGATTCTCGCACACCAATGGAGTCGCTATAGTTCCTGAAAGTGATGTTAAAGAAATGTCAGGTTCGGAGCGTTCTCGTTGGGAGAGTATGTCTCGTGCCGATCGTAATAAAGCGCTTTATAGCTTCGATAAGCCTGTTAAAGAAAAAGAAATTACACCGGAGTTGCGTCAGGAAGCATACGATAACTACCAGACAACAGATGACCATGGAATGCAAATCACTGGTATGGTAAAAGACCAGAATGGTACAAAGTATTTCAAGGTGAAGAATTCATGGAATACCAACAATAAGTACGATGGTTATTTCTATGCTTCTGAAGCTTTTGTTAAGTACAAAACAATGTCGATCATGATTAATAAAAATGCTTTGACTAAAGACTTAAAGAAAAAGCTTGGTATTAAGTAATTTGCGAAAAATATTTTTTCGATAGGGGTGGCGGAAGTCACCCTTTTTTTATTCCTTTAGAAAAAGTAAAGTAGAATGTTATGAAGATATATGCTGTTTTAGCACTTTTATTATTTGTTTTGATATCCAATGGTAATGCCCAATCTAAGGGAAATAAGGCACTGGTTTTAATTGACATTCAGGATTTTTATTTTCCTGGCGGCGCAACTGAGTTGGTTGGTGCTGAAAAAGCTGCAGATATTGCTTCGGAAGTATTAAAGATTTTTCGCCAAAAAGGCGATTTAATTATACACGTAAAACATCGTGTAAAGTCAGGTGGTGAAATTTATCAAGCGGTAAAAGCTATTAAAGGCGAAAAGGTTATTGAGAAATCAGAGGTCAATGCTTTTAAGGGAACGCCATTGAAAGAATATTTAGAACAAAACAAAGTTAAAGAATTAGTGCTTATAGGTATGCAAACGCACATGTGCCTTGAAGCTGCAGCAAGAGCAGCTGCTGATTATGGATATAAAGTAACGGTTATAAGTGATGCATGTGCAACTCGAGATTTAAACTTTAATGATAAATTTATCTCAGCTGAGCAGGTTCATTATTCTACATTATCAACCCTTAAGAGCTATTGTGATGTAATTACTTTTGAAGAATTTGAAAAAAAAATTTTTGAATTAATTAAAAAAACTTCATATTTGTAAATGTTAAAATGTGTGAATAATTAGAAAAGGGAAGCCACACAATGATTTAGAATTACAAACTCGCGTTAAAAAAGTTTAAAAGATTGCTTTTAAAGTAATTATTAGAGAACTTTATTTATGCGAATTGAGTATAAAGATTTATGAAGCTTTCTTCATAAGTTAGGGTTAAGGTTAGGTTGAAGAAGGAATGTTTGAAAAGTCAAGCATTCCTCTTTTTTTTGCCCCTAACTGAACCATTTGTACTTGAAGGTGTTATATCAATAGTTAAGATTTTTTTCATAGATTTGGATTTTGAGTTAAGGTTAGAAGGAAAAGGAGTTATGCATTTAACTCCTTTTTTCGTTAATACTTTGCAGTTATCTGCTGAAAAATCATAGACTTAATAGGTCAAAAAGTCCATAATAAACAAGAAATGTTAATGAATTATGTCGCTAATGTTAATTCATAGTATGTGGACGTTATTATTGTTCGCAATTAGTGATTGAGTTATTCGTATTTTAATATATTTGCATTGGGGAATGTAAAAATTTAAAGATGAATCGGGGAATGTATAACAAATGGAAAGTCCTACTTGTTGTTTTCTGTTTAATTGTTACAGGTCACGTTAATGCATTGGAAGAATTAAGGGATAAACCAGATGTTGATGACGTAACAGTTATTTCGGATAAAAACTGTCAGGAGCTAATTGCGAAAAAAGGGAAAGCACTATTTGAAGTGAAGGCCAAGTATGATGGTGCTATTACTATCAGCTGTGATGAATTATCGGATAAAATGGGTTTAGTTACAGTGTTCTCAAGTGACTATAAAGAAATAATTGCGCAAAGCCTGCATCTGAATGACGAATCGATTTCTTTTACATCAAAAGCGGGAGATCTTTACTACATTGTTTGGCAATTTAAGCAAGACGATCTTACTTTAAATTGGAAGGTTAAGCAGCAGGAAGAGAAGGGGATTAGTTTTGAAAATGCTATTGTTGCGACTCCTGGAGTGATGCAGGTAAGTCATAGAGGTGGGTATGACAGGTGGTTTATTTATAAAGCTGAAAGAACGGGTGAAGTAGCTTTTTCGAGTTATGGGCATACCAATGAAAACACCTGTTTGTTTGTGTATAATGAGACTCGTGAAGTAGTGATTGGCTCAAGCAATTTTACAGAAGGGACTTTGCAGTCAAAGGTTATTGTTAATGTACAAGAAGGCGAGACCTATTTCATTAAATGGTCAAGTGCATTCACTAAAGGTGATTATAACTGGACACTTGCATATTTATAGTTGTTGCATGTGATTTAAAACATATAAAAAAGGACTATCCATAACGGATAGTCCTTTTTCTTTGCTGATGTTAAATCTTATTTTCTAATCAGAGCTCCTAATTCTCTTTCGTAGTTGCTCATCATCTTATTCATGATTTTATCAATTTGCTTGTCGTTAAGCGTTTTTGTTTCATCTTGAAGGATGAAGCTAACCGCGTACGATTTCTTATCTACTCCTAATTTTTCGCCTTCAAAAACATCAAATAAAGAAACACGCTTAAGCAATTTCTTTTCTGTTTTATGTGCAATCTGTTTTACTTGCTCAAATTTCACATCTTTATTTAGTACTAAGGCTAAATCTCGTTTTACTTCTGGGAATTTAGAAATCTCAGTATAAGTAACTGTTTTTTTACTGCTCTTCTTAAGGATAATATCCCATTTGATTTCAGTAAAATAAACGGGCGTATCAATATCAAAAGCCTTAAGTAATTTACCATTTACCAAACCAAAATCAATAATCGGTTTATCTCCTTGAGATAAGCTTAAACCTTCGGCAAATAAATCAGACTTTGTTTCTTCTTCTTTGAAATCGGTAAACGATAATCCAAGGCGTGATAAGATGTTCTCCAGCTGATTCTTTAAATCGTAGAAGCTAACTTTTTGCTCTGGTGTATTCCAGTTCAAGGCAGCTTTATTTCCGACCATGAATAGTGCCAGTTTTTGCTCTTCATCGTAATTGTTCAAATCACTTTTATCCGATTCTGCCTTGTAATGATAGCTATTTCCGAATTCAAAGAACTTTAAGTCGCTGTTACGTCGGTTAACATTATGGTTGATGGATTCTAATCCGCCAAATAATAATGTTTGACGCATACCGTTTAAGTCATTACTCAACGGGTTAGCTAATTCAACCACATTTTGACGAGGATAGGACTCTAGTGCTTCATAATAAGCTGCCTTAGTTAGTGAGTTACACATTATCTCACTAAAACCTTGTGATGTAAGCTGGTTAGCAATTATATTTTTCGATTTATGGTCATCAGGCTTCTGCGAATAAACAATAGTACTGTTTACCGATGAAGGCATTTCAATATTGTTGTAGCCATAGATGCGTAGAATTTCCTCAATTATGTCAGCTTCACGCTGTACATCCACTCTGTATGGAGGTACTGAAAGTTTTAATCCTTCTTCCGTTTCAGAAACAATTTCAATTTCAAGAGCTGTTAAGATGTTCTTAATCGTTTCTTTGGTTAGTTCTTTACCAATTAAACGGATGATATTATGGTACGTCACATCAATCTCGAAATTTGCTACCTTTTCAGGGTAGATGTCGGTAATTTCGCTTGAAATCGTTCCGCCAGCTACTTCTTTAATTAATAGTGCAGCGCGTTTAAGAGCATAAATGGTCATGTTTGGATCTACACCACGCTCAAAGCGGAAACTGGCATCGGTGCTTAATGTATGGCGCTTTGCTGTTTTACGCACCCAAACCGGATTGAAGTAAGCACTTTCAAGGAATACTTTTGTAGTCTTTTCACTCACACCACTCTTAATGCCGCCAAATACACCAGCGATGCACATGCCACCTTCTGTGTTACAAATCATCAAATCTTTATCTGATAATTCACGTTTTTCTTCGTCAAGTGTTATAAACTCTGTACCGTCGGCTAATGTTTTAACAATCACTTCATCGCCAATAATTTCATCGCCATCAAAAGCATGAAGTGGTTGGCCTAACTCGTGTAATACAAAATTAGTAACATCTACAATGTTGTTGATAGGATTCAGACCAATACCCTTCAAACGGTTTTGTAACCATTCAGGCGATTCCTTAATGGTGACATCACTGATTGTTACGCCGCAATAACGAGGACATGCTTCGGTATTTTCAACGGTTACTTTTACAGGGTAGTTGGTGTTCTCAGTTTTGAAATCATCTACTGCAGGCAATGTTAATTCAACACCTTCTTGATGTTGTTTGAGGTAAGCAGCCAAATCGCGGGCAACGCCATAATGAGAAGAACCATCCACACGGTTAGGTGTCAGGTCAATTTCAATGGCAATGTCATTTTCAACTTTAAAATAGTCTTTAGCTAATGTACCTGGTTTAACATCTGTGGGCAGTACCATAATACCATCGTGACTGGTGCCAAGACCAATTTCATCTTCGGCACAAATCATACCCATTGATTGTTCTCCCCTGATTTTTGACTTTTTAATGGTAAAGTTTTCGTCGCCACTGTATAGAATTGTACCAACAGTTGCTACTACTACTTTTTGACCGGCAGCTACATTAGGCGCTCCACAAACTATAGGAAGAGGTTGTTCACCTCCAACGTTTACTGTAGTAACGCTTAGTTTATCCGCATTAGCATGCTTTTCGCAAGTTAAAACTTCACCGATAACCAGGCCTTCTAATCCACCTTTGATTGATTGAATCTCTTCCATGCCACCAACTTCCAAGCCAATGTCGGTAAGTATTTCAGATACTTTTTCTGGTGCTAAATCAATATTCAGGTAATTTTTTAGCCAGTTGTATGAAATATTCATTCGTCTAAAATCATTATAAGTTGAACATCAAAGCGATGCATTATGCAACGCCAACTTCTCTAAAAAAGAGCTAACAAAAGTAGTTAATTAGATTTCGAATAACGAAAAAAATAAGATTTGATTTCAGTAATATCTTAGCATTAAGAGCAAAGAAGGAATTTAAAGTAATAATCAAATAGTGGCTTTTGTCCCTTCAAATGCGAATCCATATCTTTGATGTTCATATAGATTCAAAAATGACAAAAGAAAAAAGTTCGCGACCATTAATTTTGGTAACAAATGATGATGGTATCAAAGCCGGAGGTTTAGAGTCGCTTGTTAAGGTGTTAAAACAGGTTGGAGATGTGGTGATTGTGGCACCTAATGAGTCTTACTCAGGTATGTCTCATGCTATTACGGTAAAAACACCTTTATATGCTAAGTTAGTAAAAGAAAAGGAAGGTCTGAAGCTGTATAAAGTGAACGGAACACCTGTTGATTGTGTGAAATTGGCAATTAATGTTTTGCTCGATAGAAAGCCTGATTTAGTGGTGTCAGGTATTAACCATGGAACTAATTCCAGTATTAGCCTGCACTACTCCGGAACTGTTGGGGCAGCACGTGAAGGTGCGCTGAACCAGATTCCGTCCATTGGTTTTTCTTTATTGAACTACCATTACGATGCTGATTTTTCTGAAGCAGTTCGTGTGGCTGAACATGTTGTGAAAAGTGTTTTAAATGACAAGTTACCTTCAGGTACCTTTTTAAATGTTAATATTCCTGATGTTCATCCTGTAAAAGGAGCCAGGCTAGCCCGCCAAAGTAAGGGTAAGTGGGTTGAAGAATTTATTGAAAGAGAAGATCCGCGTGGGCGCAAATATTATTGGTTAACCGGTCATTTCGAAAACCTGGAGCCTGAATCAAAAGATACAGACGAATATTTCCTTGATAAAGGTTACGCAGCCGTTGTGCCTTGCCATCTGGATGCCACTAATTTTAACCTTTTACCTTATTTGAAAGAGCAGAATTATGAATTGTAAATGCAATAAACTTTATATTGGTATTTTAATAGGTGTTATTTTACCAATTATTATGTCTTTTGGCTTGTATTACTTTGTTTACAAGGGTGGCTTGGCTTATTGGCCTTTTATTAAGCAGATGGTAAATATGGGTAGTATTGGAAAGCTTTTAAGTATTAGTGTTTTGCCTAATCTTATTGTTTTTTTAATTGCCATTAATAAAGAGCGATTATTGGCTGCACGCGGCATTGTTACATCAACCATATTGTATGCCATTGTTGTTATTGCTTTTCGATTTTTACTTTAATTAAACATTATGCGTTATTATATAATTGCCGGCGAAGCATCTGGCGACCTACATGCATCTAACCTGATGAAGGCTTTTAAAGAACAGGATGTCGAGGCTGAATTCAGGTATTGGGGCGGAGATTTGATGAAAGAACAAGGTGGAACACTGGTGCGTCATTACAAAGATACGGCTGTAATGGGGTTATGGGATGTGTTGATGAATCTCAACTCGATTAAGAAAAATTTCAAGTTATGCCAGGATGATCTGTTGGCTTATAAACCAGATGTATTGATATTGGTTGATTATGCAGGCTTTAATCTACGTATGGCCAAGTTTGCCACAGAAAATAATCTGCTGGTTTATTATTATATCTCACCAAAAATTTGGGCCTGGAATCAAAAACGGGTTAAAAAGATAAAGGCCAATGTTAACCGGATGTTTACCATTCTTCCTTTTGAAACAAAGTTTTTTGAAGAGCATAATGTAGAAGTTCAGTACAGTGGTAATCCTGTTTTGGATGCCATTGATAATCGCTCTAATAAGGGCGAGTCATTTGATTCATTTGTTGAGCGTAACCAACTGGATAAGCGTCCTAAGGTTGCTTTGCTGGCAGGAAGCCGTAAAGGGGAGATAAGTCTAAACTTACCGGATATGCTTCGGATGGTAGATAAATTTCCAGACTACCAGTTTGTCATTGCAGGTGCGCCATCTTTCGCAGTGGAGGAATACGATTCATACATTAAAGATATTGATGTAGCTGTTGTCAGTGGTCAGACTTATGAACTGTTGCAGCAATCGCGGGCTGCTTTGGTAACGTCCGGAACGGCAACTTTAGAAACCGCTTTACTTAATTGTCCACAGGTTGTGTGTTACCAAATGTGGGGTGGGGGCTTTACGGATTTTATTGCTAAGAAAATATTAATTAAGGTTCCGTTCATATCTTTAGTTAACCTTATTTTGGAGAAAGAAGCCGTATTGGAATTATTCCAAAAGAGTTTCACCTTGGAAAAATTGGAAAACGAGTTAGGTTTGTTGCTTGCTGATAGTGACCGGCGGGCTGATATGCTGAATGATTATGAAGAGCTTCATCGGCGAATGGGCGGACCTGGTTCAAGTGCCCGAACAGCCCGTTTAATGCTGGAGTCATTAAGAAAAGATAAGAACATTAAGTAATCAATTATGCTGGCTATTTTTAAACGCGAATTAGCATCTTTTTTCAGTTCCATAACCGGCGCCTTGGTTGTGACGGTCTTTTTATTACTCACAGGATTATTTCTTTGGGTTATACCGAATGACTTAAACATTATCTATAATGGTTACGCAACACTCGAATCGCTTTTCTATATCGCGCCATGGGTATATTTGTTCCTGGTGCCTGCTGTTACTATGCGTTTATTTGCAGATGAAAAACGTTTGGGAACGCTTGATTTGCTGTTAACGCGCCCTGTTTCCGAATTGCAAATTGTGTTTGGTAAGTTTTTAGCCGGTTTGTCTGTTGTGTTGCTAAGTTTGATTCCAACACTTATTTATGTTTATAGTGTTTATCAGCTGGGAAATCCAGTTGGTAACATGGATATGGGAGGAACATGGGGTTCCTATATTGGTTTGGTTTTTCTGGCAGCTGTATACGTAGCCATTGGTGTTTTTGCATCATCACTGACCGATAACCAGATTGTTGCATTTATTCTGGCTGTTTTGCTATGTTTTATGTTCTATTCTGGCTTCGATTCTTTGGCTGCCTTACCAAGTTTAAGTGGATTACGCGATGCGATAACGTATATTGGAATCGACAGTCATTATCGTTCTTTAAGTCGAGGTGTTATCGATTCGAGAGACATAGTACACTTATCTTCATTGGTTTTTTTCTTTCTGTTTCTTTCTAAGCTTTCACTCTTAAAAAACAAACGTTAACAGTCGGTTCTTATGAGTATAAATGTCAATCATCCAAATAAATTAGTTAAACTGGCTGTTGTTGTTTTAGGGCTTATTGCAATAAGCTGGCTTAGTCGTCAGGTGTTTTTTCGGATTGATTTAACCTCTGAAAAGCGTTATACCTTAACCGAAACATCAAAGCAATTTATGAAGGATTTGTCATCAGAATTATATGTAAAGGTATATCTGGATGGTGAATTAAACAGTGGTTTTTCACGCTTATCTAACTCTACGCGAGAGATGCTGGAAGAGTTAAAGTCAGAGGCTGGCCGCTCCATGCATTTTGAGTTTGTTAATCCGGATGAAGGTACTGGTGAAGAGAAAAAGGCTTTGATAGAAGAGCTGGCAGAATATGGGTTTGAACCGCAAAGTGTATTTGAGAATGCTGAAGATGGGCGTCAGATACAGTCGTATGTTTTTCCTTATGCATTGGTCTATTATGAGGACCGAATTGTTGGGGTTAATCTGCTAGATAATTTGCCTTCTCGAAGTGGTTCTGAAAACTTAAACAGCTCAATTGAAGGACTGGAATATAAGTTTGCGAACGCATTTAGGAAACTATTAACTCAGGAAAAAAGTAAAATTGCTTTTCTGGAAGGACATGGTGAGCTGGATGAGTTGGATGTTATTGAAGCGACAGATGCGTTGTCGGCCTACTACCAGGTTGACCGGGGGCGGATTGGTAATGATGCCTCTATTTTAGCTCCGTACACGGTGATAATTATTGCCAAGCCGTCTAAGCCATTCAGCGAAAAGGATAAGTTTGTGTTGGATCAATACCTGATGAATGGTGGACGATTGTTGTATTTGATTGATGCAGTGAATGTGACACTTGATAGCCTGCGACAGTCGCCTCAAACCATTGGCTTATATAATGATGTTAATCTGGACGATCAGTTGTTTAAATATGGTGTTCGAGTGAACCCGGTAGTTGTTGAAGACGTGCAGGCTGGTCGTATTTTGATGAATGCCAAGCCACAAGGCCAGCCGCAACTGGTGCCCGTTCCCTGGTTGTATAGTCCGTTGTTGTCGGCGTTGCAAAATCATCCTGTAACGCGTAATATTAACCTGGTGCGTGGTGGTTTTACAGGCACTATCGATACGGTTGGAAATAATCTCGATATTTCTCGTCATATTTTATTGCGCACATCACAATATACAAAGGTTAATCAAACACCTGTCTTTATTAACATGGCCGATGTGAACAGACAACCTAAGCAAGTTGAGTTTAATTCGCCACATCAGACTGTTGCATTGATGCAGGAAGGGCAATTCCCATCAGTATTCGTTAATCGTCAAATACCTGTAGGACTTACCGGGGTGAATGAGCGGAAAGACAAAAGTGTTGCTACACGTTTAATGGTGGTGGCCGATGGCGATATTATTCGCAATACTATTCGTTTTAAAAGCAGCAATCCTCAGATTATGCCATTGGGTTATGATGAGGGCTCTCAGCAGCAATATGGGAATAAAGATTTTATCGTTAATGCCGTTAATTACCTTTGTGACGAAGATGGTTGGATGCAATTGCGTGGTCGTCATTTGACATTACGTTTATTGGATAAACAAAAGTTATCAGAAGGAACAACTTGGTTAAAATGGCTGAATGTGGTGTTGCCGATTTTGATAATGGTGTTAGGTTGTTTATTGTTTGTGTATATGCGCTTCAGACGATTTGGCAAATAAAATTCGTTCTTCAATTTACCAATTCACCTAACCCTCAATTCACCAATATTAGGGCTGTTAATAACTCCTGAAAAGAATACGAATATCGTGTTTTGTACAGAAGTGTTTTTTCGTATCTTGCATGTTGCGTTTTAAGCATAATTAATGAGATTGTATAAGCGCGTAATTATCTGTTTTTTTGATATATTTGATAAGAACTAATAACTGTAAGAATTTATGAAATTTGTAGTTTCCAGTACAGAATTACTATCGCATCTACAAGCCATCAGTCGCGTGATTAGTAATAAAAGTACATTGCCAATCCTCGATAACTTTTTATTCGACCTAAAAGACAATAAACTTGTATTGACGGCTTCCGACCTGGAGGTTACTATGGTTACGTCCTTAGAAATAGATAATTCAGATGGAGAAGGAATTATAGCTTTACCTTCTCGCATCTTGTTGGAAACGCTAAAGAAATTTCCTGAGCAACCACTTAATTTCGATATTAACATGGATACATTTGGTGTTAATATCGTGACAGAAAAAGGTAAGTTCAGTATTGTAGGGCAGGATGGAGCCGATTTTCCTGAGCTGCCACAATTAGATTCTGATAAGAGCTCAAGTCTTCAGGTAGGTGTTGATTTATTGGAAGTAGGTATCAATAAAACGCTTTTCGCAACTGCTGATGATGAATTACGTCCGGTGATGAATGGTATTTTGGTGGAATTGTCGCCTGAGAATATGACATTCGTGGCCTCAGATTCACACAAATTGGTTCGCTATCGTCGTTTAGATGCCAAAACAGAGTTTTCGGCATCATTTATCTTACCTAAGAAACCTGCCGGATTGCTTAAGAATGTTTTACCTAAAGAAAGCGGGGAAGTTTCTATCGAATTTGATGATAAAAATGCCTTCTTTACTTTGCCTAACTATAAATTAGTTTGTCGCTTGGTAGAAGGCAATTATCCAAGCTATAATGCAGTTATTCCTCAGGATAATCCATATAAAGTGATTATTGATCGTAGTGAATTCCACAACACATTGGGCCGCGTTTCTATCTTCTCAAACCAAGCCAGTAACCTGGTGAAGTTGAAAATGACACCTGGCGAGATGGTTGTTTCTGCACAGGATATCGATTTTAGTATTTCAGCGCACGAGCGTTTAACATGTCAGTACGAAGGGGATGAAATGGAGATTGGTTTCAAATCAGGATTCTTAGCTGATATTCTGGACAACCTTAATTCAACTGATGTTATTCTTGAGTTGTCTGACCCATCAAGAGCTGGTATTCTATTGCCATTCGAGAATGGCGAAAACGAAGAAGAACTGATGCTGTTAATGCCAATGATGATTAACGTGTAATTTTGTTTGTACTTTAAATATTCGAGCCGCTGCTTCATTGAAGTAGCGGTTTTTTATTGTATTCAATTGGATTGAAATTGCTAGCTGCAATACAAAGGTTTGGGGAGAGGCAAATTGTTAGTGATTTGTTAAACTGAGTCAAACTCACGAAAAAATCGTATTTTTGTGCGCTAATTGGCAAAGAAGGAGAATATAAAAATGCAGAAAAAGAAAGTTGTAATTGGCCTATCAGGTGGTGTTGATTCCAGTGTTGCAGCCTATGTGTTAAAGGAGCAAGGTTACGAAGTCATCGGGTTATTTATGAAAAACTGGCACGACACAACTGGTGTCTTAAAAGCTGATTGCCCCTGGTTGGATGATCAGTTTGATGCTAAAGCGGTAGCCATGAAGCTGGACATCCCATTTCATACGGTTGATTTAAGTGACTTTTATCGACAGCGTGTAGTTGATTATATGTTTGCCGAATATGAGCGTGGCAGAACACCTAATCCTGACGTTTTATGTAATCGTGAGATTAAGTTTGATGTGTTTATGGATAAGGCACTGGAGCTTGGAGCTGATTATGTAGCGACCGGCCATTATTGTCGAAAAGAGACGGTAATGGTGGATGGAAAAGAAGTTCACCGTCTTTTAGCAGGGAGTGATGATAATAAAGACCAAAGTTATTTCTTATGCCAGTTAAGTCAGCAGCAATTGGCTAAAGCGCTTTTCCCGATTGGTGATATTGTGAAACCGGAGGTGCGACGAATTGCCAATGAGTTAAACCTTGTGACTGCTCACAAAAAGGATTCGCAAGGCATTTGCTTTGTTGGAAAGGTGGATTTACCTGTTTTTCTGCAACAAAAATTAGAGCCTAAGAAAGGTCGTGTTTTTATTATAGATAAAGACAGTGAGTTGTTTGTGCGTGATTGGAGCAAGGCGGAAGTGGAGAATCCAAGTGATGCCGATTTAGAAGAATTATCAAAACCATATTTGTTTCACCCAAAGTACGGTAAGAAGATTGGTGATCATAATGGAGCTCATTTTTATACCATTGGGCAGCGTAAAGGTTTAAATATTGGTGGTTTCCCTGAACCACTGTTTATTATTGGAACCAATGTTGACTTTAACCAGGTGTATGCCGGAATGGGTAAACAGCATCCGGGTTTATTCCGTAAAGTGCTTCGCATTATGCCGGATGAAATTCATTGGGTTCGCGATGACCAGGAAATGGAAATTGGAGAATCGCGTCGATTGAATCTGCGTATTCGATACCGTCAACCACTGCAAAAAGGCGTATTGCATCGTCGCGAAAATGGTATGTTTTTGGTCTTCGATGAACCGCAAAGAGGAATTACAGCTGGTCAGTTTGCATCCTGGTATGATAAAGATGAACTAATTGGTTCTGGAGTGATTAGTTAGTAACTAAAAGACACAAGACCCAAGACTGTTTTAAGGATGAAAAAAATAGCTTAGGATTAATAGCTTTATGTTGTGTTCAAGTAATTAATCGTTGAGTTGGAAAAAGGTTGTTTTTTTCAAATTATCGAATCAGTAAATTATCATTTGTCAGTTCGTCAATTAATCAATTCGACGATTTAATAATTTTGTAAAGATGAAAGCCTATAACCCTGAAATGCATACAGCTGAACATGTACTGAATCAAACCATGGTTCGGCTATTTGGATGTAATCGTTCTTTTTCCAATCATTTGGAACGCAAAAAGTCGAAGTGTGATTACCACTTTGAACGCGCTTTAACAAGTGATGAAGAACAAATGATTAACGACAAGGTTAATGCGGTTCTGCAACAACATGATGATGTGACAGAAGAAGTATTGCCACGAACGAAAGCCGCTCAATTATTTGATTTAGATAAGTTGCCAGACGCCTCTGGTGAAGAAATCCGTATTGTAAGAGTTGGTGATTACGATGCTTGCCCCTGTATTGGTGAACATGTTGCTAATACAAAAGAAGTAGGTGAGTTTGTATTGGGTTCTACTAGTTACGATGAAGGGGTACTCAGGATTAGATTTAAATTAAAACGACCACAATTGGTATAGAAATGCCACCCTGTTTAGAGTGGCTTTTTATATGAACACTTTTGTATGCACTTTACTTAAACATCTTAGGCGCTACAAACCATTCAATCTTTCCTTCGCGGGCATTGATATCTTCCCAGCTATCTACATTAAATGAAATGGCAATTGTTCCTGTGGTTGGAAAATGCAAATAATCACTATCAGTGAGGCTAATGGCTGTCATTGCAATTTCTGGGTTGTGACCAACAATCATGATGTTATCATGCAGCGCCCCAAACTGCTCCAGGTAGCTTAATAGTTCCGAGGTTGTGTAGCCATCGTATAAAAACTGTTCAAGTACTATGTCCTGTTTGTCAATATCTAACTGTTCTGCAAATAAGCGTGCCGTTTGCTTGGCCCTCATAGCTTTACTGCTGATCAGTAAGTTAGGTCTTATTTTGCGGCTTATCATATCTTTGGCCACCAACTTTGTGTCGTTGTATCCACGTGGTTTAAGGCTACGTTCAAAGTCTGATTTTGAACTCATATAGCCTAATTGTTCAGTTTTGGCGTGACGAACTAATATTAATGTTTTCATAACGGTTGGAGCTATCTTATTTGTTTTCTTCCCTGATAATTTGGTCTAATTGATAAAGATACTCATAAGAAGCGCGCTGTGCACGTAAAGGTTTATCCTTTCCTTTGATAGGTACATTGTTTAAATTTTTGTCTATGCGTCTAACCTTCACGGTGTCCTCCAGTTGCATTTCAAGCATGGTGAGTATTTCAGCTTTCAATTCTGGTTGCTCAATTGGAAAGGCTGTTTCTATGCGTCGGTTAATGTTGCGATTTAGCCAATCAGCTGATGATAAGAACATTTCGGTATTGTTGTCATTTCCAAAAACCCAGATTCTGGCATGTTCCAGGTAACTATCCACCAAACGCAAAACACGGATGTTTCGGCTGTATTCCTGGTCAGGAACCAGGCAGCAGATGCCTCTTACAATCAAATCTACTTTAACACCTGCCTGACTGGCTTCATAAAGTTTACTAATTAGGTTTTTGTTTTGTATGCCATTCATTTTTAGTAGAATGTAGCCTTGTTTGCCGGTTTTTGCTAAATCAATCTCGCGATTAATTCGCTTCATGATTTCTTTGCGAAGATTAATCTGAGTGATAAGCAGTTTGTTGAGTTTCGGTTTATGGCTTTGGTCCTCAAGGTATTTGAAGAGGCATTCCATGTCGTCAAGATAGGCATCGTTACAAGTGAAGAAACCATGATCGGCATATGATCGAGCTGTTTTTTCATTGAAGTTGCCAGTGCTTAGGTAGGCAAATGAGCGTTTTCTAATGCCATTGGCACGTCGAATAGCCAGAGCCATTTTGGCGTGGACTTTAAGTCCTGGGATGCTGTATATAATTTTAATTCCTGCCTTTTCCATCTGACGGGCAAAGTAGAGGTTGTTGGCTTCGTCGAAACGGGCTTTTACTTCTACAAAAACAGTAACTTTCTTTTTGTTATGAGCGGCAAAAATCAAGGCTCCAACTACTTCGGAGTTACTGGCAACGCGGTATTGAGTCACTTTTATTTCATCCACCTTTTCATCAGTAGCTGCTTCGCGTAAAAACTGTATCACATAATCGAATGAATGATAAGGGTAGTGCAGCACTCGCTCTTTTCGCTTAATAGCTTCAAACATAGAGCCTGATTCTTCCAGTTCATATGGTTTTATAGGCTCTGGAGCTTTCCATTCCAGCTCCGGCGAATAGGGATTTGGAAAAGAGAAGAAGTCATGCAGGTTCTGGTAGCTGCCTGTTTCAACCAGTTCAATAGGTTTGATGTCGAAAGACTTCATGAGAAATTTTAACACATCAGATGGTATGGCTCTGTCGTGATATAAGCCTGCAGGCGTACCTGTTTTCCGAAGTGCCAGGTTTTTTCGAATTTTTTCAACCAAGTCACCCCAAAACTCATCTTCGATACCCAAATCAGCATTGCGGGCAATTTTTACACCCCAGCTGCCAACAACATCGTAACCCGGAAATAACTCCGGTAGCCCATAGCGAATAGCATCATCTAAAAACATAAAATGATACTGGTTATCAACGCGTGGTAATTTTATAAAGCGTTTATGATCGTTGGTTGGTACTTTAATAAGGGCATAACGAGCTCGCCGTTTCTTGTTTTTTTTATCACTTTTCTTTCTTTTTCGGTACAGTTTAACAGCGAGATAGAGGCGATTATCACGCATAAAACTTCGTGTGCCTTTGTTAAGTAATACCGGCTGGCAATAAGGGATAAGCTCGGTATGGAAAAAATTGTGAATAAACTGCTTGTGTTCTTTTTTATCAGAATAACCATCAAGGTGTAGAATAATACCACTTTTTTGCATTAATGGTAGTATCTCACCCTTAAATATTTTACTATACTCTATCCAGTGCTGGCCAACGATGGTATTGATCTTCTCAAGGATTTCACCTGCCTGTGGTATATCGGGATAGCTTTCCGGGTGAAGTGTAGCATTGCGGTATTCGGCTACTCGTACTTTGTAGAATTCATCAAGATTATTGGAGTATATAGCCAGAAATTTCAAGCGTTCAAATAATGGAAGGTTTGTGTCTTTAGCTTCTTCAAGAACCCTGTGATTAAAAGAAAGCCAACTAATGTCGCGGTTGAAAAATTGTCGTTCGATAGGCATAGTTTAGTCTCTTGCTTGCTTAAAAATATTAAAAATAGGGTAGATTTGACAATGATTTATGACATTTCCAACACACATGACTAAAATAGGGTTATTATCGGATACGCATTCGCATCTGGATGAGCGCTTTGTTGAATTATTCAAGGATGTAGATGAAATTTGGCACGCCGGTGATATTGGTGATATTCGTGTGCTGGATAAACTAAGAAGTATGAAACCTGTTCGTGCGGTTTATGGTAATATTGATGGATTGGACATCAGACAGGAATTAAAAGCACATGAACGCTTTATGTGCGAGGGTGTTGATGTGTGGATGACTCATATTGGAGGATATCCTGGAAAATACGACAATTTGGTAAAGGGAGCGATATACACCAATCCGCCAAAACTTTTTATTAGTGGTCACTCTCATATCTTAAAAGTGATGTACGATAAAAAACTCGGGTTACTTCATTTAAATCCCGGCGCTTGCGGTATTTCTGGTTTTCACGCAGTGCGCACTGCTTTGCGTTTTGCAATTGATGGGGAGAGAATCAAAGATATGGAGGTTATTGAGCTGGGGCCTAAGAGAGCAAAGTAGCTTTGCGTTAAATAATATTAATAGTGAACGTATGTTCAAAAATACTTTTACTTTTGTGAGCTGAATAGCTCACACACTATGAATTTTATCTTTAAACCGAAGTTTTTCACTTTATTAAAGGCTGGTATATCAAGGCAACAACTTGTTAATGATGCTCTGGCCGGGATTGTTGTTGGAATTGTGGCATTGCCACTTGCCATTGCTTTTGCAGTGGCTTCAGGAGTGTCTCCTGAAAAAGGATTAATTACTGCTATCGTAGCTGGTTTTATAATATCGCTTCTTGGAGGAAGTCGGGTACAGATTGGTGGGCCTACCGGGGCTTTTATTGTGATTGTATTTGGTATTGTTGAGCAGTATGGCTTTGATGGCTTAGTGATTTCAACCATATTGGCTGGCTTTATTTTAATAGGATTTGGTTTATTGCGTTTAGGCAGCTTGCTAAAATATTTTCCACAACCTTTAGTGGTTGGGTTCACAAGTGGAATCGCCCTGGTTATTTTCTCAACACAAATTAAGGATGCTTTGGGGCTTTCCGTAGAATCTGTTCCTGCTGATTTTTTGGATAAATGGGTATTGTATGTTTCATCGTTGAATGATGTTAACTATTATGCGATTGGTCTTACAGCGCTCACTATTTTAATTAGTGTTAATTTTAAACGTATAAGCACAAAAATACCGGGTTCTTTTATTGCGATTATTTGTATGACCTTGGCTGTTGCTATTTGGGATTTGCCGGTTGCAACCATTGAAACGTATTTTGGTGATATTCCCAATACCATCAGTTGGTCGGTTCCTCATATCGATTTGTCTACTATTCATATTTATTTTGCCCCGGCCATAACGATTGCCTTGCTTGGAGGTATTGAGTCATTACTTTCGGCTGTGGTAGCCGATGGTATGATTGGAGGTAAGCATCGTTCCAATACCGAGTTGATTGCGCAGGGAATTGCCAATGTGGTGACGCCTTTTTTTGGAGGCATTCCGGCTACAGGAGCTATTGCGCGTACGGCAACCAATATCAAAAATGGTGGTCGCACACCCCTGGCTGGTATTATTCATGCCATCAGCCTGTTATTGATAATGTTGTTTTTAGGTACCTGGGCAAAGCTTATTCCAATGGCTTGTTTGGCTGGTATTTTAATAGTGGTGGCCTATAATATGAGCGAGTGGCGCTCTTTTGTGGCAGTATTGAAAGGCTCTATATTCGATAGTATTATTCTGCTTATCACATTTATACTCACTGTTTTTGTTGATTTAACAGTGGCTATTGAGATTGGGGTTGTTTTATCTGCGATTCTTTTTATGAAACGCATGGCAGATATTAGTGATAAACGAATTGATAATGTGATTGATACAGATGTGATTGAAGACTACTCAGAGCTTCCAGAAGGGGTTGGTGTGTATGAAATTAGTGGTCCATTGTTCTTTGCATCGGCGCGTAGGTACTCTGAGCATATCAAAGAATTGGGAGGAGTTAGTAAGGTGCTGATTATCCGAATGCGACATGTGTCTTTTGTTGATCAAACAGGAGCATACAACTTGAAAGATACATTAACCATCCTCAAACAATATGGTGTGCGCATTATTTTATCAGGGGTGAACAGCTCGGTGCAAAAAGATCTGCAATCGAATGGTGTTATGGAAAATATTGAAGCAGAATGTATTTGTAATTCATTTGAACGGGCTTTGGAATTAGCTAATAATATGCAGCTTGAGAATCGTGTCGGGTCGAAACATTCAGGTTCAGCAACTGTCGGACGCGATGAGAAAGAGAATTAGTTTTACACAAAATATTAATACAATGGCTATATCAACATTAAAAGTAGGAGCTGAAATGAAAGAGGGCTTTCGCACTGAAGTTTCATGTTCGCACAATTTTGTAATTGACCAACCTAAGCCTGCAGGTACGGATGAAGGTCCTAACCCGATGGAAATCTTCTTGTCGTCACTGCCAGCTTGTATCTGCGCTATCGGTCGTATTATTGCTAATCAGCGCCGCTTGCCGGTTAAAGGTATCTCGGTTAAATTAGAAGGAGATATTGATAAGGACTTTTTATTAGGGAAAACTGAAGAAGGACGTGCCGGCTTTGTTGAAATCAGAACCTATGTAGAAATTGATGCTGATATGACAAAGGAAGATAAAGAGGCATTTTTACATGATGTTGAAAAGCGTTGCCCAATTGCTGATAACATGACGAATACAAGCTCCATTAAAGCTATTTTGGTGGAGTAGTAGTGACGGTATGCATAAAAATAAAACCGCTTAGTGCATAGATTGTTCTAAGCGGTTTTTTTGTGTATATCTTGATTTTTACTGTCGTAATAATTTCTCCGATAAAACAGATGGATTAGTCAGTTGTTGGGGAAGCAAATGGGCATGACTCACTCTGACCGGACAAATGTCAATACCGCCGCGGCGCGTATAAATGCAGCTCACGGCTAACTCTTCTGGTTCAAAAATGTCCCATAAACGCTTATATATCATCTCACATATTTCTTCGTGGAAATGATTCTCATTCCGGATAGAAACCAAATATTTTAATAGGTCACTTTTATCGGGCAACGAAGCACCTTTAATGTGAATAAAGCAGCTTCCCCAATCCGGTTGATTCGTTATTTTGCAGTTACTGCGTAATAGGTGAGAGGCGATTTTTAATTCGCCATGATTATCCGTTTTGCACAATAATTCAGGTGCTTCGTTGTAGCGTGTAAATTGAATAGAATCAGTATTCACTGTATCTTCTATCACTACATAGTCTGAAAAATCATAAGCCGCTTCATACTGCATATGTTTAAAAAAGGATAGCTGAACGTCTGTTTCTAAGAGTTGATTCAGGTCATTGTTTATGGTTGTCAGCACATCTTTCAAGCCTTTTTCGGCCGTATTACCAAAGCGGTGCATGTTAAACGAATTCAGGTATAACTTGAATGATTTACTTTCGACTATTGAAACATTGGTAGCCGGGTAAACCACTTTTAATAAGCCAGTAACAGGCAATCCTTTATTAGTTAGGAAGCTTAATTCGTAAGCATGCCACACATCATAACCAATAAAAGGAAGATTTGATTCTTCGAGCTGATATTGTTCGCGGTTAAAATGGCGAGGCACAGCCACCAGCATCTCTGGTGCATACTGCTGTGGATAATCAACTTGTTTGCCTAGGAATTTTCCTTCATTCATACATTAATGATTAGGGGTAAATGATTAGAGATTAATTAGATTTTAATCTTTGCTTAGCTGTTTTGATGCTCGATGTTAAAAGTTTCAGGAGTTCAATACAGCTACTTTTTAGTGTATTACATTTTTCATGAGTGATATAATCAGTTGCAAAGAGAAGTTCTATCCAATAAATGGATTCGTTAGCTTCTTTTTGTGCAATTTGTAGTTTATGTATGAAGTCCTTTTTGCTTTCAGCAAATTCAGCTTCTCTTATTAAAGCACCAATAGCTGTTCCAGATCTCCATACCTGTTTTGTTAAAATGTACTCTTTGAAATCCTCTTGTATGACTTGACATGTTCTGATAATGTTAATCGAGAATGCAAAACTCTTTTCTTTAAGGATATTCTTCATTGTTAATGATTTACTTGGATTAATGTATTCAAATTACAAAATAATTTTAATTAACCATTAACCATTAACCATTAACCATTAACCATTAACCATTAACCATTACTTCTATACCCCTGATTTCGAGCCAAACAACTCAATGTGAACGCGCGGGCTAAAACGCCATCCGTTAGCAATGGCCATGTCCAATACCATGGGTGAAGAGCGTGAAACCTCAACTTTAGTTGCGCCTAGTGGCATCAGTAATATATCACTCGCCTGGCAGTTATTTAATTGTTCAATAAAGTCAGAGAGAATTTCTTTATAATCGTTCTTTCTGCCGACAACGAATTTTAATTGAAGCTCCTTGTTGCTATTGTTGGCCAAATCAACATAGGATTGCAAGGCTTCTATATTAACCCGCTTTTGGGCGTGTTTTTTAAACACGGTATTTTCTTTCAATCCAAATACGGCTAATTTCTCAGGGCTTGGCACTGAGTTGCTTAGTTTAGGGGAGATGCTAAAAAGATCGACCCAGGCTGCCACATTTTCATCGAAGATGGAGCCATTGGATTCGATTGTGATGTGTACATTAAGCTGTTCTTTTAGCTTTTGACATAAGTCGGCAAGAGCTCTGCGTTGCAATAAAGGTTCACCACCAGTAATCACCACATGTTTGATGTTTCCAATGTTATATCGGACCCAATCAACTACTTTATCAACTTCCAGTTCAATTATTTCATTGGGTTGGAAAGAGGCGTAACGTGTGTCGCAACGCGAATAAGTGCCATCTTCCATTTGCCAGATACAGCGAAGATTGCAACCTGATAAGCGAATAAATAATGAGGGAACACCCGCCAGCTTGCCTTCACCTTGTATGGTTCCTGCAATGTGTAAACCTGTTTGGGGTGTTTCTTCCAATAACAGACCATTCCTGTCTTTTGTAACAGGGAATACGCCTTCTTTAGCTAAAATCAACTTCTCCATTTTCAACTTCTCTCAAATAATCAAAGTGACGTATCAATAACACCAGCCTCAGCAAATGCCTTGGCGCGTAACAAACAACTGTCGCAAGTACCACATGGTTTTTCGCCTCCACGATAACAACTCCAGGTTAAGCCCAGGTCAGCACCTAGCTCAACGCCTAAAGTAATTTCTTCCGCTTTGGTCATATTCACAAAAGGGGCATGAACTTTAATGGGTTGATTCTTTTCAGCTCCCATCACAGTGCCCAGGTTAATGGCTTTCTCCATGCCGTCAATAAACTCCTGTCGACAATCGACATAGCCAGAATAGTCAACCTGACTTACGCCGATAAATATATCTTGAGCACCGATGGCTTCAGCCAATGATGCTGCTACTGATAAAAATACCATGTTGCGGGCAGGTACGTATGTTACGGGTATATCTGAGCGGTTCACGTCGCCATCTTCCACTTTCATTGATGAATCCGTTAGTGACGAGCCACCCCATTTATCTAATTTAAGTGTTACCACCTGATGACTGGCAGCTTCTGCTTGTTCTGCAATTATTTTGGCGGCTTCCAGTTCACGGTTATGGCGTTGTCCGTAATCAAAAGAAAGAGCATGTAATTCAAAGCCTTCTTTTTTGGCCACATGCAGGGCAACGGCTGAATCCAGACCTCCGGAAAGTAATACGACTGCTTTTTTCATTGCTTATGTGAATTAAACAGTTGTAAACAAACGATAAAACAAAATGGAGAATACGGATGTACGAACGTACATCAGCAGATATTCAAATGCATACAAATCTCCTAGTTTTGTTTTACAACAGGATGGTTACGAACTGTTGGTGTTAAACACAGCGCAAAGATAAGTAAAAAGAAGCGAAATTTAACTGGGGTAATAAGAAATCAAGGATTATAGTTTAATACCCATCACTAAAACATCGTCAATCTGGTCGTTTATGCCTTTCCAAACATCAAAGAACTTATTGTAAATATCTCCTTGTTCGGCCATGGTGTAGTGGTGATTCTCCAGAAGCAGGTTTCTGAATCCTTTTTGCATGAGTTTTTTATCATTGGGTCCGCCAAACTGAGATGGATAACCATCGGAGTATAAGTAGATGCAATCGTCGTTCTGAAAAGAAATAACATGATTGGTATAGGGGAGGTTTGTTTCTCCTATTGACACAGGCATGTGGTCGGCCTGGAAAATCTGCATTTCTTTATTGCGTACTAACAGCATGTCGTTAAAAGCACCGGCAAACTCAATCTCTTTTTTCTCGGTGTTAATTGTAATAATGCTGATGTCCATACCATCTTTAACTTCACTGTCTTCGTCTTGCTTAAGCGAGTCAATCACAATGCGGCGCAGTTCGTTAAGTATTTCTGCTGGTTGTGTTATTTTGTTCTTACCAACAATCTCATGTAAATAGGCCACGCCAAACATGCTCATAAAGGCGCCAGGTACCCCATGTCCGGTGCAGTCGGCAGCTACTATAATAAGTTTGTCATCTGCTTTTTCTACCCAATAAAAGTCGCCACTTACAATATCGCGAGGTCTCAGCATAATGAAATGCTCAGGTAATACGTTATCCAGAAATTCTTTTGACGGCAGACTGGCTGATTGAATTTTCTGAGCGTATTCAATACTATCGGTTAGCTTTTTATTGACTGTTCGGATTTTATGAATCAAGCGTTGATTTTGATCGCGTGCCATTTTGATAGACAACTGGGTTTTAACCCTGGCCTTTAGTTCCATGATGTTAAATGGCTTGGTAATATAGTCTATAGCGCCAGCTTCAAAGCCTTTAAGGATACTATCCGAATCGTTTTGGCCAGTGATAAAGATGATTGGGATGTCCTTCGATAGGTCGTTGCTCTTTAGTATTTTACAGACTTCGTAGCCATTCATGCCCGGCATAACAATATCAAGTAAAATAAGATCGGGCTTATTTCTTGAGAAGGCAATTTCCATGGCGTCGTCGCCATTGCTTGCTGTAACAGTGTTATAGCGCGAAAGTGCCTCCTGAAGAATTTCCAGGTTAACAGCAGAATCATCTACCAATAATATGGTGGGGTCGAGCTGAGTCATTAAAAATACTAAATAAATGTTACTATTGGTTTAGTTACGTAGAAAACGAGTGAAAGTTGTGTTTTGTTGTCATTCCTTTTGCATGTGCTTCAAGGTGAGTGAATAAAATTTATATCAGTCTAATACTTATTAAAAGTAAGCGCTTAGTTTAAGGTTGAGTCGTCGTGATGTCAGGTAATTGGGTACTGCATATTGACGGTTGTGTATGTCTCTTACCCAAAAGTACGAAATGGTGTTGTTAATGTCGAATAGGTTAAATACTTCAAGTCCTATCCGGCAATCTTTAACCAGCGTATTCTTCTTATTCAGCCACTTTGTTAAATCTTTAGAAAATCCAATGTCAACACGGCGATAGGCCGGCATGCGGTTGGTGGCCATGTAACGCGGCGACTGTGGTGGGCCAAACGGTAATCCTGTTGAAAAGAGTAGATTAAGATTAACTCTGAAGCTTGGATTATTGGGTAAGTAATCCTGAAAGAACAAGGAGAATGAAACGCGTTGATCCGAAGGACGAGGAATATATCCAGGGTAAACGGTTGTTTCATTATCATTCTCATCTGTATCAATGTAGAAGTCATCCAGTATGTCTTCTTCTGTTTTCATTAACGACAGGTTGGCCCATGATTCAACACCCGGAACAAATTCTCCATTCAGCTTGAAGTCTATCCCGGTGGCGTACCCTTTGGCATTATTTTCTCCGGAATAGCGCACTCGTACATTGTCAACCTGGTAGGGATTAAGATTAGTCAGGTGTTTATAATAAGCTTCTGAAGTAAACTTAAACTGGCGGTTCATTGCTTCAAAGATGCGGTCAATTCCAGCCACTATCTGCACCGATTTTTGGGCTTTTATATTTTTATTGATGGTGCCATTGGGACGTCGCATCTCGCGATAAAAGGGGCTTTGGTAATAAATACCTCCAGCCAGGCGATAGCGTGTTGTTTTATCGATATTGGGATAGAACAAAAGATTAACACGCGGGCTAATTAGAAATTCATCGTTGAAATCCCAGTAATTGATTCTGATACCTGCGTTTACAAGGATAAAACCATTGGCAGTATTAACGCGGAATTCATCCTGAAGATAAGCTGTTACCCGGTTGCTTGATGTTTCGGCATCGGCATTGTATGCGTAAACAAACTTTACTTCTTTATCGGAGTAAGGTAGAGAATAGCCAGCCGAATCGCGCATTTCCCATTCGTTAATATAGTCTTTGAAATACTCATGCTGGTATTTGACCTGCCACGATAACAGGTGGTCGTTGAGCTGGTGTTTGCCCTGCAATGCCATGTTCTGGATGATGCCCAGCAGGTCGTTACGCGCATGTTCCAGATTGGTGCCTACACCAATATTCTGAATGCCATCTTCTTGAGGATTGGGTGTTGAGCCATCAAGGTTTTCAATATTTTGTAACCAATATTGGCCTTGGATATCATAGGTTTCTTCTTCGTAAGTCCGGTAGCCCATAGCTGTCAACTTATATTGATTACTACTGTTGGGTAAAAACTTTAGAGAAACAGCACCTAATCCCGTTTGAAATAAATCTTTCTCCTGGCCTTCAAAATAGATTTTAAGCTTCTTGGCATCGTTAATCGTGCCAAACGATGTTTCGCGGTCAATCGGTTCAAAGCTGTAGTTGTTTTGCGAATAATAGCCCAATGCTTCAATGGCCCACTTTTCAGAAAGTTGGTAAGTAAGAAATGTTTGCGCATCAAAAAAACTGGGGTTGTAATCACCACTCACGTCGAGCGATCCCAGCAGGTATTGGTTGGTTTTGTATCGAACGCCGGTAATAGCGCTAAATTTATTGTCTTTTGAGCTGCCTTCAATGTGGCCGGATGCACCCAGCAGACTGGCACTGACACTTCCGCTTAACTTACGTGGCTTTTTATAACGCACATCGAGAACAGACGACATTCTATCACCATATTGAGCTTCAAAGCCACCAGGCGAAAATTTAAGCGAAGAAATCAGGTTTGGATTAACAAAACTAAGGCCCTCCTGTTGGCCCGAACGAATGAGGAAAGGACGATAAATTTCAATGTCATTAACATATACCAGATTTTCATCGTAATTACCTCCCCTGACACGATATTGGGAGCTTAATTCGTTATTGGACGAAACTCCCATCTGACTTTTTACCAGGCCTTCGATATTACCACCACCCGCATCGGGTAAGCGGTCAACTAGTTTGGGGTTTATTTTATTAAATGATTGGTCGGTTATTTGTCCTTCAACATCAACCTGTCCCAGATTTTCCTGTTTCTGCGATAAGTATATTACAAGATTCTTAGCTTGTTGGGCGTTGTTGATTTGAAGTGTTGCTGTTTGATAACCAATGGATGAAACCTGCACTTCAAAAGGCAGAGCCAGGGTAGTAATAAAAGAAAATAGTCCCTCTTCATCGCATATGCCACCTTCTTTTTCATTAACGATGGTGATGTTAGCAAATGGGATGGGCTGATGAAGGCTGTCTTTAACAGTGCCTTTTAGAGTTATTCTTTCCTGAGCTGATGTTTGCCATCCCATTGATAACAGGATGAGTAAGTATAATAGGCTTAATTTATTTTTCACAGTTGAGCTCTTCTTTAGCTATGTTTTGATGCCGTTGAAGTCATTTGTTGATGCTTCAAACCGGCAGAATAATGCATGTAAAAATAGAAAGGAATTATGTATCTGAAAAATTCAACATAAATACTAAAAACCTTCTGTTAAGAGTAAACGAAAACAATTGATTTTTCGTATCTTTAAAGTATGGAGACTAAGATAATTGATAACCATCCTACCCTTAAAAATAGTGATGAACGCTTCCGGAAAATACTCAATTCTTTGGTTGATTCATTTCGGATTGAAGGTATTCATTTCTCAGATGAAGAATTAAAAAGAATGGTGGGACGAGTAGAAGGAGAGATTAAAAAATAGCTGCAATTATATCTGTCATAGGTTGATAGTTGTGATCAGCTGCAGCCTGAACGGCAATAATGTATTCTTTAAACTGACGTTGCGTAATCTTATAAAACCCCAAAAAGTCATAGCCTTGTTTAACGGCCATCATATTGGCCAAAATACGTGCAACCCTGCCATTAGCTTCTCTGAATGGGTGGATGAATAGTAACTCGGCATGCACTTTAGCAATGTCTTTTATTAAAGCTTTTTTATCTTCGTAATAGTTGGGGAGGTGATGCATTATTTTCTCGTCAAACTCATGGCATATACGAGGTAAAAATTTGGCTGTAGGAAACAAAAAGCCTCCTTTGGTCATGTTGACGGTTCTGAATTGCCCGGCAAAATCATAGACTTTATTCAGTGATAGCTGGTGGATGCGTTGGATGTATGAAAAGTCAAATTGTGTTTTAGTGGTCAATTCTTCAAGGAGTTGGTATTGTGCCTTTAAAAAACCTTCGAATTCTACTTTATGGATGGCGTCAATGCTTGAAATACCAAGTAGATTAGGTAAAACATCGTGTTGGCCATTGTCGCCAGGTATATCATATCTTGAATGCAGGTATGGCATCAATTCAAATAATAAAGTAAAAAGGAATATCAAATTAGCCCTAAAAAAGGGGATTGGCAAGTGATGTCATAAATATCATTCAATATTACATTTGGTGAAAAAGTCTTATTGGCTTTGATAAAGAATGATTTTATCTTTACAAACCTGATTTGAAAATGAAAAACATTCTAAATAGATACTAATGAAGAAGCTATTAATAATGCTGAATGTGCCACGTCAGCAATTTGATGAGATATTACCAGATTGGGAAATTATTTATCCTGAAAAAGAATCGTTTACACCCGATAAGTTGATTAAAAAGGTAGCTGATGTGGATGCTATTGTGACGGTTTATGGAAATATACTGTCGAACGAAGTCATTGATGCTGCACCTCAGTTAAAGATGATTGCCAATTTTGGTGCGGGCTATGACAATATAGATATGGAGCATGTGACTAAGCGCGGTATTGTGGTGACTAACAGTCCTGATCCGGTAACGGAACCAACAGCTGAATTGGCCATGGGTTTAATGATTGGCACGGCCCGTCGGATGGGGGAGATGAATACCATTCTGAAAAATAAGGAAGAGTTGCAATGGGGCGTGATGCGTAATCTGAGTACAACGCTTGTTGGCAAGCAATTGGGTATTATTGGCATGGGGGCTATCGGTAAAGCCTTGGCCCGACGCGCTGTGGCTTCTGGTATGTCAGTTGTATATCACAACAGAAAGCAGGTAGGTGCTGATGAAGAGCAGCAATTAAATGTAACATATATTTCCCAGGAAGAATTATTAAAAACGTCTGATGTAGTGTCGCTGAATATGCCATTAACGGCAGAAACAAAAGGCATGATAGGGAAAGCGCAATTGCAGCTCATGAAACCAAGTGCCTTTTTGATTAACACGGCCCGTGGTCCGGTAGTGGATGAGCAGGCATTGATTGAAGCATTGGAAAATAAATACATTGCCGGAGCTGGCCTGGATGTGTTTGAGAACGAACCAACCATTCCGGATGCATTGCGTGAACTGCCCAATGTGTTTTTAATGCCACACCTTGGAACGGCAACACATGAAACGCGGGGAGAGATGTCTGCTTTAGTAGCGCTTAATATTAAAACGTTTTTTGAAGGTATGGTGCCGCCTAATCAGGTGAGTTAATAACCTGAGTTCGACGAAAAATTAATCGCTCAGACCGTTTGTGAATAATTGGTTTCAAGGAATCTTTGTGAAGGAATAGCGGGCTATTTCAAACAAATATGACGTAGAAAACAGTTGTTTACAAGCGGTAAGTCAAACTTTTCAATAAATAACTAATCTACTTCTCTAAATTTTATCATCACAGCTCACTATGCTTCAAAAATTTATATTGTATATCAGTCATTTAATGAAATCTGAGCTGTTTAATTTTAATCGAATTCAGGTTAATAGAATCATGGATCAACACATCGTCTGATGAGGGCTGTTAGTGTTTAAAGGGATGTCATCTTTATTGCCAAATGACAAATCAAAGATGACATCCGAAATAAAACGATGGTTGTTGTGGTAGATTTATAGGAAGTATGAAAATTGTAATGTTATATAACGATTTGATATAGTGGTGCAACAGAAGGAAATTAGGCTGAAAGAGTATGGTCGTGGTTTTCATTTGATAACAAATGATGTTTTAGCAGCATTGCCCGACTTGCCACAAACAGGCCTGTTAAATATTTTTATTCAGCATTCGTCAGCAGGTTTATCCTTAAACGAGAATGCTGATTATACCGTTCGCGATGACTTTGAAACGGTTTTTAATAAACTGGTTCCTGAGAATGATGCTGATTATAAGCATACTCTGGAAGGAGCTGATGATATACCGGCACATATCAAATCGTCGTTGGTGGGAGCGTCATTGACCATTCCGATAACAAATGGGCGATTAAACCTGGGAACCTGGCAGGGTATTTATTTGTGTGAATTTCGGAATTATGGGGGTGTGCGCAAGCTGGTGCTTACAATTTATTATTAAGAATGGTTACAAATTATAACCATTGATAAATGTCATTACTAGAGGGTTTAGATATTTGTTACTTAGCGAGCCGAAGCAAATAAGTAATAATATAAAACCAAATAAGCACAATGCAAAAGTTATTATTGTTAGGAGATGAGGCCATTGCTCAGGGAGCAATTGATGCCGGATTGTCAGGTGTTTATGCTTACCCTGGTACCCCATCGACTGAAATTACTGAATATATTCAGGATTCTAAGATTGCTAAAGAACGCAATATACATAGCAAGTGGTCAAGTAATGAGAAGACGGCAATGGAGTCGGCATTAGGTATGGCCTATGCCGGTAAGCGCGCTATGACCTGTATGAAACACGTGGGATTGAACGTGGCTGCCGATGCCTTTATCAATGCTGCTATCACTGGTGTAAACGGTGGTTTTGTAGTGGTTGCTGCTGATGATCCATCCATGCACTCCAGCCAGAATGAGCAGGATAGCCGTGTATATGGTAAGTTTGCAATGATTCCAATTTTGGAGCCTGTGAACCAGCAGGAAGCTTACGATATGACATATGCTGCTTTTGAAATGTCAGAAAAATACAATGTGCCGGTGATGATTCGTATCACAACACGTCTGGCTCACTCTCGTGCCGGTGTTATTCGCAAGCCATTGATAGCAGAGCGTGAAGTAAGTTTACCAAAAGATCCAACGCAGTTTGTATTATTGCCTTCTATCGCTCGTCGTAACTATAAGAAGCTGCTTGAGACACGTTCTGATTTGGAGAAAATCTCGATGGAATCACCATATAATACTTACACAGATGGTCCAGACCGTTCAATGGGTATCATCGCTTGTGGTATTGCTCACAACTATTTAATGGAGAACTTTCAGGATCGTGAATTAAATAATCCTGTGTTAAAACTTTCTCAGTACCCAATGCCTCGTAAAGACATCGAACGCATGGTTGAGGAGTGTGATTCCATCTTAGTATTAGAGGATGGTTATCCGGTGATTGAAGAATTATTGAAAGGATACCAGGAAGCCGGTACACCTGTTAAAGGTCGTTTGGACGGAACCTTGCCTCGTGCAGGAGAGTTAACGCCAAATATTGTGGCCAATGCTTTAGGATTCCCATTTGAAGAAGGTGCTGATGTGCCGGAATTAATGGTTGGTCGTCCGCCGGCAATGTGTAAAGGTTGTGGTCACATCGATGCTTATAAAGCCTTAAATATTGCTTTGGAATCGTATGGCCCTGGACGTGTATTTGCCGATATCGGTTGTTACACACTGGGTGCATTGCCTCCATATAATGCGGTTAACTCTTGTGTGGATATGGGTGCTTCAATCACCATGGCTAAGGGTGCCGCTGATGCCGGTTTAGTGCCAGCTGTAGCAGTAATCGGTGATTCTACTTTCACGCACTCTGGTATGACTGGACTATTGGATGCTGTTAACGAAGGTACGCCTATCACTGTGATTGTATCAGATAACTATACAACGGGTATGACTGGTGGACAGGATTCACAGGCTTTAGGTCACCTGGAGCAGATTATTGAAGGCATTGGCGTTGATCCTAAGCACATCCGCGTGTTTAAGCCAACAGCTGCTAACCTCGATGAGATGGTGAGTATCATCAAAGAGGAGTTTGACTATCAGGGGGTTTCGGTTATTATTCCGCGCCGTCAGTGTATTCAGACCTTACGCAATAAGAGCCTTGTGTTAAAAGTTAAAGAGTTAGGATTGTAATAAAAATGTCGAATCACTTAATTGTTGATTTGTCGAATTGGAAAAGACGGAATTGATGATTGGTGTATGATTCAAATACAATTCAACGAGTAAACAAATTATCAAATTAACAGTAAAATGAAATCAGATATAGTTTTAGCAGGTGTAGGTGGACAAGGTATTTTGTCTATCGCTGCAACAATTGGTATGGCTGCTGTGGATAAAGATTTGCACCTAAAGCAGGCCGAGGTTCATGGTATGAGTCAGCGTGGTGGTGATGTACAGTCTCACCTTCGTGTAAGTAGTAAGCCGATTGCTTCGGATTTGATCCCACGGGGTAAGGCAGATATCATCTTGTCAGTAGAGCCTATGGAGTCGTTACGCTACTTACCTTATCTATCTAAAAAGGGATGGTTGGTAACCAATACAACACCATTTATCAACATTCCTAATTATCCTGAGATGGATGAAATAATGGCTAAAGTGGCCGATCAGCCAAATCATATTGCGATTGATGCCGATAAGATTGCTGCTGAAGTAGCCACTAAGCGTTCTTCAAATATAGTGATGTTAGGTGCAGCTTCTCCTTTTATCGATATAGATTTTAACGCCTTGGAAGAAGGGTTGCGTAAGATTTTTGGTCGTAAAGGCGACGCTGTTGTAGAATCAAATATCAATGCTTTACGCGCCGGACGAGCGGCGACAGAAGAGATTTTGGCCAGCCGAAATTAACCGCGTAACTTATATGAGTTAAGCTCACACAATCAACAACAATAATATGTACAGCCGGTTGCAGCAATGTAACCGGCTTTTTTAATTGCCATAATCTATTAATACTCATAATAAGCTTATCGTTTAGCTGATTCGATTGGTGCGTATTTGTTTAGAATAGTAATCATTCAGAAATTAGTAATCTCGTATATTTGATATGGATTTATCGTAAGACAAATAACAAACTATGAAGCTCAAACTGAAGGAGTGGTTATTGACAGTCGGTGCATTTACTTTCTTTTTCTATCTGTATGCTCTGTTTTCATATTTAGGGCTGAAAGATTTTATAGAAGAGGGAGCTTTAAAAAATTACTTTCGTTCGAATGCATGGCATCTGGAGATTGTTTTTACTTCCGTCTTGTTTGGTACCCTTTTTATTTTCATTAATAGGCTGACTGAAAAAAAGGTCATACGAAAACGAAGTTTCGCATTTAATATTTTGCTGAGAAGCGCGTTATATATTCTTGCCCTGTTGATTGTTGGCATGGTAATATTTAAGGTGTTTGAAACATTTGGTTTACTTGAACGTGAGTTGCTGGAAGAGACCAGGAATAAATTCTTATCTTTTAGGTTGATAGCTTCTTTTCTTGTTTATTGGGGCTTTTTTATACTTCTTTTTAATTCGATAATTACCATTAGTCAGAGGTTTGGTTCCAGAACATTTATCGATTTGCTAACGGGCAAATACTATCACCCTAAGACTGAAGAGTTAATGTTCCTATTTCTGGATTTAAAAGATTCAACAAGAATTGCAGAAAAACTCGGTCATAAGAATTATAGCCAATTTATTAAGGAGTGCGTTCATGAATTAACACCCGTAGTTCAGAAGTATAAAGCAAGAATATATCAGTATGTTGGAGATGAGGTTATCCTCTATTGGAACCTAAACGAAGGAATTAAGGAACTCAATTGTATTCACTTATTTCTTGACTATTGTAGTATACTTAAGCAACGAAATGCTTATTTCCTTTCAAAATATGGTGAAGTACCAAGCTACAAAGCGGGCATGGATGCAGGCATTGTGACGTTGACAGAGATAGGAGATATTAAGCGTGAGATAGCGTTTCATGGAGATGTTTTAAATACAGCTGCTCGTTTGGAGAAAAAGTGTAATGAATTTAACACGGACATGATAATATCACAGCATGTGCTTGACCATTTTAATGGGGATAATAACTTTCAGTTCCATTTACTTAGTGATTTACCATTAAGGGGAAAGACTGAGCGTGTGAAGTTCTATTCGGTAAGCATAAAGTAGCGTAGCAAGAAGTATATCCTGAGCCTTGACCCCTCCCCGTTGCCAGACGCTCTAAAACTCGTGCAATGCATCTGTTTGTGCAATATACTAAATATAGCCTATCTTCTTTTATACTCGATTTTGTTTACCTAAAATAAACTAATACTTCCAATACGCCTATAATGCCTGGCAGAGGCTTTAGGTCTTTGGTCATGTAAATTTTTGCCTCGCGATAGTATCGTTCTATCGGACAGACAATCATCGCGACTCTGCTACAGTTTTATACGTCAGGTCCTTATAATACCAGGCGGCCTATTTTATCGCGGGTTGTTCCGCTGTATTCGTCTAAGGGGTTATCAAGTAAAACCAATTCATCCAGTTGATTGGCGGTAAGCATTTCAAATGGAAAGCTGGTGAGTTGGTTGTTGTTAAGGTAAATATTTTTAAGCTGTTCGGCTTTCAATAATGATTCACATCCTTTAGAAATACTGTTCTCACTAAAGTCAATCAGGTTCAGGCCTGATAAACCTTCTACCTCTTGAGGAATACTCGTAAAATGGTTCTGTCCGAGGTAAAGCCGTTCCAGTTTTGAAAGCTCGGCAAAAGATGCAGGAAGCTTGTTAATGGCATTGATACGAATGTCCAGGTAGCGTAATTGCTTTAGGTTTTTAATCTGTACGGGTATTTCTGTGATGCTGTTTTCTCTGATATCCAGGTAAGCCAGGTGCTGAAGTTGAAACACTTCTTCAGGTATTTCACCATTGAGGCGACATTTAAATATGCTTAGATGGGTCAACTGTTGCTTATCATTCAGAACATAGCCTTTGGTTATCCAGCTTATCTTTTTTAGTTCTTTAAGGGGGCGTGGCAGCTTTTTGTTTAGTTTCTCTATGATTGAGATATCTGACATTAATTTAGTTTTGTTCGAATATACAAAGGATTTATGAATTGGTGTTAGGATATATGATGTGAGATGTTTGGTGGTTGTTTTCAGTTTCACGTCGGGGCGGTATATTTGTATATACTTCCTGATACCACTGTCATCGTCGGAATGGAAACGACCGCTCAAGTCAATAAACAGGTGATTGTTCTTCCTGTTTGGGATAATATAGTTGCCTATTATAGAGGTTTTTATTGGATATCTAACACTTTAATCAGCTGATTGTTGAAGTTAATTTCATCACCCGTCTTTTTACCTTTTAGCTGTTGACCAATAGGCGATGCCATCGACAATACATAGTAATCCCTGGAATCAATCGTAACTTTGCCATGGGCAATAGCCATCAAGTAAAGGCCTTTATTGGTATGTACCAGGCTTCCGAATTCGATAGAAGTATAGCTTTTGTTGAGCTTTATCAGTTCTAAATCTTTTTTTAATTGTAGCTGCTTCTTCAATTGCACTTGCTGTTTGCTCAGCTCTATTTGCATCATCTCCCGACCTGTTTCAAACTTATCGCCAGCACTGCTTTTTGTATCGTTTTTCATGGAGTCGGAGATGTCCGAAATACTGGATTTGATGGTATTGATTTTTTCATCAATAATTCGATTAAGCTCTTCCAGTAGCTTTGTCTTTATTGTCAAGTCATCCATTTGTTAAAAGCTAAAAGAATTAAATAATGCTTTTGTACTACCTAACAATTCATCAGCACCGGCATCAAGTAATACCTTGTCAGCCAGTTTGCCTGTATTTACAGCGATGGTAAATATACCAGCTGCTTTAGCCGATTCAACCCCCATAGGTGCATTTTCAACCACCATGCACTCTTCCTTTTTCAGCCCCGAACGCTGCCAGGCGATCAGGTAGGGCTCGGGGTGCGGTTTGCCTTGCTTGACATCGGCACCGCTGATAATATTGGATGCTGCAACGCCAAAGTGCGTGCTTAATTTTTCAACCAAAGACGGTTGGCGCGAACCGGTGACCACAAAGACCTGGATGTTTTTCTCCCGAAGCTGAGTCAACAATTCCTGCATCATCGGCAAAATGGGGGCCTTAGGACGCTCACTCATCAATTTTGTTTTCAAAGCATACACCGCTTCTTCCTCTTCGCGACTAGGTAATCTGTTCAGGTACTTTTCAAAAGCAATGCGGATGGTTGAAAATCCGGTTCGTCCTTCGTTCATATAGGCTTCCTCGGCAGGAAAATCAATGCCATATTCCTTAAGGCTATGAATCCAGGTGTATTCATGGTTGGGCATCGAATCGTATAACACACCATCCATGTCGAAAAAAACAGCTTTTATCGTTTGAGGTCTTGACATATGCTTAATATTTCCGGCTAAAGTAATGCAATTTTTCACACAGGGAAATGACAGTGATTGTATTGTGATTGGTGTATTTGTTAAATAATTGATAGGTAGGGTTGTGTGAGGCTGAATGTTGTTCTGGTGGTAGGTTCCTATCAACTCAAACGTTAGGAAATTCATGTGTTTTTAAAGAAATGAAGCTGTTTTTGCTCGATACGATGCTTTTTTTACTTCAATTCGGGCCTTCTTCATGTCAGAATCGTACCAACATCGTATCATAATCGCTATTTCTTCGGAAGTACTTCGTTACTTTATTGGCCCACGCGCCTAGCGAACAATGGCCGAAGGAGTGCCGAACAACTGTCAAACAAGTGCTGAATATGGTACGAAGCTGGTATGTCGGAGGTACAAGCAAAGATCGAACATAGATAGGATTGATTCCGAAGAAAGGACATATTCATCAAGGGTATGTGCACAAAAATGACTTATTTTGCTCCATCAAAATCGAATTATGACTATCCATATTGAATCTATTCTTAAAGAAAAGCTGCCTCACCTGCTGTTGGGTGGATTTATTGTTGACGTCAAAGTGAATGCGCCTCAGCCTGAGTTATTAGCCTTATTGGATGATGAGGTGAAGAAGTTGGAGACAATGCATACTCCGGAATCGATACGTGAGCTGTCAACCGTGAAAGCCAATAAAAACGCCTATCGAACTTTGGGGAAAGACCCGAACCGTTATCGTCCGGCCGCTGAAGCACTATTGCGGCGTGTGGCCAATGGTAAAGGCTTGTACCACATCAATAATGTGGTGGACATTTTGAATCTGATTTCTGTCAAAACCGGCTTTTCAATTTGTGGCTATAACTACAAGGCTATTGAGGGAGAGGTGAGCATGGGCATTGGGAAGGAGAATGAACCCTACCAAGGCATTGGTCGTGGTGATGTGAATATTGAAAAATTACCCATATTCCGTGATGCTAAAGGGGCTTTTGGTAACCCAACCAGCGACTCAACGCGAACGATGGTAACGGATGATACCATACAGTTTCTGATGATTATTATTGGATTTGAAGGTAAAGAACCCATCAATGCCGCATTAGATGAAGCAATGGCTTTGTTGGAGCAATATGCTGAGGGCAGGGAAGAGGAACGTTTTTTTGTGATGTAGATAGTATGAGAATTGTCGAACTGCTGAACAGTGGAATTGAAAACTGATTCCGGACTTTGTACTTCGGACTAAATAAATTAACCAAGCTGTAAATAGCTAGCGGCTATCAGCTATAAGCTTTTTAGAATGATTAAAGTTTGTGCCATTGCCTCAGGCAGTAATGGTAATTGTTATTATATTGGAACAGAGAAGGAAGCGATTCTGGTAGATGCGGGTATATCACGTCGTCAGGTGATGAAGCGTATGAAAGAGTTGCGCCTGGATATTTCTAAGGTAAAAGCGGTGTTTATCTCGCATGAGCACAGTGATCATATCAAAGGCTTACGCGTTTTATGTGATATGCATGACATTGATGCTTATTTAACACGAGATACTTTACAAAAAGCACATCGTAATTATCACCCGAAGACAGCACATGTATTTACGGCCGGTGATTCAGTGAAAGTTGGAGCGTTCACCATTCATTCCTTTTCAAAACAGCACGATGCGATTGATCCCACAAGTTTTAGAGTGGAAGTGGAAGGTCAGAACATTGGTGTTATGACCGATATTGGACTGGCATGCGACAATACAAAGCAGCACCTTAGCCAATGTAATATTGTGTTTTTAGAAAGCAACTATGATGAACAATTATTGGAAGAAGGGCCGTATCCTTATTATTTAAAGCAGCGCGTTAAATCGGATCATGGCCATTTGAGTAATAAGCAGGCGGTTGAATTGGTGGAACAAGTAGAAAACCCAAAATTAAAAACTATTTTTCTGTCGCATATTTCGGCTGATAATAACCGGGTTGATATTGCCATGAAAGCCTTTGAGCATTTAGCCAATCAATACAATATATTGCCAACCAATCGTTATGCCCCATCCGAGATTTTATGCGTAGGAGAAGAGCAGTTGGTTTTGTTTAGTCAATAAAATTGGAAAAAGACAGAGGTGAGAAATGAGCGATGAGTTGTGAGAAACTGAAAAACTGTAGAATTGTTGAAATGTAAAACTGATTACGGACTCCGGATTGGGGCTTCGGACTTAATTTATAACCAAGCTGCCAATTGCTAATAGCTAGCGGCTAGTAGCTAAAAGCTTTTGATAATAACCAAACTGTAAATATCAAATTACCAAATAAACAAATCATCAAATAGACATATAATGAACTCAATCATACACGCCAATCAACATTTTTTAGTATTAACCATGGTTGTAGCAGCAGCTGCATTTGGTATCTGGTCGGAGCATAAGAAATGGTTTGGAAAAGTATCGGGTATATTGGTGACCATGATATCCATGTCTATACTGGCCATGATTGGTTTTGTGCCGGTTGGCTCTGGTACAGGCGTATCTGTGCCGGTTTATGATATGGTTTTCGATTATTTTATTCCCATCTCTATCCCTTTGCTATTGTTCAGTTCCAATATTGTAAAGATTATTAAGGAGAGCGGAAAATTATTGCTGGCCTTTGTGATTGGAGCCATCGGTGTGGTGTTGGGCTGCTTTATCGCTTTTAGTTTTATTGATTTGGGCGAAGATGGGGGTAATACAGCTGGTGTTATTGCAGCAACGCTTGTTGGAGGAAGTATTAACTTCGTTGCCACAGGTGAAACGCTCAATTTTAGCACGAATCCCTATTTCTCAGCCACCATTGCTGTTGATAACTTTGTGGCTAACCTTTACGTTTTGTTTTTATTCCTGGTGCCGGCATTGACTTTTTTAAATCGATTCTGGTATAAAAAAGAGAAAGTAAGTAAAGACGTCGAATCTATTGAAGATAAAGGTAGTCCGGTTACGATGGAACGCATTGCTATTTCGTTGTTTTTAGCCATTGGTATAGCGGCTGCTGGTGAATGGTTATCACCTTACGTTCAGAGCCTGTTCAATACTGATTTAAATCTAAGTATCCTTTTGATTACGGTACTTTCGTTGGTGGTTGCTAATAGCATTCCATCGCGATTGAAACCTTTGGAAAACACCGCTTTTACCCTTGGATTATGGATGATGTATGCTTTTCTGGCGGTTATCGGGGCTTCAACTAACATATATGAAGTATTAAAAGTAGGACCATCCTTGTTATTGTTCTATCTGGTGATTATGTTCTTCCATTTTATCTTTTTGATGGGACTGGCGCGTTTATTTAAACTCAATGTTTATGAAGTCATTGTTTCTTCAGCAGCCAATATTATGGGGCCATCAGTAGCGGCACCTATGGCAGCTTCTTTGGGGCAAAAACGTATGGTGACGCCAGCCATTCTGGTAGGTATTCTTGGGTATGTTATCGGCACATTTATTGGCGTTAGTATTGCGCTGGTGCTTGGATGATTCCAGATAAATTGTTAAACTGTCCATAAACTCAGCTGATAACTATAAGCACTATGCCAGTGTCATCTGCTGAAAATCTACACGGTTACTATTGGGTGTCAAAATAAAGAATCTCCGCACGTAAGAGTATATCGATTACCTTCCACTTCTTTAAAAATTTCACTAAAAATCGTTTCAAAACGAAAGGTATCACAAGGGTTTTTATATATTTGAGAAGCATTTCGAAATGCATTGAGAGAAAACCTTTAACTTAAATTAGTTACGATGATTAAAAAAACAATGGCGGCGCTATCGATGGGGCTGCTCATGCAATTGGGGGTATCTTGTCATAAACCCATTCCTGCTAACCTTTCAAGTGTAAGTCTGATTCCTGCACCGGTTGAACTGAATTCAAGTGGAAGCTCTTTATTATTAGACGAAGGAACAACTGTTTATGTACAAAATGATGATTTGAAAGGGCTGGGTACCTTGCTGTCCGAACAAATGGCTTCACTAACCGGTCTGGAGTTTAATGTAGAATTAAGTAAAAATGCGCCTTCAAAAGGAATTTACCTGGCCATTGATGCAGAGGTAAATGTTGCTGAAGAAGCTTATGCATTAACGATTAATGAGAAAGTATTAGTGTTGAAAGCTGCTAATCCGGCAGGCATTTTCAGAGGTATACAAACAATCGATCAGACTATTGTTAAGCATGAAGGTGAAACAACAGCATGGATAATTCCAACGGGGAGTATTGTTGATTATCCGCAATACGAGTATCGTGGCGTCATGCTGGATGTGTCGCGTCATTTCTTTGGTGTGGAAGACGTCAAACGAGTGATTGATTTAGCCGCTAATTATAAAATAAATGTATTACATCTGCATTTAACAGATGATCAGGGCTGGCGTATTGAAATTAAGTCATGGCCCAAACTAACTTCCGTTGGCGCCCAAACACAAGTTGGCGGGGGAGAAGGTGGATTTTATACGCAAGAGCAGTTTAAGGAGATTGTGGCTTACGCCAAGGAACGATTTGTTACGGTGGTTCCTGAAATTGATATGCCGGGACACACCAATGCTGCTGTTGTTGCTTATCCCGAGTTAAACGGCACGAAAAAGAAAGCAGAGCTGTATACCGGAACAAAAGTTGGTTTTAGCACATTGGCAACTCGCAAGGAAGTGACCTATCAATTTGTGGATGATGTCATTCGTGAGTTGTCGGCCATTACCGAAGGACCATACATTCATATTGGGGGAGATGAATCGCACGTGACTAAAGAAGATGATTACGTGTATTTTATCAATCGTACTAAAGCCATCGTGAAAAAGTACAATAAAACAATGGTAGGCTGGGATGAGATGGCACATGCTGCTATTGATGCAGCTGATGTGGTTCAGTATTGGGCCAAAGATAAAAATGCTGTGATGGGCGTTGAGAAAGGAGCTAAAGTGCTGCTTTCGCCATCCAAGCGTATGTATCTGGATATGAAATATGATTCTACGACGCACATTGGTTTGGATTGGGCGGCACTGATTGAAGTAGATCAGGCTTATAACTGGGATCCTGAGAAACTTGTTGAAGGAATTGATAAAGAAGATATTTTGGGTCTGGAGTCTCCGCTTTGGACTGAGACCGTTGAAACAATGGATGATATAGAGTATCTGGTATTTCCGCGCTTAATCGGCCATGCCGAGCTGGGATGGTCTTTGCCTGAAAAACGTGATTGGGAAAGCTATAAAAAGCGTTTGGCAGTGCACGGGAAACGCCTAAAAAATAAAGGGGTTGACTTTTATCAATCGAAATTAATACCCTGGGAGATAGAATAAGAGGCTTGAAGTTGTGACGTTCAGAACCTGGGTGGTGGACGATGGAAATATAAAAGAGGCTGTCCTTTGAAGGGCGGCCTCTTATCGTATCAGAGCAATAATAAGCTTTGTTTACTTGTCTATCGAACTTTTTGACTCAGCTCAAACAAATCGAAATTTAACAGTTTAGCTTGATTTTCTTCGCTCAACTGAATGTAAAATGCACAAAGATTAGCGCGGCATTTAACGAATAAACCAAGCAGTTTGTGAGCTTCAGAAGTTGAATGAAAAATATGGGTGAAAAAGTAATAAATATCTCTGCTACAACTTTCCAGCATTTGTTTCTGATGGTCCTCTCCAAGCGGTATGGATAGGTAGTCATTTTTTTCGTACGTTCTTTCCAGAAACGAATGGATAAAGTTAAGTCTTAATAATATTAACTCTGTTTGTTGTAATGCGGTTGTGGCTATTTTCATACTCTAATTTGCGTTATTATTAGGCGAGTGTAGTAAGATAATTATACACTTACTCATATGTGAGCAAGTGTATAATCGATGTAAAGGAAATATACCAGGGAATTCTAATCAATATCATACATCATCCGCCAATCAGGTTGGTTCTATTCTACTTTTTTATTTAGTCGATCCAGCATATAAATCATGCCGCTGTATAAATTATTTATCTCCAGATGTGGGTTTTTAATTTCAGGTGGCATTTTAGCCAATAATTGATGAGTACGTTGCTGTTCTCGTTCAATAACAGAGCGGTGTTCTGATAGGAAAGCAAACAAATGGATAAAGTCCTTTTTAATCTCTTCTGACATATGGTAATAATTTTCAAGTGTTATCTAATTTTGGTTAATAGACTGCTCCATTGTATAGTTACCGTGAGCAAATGTTTTCTGCCAAATTTGATTCAATTGAAATGGGAATAAGTAGATTCATCTTAACCTTTATTTATAAGCGATGCCAATAAGTTATCGGTTTACATTCGTATTGGATTGTCGAAATTGGCTATTCGTATTGTTGTTGTTTGCAGCAACATATTATTATAGTCGCTATGTGTAATCTCACAGTATACCTTAGCGTTTTGCTCTCTGATAAAGCGAACTCTGCCTTCTTTGCTCGTATAATCGATACCTTGCACTAAGACCTGATTATCTGTAGTTTTCCAGACCATCCTAAGTTTATCATGATTGGGGATGCCATAGGTGTGCAGATCCATAAAATCATCAATGGCGATTACCTGTTGTATATTAATGAAATCCTGATCCATAAAGTATAGCTCCGAAAGCATAGCATCCGGTAGAGAAAGGCTCGAAGGGGTTAGTTTATTTTTTGGGCAAACTAAGTTATTGAGCTTGTCGCAATTTTTAAGGTTTAACACCTCCAGCTGATTGCCGGCGCACCAAACATCGGCTAAATTGGGATTGTCATTAACATTAAATACGGTTACCCTGTTAAAGCAGAAGGCCAGGTAAATAAGTTCCTTATTGGCACTTATTTCCAAATCTTCCAGTAGGTTACTTTTGCAATTAAGGGCATGAAGGCGTTTGTTTTTACTAATGTCGAGCTGGCTGATTTTGTTACGATTACAATAAACTTGTTGAAGTTCGGTATTGTTGCTAATCGATAACTCCGATAAGTTGTTTTCAGCGATGTGTAGTATTTGTAGTTCTTTATTATTGTTGATGTCAATGTTACTTAACTCATTGTTAGTTAGCCACAAATCTTTTAAGTTCATATTGTTTCTCAGGTCTACGTCTAAGAGCATATTGTTGGTTGCATCCAGTGTCACCAATTTTTTATTAGTGCTTGTGTTGATGTTTAAAAGCTTGTTCTTACCACAATACAATTCCTCAAGGTTGGTAAGAGCGCTAAGGTCAATGTCATAAAGTAGGTTGTTGTTGGCAATAAGGCCGGTAATATTAGCAGGCTCACCTTTAATGGTAACCGTTTGCGTCTGACCTATTTGACCGTTAATGCTTGTGTAATCCGTTCCTATCAAATACGATTGATTGGTATTATCTCCAAAATCGATTATGACAGTTGTAGGTTGCGATGCTTTAATGAAAATATCAAACGTGTCTCCTGCTTTTTTCTGGCTTGTCATCTGACAAATCTCTTCACTTGTTTGTGCATAGCTATTGAGCATCACAAATGAAAAAAACAGGGATATTGCGGTTTGAATAGCTAGTTTCATAACGCTTAATTTTTAGTTACAATTGTTTTTACTGAATACTGGGTGTTGTGGCTATTAATTGAAACAATATACAGGCCTGATGAAGGGGCTGTAAAAACGTATTGATTGGTATTAATAGTTTGTTTTAATAGCGTTGTGCCATTAACCGTTGTAATATTAATAGTGTAAGGCTCACGATAGTCTTTCGCCGTAATGAATATGCGGCCATTACTGCTATTAACAATATATGGACAGTCCTCACTTTCCGGCGCATTAATTGAAGTAGTGACTCTTTCAAGAACCAGCTGATAGCCTTCAATGGTACCTGCTTCTGGCATATATATTTCTATCGAATGAGCTTCCTTAGCTGTGTATGTTTGTCCATCGGGCGTTACAATTGTCGCTGTTATGTTCTCCAATGCCTCAAGACCGGATAGTTCTAATGTCTGGGTGCCCACTCCATCGGCATAGATGTCAATGCCAATAGGTATGACGAGGCGTTCAAAGTCATCGGGCAAAATGTTGATGGCTAAATCGTAACGAACGTTATCATCATCATTTTTAATGGTATATACCATCGGGGTTTTTCCTTTGGCTTTGCGTAGTTCTGTATCTTGCTTTGTTTTAGTGAATGAGCCGTTGTTGCGAAGTGCTACAGCGGCATCATAGGTACTGTGCTCATTGCTCACCCTGATGCGCAAGACCTGGTTACTTGTTTTGGTGGTCGACTTCAATGAGGGGTTGGTGCCTTCAGGTTCAGCCAGCATGCGTCTGTCGATTTCGAAGGTGGCATTTGTGCCATTGTTGTAAAGGAAAAAGGCTTGCCCTGGCGCTAACAGTCCTTTTTCATCAAGGCTGTTTTCCGGACTGGCAATGCCGTTGGCTGCATCATAATGGGCATACACACGGGCATTATCAATGGTGGTCCATAAGGTAAACGATTGATTAAAAGTGCCATTGGTGAAGTTGGCCGAGCCGGCATGTTCTTCATTCACCATTTCTGAAAGGCTTAAATAGGACCAAAAAGGATTGGATACCAGATGGTAGCCACGCTCGCTAAGCACCGTGGATTGACTTTGCTCGTAACTAACTCGTCCATTATAAAATAGATGCGGCTCATCAACCGCTGTATGAAACAAGTAACCTTTAAGAGGTTCAATGGTTTGTTGGTCATCCGTTAATAAAACCCATCCTGTTGCCGGGAGCCAGCTATAGACGTAGTAATCCCACTGTGTTTCCGTATCATCCGTATACATGGTGCCATTCAAATCAGCGAATTTCACATTATCGCCAATGACTCCAAGGTACCAGTTACGATCGGTGGTTAATAAGTACTCTACATAAACATCGACATCAATATTACTGAGTTTGTCAAAGCCTAAGAAGGAGCTGGGTTTTTCATAGGTGGTTCGGAAAATGATGCTGTCCCTGACGTCCAGTGATGAACCTTCGGCGATGTACACTTTGCTGCCACGCGATACTTCAAGCGAAGAAACAGTCAAAGGCTGGCCGTCCGTGTTAATCACCATTCTGGTATCATTATTAATCACCACTTTACTATCTTTATTGGGTAGCTCGGCCGGATGCCAGCTCCAGTTGGCCGGATCAAAAATGTCGGCCACAGTCTCATTACTAGTTGTTGATTTTAGTACTGTTTCTCCTGGTTTAAATAAAAAAGGAGCAAACGATTTTGTTACCCCAAGATCACCATGTATGGTTGCATGTTGATGTCCGTGCCAGTCATGAATCAACGATTGCCCCGTTAGCGTGCCGTAATTATATTGGTAGTAAACCAATAGCCCTTCACTGTTAGTGTCAATCGTATTGTAGATGCCTTCTTTTAATTGTTCGGCTGTACGTGCCACAGACCAAAAGCGGGTGCCTTCCAGTTCGCCCCTGAAGGCACTGTCGCCAATGCGGGTGTACGTATCAGTGGCACTATTTATGAAATACGGACCTTCGAGGGAAGCACTACTAATTAAGCGATTGGCGATAAAGAGTTGTATTTCAGAACCAGTCCCCACTACCGATACATGGCTCCATGCCTGTTTGTGCTTCGTATCGCGAGCTGCTGTATTGATAATGATATTGCCGTCTATGAGCACCTCAATTTGCTGATCAACCATTCTTAGCTCAAAACTTTTGTCAGCATCATTGTCGCCGCTTCCTTGCGAAAACAGTGAGAAATCGCCTAAACTGGTTCTTTTAACCCATCCCCCAATTGTAAACTCCGACTGGGGGGATTTATAGATGCCATTTTCAGCTGAAACGCCATCGCCGACCTGTAAATACCCTCCGTTAAACACTAATGAATTGCCCAGATAGTTGGTAATGGCGCTGTGTTCAGCTGTTAGTGCATAGGTTTCAACTTCGCCATTGGCTACCTTACTACAGGCATTATCCAGGTCGCCTGTGGTATTCGATAATTTAAGACGCATGATAAATTTACCCGGGGCACTCGTTGCTAGGGTGTTAAATGTGATGGTGCCTGAGCCGCTGGTTCCGACTACTTCTATAGGAATATCCAGGTAGTTATCTGTGAATTCAGAGGTGTTGGAGTAATAACCGAACCACACACGAACCAAAACGCTGTCAGCAAATAGTCCGCCTTCATCATTACTTAGTTCTGCCAATTCTATTGCTAAGGTAAGTTCTTCCTCAGGTGTTATAACTGCCGATGACGAAAGGTTATAAAAGGCACTTGTCTCAGCACCAGAAGTTTGACTGAATATTTCTGTTTCGCCCTGCATAAGCGTAACACCAGCTATATAACCGTCTGTGATGTTCTCGGCGTAAGAAGGGCAGCCAACAGTGATGTAGTGGCCTTGACTACTAAAACTCGAAGTAGTGGCATCTTCTATCTCAAGTGTGACATCATAAAAGCCATCCTCGGTTAAAGGAATAGTCGGTTGACTACTGCTGGAATAAATAGGATCAGAACCTGTGGTTACATTGTTGATAGTCCAATGCCAGGTGGTAGGATATCCGTCGCTAAGGTCGATTAAGCGCAGTGTGTCGCCGGTTGCCAGATACTGGCTTTCGGCAGTGAAAGCTGCAGATAGTATCGGTGTTTCGTCAGCAGGTAAACCTGATATTTCAATGCTTTTAATTTCAATATTGGGTAAAAACGATCCGGTATAAAACTGCAGACTTATTGCCGTGCTATTTAACTGAGCTTCTGTTAAGGTATAAACAAAGGTTTTCCAACCGTTTTGAGCCTTTTCATCGTGCAATATCTTGGTTTTACTTAAAGCTGATTGAGGAATCGTGTTATCCAGGTATATTTTCAGGTAGTCGTCGTAGCCAATGTTTTTTTTACTGAGCCGGTAACGTATACTGATGGTTATTTCACTGTAGGCTTCCGAAATAGGGTTACCCTGGTTAGGTGTGAATAAAGGTGATGTTGACTCGTAGGGCGACAGACGAAGGCCTTGGTTGGTAATAGCAGGCAAGCTTTCCGGCTCTTGCCCTTCGGGTAGACTGATGGAGAAGAAAGTCCAGCCATTCGTTGTTAAATCTGTAAGGGTGGTCTTTTTAAAATCTATGGTGTACAGCGAGGTGTGGCTGGCTTTGTTGCCTGCTGTCAGCACAAATGAAGAGCTAAGTAGTGTAAAGATTAACAGGTATGTATTTAACCTTTTCATGATGGTGATGGCTATTTGCTTAGGGTGAACGCTCTTCACAATTCGATTCCGGTCAGTCGAGGAATGCAGAGTTAAATTGGAAGAGGGGTTCATGGATTCTATTTTAATTAAAAGGTGATGATTCAAACGGATTGACTTCAACAAATGTATTTTGCTTAAATATTCTTGTAGGCGGTGTGGTAGCTCCGCCTGGAAGCTCTGGTTCGCCATCGCCTGGATCAGGCAGTGATGACATGGCCATAGAAATGGTTCTATCCATATGATGTACTGTTATGCTTGGTGCGCTGTATTTTCTTTTTGACATTTTAGAGTTTATGCAATAAGTCATTAATGATTTTACAGCGCAAAAATAGAGTGGCTTGTTCTATGAATTTGGTATTCTCTAAGGGCATGCGGGCATATGAACAAATGGAAAGATGAACATGTCTGTTGGAGTGTGATAAAGACCATAAAAACAAGGAGATATGTCCGTTTCTGTGGTGAAGAAAGAGTTTGGCTTGATAATTGATTGGGCAAGCGGGCAACACAATGGAGCTACTCAATTTTTAGGTAAGTTGCTGAAGAATACGCCAGTTTTATATGGCTAATACTAGAGTTTAATTGACATTAATAAGTGATGATATGCAGACACCTGAGTGCAATGAGAAAATGAGCCGGCAGCGTCAATATCTTAAATTGTTAATTGGTTTAACAAGTATTTTAATTGTTGCGTCATTCCTTGTTTATCAGTTTAGCGGGCATTCGCTAGATGAACAGAATAAGCAAATGAAGGCTGACCTACTACTGGTTACTAGTCGATTAGAAGATATTAAGGAAAGGGCAGAGTTGGCTCAGACCGCCATATTAAAAAGCATTGCCAAGTTCGAAATAGAGGATCAAGATCGTTATATGGATAATATAACCTGGATGTGGATGGGTTTTATCGAAGAATATGATGTTGTATATGGTATCAAGGGACAGCTTAGAAATGACACGTATGTTAAAATTATTCGATTGGGAGACAATAAATACCTTCGTAAGATTCATACCCACTCAGCGAAGGAAGTTCTTTGTCAGCAGATTAGTTCCAAAGCTGACGGAATCGCGGTGACAAAGAGCTGGTTTCAACCTTTTACCAGCGAAGAAATAAAAAATGATTGGGTGTATCAATCAAGAATAACAGATGAACCCGTGGTTACTTCTGGATTTTACAACGATCCAATATTAAAAACACCGGTTCTGTCAATATCAAAACGTAATAAAACAGAGAATGCTGTTTTAGAAATCATAAGTGTGAAATTTGCTTTACAACCGTTAGCACAGCTTGTTTATCAAAGTAGTTATACGGAGAATATGTTTATTTTGTCGGATGGGCAGCAGCATGTGGTTTTAGATAATGGAGATGGAGTTTTAAATCAATCATTTAAGATTACTCAAGCCGAAGTCAAAACATTTTTGGACAAAACGCTTCATAAACAGTTTTACCCCGATAGCCCTTTGGAATACACCAGTGAAGGTACTAAATATATGGGGCAATGGATGCTTATATCAAGTGGTAATCAGGAGTATAAATTAGCAGTTGTTGGTCGAGTCAATCCAATTACAATGGAGCAAATTATTTATCTTATCGTTATTGGTCTTGAGCTTATGGTGTTGATTCTTTTGCTGATTATGTATAAAAAAGGAGCTATGGAGATTCCTCCGCGGTTGATTGAAGAAAGTATAGGCGTTCAGCATGAGAATAACGATATGACACAAGTTGCTAATGTGAATGGTGAAAACGAAAGTGATATAGTTGAGGCTATTAATAAACACTTAAGTACTGGTCAACCCTATCTGAATGTTAATTATAGTTTGGGTCATATCAGTGAGCAGATTGGAATTGATCGCGAATCCATAAAGAATGCTATTCAATACTTTGAAAACAAAACGATAAAAGAAAAGATAAATGACTATCGTATTCAGGATGCTATTCAGTTTCTAGAATCAGACAGTAATGCCATGATTTATTCAATGGACTCGATAGCTTTGCAATTTGGTTTTAACTCGCGTACTACTTTCTATCGGGAATTTAAGAAAAGAACCAATTATACACCCGCTGAGTTTCAGACCATAAAAAAAATAATTGCCTAATTTTATATTTTGATGAGAGTGCCTATGCTCTCAAAGCGTTAGAATTGCGGCTCAATAATATCGAATATCTGAATTTAAAGTTAAAAAATTTTATCTTCTCTTTGATAGATAATGAGTTAACTATTGAGGAATCAGTCTTCTTCAGCCATAATGAGAGCTGGGTATAATGGTCAGCTTTACAAGTTCAAGTAATGCTATTCGCCTTGTTGAACAAACCTATTAATCGTTCAGGAAAGCGACTAAGTTCAGATATTCAAGTGTTTATTGGGATTAGTGCGTGCTGAAAATCATGTTTTAATATGCTAGTATTTAGGGATTATTAACAAACCTTTGCATTGGTGGAACGTTATAGTGTCATTGAACCTTAAGGGAGAGGTAAAGGGTAAGTAATAATGGACACTTTTGTTGATATAATACCGTACATGGGGAATAAATATATTGACATTCTCGGAAAGAGTGTTTAATTACTCTGTTAGAATAGTGACGATAATAAACAAGTAATATTTAAAGGGGAAAACATGAGTGATTTAATGATTGAAATGTTAAAGACATTCTTAACAATACCGATAGCGATTATTGCCTTACGATTGATTTTTAAGAAATCAATCATGTTTCGTTTTAGTATGTTAACAGTGTCTTTCGTTATTTTTGTAGCTTTTACCAAATCGATTGAATTCTATGGCGCCAGCTATTTTCAATATATTGTAACGCCATTAAATGTTTTGGTAGGGGTGCTGCTCTTTATGTATATCAACAAGGTGTTGCGTCAACCGCTTGAAAAAGCAATCAAAGAGCTCGAAAGTCTATCCAATGGGGAACTTAGTGTTTCTATCGAAGCGACTGATTCTAAAGATGAGTTGGGCGTGTTGAACAACTCATTAAAAAAGTTATCAGAGAAATTGCGCGATGTTATTTCAGACATCAGCAATGGTGCCAGTCTGCTGTTGCAGGCAAGTAGTAAATTAAACAGCTCGGCTGAAGAATTATCATCTGGTTCAGCCGAACAGGCTTCTTCATTAGAAGAGATATCAACGACCATGGAAGAGATAGCAGGTAATGTTGCGAGTAATACCGACAACGCCAATGAAACATCTACTATTGCCGCTGAATCATCTACAAAAATTGCCAACGTTTCTGATGTATCGAATAAAAGTTATACGGCTGTGAATGATATTTCGGAGAAGGTAAAGGTGATTAATGAAATTGCTGTTCAAACAAATATTCTTGCATTGAATGCCGCTGTTGAGGCCGCCCGAGCGGGTGATATGGGTAAAGGGTTTGCAGTTGTGGCCGCCGAAGTTAGAAAGCTTGCAGAGAACAGTAAACGTGCAGCCGATGACATTATTGTTATGGCCGACTCCACTCGCATGCAAACAGAGCAGGCTAATCAGCTATTAAACGAGATGAAGCCGGAGGTTGAAAAGACATCGCACCTGGTGAGGGAAATTGCGACGGCTGGTTATGAGCAAAATAATGGTGTGGAGCAGGTTAATGGTGCGATTCAGCAGCTAAATGCCAATACCCAACAAGGGGCAGCTGTAGCTGAAGAGTTGGCTTCCAATGCTGAGGAGCTGACAAGCCAGGCAGAGAGCCTTCAGGATGTGATCGGATTTTTCAAGCTATAAGCAGGATAGGGCAGAAGCCGGTTGTTATACCATTTGTATTTTGATTAGTAAACGGTATTATCTGACTTTCTGATTAGAAAAGCCCACGCTATTTTTTAGGTATAAAAACGCCCAATTAGCTAAACGGCTAAGGTGTTTTGGTTTGTTTGCAGTGCATTTTAATGTTTGTTCAAATGTTGGTGTTTAAATAGAATGTGATGTTTAGGTTTGAGGGAGAGGGTTATATGTGTTATGTGTTAGGGTGATGTGCAGATGAGCGTTTTTAAATGAACAGATGCACAGTCACAGAATAGCTCATTGTCAGGGAGGTTTACTTTTTTTGCGCTTTGTTTTATTATTTGAACTATTACAAAAGATATGCGCATTAAGGTTAAGGTTTTGATCCTATTAATTTCTGGTATCATTTTAATTGTTGTTTCAGCTTTATCTGTTCACGATAATTTGCAGTCGAATGATCGAATGATTGAGCACATCAACCATGAGATGCAGGATGCTATTTTAAAACTTGATGAGCTTGAGTCGAGGGGAGCGCAAACAATTTACTCGTTACTAAAATTATCACAGGGCGACATTACCTTGCCAGTAGATACTAATTATGACAAGCTCACCCAGTTATGGGTTGATTATATGAATGAATATGACGTGTTGCACGGCATTAAAGCTTACCTCCAGAATGAAACGCATGTGAAGGTAATTAAGGTGGGGAATAATAATTATCTCAGAATCAAATTGAAAGATGTTGAACGCAGAATCGCCCGGTTTCAACGGTTAACAATTCGCAATGGGACCATAGCTATTAATGATACCTGGTATAAAGAATTAACAATTGATGAATTTGAAAAAGACTGGGTACATCGATCAAAAGTAAACAGTCAAAAAGTATTTGTTTCACATTTTTATAACTCACCCTTATTAAACGAATCGGTATTTTCACTTTACAGGGCCAATAATGATAAGAAGAGTAGGGTACATGCCATTAGTTTAAAAGTGTCGTTACCGGCTTTGGTGGGTAAGTTAAGTGCAACAATGAGTAAATATAATTTTGTTGTGCTTAGCGATGATGAAACGCATGTGAGGATATCCAGTAAGGCGGGGGTATTGCAAAATGCGAAGCCTGGTTTAAAGAACAATGACCTGGTTACATATTTTCTGAATCTAACACCCGATAAAAATTCCTACCCGGCTCGGGCTATACCTTTTAGTTACAAGGGAGTCAGGTATGTTGGTCAGTGGTCCACGTTTAAATTTGGGAATAATACGTATCGTATCGCTTATGTGATGCAATGCCAGATGGCCAATAATGCCCTCACTTATAGTGTGATTACTTTACTTATAACCTTAATTTGCGTTGCGCTCGTGATTGTTTTGGAGCAGCTTCAACGCAAAAAAGAGGAGAGCGAGCATGCGAAGATTAAAGCGGAAGCAGAAGCTGTAGAGCATTTAACAGAAGTAACCGATAAGCAAGAGTATATAGCATTGTACAAGAAGCTTACACGTTATCTGATTGAGTCAAAAGCCTATTTAAAGCCCGAATGTTCACTTGGTTTAATAAGTGAGTCGATTAATGAAGAACGGGAAGATGTAGTTAAAGCTATTGAAAATCATTATCAGAAAAGTGTTCGTGAGTTGGTTAATGATCTTCGGATTGAAGAAGCTACTTCGTTTTTTGATAGTGATGAATATGTCCGTTGTAGCTATTCAATTGATTATTTGGCTACCCGTTTTGGCTATAATTCACGAACTACTTTTTACCGTGAGTTTAAAAAACGAACCAATTTTTCGCCGGCTGAATACCAGATGCTCAAGTCAAATTAGGATTTATAAGGGCTATGAAAAAAACGAAAAGTGTACTTTGCCGTATTTTTTTACTTCACTAAAACGAGGGTGATTGTCAAAGGACTTTTTATCGGAATGCTCCAGAATAAAAACACCATCTTCTTTTAATAGATTATTTTCAAAGAAGCGATCAGGAATCGTTTCAAAGTCCTTCAAATCGAATGGCGGATCGGCAAATACCAGGTCATATTTAAAACTACACTTCTTAAGGTATTTAAATACATCAGCTTTAATAACACTGATCGAGTTATCGAGCTGAAACTCTTTAATCATTGATTTGATAAAGCTAAAATGCTTATAATTTAGTTCTACTGTGGTTATTGCTTCACAGCCGCGCGAGGCAAATTCATAGGAGATACTACCGGTTCCACCAAACAGGTCTAATACGGACAAATCTTCAAAATCAACGCGATTGTTTAATACATTAAATAAACTTTCACGTGCTATGTCGGTTGTAGGACGAGCAGAGAAACTTTTGGGTGGCGAAAAACGCCTTCCTTTTAATAAACCACTGATTATACGCATATGGACAGGTTAAATAAATTATGGAACAATAGCTTGTCACCTTCTTTAATCCGCATATGGTTGCTAAACTTAAAATGAGGTGTTGGATTGGCCATTTTGGCTTGGCGGAGATAATTTTTAAGCTCTTTATAAAGAGGATTCTGTTTATCTGACAAGCCATGAACCATTACATTGGTGTTTTCAGCTTCAAGCTTTAATTGCTCGAAAGTGAACAAGACGAAATACAGAAAGTCATTCACGTTGGCATAGGCATACGAATTGCACAATACCATTTTTCTATCTTTAATCACCAGTAAGTCAAAAAACGTATCGTGCACGGCGATGTGCATCACCACTTCCTGTTTCTTCAGCTGACTGGCAATTAAGCAAGATTCTACAAATGGTGAATAATGTTGGTAAAACTCAATGCTGTCGAACTGTGTTTTAACCAGGTGATACATAAATTGCGGAATACTGCAGATATTCCAGGCATCGGCCATTTTAATTTTCTGAGCCACCAATTCATATGGCTCTTCACTAACAGAATGGTTTAGTTTGAACAATTCGTTGTGCTTGCTGCTATCGTACAAAGCTGAAGGTACCAGAGTAGCTTTGGGCGATTCGTACAAGAAGAACACCTTTTTATATGGCAACTGCAGTAACTCTTCTTTTAATAATACTTCTTGCGTTTTTATATTGTCCTTGCTGGTATCAATAAACGGAATATTGGCAAAGGCAATGTAAGTATTGGTAACCGGGTCGAGTACACAAAAAGAAAGTCCACCCGATGATGATCGGATGGACAAAAAATAAGATGTTGTAATACTTGCGTCAAACGACTGATCTACAACGTATGTCTTGGTCATAAAACAATTATTCCCAGTTACCTGCGTTATTGTTAGCTGCTTCTAACGAACCCACTTTAAGGCCAGGATATCTTTCCAATTTCTCGGTCTTATCGTTAAGGTTAATAATTTCTTGTGGCTCAAGACCAGCCAGGTAAATGTTGTTATGTACTTTGGCTTCGAACACCTGTACTTTAACACCAGAACCAGTCACTACGACACCTGCGCCCATTTCATACATTTTGCCTCCTTCAATGAAAGGAATGTATTTTAATGAATCAACAGGATATCCAGCTGGGAATAAAGAATCTTTTACGCTAACACGAATGGTATCACGGCTAATAATTCCCAAAGCCAACGCTTTAATCTCTGTCATTCCTTCAGCTCGCATGCTATCAGTTAAACTACCTTCTTTTTTAACCAATGGAAGCGAGTCATTCAAGATGAAATTAATTAAAGTGTCATAGCTACCTGTATACTTATTAAACACAGATTTATAAGCTACCTGTGCATCTCTGGTATACATTAGTTTTTCAACGTTAGCATCTTTTCTTAAAGCATGCTGCTCTTGAAAACGAATCGGTTTTTGAATACTTTCAACACAGAAGTATCCTAGCGCAATAATTAAAATAGTCAGAACAATCTGAATAACTGTTTTCATTATCTTCGGATTTTTGTTTTAGTTTGAAGTCACAAATTTAAAAAAAAAATCAAACTACCGATTTTTATTGCGTCTTATCTATATTAAAAATGCTAAATAATCATTTATCAAGCTTAATACGACAGAAATTTGCCTTTGAACCAACAGCATCTCAGCAACAGCTAATAGATGGACTGGGGCAGTTTGTTATGGATGAATCATCGCCTTCGGTGTGTTTAATAAAAGGATATGCCGGTACGGGTAAAACATCCTTAATGAAAGCCTTTACCGATGTGCTGGAAGAGCTAAAAATTCCCTGTCAGTTGATGGCACCAACAGGTAGGGCGGCCAAGGTACTCAGTTCTTATACCCAAAAACCAGCATATACCATCCACAAGTTAATTTATCGTCGTCAGTCGTCGAATGATGATTTTGGGTCTTTTAATTTAAACTATAACAAATCCAAAGAGGCCATTTTCATTGTGGATGAGGCGTCGATGATATCGAACAATAGCTTAGATTATACCATGTTTGGCAGCGGGCGCCTGTTAGAGGATTTGCTCAACTTTGTGTTTGCTCAAAATCGCTGTAAGCTTGTTATAATTGGGGATGTGGCCCAGTTGCCGCCAGTTGGCTTTGACGAAAGTCCGGCATTGGATAAGTTGTATCTCGAGAGTTTGGGGATGCAGGTACGTGATTATTTTTTAAGTGAAGTCGTTCGTCAGGAAGAGGATAGTGGTATTTTGTACAATGCCACCAAGTTGCGTTTTTTGCTTGATGAAGGTTTGTTTGAACCAACATACCCGGCATTAGAAGCCACAGGTTATCCTGATTTCAAGCGTATAACAGGGGAGGAACTTATTGATGAACTTAATTGGTGCCAGGAAAACTATGGTTTAGACGAAACGCTTGTGGTGTGTCGCTCAAATAAACGGGCCAATCTTTTTAATAAAGGTATCCGCGGCAGTATTCTGTATCGTGAGGAAGAGTTGACCGTCACTGACCACTTGCTCATCATGAAGAACAATTACTTCTGGCTAAAAGATAGTAAAGAGGCTGATTTTATCGCCAATGGCGATATTGCTGAAGTGGTTCGTATCAACGGCTACGAAGAATTGTATGATCGTCGTTTTGCCAATGTCACCCTTCGTTTAACCGATTATGAGCATCTTGAGATTGATGTGAAAATAATTTTGGATGCCTTACATACTGATACCGCTGGCTTTTCAAAAGAGAAGCAGGAGGCCTTCTTTCGCAATGTGATGGAGGATTATGAAGAGGAAAAATCGCAGCGCAAGAAGTATGAAAAAGTGAAGGAAAATCCTTATTACAATGCGTTACAAGTTAAATATGCCTATGCTATGACTTGTCATAAATCGCAGGGTGGGCAATGGAAAGCTGTTTTTATCGATCAGGGGTACATACCTGAAGAACAGATGGGAACCGGTTATTTTCGTTGGTTATACACGGCTATTACGCGGGCAACCGAACGCGTGTACCTGGTTAATTTTAAAGATGATTTTTTTGAGGAGTAGAAACAAAAAGACCTTAAGGTTTTCAAAACCTTAAGGTCTACAATTATTTTGTATGAAAGGTATTAAATACCTAAATCTTTCGCAATGGCATCAATAATCGCATCGGCTTTTTCATTCGCCGGATAGAACTCTTCCTTGCTATTCATAGGTACTTTTACTTCCATATAGAATTTAATCTTAGGTTCAGTGCCCGATGGACGAACAGAAACTTTATACCCATTTTCAGTAAAGAACTGCAAAACGTTTGATTCGCCAGGTAAGTCAATGGTCTCGTGCTTGTTTTTCAATACATAGAACGCATCCAACTTCGAATAATCTTTGATGATGCTTACTTTGTCACCCGCCAATGTTTGTGGTGGAGTTGTACGGAAGTTGGTCATCAGTTGCTTGATTTCATCAGCGCCCGATTTACCTTCGCGCACAATGTAAATCATCTTCTCTTTTGAGAAACCATATTCCATGTAAATATCCTGAAGTACATCGAATAGAGATTTGCCATTGTCTTTAGCCCAGGCAGCGATTTCCGCAGTAATAGTGATGGCAGCTACAGCATCTTTGTCGCGCACATAATCGCCAGGTAAGAAACCATATGATTCTTCACCGCCGCAGATGTATTTCTTCTCGCCTTCTAACTCACGAATCACCTTGGCAATCCATTTGAAGCCCGTGTATACATCAAAATATTCAATACCGTTTTTAACCGCTATTTCCTTCATCAACTCTGAAGTAACAATGGTTTTAACGATGTACTCCTTACCGGTTAACTTTCCAAGCTCTTTCCATTTTTTCAGTATGTACCAGGTAAGTAGAGTTGCTGTTTGGTTACCATTAACCAGTACAAATTCGCCTTTTTCGTTACGAACGGCTATACCCAAACGGTCACTGTCAGGATCTGATGCCATCACAATGTCAGCATTGGTTTCTTCTGCTTTATTTAAAGCCATCTCTAATGCAGCCGGTTCTTCCGGGTTGGGCGAAACAACTGTTGGGAATTCACCGCTCACTACATCTTGTTCAGGAACGTTGATGACATTTTCAAAACCGCATTTGCGCAGCGCTGCTGGAATCATTTTAACACCTGTACCATGTATGGGTGAGTAAACAATTTTCAGGTCTTTATTACGGTCAATTAAATCCTGGTCTAAAACAAGGCTTTTTACCTGTTCCAGATATTGGTTATCCATGTCTTCACCAAGCACTTCAATAAGCTCTTTGTTGCCTTCAAATTGAATGTCATCAATCGAAGCTATTTTGTTTACTTCATCAATGACATTAGTGTCGTGAGGCGCTGTTAACTGGGCTCCATCATTCCAATAAGCTTTGTAGCCATTGTATGCTTTTGGGTTATGTGATGCCGTGATAATCACACCACTTTGGCAACCTAACTGACGAATGGCGTATGAGATTTCTGGTGTTGGTCGTAAATCTTCAAATATATACGCTTTAATACCGTTAGCACTGAAAATGTCAGCAACCACTTCAGAGAATAAGCGGCTGTTGTTACGGCAATCGTGGCCAATAACAACGCCAATTTGCTCTACATCGCTAAAGTTCTTCAGTAAATAGTTGGCCAAGCCTTGCGTGGCTGCACCAACCGTGTATATATTCATGCGGTTTGAACCAGCACCCATAATGCCGCGAAGGCCTCCGGTACCGAATTCTAAATCTTTATAAAAAGAGTCGATTAGTTCAGTTTTATCTTCTTTGTCCATCATTGCTTTGATGGCTGCTTTTGTTTCAGCATCGTAGTTGCCGTCAAGCCACTCCTGGGCTTTTTTTACAACAGCATTTAATACATCCTGATTTTGCATCTTCAATAATATTTGTGGTGTGTTAGATAATCAGATTTATTTTATTTTCGATAAGCAAATATCTAAACTGTCTCTCCAATAGGGAATTGCCAGATTGTAGGTTTCCTTAATCTTAGCCTTATTCAAAACACTATAATGTGGTCTTGGAGCAGGCGTTGGATAATCTTTTGTTTCAATTGGTTTGACCCTGCAAGATATGTTCATTTTTTCCAAAATAGCAAGCGTGAAATCATACCAGCTGACAACGCCTTCGTTGCTGTAATGATAGATGCCAGGAACAAAAGGAATAGATTTGCTCATGTCTGATTCAATAATATGTAATATCGCATCAGCCAGATCGCCGGCATAGGTTGGTGTTCCTATCTGGTCGAAGATAACGCCGAGTTCTTCTCGTTCTTGCCCCAGGCGAATCATGGTCTTTACAAAATTATTTCCATTGGCCGAGTAAAGCCATGAGGTGCGGATAATAATTGAGTTCGGATTGCTTTCCATCAAGTGCTTTTCCCCGCTTAGTTTTGTGGCTCCATATACCGACTGAGGCGCCGTTGCAGCATCCTCTTTATACGGAAAATGACTATTGCCATCAAACACGTAATCGGTAGAAATATGGATGACTTTTGCGTTGATTGCCTGCGCTGCTTCTCCTATTTTTTCAACAGCTGTTGTGTTAATCTTTATTGCCAGATCTTTTTCACTTTCAGCTTTATCAACAGCCGTATAAGCAGTGCAATTGATTATATAGCTGTAGTTTACAGCCTTAATTGTTTTTGTTAAATCCTCTGTGTTAGTGACGTCAAGTGTTTCAAGTGATGTAAACGAAAATTGTGCATTGTCAACTTTCTTGCATCTGTCTTTTATTTCTGAACCCAACTGTCCTTCAGAGCCGATAACTAATATTTGCTTCATTATATACCGTATACAAAGTTGTGTTCTGCTTCGCCAAAAGCAGGAAGAATACTGTCCTTCGATGAAATAATTGCCTTTTCTGCAGGGATTTTCCAGTCAATATTTAGTTTAGCATCGTTGTAAGCAATGCCGCGCTCCGCTTCCTGACTATAATAGTTGTCACATTTATAAGAGACAAGGGCTTTTTCGCTTAGTACTGAAAAACCATGTGCAAATCCTTGTGGGATGTAGAACTGTAACTTGTTTTCTGCTGATAATTCAACCGAGAAATGTTGGCCGAATGTTGGGGAGTTCTTTCTTAAATCAACAGCAACATCTAATACTTTGCCTTCCAATACTTGCACCAGTTTGGATTGCGAATAAGGTGCTAATTGATAGTGTAAACCCCTGATGACACCATAGGTTGATTTGGAGATGTTGTCTTGAATAAACTTAGAATTGATACCAGCATCCTGATATCTCTTTTCAGTATAAGCCTCTAAAAAGAAGCCTCTAGGGTCACTGAAAACTTCCGGTTTAATGATTAATAAGCTAGGTATGTCAGTTGTTATAATTTCCATATACTACCAGTTTGTTGTTGGGTTGACTCACTGTATAAAATAATGAGCGTACAAATATAGAAAGATAATAAGTGTATTTGTAAAATGTTTTACGAATTAAAAGTAAAGCGATAATAATCTTGTGTAATTATCAGTTTTCGTTGACAATTCTTAGCAAATACTGCCCATATTCGTTTTTCTTCAATGGTTCGGCCAGTTTAATGAGTTGTTCTTTGTTGATGAAACCTTTTGTATAGGCTATTTCTTCAATACAAGCAACCTTTAGTCCTTGTCGGTTTTCAATGGTTGCAATAAAGTTAGAGGCCTGTAATAAACTATCGTGCGTACCAGTATCCAGCCAGGCGGCGCCACGGCCAAGAATCGACATTTTTAAGCGCTGCTCATTTAAATATAGCACATTGAGGTCGGTAATTTCCAACTCACCACGTTTCGAAGGTTTTAAAGATTTGGCTTTTTGAACCACATCATTGCTGTAGAAATATAATCCTGTAACGGCATAGTGGCTTTTCGGTTTCTCTGGTTTTTCCTCTAAGGAAAGTACTTTCCCATCTTTATCAAACTCTGCAACACCGTATCGTTCCGGATCAGTTACATAGTAGCCAAATACCACCGCACCATCATTTGTTTGTGCTGCTTCTGTAAGTGTTTTGGTGAAGTCAAAGGCATAGAATATATTATCGCCTAATACCAAAGCTACATCGTCATCACCGATAAACTCTTCACCAATAATAAATGCTTGAGCCAAACCATCCGGTGAAGGTTGCTCGGCATATGAAAGCGACAGGCCTAGATCGGAACCATCGCCAAACAATTCTTTATACAAAGGTAAATCATGTGGTGTGCTGATGATTAATATTTCCCGAATGCCAGAAAGCATCAATACTGAAAGCGGATAGTAAATCATTGGTTTATTATAAACCGGTATGATTTGCTTGGAGATACTTTTAGTAATCGGGTAGAGGCGTGTACCTGACCCGCCAGCTAATATTATACCTTTTCTCTTTTTCATATAGCTTTTGTGTCGATTGGAATGAATATGATATTATGCGTCTCCTTGTTTCAACAAGTCATCAAAATACTGAATCGTTTGTGTCAGGCCTTCCCGCAACTGAACCGTGGGCTCCCAGTTGTTCAGCTTTTCTTTAGCCAGTGAAATGTCGGGTTGTCGCTGCAAAGGATCATCGGCAGGTAATGGCAGGTAGACCAGTTTTGACTTGGAATTGGTTAGGTCAATCACGTTTTGTGCCAATTCCAGCATGGTAAATTCATTTGGATTACCAATGTTAACCGGTCCAACAAAGTCTTCGTTATTCATCATGCGAATCATGCCTTCAACCAAATCATCTACGTACTGGAAGCTTCGGGTCTGCTTTCCGTCACCAAAAACAGTAATGTCTTCTCCTTTTAAAGCCTGAACAATAAAGTTCGATACAACGCGTCCGTCATTTGGATTCATGCGAGGGCCATAGGTATTGAAAATGCGGATGATGCGAATGTCAACACCGTTTTGTTGGTGGTAATTCACAAATAAACTTTCTGCACATCGTTTTCCTTCGTCGTAACAGGAGCGAATGCCTATTGGGTTCACATTTCCCCAGTAATCTTCTGTTTGTGGATGAATAAGCGGATCGCCATAGACTTCGCTGGTTGATGCCTGCAAAATACGTGCTTTAATTCGCTTAGCCAGTCCAAGCATGTTAATGGCGCCCATCACCGATGTTTTAATCGTTTTGATAGAGTTGTATTGGTAATGAACCGGCGAAGCAGGACATGCCAGGTTGTAAATCTGATCTACTTCAACAAAGTATGGGTGTGTAACATCGTGACGGATTAGCTCAAAGTAGGGGTTATCCATTAAATGAACAACATTCTCCTTCGAACCGGTAAAATAGTTGTCCATGCAGATAACCTCATTGCCTTCATTTAATAATCTTTCGCATAGGTGTGAGCCAATAAAGCCGGCACCTCCTGTTACTAAAACTCTGTTTTTCATTATGTGTGATTATGACTTAATGCTTTGTTTAGAAATGATAAAGCCTGAAAGGAGTTTGTTGTCTTTCAGGCTTATATTTTCATTAGTATTATTCGCCAATAGTAGGTCGGCCAATACTATAATAGGTATAGCCAAATTCTTTCATTTCCTCAGGGTCGTAAATGTTACGGCCATCAAAAAGGACTTTTTGTTTCAGCAACTTGTCCATCACCTTATAATTAGGTACCCTAAACTCTGGCCATTCGGTTATTAGAATTAAGGCATCTGCATCAATCAGAACATCATACTGGTCTTCGCCATACTCAATAGTATCACCAAGGATGTGTTTCGCTTCATCCATGGCAACCGGGTCGTAAGCTTTAACTTTAGCACCCAACTCAACCAGGGCGTTGGCAATGACAACTGATGGTGCTTCGCGCATGTCATCCGTGTGTGGTTTAAAGGATAAACCCCACATGGCAAATGTTTTTCCTTTAATATCAGGGAAGTGTGCCTTTATTTTGCTGATGATTACTTTCTTCTGATCGTCATTAACATTTTCAACGGCTTCCAGAATACGCAAGTTGTAATTGTTAAGTTGAGCAGTTTTAATAATGGCTTTCACATCCTTTGGGAAACATGACCCACCGTAGCCAGCACCAGCATAAATGAATTTGTTACCAATGCGTGAGTCGGAACCAATACCACGGCGCACGTTGGTGACGTCAGCGCCAACAATTTCACAAAGGTTAGCGATGTCATTCATAAAGCTAATCTTAGTGGCTAACATGGCATTAGCAGCATATTTTGTCATCTCTGCTGATGGAATATCCATAAACAGGATAGGGTGACCATTTAATACAAATGGTTTATAAAGTCTGTTCATTAATTTTTCAGCACGTTCCGACTCAATGCCAACAACAATTCGGTCTGGCTTTAAGAAGTCTTCAATGGCATTACCTTCTTTAAGGAATTCAGGATTGGATGCGACATCAAAATCTAATTCAACGCCTCTTTTCTCTAGTTCATCCTGAATAGCTGCTTTTACTTTTTTTGCGGTGGCAATCGGTACTGTACTTTTTGTTACAACCACTAAATAATTAGTCATGTGTCGGCCAATCTGGCGAGCTACTTCTAGTACATGGCTTAAATCAGCACTGCCATCTTCACCCGGAGGAGTTCCTACTGCAATAAAGATCGCTTCAGAGTGCTCAAGGCTTTCTTTCAGGTTTGTGGTGAAATGTAATCTTTCTTTTTCAACATTTTTAAGAACCATTTGGTCAAGACCAGGCTCATATATTGGAATGATACCCTTTTTTAATTTGTCGATTTTATCTTTATCGATATCAACACATGTTACATTGATGCCGGTATCGGCAAAACATGTGCCGGTTACTAATCCTACATAACCAGTTCCAACAATTGAAATTTTCATATGTCTAAAGTTTTATTTTAGATATTTTCAGCTTAAGTATATTCAGCAATGAAAGTACTATTATAATTCATTTATTACAAAAGCCAAAAGTATAACTTTTATTGTTAGTTTGCCTTAATAATTAGGTGTTGTATAATATAAAGTATAAGAGTGCAGTGTAATTTGATGCAGTATAAAGGCTCCTTAATAAATGTTAAAACGGATGACTTGACGTAAGCGTTTCTCCACCTTATTTTTAGGACTTGCTGTTTATTTGTTCTGAAGCTTTTTTACATGGAAAAAAGTTTCTACTTTTGCAGCGATTTTTTCAATATAATGTCTAACTACTAGTTATTAAAGATTTAAAGAAAAATGGCAGAAGAAAAAGTAAATGCTGAGGAGCAGGAAAAAGCTCCTGAAGTAAAGGAAACGGTAGCTAACGTACCAATGGAAGATTTTGATTGGGATAGCTATGAAGCAGGCGACGTTGTAGGTGGCGGTGCTTCAAAAGAAGAATTAGCAGAGATGTATGATAAAACATTATCTACAATTTCTGAAAAAGAAGTTATTGAAGGTGAAGTTATTACCCTTACAAAACGTGAGGTTGTAATTAACATTGGCTTCAAATCAGATGGTATCGTTAGTCGTAACGAATTCCGTTACAATCCTGAGTTAGCAGTAGGCGACAAAGTAGAAGTTTACGTTGAGAGCCAGGAAGACAAAAAAGGACAGTTAGTTCTTTCGCACAAAAAAGCACGTGCTTTACGTTCATGGGACAGAGTAAACGAAGCGTTGGATAACGACGAAGTTATCAAGGGTTACATCAAGTGTCGTACTAAAGGTGGTATGATCGTTGACGTATTTGGTATCGAAGCTTTCTTACCAGGTTCTCAAATTGATGTTAAGCCTATCCGCGACTATGATATGTACGTAGGTAAAACAATGGAATTCAAGGTTGTTAAAATCAACCCTGAGTTCAAAAACGTTGTTGTATCTCACAAAGCGCTTATCGAGGCTGAGCTTGAGCAGCAGAAGAAAGATATTATTTCTAAGTTGGAAAAAGGTCAGGTATTGGAAGGAACTGTTAAGAATATCACTTCTTACGGTGTATTCATCGACCTTGGTGGCGTTGACGGATTGATCCACATTACTGACCTTTCTTGGGGTCGCGTAAATCATCCGGAAGAAATCGTTCAGTTAGATCAGAAATTGAACGTTGTAATCCTTGATTTTGATGATGAGAAGAAGCGTATTGCTCTTGGATTGAAGCAATTGACTGCTCATCCATGGGATTCATTGGATGCAGAAATGAAAGTTGGTGACATTGTTAAAGGTAAAGTGGTTGTGATGGCTGACTACGGTGCGTTTGTTGAAATCGCAGCGGGTGTTGAAGGTCTTATCCACGTATCAGAGATGTCATGGTCACAACACTTGAGAAGCGCTCAAGACTTCTTAAAAGTGGGTGACGAAGTAGAAGCTATGGTATTGACTTTGGATCGCGACGAGCGTAAGATGTCATTAGGCATCAAGCAGCTTAAAGCTGATCCATGGGAGAAAATTGAAGAGAAATATGCTGTTGGTAGCAAGCACTCTGCTACTGTTCGCAACTTCACTAACTTCGGTGTATTTGTAGAGATTGAAGAAGGAATTGATGGATTGATCCACATTTCAGACCTTTCATGGACGAAGAAGATTAAGCACCCGGCAGAATTTACTGCTATCGGTGATTCAATCGAAGTCGTTGTTTTAGAAATCGACAAAGAAAACCGTCGTTTAAGCCTTGGTCACAAGCAGCTTGAAGAGAATCCATGGGATGTATTCGAAGGAATCTTCACTGTTGATTCAATTCACGAAGGAACAATTGTTGACATTTTCGACAAAGGTGCCGTAATTGCATTACAGTACGGTGTTGAAGGTTTCGCTACTCCTCGTCACTTAGTGAAAGAAGATGGAGCGCCTGCTAAGGTAGATGAGAAACTTGATTTTAAAGTAATTGAGTTTAACAAAGCTGCTAAGCGTATCATCCTTTCTCACTCACGCACTTTCGAAGATGCTAACAAGTCAGAGGAAGTAGCTGCTAAGAAAGCTGCTTCAAAAGCAACCAAAAAAGGTGTGAAGAAGTTGAATGATAACTTAGAAAAGACTACTTTAGGAGATATTTCTGAATTAGCTGCATTGAAAAATCAATTGGAAGCTAACGAAGGAAAACCTGAAGGAGATAAAGAATAAGTTAAAAACCAACGATATATGGACTTCAAGATTGATAAATTAGACGATTTTACACTGGTTCAGGTTCTGAAAGAGAAGATGGATACCCATGTGGCTCCAACCTTAAAATCAGAATTGGTTCTATTGTCAGGTAACGGCGAAAAGAATATTTTGCTTGACCTGGGAAAGTGTAACTACTGTGATTCGTCTGGTTTAAGTGCAATCTTGGTCGCCAATCGTTTGTGTAAAAATGCTGATGGTGTATTTGTATTGGCAGGATTACAGCCGGCAGTTGAGCGTTTAATCTCAGTGTCGCAGTTGGATTCAGTTTTAAACATCGCACCATCGTTAGAGGATGGTATTCAAATGATACGTAAAGCCATTGAAGCAATTTAATGTCTTTGTCATTAACCATCCTTGGAAGTAATTCAGCATTACCTACATCGGATAGATATCCTACCGCTCAGATACTACGTGTATCTGAGCGTTTTTTTTTAATCGACTGTGGGGAAGGTACGCAAATGCAATTGCGTCGTAATAAAATCAACTTCTCCAAAATCAATCATATCTTTCTTTCACACCTTCATGGAGATCATGTATTTGGCTTAATTGGACTGATTTCTACATTTGGCTTGTTGGGAAGGCGCAAAGTATTGACAATTCACGCCCATGAAGATTTGAAAGGCTTATTGCAGCCACATCTCGACTATTTTTGTGCCGATTTACCTTATTCAATTGTGTTTAATGATTTAAGCTACGAGGAGCCCCGTGTTATTTATGAGGATAAAAAGGTGATTGTGCAATCCTTCCCGCTCTCGCATCGGGTGCCTACCTGTGGTTTTTTATTCAAAGAGAAGCCAAAACCCGCCAATATTCGAAAGGAAGCCATCGTAAGGTATCAGTTAACCGTTCCTGAGATTGTAGCTATCAAAGCTGGAGAGGAATTCATAGGCGAAGATGGTTTAGCTGTCGCTTCAGAAGAATTACTGACTCCTGCTCCTAAGCCTTGTTCATACGCCTTCTGTTCCGATACGCGTTATTATCGGCGTGTTATTCCGTTTATTGAAGGCGTGGACTTACTGTATCATGAAGCAACATTTCTGCATGAGTTAAAAGATTTGGCTAAACGAACCAGTCATACAACCGCTAAGCAGGCTGCGACCATTGCCCGTGATGCACGCGTGGGGAAATTATTATTAGGACATTTTTCCAGTCGCTATAGAGATTTAACTCCAATATTGGATGAAGCTAAAGGTATATTTGAACCCACGGTCTTGGTTTCCGATAATCAAACCTTCGAGGTTAATCGATAAGTATCAATCCTATTAATTTAACTGCAATCTGTTTTTTTCTTCATTTTTTTGTGAAAAAATGTAAATATTCCTTGTGCTTTGTATCCTTTGTCTACTCTGGCTTACGCTGACATTAATTTTCCTCAAGATAGTTGCAGTGAATAAATAAAGAGTGCAAACGCTTGCATAAATAAATTCAATCGTTCATATTTGCATTGAATTTTGATTTGAAATATCGTTTAACCAAAATTAGATCAAATGAATAAAAATCCAATTGGTCACACTGCGACAGGTGGTGTGAAGAGAATTGGCAGGCGTTTAATGCTTTTTGCATTGATGGCTCTGCTTTCTTCTACAGTGCAATTGCTTGCACAAAATCAAAAAACAATTACAGGTAATGTGGTCGATGTAACCGGTGAATCACTGCCTGGAGTTAATGTTTCTGTTAAAGGAACAACAAACGGAACCATTACTGATATTGATGGTAATTTTACTTTATCCGTTCAGGATGCGGATGTTTTATTAATCAGTTTTATTGGGTATAAGGCACAAGAGATTGCTGTAGCTGGTCAAACAAGTTTTAATGTTATTCTTGAGGAAGATGTAACTGACTTGGATGAAGTGGTTGTGGTAGGTTATGGTGTGCAGAGAAAGTCTGATGTAACCGGGGCTATTTCAACCGTTAAAACTGAAGAATTAGTTAAGCGTGATGTGGCTTCAGTTGAGCAGGCCTTACAGGGGCAAATAGCAGGTGTGACTGTTACACAGGGCTCTGGTACGCCTGGTTCAACGCCTAATATTACTATTAGAGGATTGGGTTCGTTAAGTAATACCACGCCTTTGTATGTTGTTGATGGAATGATGATGGACGACATCTCGCATGTTAATTCAAAAGATATTGAATCGACACAAGTGTTAAAAGACGCTTCTGCATCGGCAATTTATGGTTCGCGGGGTGCTAACGGTGTGATTATTATCACCACTAAGAAAGGTAAAGCTGGTCAAGGGAGAGTGAATTTTAGTGGCTATTATGGCGTGCAGAACTTCAGATATACTCCAGAGTTAACGACTGCTAGCGAGTGGGCCATGTTGAATAACGAGGCTCGTTTAGCTGCTGGAATGGAGCCTAATTATTCGAATCCTTCCGCTCTGGGTAAGGGAACGGATTGGTTAGCGGCTGTTACTAACGAGAATGCACCAATTCAAAGCTATGATTTGTCTTTTTCTGGAGGAACAGAGAAAAGCACTTATTTTATCAGTGGACAGTATTTTGGTCAAGAGGGGATTATAAACAACACGGAATATAATCGACTTTCTGTGCGTGTAAATTCAGAGCATAAGGTAAAGGATTGGTTAACGGTTGGTGAAAATATCTCCGTTACAAACTCCAATCAATCGACAGTTTTAGAGGGGGATGAGTGGAATAACTTATTGATTACGCCTCTTAATATGGAGCCTGTAACGCCTGTTTATAACGAAGATGGCTCGTATGCAGCTTCAAATAATCAGGTGAATAACCCGGTTGCAGCTATTGATAATACCAATAATAATCGTGAGGAGTTTAGGGTTTTAGGTAACCTGTATGCCAATATCAATCTGATGAAAGGTTTGGCATTCAAAACCAATTTTGGTGCTGATTTATCATTTAATGAGGAAGATACTTATAACCCGATTTATTTTGTTTCGCTGACGGATAGAAATGAAATGAACAGCTTGGCTAAGGGGCATGATCGTGGTACGCTTATAACCTGGTCGAATACGCTTAATTATAACAGGACATTTGGTTCTAACCATGATGTGAAGGCAATGGTTGGAACGGAATATCTGAAACGTAAGTATGAATACGATGGAATTAATGTAACTGATTTCCCAACAGATGACGAGGATTATCGCATTATAGATAACTCAAGAAATGCGCACCAGGGCAGTACTTATGGTTCATTTTTAGAGGATAATCAGATTTCTTACCTGGCGCGATTAAACTATTCTTATGCTGGTCGTTATTTGTTAACAGTTAACTTCAGGGCCGATGGTTCGTCTAAGTTCGGCGATGCTGAAAAGTGGGGCTATTATCCATCATTCTCTGCCGGATGGCGTATTGTTGAGGAGAGCTTTATGGATGGTGTTGAGTGGATTAGTAATTTAAAACTGCGCGCTGGTTGGGGGCAGATTGGTAACCAGGCTGCTTTGACGCCTTATCGTCAGTCGACAACAGCATCGGCAGGTCAAAATTATGTGTTTGGTAACCCTCAGGTTATTACAAGCGGAACAGCCTTTAATAGTGTTGGTAATAATGAAATAATGTGGGAGACTGTGGAGTCTACAAATGTTGGTTTAGACTTTGGTTTTTTAAGAGGTAAACTTTCGGGTAGTGCTGAATACTATATTAAGAATACTCGCGATATGTTGTTAACGCCGCCAACGCCTTCGCAAACAGGGATTGTTGATTATCCATGGCAAAATACCGGTGAGATGAAGAATACTGGTATGGAGCTTGAATTAAACTGGAGAAGTAAAATTGGACAGGTTGAATATTCGCTTGGAGGTAATATAACAACAATTAATAATGAGGTGGTTAGTTTAGGTTCAGCTACCCATGTTGATGATAATGATTTCCGTAGTTCGGGATATGTGAACCGTACAGTGGTAGGTCGTCCTATTTCAAACTTTTATGGCTTGGTGGCTGAAGGGCTTTTTCAGACTCAGGATGAGATTAATAACTATTACAAAAATGCCGCTGATGGTGTGCCAGCAAGCGTGAAGCCAGGTGATATTCGTTACCGCGATGCGGATGGAGATGGAGAATATGACTATGACTTTATTGGTAGTCCAATTCCGGATTTAACGTATGCTATTAATGGTAACGTATCATACAAAGGCATTGATTTTAGTTTCTTGCTAAATGGTGTTTATGGGAATGACGTGTATAATGGTCCTGGATACTATCAGTTGAGCTCAATGGCTTATTGGAATAATAGTAAGGAGATGTTGAATCGCTGGACAGGTCAGGGTTCGACTAATGATCCGCGCCATCCGAGAATGAATGCTAAAGACTCGCACAATACGCGTATTTCAAGTCGTTATGTGGAGGATGGTTCTTTCTTAAGAATTCAGAATGTTCAGTTGGGCTATACTTTACCTGAGAGTGTGGTGAGTAAGCTTAAGCTGGAGTCTATGCGAGTGTATGTGAGTGGACAAAATCTGTACACCTTTACCGAGTATACGGGTTATGATCCTGAAGTGGGAGGTTATGGAACGGCCATTGGTTTAGATCGTGCGACTTATCCAATACCACGCACGATAACATTCGGTATGAACTTAAGCTTTTAAGCGGTAATTCCATTATGTATGTTAAAAATTAGAAAAATGAAGAAATTAAATATATTAACATCTGCTATAGCTTTTATAGCTTTGTTTGTGGCGTGTTCTGAGAGCCTGCTGGATACGCCGGCACCTAACATTTCAGATGAATCATTCTTTAGTTCTGATGCGGCTGCTTTTGATGCTTTGGTTGGCGCATACGATCCTTTAGGGCGTTACAATTATACTCAAATTCACGAGTGGATGATTGGTGATGTTGTATCTGATGATGCTGAAAAAGGAGGCGAAGGCCCTAGTGACTGGGCTGAGTGTCAGGATTTAAAAGATTTTAGAGCGAATGCGGAAAACTCCATTTTAGCTGGTCGCTGGACCGAGCCTTATGTGGGTATTGCCCGGGCTAATAAATTAATTGCTGGTATTCAGGAGAATGAGAATATTTCAGCTGGTGTTCAAAAACGTTATATTGCCGAAGCGAAATTTTTACGTGCCTGGTATCATTTCCATTTATTAAAGGTTTTTGGAGGCGTGCCAATTGTTAACAAGGTCCTTCAACCGTCGGAGTTTACTGAGCCTCGAAATACAGCTGCTGAAGTGTATGCACAAATTGAAAAAGACCTTACTGAGGCTGCAGCTGATTTGCCAACAAAGCCAGAGTTAAATGCTGATGAGATGGGGCGTGTAACCAGAGGCGCTGCTGAGGCATTTTTGGTAAAGATGTATGTTTTTCAGGCTAAGTGGAGTGAGGCTGCTACCTTGTCTCAGAAATTCATTGATGAATATGATTGGTATGGTTTAGAAGACAATTATGCCGATGTTTTCTCTGCTACCGGTGAAAATGGTAAAGAATCTATTTTCGAAATACAGTATTCGTTTATTACCGGTGATGATAACTGGGGCGATGATAACGAAGGTAATGTAACGGCCATTTACCAGGGAAGCCGTCAGTTGTACAATAGCAAAGGTGAGATAGAAAGTGGCTGGGGCTGGGGCTTCAACCTGCCTACTCAAAATTTATATGATGAATTTGAAGAGGGCGATCCGCGTCGTGATTTCACCCTGATTGATGATGGTGATGTGCTTTGGGAAGGAACGGATGATGAAGAAACGATATGTACACAGCATATCAATGGTATTGGTTATACGCAAAAAGTATATCACTCGCGTAAATACTATATTCCTAAAAGTGAGCGCAACGGAATGTCTGATTCGCCAAATAACTGGCGTGCTATTCGTTATGCCGACTTGTTGTTGTGGAATGCTGAGGCCTATGCTCATACCGGTGGTGATTGGGAATATGGCGTGAACGAAGTAAGGGCACGTGTAGGCTTGGAGCCAACAACAAATACGGATGGCTTGTCTGCTGTATATCACGAGCGTCGTGTAGAATTGGCGATGGAAGGTCATCGTTATTGGGACTTAGTGCGTACCGGAAGAGGTAGTTTGATGACTGGTTATAGCGACAATAAGCGTTATATGCCGATTCCTCAGGGCGAAATCGGTTTGAATCCTAATTTGGAACAAAACCCTTACTAATAATATCATGCTTTGGCAAAGCTGGTGAGACTTTTCTTATTGGCTTTGCATCATGTAATTTCAAATACTAAGAAAATGAAGAAATTAATATATTTATTTACCTTGCTTGTGGCAGTTGTGGCTTGTTCGCCCGAAGTAGAGCTTCGTGAGCAGCCTGCAGAATTGCCAGCGCTTGAATTTACGATTGATGCCACAGATCCTAATCAGCCAATTCTGACAATTAACGATGAAACAGTCTTTAATGCAAACTGGATTTTTGATGATGGAACTTTGTTGCAAGGAACTAGTGTGCAATGCTTTTATCCACTAAAAGGAGATTATGGATTTGAGATTGTAGCGATGAATGGAAAGGGACAATCAATCGGAACAGGTTCGGTCAATGTGCCAAGCAGTAACCCTGATATGGTGTATGGTATCCCTGAGTATGTATCCTTGTGTGGTGAGAAAGAAGATAACGGTAAGTATTGGGTGTGGGCTCAGGATGAACCTGGAGGTGATGTGTGCTATATGACAGATCCATTCGATTGGGGAGTATTCTGGTGGCATCCATATACAGGAGATAATGGGCCTAAAATGCCAGATATTTTAAACGAAATAAAATTTGACTTAGAGGGAGGGTTTAACTTTACTAGATTTGAAACGAAAGACGGCGTAGCCCACAAAGGTAGTTTTTCTCTTGATGTTAAAGGGATGACCATTCAACTTAATGGTGTTAACATACCTAATTATGAAGCTCGCAACCCTGATGTAGATGCCGATTCAAATTTGGATTTAAATGTTGCATCAACAGGTCTTTATAGAATTCAGGTGTTAAATGATTATGAGTTATTGTTGTGGCAGGATCATAATACGGATGAGGACCATAATTATGGTTGGGCTTGGAAATTTAAAGCGCGTGATTTAGTGCCGCCAGCAAATAACCCGTTATATAAATTGGCTGGTGAAGAAGGTGAAGGCGGTAGGACCTGGACGTTTGATAATGATGCAAAATCACTTGGTGCTTGTTATATGACAGCACCAGATAATCATGAAGGAGCGTGGTGGACTCCATATTCAACTTTGGAGTCAATTCCTGAGTATGATCACACGATTAAGTTTGATTTGGAGTATAATTATACTCGCTTTGATGGAACTGGTGCTGAAGTTGAGGTTGGTACATATGATTTTGATATTAAAACGGGTGCCCTGACGCTGTATGATGGTTTTGTACCAAATCATGAAGTGCGCAATCCTGATGAAGATGCAGACTCTAATATTGATTTGGATGTTGCAGCAACTGGCAAATACATTGTTCAAAGTGTTGATGATGATCAATTGTTTATTTGGCAAGATCACTCGCCGACTAATGGCGGTGCTATGGACTATGGTTGGGCTTGGATATTTAAACCTGTAGAATAAAAAAAAACAAGGGCTGGCAGTTATGTCAGCCCATTTAATAAGTTTTGCTTTTAGTTTAATACGTATGTTTTTTATTATTTTGCCATAATAACTAACAGTAGGGTCATGTCATCAAAAGAAAAACGAGAAATAACCATCAACGATATTGCAAAGGAGCTTAATATTTCTCCTTCAACGGTTTCACGGGCATTAAATGATAATGCAAAAATCAGTGAGGCAACCAAGAAGAAAGTAAAGGCTGTGGCGCAGGATTTAGGTTATGAGTTGAATTTGGTGGCATCTAGTTTATCGAAGAATAAAACAAATGTTATTGGGGTGATTATTCCCAATATTGGTTCTCAGTTTTTTGCACAAGCCTTAAGTGGAATTCAGGAGAAAGCACGCGAGAATGGCTACAATGTTATTATTTGTCAAACCAATGAGAGTGTTGAGCAGGAGAAAGAGATGACTCGTGTGATGAACTCGGCACGTGTTGATGGCTTGGTGTGTTGCCTGACCATGGAAACAAAGGATGTAAGTCACTTCGGTGTTTTTGAGAAGAAAGGCATCCCGGTTGCTATGTTTGATAGGGTTAGTTATGCGGTGCCTGGACCAAAAATTGTTGTTGATAACTATGAGGCGGCTTATACTGCTACTGAGCATTTGATAAATTTGGGGTGTAAGCGCATCGCTCATTTAGGAGGTGTCACATCGTCAAAGGTTTTTAGCGATAGGATAGAAGGCTTTAAAGATGCATTGAGTAAAAATGACTTGCCCTTGATGCCACAGTTTTTATTGTCAAGTGATTTAACTGAACAGGATGCACGTGATGCTATGCGAATTTGGCTTAACTTGCCTGAAAAACCTGATGGGATTGTGGCGGCCAGTGCTTCGTCAGGATTAGTCATTGCTTCTTCAGCAAAAAGTGCAGGGCTTGATTTACCTGAAGAATTATCCATTATTTCACTGGGTAATGAGCGTTGTAATGAGTTTGTAACACCATCTTTATCGGCAGTTGATATGCCTGGTTTTGATATGGGCAAAACAGCCATAACAAAGTTGATTGAATGCATTAAGGAGGAAAAAGTAGATAGTTCTATTACACTCAAACCTATTCGCTTACTTATTCGAAACTCTTCATTTAAACACAAATAAATAGTATTCTTAAGAAAATACAAAGGAGAAGAATTTTTGTTTTATAATAAATAATGCAAGCGCTTGCATAGGATGCAATATTTGTGCATCTTTGCTTCAAACCAAAAAAATATTATAAATGAAACTAACTGTATTAAGTAATTGGATTGGTAGTTTATTAGTGCTGGTGTTGCTTGGCTGTCAATCGAATGAAAAAGTGAATGGTATTCAAGAGTTAAATAATGATTGGCATATTCAATCAGCTGATAAAGTCAGTGGAGGTGGCGAACTTCTTAGCTCACCTACCTTTAAACAAACTGATTGGATACAAGGTAATATTCCTTCAACAATAATGACGATTCTACGTGAGAGTGGAGAATATCCTAATCTTTTTGTAGGAGATAATATTGATAAGGTAGATTCTGAGCGATTTCAACAGCCTTGGTGGTATAGAAAAGTATTTGAAGTAAATAATCTGGATTCGGAGGGAATTTATCAATTGCGATTTGAAGGATTGAACTATAAAGCTAATATCTGGATTAATGGTCAGCAGATTGGTGAGGAAAGCCATATTGAAGGGCCTTTCAGTCGTTGGACTTTTAATGTAAGTAATTATCTTACAGAAGGGATGAATGCCATCGCCGTTGAGATTATTCCACCGGTACACGGAGATTTAACCATTGGCTTTGTGGATTGGAACCCAGCAGCCCCAGATCAGAATATGGGACTGTGGCGTGGTGTAGAGTTGATTAAAAGTGCAGCAGTGTCAATTGAGTCGCCATTCGTTACTACTAAACTTAATCACGATAATTGGAAAGATGCTGACTTAACAGTTACCACTATGGTAACTAACCATTCAGAAAAAGCGGAGAAAATTACCATTAAAGCAAATATTAATGGCATTGGCGAAGTAAGTAAGCAAGTAGAGTTAAAAGCCGGGGAGGTGAAAGATATTTCTATCACACCACAAGACGATGCGAAGTTAAGTGTGAAAGATGCGAAACTATGGTGGCCTAATAACCTGGGTGAACCTAATTTGTACCAGATGTCGGTTGTCGCTGAGGTAAATGGGGCAGAGTCGCAAAGAATAGATACCCGCTTTGGTATTCGTGAAATTGAGCAGTTTATCAATGCAGAGGGTCACAAAGGCTGGAAGGTCAATGGAAAGCCACTAACCATCAAAGGTGCTGGTTGGGTAGACGATATGTTTTTGGCTGACAGCAAAGAAAAGGTAATTGCCCAGGTGGAGTACGTCAAGCATATGAACTTGAACTGTATACGTTTAGAAGGTTTTTGGGGAAGAGATAAAACCATATATGATGCCGCTGATGAAAATGGTCTGTTGATTATGATTGGATGGAGCTGTCATTGGGAATGGGAGGCTTATTGCGGGCGCCCTGAAACGCATTATATGGCCATTACGGGCAAAGAAGAAATTGAAAGGCATGCTCTGTCATATCGCGACCAGGTACTGTACCTGCGCAATCATCCAAGTGTGTATTTGTGGGTGTTTGGTAGTGATAAATTGCCTGTGCCAGAGTTGGAAGCGAAGTTAAATGATTACATCACAGGAGTAGATGAATCTCGACCAATTTTAGCAGCTTGTAAGTATCAGGATTTCGGAACGGATCATTACAACCATAGTGAAGTTAGTGGTTCAACAGGTGTTAAAATGTTAGGGCCATATGGCTATGTGCCTCCAGTTTACTGGTATATTGATACCATTGCCGGTGGAGCATATGGTTTTAATACGGAGACCGGGCCGGGTGCTCAGGTACCTCCTTTGGAAAGTATTAAAAAGATGATTCCGGAAGATAAGTTATGGCCGATTAATGAAATTTGGGATTTCCATTGCGGACGTCATCAGTTTGGTTCGCTCGACCGTTTTCTAAATTCATTTAATAAGCGCTACGGAGAAGCTAATAGTTTGGAAGAGTTCGCATTTAAGTCGCAAATCTCCAATTACGAAGCGATACGCCCAATGTTTGAAGCTTTCCAGTCGAATAAGTATGAAGCAACAGGTGTGATTCAATGGATGCTTAATTCAGCATGGCCTGAGATGTTCTGGCAATTGTATGATTATTATTTAGTGCCAAACGGAGCTTTCTATGGTACTAAAAAAGCTTGTCAGCCAATTAATGCAGTTTATAACTACAAAGACAATGCTATTTATTGGGTCAATGATTTCAATTATAATATTGATAATTTGAGCTTGAACATTGAAGTGTATGATATTCATTCAAAAGTGATATTAAACGAAAAAGTGGCGTTAAACCTAAAAGCGCATTCTTCGGGTGTGGCTTTTGAGCTTCCGGAAATAGAGGGCATTACTGAGACTTATTTCTTAAACCTGGAATTGGTTAACGAAGCCGATGAATTGATGGCGGATAACTTCTATTGGTTATCAACTAAAGCCGATGAAATGAAGTTTGAGGAAACCACCTGGGTATATACGCCGCCAAAAGATTATGCGAATCTTACTGCTTTAAATAATCTGGCTCCAGTTGAGGTAAAGGCTATTTGGGAAAGACGAATTGAAGGTGAGCATACTGTATTCGAATGTCGCCTTGAGAATGCATCAAACCAGATAGCTTTCTTTATTGAAACAGCTGTTCTTGATAAAGAAACCAACGAAATAATTGTACCGGTATTTTGGGATGATAATTATATCAGCTTAATGCCAAATGAAACAAAGACGATAATGGCAAAAATTGCCAATAAGTTATTGCCTGATAATATTGACTATAGAGTTAATGGGTGGAATGTTAAGTAGTTAGTATTGAGTGTGAATAAAGAAGTCGGTGTTTCCTTATCAAACCCAACCGAAACGATGAAGCCGACTTCTTTTTAAATTGAATTACTGAGAGATAAACCTTATACCCCCTTTGTGTTTTGGAATCAGATTCATAAAGGGGGCCACCATCACATTGCTTTGGGGAAAGTTTTGTGTTGATTGGCCATTGTTATGGCAACTAATTAAAAGAGAAAAATGGAACAAATAAGAACAATTATTGGTGTTGACCTGGGAGGAACGAACATGAGGGCCGGACTTGTTGTTGGTGATGAGATAAAGAAGGTGTCTTCTTGTTTGGTTCCTAAAACAGATGTTGCAGAGGAGGTGACTGAGGCTTTAATCACGACGATTAAAGAGGTTATTACAACAGAGGTGGAAGGAATAGGTGTTGGCGTGCCAAGCTTGGTGAAAGCGAGCAGTGGCATTGTTTATGACGTTCAGAATATTCCATCGTGGAAAAAAATCCCATTGAAAGACATCCTTGAAAAGGAGTTTAAGTTACCTGTTTATATTAATAACGATGCGAACTGTTTTGCTGTAGGTGAACGCGTATATGGTGCGGGGCGTGAGTATGCAGATTTTGTTGGTTTAATAACCGGAACCGGTGTAGGGGGAGGGATTATTAAAAAAGGACATTTAATGCCTGACCAGAACTGTGGTGCTGGTGAATTTGGCATGATGCCTTACCTGGAGCATGATTATGAATATTATTGCAGTGGACAATTCTTCGAGAATGTTTACAATGTGAGTGGAGGAGAGCTGGCACAACGAGCTTCGGAAGGCGATGCTAAAGCGCTGGATATATTCAAAGAGTATGGAAAACATCTGGGAAAAGCCATCAAAAATATTTTATTGGCTGTTGATCCTAATGCTATCGTATTAGGCGGTTCAGTTTCTAAATCCTATGCCTATTATAAAGAGGCAATGTGGAGTGAGATTTCGACATTTCCCTATCAGTTTGTACTTGAAAATTTTGTGATTGTACCATCAGTCGTGAAGGAAATTGCTATTTTAGGTGCGGCAGCTCTATATGTTGATGCCGAAACAGACGAATAAAGATTATAAGCAGATATGTTACAGGATATGACCATTCAAAACCGATGTGCAGTAGGTGTTTACCTGGGGGGTAAGAACCTGCGCGTTGGTCGTGTACGCAATAATGTGGTAGAAGCCTCATTAGCGCTTGACATCGATAACCATAATTCAGAAGAAGTGATTTTGAAGGAAATAATGGAGGCTATCGATCAGGTTTTTAATGAAGATGTGGGAGGTATTGGTTTTGGTGTACCTAGTCTTGTGGATGTTTCAAAAGGTATTGTTTATAATGTTGAGCACATACCGTCGTGGCACGAAGTGCATTTAGGCGACTTACTATCCGATCGTTATAAGGTTGGTGTTTATGTCAACAATGACGCCAACTGTTTTGCTATAGGAGAGAAATATTTTGGAAAAGCTAAGAAGTATGCCAATGTGGTTGGCATGGTAGCTGGAGTTGGTTTAGGATGTGGTGTTATAACTGATAATCGTTTATACTCCGGAACCAATTGTGGAGCGGGTGAATTTGGTTGCATTCCTTATCGCGACCATAATTACGAACATTATTGTACGACACAATATTTTGAAACGAAGTACGGCTTAAAGCCGGATGTGCTTTTCAGGAGAGCTAAAAAGCAAGATAAAATAGCATTGGCCATTCTAGAGCAGTTTGGTTTTGATTTTGGACAAGCTATTAAAACTGTTTTATATGCTTATGACCCTGAATGTATTGTCATTGGAGGTAATGTCAGTAGGTTCTTTCCCTATTTCGAAGAATTCATGTGGAAGGTAGTGCGAAAGTTTCAATATGAGAATACTGTTGAAAAGCTGAAAATTGAAGTAAGTGATCAGCCTGATATTGCCGTATTGGGGGCAGCAGCCTTGTATTATGATGCAATTTCAAAATAGAGACAATTAACTGAGTTGAAATAACTGAATATGTAGATTGCGAGTTTCTTATCAAGCTCGTAAGGGAACATATACGCTTTTATGAACGAATTTTGAGATAAACCTTTAAATATTACTTATGTCTAAATCCATCATTTTAATAGTTTTGAGTGCTTTGTTACTGGCATGTTCAAGTAATAAGTCAGTTGAGGGAGAGGTGCTAATCAATCATCTGGGATATCAAACAACAGGCTATAAAACAGCTGTTTTTCAGACTAAATCAGACGCTCAGCCTTCAAAATTCGTCCTGGTTAATGAGCAAGGTGACGATGTGTACTCCGGAGTGTTCAATGCCGGCGGTCAAGTTGATAACTGGCATACCGGCAAAGCCTATCAGCTCATATTTACAAATTTGCAACAAAAGGGTACCTATACCTTAGTTGCGTTAGTTAATGGCGTGAAAGTTTCTTCTGAACCATTCGAAATTAGCGATAAGCCTATTGCCAATGATGTGTTGCCATTATTGACAAAGGCCTTTCAATTGCAGCGCTGCAAAGACCCTTATGATACAAAAGATAAGGCGTTGTCGTTTTATGGCGAAAGAAAAGATGTGGTTGATGTGAGTGGTGGTTGGTACGATGCTTCCGGTGAAAAGGGCAAGTATTTAAGTCATTTAAGTTTTTCCAACTATATGACACCGCAACAATTGCCGATGATGGTGTGGAATATGTTAGAGTCCATTGAAATTCTTGGTACAGCAAACTTGACCAGGCAAAAACAAATAGTTGATGAGTTAAAAATTGAAGCAGCCTTTGGAGCTGATTACCTGGTGCGCATTCAGGATGAAGAGGGCTATTTCTATACGACCATATTTGCAGGTTGGACAAAAGACCCGGAGCAGAGACAAATATGCGCTTATGAAGGGCAGGATGGAAAGCGAAACGACCGCTACCAGGCAGCCTTTCGTGAAGGTGGAGGATTGGCCATTGCTGCATTGGCACGTTGTGCATCAGTAGATGTCAGTGGTGAGTTTTCAACTAAGAAATATCTTCAGGCAGCAGAGAAAGGATATGCACATTTAAAAGCCAATAACTTGAAGTATTGCGATGATGGAGAGGAAAATGTTATTGATGATTATTGTGCCTTAATAGCTGCTGTTGAGTTGTATAAAGCGACCAATGATGAGGCTTATCTTAGTGATGCTCGCTATCGATCTGAATCGCTGAACCAACGCTTATCAGCCGATGCTAATTTTAAAGATTGGCTGAGAGCTGATGAAACTGGGAAGCGGCCTTATTTTCATGGTGCAGAAGCTGGTTTACCGGTTATTGCAATGGTGCACTATCAGGCAATTGAACCAGAACAAGCGAGAATTGATATGGTAAAAGCGTTTGTTAATAGAGTGGTGGTCTTTGAATTGACGATAACAAATGAAGTTAATAATCCATTTGGTTATGCACGACAGTATGTGAAGGCTGCTAATGAAGAGTCGCCGCGTTCGGCTTTCTTTTTACCCCATCAGAATGAGACAGGTTATTGGTGGCAAGGTGAAAATGCACGTTTGGCGTCTTTGGCAACCGCCATGTTAAAAGCCCAAGATATTTTAGAGGATAGTTCTAAAGACTTAGCACGCCAGTATGCTGCGAATCAAATTAACTGGGTGTTTGGTCTTAATCCCTACAATGTATGTATGTTACATGGGGCGGGACGTAACAATCCGGATTACAAAGAAGATGGAAAATCGATGAATTACCTTGGGGGAATTTGTAATGGTATCACTGCTGGTTTCGATAACGAAACAGATATTGCTTTTCGCCCGATGCCATACGATAATGATCCTGCTCAACGTTGGCGCTGGTCCGAACAATGGTTACAGCACGGTGGCTGGATGATTCCTGCTATTGCTTACACAACGATTTCTAAATAGCTCAATCCTTTAGTATGAGAATGAGAGCGCCCCGAAAGTCTTAGTTCTTCTGTTACGGGCGTTCTCTTTTTAAACCCTTATTATGCGATACTTATTTTTTGGAGCCTTGCTTTTGCTGGCCATGCTTTCTTGTGAAAGCAAAGAAGAGGTGAAACGACCGGATGGAAAAAAGGTTTTTGTCCATGAACCGTTAGAGGCGCAGAAAGCTTTTCCTCAAGCTATTGATTTTGATAATTGTATTAAGCCAAGTCATCTTTCGCAAACTCAGATGAATGAGAATGTTGTTGAGTATTACAAAGATTGGTTGAGGAATTATGTTCGTGAATCGAATGGTGTTACGCCTGGTGGTGGGTATTATGTGAAAATGCAGGGCACCGGAGGCGATGGTAATGAAATCACAACATCTGAAGCCCATGGCTACGGCATGATAATTTTTGCATTAATGGCCGGACAGGTGGATGATGCCCAGAAGTACTTTGATGGTATGCTGAATATGTTTGACAAGCATCGAAGTACAGGAAATCCGGAATGTATGTCGTGGGTCATCCATAAAAGTGAAGAAGGTCAATACGATGCAGGTAGTGCAAGCGATGGAGATATGGATGTGGCTTACGCTTTATTGCTGGCCGATAAGCAATGGGGCTCTGCAGGTGCCATCAATTACCTTCAGAAAGCCAAAACCATGATTACAGAAGGTGTTAAAGAGAGTGATATGTCCACTTCATCGAAGCGTTCGATGTTGGGTGATTGGGATAGTAATGCTTACTCGACTCGTTCATCAGACTGGATGACAGCTCATTTTCGCAATTATCATGCGGCTACGTCAGATGGTTTTTGGCTTGACGCAGCTGATCAAGTCTATCGTTTGATAGAAAGCTTAACTGCTAACTATAGTGCTCAGGCAGGTTTGATGCCTGATTTTATAGTCAATCAAACACCACGTCCGGCATCAGAATATTATCTCGATGAATATAAAGAAACGGATGAGTATAGCTGGAATGCTTGTCGTTATCCCTGGCGCATAACAACGGATTACGCGCATTTTGGAACAGGTAATGCTAAAAATGCCATGGTAAAACTGCTTGATTTTATTGTGGAATCAACAAATGGTGAACCATCAAACATTAAGGCAGGCTATTATTTAGATGGTCGACCATTAAATTCCTACTCTAGTGGTGCTTTTACAGCTCCATTGGTAACAGCTTCTGTTGTTGACGATAAATACCAGGATTTTCTGAATAAAGGATGGGATGTCATTAAATCGAAACAGGAATCATATTATGGAGATACCATTACTTTGCTGAATATGTTGTTGATATCGGGCAACTGGTGGAATCCGGCTGAATAGTTCTAACGAAATTATTATACACAAACACAATTGTAAAAGGTGTCTGAGAAACTGGTAGCTCTCAGGCACCTTTTTTTATTGAAGGGTTTCTAAATCACATCTGAAAAATTCGCTCACTGAGATGCTCCCTGAGCGATAGTCGAAGGGAAGTCGAAGTGAATATATACAGATATTCAATTTTATTAACTCTCCATCTCGATTTCGCTCGATGTGCTATTTTCGTTTTTAGCCATTCATTGGTTTTTATATTATCCAATTAAATAAATAACCTAATAAAATAATGAAGATGGTGATTGTGCCAAAGAAGATGCCAATCAGCTTCCATTGCATCACCTTTTTCAGTAAAGTAGCTTCTGGCAGAGATAGGCCAACAACCGCCATCATAAACGCAATGGCAGTGCCAAGAGGTACTCCTTTGGCAACAAATACCTGGATAACGGGTACGATGCCAGCCGCATTGGCATACATCGGAACGGCCAGTATAACAGCTAATGGAATCGCATACCATTTGTCTTCCGATAAATATTCGGTGAAGAAGTCTTCCGGCACATAACCGTGCATGGCGGCTCCAATGGCAATGCCAATAATCACGTATAACAATACTTTACGAACAATACCCCAACCGTCTGCAATTATAGCAGGTAAACGGTCAATAAAAGGTGTTTTTTCACCTTCCCACTGGTCCGCTTCTATCTGTGCATTTTGTTGAATTTGTTTCACCCAATCGCTTAAATAGCGGTCGAGCTTAAATTTGCCCAGAATATAACCACCAATCATCCCCAAGAGAATACCACTTCCGGCATAAATGAGTGTGGCTTTCCAGCCAAATAAACCTAAGAACATGGCTACCGCCACTTCATTAACCAGAGGCGATGTAATCAGGTAGGCAAAGGTGACTCCCAGCGGAATGCCACCTTGTACAAAACCTATGAATAGAGGTATTGAAGAGCATGAGCAAAAAGGTGTAACGGCTCCGAAGAAGGACGCAAAGAAATATTGCAATCCGTACATCTTTTTGGTGGTTAAATACACACGAAGTCTCTCAACTGGAAAATAGGCATTAACAACTCCCATTAGCGAACTGATAAGGAATAACAGTATCATTATTTTTATGGTGTCGTAAAAGAAGAAGTTAATGGCTTCTCCAAGATGCGTTTCGGGTTTTAAGGGCAAAAGTTGGTAGGTGAAATAGTCGATTAGCGGTTGCAGGTAAGTATATAGAGCTACTAAAGCCGGCAATACGACTATAATTGAAGCAATTAATTTGAGTTTCTTTTTTTGTTCCATTATGCTTTGTTCGTAAAAAGACGAATTAATAAATCAAAAAAATGTGGGAACTGCTATTTCTATAGTAGCAGAGTCACCACAAAGTAGATGCCGATACCGATAAACAAAGTTGCAATCACACGTCGGAACCAGATTTCAAAGTTTTTCATCTTATTGTAAAAGTTGCCGATTGAGCCAACGCTGTAGGCAATCAGCCAGGCAAAGATGATAACAGGTATGCCGGTGGCTATCGCAAAAACAATCGGCAAATAAAGGCCGCTGGCACTAGCTACTGTCATGGGTATTAGCATGCCAAAGTAAAGCACACCACTGTAGGGGCAAAAAGCCAGGGCAAACACAACACCCAGTAAAAGAGCGCCCCAGTAACCATTACCGGCTTTCTTTTCCAGCTTGTCGTTCAGAAAGTCCAGCCCTGGAATGGCTAACTTAATAACCCCCAGCATAAACAAGCCGATAACAATCAATAAAGGACCTAGTAATTTCTCTCCCCATTCCTGGAAAAAACCCGATAGTTGAAATTGGCTCAATCCGAAAAAGAAGATAAGTCCTAAACCCGTATAGGAGATGGCTCGTCCTATGGTATAAACAATCCCATTGATAAAAACACGCTTTTTGCTTTCAATATCCTTGCTGATAAAACCAATAGCAGTGATATTTGTAGCTAACGGACAGGGGCTGACAGCAGTCATCAACCCCAGTAAAAATGCCGATAGAATTGGAAGTTGAGAGTTTTCCAATAAATTCTGTAGTACTTCCATGTTATGACATTGATTCTATCGTGGTCTTAATTAATGCCTCCAGCTTCTCCGGTTTTGTGCGGGCGTTTAAAAAAGCTTCATTGGTCAGGTTTTTAACCTGGCCGCCTTTGATGATTAAGAGCGTTTGCCACTCTACTTCATATTGTTTAGCCAATTCTTTTTCTTCTTCGCGATTAATCGAATGGAAAGGAACAGCATCTTTAAAATGTCTGGCTAAGGTTTCTTTCGTTACTTTTTCAACAGCTTCACAGGTAGCACAGCGACGGGTGGCGTGAAAATAAACCACGCTTACCTTACTGGTGTCGATAGTGGCATTGCTATTAGTAGTTGAACTGCAACAGCTTGTTGATTCACATGAGCTGCATGCTGTTTTCGTTGCCGTTTTTTGCTTGTCTGAATGGCAGCCTGCACTTAATACGATGATGGCTACAACAAATAGTATATTGAATAATTTGTTCATAACATGGTTAATTTCTGAGTTGTTTGGTTATCAAGTTGATCTTACTTCTCATAACTCACAGCTCATCTCGTTCTATTTTTACAGTAATTTCTTAATCTCATCCACTGAAGGAACACGTCCTTTAACAGCAACTTTACCGTCAATAACCAGGGCTGGCGTAGTCATTACACCAAACGTCATGATTTGCATGATATCTTCTACCTTTTCAATGGTTGCATCAATACCTTTTTCTTCAACCGCTTTGCGCGTTACTTCTTCTAAAGTTTTGCATTTGGCGCATCCTGTGCCTAGTACTTTAATGTCCATAGTAAATAATCTTTTGTTGTTCGTCGTTCGTGAAAACACGAACAAAATGTTTAAATTTTTTATATATCAAAAAACGCTTTCAATAAAAGCTGAGCTTCTTTCCAGTTTTCTTTATTAATGCAATATTTAATGCGAGGAGCTTCTATTTCTCCTTGAATCAGACCTGCATCTTTTAATTCTTTTAAATGCTGCGATAGTGTTGATTTCGCAATAGGCAAAATTTCTGTGAGGTCGCCACTGTAACAACACGATTGCAATGATAGTGTTTGCAATACAAAAATTCGTACGGGATGACCAAGTGCTTTTGCATACCTGGCAAGTCTTTTTTGTTGGTCGTTAATCATGGATATAAATGGTTGTTCGTAATATTGCGAACAAATATAGGATTAATTTTTACAAGCCAATTTATTGTTAACATCTTTTATACTTCAATGATGTTGATTGGTATTTCCACGACGGATTGGTAGTCTTCACCGGCTTCAATCATATCCTCATCACCCTTATCGCAATACCATGCTATACTGGCTTTGTTGTTATGGATATAAAGCTCATTAATCTTCTTAAAAACATTGAGCAGAAAGATAGATGAAATAGTGTTAAAGTAATCCAGTTTGATTTCTACTTTAGTCTCGGGTGATGGGTTTGAAGCATATTTGTCTAACCATTCCATGATTGGGTCGTAAAGCAAGTGTGCATTTTCAGGAATGGATCTTCCTCTAATTTGAATGTAACCTTCGTTGGCATTAAAATTCAAATAAGGTGTTTTATTGGTCGCTTCTTTAACTAAGGGTTGCATTTCAGCTTAATTGATGTGGGTGATTAGAAAGTCTAATCTAATCATATTAATTGTTTTAGCAAAATATTGTACTGAGTTTAAAGGAACTTAAATCTGATTATATGCTTCTTTAGATATGATTAATTAACCTTGGAGAGTATAAAAAATCCCCCAACGATATGTCAGGGGATTATAAGGTTCAAATCGATTTGTGCCAGTAATTAAGAACATCCACCTTGTACACGCTTAGCCTTTTTAACAACAGGTTTATCAAGGTTAGCAACGGCCTCTCCAATTTCCTTTAGCTTTTGAGCAGCTTCTTTTCTGAAAACGAAGGTTTCGTTATCCAGTTTATTATCAGGTGCATCACCAGATAATAAAAAGAAGTTGGTATTGAACTCATCCGCCGTGCTGTTTAATGCAAAGTTATCGGCCTTGCCATGGTATTTTGATACCAGACAAGCACGTTGTGATTGCTCATACGATGCGCCGTAAAAAACATTGGTTTTGATGTTTTGCACAATCCGACTGATGTTTTCCGCTTTATGTAATTCTTCCAATGGAATGTTAATGGCGGTTGGAATATGGAATTTCTTAAATTCTTCCGGTGAGCGCACATCAACAACATTAAAGTGATAGTAGTTGTGCATCAGCTCATAAGCCAATTTATCATCGTCCATCATCTGTGGTCGGCATTCGCCTGACGCAATTTTCTCATCAATGCGTTTATTCATCAACTCACCACGTGTAGGCGTAACCACCGTGATTAAAATGACCAATACGGCTAATCCAATTCCAATACTATATTTGGTAATGTCTGATTTTAACCATTGAGTAGCTCGATTATTAACTTTATTTTCAATCATGGTAACGCCTATAAAGGCTCCTGTTGCCACAAATACCATAATGAGTGCAAATGCCTCACGAGAGATGCCCATCATTTCAAATACTAATAGGTCTCCCAGGTTTTCGGCCACCATTAAATCCTTTATTAACGGATATCCCTCAACAAAGGCAAAGATGCCCAGACCGGCTCCAAAAACGAAGGCCCAGCCATCGATCTTTCCACTGGCTGCAGCTACCACACTGGTTCCAGGGCAAAAACCACCGATGATAAATCCACCGCCCATAATAAGGCCGCCAATTATTGCCGCCCACAAAAAGGTGGGGTTGATAAATATGATATCGACATCTAATAATTCGAAGTGATTTAATGCTGTGATACCTACCATGGCAGTTACACCAGCTGTGAAAAATACTTTTAGCACCGTAAAGTCGTAGCCATAAAACAGGCCTACCAATTTACGGGTTGATCCAAATCCGGCTTGCTCAAGTGCAAAGCCAAAGCCCATTCCAACAATAATAGCAATGATGAAATTGAACTCGTTACTGATAATATCTGGTACTAATGGTCCCATCCTAGTTTACTTTATTAATCCATAATTTTCTAAAAAACCACGCCATGGCATAAGCCATTCCAAAGATGGACATCATGGTTATGATGCCTCCGAACGACATAACGGCCATTCCACTTAATGCAGCTCCGCTGGTACATCCACGGGCTAACTGACTACCAAAGCCAAATAAAGCACCACCGAAAATGGCAGCAGCTATGCGAATGCCGTTTTTAACGCCTGGTCCTTTTTCTATTTTTACCGTCACCCTGTTGGAAACCACTGCTGATAAAAATGCTCCGATAATCACACCTAGTACTTCAAATACTAACCATGATTTTAACGGGCCATCAGGGTTATTTTGTTTTTGAGTAATGTAATAGTCGGTTGCGGCAGCATGTTGAGGAGCTACCGTTTCAACGGTTTGTACGACTAAACTTTTAATGGCACCACTGGCGCCTAAGCCGCGTCCGGTAACATAAATGGTTGTTAAAAGTACAAACCCAAGAAAGAACCCGGCTAAATAGGGATTCATGTATTTTTTAGGAGCTTCTTTCATGATATTTCTTTTTTAATTTCATCTACTTCATTCGTCTCGCTGTCTTTCTGCTCATCTTCTTCCAGTAATTCCCAGCCGGTAATCATTGCTTTAATATTGGTTGTTACCGTATGGCCTGTGGTCGTCATATAAACATGTACAATAATAAAGGCCATTAATAGCCAGGCTCCTAATGTATGTGCCCAGGCAATCCATTCTAAGGGAATGTCACTGACAACGATAATATCATTAACATCAAATGTTTTGTAATACAAATACAGCAAGCCTGTTAAAATCATAACCGGTGCCATCAAAAGTTTAAAGCCCAGGTATGTCATTGCTTGTAAAGGGTTCAGTTTTTTTCGCGCCGATTTAATGGTTGGGTGAGGGGCATTCTTAAAAATACCCACAGTATAATACTGAATCTGCTCTTTTAACTTCGAAATCGTCGGAATATACTGCTTCCACTCACCAGTGGTGAAATGCCAGAATATTGAAAAGGCGATGAGTGCTAACAATAAGTATGAGGCAATCCGGTGGAATAGCACAGCTTTTTCAAACCCTAATAATGAGAATGAACCATGGATTTCAAAACCAGTTAGTGCTAAAAACAATATCAATGCGGCCTGACTCCAGTGCCAGAAACGCTCAAATTTCTTATAAATATATACTTGCTTCATCTTGTCTTATTTTGATTCCAATTCATTGCGTTTGTAGCCATTAATCAAACGGGCTAAACCATGGATGAATACACCAGTCAGTGAGCTCCATAATAATAGACTGCCTAATAAATCAATCCAGTCGTTTTTGTCACGGCCCGGAAGATAAAAGTCATTCAGTGCAGCTAAGCGACCATTTTCTCTCACATGGCACTCTTCGCATGAAAGCGCTTTGTCGGAAGGTGATACCATATGGTTGATCGGCCAGTACATTTCTGTCTCGATAAACTCAAACTCACCACTAAACGGCAGTCCAACACCATTCATACCTGCTTCGGCAGCCAGTTTCCAGTCGAAATCCTGCCAATAGGCACTGTCACCTTTACTTTCAGCATATACTTTAGGTTGAATTAACAATTTCGTATTTGGGTCGTAGATCTGATCACCTCTGTGTACTTTAACCGGATATATCTTTGAATGAATGTCATCAGCAGCACCTAATAATTTATTGATCTGAACAGGCACAGATGTTACCGTGTCGCCCAAGGCATAATGTTGCGCATTACCATTGAACCACTTGTATTCTGGCTCCACATTATTGGCCCATTCAAATTCACCTTTAATCGATAAATACGTGTGGTTGCCTAATGAGTCTTCCTCGTGATAAGGGTTGCCATTTTCATCTAATCGACCTGCTTCAGACCAGCGCCAGGCCATTTTAGTAGAGTTATCTTTGGCGTAAATAGGGATATGGCATGTTTGACACGATACTTTAGAGAAGTGACGGTTCAAAACATCATCCAGGTGAGGCTTCGTAGTGTGACAATCTTCGCAACGTAAACGATCCACATCGGTTGATGATACTGAATATAATTTACCCTTTATCTGGTGCTTGTCGGCCGAGTGACAGTCGACACAATCCATATTAATACCATTAGAAGCCATGTGTACATCTACATTTCTATCACATGATAACAATGCTTCTTCCAAATCACCATGTTTCACATTGTTGCCTCCGCCACTGTAAAAGTGACAAGCACCACAGTTAATTTTATCAGGTCGGCCTACGCTTTGAGCCACTTTCATCAGGTTAACACTTCTGTCGGGATAACCCGCCATAGAAGCACCTTTAATGTATTCCTCACTTTTGTCGTGACATACCATGCAGTCCACATTTCGTGCATTGTTGAAATCGAAAGTATTGTGCGTCATGCCGAAGCCAATGTGACATTTGGCGCAAGCCTGTTCGTTGGTGCTGGCTCCAATACAAAAATTGTTAAGCACATTTTTCTTTCCCAACTTAGAAATACCTTTGCCTTCAACGTAGGCTACGCGTTCCCAGTTCCAGTGACTGGAATGCATAATCTCTTCATGTCGTTGGTTGTGGCAGGTCAAACACGCTTCGGTTACATCCTGAGGTGTTTTAAAATCTTGCTTTAAGATTTCGAACTGTGTGTGATCAACCGATGGCATCGGTTTGCTTGCAAACTTTTGCTTCAGCTCATATTGCGATAAATTAAGGGGTTTATCGTGGTGGAAAAAATTCACCAGCAATAAAACAATTACCGTAATTAATACTGAATAGGTTATCGTTTTATTCATCTGTTTTAAATGTTAGTTGTCATTGTAAATGCAAGTTCACTAATAATAACTGTGAAATCAATTATTAGATGCATCTAATAATCGACAAGCAAAAATATGTAGATATTTATATATAACGGGTTAAATATGTAGATATTTAGATAATTTAGAATGAGTCTTATTAGAAATAGAATCCTGACTTTGAGTTTTAGTGGACTAAGTTAAATGGCAATCGCTTTGAGTAGGTTAAATGTATTTTCACAACTTAGGAACGGAACCGGTATAACTTATCTATTTTGTCTATCTGAATTTCTTGCTCACATATTATGAATGGAATGTTTAACCATTGAAAATAAGAAAAGGTAAAAAATGATTGCTCAATTAATAACATGCATCCAAGGGATATACTCGTACCTGCCTCATGCCTTACTCGGGTTTAACTCATAGTAAAGTCAAAGTTCTTACAAAGTTTCTTCAATGTTTGTTCAATTTTAATTGATAAAATATTGACTTTAATATGAGGATACTATAATTTGTTATTGAATAATCTCCGAGTATGGCCCGAGTAAGAAGCGAGTAGGGTACCTTGGAGCTTAAGTCTAACCCTAAAAAATAAAGTATTATGGCACAGGTAATCGATGGGATCAATGGTCAGGTAAAAGGGAAAGCAGGTAATAGTATATTTTATACCATGTATGGAAAAAACTTTGTTCGTTCACGCCCGGATATTGCCAGGCGCAGAAAACCGAGTGTAAAGCAACAGGCTCAGCGCCAGCGTATGGGGCTTGTTCAGGATTTGTTAAAGCCGTGTAAAGAGTTGATTAAACTAACGTTTGCTCCAGTTACTGAAGGTAATGCGCCGTATCATGTGGCTAAATCATATAATTTGCGCCATGCGATTAAAGGAGACACTTATCCGGAGCAGGAGATTGATTGGGATAAAGTTTATTTAAGTGCAGGTTCGGTTGAATTACCGGAAAGGGGAGCTGTTCAGCATAAGGGAGATAGCTTATTGTTCAGTTGGTCGAAGCAAAAGGGGCAATTTAACGACAGCCTGGTCGTGATCGCTTTAGATAAGGACCTGACTACGGCACAGTATCGTTTTACAGGTGTGTCACGCGCTAAAGAAACCTTTACCTGGGATATGGACAGGCATGGTCAACAATGGCACATATGGCTGGCCTTCAGAAGTAATGATGAACAGGACATAAGTAATAGCCTATATCTTGGTCTTGTGTAAGTGCCTTAAGTAAATGTATTTACGAAATATCGACCTAAGCTATTTATCCAGGGCAATCATCTGGGAGTTTGTCTTTAAACTAAATAATTTAGAGAGCTTGCTGCGCAAGTTAATGGTCGTGCACAGATTACGCAGGTTTTAGCTTCGCTGATTTTCAATTCTCAGGTTATTAATTTAATGTGAATTTGATATAAGCATCGTACTAAAGTTGCAGCTTGTTTTATGATTGTTCGCATTTAAGCATAAAAGATAAACACAGAGACACAGAGTTGTTTTTATGTCTTATTATAAAACTATTCGACTCAGTGTCTCTGTGTTGAGTTTCTGTTTGCAAAATACTTTATCCTCCTTTTAAGCATAATTACGGATAATCAAAAAAGATTTACGTCGATCTCGGGTTAATACAAAAGCTTGAATTATTTTGAGTTTCTACTGATTATAACCTTTAGGAGATAGAGCCGGATTTATTTTTTACTTATTGTTAGCGTTTACCAACAGAAGCCTTCTGTATAATCGCTTCAATCGCATTAATGCACCTGCCACAGTTGGTTGCAGCTCCGGTCTCTTTTTGAATCAACTCAAGGCTTGGAAAGTCAGTTTTACTGAGTGTATCCAAAATTTCATTCTCTCTAACATTATTACAGATGCAAATTGGTCGAGCCATTTTATTTTTTATGCGAAATTACGATTAAATATTTAACCTATTGTGACTAGATGAAAATGTAGAGCAATGTTTATATATGTAGAATTAATAATAATTAACAAATGTTCTCATATATTTTGCTTTTTAATTCGAAAAAACTAAATTTGACTAGTTCTTTGATTTATAGGATGTAAATGTTCTTTTCGAAAATAAGAAGAATAGTTACAGATTGTTTTTGTATAAACTGAATTTGTTTCAAATTATAATTTATATACTTTTACAGCGTCAAAATCGCCATTTGACGTTTGTTAAAAGAAAACAACACAATTAAAAGAAGTTTAACCTTTATCGCCATTATTAACTTTTTAAACCTTTAATCATGTACACTAGAAACCGTTTTTTCTTTAAAAGAATTCCTATTTAAGATTTTAATTCTAACCCTTAGGGATTATGTATGATGCTGTGTATTCGCCAGTATGGAGTGATATGTAATGCTTGATGGGATATCTATGTTCAAAATTAACGCTTAAGGCGTTGAAATTTATCACTATTATTAACTTAAACCTTTTGTTTTATGCGCAGATTAGCATTAATCGCGTCCCTGATATTATTCGTGGGACTCAACGCAATGTTTGCTCAAACAACAACCATTACCGGTGCAATTACCGATAGTGAGACAGGTGAGCCCATGCCGGGTGTATCTGTGGTTGTAAGAGGAACAACTATTGGTACCGTTACAAATGTTGACGGTAACTATTCTTTAAGTGTACCCGATGATGCAACAAACTTGTTGTATTCGTTTGTGGGAATGAAAACACAAGACATCTTAATTGAAGGTCGAACTACAATTAACGTAGTTATGGAATCTGAAGCAATTGGTGTTGATGAAGTTGTAGTTACAGCTTTAGGTGTTTCCCGTGAAAAGAAATCACTGGGTTATGCTTCTCAAAATGTTAAATCAGATGAATTAACATCTGCCAATAGTGCTGATGCCATGTCGGCATTATCAGGTAAAGTAGCAGGTGTACAGATTTCTGGTTCTAACTTTGCCGGTTCTAAGAATGTTTTGATTCGTGGTGCCAGTTCGTTAACAGGTAACAACCAGCCATTATATGTTATTGATGGTGTTCCTATGGACAACCAGAACTTTAACTCAACTTCTACTCAAACAGGTGGAGGTGGTGTTGACTACGGTTCTATGATCAATGATATCAATCCAAATGATATTGAAAGTGTTAACGTATTAAAAGGTAGTGCAGCTTCTGCATTATATGGTAGTCGAGGTCAGAATGGTGTAATCATGATTACTACTAAGTCGGGTAAGGCTGGTAAAAAATCTTTTAGTGTTGATGTAAACACAGGTGTAACATTTGAAAAAGTTTATATACTACCTGAGTTACAAACTAGCTATGGTGGTGGTTATGGAGACTTTGGAACTGAAGTGATTGATGGTGTTGAATACTTAGTGCCAGCTTATGATGTAGATGAAAGCTGGGGACCAAAATATGAAGGTCAACAAGTGTTACACTGGTGGGGTATTGCTGATTATGAGCAAGGTATCACATCTACACCACAAACAGGTGCCTGGGTAGCTCCAAAAAATGATGTAGAAGATTTCTTCGAAACAGGAGTTCAGTATCAAAATTCGATCTCGATTACAACTAGTAATGAGACCTCTGCTTTAAGAATTGGATACACTAATGTTAATACGTCGGGTACTGTTCCTAATGCAAGCCAAAACAAGAACACATTTAATTTGAATGGTAATACGAAGCTTTTTGATGGTATCGTTGAAGCTAACGCGACAATGACATACGTTAATACCTATACCAAAGGACGACCAGTTTCTGGTTACGATGATCGTTCTTTCTCGCAGAAGTTTTATCAGTGGGGACAGCGTCAGCTTGATTTTGAAAAATTAAAGGATTATAAGAATCCTGATGGAACACAGCGTGTTTGGAACCGTATAAGTATTGATAATCCAAATCCGATTTATTCTGATAACCCATATTGGACAGTCTATGAAAACTATCAAGATGATGATCGTCAGAGAGTATATGGAACAACAGGTTTGAAGTTTAACCTGACTGATGACTTAAATGTACAGGGTAATGTTTATTTAGATACTTATACTTTTAATCAAAGAGAACGAGTTGCTCCTGGTTCACAGTCACTTTCTTTTTATGATGTAACTCAACGTCAGTTTACTGAAGTTAACTACGAAGGAAAAATTAATTATAAGAAAACTGTTAATGACTTTAATATTGTTGCTTCGTTAGGTGCCAATAAACGTACGGAAGATTATAGTCGTATATATTCTGGTACCGATGGAGGTTTGGCTGTTGCTGGTTTATGGAATGTGAATAACTCAAATAATACTCCATTAACAGAAAACTACTCGCGTAAGAAGATTGTTAATAGCTGGTTTGCATTTGCAAGTTTAGGTTGGAAAAACACTGTTTATTTAGACCTGACAGCAAGGCAAGATCATGATACATCACTTCCAACGGATGATAATACATACTTCTATCCAGCAGCATCGTTGAGTTTTATTTTATCAGAAATGGTTGATTTTACCTGGTTAGATATGGCCAAAGTTCGTATGAACTATGCTGAAACCGGTAATGGTACAGACCCATACCGTGTGTATCAATCATTTAATGTAGGTGATTCGTTTGGTGGTTATCGCCAATTTACGAATAATACGCGTTTGAATAATGCTAAACTTAAATCTGAAAAAACAAAAGAAGTTGAATTCGGTTTAGAGGCATCGGCCTTAAACAATCGTGTAAGATTAGATGTAAGTTATTATAAACGTAATACGACTGACCAGATTGTACCTATTGAATTAAGTGGTTCAACAGGTTTTACTTCGATGGTTGTAAATGCCGGAGAAATTGAAAACAAAGGTATTGAATTATTAGTTGGAGGTACTCCTATCAGAACAGCTGACTGGACATGGGATATTTCAGTTAACTATGCCAAGAACAAGAATGAGGTTGTAAGTTTACCAGAAGGATTTGATAAGCTTCAGATTGGTAGTGCTCCGTTTGGTGGTGCTTACTTAAATGCTTCTGTTGGTGATCCTTTCCAGATGTTATGGGGATATGACTATGTGTATGATGATAAAGGTAACAAGGTAATTGATGAAGGTTCAGGTTTTTATGCCAATGGAGGACTGAAACCAATCGGTTCTGCATTACCCGATTATAATATGGGTATCAGAAACTCATTACGTTGGAAAGATATTGACTTCTCTGCTTTGATTGACATCCAAAAAGGTGGAAAATATTATTCACTTACCAATATGTGGGGTATGTACTCAGGTATGATGAAGCAAACTGCTACTCCTACCAGTGGAGGTAACACTATTCGTGAAGACGGTATCGTATTAAACGGTGTTATTGATAATGGAGATGGTACTTACAGAGAAAATGATATTAATATTAGTGCCGTAGATTATGGTGAATATCACTATCATGGCTATGGTACTCCAAGTGCAACAAGTTTCTTTGATGCTTCTTACATTAAATTAAGAGAGATTACAATCGGTTATACGCTTCCAAGTATTACACCTGTCATTAAAAAGATGAGAATTGGAGTATATGGACGCAATCTTGCTACATGGGGATTAGATAATAAAGGAATTGATCCGGAAGCAACTGTTGGTGGTAGTGGTAATATCCAAGGTATGGAAGGTGGTATTATTCCTACATCACGCTCTTATGGTATGAATCTACAGGTAACATTCTAATTTTGAATAACTATGAAAGTATTAAAAAATATATCACTATTGGTTATTGGAATACTTCTATTTTCATGTGAAGTAGACTATTTAGATAACCCTAATGAACCTATAGTGCCTACTAGTGGAGGACTGATGACTAGGGTTCAGAAGCAATTTATGAATGACACCCGTGATGAATGGATGTCAGGGCGTATGTCTTTGTTATGGGTGCAGTACTGGAACCAGGTTAACTATACCGAAGAAGACCGTTATCAGTATCGCGAGACAGTAAATAAGGCAGGTTGGAATGATATCTATAAAAATGCTCAGGATTTAAAAGATATTATTGCTATTAATACTGATGATGCAACTAAAGGGGATGCAAATGTCATAGCACCTAATGAAAACCAGATTGCAGCAGCAAGAATTATGTTGGCTTATGTATTTCAATTAGCTACCGATATCTGGGGAGATATTCCTTATTATTCATATGGTAATGACGATCCGGATTTTGAAGCTCTCCAGCTCAAGGACGGTGGTTCTATTACGCCTAAGTATGCCAGTCAGGAGAAGATTTATAAAGATCTTTTAAAAGAACTGGACGAAGCACAAGCCATGATTATTGAAGGTAAGAATATGATTGGTGCGGATTTATTCTATGATGGAGATGCTTCTATGTGGAAGAAGTTCGCCAATTCACTACGATTAAGAATTGCCAACCGTATTAAGGATAAAGATGCAACATTGGCTAATCAGCATATTGCAGATGCTTTAGCTGAAGGTGTATATACTTCAAATGATGACAATGCAGGTGTTAAATTTGAAAACTCAGCACTTAATGGAGCCCCAATGTATCGTGCTTTTGTTGTAAGTGCACGTCGTGACTTTGCTCCTTCTTATTCATTTGTACAATTATTAAAAGGAAATGACATTCATGTTTACTCAAATCCTTTTGCTGGATTAGAGGATCCTCGTTTACCTATTTATGTTGATCCAAATGGCGATGGTGAATATCTTGGAGTGCCAGTTGCCGAAAGTAACGCTTCTGTTCGTACCTTCAAATGGGAGTCTAAACCAGGTGCTGAAGTTTTAAGCTCAACATATAAAGAACTTTACATGGAGTATTCTGAAATATGTTTTATACAATCAGAGTTGAATGGTTGGGATCAAACCTGGTATGAATATGGTGTTGAAGCTTCTATGCAAAAGTGGGGTGTTCCTCAAGCTGATATTGACGCTTTTATTGCTACTTTACCTGCTGCTACAGAAGAAACTGTTATGACACAGAAGTATATCGCTTTATACATGAATGCATATGAGGCCTGGTCTGAATTACGAAGGACAGGATATCCTCAGACATTGATAAAGTCAGGCGATACATATGACTATACATTTATGGCTGATGGAGAGGAGCAAACGCTTACTTATTTCTATAATACTATTGTAGATTTGCCTGAAGGTCCAAGTCGTGTTAAGTATTTATTAAATGAAGACAACATTAATAAAGAAAATAAGGATGCTGCAGTAGCCGCAATGGGAGGTGACGAAATGGATACTAAAATGTGGTGGCAACCATAATAAATTATGAAATACTAACTTTTAAGCTGTGATGGAACGTAGATTAAAGGTTTAGTTGTGTGAGGAAGGGGATGTCAAAGGGCATCCCCTTCTGATTTTATAAAAGCTAGGTAAGGCCTCTTATGCAACAATGACTAAAAATTGTTGTATAAGAGGCTTTTTCTTTAACAGGTAGTCTTATTATTTGTAATGTCTGGTGGTGCTTTTTTTTTAAAAAAAACATACTTGCTCAATATTCGCATTTTTATTTAAATGATGTAAAAGAAAGTTAAAATAACGTATGTGAATTAGTGCTAACTGTTAAAAATACAAATAATTTCATTCTAGATATATCAAAGAAGGGGTGTGTGGCTTAAAAGAGTAGTAAAACAATGCATTAGGGGGTATAAAAAAGGGGCGAAGGTTATTAGTGTGTAATCTAATGTCTTTATTTTGTGTTGTCTGTTCTTTGTGTGGATGATTTTATTTGCGTCCATTAAGTGTAAGATACAGAGGTGTATAGAAGGGATGTTTGAGATTTTTTATTAATTTTTATATATTAAAATTTGTTACAAAATGTTATTTGTGTATTTTTAACTGAGAAATCGCCTTAATCGCCATTATTAACCATTAAAACAAGTAAGCAAAAATTCAGGTAGGAATATAAATCTACAAGTTTTTTGAAGCATAGCTAACGTTAGTGTACTAACCAAGATAAATTAACTCTTTGTCTTTGAGTGATGTATACTTCGTATTTGATTTATTATGCCCTAATGCATAAGCGTTAGGGAAGTCTCTATTATTAACTTAAACCTTTTGTTTTATGCGCAGATTAGCATTAATCGCGTCCCTGATACTATTCGTGGGACTGAACGCAATGTTTGCTCAAACAACATCCATTACCGGTACTGTAACCGATAGTGAGTCAGGGGAACCCATGCCGGGTGTATCTGTCGTTGTTAGAGGAACAACTATTGGTACCGTTACAAATATTGATGGTATCTATACTTTAAGTGTACCCAATGATGCAACAAACCTGTTGTATTCTTTTGTTGGTATGAAAACACAAGATGTCTTAATTGAAGGCAGAACGACTATTAATGTGGTTTTGGAGTCAGAAGCTATCGGTGTAGATGAAGTTGTGGTTATGGGATATACCACAGCCCGTAAGAGTGAGGTAACAGGTTCTGCTGTAAAAGTCAGTGGGGAAGACCTTGCTAATATGCCAGTGGCTGATGTACAGCAGGCCCTTCAGGGTAAAGTGGCTGGGGTATCTATCGCTTCATCTTCTGGTACTCCGGGTTCTGTACAGAATGTTAGAATTCGTGGACGTAGTTCAATTACGGCAGGTAACGATCCTTTATACGTTGTGAATGGTGTGCCATTAAATACCGGTAACGCTTCTGCTACAACTTCAGGTTCTTCTTTATCTGACCTGGTTAGTTTAAATAGCAACGATATTGAGAGTATTACTGTATTGAAAGATGCAGCTGCGACGGCTGCTTATGGTGCACGTGGCGCCAATGGTGTAATTGTAATTACAACTAAAACGGGTAAGTCTGGAAAAGCAGATATCAATTTTAGTGCTACTTATGGTGTTTCAAACGATGCGATGGATGGACCTGGTGTTTTGACAGGTGCAGAGCGCGAAATGTTATTTTATGAAGCAATTAAAAACACCTGGGGGTTATCAGGAGAAGCTGAAGCAAAGCAGTTTTATGAGGATAACCCAAGTACCTTCGGTACGGACTATGTTACATGGAACGCAGCGGGGCGTCCTGAAACAGATTGGGGCGATCTAATTACTAATAAAAATGCACCAATGCAGGAATATAACTTATCAGCCTCTGGAGGTACAGATAAGATGAATTATTATACATCTGTTGGTTATTTTAATCAGGAAGCTACTGTAATTGGTTCTGATTTTGAGCGTTTCTCGGGTAATGTTAATTTGACGGCGAACTTAACCGATAAGTTAACATTTAGTACTAACAATAGCGCTGCCCATTCATATCAGGATGGATTATTGGAAACCAGTGCCTACTTCTCATCTCCTCGAACATCTAAATTCTTTATGCCTTCTATTGATCAGGCATATAATGATGATGGAAGTATAAATTATGCTTCTACTGCATTGCCAAACCCATTGTGGATTGCTCAGGAAGATATTGATGATTCGAAATTGACCAAGATTATATCAAACAATGCACTTTCGTGGGAAACCCCGATTAAAGGCTTACGATTAACTTCCCGAATGAGTATTGATTATCAGGTTTATAACTATAAGCGTTATAGGAATCCTTTAAGAGGCGACGGCGATGGTGAAACTAAAGGATATGGTTGGCAAGCTCATACGAATCGTGTGAACTATGTATTTCAGAATAGTGCGGATTATTCTTTTGACTTAGATGGAGGGCATAATCTTGATCTAAAAGCACTTGTTGAGTATCAGAAGAATAAATTCTATTATCTGGAAGCAGATGCTGATAACTTCTCTGATTTTGGGTTAACCAACCTTAATTCAGCTGGTAATCCAACATTGGCTAACTCCTATTTTACAGATTGGTTAAGATCCGCTTATATTGGTATGATTCACTATTCTTATCAAGGCCGATATGTGTTGGATGTAACTTATACCCGTGAAGGTAGTTCTCGATTCCATCCGGATCACCGCTGGGGTAACTTCTATGGTATTGGTGCAGCATGGAATATGCATCAAGAGAGCTTTATGACGGGTATGGATTTTATAAGTAATTTCAAATTAAGAGCTTCTTATGGTGTAACAGGTAATGCAAATATTTCATTAAACCAATACCAATCATTATTGAATTATGATGGTGATTATGCTGGAGAAGGTGCATCTTACCCTGGAACTTTTGGTAACGACGAGTTATCTTGGGAAACATCGCATACGCTCGATATTGGATTAGATTTTGGGTTCTTAAATAATCGTATCTCCGGTGCAATTGGCTATTATAGAAGAGAAACAAAAGATATGTTGTTAGATGTGCCTCTTTCGTTAACCACAGGTTTTGTGGAGCAAACACGAAATATTGGCCGAATGGAGAATAAAGGTATTGAATTTGAATTAGATGTTGATATTATCCGTTCAAGCGATTTTAATCTATCAATTGGAGGAAACTTCGGAACCGCTAAGAATGAAGTATTGGAATTAGCAAAAGATCTTAATGGAGAGGAAGTTAATATTACTTCAACTACTCAGCGAGTTGAAACAGGGCACCCGGTATTTGGCTGGTACATGCCAACCTGGGCTGGTGTTAATTCGGAGACAGGTGACGAAATGTGGTATGTTAATCCAAATGAAAGTGATGAAACGACAACAAACTTTAATGATGCAGAACAGGTATGGCAAGGTGGAAGCGCTATTCCTGAATTTGTTGCAGGGATGAATCTTCACGTAGATTTCAAAGGTTTCTTTGCTGATATCAATGGAGTATATGCTGGAGGTCATAAAATCTACGAAGGATGGCATCGCTATACCAATGGTACAGATGTATTTTCAGTTGCCTATTATCAAGGTATTGATGTACTACTTGACAGATGGCAGCAACCTGGTGATGAAACACGATTTGGTAAATTTGAATATACTGGCCGTCCATGGCAGCGTCACTCAAAGTTCTTATACGATGGTGATTATTTTCGCCTAAGAGATGTAACTGTAGGTTATGATTTCCCAAAATCTATTACAGATAAAATTAAATTAGGTGGCTTACGTGTGTTTGCTAAAGGATTAAATCTTTACACCTGGGTGAAGGATGATAATTTGCAGTATGACCCTGAAACAGTTGATAGTAATGGAGAAACTTCTCTAACAACTCCAGCAGTAAAGTCGTTTATTTTTGGTGTAAATGTTAAATTTTAAAGGGCTATGAAAGTATTAAATATATTATCAAAGATGGTCATCCTGGTGTTGCTTGTTACTTTTGTTAACGCATGCTCTACAGAAGATTTAGATCCATCTACAGAACAAAATAAGCCTGTAGAAGGCGGTATTACTTCCGATCAGAATTTATATGGAGTTCTGAAAGGTGCTTATGATCAAATGACAGCTTCAGGTTATTATGGACGTGACTACATTATTAATAATGAAGTTCGCAGTGATAACTGTTTTTCTAACGGTAATTCCGGTCGCTTTTCAACTCAGGCAGGATTTAAGTATGATGCCAATACGGGTTTCTTTTGGGATGAGGCTTATTCAGCTATTGCTAGTGCTAATATTGTGATTGGCGTCGATCCTGAGGCGATGACTGGAGATGCTGAATGGATCAAACACATGCAAGGTCAGGCCTACGCTATGAGGGCTTTAGTTCATTTTGACTTATTAAAGCAATATGGACAGCAACATGTTGGTGGTACTTTAGGTGTTCCGTATGTAATGGAGTTTAAAGGCGATGATTTATTTCCAGCTCGTAATACAGTTGAGGAATGTAAAAATTTCATAATTGATGATTTAAACATGGCATTCTCAATGATGGATGAGAGTCAGGATCCATCTCGTGAATTTTTAACTAAATATGCAGCTAAAGCGCTATTATCAAGTGTATATGTGTATTTTGAAATGTGGACTGATGCCATTGCAGCAGCAGATGCAGTTATCAATTCGGATAACTACTCAGTAATTCCTTCTGATCAATATGTTTCTCATTGGGGATCTGATCTATCTGCTAACTGTATTTTTGAATTAGCTTTCAATTCAACAGATAATCAAGGTATTAATGGATTAGCCTATATATATCGAACTACTGGTGGTGGTAGTTATGGTGATGTTCAGGTGCTTGATATTGTAGCAGATATCTATGATGCTGCTGATGTACGTGCTGGTATATTGGGAATGGAAGGTGTTATGTTACGTAATATTGGTAAGTTTCCTGATAACCAAGGGTATGATAATGTAATTGTGATGCGCTATGAAGAAGTGCTAATGAACAAAGCAGAAGCCTTGGTCGCAACAGGTGGTGATGCTGCCACTACTTTAAATATGATTATTGCGGAACGTGGTATTCCTTCATATACATCTGTAACTATGGACGATATTTTATTAGAGCGTCAGCGTGAGTTTATTTTTGAAGGGCATCGTTATGAAGATTTAGTGCGTATGGGTAAGGATATTGAAAAGATATCTATCCAACAGAACTTTACGGCGACAATACCATATGGCGACCCAATTATGGCGTGGTCTATTCCTCAAGCTGAAATGGATGCTAACTCGAATATGGTTCAGAACGAAGGCTATTAAATGTTGCACACAAAGTTTTTAAACTAAGACAAAACGTTGACTTTAGGTTAAAAATAATAAATAGGACAAAAATAAACTTTTAAGCTGTGATGGAACGTAGATTAAAGGTTTAGTTGTGTGAGGAAGGGGATGTTAAAGGGCATCCCCTTCT
>NZ_JAFMVC010000139.1 GCF_025499605.1 Carboxylicivirga litoralis | reverse complement strand
GTAAATAAAGGGTTGTACAATATAGTAAAAAAACGAAAAACAGTTTGTATGGGAGCAAAAGTTAGTACGTCGATAGTTTTATATAAAAGCCAAACCAAGAAGAATGGTAAGCATCCTGCTAAACTCAGGGTTACATACAACCGTAAACAAATGTATTACAGCATTGATAATAAAGAGCGTGTTTATGAATTTACGCCAGAGGAATTCAATAAAGTTCTCGCTCCAAAACCAAGAGGTGTATTTAAGGACATCAAGTTAGAGTTTTCATTAATTGAAGATAAAGCCAATAAGATTATTGCCTCAATGGAAACTTTTTCGTTCAGGCAGTTTAAAACAAAATTTGGTATTGCTGGAGGTGACCTTACAAATATTCTATTCTATTTTGAAAGGCGTATTAA
>NZ_JAFMVC010000138.1 GCF_025499605.1 Carboxylicivirga litoralis | reverse complement strand
CTATCACATTTAGTTTTTCAAGTTTAACACCTGAAATGTCTTTTATCTGAATTTGATATGTGTCTTCATTATTGATGATAACTAAGTCGTCAAATTTGTCATCTGTTTTAGCTTCAATCTGAATAACATCAATTTCACGTTCAGTATCCATTTTTGACAAAAACAGTTCCGTTACATGTTTTTGATAAGTATATCCTATGTATCCGCCTTTACTCATCTTTTTAAATTCAGTATCACTATCTTAATGCCAATAACAACATGCATATGAACCGTAAGGACATAACTAACTCAATTAAATGCATCAACAATTGTATACCATTATCAGACTAGAGATTATGATATATAATCATGCCTTCTTTTTAATTCTTAATGATATAAATATCTCTCAGGATTACTTTC
>NZ_JAFMVC010000137.1 GCF_025499605.1 Carboxylicivirga litoralis | reverse complement strand
ATGTATTCAGTTGAAACTCCTGAACGTTTTAATACCGTTGAAAAGCTGTGCCTTGCCGTATATGTAGTTACCGTTTTCTCTATTCCGACCTCAGTTGCGATTTTTTTCATGTGGTCGTTAGTTCTTTTGATTAGTCTATCCAAGCAACGCCTAATCTGCTTTTCGGTCATATCTTCATTTATGAAACGAAATATATAGTTTTCCGGAGAGCGGTCTTTATTTCCCCATTTGTCTATTAATCTTTTTAAATCATCTGTAAGAGCAACGCTTATTGGCTTAGATGATTTGCTAGTCTTTCTGGTTTTTCTACGAACAAATGTTATGAATTCATCATCAACATTCTTATACTTTAATCTGATAATATCGTTCATATTAGCCCCATTTAAAAGGTAACTAAACAGCCATAAATCTTT
>NZ_JAFMVC010000136.1 GCF_025499605.1 Carboxylicivirga litoralis | reverse complement strand
TACAAGGATATGAATGGTACTTGCAAGTTTGAAGTTCCGGATTCATTGTACACGAAGCTGAAAAAGATAGTGGATGACTATGGTGTTACTCCGGCAGTTGCATTGATTAAAAGGTTTATCAACCTGTATGGCAATATTACAAAAGCAAAAGCCCAACGCTTACTTACCACAGTTACCAATTCATTGAAAAACGGTAAGGTTGACAAATCCGACAAGGAATTTGAACAGGTGAAAAACGTCCAAAAGCATTTACATGATTATTTGGAGAGTGATAAACTGCTTGTTACCAATGTTCAGTTAAAAGGGCTACAAGGCATTGCCGGATTGGGAAAGTAAATGCCACTACTTCCATGCCCAAAAGTAGTGGCTCACAAAACAGGGCATTCAATCCCGGCACCACAAGAACCGCAGTCATCGCATCCGACCA
>NZ_JAFMVC010000135.1 GCF_025499605.1 Carboxylicivirga litoralis | reverse complement strand
TACTATGTGAATTTAAACTATAGCATTTCAATTTCTTATAATTTAAACTTGTTGAAATGAAATTGTCTTGGGTTTTAAGTGAATATTGCCTAACGTTGAGAATATGGGGCGTTTGGCATTTCAAAGCTCCAAAGTATCAAACCGCTATATGTTTTATTAAATGTTAACATGCTCAAAAATAGCACTATCCGCCAAATGACCTATATTTATTGTTGTATGGCGTACTTTTTCTCAATTATTCTCTCAACTAAATCCCGAAAAGTTTTCATTTCAGGAATAAACATCATATCACTTTGGTCTTCAAACTCTTTTCTTGATGCATTTCCTGAAAACAATCCAATTATCAAGAGAATCACAGCTAAACCAAATAAAGGATACCAGAAAAATCCAGCTATAAAAACCAGAATTAAAGCAAACCATATCAATGAA
>NZ_JAFMVC010000134.1 GCF_025499605.1 Carboxylicivirga litoralis | reverse complement strand
AATTTTACCTAAAACATCTTCATAAGCAACAAATGTTTTTATAAGTTCTCTAAGTAACTCATCGGTTTTGAATAAATCTTGTCGTTTAGTTTCAATATTCTTTTTTTCTGCTATATGGTTATGTTTTTTCTTAAACGTATTTAGAGAGACTTCTAATTCTTTAATTCTATTATTAACTTTTAATTTCTTGTGTATGGTGTCAAAAAAAGTATCTACACTTATCATTGATTCATTACCTGCAAATAGAGTATCAATATTCAGAATTAGCTCTCTATTTTTTTTAATTGCAGCCTCTAGGTTGGCAATCTTTTCTGAAATGTAATTATCTAATTCAAGAGCGTCAAAGTCTGTGAACGAATCATCAATAAGTTTTAGTGACTCATTTTCCTTATTTAGTTCGCTAATTTTTTCATTAACTTTCTTTAAAACATCT
>NZ_JAFMVC010000133.1 GCF_025499605.1 Carboxylicivirga litoralis | reverse complement strand
CCACCTGACAATTAGAAATCACTTCTGTTCCCGACTCTAAATGAAGCGCCTTGCCTACGTTAGTATGTTACACAACTTATTCTAATGATGGATTTTGCTGTTTTTTTAGCCGAACTTGAAAAAGCCTTTCATACAAAATCTAAAAGCTCAAAAGTTCCCTTTTCATTTTCTCTGACGGCTTTTTCAATATCGGTGCTCAAAACACCATGCGTTCTTATAATCTCTTTACTTACTGTGACCTCTAGCCGGTCGGGCTTTTCCTTTTTCCAACCATGAAAAAGGAAACAAAAAATCTCCGCTGCAATCCAATTGGCTAAAAGGTCTTAATGTCTGCTAAAAACAAAGAACTCATCCGTTTCCAACGGACTCAAACAGCTTTGTTTTCTTTACGCTCCCATAAATCCCTTTCTTTACGCCATTGCCTTGAGGCGGTTC
>NZ_JAFMVC010000132.1 GCF_025499605.1 Carboxylicivirga litoralis | reverse complement strand
GTTTCAGGTACTTTTTCACTCTTCTGTTCGAAGTGCTTTTCACCTTTCCCTCACGGTACTGGTTCTCTATCGGTCTCTCAGGAGTATTTAGCCTTGGCAGATGGTCCTGCCGGATTCACACAGGATTTCACGTGTCCCGCGCTACTCAGGATACTCGCCTCGCATAAAAAATTACGTGTACCGGACTATCACCGTCTCTGGTTACTCTTTCCAAAGCATTCCACTTCTTTTTTATTTGATTACGCAAGTCCTACAACCCCAACGTTGCCTAAACAACATTGGTTTGGGCTTGTTCCCGTTCGCTCGCCACTACTTAGGAAATCACTCTTGTTTTCTCTTCCTCCGGGTACTTAGATGTTTCAGTTCCCCGGGTTTGCCTCCATAAATGGATACTATGTCTTCAACATAGTGGGTTGTCCCATTCGGAAATCTGCGGATCAATACTTATTTGCAA
>NZ_JAFMVC010000131.1 GCF_025499605.1 Carboxylicivirga litoralis | reverse complement strand
GGGTGCAGACGTTATATATTGATAATATGACCGGGGACGGGGATATTGTTATTTTCCTACGTGACACGTCGCAGCGAATTATTGCTCGAAAACGTACCCAAGGGTATTACCCAGTATTGGCGACGAATAATTTAAAATTTGAGATCTTTGCTACTGAAGAACAGGAAAATTCTATTCAGTTTATTAATTTCCCAATTGCTTTAGGTGTATGGGGCGAAACTGGATTACCCGGCCCACAAGGTGAAACTGGTTTACAAGGCCCGCAAGGCGTACCCGGTGCAGATGGGGCAATTGGCCCACAAGGCCCTCAAGGGGAACCCGGCCCACAAGGCGAAACTGGTTTACAAGGCCCACAAGGCGTACCCGGCGCCGATGGGGCAATTGGCCCACAAGGCCCGCAAGGGGAACCCGGCCCACAAGGCGTACCCGGCGCAGATGGTGCAATTGGCCCACAA
>NZ_JAFMVC010000130.1 GCF_025499605.1 Carboxylicivirga litoralis | reverse complement strand
GAGCGCCCCTTCTCCCGAAGTTACGGGGCTAATTTGCCTAGTTCCTTAGCCATGAATCACTCGAGCGCCTTAGTATACTCAACCCAACTACGTGTGTCCGTTTACGGTACGAGCCGCTATACTCGCTTTTCTCGGCACAAGCTGCTTATGCTCGCTTCGTCCGTAGACTAGGCTCAACGTACTATTCCGTCAGTACGTGCATACCTCACTCATGCGTCACTTTTATTGTATAGCAGGTGCAGGAATATTAACCTGCTTGCCATCCACTACCCCTTTCGGGTTCGCGTTAGGTCCCGACTAACCCTGATCCGATTAGCGTTGATCAGGAAACCTTGGTCTTTCGGCGTGGAGGTTTCTCACCCCCATTATCGTTACTTATGCCTACATTTGCTTTTCCAAACAGTCCACTGTGACTCACATCTTCAGCTTCAACCCAGTTTGGAATGCTCCCCTACCACTG
>NZ_JAFMVC010000012.1 GCF_025499605.1 Carboxylicivirga litoralis | reverse complement strand
CACTCTGCCTCTATCATGCAAAAATGATGAAATTCCTCTATTGAAAGGGTTTCGTCTTTTTCATGAGCACTATTAAATGCGCGTAAAAAATAGCTTTTTAGGAAAGGGTGTTTAGTCGTATCCAAACCTGCTATTGTTACTATGTCTTGGTAATCATGTGTGTTCATTAAACTATTTTTAAATGTTGTCCATTTTTCTGCCAATGTTGTAATAACAGCTTAGCGTGCTCTTCTGGTGTAACTTTTATGTACTTTAAAAATGCTTTTTCAGATTTATGTCCGGTTATTTGCATTATCGATATCGAAGGAAAGCCAGACTTATATAGATTTGTAGCAAAAGACCTTCTTGCCGTATGACTACTTACAAGCTCATACTTTTTAAAGGTTTTTGATGCTTTAAATCCTCCTTTAGTTATTGTCTTTTTCTCAATATTATCAAGTTCTGCTTTTTTACAAACCTCTTTTATATATTGATTGAATTTTTGATTTGATATTGCTTGGGGTAATTCGCCTTTGTATTTCTCAATAATACTCTTAACAACGGGATGCATCGGGATTATAACCTTATTTCCTGTTTTTATTTGTTCGATTTTAATAAAGCCATCTTTTATGCTCTCAGGTGTAATTGATGTATAATCGGAAAATCTACATCCGGTATGAGCCCCAACTAAAAATAGGTCTCGAACCTTGTCTAATCTGGGATTGTTTGTTAAATCTAAGTTGAAAATTTCATCAAGCTCAATTTCGTTTAAATATACGCTATCAGATTCTTCTGTGGTTATTTTAAAACGGTGGCTTTTGAAGTCTAGTTTAGTATTGATGCCTCTATCAGTTGCTTCATTTAGGAAGCCTTTTAGAATTGCAATCTGCTTTCCAATTGTATTAGTGGCATGTTGTTTACTTTGAGCTAAATATTGTGTGAAATCGTGGTAGAAATCAAGGTTTATATTTTCAAAGTCAATTGTTTTGTTGGTATCAGTAGAGAAGTCTTTAAGACAGTTGAAGCAGGTTTTATATTTTTTTAATGTTGATAGTGCTATTTTTTTACCAGTGCTAGGATTAATTCTGTTTTTTGACTGTACAATATAGTTTTCTATAAAAGAGAATAGGGTGATTTTCTCTTCCGTGTAATGCTCGGGATTAAAAAACTTATCAATTGTCTTTTTTAGCCAATCTTTAGGCAAGTTGGTTTTGTCATGGTATTCTAAAAACTCATCTTCAATAAATCGTCGCAAGTTCTTGATTTTATCTTTGAACTCATCTTTGTCTTTAATTTCTGCACGCTGTCTGATGCTTTGAGTGTCATTGCTCCAATTTTGGTGCAGGATGAATAAAGTGCTTTTTGAAGTTTGGTCAACTGAGGTTCCAGATTTAAATCTGATGTAGATATTAACTGGTTTATCTATTTTTTTCTTACTAGGTCGAATGAAGAACTTTATTGTTGCCATGAATTAGGGTTTTGATAAAGCAAATGTAAAAACTTTCCCCATATTTTCCCCGTAATGTTTAGATCTATTGAAATGTTATTGAACTTATTTTAATTAGAAATAATATTTGAATCTTATGTAGGCCTTTAAATATGGGAATTGAACGAGCATTTTGGATGTGTTGTAAAAAAGTGAGATTTAATAAGTTCGAGTCTTGTTCTGGGCACTACCGGAATTAACTACAATCGCTCAAAGTAATTTGAGCGATTTTTTTTATACTTCAATTACAGACACAATATTCGAAAACTCATTATCACAATAAAGTAGATAACTTGACTTAAGGTTGCCAAGTATTTCTTTTAAACGAGCTGAAGTGATATTCGGAAATTGATTCTTAACTTCATCAAATATGGAGCTTAAACTGCGCACTTGCTGATTACATGCCTTTAGCACAAACGCATATTCAGGTTCGCCAAAAACAATATTCTCTATCTCGGTGTCATTACAGTATTCGGTGTAGTATATAACACCTTTATGTTCCTGTACTTTATAGGTGAAGTTATTGGATTGGTAGTACTTTTCTACTTCAGTTAGTTTATCCCACTCACGTTGATTATCAGGAACATCTTTTTGATATCTGAACAGGTGAAAGCGCTCTGCGTTGTCAGAAAATGACTTTGGGAGTAAATATGATAAATCATCTGTATCGTAGCGGGCAATTTCATCATTGGGCAATAGTTTATAGTACCTGGACATGGATGATAAGACCAAAGTCACATAATTGTGCGAGAATGATACGACACTATCGTTGTAGAAAAAACGCAGAAAATGCAGGTTGTTGATGCATTCCTGAACATCGTCTTCTGTTTCGCCCGGTATGTGTTTGATAACATTGGTGAATGGATAAATTCCATTTTTCAAGGAGTATTTGACGAAGAAGATATTGTCGGAAAAGGTGTTGCTTTTATTCATCTTTTTAAGCAAACCATCTGACAGTCCGTCATAACCAATAAAGAGGTTTTTAAAGCCAGCAATGGCCATCTTTTTCATTAGCTCCGCGTTATAATGCGAATTAGGGATTATCTCAGCCCAAAATGAGAAGTCTTCTTCGGTTTCGTATTTTAGCTTAATAAGCCCATCCAGTAATTCGTCAAAGTGCTTTAAGCTTCCAAAAGTATCGCTATCAACAAATGTGAAGACTGTAAATTCATATCGTTGATATATTTCCTTTATCTCATTGATTATACAATCAGGCGTTCGTGTTCTTAGCTTGTAGCCTTGATTGAAATCGCAGAAATTACAGCGATGCCAATGACAGGAACGAATAGAATTAATAGGAATGCTCACTTGTTCCTTGTCTTCATATTCAGGAAATTGTTGCACGTAATCGCTGTAATCGGGATAGATATAATGGTCAAAGTCCAGATACTCACTTTGATTTGTTTCCGAGTCAATGATTTGTTTATCATAGCGATAAACTAGTCTCGGGACAGTCTTAAGTTCCGGTTGGTCTTGCTCAAGCTGCTGCATTAATTCAAGTAAAGGATATTCGCCTTCACCCCAGGTGCAGAAGTCAAAAGAAGAGCAGAGCTTCATGGCTTCTACTGCCACATTTTTGTTGCCAAAGCCACCGACTATTATCTTAACATGGGGGGCTGTTTTTTTTACTTCTTCGGCCAGGATTATACCCGGAATCCACTGGTTGTATTTCGCTGTGAGACCAAATAAGCTGATGGTGCTAAAATCTATAGTTTGAAGTTCGTGCCGGATTACTTTTAGTATTTCTTCTTTCTTATCGCGTAGAAAGTCACCGTAATAATGAGGATGAATGCTTTTGTGTTCGGGATCTAATGCTTGTAATTGCGAGATGATTCGTTTATTGCCTTTTGTGTTATTGTTTTGGTCGTTAATGATTGACAAAAAAGGTAATAAGCGTATTTCGGTATCCTCGCTATCGGAGAATTCACTCATAACTGATAGCTGGAAATTCCAATACTTTATGTGAGTGGCATAACCATTATCTACCATAAAACGCTTTAATATTGACAGCGAAATAGACGGTGTGTAAATATCAGCTGGAGGTAGACAATTTAAAAGTATCTGCATTGCAATTGTGTATAAGCGAAATGAATTTTGTGTATTTATCTACAAAAGTAGGAAAATATGTAGCAAGGTCTTAGTGAAGGCAGTAAATACTTATCGAAGCATCATTGGTAATAAGTTGTTTTTATTCAGTGTTCTAAGCTAATAAATGATAAGTGAAAGTTTGCAATAGGTAATAAAAAGAAACTTGTCCCTATGAAGCAATTTGTAATCTAATTGAGAAAAAGAGGGTGTTGGTATAATTCATCGATTATAAGTTTCAAAACATTGAGGTGATTCAGGTATTCGTCGAATATAATTTTTAAGGCGCTTTGAAAGTTGGATGTTTGAACTGAATATGAAGCTATAAGAACTTACTTGTTCGGCTTAGTATTTAGGGGAACAGTACTAACTTAATAATTGAATCGATGAAGAAACTATTGGTATTTCTTATGCTATTTGTATTGCATAAGCAGCTTCCGGCGCAGAACTACAAGTTTCAGGCCTTATTTATTTACAACATTTCGCAGCGTATTGAATGGCCAGACGTCAATAATGCTTTTGTTATCGGTGTGGTTGGAACGAAAGAACTTCAAAACGAATTACAAGCCATCGCTCAGAAACGTCAATTGTTTGGTCACCCAATAGAAGTGCGTGAGGTGTTGCCTTCAAAACTCGATGTGGAAGGGTGTCACCTGGTGTACCTGGCACGAACCATGTCGAGTAAAGTGGATCAAGTAAAATCACTCATTGCCTCCAAACCTGTTTTGTTGATTGGCGAAAAACCCGGCATAGAAGGCGTTGGCATCAATTTTATCGATAATTCAAAAAAGATAGAATTCGAAATTTATCCACAAACCATTAAGGCGCATAAGCTAAATGTAACCAGCTCTTTAATGAGCCTTGGGATCGTTAAGAATTAAAGATTATCAAAACCAATTTTACACATGTTTGAAATAATGAAGAAAAGACTGCTGATGACTGTAGCTGTGATGGTATTGACTTTGGTTAGTTATGCACAGGAGAGTTACAAAGTGGATGTTGAAGGGTTGACTTTGGAGCAGATAAAGGGATATACACAGGATGATTTACTTCAGTTCTCATTTGAAGATTTAATTCGCCTTGTTGAAAAATTTAAGCTCTCCTCCATTGATGAGCTGTATGCGATGTTGCTGAATCCAACGCAATCCACGGCCTCTAAAATGGAGGAAGATGTTTATAATGCACCTTTAGCCACAAGTGTATTAACCGCTCAACAGCTGGAGCAATCAGGAGCACGATCAATTCCAGAGGCCTTGCGACTAATGCCCGGAATCATCGTCCGCGAAAAAACTAATGGTAACTATGATGTGCATATTAGGGGCAACGATTATGTACCGCCGGGTTCAGATATTACTAGCACAGTGAATTCAACCACGCTGGTAATGATTGATAACCGACCTGTGTATAATAATTTTCTGGGCGCTACTTTCTGGGAGAATTTGCCGGTGGCATTGAACGATCTCGAAAAAATTGAGGTTATTTACGGTCCTTCTTCGGCCTTGTATGGCCCTAATGCGGTATCGGGTGTTATTCATTTAATCACAAAAAACACTGATGCCGAGGGTATCAAGAGCCATTTTGACGTGCAGGGAGGCGATCATAACTCACAGATTCTTTATGGTGATGTGTCGTACAAAAAAGGTAACTGGGGGCTTCGACTTTCGGCCAATTATCAAAATGCCGATCGTTTTCAGAATACCTATTACATTCCACAAATGGATACCTATGCTTTAGGGGATGAGGTTGGCCAAATAAACGCAGGCATTGATACCACTTATAATGCCTCTGCTTTTGATAGCGATTACTGGAATGCTAAACAACAGGGAGCCGTTAACCTTTTTGTTGAGTATCAACCATCGGATAAGTTGGGCTTAAACTATACGGGATCTTACCAATCATCTTCTGTTCAAACGGCCTATATGGATATTGGTTCCGTATTAACCACCCGCGTATCGTCGTCGTTTAGTAATAATTTCAACCTGCGTGCGGGTAATTTTGATGCCAACGCGTCTGCCACATTTGGGCGCTTAAATGCGATAGAAGGTTTGCCGGGTTATGAGTATGATTACATGGAGATAAACGGACAATTAGCCTACAACCTGAAGTATAAAAATCTGGTGATACGTCCAGGTTTGGAGTCTAATTATGCCTATTATTCCGATGAAGATTATGTGGATGTGTCGGCTAATCAAGGTTTGTTAAACGGTAATGCCACTTTAGGTTCATTGCAAGGAAGCCTTCGATTGGATTATACGGCTTTTAATAAACTGCGTTTGGTGGGAGCCCTTATGCAGGGCTACTTCTTCGAGCTGGATAAAAACTACACGTCATACCAGTTTTCATCATCCTATAAATTTGGCGAAAGCACCCTGTTACGTGCAGTGGCCTCCAAAGCCAACTCAAGTCCGTTTATATTGAACACATATATGAATCGTCAAATAGAAAGTGCGGCAGCAATGGGGCAGACTGGTAGCATGACCATGTTAAATCTGGGTAATAAGGATTTAAATCCTGTGGAGATGACTATGTTAGAGATGGGTCTTCGTCAAAAGATTGGAAAGAAGCTACAGGCTGATCTATCTGTTTTCTACAACCAGTCAAATAATTACTCGCAGCTGGTTAATGAAACGAACCAAACCATGCAAGCTCCCGGGGAAGGAGAGGGTGAACCAACTGAAGGTGCACCGGATGTAATGAATACGACCATCACTGAGACCGTACAAAATACAGCATTGGAGTCGGAACAAATAGGCGCGACCTTAAGTCTTAAGTATGTGATGAATGAGAAGTTTAATGCTTCACTATTTGCGACTTATCAACAAACAGCACTTAATCAGTTTGATGCTTCCAATGGTGTTATTTATGAGGGTTTAACAGGTGAGCCACTCAACCGGGCGGCCACTGGTGAAGAATCAGGTTATATTTCTATTGATCATGATTATACACCAACGGTCTACGGTGGAGCTTCATTTAATTACCAACCCAATAGGAAGTTGAACATTAATGCATCGCTTTATGCATATGGTAAACAAGAGTCGTTCTATAGCTTTGGACCAGATTATGTGAAGGTTGAAATAGATCCTAAAATTAGCGCTAACATGAAAGTTTCGTATGAATTGACAGACTGGATGAATGTTTACCTTAATGCCCGTAATATTACCAATCAATCGTCGCAGGAGTTTATGTTCTCCGATGAAACGGGTTCAAGTTATTTAATGGGACTTAATCTTAAGTTCTAATAAATGTAGATTAGTAATAACCTGGGTTCGAAGTGAAATTCTGAATTTAGGTTCATAATTAAAGGCTGTGTCAATAACGATTGATGCAGCCTTTTTGCGTTTGTTGAAAAATAAGCTTGTCTGCACTTGGTTATTTTAACAAATAACCGTTATTATCCTTATTTTTAAGGCATGAGCAAAAGAGACCTGAAACTTTATCTTCACGAATTAGATAAGAAGCAACTGGAAGATCAGATTATTGATTTATATACCCGCTTTAAAGAGGTAAAAGAATATTACGATTTTGCATTCAATCCTAAGGAAAATAAACTGATGGAAGAATGTAAGTTGAAGATTTCCAAGGAATACTTTCCGGTGAGTGGGCGTAAAGCTAAGATGCGCCGCTCGGTGGCTCAGAAATATATTCGTCATTTCATTCGCCTGGGAGTTGAGCCATCGCTAGTGGCTGATGTGATGTTTTATCACATCGAAATAGCTCAAACCTATACATCTGAGCAGTTTATCAAGCATGAGTCTTTTTATAAAGCGATGTTAAAGGCTTTTGAAGAAGCATTGCAGTATGTTAATGAGCATGGCATCAGAAATGAATTCACCGATAGGATAGAGCAGGTTGCTGATGAGGCCAGTGCGCAGTGCTGGATGAATAGTCAGGGTTTTGAACGGGTGCTTAAAGGACTATAATGGATACGAATGAAGGATGTTGCCGACTAAAAGTTGACAATGCTTTATTCAAAGCAGTAGAGGTATTAGTGAATCATCGGCTTCGGTGATTACTGTACCCATTGTAGTATCATATAGGGACTGGCTTTGGCGCTTCAACGATTCATGTTCGGTATTTCTTTGGCAATTATTCGACTACGCGCGTAGCCGAACAGTAGTCGAAGAAATACCGAAGCGAACCCGAAACGGGTAGCTAGAGGTGTCTAAAATGGGTCGAAAAGCGGTTAAGATAACCTGAAAATGTACTTTTATATGCTGTTTTAGGTGCGTTTTCATATTAAACCTTGTTTTTTCTAACGTTTGCTTGTTTGTGTTCTTAATGTAGATTAGAGGTATTTTGTCTTAAGTGGCAGTTGTTGAGCGTTTTAAGTGTTGTTATAGTCACAGTGTAATCACTGTTATTGACCATGTTAATTTCATGGCGTATGTTTGTTGAAACTTAAAACTGAAATATATGTTAACAGAACATCAAATCAGTAATATCGATACAAACATCTGTAATTTATATACGATTAGTTGAGTTTCAGGCTGCAATTTTGTATCCATCATTAAAACCTATCATTATGGCTACAACACAATGGAATGAAAGCAATATTCCTGATCAGACAGGTAAAGTAGTAATCATCACAGGAGCGACCAGTGGCTTGGGTAAACAAGCTGCAAAAGTATTGACCGCAAAAAATGCGAAGGTAATAATGGCTGTGCGCAACATGGAAAAAGGACACAATGTATTGCGTGAGTTGACGAAAGGCTATCCTAATCATACAACATCGGTGATGAAGGTGGATTTGAGTAGTCTTCAATCAATAGAGAAGTTTGCAGCAGCTTTTAAAGCACAATATAATCAACTGGATGTGTTGATTAACAATGCCGGTATCATGGCTTGTCCTTTTGCAACGACAGAAGATGGTTTTGAAATACAGATGGGAACGAATCATTTGGGGCATTTCGCCTTGGTTGGTCATTTAATGGATGTGCTGAAGAGTACGCCGGGCTCCAGGTTAGTAGTCACCTCCAGTATTGCCCATAAAATGACCAAAGGCATTGAATTCAATGATATCAATTGGGAAAAACGCAAGTATAAAACCAACACCGCCTATGCTGATAGTAAACTGGCTAATGTTTATTTTGCGTATGAACTGGTTAACAGGTATAAAACAGATCCTGAGGCACCGCGTGTAACCATTGCTCATCCGGGGTGGACCAGTACCGATTTACAGCGCCACATGGGTTTAGCCAGGCTATTAAACCCCATCTTTTCTCAGCAAGCAGATATGGGCGTATTGCCTACTTTACGTGCCGCTTTTGACGAAACAGCTCGTAATAAAGATTTCTTTGGACCCAAAGGAGCGCTTGAGTTTAAGGGCTACCCGGTAAAGGTAAATGCTAATAAGCTGGCTCAGTTAGAAGAGCCAGCCAGAAAGCTATGGGATATATCTGAGCAATTGACAGGTGTTAAGTATTAAAAAAAGTACGTGAAGGTATATGTGTGTGAAATCGAAAGAACAGCACTTGAATGGGATAATTTAAAAGCAAAGGCATGCTTATGCGATGAATATTCATTAGATTAGAGGTTTAATTCGTTGAATCATCAGCCTAAAAATATGGATTTAAACTTGCTAAACGAAAGCCTGATAAATATGGATGGCCTGCTTCGGTTAACCATCCGCTTTGCTTTTAACCTGTTTGTGACCTTAATACTAGTGCGTGTTTTATACTATCAGAAAGCACGACGAAAAGATTATCTCTTCACTTTTGTCCTGATTAGTACAATCGTCTTTCTTTTATGTGTATTGCTCGATAGTGTAAATCTTCAACTTGGGTTTGCACTAGGGTTGTTTGCTATCTTCGGCATAATCAGGTACCGCACAACACAAATTCCTATTAAGGAAATGACCTATTTGTTTATAACAATAGGTGTGTCAGTTATTAATGCTTTAAGCGGTGAAAACGTCAGTGTTGTTGAGTTGGTTCTGACCAATTTAATGGTAATAGGCGTCACTTTTGGTCTTGAAAGGGTATGGTTGCTACAACATGAATCGAGTAAACTGGTTATTTATGAGAAGATTGAATTGATTACGCCTGAAAAGTACAATGATATGCTAAATGATTTACAGCAACGTACGGGCCTTAGTATTCACAGAGCAGAAGTTGGTAAGATTAATTTTTTAAGAGATACGGCCGAAGTGATCGTGTATTACTACAACAACGAGGTAAGAAATGTTGAGCAGTATGAAAGCGATAATGATGATGATTAAAAGGCAGGTGCAAAAAAAAGACCGTTTTAACGGTCTTTAATTTTATCTGGTAATCAAATTAATATCATCCATTAGCTTGTCCTTATATGACTTCCCGATTGGAATGATTTTAGAACCACCTTCGTAATTGATGATGACTGAATTGTCTTCGATCACCTTTATTTTATTAATGTTTACAATAAACGAACGGTGAACCCTTACATAGCGTTCTGGTGGCATCTTTTCAGAAATAGCTTTCATGGTAAAGTGAATGGTAAACTTATCTTTAAAAGTGTTGAGTACCACATAGTTTTCCAGGGCTTCAATCCAAAGAATGTCGTCATATTTTACCCGAACCAGCGAGCTGTTGTTCTTAACGAAAATCTCGTTGGTTTCGCGTGTTATCGATTCTTTCTCTTCAAAACGTTCGCGCGCTCTTTTAACAGCTTTAATAAAGCGGCCGTATTGAACAGGTTTTAATAAATAATCAGTTACATTATATTCGTACGAATCAATTGCATATTTTTCCTGAGAGGAGTATACGATAACCTGTGGTAATTCGTCAAGTGATTTTAAAAAATCGATACCACTCATTTCAGGCATTTCTATATCAAGAAAAATAAGGTCAATCGTTTCAATATCTTGTTTAGACAGGTAATTAATCGCACTTACAGCACTGTCAAATTTCCCCGCCAGATTCAAGTCATCGGTTTTCTCAACAAATTCTTGAATAATCTTTGTTGAGAGTTTGTCATCATCAATAATAATGCAATTCATAGAATCTGATTTTCTTCAAAAATAAAAAAATATCGGCACTATTAGCTTTATCAGGCAGAAAAATTAATTCCTAAAACGAAGTATTGTTTCTTTTATTGAACTCTTCTATTAGTAGTTCACTCTTTTTAATTGATTTTTTTAACCATTCTAAATATAAGGCGTTCAGTTCGTCAACTGATAATTTAGTGTTCAATTCGCTTGTTCTTAGTTGGTTTGAAAAGTGTTGTAAAGTAATGGCAGCGCTGACTGAAATATTTAAGCTCTCCGAGAAGCCGTACATGGGTATCTTCATAAACTCATCAGCTTCTTCCATAACGATATCAGAGATGCCTTCTCTTTCGTTTCCAAAAACAACAGCTGTTTTGCCTCTACTTAAATCAAAATCATTTAGGTTAACATCATTGCGATGGGGTGTGGTAGCAACAATTCGATAGCCATCATTCTTAAGTTTCCGAAGGCAAGCACGCGTGTTGTTGGCTTCTTCGTTATATTGATGCAGGTGGAGCCATTTAGTAGCACCAATTACAACCTGGGGGTTAATATTAAATGTATTTTCATTTTCGATTATATGCACATCCTGAATTCCAAAACAATCGCATGAGCGAAGAACGGCACTGGCATTTTGAGTCTGGTAGATGTCTTCGAGTACAACGGTTACATACCTGGTTCTGTCGTTGGCTACCTGCCAAAGTTGTTCACGTCGTTCTTCTTTCGAAAACTCTTGCAGAAAGCTAATCAGTTGTTCAATCATGGTGTTCAATTTTTGCCGAAAGTAGAAAAAAAAAGAGAGTGCAATTGCACTCTCTTTGTATTTTACTGTTGCAGCTTTTTAGTTGATAGCGTCACTTAATTCGCTACCTGCTTTGAACTTAACAACTTTCTTAGCAGGGATTTCAATCTCCTTACCAGTTTGTGGGTTTCTACCAGTACGAGCGCTTCTTTCAGATACACCAAAAGAACCAAAACCTACTAATGCAACACGACCACCGTCTTTTAATGCATTACCAGTTACTTTAATAAATGCGTCTAAAGCTTTTTTTGCATCAGCTTTTGTTAATTCTGCTTCGCCAGCAATTGCATCAATTAATTGAGCCTTGTTCATAATACTCTTTAATTTCAGGGTTAAACTAATTTAATTCTTAAACTTTCCTCTACAAATATATAGTATTTCCAGTGTTTACCAAATGTTCGATAAAAAAAGTATAATAAAAATCAGGTTTAAAAAGACATATTATCTTCACTAAAATAAAATTACGTGTTAAAATAAAGAATTCGATAAAATCTTCTTGCATCCTTAGTGAAATTATCTATATTTGCACCCGCATTTAAGGAAATGCACTAATGATTTACTGGAGAGATGGCAGAGTGGTCGAATGCGGCGGTCTTGAAAACCGTTGTACCGCGAGGTACCGGGGGTTCGAATCCCTCTCTCTCCGCTTAGTTAAATGTCAATATAAGACAGAAAAAAGACAAACCCTACAATATCAAGATATTGTAGGGTTTTTTTATGCCTTTTTGTCTGTAAGTACTTTGATAAAATTGCCAAAAAGCGACATAGTTTTGTGGCTAAATCGTACCCTGTTTTTTAAAATCAAAAATAGGTCACAAATTGTCGCATATTGGCATAGTAATGTCGCGAATTGGCACACCTGCAATCATTTCATTTTGAGATTAATAAACTAGTTTTACAATTCAAAAAAATGAAGCAGATGAGAAGTACATTTAAAGTTCTTTTTTACATTAAGAAAAGTGCAAAAAGAAAAGACGGAACAGCACCTATTATTGCAAGAATCAGTGTTAATGGTAAAATGGCACAATTCAGCACAAAGCAATATATAAAGGTTACTGAATGGAGCGTTAGTCTGGGCAAAGTAAAAGGGCGAAGTTCGGAAGCAGTGGCCACTAATAGCCTTTTGGAAGAAATAAAGACCTCCATTCATAAAACATACAATGAACTTATCCGAAAAGAAATCACAGTAACTGCCGAAAAGGTTAAAAACACATTTTTAGGTATCGGACAAGAGCAATTCTTTTTAATGGAGCTCTTTCAGGACAGCAATAACCTCCTAAAGAAACAGATTGGCATAAGTAAATCTAAAGCCACTTACCAAAAGGCAGAGGTCTGTAAACGACACCTATCAAATTACCTGAAAACCGAATATAAGCGAAACGATATTGATTTAAGGGAAATCAACCACTCCTTTATAGTTGGCTTTGAAACTTACCTGAATACACAATGTGGCTGCAATGCCAACACAACTGCTAAGTTTATTCAGAAATTTAAAAGCATAGTACTTACTGCTCAAAAAAACGGATGGATTCAAACCGACCCTTTTGGCAATTACAGAATCTCTATCAAAAAGGTGGACAGAGGTTACTTGAACGATGATGAGCTAAAACTAATCATGCAGAAAAGCTTTTGTAGCGAACGCTTAGAGCGAATTCGTGATATTTTTATTTTCTCATGCTACACAGGACTTGCATATATTGACATTAAAAATCTTAGACAAGAACACATCACTAAAGGCTTTGATGGAAATTTATGGATAAATACTAAACGCCAGAAAACCTCTATTAAAACGGTTGTGCCGTTATTAGATATAGCCCAATTAATCCTAGACAAATACAAAGGTTTACCGAACGGTGTTCTTTTGCCAATTCCGACAAATCAGAAGACAAATCAGTATTTGAAAGAAATCGCTGATGTTTGCGGTATTAATAAAAACCTTACCTTTCATTTAGCACGGCATACCTTTGCAACCACCGTTACCCTATCAAAGGGAGTTCCTATCGAATCCGTTAGTAAAATGCTTGGGCATACCAATATTAAAACAACTCAGATTTATGCTAGAATTACAAACGAAAAGATAAGCTCAGACATGCACCTATTATCACAAAAATTAAAATGCTCGGAAATGAGTTTAGCATAGAAAAATATTATAAAGTCAGTTTTTATTGTGCCCCTAGTTATCAATTAGATAACTAGGGGTTTTCTCTAATACAAAGCGGTTTACTTCAACAGCTCCTTTTTTGAAATAAACAATTTATTGAAATTTGAACTTAGGGCTTCTTTAAAAACAGTTCCTTGGTTTTGAGAAGTTGTTAATATAACTTCTTCATTCTCAATCACTGCATTCACCTCTACTTGCTCCCCACTATCTGAAAAGATTTTCGTTTTATGAGTAAATGAGCTTCTATTATCACCAGTAAAGCTATTTCCTTTCAACGAAGTAATTCCGGATAAATAATTGGCTACAGATGCAGAATCAAGCTGTATGCCATTACTCATCCAGACCCCTTCGTTTTTAACCATTGTAAATGAACTGTCAGCAGGATAACTAAACTCAATTTTGTTAATATTGGTTTTATTTGTTTTTAATAGGGTTTTATCCCTAAACGCATCTACATTTCTATTGGCAGAACTACCCAAGAACCCCTCAACTGCATAAACCTCTTTTTCGTCATTATATCGCACGTAAGATGTCATGGTTCCTTGCGGACGCATATAAGGGTTTTGTTGCACCATAGGATTTGTTTTGGGTTGGGAATACGAAAACTTTCCGATGTATATTTTTGCTAATTCGCCTTTAGCTCCCACAAACTGCACCTCTGTTGAAAGCGAATCAGTCAATTCAAATTTATCCCATCCATCTTTTGTTTGAGAAGCAAGTCTAATAGGCTTTAGTCCATTTAATTGATTGATTAATCGTTCTATTGTTGCTGCATCAGCATTATATGACTTTCCGTCAGATACGACTCTCCAATTCTCATTATCCTTTTTAAGTTCTATACTTTTACCATTAAGCATTTTGGGTTTTACAATTACAGATGTAATTATATTTTCTTCAATATTAAATAGTTCAGACTTGAGTGTATTAACACCTCTTCTGTTATCCAACACCTTTATACCAACAGTTAATATGAGCAGGCCTAAAAATACCCAGCTCAACGTTTTTATATTCAATTTTCTAAACATAGCTTTCTCCTTTAATTTTTAAGCGGGTAAATTTTCTTCTTTGATAACGATAAATACCAATACCCAGAATGATAAGGATTGGTAGAGTAAAGTTTAGAATTTTCAACAAGTTCTTATCCCCATCTTCTAACTGGTCTAATGGTCGCATCTTTACCTGCTTACTCCTTAATTGAATAAGTCCGGTATCATCGCTCATATAATCAATAGCATTTACAAGAAAATTGGCATTATCAGGTTGAACCTGGCGTACCTCCTGACCAGAACCATTAATGGCCAAATCACCATCTGTGATTACTACCAATTTATGATTGTCTTTTTCCAGAAGTCCTGCAACTGTAAGTTTTGAAGCTGTAAAGTCCCTTTCCTGCCATTGTTTTTCAATATTAAAATAAACTGGAGCCGGTTGTTTTCCTGATTTATCCGAGGTAAAGACCAATGGCGTAAAAGTGCTTAATGAATCCCCACTAAAGGTTAACGAACTACCAAATTGCATAATCATTGTTCCTAAGCCTTGTGTGATAGGATGGTCGGCAAAATTGGATAAAATTGGTAAATAAGGAAAGTTAATCGGACGATTAACCGTAAAAATACCTTGGCGTTGTTGAACATTTACAGAACCACAATTGGCATCCACAACAAAATCCTCATTAACGGTAAGTCCTTGTTTTTGCAGCCAATTACCCATTCCTGTATATTTAGCAAAGCCCATTCCTTGATTTAATTGAGCATCAACCTTATTAAAAGACACAAGTAAATTTCCTCCCTGATTTAAAAAATCCTCTACGTAAGTAAAATGCTCTTCAGGAATTGAATCCTGAGGGTTTATCCAGGCCAGTGTTTTATACTTGCTGAGATTTACACTATCTGATAATGCAACTTCTTCCGGCACATATAGAACTTCCAATCCCTGAATTACCTGTATTTGTTCATTTAGTGTTGGCTCTCCATGACCAACAATAAAGCCAATTGCATCCTTATCCGGAATTGTCATCTTTTTAATGGCTGTTGTTAATGCATATTCCATTTGTGCTCCCGGCTGAATAAATGGTATTGTTTCAGAGTTTTCACCAATCTGCACTAAAGCCCCCATATAGGCTTTTTTTGTAGTAGCCTGGTCTTTCTCTCTTGCTTCAATCATCACTGTCTGAATTCCCGCCTGTACAGCTTTCTGTTCTTCCTGTGCATCTTCATTGGGATTAATAAACTCAAATACCAGTTGATGATTACTTCGAGATGCATATTCTGCCAATAAATCTTTAAAATCATTTCTTAATTGGTCGAACTGAGGTTGCAGACCTTCAGAAAAATAAGCAGTTACTGTTATTGGCTCTGTAATATCTTGTAAAATATCTTTGGTGGTTTCACTCAATGTATATCGCTGGTCTTCAGTAAAGTCAAGGCGAACAAAAAAACGATTAGCCAAAACGTTAATTAATACCAAAACACCTAAAGCCAATGCGATATAATATTTAAATCGTAGCTTGTCGTTCATATTTTTTCTTTTTAGTTGATGTTACGTTTAACAAGAGACAGTTCAGATGCCATTAATCCTCCAAGGATTATTGAGACAAAATAGATGATGTTTTTACTGTCAATTACACCTCGTGTAATACTTCGATAATGATATTGCATATCGAGATATGATAAAGTATCTCCAATCATCCCCGGAAATGCCCTTGAAATAATGCCAAATAGAATCTGAAAGAAAATTCCAATAATAAGAGCCAATAAAAAGGCCACAATTTGGTTAGATGTTATACTACTGGCAAAAATACCAAGACTTATATATGCCGCACTCATTAAAAGTAAACCTAAATACCCGGTCAGAACGGAGCCATGGTCTATTGGTCCAATATTGGCAATAGAAATATAATATGGCAATGTTAGAGCCAGTGAAATTGCAATTAGCAGAAAAGTTGCCAGAAATTTACCTGTAACTACCTGCCAATCTGATACAGGTTTGGTTAAGAGCAACTCAATAGTACCTGTTTTAAACTCTTCGGCAATTTGCTTCATGGTTAATGCCGGAATAAATATAAAAAGCGTCCAGTATGCAATACCAAAGAACGGTTGCATGGTTGCTCTATTTATGTAGAATACATCATTGTTGCCATAGAGCCAGGTAAAAAAGCCACTTAGCCCAAGGAACACAACAATGAGTATATATGCCATCAAGGAATCAAAATACCCTTTCAACTCCCTTTTTGTTATTATCCAAATTTGCTTCATAATATTTAGTATCAAGATTCAAGTATTAATACACAAGACTTTTATGAAAAAATAGGTATTAACACTTCATCATTATTTAATAATATTTGAACTATCTAGGTTTTGTTAATTCTCTAAATACATCCTCCAAGTTCTTTTCAATAGGTGTTAACCGAGTAATAAACCAACCTTTACTTACACACATTTTAAAAATGCTTTCTATTGATGATTTACCAACATGGCTTTCAATCTCAAAAATGCATGAGTTATCATCTACAAATGAAACCATTGCAACTTCATCAATATTGCTCAATGCTTTATAGGCTTCATTGCGATCCGTTGTACTTAGCCCCACCTTTAGAAGTTCTGTTCCCTGTGCTTCTTTTCGTAATGATTCCGGTGTACCATCGGCTACAATTTTACCTTTATTGATGATTAAAACCCTGTCACAAGTTGCTTCTACTTCCGCCAAAATATGAGAACTCAGAATAACGGTTTTTTCACGTCCTATTTCCTTTATGAGCTTTCGTATTTCAATAATCTGGTTGGGGTCTAAACCTGTGGTAGGCTCATCAAGAATTAGCACTTCCGGGTCGTGGATTAAAGCCTGTGCCAATCCAACCCTTTGTTTGTAGCCTTTAGATAATTCACCTATCTTCTTGTGTTTTTCAAGGTCTAACCCACAAATTCGAATCATTTTCTCAACCTGTGCTTTAATATTGCTTTTGCTAACCCCTTGTAACTCGCCAATAAAATTCAGATAATCCATAATGGTCATATCTAAGTACAAAGGGTTATTCTCCGGCAAGTAACCGATGCTTTTCTTTACTTCATCGGGTTCATCATGAACTGATTTTCCTCCCAGGGTAATATCTCCTCCATTGGGAGTAATATAGCAGGTGATTGCCTTCATTGTTGTGGTTTTACCTGCTCCATTAGGACCAAGAAAACCAAGAATTTCACCTGTTTTCACCTTAAATGATAAATCATCTAGGGCTTTTTGTGTACCATACGTCTTGGTAATATTCTTTACATGGATGTCCATTGTTTAGAATGATTTATTATAAATTGAAAATAATTAGTTAATTATCTGGTTCTATACTCGTAAATAGCTATCTGGAACGTATTTCTCTTCGCATAAACATGGTGTATGCAATAGCAAAGAACAACAGCGTACCTCCAATAAGTGCTACAACTTGTGGCCAAACCAACATAAGACTCTGACCTAATGGCAGAGGATTTGGTATAGCTCCAATGGTTTGTTCTGTTGTTAAAGGACCCAAACTTCGAACTGAAGGGCGCAACAGAGTAGTTGTAACATCATTGAATAATTGTCCGGGATTAAAACGCATTAAGTTTTGGACAAAACGTTGAAAACTGACCATTTGATTTTCACTAATAAACCTTACCGGCGCAAGTCCTTTTGCAATAAGATTTACAATCATACTATAGAATATAGTAAAGAAAAGCCATACTGAAATCCCAGCCAGGGCAGAGGTTGCTGCCTGCCTGAATTTTACAGAAAACAGTATGGACAGATTCAGCCAAAAGCCAACGTATATGATGTTTACAATAGAGAAAATAATGATTCTCATCAATTCATCAGTTGTAGGAGGAATACCTATAAATATAAGACCAAAACCAAGTACCAATAAACTTAGCCCAATAAAAAGGTAGCTTAGAATGGTTAAGGCAGCTAAAAACTTGGCATTTAATATATAGTCCCGATAAATAGGTTGTGCCAATAATCTGCTTAAAGTTCCTTTGTTTTGCTCGGTATTTATGCTGTCAAATCCCATGCTGATACCTAACAATGGCCCCAGGAAACTGATAAATACCAGAAACGAAGGCAAAGTACCATTTGAATGTGTATAAAGCTTCAGGAAGAAGAAATCATCATCAGCACTTCCTCCTTTTATAGCAGCCGAAAAATCATCCAGGGCAGCATAAAGCGACCCCATACATGTTAGCAACACCAATGCTACCATGATAATAAATTTCCAACTTTTTACTGTGTCGGAAATTTCCTTACTTACAATAACCCCAAAGGGATTAGTTTGCTTTGTAGCTATACTAATCATCGCTTAATCCTCCTTCAAAATAACGGTTATAAATAGCATCAAGTCCATATTCTTTTTTACTCAAGAAATTAAGTTCATAATCAGCCTCAATAACTGTTTTAGCAATGGATGAAGAAATATCTGAAGAGCATTCAATTTGAAAGAGCGTATTATCTGCCGATACTTTCTGTATACCTTCTATTGGAGCTAATAGCTTTTCCAATTCTTCCGAACCTATTGGAGATTTGTCACCGCTATCTATTGCAAGTTCAATAAGGTACATACCGTGTGTAAACAACTTTTGCGATAACTCTTTGATATTTCCTTCTGCCAATAACTTACCACTAACAAAAATTCCTACACGGTCGCAAACTTGCTGAACCTGATGAAGGTTATGAGAAGAAAATAGTACTGTAATATTTTGCTCTACGCTGAGTTTTTTTATTAAGCTAAGCAATTCCATTACGCCTTTCGGGTCGATGCCAGTTGTCGGTTCATCTAATATGATGACTTCCGGATTTTTAATCAATACATCAGCTAAACCTAATCGTTGGCGCATTCCTTTAGAATACTTGCCTGTTTTTTTGTTTTTATCGTTACCAAGACCAACTCTCTCCAACAGTTCACCAGCTTTTTCTTTGGCAGTGCTATAGTCGAAACCATTCAGCCTGGCCGTATATATCAGGTTATCCAAACCCGATAAATCATCATAAAACCCTACATCCTCTGGTAAATACCCTACCTTCTTTTTAACAGCAATAGGTTTTGAGGTAGAATTAATTCCACATACACTTACACTTCCCGAACTAGGCTCTGTAAGCCCCATAAGCATAAGTATTGTAGTTGACTTTCCTGCACCGTTTGGCCCAAGCAATCCAAAAATCTCACCTTTGTTAATGGATAAATCCAGATTATTAACAGCAGTAAAGTCTCCGTACTTTTTAGAAATTCCATTTAGTTGTATAACTGGACTATCCATACTTACCTCCTTCCGAATTTCTTGATTAAGAATGCTATCCCTCCTATGGAAGCTAATATGATTAAAATTCCTAACCAACCCATAAGCATTGGTGTTTTGACCATAATTCGAAAAGATAGATTTTGATTAGCTTCTGATGTTTTTGCCGTAATCTTGGTCACATAGTCTCCGGGAATGGCCTTTTTATCGGCTTTAATGGTTGCATAAACCGTTGATGTTTTTCCCGGTTCCAGGCTTTCTATTTTTTTGTTATCGAATGAAACTTCCCAATTTTTCGGTTTAGATGCCGATAGTTCTATATTCTCCAATTTTGTAGAACCTGTATTCTTAACTACCAACTCTACCTTTTTATCATCTCCTGCTGTGATTTTTGCACTTAACAATCCTGTTGGAGTTGAAAAAGACATTTCGTAAGTACCTGTAATTACCACCTCTAATTCCATATTTGCAGAAGTAGAACCTGAAACCGCTTTTACAGGAATCTTATAAGTTCCGGCTTTTACATTTGATGGTGCTTTGATGGTATAATTAATATTTTTTGTGCCATTGGCATCTACCTCGGTTGAAGTGGCCTGTTTATGATTAGGCTTAATCGTTACACTCCATCCCCTTGGTGGAGATGCCATTAATGCGTATTGTTGCTGAGTAGCTGTTTTATTCTTTAATACGGCATTAAATGAAAAGTTAGATTTTGAAGTACCTTCCATGTTTTTCTGGTCACATGTAAGTTCTGATTCATTAGAGCCTGCTGTAGTTACATTAATGGTCAATGGCAATGAAGCTATACTGCCAAGCTTTGCATAAAAGGTATAATAACCTTTTTTTACACGATAGGGAACATCAATTTTAAGTTTTAAAGTTTGTTTCTTGCTGCCTAACACAGCTACTTTATTAATATTCATCCCACTAGCTGTAAGTGTATAATTCCACGAACGAGGAATGTTACTAATGTTTATGTTTTCGTTTATTGTCTGTTCGTTATTATTGATGATATCCAGTGAATAATTTACTGTACTTCCGGGTGATACAGACACCTTAGTGTAAGGTGTAAAAATTTCTGTTTTACTATCATTAGCAAATATGTTTTGCTGAACATTAAAAAATAAAATAGATACAATTAAAATTTTACAATAAGAATGTAGACTTTTCATGAGTTCCTCCTTAAAACATTAATAATTAAAAAATAAAACACGATAAAGCATCCATGCTCAGAATAGAGCATAGACATATATAAAAGCATGCACAGAATAGACCTATGCATGCTTCAAATCAAAAATTTATGATGCAAATTGGTACTTAGTGTTTAATATTTCGTCAATGACATCAGCATGCTCATTTATGAAACGTTCTCGTACCCAGTTTTGGAATTTTTCCTGGTCTTTTTGATTAAGCCAGGAGATAGATTTAATCAATTCCTTTCTAAAGAGGCTTTTGTCTTCATGAACTCCATTCAATACTGTCTTACATAAATCTAACATAGAACGATACTTTTATAAAATTCAACAAAACATTTACTGTTTTAAAAAGATATTAATCTGTTTTTTATGGTTTTATAATCCAAATGCGTAATAATAGTTACCAGGATAATCCTCATAAATACCTTCCAGCATAACACCGCCTTTTTTATCTTGCAGGTAGTTTACTAGATCATCAACTGTTTTATAAAGCTTTCCATCCACCTTAGTAATAATAAAACCAACTTTTACATCTGTATGTCGTTTTAATTTACCTGTGAACAACTTAGTTATTCTGATTCCTCCGTTAATATCAAGTTTTTTAGCAGTTGACTTGTCAATTTCTTCCAACTCAACACCTAATATATCTAATATTTCCTTAGTTCCTCTTTCGTATAATTTGGTTTTTCCTTCCTGATTTCGGAGTGTCACCAGATACTCCAACTCTTTTCCATAACGGTTTACTACTAGTGCTACTTTGTCTCCCGGATGATGCCTACCTATAACTTCTAATAGTTTAGCAGATGCAGCTACTTCAACATCATTTACTTTAAGTATGACATCTCCAACCTCAATTCCGGCTTCTCCGGCAGCACTATGGCTGGCAATACTGTCCACATAAACACCTTCAGTAACTTTAAGGTCTTTTTCTTTTGCAAGATTCCCGTCAACGCTTCGAATCATTAAGCCCAAATAACCTCTTTGAACCATTCCATATTTAAGGAGGTCTTCAATAACTTTTGAAACTATATTAGCAGGAACGGCAAAGCCATATCCGGCATAAGCACCTGTTGGGCTCGCAATAGCAGTGTTAATTCCAATTAATCCACCCTGAAGGTTAACCAAAGCTCCACCGCTGTTTCCGGGATTAATAGCAGCATCTGTCTGAATGAAGGATTCAATCGCACTTTGGTCTCTTAAAATATTTATATTGCGTCCGGTAGCACTTACGATTCCTGCCGTCACTGTTGAATTTAGATTGAAGGGATTTCCAACAGCTAATACCCATTCTCCAACCTCTACTTCATCCGAATTTACTAATGGCAAATAAGGTAATCCCTTTTCTTTTATCTGCAACAGAGCCAAGTCTGTAGACGGGTCTGTTCCAACTACTTTAGCTTTAAAAACTCGGTTATCATCCAAAGTTACCTCAATATCATCAGCATTGGCAATAACATGGTTATTAGTTACAATATAACCATCTGTATTAATGATTACACCTGAACCGCTGCCTACTCTTGCTTGCGGACCTCTTTGTTGTGGCTGAGGGGATTCAAACTTAAATTCCGGACCAAAAAAGCGTTTAAACATGTCATCTTGAAAAAAATCCCTAAACGGGTCGGATTGATGACGATAGTTGTAGTTTTTAACATTCTGAACCTGTGTAGATTTTATATGAACAACCGCAGGCATTACTTTTTTTGCTACTTCCGTAAACTCAAGAGGAACTATTTCTCCACTTTTATTAACGGTATATGTAGCTCCTACAACTGGAGTGCCCGATATATGTTCAATCTTTACTGTTTTATTATTATTGCTATTTATAAAAAGAAACGTACTAATTGTAAGGGCACTGCTTACAACAGACACCAATAGCAATGAGCCAAACCTTTTCATTGTTGCTATATTTTATTGTTTAATACAAAATTAATTTCTATGACAAATTGTTTTGGTTAAAGACTGGTTAAACTCAGTTAAGAAAATGTTAAAGTACATCACAATCCTTTATGCGACTACAATTCCGCTCATTAACTTCATCCGTTTGTAAAACCACTTCAAGTCTCATCATTTCTTTATCCCATAAAACATTACTAATTACATAATTATCCTGTGCCAACTTATACTTAAAGCTTTTAAGCCTGTCGTAAGTTGATTTTTCATTAATCGTTTTATCAAGTAACCTGAAGTACCTGGGTTTTACAATTTCTCTTCTCTCATAAATGATTAGAGATAAACAAGCCCCCTTTATATTTAACCTATAATTATTCTCCTTTAGCAAAGCCGAACTTATAAAAACACAAGTCCGCCCTTGCTTTTCCTCATATTTAAATTCTACATTCTGATTGTTACATTTTTCTGTTGAAGTGTAAGCATGGTTATTTCTTAATTGGTGATTACACCTGAACGTTTCTTTATTTAAAACTTCCATTAAATCAAGATTTATCCATTTAAACAATTTGCTTCTCCTTATGCTGTATTCTTGAATAAGTTGTTAATACGAAGCTTTATCTCGTTAAGTATATTTTTTGGTTTATTGTTTTTTTCTTCCAACACTGTAGCATTACTTGAATCGCCAAATACCGGAATTTCCCTATAGCTTACGTATTCTTCTTTTTTTGGAATCTCTACTTTTAGAACACCTTTTTGGAATGAAGCATTGATATTATCAAGATTCATATCACTTGATAATCTTATATTTTTAACAAAGTGCTTTTCTATACTATTGCCAGTATTACTATTCCACCATGAACCTTTATTTTTGTTTGTTCCTTCGATGGTTAATACATTGTTTTGTAGACTCATTACTAAGTCTTTTTTTCTAAAATCTGGCAATGTATAACTATAGTTATAAGCAAATGGAGTTTCCGATATACTTTCTGTTTGCAGACTACTATATTCAAGTATTGGTTCAAATAAACTAAACTCAAATAATGGGCTGAACCAAGGTATTGTATTTGTACACATAATCGTTTTCATGATAATTACTTTATAAAATTAATATCAAGGGATACAACTTACTATCTAACTCTTAATTCTATTCTCCATCGTTCTTTCCTAATTTTGATGAATCAGGCTGTAAGACTGGAATGTTATGCCAATATTGAAATGGAGTAAATAGATTAAAAGTTGAATCTATCTTTGAGTTGAAAAATGGGTACATATAAACAGAATCACTATTAGGTGCTAGCGGAACCTTAGTAATTTCATTGGTTTCAACAATCTTTTCAGAAGACTCACTCTTCTTTGCTGAATCAACTTTTAGTTCTTCCATTTGGTCTTCTACTTTTTCACATCCGGCAAATACCATTGCCAGAACAAATAGTGATAAAACTATCCTTTTCATAACAAGATATTTAGAGAATTCGAAAATAAGGGCAGTAGAAACTGCCCATAGTCAATTACATAATTTCGATTTGTTTTGCAGGTTTTGGTTTAACCTCTTCGCGTTTAGGAAGTGAAATATGAAGGATTCCATTTTCGTAATTGGCTCCTATTTTTTCAGCATCCACTACATTTTCAGAAACTGTAAATGAGCGTTGGAAAGACTGGTAGCTGAATTCACGACGAGTTACTTTTTCACCATCTTTTTCTTCTACTTCACTTTTCTTTTCTGATGAAATAGTCAAACGACCATTGTCATAGTTTACTTTGAAATCTTCTTTGGTTAAACCTGGTGCAGCAACATCGATTAAAAACTCATTGTCGTTTTCTTTAACATTAACTGCTGGTAAGGTAGTGTCTGTGCTTGAATAGTTAGTTCTATTCCAATCCATCAATTCGCCATCAAAAAATCTATCGAAGATTGAAGGGGCTGATGGAAACCAGTTGTTTGATAATTTTGCAAGTGTCATAACTTTATCCTCCAAAAATTTAGTTCAACAAATTTTAATTACTTACACCTAATCTTTTTCAAACTAAATGCCAATTTTGAGGCCTTTATCCATTAAGAATTATTTTTTATTGATTTTCAAATAAATAGATTTTGTGGTATATAAAGCAGTATTTACCCAAGAGTCATTTTGACATAAATCAATAACGTACCAGTGTCATTATGACCACTTTAGCTGACATTTTTTCCCGATTAAACACTATACTTCAAAAATGAAAGAAAGCTTTATTTCTAAATAGTAGTGATAACATAGTACTTATCTACAAAACCACCACCTGTAATAAATTTCATGAACAGATTATTATTCACAATCGACTTCGAATTTATCTCATAATATACTTGACATTAATCCATTTTTAGGTTCGGTTCCTTTTTGCTACTTTTGAAGGGAAATGAGTTCATTAAAACGCATTTGAAACGGACATTTTTTGGCCAATTTTGGTGGACTTACAGAGGACTTAAAAAAATAAATTCGTAAAATATTGAGAATTGGGCACTTAAAGCAAATTTTCAGTTCCCTCTCTCTCCGCTGAATAAAATATCAATAGAAGACAAAAAGAGACAAGTCCTACACTATCAATTAGTTGTAGGACTTTTTTTATGTCTCCATGTTTTGTCTGACTTCCCGAAAATGCCTTAAAAAGACATAAAATCGTAACCTATTTCAAAATGGTAAAAATAGGTTACGATTTGTCTTAAAAAGGCAGTGCTCTGTCCAAACTTGTAAGTCTTGTAATTATTTTATATTGAGATTGATAAAGTAGTTTTACAAATTGAAAAATGATGATTATGAGAAGTACATTTAATGTTCTATTTTTTAGAAAAAAGAATGCAGAAAAGAAGGTTGCAACTCATCCGTGATACTTTTGTTTTTTCCTGCTATTGCGTCTAGGGAAGCAATTATCATAGAAACATTAATAATTAACCGGAAAAATGCCTTTTTTAAAGTAAAGTATTGAAGTAATTCATTGATGGCTTTTGTTGTTGGATCAATATGTAGATTCATTATAGCCTGATATTTGAGACTTTTGAAAACTTTGCAATTTTCTCGACTACTTAAATCATTTAACTAAATTGCCTACAAGATGAGCCTTATATACTTCACGTGCAGCTAGTGAATTTTAATATCAGAATAAGATCTTCTCCTTGCTGATGAACTAAATCCTTTTTAACTAATTCAGATTCACAACAATAAAAAAAGATAGAACCACCAATGACATAACCTTTTCTTAACTGATTTAATTCATTAATAAGTGTTGTTATCATTGGAATATTTTAATGTTCAAGTGGTATATAAAGTTTTCGAATTAGAAATCACATTGCTTTTGTTATGAAATCTTTAATATACATTATGTTACAATGCGCCTGAGCTTATTTTTGGTACACATTCAATTTTATCTTTGTTTTTAAATCAAGCCTAGATATGAAACTGTTATTCATAATTGCTCATATAGGTCATCGACTCTAGTAAATCATTTACATTGATGGTAGCAATTCCTGTTGATATATCAGACATGGCATAGGGAATAATTAATTGTTGATGAAATAATAGGCCGCCACAGGAATAGATTACGTTAGGCACATAACCTTCTCGTTCTTCTTTTGTTGGTGTTATTAGTGGTTCATCCAGTTGGGCTATCACTTTTGTGGGATTATTTAAATCAAGTAATATCACCCCAATGGCGTATTGACGCATGGCACCAACGCCATGGGTGAGCACCAGCCATCCCTCATCTGTCTCTATTGGAGAACCACAATTACCAATCTGTATAAATTCCCAAGGCTTTGTTGGCTCTTGAATAATCTGGGATGATTGCCAGAAATGCAAATGATCAGAAAACATAATGTGGTTGTTTTCGCCATCCTGTCGTGATAACATCACATACTTTCCATTGATCTTACGCGGAAACAGAGCCATTCCCTTATTCTGAACAGCCTTACCATTCAGAGTCATCACTTTAAAGCGGAGAAAATCCCTGGTTTCAATTAACTGGGGTAGGATGCTGAACCCATTATATGCTGTATAGGTGGCATAGTAGGTCACTTCACCATTGTCATCTTTAAATAGTACAAAACGGGCATCTTCAATTCCCCTGCTTTCATTATCAGAAGATGGAAAAATAACCCGTTCCGAAATGTTACTGGTTTCATCAAACTGAAGCGTATAATTGGAGTTAGCCACCCAGTAGATGATCTCAATAACTTTATCATTGCATACAAAATCAGGATCTAAGTATAGTACACCTATACTCACCTTTAGCTCCTGATAAGAAAAAGTATCTGGAATCTGCTCAAATATGCGAATGCTTGTTGCATCCCAGGCGTCCAAATCCTGCAGTTTCAATTGAAATAAGTGACGGTCATAAGCTGAGTTGTGGCACACTGAAGCTTGCTCGACATACCTGTTGGTTTCATCAAATGAGAAAGAACCATCTGTATTAATAACACCACTACGAAAAACAATGGAGGAAATATGTCCTTCACCAGTGGCCCGCAAGCTCATAATAAATCTCAGGCAACCATCTACAACATATTTCTGGTTTGGATGTGCAACAATGGAAGGATTAAACAAAGCAGCTGATTCAATGGAATATTCCATGGTTAAATAGGCGCCAATAAGCATCCGCATATTTTGGCTTAGAGTCACAGAGGCTGGAATATACTCCGAAACTTTATTAAAATGCTTAATCAACTGGTGATCCAGGTTTTTATGTCTGCTTTCAAAGTCACGATATACCTTTTGTAATTCCTTCTCTATCTCATCATTAGTAAGCTTAAGTACCCTGTTGATGATGTTGTTGATACGCGTTAATTCACCTGGAATATGAGCACGTGTGATAACGCGTGAATCGTCACCACGAATAATTATCTTTTGCCTTTGCACCAGTTCTGTAGCGTTTTTGTCCTCAATATTAAATACTGCCATGACCTTTGTATGTATTTTATTTGCGACTTAGAATTCTTTTATAAACTTCAACATACCCTTCAACCATTTTATCCTGCGAAAAATTAGAGGTAGCCCACCATTTGCAGTCCCATCGATTGATGTTTGAAGTCTTATCAACAGCAGCAACGGCTTCATCAAGCGTATTGACTAAAAAACCGGTTTTACCATCAAGTATGATCTCGGACATTGATCCTCTGTTAAAAGCGATGACTGGAGTTCCGCAAAACATAGCTTCTGCTACACTTAATCCAAACGGTTCATTGAAACTAATCGGATGTAACAGGGCAAATGCCTGCCTCAGCAACTCATCCCGCTGTTTAGGCCCTGAATTACCAACATATACAATGTCTTCGTTATTGAGATGAGGTTTAACACGGCTGTAAAAATAATCTTCATCCTGAACCAATCCAGCAATAATAAGCTTGCGTTTTGTTCTTTTTGCTATCTGAATGGCCTCGTAGGTGCCTTTTTCAGGGTGTATTCTGCCAAAAAAGAGCAAGTAATCGTCCGGAATGCTATTAAAAGTGAAATCAACCGGATTAATGCCATTGTAAACTGTGGCGATATAATTGAGTTCAGGGCTTCGATCAGCATTGCTAATCGAAACATAAAAATTATGGTTGTTGTAGCGCTTAAAAACCGGGATAATTTTAGGTGATGAAAAACCATGAATGGTAGTAACCATTGGAGTTTTGATAAGTCTGGAATAGCTCAGTGGCAAGTAATCAAAGTGATTATGGATGATATCAAAATCATTGGCTTGTTCCATCAGGAAGCTGATGTGAAGACATTCCCACACCTTGGAAGCGATCGAATCGTCCTCGCCATAAGCGGTAGGCGAGATAGATTGCAATTTAGCATTGGTATTGGAGTTACCGGTTGCGAATAAAGTCACATCCAGCCCTTTGGCAACCAAGCCTTCGGTAATGTTAGAAGCGACCTGTTCCCATGGTCCATACCTTAAGGGAGGTGTTCTCCATGCTATTGGTGATAATATGGCTATTTTCATGGGCCTGTAATTTGTTTTATTATACTATACCTAATCTCGCTTCGGCGAGATGAAAATCGTTAAGAAAATTTCATCCTCAGTTGAAAAATTTTCTTGTGTTGGCTTCATGGCTTTACGTTTTAATTCTTGAGGCAGTATCAATTAACACTCCAATTAGTCAGGCATTTAATGTGTTGTTGCCAAATGTCACTTGTTACGAAACTTAACTTTATTCTACTTCGACTACTGGCTTATAAAGCTTGTCTAAGATTACTAAGACAATGATCAACCAATTCGTCAATAACGGCTGTTCCAACACACATCACCTTATCAGCGCCTCCCCAGTACAGTTTTAATGTCCCATCGGGTTCAGGTATGGCCCCACAGGTAAAAACAACATTGTGCACATAGCCGGTTATCTCATACTCTTCTTCAGGCTGTAAGATCCATTCATCGCCAACTGCAATAACAACAGATGGATCTTCAAGCTTATGCAAGGCAACTCCTAAGCGGTAAACGCATCCATCCATGGTAGGAAATACACCATGGTATATATTTAACCATCCACGCGATGTTTTGATGGGGCTTGCTCCGGGGCCTATTTTCATTTCATCCCAATGGTATTGCATTGGACGCATAATCAGTTGTGATTGACCCCAATGAATTAAATCGGGCGAATAGGATATCCAGATGGACCAGGGAGATATTTCGGAGTGCGGACGATCTAATCGGGCATAAAGGTTATTGAACTTTTCGGGGAAAATTACCACGTTCCGGTAGTCGGCTTCGGTTATAAGAGCCACGCGCTGAATATGGTCAAAGTCTTTGGTTTTTGCCAGTCCAATCCTAACACCATATTGGGAGTAGGCACTGTAAGTAATCAAATATTCTCCATCTATTTTTACAATGCGTGGATCCTCAATACCATAAGCTTCATACTTTTTAAACGGTTGCTCCTTTGATGGTATCATAAAGGGATGCTTATCAACTATAAAGTTAAAGCCGTCATAACTCACTGCTTTACCCAATATGCTACGCCCATTAAATTTATGGGATCTGAAAATCATGATGTACTTATCCTCATGTTTGATCATGCCTGCATTATGCACTGTTGCAACAGGATAGGGCACATCATCTTTTTGTAGAATCGGATTACCGGAATATCTTTTTATTAACATTTCTAATGATTTAAAGGTAAGTAGGTGCATTTCGTCGTAATTGACATCACTTAAGGCTGTAAAAATCTTCATGTGCTTTTAACACCGTTAAGTGTGAGATAAGGTACGCCAGGGTGCTTTCTGCACCTTGGTTCCGATTGATTCCGTCGCGCTCTAAGCCATCGCAACATCCATGGGTTTCAAAATCATACAGTCGCATTCGCAAATCATTCTCACCTAAAAACCACATAAAAGAGGTGAATAATTTGCTCAGGTATTCTTTGTTTTTAGTAAGGTTATAAGCCTGATGAAACATCAGAATCATGGCCATGGCATCAACCGGTTGCTGGCTAAACATCGCTTTGCGACCGTTTTTGTTAAACCATCCATCATTACCTATTAAAGACAGGTAACCATCACTCAGAGTGTGTTGAATCAATAAGTCCATAGATGCGATACCAACATCCTTGATATGCTCATCATTAAGTACCTTAGCAACATGCAATAGCGCAAGAGGTAGCATGGCATTATCGTAGGTCAATACCTCTTCGAACCAATTCCAGTTTGCGGAGCTATTGTTATCATAATGATCAATCAGCTTTTTGGCTAATTTTCTTAATACAGCCACCATACTGTTGTTATCGGGCGAGTTATTTAAATAATGGCTTATTCCTATTATTGTATTGGCAATGCTGCGAATAGATTTCAGTTCTTCAAAAATGGGTGCTGCTTTAAAGAATATGGAATGACTAGCCTGATAATAAGAATCATTAGGTGCATTATCCATCAAATAGCCTAATGACCAAATGGTTCGGCCAAAGGAGTCTTCTGAACCCACATTGTCTATATAGTTCCTATTGAAACTTAAGAGATTTCTAAATGAGCCGTCCTCGTTTTGCATGTAATGGATATAACTCAGATATACATGACATAAATCCAGTGCCTTTTTACTTTTCTTTTGAGTATAGGTCATGAGTGCCATTAGAAGAGCTCTGGCATTATCATCGAGGCAATAGCCATGTTTCAAATTAGGTATGCCATATTTAGCATGCTGAATAATCCCGGTGTCATCCGTTAATCGTTTAATATGTTTAAGCGAAAAAGCTGGTATCATCAATAAGTCAAACGGCTGGTCATTATCGTCATCCTCTTTTATGCATTCCTGAATAGTGTGAACCAGCAATTCGCTGTACTTTATACCGGTTATTGGCCAGGTAATTTCCTTACCATAGTTACCTGCATTTTTTCTAAAGGTGCTCAGCTCCTCAGGATGCTCTAATAAATTAATCAAGATGTCGCCCAGTTGTTCGGAATTGCCAAAATCAAACAGAAGCCCCCGGTTATTGGCAAGCAATTCAACAGCATGCCAATAGGGTGTTGAAATAACACAAGAACCCACACCGACAGCATACGAAAGGGTTCCGCTGGTTATCTGCGCCTCGTTGTTGTAAGGTGTGATATAAATATCCGATGCATACAAGTACATAAATAGCTCATCTTGGCTCATATACTTATGCGGAATAATCACATGGCTTTCCAAACCCAAAGTTTTGACCAGTTGCCTCAGGTAGATGAGATACTCTTCTCCGGAATAGCGCAGCACATTGGGGTGGGTTTTGCCCAATACAAAGTAGAGGCTATTGGGATGCTTTTCAATTACCTTTGGCAAAGCTTTAATGGCCACATCAATACCTTTGTTTCGCCCCAAAAAGCCAAAAGTGAGTATCACATTTTTATTCTGAAGCTTTAAGGCGCTTTTTGCCTTCTGATGGTCTAGTTTATATTGTGGTACACCGTGTTCAATCAGTTCTATTTTATCTTTATGTACATCATAAATTTCATCCAGGAAATCAATAGCTTTTTGGGTCATTACAACTATTTTGCAAGCCTTTTTACATATCTCCTGAAGTATTAACTTTTCGCTGTAAGACGGAGTATTAAGTATGGTGTGAAGAGTTACAACAAGAGGTATTTTCAGGCGGTGTATCAATGGAAGGATGTAAACTCCATCTTTGCCACCAAAAATGCCAAACTCATGCTGTAAAATACAAATGTCGGTGCCACTGTGGTTTATAAATTTTGCGGCATCAATGTAATCACGCTGGTAATCCTGACGGATAACATGTTCCACTTCATTCGGATACGAAAGTAATTTATCTGAATTGTTTAAAGCAATAATGCTAACATGGTTATGGCGATCTGCCCCAATAATAGATTCATAAAGGTGTCGGGTGAATGTGCCAATGCCACATTCTCGGGGAGGGTACGTTCCTATTATTGCAGTTTTCATAATCTCATTTTTATCATTTATTAATCGTTAATCAATTTGTTGCAACAACTAATTCTATATGCATGAGGTTATGGAAATGCATTTCAAACCATAACAAGTTAGTGAAATAATAATGGAATAGATATAAATTTACATGTATTCTGAAATCTTATTACTGACCTATCTTCTTCTCTAGTCAGATAATTTCTTAGTATGTCACAAACTGCTTTATAAAAGTTTTGAAAATCCTTAACTTTATACTATTGCAACAATGCTTCAGTGCCTTGTTTGCATTTGCATTAGAAGGAAGAGGTGGTATGAAGTGACAACTGAAAAGCCTAATATAAACACATGAAAGTTTACATCAAAAATATGGTATGTATTCGCTGCCAGATGGTTGTTAAGAGTGAACTGGATAAGCTGGGATTGGAATATACTGATGTAAAAATTGGGGAGGCTTGTATCATCGGGCCCGTGCCTGATGAAACCTTGAAAAAATTAGATGCGGCATTAAGAAAAGCTGGACTACAGCTTATGAGCAATAAGAAAAGCATACTCGTTGAAAAAATAACCAATGCGATTATTGAATTGGGGCATTATACCGAAGAACAAATAAAAGTGAACCTATCGGATTACCTGAGTGAAAAACTTTGCTACGACTACACCTATCTGGCCAATTTGTTTTCGGAAGTAAAAGGCACCACCATCGAAAAGTTTTACCTGAAGCATAAAATAGAAAAAGTTAAAGAGCTCATTGTCTATGATGAACTAAACCTTTCTGAAATTGCTTATAAAATGCACTACAGCAGTGTTGCGCACCTATCCAACCAGTTTAAAAAGATGACGGGCCTGACACCTTCTCACTTTAAAAAGCTTAAAAACAAGAGACGCGATACACTCGAAAATGTGTGAATCTTGTAAAATTAAACAGGAAAAATGTAATACCTTTTCTGACTGACTCTTCGATATTTGCACCAATACACTTCTTGCAAACTGAATGGCTGCCCTGTTTCTGATAAACAAATCATTTGCAAGTAGTAAAGCTGTGAGGATAAAACTCATTGGCGGGGATGGGATTGGTTATGAGCAGGCTAAACTATATTGATTAAAGGTGATAATGAATATTTTACTCGTATATCCGCTATATCCCGACTCCTTCTGGAGTTTTAAGCATGCGCTTAAGTTTATATCCAAAAAAGCAGCGGTACCTCCACTTGGTCTCATCACTGTATCGGCCATGCTGCCCGGTGAATGGAATAAAAAACTGGTTGATTTAAACATTAGTGAACTGGAAGCTAAGGACATTCTTTGGGCCGATTACGTTTTTATTAGTGCCATGCACATTCAAAGGCAATCCGTCAGTAATATCATTTCGGAGTGCGTGAAACTGGGAACAAAAATAGTGGCAGGTGGTCCGCTTTTTACTCAGGAGCATCATAACTATCCACAGATTGACCATTTTGTCTTGAATGAATCAGAAATCACCTTGCCCTTGTTTCTGGCTGATTTGGCCAATGGCCATCCCGCCAAAGTATACAAAACAGACCAATTTGCCGATCTATCGCATACGCCAAGGCCTGATTATCACCTGTTGGAAATGAAAAAGTATTTCTTCATGAATATTCAGGTTTCCCGCGGGTGCCCATTTTCATGCGACTTTTGTGAAATCACCTCCCTTTTAGGGCATAAGGTGAGAATGAAAAAGCCGCACCAGATTATTCATGATTTGGAGGAATTATACCGCTTAGGCTGGCGTGGACCTGTTTCAATTGTGGATGATAATTTTATTGGCAACAAAAAAGAAATTAAATACCAATTACTTCCTCAGATGAGACAATGGATGCAACAGCACAATTATCCTTTTGTGTTTAATATCCAAAGTTCTATAAATGTTGCCGATGATCACGAGCTCATGTCATTGATGGTTGAAACTGGCATAACGTCAACTTTTATTGGCATAGAAACACCCGATGAAACATCGCTTCATACCTGCAATAAACTGCAAAACAAGGGTAGAAATTTGTTGCAATCCATTAAAACCATTCAAAAGACAGGATTGACCGTTTCGGGCGGCTTTATTGTGGGATTTGACAGCGATACGCCCAGTGTCTTTCAACGGCAAATTGACTTTATCCAAAAAAGTGGTATTGTTTCGGCCATGGTGGGCTTGTTAAATGCTCCCAGGCATACACAACTATATAAGCGCTTAGAGGCAGAGAAACGTTTAACTAAAGAAACCTCGGGGAACAATACTGATTTATCAATGAACTTTATCCCTAAAATGGATTACCATCAATTGTTGGATGGATATAAAAAGATAATCGCAGCCATATATACTACCAAACCATACTATAAGAGAGTTCGCCAGTTATTTCTAAATTATAATCACACCTACAAACAACACCAGCGAATCAACTTGTCTCTGATTGTTGCCTTTCTTAAGTCCATGTATATCATTGGCATTATTGATAAGGGGCGTATCGAATTCTGGAAATTATTAGCCTGGACCTTATTTAAAAAGCCTGCCTTGTTGACCGAAGCCATCACTTTTGCTGTTTATGGCTATCATTTTAGAACGGTATATGGGCTTAACCCGGGTTAGTAAAATGTGTGAATAATGTAAATGAAACCATCTAAAGTGTAACGAATTATGCTGTTTATAGAACTACCTTTGTTTTATAAGAAAAGTAGAATGTATGTCAAGCACTGAATTAGAAAAATCAAAGACTCATATTCTAATTGAGATTATTGAATATGTTCCCAACTCTGTGGTAAGTAAAACCATTATAAGAAAAACCACAGGTAATGTGAGTGTAGTGGCTATAGATACTGGCGAAGCACTTGCCGAAAAGATCTCTCCCTTTGACACCTTTATCCAGGTTATTGAGGGCCAGGCAGAAGTGATGATTGACAAGCACTCCAATAATCTTATAGTCGGCGAAGGCATAATCATACCGGCGCATACATCCCATAATGTAAAAGCCAACGAAAGGTTTAAAATGATTTCAACCCTCATAAAGAGTGGCTATGAGGATATAGCAATCTGAAAATTATTAAATAGTCAGGATGTCGGAAGTTTTGGCGACAAATCCGCTAATTAATCAATCCTATTTTTGTTTGTCGGAATTACAAATACTGGAATACTTGAACCAAGTAGCACCTTTTGAGTAACACTGCCAATAGTTGTGTTTTCAAACCATTTTCTGCTGTGCGAACCCATAACGATCATATATGCGTTTAACTGATTGGCAGCATCAATCAATGAATTGGCACATGAACCATTGGCTACCATAACTTCGATGTTCTTATCTGCAAGATGTAACATTGCCTTATTAAGAAATTCCTGCGAAATAGTATCAGGGTCAATTCGATCAGGTGCAATAGGTAAATCATCTTTTAAATGACCTGAAAACCCAATAACAACAACTTGACCAAGGGAACTGTAATAATCTGCATCAGCTTTTACATGCACTAAAGTAACCTTAGCTTTTAAAGCTTTAGCTAGGGCATAACCTTCCTCAGCTACCTTTTGAGCGCTGGGATCAAAGTCGAGTGCAATAATAACTCGTTTCATCAGATGATAGTTTAATAGTAAAATAAACCATGCTAACACTCATATTTGTATAGGCTTCGAAAGCGAGCCAGCCTAATAAAAGGTTCCTTTTAAGAAACCCCTCATTAATAACTTAAAAACCTATGACTTAGCATTGTTATCTAATTAGTTTGTTAATCGTCTGGTTAAAATAAACCTCATAAGTATCGCTAATCCAGCAAATGCTAACAACCAATGAACGGATCCTGAGGAATTGAATCCAAAAAAGATAATTCCCCATATAACTATTAATAGTCCTGCTATAACATACAATAAATTTTTCATGGTATTTTTTTTTAAATAAGTATGTCAACAAACCAAATCTGATTAATTCAGCACATGGTTCATTCGAAAGAAGATGTAGTATAATTGACTGGTTAACCGACTAATACTTCTACACTAAAATCAACATTATATCGTTCTTCGTGATTTAATGGTTCATTCAAAACATCATTATTGAAGCAATCATCTTAGCCTGATCCTTATCAGATTGTAACTTAGCCAATGTTAGCTTGTGGGTATTTTCTAATATCAACAAGTAACAAAGCAATTATTCTATAACGCCTTATCATTACCTAATTTCTATAGAAATACCTACTGGCATATACAAAGTTACGACCCAATTAATGGGGAGTCCTTACACAAATCCATAAATATGTTACATAATTCACACATTGGCACTTTTAAATTAACAGGAGAATATCGTGATGAAGCCTATTCAACAGCAGCATGCGTTATTCAAAACGCAATTATCATTGCACCGATTTGCGAAAAAGAAGAGATACAGTGGTCAATTATGAACTGAATCTCTGAATTTTAGTTTCGCATAAAACACCCATTAAAAGGGTCTTTTTAATTATTTTGTCAGATAATATTGCAAGTCATTTGATCGTGAAAATTTGGAAATGTATTGCTAAGTAATTGCATCAACTTGCTAGTTAGTATTATGAAACTCTACTGCCGCAATAGATTAGTTTTTAAATTAGCCATCCTGCTGCTTTCTACTTTTACTTGTTTCATATGGCCTAAATTCATCGAAAGGTATACAAATGGTTTGTACCAGTTGCCCACTAATCGCTTCAATACAGACGTTTTACTATAAAACTTCTTCCTGGCGTTTATTTTCCCCAGCTGCAGCTCAAGGGGTGTCATGTTTTTGGGCTTAAACACAACTGTATTGTGGTCATAATACTTCCAATCAGTTGTTATTAAGCGATCTTCATTTTTCAGTTTCTCATACACTTTGGTTCCGGGATAGGGCGTTAACACATTGAATGAAACTGTGCTCACTTTGTTTCGCACCAGGAATTGAACTGTTTCATCAAATATTTCCTTTGTGTCATCGTCAAAGCCAAAAACAATGGATGCATGGATAAGAATTCCCATCTTTTTTACTTTTTTAAAAGCGTGTTCCAGATGTTGAATTTCCTTTATCGATTTGCGCATGGATAGCAGCTGTTTTACCGATACACTTTCAATACCTAGAAAGAGTGATTGACAGCCACTTTCAGCAGCCAATTGAATTAACTCATCATCACCCACTAATAAGGAAATAGAAGCCTGTCCAACCCATTTAATTTTTAGCGGCTTGATAGCCCTAAAAAGCGCTTTCGCATATGCAGGGTTGCCAATGATATTATCATCCAGAAAAATAAAAACCTTGGCCTTCGATTCCTTGATATCACGAACCACATTCTCAACTGAAATATGTCGTATTGTTTGTCCGAATAAGTTAGTGACGCAACAAAAATCACAATTATAAGGGCAGCCACGGGTTGTTAATATTGGAATGATATTGAACAGTCTTTTAGATGCTATCTTTCCAAAATCTTTGCGAACATACTTTTCTAAATTAGGATTAGGGTTATGGTATTTTTGCTTCAAAGCATTGTTTTCAAAATCGCACAGAAGAGTCTCCCAAACACCTTCTGCTTCACCTATAACCACCGCATTTGAATGCAATAGTGCTTCATCTGGAAGTATGGTAGGGTGCACACCACCCAGTATAACAGTTTTCCCTCTTTTCTGAAAATCATCGCAAAGCTGATAGGCCCTGGGGGCATTGGCTGTCATGCAACTTATGGCAACCAAATCACATTTGTGTTCCAGGTTAACCGCCTGTGTTTCTTCCTCTATCACCTCTACATCAAATCGTTCAGGAGTTAATCCTTCAAGTATATAGAGAGCTAGCTGTGGAATCATAAGCCCTTTATTGGTTCTTTTTTCCGTATCGACAGTTGGTGAAATTAAGAGAATCTTCATGTGGCAGCCATTAGAATTTGTGTTACTATGTGTAATTCATCCATTCAGTATGTTTCTCGTGTAAAAATGTTTGCTAACCGCTCGAATTGTCACACAAATTACTTTTGTTTGCTGTTAATAAATCATGATCAAGTGTAATCTTTAATATAAGACATGCAATCAATTAGTGTGAAGCGGGGATACAGAGCATATTTCTATAGGTACGGAGTTTTAACCTTTAAGAAATTGCATAAATCCAGGATCGAAAATATTCTATTAAGTTACAAATCTTCCATTCATACTTCAAGGTTAAGTCCGTTATATGAGGTTAGAAATTTTACTTATTTAGGTTGTTGTTCCCAATTAGCTGAATGATTTAAGTACTTAAATTAACCATTAACAATCTTCGGTCTACATACTGAATATAGTTAGAGTTAACACTTTGAGTTTTTACAAAGATTTATGGATACTCACTCGAGTCTTGACTCATAATTCATTACCTTCACAACTCGTTCAAATTGTCAATAATAGAATTAGTAGGTTCGCATAAAACGGTTTTTGATGAATATTAATTTAGCAGTACTGATTGATGGGGATAACATTCCATCTGCCAATGTAAAGGAAATGATGGAGGAGATTGCAAAATATGGAAATCCTACCATTAAGAGAATATATGGCGATTGGACTAAACCCGAATTAAATAAATGGAAAAAGATTTTATTGGAGAACGCGATTACTCCTATTCAGCAATACGCCTATACTTCGGGAAAGAATGCCACGGATTCTGCTATGATAATTGATGCCATGGATATCCTTTATTCTGAAAAAGTTAATGGATTTTGCTTAGTGTCGAGCGATAGTGATTTTACCAAGTTAGCGACCAGGTTAAGAGAAGCAGGCATGCAAGTAATTGGCATTGGGGAGAAAAAGACGCCAACCCCATTTATAGTCGCATGTGATAAATTTATTTACATCGAAATTTTAAAAACCAGAGCTAAAGAAAAAGAGTTTGAAGACGATAAAGATTCAGAAAAGGAGCTGTTTGATAAAATTACCTCAAAGGAAATTAAACTAATTGCGGCAACAATTACAGATCTTTCTGATGATGACGGATGGGCTTTTTTGGGTGATGTTGGTAGTTTGTTGCAAAAAAAGAGGCCGAATTTTGATCCGCGGAATTATGGATTCCAGAAATTAACACCATTGATAGATTTCATTGGTAAGTTTGAAATAGAACAAAGGGATAGTCCCAATAGCAGGCATAAATTGATTTTCGTAAAGAATAAAAAAAAGTACTCTCAAAAAAAATAGCCTAATAAATGTTGAGATTTTATCGATATGGTTAATCCGGCTTGTTTCTGTTTCCCAGGAAGTTTCCTTTGTTAGGGCTTTTTGTCAAGGTTAAAAAATCCCAGATTTCATTTAATATTTGCTGTTCTTCAATTTTTGAGGGTTTAATACCATCAAGGTATTGTACTTCGGCAACGCTATTAAAAAACTTATTAAAATTAGTATAATAGCCCTCGGTACGCTTAAAACGGACAAAAACACTCGGAAAACTTAGTTTAATAACAAATTCATATTCAGGAAAGAATAGATTGTTAGTTCCCATGTAGTAATTTTTAAATTTTTCAGGAATCATAACGTGTAATTATTTAATGCTTTGATTAATAGTGATATTTTCTTTAAAGCAAGGCCATTAGTTAGCTATCTTTTTTGCAGATAAACATCAACTTACAGCCCCGGTCTACTCCGAATACGTTAGTTTTTAAACTTTCTTTAATTAGTGGTTATTTCTTAAAATAAAATTTACGAAAATACAATCTGACTGACAAGTTAGCTATTCTTGAGTTAATCACTCTGTTTGCTGTAATAATCTTTAATATGGGCTGGATGATAGGTTGTTAAGCGTGAAGTCTCAAGTGATATATGAGCACTTTAAAAGCAATGTTGAAATAATATTCAGTCTTAATACAACCTTGTGCCGAACTTTCAGCATTTTGGCTGTTCCTCAGTTCGCAATAACCCAAAAGAGGGGATTCAATATTGAATCCCCTCTTTACGATACAGTAATGAAAATACGTTATATAGTTATACTACTTTCACATTAACGGCATTTAAACCTTTTTTACCTTCTTGTAAATCAAATTCAACCTCGTCACCTTCGTTGATCTCATCAATTAATCCAGTAACGTGCACAAAATGTTCTTTACCATTATCTTCGGCGATAAACCCGAAACCTTTTGAGTCGTTGAAGAATTTTACTTTTCCTTTATTCATTTTAATTTTATTGAAGTTATAATTCAATAACAAACATACTCTAATTATTTGACATTCAATTATTTTTTAATGAAATAGTGCTTTTAAGTACAATTATTAACACACAAGGCTGGCTTGTAGCTACTTGTAATCCTTTGTTTTTAAAACTTAGGCGGCTTGTGGAAGGAGATTTGAGGAAACAGGGGTTAGTGAGACTACTTTTCTGTTACCACTAAGTATGACTAACTTATAAGTATCTCCCTATCGGTATGACATTATATATGTGGCATATACTGATGTTTAAAGTTATTCCTTTTACCTATTTCTATTGTTGTTCTTTTTAATACCTCTTTTTTGTGCTACATTTGAAAAGGGCGACAAAAAATGCTTCTTGGTTACTTCTGCATAATTTTAATCTTATCATATGACATCAAATCAATTTAACCTCAATGCATCGGGGGGTGTACTTGAGAAACTTTTAAAAAACATTCGGTCGGTGGGTCTGATGCTGCTTGTGGCCTTTTTAGCCTGGACAGCTTTTTTTACTATCGATCCGGAAGAAGTCGGCGTTATTGTGCGATTTGGAAAGTATGTTCGTACGGTTGAGCCTGGCTTAAACTATAAGATTCCGTTGGTGGAATCGGTTTATAAGGTTGCTGTAGAGCGTCAGCAAAAGATGGAGTTTGGCTTTCGGACAACCAGTGCAGGTGTTCGTTCGTCCTACAAACGTGGTAGTAGTGGTGTTGACGAAGCACTGATGCTGACTGGCGACTTAAACCTGGCCGACGTGGAGTGGGTGGTTCAGTATCGAATCGATAATCCTTATAATTACTTATTTAAAGTGCGTAATCCGGAGGTGACGCTTCGTGATATTTCAGAATCGGCCATGCGACAGATAGTTGGCGACCGAACGGTGAATGAGGTACTTACCGTTGGTCGTACTGAAATTAGTGCGCGACTGCAAGAGTTAATGCAGAAGGTGTGTCGCGAATATTCTGTTGGTGTTAAGATTGACCAGGTGGTGTTGCAGGATGTTAACCCGCCAGAGCCCGTTAAGGCTGCTTTTAATGCGGTGAATGAAGCTCAGCAGGAAAAAGAAACATTAATTAATCAGGCAAAAGCTGAATATAATAAGGTGATACCAAAAGCGGCAGGGCAGGCGAAAGAGACTATTCAGATGGCTGAAGGATATGCAACTGAACGTGTTAATAATGCCAAAGGTGATGTAGCGCGCTTTAATGCTTTATATAAAGAGTATGTGAAAGCTCCGGAAGTAACCCGTCGACGTATTTATTTGGAAACGATGGAAGAGGTAATGCCACGATTGGGGCAAAAAATCATTACTGACCAAAATGGTAATAATGTGTTGCCTTTATTGCAAATGCAGCTATCACAACAAAAAACGACTCAAAATGGACAATAAGAAATCAATTATATATATAGTATTGGGTGTTGTCGCCTTGTTTCTGTTTTCGCAAGGAACATTTATTGTTGATGAAACAGAGCAGGTGGTGATCACGCAGTTTGGTAAGCCGGTGGGTAATGCCATTACAACACCAGGTATGAAATTTAAAATACCTTTTATACAAACTACACACTTTTTCGATAAACGCTATCTGGAATGGGACGGTGACCCGGAGCAAGTGCCAACAAAAGGTAAGAAGTATGTCTTTGTAGATACTTATGCACGATGGCAAATAGTTGATCCGTTGCAGTTTTATAAACGCTTAACCAATGAGCGAAGTGCTTATACGCGTTTGGATGATATTATTGATAGTGAAACACGTAATTATATTGCCAAGCATTACATCGAAGAAGCGGTGCGTTCCTCTAATCGTAAGCCCGTATCGGCGGGATTGGCAGGAGAAACCGTTGGCGATAGTTTAACAGCAATTTCTGTAGGAAGAGATAAAATACAGGAGATGATACAGAAAGCGTCTGATGCCAGAACGAAAGAATTGGGTATTGCAATTTTAGATTTTCGTATTAAGCGCATCAACTACATTGAGGAAGTGCGGACACAGGTTTATGAGCGTATGAAAAGTGAGCGCTATCGCATTGCTGATAAGTTTAAGTCAGAAGGACAGGGGGAAGCCTCGCGCATTAATGGTGAAAAAGATCGAGAATTAAAGACGATTGTTTCTGAAGCCTATAAAACAGCAGAAGAGATTAAAGGTAGGGCTGATGCTGAGGCGGCTTCCATCTATGCTTCAGCATATGATAAAACACCGCAGGCACGACAATTATATAGCTTTTTAAAATCGATGGAAGCCTATGAAAAGACCTTTGATGGGCAAACGCATATTATTTTATCGACAGATAGTGAGTTTTATAAATACCTGAATGGAATGAAGTAAAACTTAGTGTAGAAATATTAGAGCCTGCTATAATTTAGTTTTTAGCAGGCTTTTTTATTAAAATTGAAATAATGACAGTGATGCCCATAAAAAAAGGATAGAACAGATTGCTCATAATGTCAAACGGAGATAAGGCTCCGGCTGCTAAACCAACAGCCGCCAATATTTGGGCACCATAAGGCAAAATTCCCTGAGTAAAACAAGAAGCGGTATCCATCAAGCTGGCCGAACGTTTGGGTTCTATGCTGAATTTATCGGCAATGTTTTTAACAATGGGGCCTGACATAAGAATGGCAATGGTATTATTGGCTGTAAAAATATTCACAATCCCAGTTAATGTTATAATGCTCAATTCAGCACCTTTTTTGCTTTTAGTTCGTTTGCCAATGTGGTTGATGATATACTCAATGCCGCCATTGATTTTGATAATTTCAACCATGCCGCCAACCAGTAGCGATACCATTACTATTTCGGCCATGCCTTGCATGCCGCTGCTTATTGATGATAGCAAGCTCCAGATTGAGAAATCGTGATTGATAATCCCAACCCCTCCGGCCAATAGGATGCCGATAAATAAGACTATAAAAACATTCATGCCCAGGGCTGCAGCAATAAGTACTATAATGTATGGTGCTACTTTCAGGTAGTCGATTAGTTCAATAGTAATATTTTGAGGTGTGGAAGATGATGGTATGCAAACATATAGTAAAATAGAAACTAAAGCTGCGGGAAAAACCAGTCGTATATTGGCTCTGAATTTATCCTTCATCTGGCAGTTTTGTGTACGGCTGGCAGCAATAGTTGTGTCAGATATCATTGAAAGATTATCGCCAAACATTGCGCCGCCAATGGTAGCTCCAATGGCAATAGCTGTATTAATGTCAGTCACATCAGACAGACCTATGGTCACAGGAGTAAGTGCTACAACTGTTCCAACGGAGGTGCCTACAGCTAATGAAATAAAACAGCCAATAATAAAAAGGCCGGCCAATAATATTTCTTGGGGCAGAAAATGCAGGCCGATATTAACGGTGGCTTCAACGGCTCCCATTTCTTTGGCGACGCTGGCAAAGGCACCTGCTAGCATAAAAATCAGGCACATCATCATAATGCCCGGATTTCCCATTCCTTTAGTAAAGGCACTCATTTTATCACCCATAACTTTACCAGGTGCCATAGCAATCGACACGCCTGCTGCCACAATAAAGGGTATAATGATTGGGATTTTATAAAAGTCGCCGCTTAGCCAACCCGGCATTAGGTAAACAAGCAAAAAGACGCCAATTGGAATCAGTGCTTTGTATCTGAGGTTTTTCATTGTGTGGTTTTTGTTTTGCGCTGCAATATTATAAAAAAGTATGCTAATGTAGAGTGGGAGGTTTTGTGTTTCTGCAGTGTGATATAACTCGCCGTAATGAACTTGATTGTTTGATTTGATGTTGGTTGTATGGTTGTAGGAGAGGGTGAAAAAGACGTTTGTGTTGATATATTACATCTTTGGTAACGGATAATATTTTAAAAAGTCAATAGTAAAAGAGGATTTTAATGTTAAAAATTGTGAATGGGTGAATATTAATTATATCTTAGTCAGCAAATTGTAATACCAAACCCATCCTGTTACCATTATTTATTAACTAAATCTGATTAAATGAAGAATGTTATTAAGTTTATTAATGCAGCATCAGAACGAACAGGAGATTGGGCTCTTTTAGCGATGCGATTGACCTTAGCTTTTGGTTTCTTCGACCCTGCTGTTAGAAAGTTTGATAATATTGTAGGAACGGCCGAATGGTTTGGTTCTTTAGGGTACCCACTTCCTAAACTGGGTGTATTATTGGCAGGTACATTTGAGTTTGCAGGTTTCTTTTTGTTGATGTTGGGATTGTTAACGCGCTATATCTCTATACCACTGATGTTGATAATGATTTTAGCGATTACAACTGTTCATTTAGGAAATGGATTTGCAGCGGCCAATAATGGGTACGAAATACCTTTTTATTATTTAGTTATGCTGTTTGTCGTGTTTAGTAAGGGGCCAGGAAAGTATAGTATTGATGAAGCGGTAGTTGCAAAGATTCAGAAATAGATCACATGAAACGAGGATATAAAATTTAATTATCCAATTTTACACACAGGTGGATGATTAAATTTTCTTCGGAGTTCCATATGGCAAATGAAATAAAAAAGAGGGTAGTCGTTATGATTACCCTCTTTTTTATTGAGCCAATGACGAGAATTGAACTCGTGACCTCTTCCTTACCAAGGAAGCGCTCTACCCCTGAGCTACATCGGCAAACCAAAATTGAACTGACCGCAAAATCGAATTCAATTTTAATTACTATTAAACCCTGAGCGAAAAACGGGACTCGAACCCGCGACCCCGACCTTGGCAAGGTCGTGCTCTACCAACTGAGCTATTTTCGCATGGCCTGTTCGTTTAACAGGTCACTGTTTTGTCAACAGCGGTGCAAAAGTAAAACTTTTTCTATTGTTGACAAATCTATCGTGTTTTTTTTTGCGGATTGATTTCTTAAAAAGATATAAGCTTTAACTGGGTTAGGTATTCATGTTCCATATTAACTTCAAACACTAAAGTAACGAGGTGTTCAGGAACATTTATTCACCTTTTAAGAACAACAGCAGGAGGTATATGCTTGGTTTGATTCGTAATTTTGTGCTCAAACATCGCATATATTAAAACATGAGTAAATACTTTCTATTCGCTTTATTACTATCCGCTTGTCAGTTTAATGATAAGGTTGAGTACGTACAAATGGAAGAGGCGACCTTTGAACCAATGCAATATATTTGCTACAGGGCTGCAGAACCGCTTACCATTGATGGAGATCTTAACGAAGAATCATGGAAAAGTGCTCCCTGGACTTCTGAGTTTGTCGATATTGAAGGGGATATAAAACCTCGACCAAAACATCCAACAAAAGCAAAAATGCTATGGGACGATAACTACCTGTATGTTGCTGCTTTTCTCAAAGAGCCGCATCTGTGGGCCACCATAACAGAACGCGATGCTGTAATATTCTATGACAATGATTTTGAAGTATTTATTGACCCTGACGGAGATACACATGGTTATTATGAGTATGAGGTCAATGCTTTGAATACCGTTTGGGATTTGTTATTGGCAAAGCCTTATCGCGAAGGGGGTCCAGCTATTAATAACTGGGATATTAATGGGTTAAAATCAGCCGTGTCAATCAATGGAACGATTAATAACCCGAATGATATTGATGAAGGGTGGTATGTGGAGATAGCTTTTCCCTTAGATGTGTTGCACGAATACGCCGGACTTGTCAGGGCTGAAGCGGGGAATCAATGGCGCATTAATTTTAGTCGGGTTCAATGGCAACTAGATATAGAGGATGGTCAATATAAAAAGCGCATCAACCCGGAAACCAACAAGCCATTTGCAGAGGATAACTGGGTGTGGTCGCCTCAGGGATATATAAATATGCATCGACCTGAAACATGGGGCTTCATGCAGTTTTCTGATTTGATAGCCGGACAAGGAGAGGAGGCTTTTGTTTTTAATGAAGATGCCTTGGTAAAGTGGGAGTTATATCGCCTGTATCATGCTCAAAGAGCTTATTACTCATCAACAGGGTATTATGCCAAAGGTTTATCTGAACTCGAAAAAGTCGGTTTAAGTAATTTGAAATATATTATTGATTTAGATGCTACAACATCCCTTTACGAAGGCATTGCGACACAAAAGAGCAGTAACTTCAAATGGCATATCAATAATGAAGGACGAACCTGGAAGAAGAGAAAATAACTTAAAATACTACAATGAAGAATCTGATTTTATTAGTCGTTGCCCTTTCTTTTATTTCATTGGTAAATGCACAGCCAATGAAAGAAGAAACTGAGAAGGAAAAAGCAAAACGTATGGAGTGGTTTAAAGATGCTAAACTGGGTATTTTTATCCACTATGGCATATACGCTGTAAATGGTATTGATGAATCATGGTCATTTTTTAATGGTTATATCAATTACGATGATTACATGAAGCAACTCGATGGTTTTACAGCCTCTAATTACAATGCATCAGAATGGGCTAAACTGATTAAGGAGAGTGGCGCTAAATATTCGGTATTAACCACTAAGCACCACGATGGAGTAGCACTGTGGAAAACAGACACTGAGCATTTCAATACAGTGGCGCATACACCAGCAAAGCAGGATATTGTAGCACCATTTGTGAAAGCGTTAAAAAAAGAGAAGCTTAAGGTTGGTTTATATTATTCCTTAATCGACTGGTCGTATCCCGATTATCCGGCACATTTGCGCAACGAAGTGCGTTACAAAGATGATGAGGAGCGCTGGAGCAAGTTCACTGATTTTTATTTTGCCCAAATGAAAGAACTATCTAAGCGCTTCAATCCAGATTTGTATTGGTTTGATGGCGACTGGGAGCATTCAGCTGAAGAGTGGAAATCAAAAGAGCTGCGTGAGATGATGCTGAAATACAATAAAAACATCATCCTCAACAGTCGCCTGCAAGGCTATGGCGATTACGACACGCCTGAACAAGGGGTACCTATTAAAAAGCCTAATAACCCGTATTGGGAATTGTGTATGACCATGAATGATTCGTGGGGTTATCAGCACAACGACCATAATTACAAAACACCGTATCAGCTCATTCGCATTTTTGTCGATTGTATTAGTCTGGGAGGTAACCTGTTGTTGGATATTGGACCGCAAGCCGACGGAACCATTCCACAGCCACAAGTTGATATTCTTAAGGAGTTTGGCCGCTGGACAGGAAAACATAGTGAGGCTATTTATAGTACGCATGCTGGTATCGAGCAAAAATATTACAATGGGCCAAGCGCCATCTCAAAAGATGGACAAACACTTTATCTTTACCTGGATAGAAAACCAAATTATAAAGTATTGGTTAACGGCCTGGATAGTGAAATTGAAAGCGTTCGAATTGTTGGAACAGAGCAAACTTTGCCTTTTAACTTTAAGGATAACCTTCTATCCATTGAAGTGGATAGCCGCTATTGCGATCCTACTATGACCGTTTTAGCAGTAGATTTAAAGCAAAGTATCCGCCTGGTAAATCCAGCAACTAACCTGCACGATCTTGAGTTAGCTGAGGTGATGAAAGATGACGCCTGGAGAGAAAAGCACAAAATAGGCTTAAAAGATATGGAGGAGCCTATCCCGTATGGGCATTATAATGGACCAACAGCTGTATCAAAAGATAAAAACATTCTTTACCTGATGGTGGATGGTGAAAACAACGGTCCGCTTGTATTGCGGGGACTGAAGAATAAAATCAATCGCATTTGGGTGGTTGGTAATGGCACCAAACTAAGTCACAAGGTAATTGGAAAGCAGTACTGGAGCGAAGTGCCAGGTATTACATACATTGATTTGCCAGCTAAAGTGCTGGATAAAAAGATGACCGTAATTGCTGTATTGCTCGATGGTGAAATTGATTTGTACCGCGGCAAAGGGCATGTGATAGAAAGTAACTAAAGAGCTTTTGCATATATCGATTCCAAAACCGTCTCCATCATTTATGATGAGAGGCGGTTTTTTTATTGTTAGTGCAACACAGGACGGATTTATTAACTATAAAAATAACAACAATTAGGATTGTTTTCTGATAGATTATTATTTTTGCTCATCATTTACCTACATATTACCAAATCATGAATAAAGGCAAAGAAATTATATTACTGAATATCTCAGGAGAAGATAAACCCGGTTTAACAGCCGTGTTAACTGGTATTTTATCGCACTATGGTGTTAATATCCTGGATATTGGTCAGGCTGTTATTCATGAAGATTTGGGTTTAGGTATTTTGTTTGAAGTACCCGAATCGGCAGAATCAGCACCGGTATTGAAGGAGCTCTTATTCAAATCCTATGAATTGGGTCTAAACCTCAAGTTTACGCCTGTTACAGAATCCAAGTATAAAGAATGGGTGGGGCAGCAGGGCAAAGAGCGCTTTATCATCACCTTGTTGTCGCGTAAATTAAGTGCAGAACAATTGTCGCAGGTAACTGGTATCATTTCTGGTCAGGGATTGAATATTGATTATATCTCGCGATTAAGTGGGCGTGTATTGCTCGACGACCATGAGGGTAATGATAAGTCGGTTGTTGAGTTTTCGGTGCGTGGAACACCTAAAAGCACCGAAGGAATGAAGCAACAGTTTATCGATATTTCTAAAAAAGCAGGGGTTGACATTGCTTTTCAGGCCGATAATATTTTTCGTCGTAACCGCCGTCTAGTGTGCTTCGATATGGATTCTACACTCATCCAAACCGAGGTGATTGACGAATTAGCAATAAAGGCAGGCATTGGGGATAAAGTGAAGGAGATTACTGAAGCGGCTATGCGGGGCGAGATTGATTTTAACGAAAGTTTTATTCAGCGCGTAGCTTTATTAAAAGGTCTCGATGAAAGTGTGATGAAAGAGATTGCCGAGAACCTGCCAGTTACAGAAGGGGCTGAGCGTTTGTTTAAGACCCTGAAAAAATATGGTTATAAAACAGCTATCTTATCTGGTGGTTTTACCTATTTTGGTAACTACCTAAAGAGCAAACTTGACATTGATTATGTGTTTGCCAATGAGTTGGAAATTGAAAACGGCATACTAACAGGTAAGCACAAAGGTGAGATTGTTAATGGCGAGAAAAAAGCTGAGTTATTGAAATTACTGGCTTTTAAAGAAGATATTCATTTGGAGCAGGTGATTGCAGTAGGTGATGGTTCCAATGATTTGCCGATGCTGAAATTGGCAGGATTGGGAATCGCCTTTCATGCCAAGCCAAAAGTAAAAGCATCGGCTAAACACCATATTTCAACCATTGGTCTGGATGCGATTCTTTATTTATTAGGCTTTAGGGATAGAGAGATCAATATCTAAGCGTAGCTTAAAAGAAGAGCATTTAATATCTTTTTCTAATTTTGCGGCTTAGTTGAATAAAATTGTATGGGAAAAGGGATATTTCATCGTTCAGAGTTGTTGTTGGGAAAAGAAGTGATGCAGGCATTGGCAACAAAAAAAGCCATTTTGTTTGGTATTGGCGGTGTTGGTAGCTGGTGTGCAGAGAGCTTGGTTCGAACCGGTATGCAGAATCTAACAATTGTTGATAGCGACCGGGTAGATATTACTAACATCAATCGTCAGCTGATGGCCACTTCAAAAACTGTTGGAGCAGTGAAAACCGAGGCCCTTAAAGAGCGTTTGTTGGAAATTAATCCTAATGCTAATGTTATTGATATTCAACAGATTTACAGCCGTGATACGGCTGAAGAATTCAACTTAGATGATTACGATATTATTATTGATGCCATTGATAGCCTGAGTAGTAAGGCGCACCTGATTCAGAATGCAGTGGATAAAAAAGCGATTTTTGTATCATCGATGGGGGCTGCTTTAAAGGTTGACCCAACGCGTGTACAGGTCGATTCTTTCTGGAAAGTAAAAGGTTGTCCACTGGCACGTAAAGTGCGTAAGATGTTGCGTAAATGGAAAGTGGAAGAACGCGATTTTCCTTGTGTTTATAGCGATGAGGTATTGGAGAATGAAGGTGCTTATTTGCTTGACGAATCCTCAACAACAGAAGAAACTTCAAACATAGCAGGCCCCGGAAATCCTGACTTGGTTAATCATAAATGGGATACTAAAAAGGCCTCCATCAATGGGAGCTTGTCTCATGTAACCGGTATTTTTGGCTTTACACTGGCCGGGATAATTGTGAAAGAAATAGTTGAAAATTGTGCCTCTTCCAATTAAAAAGGAGGAATAGTTTTAAGTTTTCTATTTAACTTATATTTTTAGGATTGAAATAATTCAATCCTATGAAAAAACTGTTATTATTTGTTTCGGTCCTGCTTTTATCGGTTGGTGTTAAAGCTCAATACGAAAAGATAAAGGAGTATTCGACTTTTGGTTTACGTTTGGATAATGCCATAAAAGTAAATGGTGAGAAAAATGGTGATAAAATAGCCTTCTTTGCTGAAAATCGTTCTAACTATCCTTATGTTGTAGAAATCTCTTTTACCAATCTTGAAAACATGGAGCCTTATACAACGTTTAAGCGTCAATTGGTTTTCCCGGGAAAGCATAAAATAGTTGAGTTTAAAAAGCGAAATGCCGATCAAGGTTTCAATTATCAGTACCAGACTAAATACTACATTGGCAGTAATAAAGAGGCAGACCGCTTGTTTCCATACCTGATACCATTAAAAGAAGGGACTGAAATTATTCCATATAAGCGAATGGCTAATTCAAACACCTATCTCGTTAATCATTTTACGATGCAGCCGGGCGATACTATATATTGTATGCGGAAAGGAAGGGTACTCGCAACGCCCAATATGTATCATAATGGGGATCGTATTTCACAAAAGCGGTCGATTGAAGTAATGCATGCGGATGGAACAATAATGGTGTATGAAAATATTGATTTGAACATTGAGCTGGTCAGACAGCAGGAGGTCGTTTACCCTGGTCAACCCATTGGCCTTGTTAATCAAGGTGGTTTTTTGCGAGTTGGTTTATACGAGTGCCTGGATGGAGGAATGATTAAAAGCATTCCATTTTTATATATTCGACACGATAGACAGGCTGTAAATTTCAATAATAGTTTTTTGGAAACCAGCGTTAAACATCCCATCGAAATAAAAACGAAGGAGTTGACCAGGAGGGAAAAGAAAAGGCTTAAAAGTGGAAAGTTGGTTTTGTAAATTATTGTCAAATAAATTTTAATCAAATAACATATTCTTTATTTTAGGACGATAAACCTTAAAATAAATATATATGATTAAAATGAACACAGTCATCGGTCTGATGGCTCTATTACTATGGTGTTCAACCATACACGCTCAGCAAAATGTTTACATCAATCAGGTGGGATATCAAACCGATCAAGTCAAGAAAGTACTGACTAATTATCAGGCTGAAAAATTTGAAGTTATTGATGTAAACTCAGGAACCGTAGCATATCAAGGGGTGTTTGAGCTTCGAACAACTGACGATGAGTGCAGTGGTATGACCATTTACGAAGGTGATTTTTCAGAATTAAAGGCAAGTGGAGAATATTTGATTCGTGTGCAATCGCCACTTAATTCAGGCATTACTTCCTATGTTTTTCCTATTAATAATAATGTGTATACCGATGTTCTGAATAAAGCGAATAAAGCTTTGTTTTTGCAACGCTGTGGGATGCCAATTGAAGAAAAATATGCAGGCCTGTATGCCCGTAAAACATGCCATACTGACGATTGTTATTATCACCCTAATTGTGAATTGGAAGGACAAAAGAACATGATTGGAGGTTGGCACGATGCTGGCGACTACGGAAAATATACCGCACCAGGCTCAGTGACAATTGGCCTCTTGTATACATCGTATGAGTTAAACAAAGCTCAATGGCAATCAGACAAATGGAATACACCGGAGAGTGGAAATGGTATACCCGATATATTGGATGAAATACGTTACGAGCTGGAGTGGCTCTTTAAAATGCAACGAGCCGATGGTGCGGTGTATGAAAAGGTTCATACCAAAGACTATGTCCAGTTTATTATGCCATCGGAAGGAGATGTGCCTCAGTTTATCTACGAAGTGTCGTCGACGGCCACAGCCGATTTTGCCGCTATAATGGCCCAATCTGCAAGAATTTATCAAGAAGTAGATGAAGCTTTTGCGCAGCGATGCAAAGCGGCAGCCATTAAGTCCTACAGCTATTTAGAAAAGCATCCGGAGGTATTCCCGGAAGGAGGGTTTAAGAATCCGGCTGATACCAAAGCAGGTGGTTATTCCGATGCCTACGACAAGGATGAACGCATATGGGCAGCTGCTGAACTTTACTTAGCCACAGGTAAAAAGAAATACCTGAAGGACTTTAATGAACTCAACAAAATTTTTAACAGCCAATTTTCAGAGGCTGGCTGGATTAACCCTTCGGCTTTGGGTTTTTATTCCTTGTTACTGGCCGATGATAAGCATTTAAACAACATCCAGGCTGAGTTGAAAGAAGGGCTGAAAAGTTATTTGGATCACCATTTAGAAATTGCTAAAAAGGATGGTTTTGGAATTGGCATGCAGGCCAACGACTACACCTGGGGCTCTAATGGAACCGTGTTGTTTAAAGCCATCAATTTTATTATGGCCGATTATGTGATGAATGATAAAGAGAGTGGCGTTTTAGCGTCGCGTCACCTGGATTATATTTTAGGCCAGAATCCAAATGATATATGCTATGTGACAGGTGTTGGAAGTAGGCGGATTCTGCACCTTCATCATGCACCATCGGTTGCTGATTTAGTGAGTGAACCCATTCCTGGCATTATGACGGGCGGGCCTAATAAGTATAGAAACGATGCGGCTTTAAAAGCTATTTTTTCTGAAGATACACCGCCAGCCAGAGTTTTTATTGATAATTTGGAAAGCTATTCGTCGAACGAGAATACTATTTATACCAATGCTGCTTTACAGTTGGTAGCTACCTATTTGAATGGTAGATAGGTTTTTTTACTTTTCATAATGACTTATGAAACTATTAAATGAATATTGTTCACTGAGTGGAATCGAAATGAATAATGCCGATTAGTTAATGACCTTAGCGTTAAAAAGACTAACATTTAACGCTGTCATTAATCTATCGGCATTATACCTAGTGCTAGTTTTATAGTTAAAACGGTATAAATGTCGAGAATGACTATTTTCTGAAAATCACTTCGATTCCGCTCAGAAAGCTGTGTTTAGTTTTTTGTTTACTCAAAAATCTCGTTTAATAAACCGCCGCTGCTTTCTTTTCCAGCATTGCGTCCTCGCGGAGCAATGGCTCTGATTAATTTATTAATCGGCATTGACTGCAACCATACTTTTCCTGTTCCACGGAGTGTTGCCAGAAATAGACCTTCACCACCAAATACCATTGACTTTAATCCGCCAGCCGATTCAATGCTAAAATCGATTCCCTCGGTAAAACCCACTACACAACCGGTATCCACACGCAGTGTTTCACCATTCAACTCTTTTTCAACCAGTGTGCCACCAGCATGAATAAAGGCTTTACCATCGCCTTCCAGTTTCTGAAGGATAAAACCTTCACCACCAAAGAAGCCTGCACCGATTTTTTTGTTAAAATGCATTGATAAACGAGTGCCCAAAGCGGCACATAAAAAGGCATCTTTCTGAACTATAACACGTCCGCCCAATTGGTTTAAGTCAAGCGGCACGATGGTGCCGGGGTAAGGAGCTGAAAAAGCCACACGTTTTTTACCATACCCTATGTGTGTAAAATGCGTGATGAAAAGCGATTCGCCCGTAATTAAGCGCGAAGCTCCGGCTGCCAGCTTACCTAAAAAACCTTGAGACGGGTTAGAACCATCACCCATTTTGGTTTCGAACTGAATGCCTTCTTCCATGTATAACATAGCGCCAGCTTCGGCAATTACCGTTTCATGTGGGTCAAGTTCAACTTCAACAAATTGAACATCGTGACCTTTAATTTCGTAATCTATTTCGTGTGAATTCATTGTTAAAGTCTTTTAAGTTTATTATCGTTTAGTTGTCGTTGATCGGTGCAGGAAGCATTTCTTTTTCAATCTTCTTTTTAGCTGTTTTATAGCCGATATTCACAATGTCTTCAAACCTATGAAAATCCCACATGGAAAAATCATTTAGCTTTTTGAACTCAAAATAATAGTCGCAATGCAGCTTACTACTGCGTTGATTATGGATAATGGATAAATTAAAAACGCGTTCGGCCACATCTTTAGGATTCATAGATACCTCCATTTTCTTGTCAATAATCACACTGGAGCCAATCACCGTGTCGCACGAATACATAATGGGTTCAACCGGAAGGTTCATAAATAGCCCTCCATCAACATAGGTATGACCGTCAATTGTGACAGGGGAAAAAGCAACCGGTACGCTACAGCTGGCCATTACCCAATCGAATAACTGTTGTCCCTGGTTGATGACTTTTAGCTTTCCAGTATTGAGGTTACTGGCTGTTACGCTGAAAGGCATGCTCAACTGCTCAAAACTGCTGTGCCCAATATGTTTCTCCAGAGCTTCCTTGGCGCCGTTCAAATTAACCAATCCGCCTTTGAGAATATCCAGCTTAAACCAGTTCCAAACTTTTTCTTCGCGCAGCAACTCTAATATTTCATCAGCCTTAAAACCTGCCGCATAGAGCACACCAACAATGGCACCCATACTTGTGCCAGCCAACTGATGAACAGGAACCTGGTAGTCTTCTAAAGCTTTTAAAACTCCAATGTGTGCAAACCCTTTAGCTCCACCACCTCCTAGTGCTAAACCAACTTTACCCAAATGCTTCATTTAAATGACTTCGATTAGTAATTGTTTAATACCTTCGATATTATCAATCTGGTATTCTTCCTCCAGTTTTTTCCAGTCGATGGTCATGCGGATAGTATTGTTTTGAAGCAATTTAACAACATCTTGTTCACTTAGTATAATACCAGCTTTATAATAAGAGACGTTCCATTTTTCAATAAATTTCTCTTCAATACCTTCAGTAAAGGTGCCTGTAATACTTGTTCCATCTGATAATTCAAGTGTCATGGTTCGATCTTTTGCTGAGTAACCAAAATAGCGGTTGGCATCGCCCAGCTGCATCATAAATTCAAAGTTGAGGCTGATGGTGCCTTTGTTATTACTGGCAGTAGCCGAACAGCGTACCCGACCTTTTTCTTCACCGAAGAAGCGCGATAGCTTTTTACTCACCGCATTGTAAATTTCCGTTTTTTCCGATGTGGCTTCCTTGGTTGCATTAATGCCGCTATGTGCTATTTCCGGCGTCGCAGTAGTAGCAACAGGAGCTGCAGCTGCCACTGCTCCATTTGTGGTAGGAGGTGTCGTTTGTTGAATATCTTTTTCGTATTTCCAGGTGCCATTTTCAAATAATACCACTGTTTCGCCATGTTGTGTAATGGCTTTTACGGTTTGGGCATTAGTGTTGATGGCGATGGCTAATAGCGCGAATAATATAATTGTATATCTCATGATGTATGTTGATTTTGCTTAAAGATAGAAAAAAGATAAGGCAACAAAAAAAGGGACTTCCGCCGAAGTCCCTTCACATTTTATAAATCCAATAAATAACCGCATCAGTTATTAAACATGTCTTAATTGTTTAATGACATCAACTGCTAATTTTTCAAATGCCTGGTGAAGCGTTTTGTCGTTAGAATGATAGATGCTTTTACCGGTGTCGCTCATTTCTTCTATGTCCATTACCAGTGGGATTTGAGCAATCAACGGCACAGCAAATTCATTGGCCAGCTGTTGACCACCTCCTTTGCCAAAAATAGTATAGCGTTCGTCGGGGTGGGCTGCTGGCGTAAACCAGGCCATGTTCTCAACAATACCAACAACGGGCATTGCAATGGTTGGGTGGTTAAACATAGTTAAGGCTTTACGTCCATCGGCTACGGCCAATTGTTGAGGTGTGATAACCACTAACGCCTGTGCCTGTTTAATATCCTGCGCCAGGGTGATGCAGATGTCACCTGTGCCGGGGGGCATGTCAATCACCAATACATCCAACTCGCCCCAAAGCGTATCATTAATAATTTGCTTCAGTGTTTTGGAGGCCATCGGGCCGCGCCATATCATGGCATCTTCTTTATTAGTTAGCAGGCCAATAGACATTAATTTGACACCATATTTCTCGATGGGCTCAATGTAATTTTTGCCATTGTGCTGTGTTAAGCTGGGCTTCATTTCATCAATGCCAAACTGAATGGGTGTTGATGGGCCGTATAAGTCAGCATCTAACAGTCCGGTTTTTAATCCTTCGCGCGATAAGCTGATAGCCAAATTGGCAGCAACTGTTGATTTACCAACGCCTCCTTTGCCCGAAGCAACCAGGATGACGTTTTTTACATCCTTTAGAAGCTTTTCTTCCTGGATGGGTTTTACCATTGAATATTCAGACATCTTATCTTGTATTTAGTTTGTTATTTGTGTTTTATTAGCTGCTAAGGTGTTCCACACCTTTTTAATTAGTTGACTTTCCTCTGAGTCAGGTGCATATTCAACAATGGTTTGCAGATTGAGCATCGCTTGCCTGAATACTTGACTGTAGGGTATTTTGGCTATTAATGGAATATCATGTGATATTAGTTGTTCTTCAATGTGTTGCTCCATTGCTTCATGTAGGCCTGCTTTATTGATAACGGCTGTTACTGGAATTTGAAATTGCCTGATTAGTTGTATCAGACGTTCGGCATCGTGCCAGCCACTTTGCGTTGGTTCAATGACCAGCAGCACCTGCTTGGTGCCGGATAAGGAGGCAATAACCGGACAGCCAATTCCGGGAGGTCCATCGTTTATGATATAGCCGGCATTGTTTTTTGCCGCTGTTTCTTTTGCTTGTTTACGAATGAAGCTCACCAGCTTACCCGAGTTTTCTTCTCCTGGCCCCATTTGGGCATGCACAAAAGTTCCAAAGCGTGTGTCGGACATAAACCACGTGTTGCCATCGTTTTTACTTGATGTGATGGCCGATTGTGGACAAAGTCTTTCACATAGCCGACAACCTTCGCAAGCGAATGGATCAATGTGGTAATAGCCTTTATCAGTTTGTTGAATGGCATCAAAGCGGCAGTTGCTTTGGCAGAGTCCGCATTGATTACAAGCCTCTGTATTGATGCTTGCCGTATTACCACTAATAAAAGGTTCTCTCTGTTGTATGTTGGGTTGCAGCAGTAGAAAAAGGTCGGCCGCATCCACATCGTTGTCACAAATGACCACAGACTCGGCAAGCGCTGCCAGAGCGCCTGTAATTGTTGTTTTACCGGTGCCACCTTTACCACTCAATACTGTTATTTCATGCATAGTAACAGACCTTAGTTTGCAGTTTTGATATTATTTCTTTGTAGGCTTCTTCAACATCCTTGGGTATATTTTCAAAGATTCGGCCTTGTGCATACCGTTTCGCATATTCGGTAGAGAAGGGTATACGCCCTAATACTTCAATGTTTTGCTCTTCGAAGTAGGCATCCATTTCCGGATAATGATTATCTGATTTATTAATGATTACTCCAAATGGCACATTGAGTTCATGCAATAAATCGACCATTAGCTTTAAATCGTGGAGGCCAAAAGGGCTTGGTTCGGTGACTAATATGCAGTAGTCGACATTATTGACGGTAGCTACCACCGGGCAACTCGTTCCGGGAGGTGAATCCAACAATTGAATATCAGCATTGACGGTTGGGCTTTTAATGACTTCTTTAATCAGCATAGTTTGCATAGCTGAACCTATATTGAGACGTCCTTCAATAAAGTTTAGCTCCCCATTCTCGGTATAGTTCTGTATCTGACCGATTGGATGGGCCTGCTCAACAATGGCATTGGGCGTGTTGCAGGCATGAAGACAAGCGCCGCACGAATGGCACAGAGCCGGATTTACTTCGGCAAACTGAGCAGGAGGAATGACCACGATGGCATTGAACTCACAATATTCTACGCATTGGCGACAAAACGTACAATTGTTAGTGTCAATTTGCGGTATCAGCTGATTGACCGTTTGTATTTTTTGAGCTTGATGATCATTTAAAAAGAGTTTATCGTTCGGTTCTTCCACATCACAATCGATTAATTGAACTGATGTATCAAGAACCTGCCTGAAATAATGGAATAGGTTCAACGAAACTGTTGTTTTTCCTGTTCCACCCTTACCACTTGCTATTGCAATTTTTACAGCCATTGATTTCGTTTAATTGAGCTTGCGTTTGTAACCACTAAGTCGCCTTTAGTAACATCCATAATACTGGCGATGTAATGGCATTTGGCAGTTAGTAAAAAGTATAATCGCGGGTCATCGTTATGCAGTAAACCTTCCAGATTACCTTGTCCTTTGGAGATGATTATATCAGCCGAATCAAATGCTTCCTTGAATTCCAAACTGCAGTATTCCAATAGGGTAGAAGGAGCGTCAAAACCATTGGAGATAACTTTTGCCACTTTATTCATGCCTACCATATCTGCCTCTCGTTGGGTTACATCGTTAATAACCGGTAAACCCCTCACAGCAAAGGTGACATTGGAGTGATTGATGGTTTCGAGAAAGAGTTTGTCAAAAACAATTTCACCACAGTTATCGCCCAGGTACAATACTTTTTTCGCATTTGTTATTTCATTAAATAACTTATTTGATTCATCGAGAGAAATGGAGCATGACAACTTTTCGTTGATATATTGCTCTATATCATCGGGGACAGAGTGAGCGCCGTAATCGATAATATTACCGATGATGGCCAGCTTCAAGGCTGTGTAATAAGGAATCGAACTTTGTTTTACTATGTTTTCCCAATGTTGATAATTGTTGAGCAAAAGCTTGTTGGCTTTGTCTTTTTCGTTCAGGTAAAAATCATCGGATTGGAGAAGGTTACGTGCTTCACGATGAACCAGGGTGGAGACGAGTACATTACTTTCGTCACCATGTTTGTGCAGTAAGTTGGTTAAATGGCCTATTTGTTCTGCTTTGACTTGTACATCAATCGTGTGTTTATCAACTAGCTTAATAATATTGCGATGATGACATTTATAGCAATCGATATTCATTGAATGATTACTGTTTTTGGTGGTAATTACTTATAATATCTTCTATTTCAGACATGGTAAAGCCATACTGTTTTTTCAGGCGCCCTAATCTTTCGTTGGCGTTAGCACTTTCTAACTTCAGTTGCGTTTTAATAATGTTGATTGGTACATCGTATTTGCGGCTAACCTCGGCTAAAGTCATTTGTCCATTTATTTCATAGCGATGTTGGTGTTCCGCCTGATTTGATTCTTCAGAAATACTATGGTTACTAGATTTGTTTTGTACGGGTAGATTTTCCCTATGTTCAATTTCAGTCTTTATGCTTGTTAGATGTTTTGTATGTTGCAGGTGTTGCCCTCCCTCAACTTGTGTAGGGGTGATAAAAAAAGGAAAGGCGATTAAAATAATTGCAATAAAACCAAACACTGTACCTGTCAATAGTTTTATAGGTGAGTGATTTACGAGGCGCCTAAATACGGTAGAGACAAATTGCCAATGAAGAACAATGTGCAGAATCAGCAGCATTATCATAACAATGCTGACTGCAAAATGAATGTCGCCCCATTGGTGTCGATCCATATTTAAAAACAAAAACTCATGATTGTTTCCATATATGGCCCATCTATCCTGACCCGATGGTAAGGTGTATTTAATTAGTAAACCTATGCCTATTATAGCGCACAAGCTGAAAAACAGGAGTGCATCAATAAAAAAATTAAGGGTTGACTTCTTCATGACAGGTTGTTTGAAATAAAAAAACAGGCGACGCCTTACGTCGCCTGTAACCACTCTATTAATACCTGAATTTACCGCAGAATTTTAAACAAATTCAGGTTCGAAAGTATCTGAAACGATTAATCGTTTCCGGATCTGAATTTAAATCCAAAGCCGCCTTTACGGCCTTTTCTTCGTCCCAATCCTCGTCCGCTATTGGCCGAGGAAGTGTTTTGATTTCCAGAGGTGCGGCATTTGCCTTTTCCTCTTCCGGTACCGGGACCTTGTCCCGATGGTCCGCTACCGTCTAATTGTGGCATAATAATTTAATTAAGATATTTTATTGATGATTGCCTCAATGGTGCTGTTGCCATCATCTAACATCACCATCTGAACTTTAAATTTATCCAATAGCTCTTTGGCTTTAGGCCCAAAATCACCTGAAATAACACGTTTGACATCTAATTCAATGATTTTCTCAGCCGATTTGGTGCCGGCACCGCCTTGCGCTTCTGCATTCTCATTTTCAATAAATTTTGTCGATTGGTCGTGTGTATTGTATACGCAGAAGTAGGCAGCACGACCAAAGCGTAAATCAAATTTTGAGTCTGTTGTATTACCCGTTGAAGTGATAACTATATTCATATTTGAATGTTTTAATCATTATTAATAATGGGTTCAATGTTATTTGTTTTACAAATAGGGCAAGCGTTAGTATTGCTTTCAGGTTGGTTGAAACGGGCATGACAGCTGGTGCATAAAAACCAATCGTTATCGAGATGAGCATTACCGAATACTGTTTTTATCTCACTTGATTCAACCAATGCTTTGGCAATTTTGCGTCGGGCACTTTCATAAATTCGGGCAAAAGTAGCGCGAGAAATACCCATTAGTTTGCTGGCTTCTTCATGGTTCAGGATGTCATAATCTGCTAGCTTAATGGCTTCGTATTCTTCGTAGTTCAACTCCACCATTCTGTTATTTTCTTTGTGACCATAGGGTTTATACCCTTTGAATCCAGGAGGTGCTACTACTTTTCTTAATCGTCGTCGTCTTGGCATAATTTCAAATTAACCCTACAAATATAGTGAGAATATTCTCATAAAATCAAATTATCATGAGAATATTCTCATAAATGATAGTGGAGCTATCTTTCTTTCTACTGTCAAATGTCGTAGAATTGTATAAATCGCAAACGTTTGTTAAGATGCTAATCATAACTAAACTCTAAAGATACTAGGCGTGTCTAATACAAGGTATGTAATTGTAATTGTCAGAAAGATAGGCTTATGGCTGTCGGTGTGATGTTGTCGTGTGCACTAAAGTAGCGTTGATGAGTACTTTGGTGTATGCAATTGGATTGAAATCTCATTATCTTTGGCATTCACCTCTGCCGCAATTTATAATCTACTTGAAATAGGCATATCAATGTGTTATGCACAAGTTAAACTGTATTTATAGTTTTGAAAATTCATTTAGTATGAAGAAGTTATTACTAATTCAACTTTTGTTGATGATGGGCATTAGCCTGTGGGCCGATGAAATTAAATCGCCTAACAGCCAATTAAGCTTAAGTTTTGAACTTAAAGATGGCATTCCAACTTACCAATTAACGTATAAGGGTAAGGATGTGGTCAAAGAAAGTCGCCTTGGCTTTGAATTAAAAGATGCTGATGATTTAATGGATGGTTTTGAGTTAACCTCTGTTGAACAAAGCTCATTTGATGAAAGCTGGCAACCTGTTTGGGGAGAGTGGAAAGAGATTCGTAACCATTATAATGAGCTGTTTGTGTCATTAACACAGGCTAAAACTAAACGTATTGTTAATGTACGTTTTCGTTTGTTCGATGATGGTTTAGGTTTTCGTTATGAGTTTCCGGAGCAGGCCAATATGACCTATTTTGTTATTAAAGAAGAGAACACCGAATTTGCCATGGCAGGTGATCATAAAGCATTTTGGATTGCTGCTGACTACGATACGCAGGAATATGATTACACTGAATCAAAGCTAAGTGAAATTCGGGGTTTGATGAATAAGGCAGTTACAGGTAATGCATCGCAAACGCCATTTACAGAACCTGGTGTGCAGACCGCTTTAATGATGAAAAGTGATGAAGGTTTATATATCAACCTTCACGAAGCGGCTTTATACGAGTATTCGTGTATGCACCTGGAGTTAGATGATAAAAATATGGTGTTTAAATCGCACCTGACACCTGATGCACGAGGTGATAAAGGCTATATGCAGGCGGCTTGTACTTCGCCGTGGCGTACGATTATTGTGAGTGATAATGCCGCTGATATTTTGATGTCGAACATTACATTAAACCTGAATGAGCCTTGTGCTTATGAAGATGTAAGCTGGATTGAACCAGTGAAATACATTGGTGTTTGGTGGGAGATGATTACGGGCAAAGGCTCATGGTCATATACCGACTTGCCAAGTGTGAAATTAGGTGAGACAGATTACTCAAAAACAGTGCCTAATGACACACATTCGGCCAATAACGACAAAGTGAAGCGTTACATCGATTTTGCATCAGAGCATGGCTTCGACGCTGTTTTAGTTGAAGGCTGGAACGAAGGTTGGGAAGACTGGTTTGGTAAGTCGAAAGACTTTGTTTTTGATTTTGTCACTCCTTACCCAGATTTTGATGTGGAGATGTTGCGCGACTATGCAAAAAGCAAAGGTGTTCGCATAATGATGCATCACGAAACATCAGGTTCGGTACGTAACTATGAGCGCCATATGGATAAAGCGTACCAGTTTATGGCCGACAATAACTATAACTCGGTGAAAAGTGGTTATGTGGGGGATATTCTTCCACGTGGGGAGCACCACTATGGACAGTGGATGGTAAACCATTATCAATATGCCATTGAGAAAGCAGCCGAATATAAAGTGATGGTGAATGCACACGAAGCCGTTCGCCCCACTGGTTTGTGCCGTACTTATCCCAACCTGATTGGTAACGAGAGTGCGCGCGGAACAGAATATGAAGCCTTTGGGGGTAACAATGTGAACCATACTACTGTGTTGCCTTTTACACGTCTGATAGGTGGCCCAATGGATTATACACCCGGTATTTTTGAACCGGATGTTAGTCAGTATAACCCCAACAATGGTTCAAAGGTACGTACGACTATTGCTCGTCAGTTGGCATTGTATGTAACCATGTACAGTCCACTTCAAATGGCTGCTGATTTACCTGAAACGTATGCCAAGCACCTGGACGCCTTCCAGTTTATTAAAGATGTGGCTATTGATTGGGATGATACCAAAGTGTTAGAAGCTGAGCCAGGCGATTACATTACATATGCCCGTAAAGAAAAAGGAAGTTCGAACTGGTTTGTGGGGCGTACTAACGATGAGCAAGCACGCACATCAAAAATTAAGTTTGATTTCCTTCAGCCAGGTAAAAAGTATGTTGCCACCATCTATTCCGATGCCAAGGATGCGCATTGGGAAACTAATCCTAAAGCTTATCAGATTAAAAAGTATGTAGTTACTAATAAATCTAAGCTATCACAATACTGTGCTCCTGGCGGTGGATATGCTATAAGTGTTGTAGAAGTGAAAGAAAAAAGTGATATTAGAGGTATTAAACGCCTGTAATGGGGTTTAATTTTGGTTAAACGATAAAAGCTCCCTTTGAAAAGTCATTGGGAGCTTTTTTGTTTTCCCCCATTGGCTTGCAGCTAAAACTTAAAATAGCATACTATGTACATTCTCCCCTTGGGTGGTCATCGAGCTGCTCCCTGAGCGGAGTCGAAGGGAATGTTGAGATGGAGATACCCGAAGGGAGAGGGGGTTGGTGTCTGTTCCCCCCATCGCCTCCGGCACTTCCCCTGGGGGAAGATTGATTAACAGCTTGGTTATTGGTGTTATGGGCATCAATGCTCCACTTGGGGAGCTGGCCGAAGAACTGTTAGGGATAATCAGATTCTATCAGAAACGTATCTGAGCATTCATTAGTGTAAATTATTCAACCTTTTGTAAAATAGTTTAGAGCTATTGCTGGTTATGTAGTTTTAATAAGATAAGTTTAGGGAGGAAAAAAATACTTAAATCTTAAAACTTAATTCAAACAGAAAATGACAACATTTTTAGGTTTTCTTGTTTTAGTAGCTGGTGTAGCTGCTATTGTTATTTCTACTCTCGATAAGCAATCGAGTAAACTTCCCGGGCTACTTAAAGGCATTAAGAAACTTCATGGAAATATTCTTATCGTTATTGGCGTAATTTTGATGTTGCTTAACTCATTGTTTTTCTTCGCCGACCGTGGTTTCAACTACCTACTTGTATCACCAACGGGTCATATGAGTGCCGTAATGGAACAAGGTATCAAATGGCGTGGATTTGCTAAAATTGATAAATGGCAAAAGTACATTGATGTTAAGGTAGTAAGTAAATCAACTGAATCGGATTTGGATGAGTTGGAAGGAGTGATGCATCCTATCCCAGTCCGTTTTATCGACCAGGTAACTGCACAAGGGCATGTTTCATTGCGTTTTCAATTGCCCGAAGACAGTGAGTCGTTTATTAAGTTGGCTGTTAAATACCGTACCATGAGTAACCTGGTGAATAACACTATTATTCCAACTGTGCGCGAGCAATTGATTAACACCGGTTATATGTTTGCAGCGCAAAACTATATTTCGGGTGAAGCACAGTCTTTCCGTCAAACTTTTGAGGAGCAGTTAAAAGAAGGAACCTACGCTGTTAATAAACTGGAAGTAAAGGATACTATTTATGATGCGATTGATATGACTTCTAAGCAACGTACAATTAAGGAGATTCAAACGAGCTATCGTGTTGAAAAGATTCTTGAAAATGGTATTCCAAAGCGTATTCCTCACGAGCTGTCGGAGAACAATATTATTGTATCGCAAGTGATTGTGGATAAAATTGACCTTGAAGCCACCTTTAAACAACGCTTGGAAGCGCAGCGCGACGAATCGGCTAAGCGACAATTGGAGCAACAAATGATTGAGACAGCCAAGGCTGAGCAGCAGCGTATTGTGGCGCAGGGTGAGCGTGATAAGGCCGAAGAGCGTGTAAACCAGGAGAAGGAGCAGGTGAAAGCCCTTATTGCTATCGAAACAAAACTTAAGCAAGAAGAGACCAACAAGAAATTGGCTGCTATTGCTCTTGAGACAGAACGCCTCAATGCTCAAAAGAAAAAGGTAACCGCAGATGCTGAAGCCTATGAAATTGCCAAAAAAGTAAACGCTGGTATTACACCTGAAGTAAAACTGGCAATGGAATTAGACCGCGATGTGAAGGTGGCGGCCGAAATTGCAAAGATTAAATTCCCCGAAACCATGATTATAGGTGGTGACGAAAAGGGAGGAACACCACTGGAAAGCTTGATTGGAGCCGCTATGGCAAAGCAGTTGCAGACCAGTAAAGGTAACTAATAAACGACTTTTAATAATTGAGCCACTTCGTTTTAGGAGTGGCTTTTTTATTTTCCCCCATCGCCTCCGGCACTTCCCCAAGTGGGAAGATTGATTGGCGGCTTGGTTATTTGCGTTATGGGCATCAATGCTCCACTTGGGGAGCTGTCTGTAGGACTGTGGGGGAGCTGTTGTGTTTCAATAATTTTTTCTATCTTAAAACAAACTTAAAAACGATAAGCTATGACAGACGATAACACCAAATTAGTTCCCGTATTTAATGGTACACCCATGGAGGTTGAGATGCTTTGCCAGGTGCTAAAAGACAATGGAATTGAAGCCAGTATGAAAAATCAGATTATTGGCATGGTAGCGCCGCATCATACCTTGGATGGTGCCGATGTGCTGGTGATGGAAAAGGATAAAGAAGCCGCTCTTAAATGGGTAGAGGAGTTTAAAAAGGCTGAATAAGCTAGTAAAAACATAAGCAGAAAACCCGTCTGACACAATCAGGCGGGTTTTTTATGCTGTGAACCTTTCGTGGTTAAAGTTTAGTATTAATCGTGAAGCTCTTCTGTCGCTTCTTTTGTCGCTACTGTGGAGCTGATTAAACCATTGTATTTGGCTACCAATTTGTTCATATGAATTTGAGCCACTACACTATTAGAATTAACGAAAGGTTCTGTATAAAGATAGAAATAATATTGTTTAATCAAAATGAGAAAGCTCAGTTCGTCAGTGACTTAAATACTCCTGCCATATCGAGAAGGTTTTCGCACCTGCGGAAGTTCTCCTGCCCACGGCAGCATCGTTTCCGCATGCGCGGAAATGTTCCCGCTCACGGCAGTACTGTTTCCGCACGCGCGGAAATGCCCCTGCTATGGGCAGTGCTCTTTCCGCAGGTGCGGAAGTAGTGCCGCTGACGGCAGGATTTTTTCGGGTGATTTTTTTGTTAATTTAGGGAAGTTTTATCCTCTACTAACGGTTGTTGGAGCAGTGTAATGTTTTGAAATAGTATGGATCGGTAGGAAATGGATGGGTATGTGATATGGGAATAGAGAAGAGTTACCGCCAATGGTAAAAATAGCTTGGTTAGAATTAGACTAATAAAGAATTTGTAGCTTTCCATGAAAAGTACAAGTGAGTAATCAATTGAAAAGATTAAATAATGAAGATTTACAGATATCTATTCCATAAATATTACATTCTATTCTCTGCATTTACCGATTCTGCAGGTTTTTATGTAAATATATTATTGTGTTGGTTATTAATGTTTAATAGTTTTACACTTGTTGACTACTTCCTTTCGGATATAATAGCACCAGAACTTGTAGATAAGACAACAATAATAATCTATATACTACTTATTTTGGCCATACATTTTTCATATTTTAACTCGGATAGGATTGATAAGATTGTTAATGAAGAATTTAATAATGAAAATATAAAAGTTGGACGTCTAGGTATTTTAGGTGCAATAGGATTTGTACTTATTACCGTTTGGTTCTTTTTTAATTACACTGTTCCATTTGTTGGACATAAATAAAAGAATGTGTAAATAGGACAGTACACAATTAAATTACTCCTCCCTCGCTCACGAGCGAATCCTTTCGCGTGGAAATTCTATTATCTCACGACGATGGAAGTTCAGCAGCAAAGAGATGTTTATTTAAGGCATTAAAACACTTCAAACCAACAAATAACCAGCATATAAAAAGAATAAAACCATGCATATGTTTAAGTTAAAAATCTCACTTGTTACGCTATTGGCCCTTGTTTTTATTTCATCGTGTTCGCTACTAAAAACGAAAAAGACTCAACCCAATATCATTGTTTTTCTGGTTGACGACATGGGCTTAATGGATACTTCCGTTCCTTTTGTTGCAGATTCAAGCGGCACGCCGGTTAAATATCCGCTGAACGAGTTTTACCGCACTCCCAACATGGAAATGCTGGCCGGGCAGGGCATCCGCTTTACTAATTTTTATGCCCATTCGGTTTGTTCACCCTCACGTACATCCATCATGACCGGTCAGAACTCAGCCCGCCATGGCGTAACCAACTGGATAAATGCAGAAAGTAATAACCGCACTAAATTCGGTCCTAAGGATTGGAACTGGAAAGGATTAAGCAAAGCATCAGTCACACTGCCGCGTTTGCTCCAACAGGCCGGTTATAAAACCATTCATGTGGGGAAAGCCCATTTTGGACCTATCAACAGCGAGGGTGAAAATCCGCTTAATATTGGTTTTGATGTTAACATTGCCGGTAGCTCCATCGGGCATCCGGGCAGTTATTATGGGCAGGATGGCTACGGCCATTTAAAAGGACAGAAATCGCGCGCCGTTCCGGGCCTGGAAAAATACCACGGTACCGAAACTTTTTTAACAGAGGCTTTAACGCTGGAGGCTAAAGATGCCATCGCCAAAGCTAAGGAGGAAGAAAAGCCTTTTTTCCTCTACCTGTCGCATTATGCGGTGCATGCTCCTTTTCATGCCGATGCCCGTTTTATGGCGCATTATAAAAATTCGGACATGCCGGAATATGAAAAAAACTTTGCCACTTTGGTTGAGGGGGTCGATAAATCGCTGGGTGACATAGTGAGTTATTTAAAAGCCAATGGGCTTGATGAGAATACGCTGATACTATTTTTAGGAGATAATGGTTCGGATGCTCCGCTGCCCATGGTGGATGGCTATGGCAGTTCATCGCCCTTGCGCGGTAAAAAAGGAATGCACTGGGAAGGAGGTCTGCGTGTGCCTTTTATCGCTTCGTGGGTAACGCCCAACGACAAGAGCCGTTTACAAAAACAATTACCAATAGCCCAGCAGGCTGTGCAAAACGAGATGGGCACTATTTTGGATCTGTTTCCAACCATATGTGAATTGACCGGAGCTGTTTATCCTGCCGACCATCAAACCGATGGCTATAGTTTAAAAACCATGCTGAGTGGAGCGCCCAGTGATAATCAGGCCGCATCATTCCTGAATCACTTTCCACATGGCCAGCATAATACCAATTACTTTTCAAGCCTGGTTAAAGGTCATTGGAAAGTCATCTATCACTATCCTGTAGAAGATTCGGTTCAATATGAGTTCTACAATTTACACACCGATCCGTTTGAGAGTAATGATGTATCATCGGAAAACCCGGAGCAATTGAAACGAATGATGGAAGCTTTGGCTGATGAATTGGAAAGTAAACAGGCCCTTTATCCCGAAAAGGATGGCACTCAATTGGAATTGATAATGCCATAAATTATCAAGCGAAGTCGTGAATTTTGTTTAGTGGGGGTGATGTTTTTGTTAGTTTAGTATTGCCTTAGGAGGCGATGAGTAATTTTAAATCACGAATACTATCAAGAGAAGTTGCAGACATCGCATAGTAAGCGACTAAAATTTGCGTTAAAGCGATAATAATATGCAAAGAAAAATTCATGAAATATACGGTAGTCTTGGAGCTAATGAGCGAGCAATTGTCGATAGTATAAGTATTGGCTTTATTCGTAGCATTGTGATTCGGTTCATTGACTTCAAACTAAAACTGCAATGGACAGGTTGGTTACAATATCTTATTCTTGTACCAATCAATTTACTTATTTTATTATTGGCATTGACTTTTCAATTATTAGGTCTTCAATATATTGCTTATGCTGTTTATGCTGTGGGTTCATTGTTTTTTTTACGAATTGTTTTTGATGTCATTGCTGTAAAATATAAAGTGCGATTACCTGAAAAACGTCCAAAGAGAAAAGAAAATTTCAATGTTTTTGATACAATGATTGGCCGTAGCTCGTGTCGTTCATTTCAAACAAAAAAGCTTGCCAACGCCGACCTTAAGGAATTAATAAACTCGGTTAATAAACATTTGAAAGAACCGAAATTCAGTAAAAGCAAAGTCCGGATTGAATATATTTCAGCGCAAATTCGCGTATGGCCTGTTGTAAACGCCAGAGAATTTTTTGTTGCCATCACTCCAAAGGAATATGATCGTCTGGCAATATTGGATGTAGGTAAAACGTTGCAAAAGGTTGTGATTGATGCCACCAGAATGGGGCTTGGAACTTGCTGGATAGGGCCGGGAGCTGACCATAACAGCATTATATCTGTGTTGGGCAACCAGTTCAATGCCGACACAGAAAATATTATCTGTATCTGTGCCATCGGTTACAAATCGAAATACAATCCCTTGTTTATTAGTTTATTCAGTAAGAAAATGCGAAGTCGTATGCCTATAGAGTCATTATTTTTCGACAGTTATGAGATGACTAAGCCTATAAGTCCAGGCAGAGAACCATATAATCTTTTTGGCAAAACTTATGAGTCTTGCCGTTGGGCTCCATCATCTTATAATGGACAGACTACGCGCGGGATAATCACCTTGAAAAACGGTAAGTTTAAAAGAATAGACTTTATTGCGTCAACAACATCAAAATATTACGCAGCTATTGCAAGCGGTATATGGTGTGCCAATTGGGAATTAGGATGCAATGCACTGAATATTAAAGGAAATTTTAAGAAACTTGAATTGGAAACAACAGACTTAAAAGAGAATTGTGTATATGATATTTCTTGGGAAGTAGTTTAATGCTTCTCTCATTATCGCACGAAACAACGTTCGACTAAATCAATTTCTTTAAGTGGTAAATTAATTGATTAAGAGGGATTTTAGATAGGTTTAAAATATGAAGACTGTTTAAAAATATAAAGCTCGGTTGAATATGTTTGTTTACCATAACGCGATAATAATAATGGTATTTAACGCAACCCAATTCATTTATTTCTGTCTATCTGGAAAATCAAATTATGAAAAACATTGTAATTGTATTGTTCTTGGTAAGCTTTATAACTGCTTGCGATACTGATAATGGAAAAATCGAGGGGGAATTTGAATTCGTTAAAATGTATTCTGCTGAAATAACAGTGGGGGGTGTAGTTGGCACTATAGAACGAAAATTTGAAGTAGGCGAGGTATATGACGGAACAGACGAAGGCATTGCAACTATTACAATAAAAATAGCTGAACACTCTGAATTAAACGAAAATTGCCCTAATAATTTGTGCTATCAGGAATTTTTAAGAGTACCCAGAGGATACTTGAAATTAGTTGAATAGTCCTTCGCTCGTATTTCTCAACTACCCCTCGCTACCGCGTAAATCATTTCGCCATGGAAATTGTAGCACCGCACAAAAGGACTCGTTAAGCAGCAAATAAAGTAGAAACAGATCATATAACCAAACTTAAAATACGATGAAAACTCTAAGCTTACTGCTACTATTGCTGCCTTTGGTTTTGGCTTCTGGTTGTCAATCTAAAAAGACAAACGATAAAGCCCAGGCTTCTGTTAAAATAGCCGAGGTTAATGATACGACTATTGTTGGCAGATGGAAGCGCATTTCGCCCATCGGTGCCCTAATTGTTCACTTTAAAGAAGATGGTACCATTGAAACCGATTTTGGTGCTGATGCCACTGTTGACCTAATTTCGACTTATACGCTTTTATCCGACACTATTGTTATTAACGACCAGGAAGGCAAGGCTTGTCCTGATGCAGGTATTTATAAAATCAATAATCAGGGCTATACTTTATCATTCGACCTTCAGGATGACCTTTGTAATAACCGCATAAAAGCGATGAGTGGCTATTGGGTTAGGCTCAATTATTTGGAACAGATAAAGGCCTTAAGTTCACATATCGATAAAACAAAAAAACTAAACGACATATTGCACCGGGGTAGAATGTACTTAGCGCTGGGCGAAGCCAAATTGGCTCGAAACGACTTTGATACCTACTTAAAAAGGGATTCGAGCCTGGCCAAAGTGTTTGTTAACCGCGCTTCAACCCGATTTCCACATGGCTTACATGCTGTAGTGGTGGACTGTAGCAAAGCCATCGCTTTGGATGCTACCGATAAATATGCTTTTTTCCTTCGTGGTCTGGCCTATTATGGCTTGGGTGAGAAGCAAAAAGGGTGCGATGATTTCAGAACCGCCATCGATTTGGGCTTCGAGATATTAGAAGAAGCGGAGGCGTATAAATGTAAAGGTTATTGGTGATTGTTAAGCCTCAACAGTTTATCACGCTATTGCGGGAGCTTGAGTTGAAAAAGGTATTCTTATATGCAATGGTACTGCTGTCAACCTACCTGCAAGTTAATTACTACCTTGCAACCATTAGTAAATTGATTAAATTCCGCAGATATGCTACGCCACTTATTTTCAATTGTGTTGTTAATAGTATGTACGAGCCTGAGCGCCCAACATACTACTAAGATAATGGATGCGACTTTAGTTGAGGAAGGATTTATTTTTAGCAACCCACCTTTTAAACAGTGCCATGCCTCAACAGTGGTTCAACTGAGCGATGGTAACCTGATGGCCGCATGGTTTGGCGGTACCTATGAGCGTCATCCGGATGTGTGCATTTGGGGAGCAATAAAAAGTACCGATGGCTGGAGCCAACCCGTCCTGTTGGCCGACGGGATTATGAATGATACACTTCGCTACCCAACCTGGAATCCTGTTCTTTTTAAAACTCAAAGCCAGGAATTATACCTCTATTACAAAGTGGGGCCCTCACCAAATGACTGGTGGGGGATGTATAAAAAGTCAACCGATAATGGGCAAACCTGGTCAAGTGCTGCAAGGTTTCCTGACGGGCTACTGGGGCCCATAAAAAACAAACCTATTTATTTGGGCAATGGTCGGATTATAAGCCCTTCGAGTGTTGAAAATGGCGATGAATGGCATGCGCACATGGAGGTTTCAGATGATGATGGACAATCGTGGACAAAAGTACCAATAGATACCAGCAAGGGCTTTAAATTGATTCAACCCACACTGTTAACCCTATCCGATGGAACTATTCTGGCACTTATGCGAAGTAATCAGAATTGTATTGTGGAGAGTCGTTCAACCGATAATGGCAACAACTGGACTGTGCCGCAACGTACCAGGTTGCTCAATCCCAATTCAGGCATTGATGCCGTTACATTGAGTTCTGGATTACATGTACTGGTTAATAACCCTGCACCCAGTGGAAAAGATTGGTCGGATGGACGCAACAAATTATATGTAATGATTTCTGCCGATGGTGAAAACTGGCAGGAGGTTTATAAGCTTGAAGATAACACATTGGGTGAATACAGCTATCCGGCCATTATTGAAACAGCCGATGGCCTGGTTCATATTACTTATACCAGTAATCGTAGCAATATTCGGCATGTTGTATTGAAGTTTTAGTCCCCAATCGGTATTATTGACAATTGATTCGCTAAGCAGGACAACGTCTTATTTCTTGAGTAGTTGAATAAGCTGGTTTAGATCGTCTTTTAATCGTTTTAAGGTGTCAATATCAATGTCTCCGCCAGCCATTTTACTTACCAATGACTCAGGAATGATAGCTGCTTGCTCTTGCAGTTTATGACCCTTAGCTGTGAGTTGGATAATCACTTTACGCGAGTCTTCAGTTGATCTTGTTCTTGTAATAAAGCCTTGCTTCTCCATTCGCTTAAGCAGTGGAGTAACTGTATTGGTATTGAGGATGAGTTTTTGCGTAATCTCATTTACACTGCGTCCGTCTTGCTCCCATAACAGCATAAAAACCAGATACTGTGGGTAAGTAATACCTAGTCGATCCAAATGCGGTTGATATTCACGAGTTATTAGTCGTGATGCGGCATAAACAGGGAAACAAAGCTGGTTTTCAAGTTTTAATTGTTCGTAGGCCATTGTATCGCGATTAGTTTATGAGCTTGTTCAATAAGTGTTAATGTTTCTCGCAAAGAACACAAAGCTAAAAAATAGCAAAGAATGCAAAGTTTTTAAGAATAACATCCTATAATTTGCGGTCTTTACGATATCCTTTCCGTCTTAGCGAGAAATTTTGTTTTTAGACAAGCTCATTAGGTGATAAAACTACACCAAAATTTTAGATAGATAAGTATCAATTTTTTCTGGCTTAGTAATAGGCGCAAAACGTTTTATTGGTTGCCCATTGGCATCAATCACAAATTTGGTAAAGTTCCATTTGATTTTACTGCCCAACAATCCGCCCAATTCACTTTTTAGGAATTTAAACAAAGGGTGGGCCTGCTCACCATTTACGTCTACTTTGGCAAACATTGGGAAACTCACTCCATAGTTAATCAGGCAACCTTCTGAAATTGATTTTGCATCGCCCGGTTCCTGGTTAGCAAATTGATTGCATGGGAATCCAAGTATAACCAAACCTTTATCTTTGTATTTTTGGTATAAAGCTTCAAGGCCTTCGTACTGAGGTGTTAAGCCACACTTGCTGGCTGTGTTGACTACTAAAACGGTTTTGTCCTTAAAATCACTCATTTTAATGGTTTTACCTTGCAGGCTTTTAGCTTCGAATTCGTAAAAATTGTTAGTCATGCGTTCGTCTTTTATGTAATTATCATCTATAAATATCGCGTGCGATACAAATATAGAATAAGACGTGTAAATAAATATCGCATGCGATATAAACTTAAAGAAATTGGCGCATGAAACGACAATAAGTTGTTATGAAACGACAAGCAGGAGGAGGGGGAAGGGACCATCAATCATGGTGGCCGATCAACTTAAATCGCTATGCAGATAGCATTCTGGTTTTAAAAAAAAGCGCGAGTTAAACTCACGCCGAAATCATATATAATTTGTTGGTTTGGTGCTTAAACTGTAGGTTTTGCAATAGTTGTTTGTATTGTTGAGGGTAGTTTGCTTCTAACCATTCACATAGTTTATCCTGTTCTAAATCGCTTAACCATAAGCGCGATTTGTATATTTCTTTTTCAAATCTAACGGGGTTGTCAATCACGTTCTTGATAATCACTTTCTGATGTTCATAAAATGAGCCGTCCATGGTTACAATTAGTTTTTATCTTTTTCTGGTACTCTTTCCTCTTTTAAAGCCAAACAGCACGCATTCTTTTTTGTTCGACAAATGCAGCTATTTATATCGTGCAAGTAAGAAATAATGGCGCTTTGGTAAATTAAGTGTGGATTAAGTGTAGGTTATTACTTACGGATGGCATCTTTATAAAAGCTTGTCAATAAAGATGCCATCCGTTTCAATTAAAACTTCATGCCTAATCGTACCATTACATTAGTGCCAGCCTGCGGGAAGTAGCCATCCAGCACATCGTGCTCACCTGCATAGTAATAGCGGTATACCCATGCATTCGATTCATACTCTTCATCCAATATATTATTGACTTTAAAGCCCAGGTTGAAATCGCCTACCGAAGGAATGGTAAAATCATAGTTCACTAAAATGTCGTTTACCAACCAGGCGTTCAGCTTACGATCTTCGTTCGATGTATTATCGATATATTGGTCGCTTACATACTTGCTTAATAGCGATAGTGTTAAGCCATCTGCCGGCTTAAAGCTAAACTGACTGGCCGCCGTTACCGAAGGAGAGAAGGCAATATCTGTTTCCCCCAATTCGGTCACATACTGGTAAGGTTCATTATCAGGGTCGCTCCAGTAGCTCCAGTTATCCACATACTCGGTGTAATTTTTAATTTTATTGGCAGATAAAGCAATGTTACCTGTCCAGTTAAAGTTAGGCGTAATCATTACACCACTTTCAATTTCAACACCAGCACGGTAGCTATCAGGCACATTCACCATAATGGCCGCACCTACATCGTTTATCTCGCCTGTTTGCACCAGTTGGTCTTTATACAACATGTAAAAAGCATTTACATTCACAAACGCTTTGTGTGCGTTGTATTCATAACCAAGCTCCCAGTCGTAAAGTGTTTCAGGCTCTGGCTTGCGGTCGGCTGGCGCATCTCTAAAGTCGCTGCGCGTTGGTTCGCGTTGTGCCACGGCAAAAGAGGCAAACACACGTTGATTTTGATTCAGCTCGAAGTTGATACCCATTTTAGGATTGACAAAATCGAAGCTGTACGATTGTGTTAGGTCGGCATTGTCATCATGTTCGCCTGACATCGAAAAGTTAACGTTACGGTATTGAATGTCGCCATACAGCCACAAGTTATCTACTAAAGCATAAGTGGCTTTAACATAGCTGTTAAAGTCCTTCTTTTTGCCAGTGTTAAAATACCACTGGTGATTGTGTGGAATACCCATGTTGTATTCGCTCCAGATAACCTTACCAAAATGGTCGCCATCGTACTGGTTATATGCACCACCAACTATTAACTCCAGTTTGTCAGAGGTGTAGATACCAGAAAAAGTAGCACCGTAAAAATCATTATCTAACCACTTGCGCTGAATCAAATCGGTTTTTTCAATGGTTTCGCCATCAATAATGATCGACTCGAAACCTACATTGTAGTCTTTGAATTTACGGTCGTTTTTATACGATTCGTAATAACCTTCGCCTTTAGTGTAATGCAGTGCTGCTGTCAGGTTCAGCTTTTCGCTGGCCTGGTGTGTGAAATGCAGTTGATAATGGTCTTGCTGGTAGTTGTCAGTCTGGTTATCGTACAGGTATTTGTTAAAAGTCCGCGCATCCGAATTATAAAGATTTTGGGCCTCGGCATCGGTCCATCCATCCATCATCACCAGCTTTTCCATGCCTGCCTGGTCATTTTCCAGTTTTACTTTAGGCACACCATTCCAGGCCTGATATGTTTTTTCCTCACCCGAGAAAGTGATAAACTTGATGGTTGATTTCTCGCCATAATAGCCTCCTGAAAAATAATAAGATTTCAAATCAGAAGTGGCACGGTCGATAAAACCATCGGAGTTAATGCGCGATAAACGCACGTCGAATGCCATGTTGTTTCTCAATAGGCCTGTTGAAACAGCCACCGAGTTTTTCATGGTGTTATAAGAACCATAGCTATTGTCAATAAAAGCCATCGTTTCGGCTGCCGAATTTAAAGTGTTGAGGTTGACCGAAGCACCAAATGATGCCGCACCATTGGTCGATGTACCCACACCACGTTGCACCTGCATTTTATCAACCGAAGCAGCAAAGTCGGGCATGTTTACCCAAAAGACGCCTTGCGACTCGGCATCGTTCATTGGTATGCCGTTAACCGTTACATTAATACGAGTAATGTCGGCACCCCGAATACGCAAACCGGTGTAGCCAACACCCGCTCCGGCATCGGAGTTGGTCACCACACTTGGCATTTGGTTTAGCAAAAATGGCAGATCCTGACCAAAATTTTGTTGCTGAATTTCTTCCGAATTCATTTCAGATGCGGCCACTGGAGTATGTTTGCTGGCGCGGATGGCTGATACAACTATTTCATTGGTCATCACAGCCGATTCTTCAAGCTGAATGCTCATGTTGGTGGAAGCAGCAGCTTCCTGTGACTTATAACCAACATATGAGAAAACAAGTGTTGGGTTATCATTTTTACTGTTAATCGTAAATCGACCTTCTGCGTTTGTAATGGTGCCGTTGTACGAGTTTTTAACAATGACATTAACGCCAATCAGCGCATCACCGTTTTCATCATTTACCTGTCCGGTGTAGGTGTTTTGTGCAAAGGCGCTAAAGGTTAGCATAGCTGCCAATACAATAGAATAAATTTGCTTCATTTTAAAATTTGCAGTTTAAGTTGTTAACAAATACCGCAATGAGGAATATATAGGAGATAACTCTGTTCCCTTGTCGGCATTACCCGGCCAGGTTCGAAGGGTATAATCTCAGCCTGTAACAGGCACCCCATTGGAATCGGGCGCAAATGTAGGCACCCGAATGTTATTATCAAAGAAAATAGAGACCTTTTTGTCTGAATTGATTTAAATCATATAGTAAGGTATTTAATTATACGGTGAATAGCAATGTTTTCGCATAAAGCTAGTAGTCATTAGTCTGTAGCTTTAACCTGAACTCCAATGGTATCTTGTGCAAATTAGAGGCTAGCCTCTAACCTCTAGCTTACCCCATACAATCATCCCAGTCTTTCCACACCGGTTCATAGCCACCTTCTTTTATCATTTGGCAGATAACTTCGGGGCTGCGGTCATCGTTTACCGAGAATTGCTCCAGTGCCTGATTATACACCGCATAACCACCGGGTTCTGTTTTAGAGCCGGCACTCATGGCAGTCACGCCCAATTGCAGCATGTGATTTCTGAATTTCTTACTCTCGCGGGTTGATAAGGATAGGTCGACATCCGGATTAAAGATGCGATAAGCCATTATTAACTGTGCCAGCTGTTTGTCATTGACATCAAAATTAGGTTGAAACGAACCAACATGTGGTCGTAGGCGAGGGAAGGAGATGCTGTACTTGGTTCGCCAGTAGGTTTTCTCAAGGTAATCAAGATGAAGAGCTGTAAAAAATGAATCAGTGCGCCAATCTTCCAAACCAAGAAGGCAGCCGATACCCACTTTGTGGATGCCTGCTTTACCCAATCTTTCAGGTGTTTCTAAACGATAGGAGAAGTTGGACTTTTTACCACGAGGATGATACGTTTTGTAATTTTCCTTGCGATAGGTTTCCTGATACACATAAACGGTGTGAAGCCCCAGTTGAATCAAACCTTCGTACTCATTCTGTTTCATGGGTTGCACCTCAATGGAAACAGATGGGAAGTGTGGTTTTACCAACTCCACCATTTCCTTCAGATAGTCGTATCCACAATCTTTCGGATGCTCACCGGTCACCAGTAGCAAGTGTTGAAAGCCCATGTTTTTGATGACTTCAATCTCCTGAAGTACCTGCTCTTTATTAAGCGTTATGCGGGTAATGTCATTTTCATGATTGAAACCACAATAGGTGCATGAATTAGCACAGGCATTTGAAAGGTATAGAGGGATATACAGCTGGATGGTTTTTCCAAATCGACGCTGTGTAATAGCGCGACTCTTTACAGCCATCTGCTCCAGATATGCTTCTGCAGCTGGCGAAATTAATGCCTTAAAATCCTCCAGAGTCAGCTTGTTTGATTGTAAAGCCAACTCTACATCGGCCGCTGTTTTATTGTATATTGATTGTGTGGTTGCTTCCCAGTTATGAGATGCATGTACCTCTTCAAATGTTTTCATCTATAGTCAGTAGTGAGTAGACAGTAGTCTGATTATTACATCATGTAAATAGCTAGTGGCTATCAGCTACCACGATAGTTATCGTGGGCTATTAGCTTTTTTTTACAATTCATCTAAAAAAGCCGTCAATGGACTTGAGGCTTCAGCGCCCATCGATTTTGTTGCCAGTCTGGCCTCGTAAGCCATTCGGCCAGCTTCAACAGCCAGTTTAAAGGCTTTACCCATCTCCACCGGATTTGGAGAAACGGCGATGGCTGTATTGACCAACACAGCATCGGCACCCATTTCCATGGCATCGGCAGCATGTGATGGTGCACCAATACCTGCATCAACCACCACGGGAATCTGACTTTGTTCAATAATGATGCGCAACATCTCTTTGGTCTGCAATCCCTGGTTTGAACCTATTGGCGCTCCCAATGGCATGACGGCTGCCGTACCTACTTCTTCCAATCGCTTACAAAGTACGGGATCGGCTTGTACATACGGCAGAACGATAAAGCCCAGCTTGACCAATTCTTCAGCTGCTTTGAGTGTTTCAATCGGGTCGGGTAATAAGTATTTGGGGTCGGGATGAATTTCTAGCTTCAGCCAATTGGTGTCTAAGGCCTCGCGCGCCAGTTGTGCCGCAAAAACGGCTTCTTTAGCTGTGCGTACACCCGACGTGTTGGGCAACAGATTAATACGTTTATGCTTTAGGTGCTGCAATATATCATCTTGCTGGTTGTTCATCTCAACGCGACGCAGGGCCACTGTTACCAATTCTGATTCGCTTATTTCAATCGCCTCCTGCATCAATTGATTGGAGGCGAACTTGCCAGTGCCGGTAAATAATCGTGATTGAAAAGTTTTGTCGCCTAATCTTAGTGGGGTCATATTATTTAGCTTATAGCTATTGGTCGTTGGCCGCTAGCTAGTTTAAAGTTGTTGAGTTCATTCGTTTTTCTGTCCTCGGTCTTTTATTCTCCGTCTTCTGTCTGTAATTCTCAATGAAACCGGGTCCAGTTGGCTGAGCTGTATTGACCAATTTTCTGCAACAAGTCAAGTGTTACGGCTCCGGGTTGTTCGTTTTTAGTAATGTATGATGAGATGGCAACGCCGTGAATACCTGTTTGGAACAGTTTTTCCAAATCATCAGGAACCAATCCGCCAATAGCAATAATGGGGATGTGGATGCCTTCTGCTTTACATTGATCGATAATATTTTGGTACCCTTCAATGCCTAATACCGGACTGAGGTTTTTCTTTGTTTCTGTAAAACGAAACGGACCGAGACCAATGTAATCGACGCCTAAACTTACCAAATGCTTGATATCTTCAAAAGTATTGGCTGTACCACCTATTATGGCTTGAGGACCCAATATGTCGCGCGCTTTATCTGGCGACATGTCGTTTTTACCCAGGTGTACACCTTCTGCACCAATTCTGGCAGCAATTTCCACATGGTCATTCATAATGAAGGTAACGCCATTATCGAGACAATAACTCATGGCTTCGATGGCCGTCTTTTCAATTACTTCAAATGGTTCTTCCTTCATTCGAAGCTGAACCCAGTTGGCGCCACCCATCACCACCGATTTTATTTGCTCCATATAGCTTTGCTTCGACGGAGAGGTGATGAAATGAAGGCGTGATATAGATTTTTTATTCATAGCCAATGTTTTATTCTGATATGGTATGGTGGTAAGCCAATAATGAGTTATTACTGGCAATTACTTTTTTGACGTAGAAATGTGCTTTAGAACAAGCTGATGGCACGGTGCTTCCTTTGGCAATTTCGGCAGCAATGGCCGATGAAAGGATACATCCGGTGCCATGTTTTTGCCAATCGCCTTTTACCCGTTGCGATTTTACTGTGAAGCAGGCATCAGATTCCGGGGTATATAGTTCATCGCAAACGTCGTTACCAGTTTGATGACCGCCTTTAATGAGAATGGCACTTTGAAGATGATTAACGACGTCACCTGGAATCTGTTGACCAAATAATTGTTGGTATTCCGGAAGGTTGGGAGTGAGTAAGTCAACCTGGCTCACTAGTTTTTCGATGGCATGCTGAAGGTGGGTGTGGAAAGGAAAGCCGGCGGAGGCTTTTAATATGGGATCCCATACGATAAAAGACTCCGGCCAGTATTTTTTTATCCAAACCAGGATTTGTGTCAGAAGGTTTTCTGATTCTACTAATCCAATTTTAATGGCTTTGGGCGTGTATTTATCTGCTAATAAAATAAGCTGCTGTTCAATATCTTCAAACGCTACCCATTTCACACCTTTAAAACTTGATTCGTTTTGAAAAGTAATGGCAGTTACGACGCTTAAGCCGTAGACCTCATGTTGTTCAAACGTTTTTATGTCACTTGTAACACCTGCACCACTACTTGGATCAAACCCGGCAATGCTCAGGACATAAGGTCTTTCATTCATTTTTTTAGGTCCATTTTTCGGTGACCTCTTTAAAACGTTCAACAACGCCGTTGATATCACCATCTGTTTCAAATTGTGCCCACAGGTGACCGTGTAAAGCCACGCCGTCGAAGCCCAACTCTTTGGCCACATCCACATTTTTGTGGTCGATGCCTCCGAGAGCCAGAACAGGCACTTCATGATTTTTCTCTAAATAATGCTTCAACACCGACTGGTCGATAGCCGGGCCATAGCCTTCCTTCGAAATACTTTCAAACACCGGGCTTAACAAAGCGTAGTTAAATGATTCGCTTAGGTTAATCAATTCGCTCATAGAGTGAACTGAAATACTCTTTGGTAATGCTTTATCACTGTAATCGTCGATTAAATGGCGATTGTATGATGTGAAATGCACACCGCGCAAACCTTTTAATTCAACTAAATGCAGGTTGCTGTGAAGAGCAACCTTATCGTGATATTTTGCATCTATTGAATCAATAAAAGCAATCATATCCGCTTCGCTGTAAGCTGGTTTACGTACATGCAGCACTTCTAAACCAGCTTCAAACAAGGCGTTAATGGCTTCAACTTCTTTGTCAAGTTGCGTTGGATAACAAATTACAATTGGCTTCATAAAGTTTAGTTTTAATCTAGCACAAAAATAAGTGTTATTCGTTACATATATAACTCTCCGCCCGATTCTTTGAATAATTCTTTCTTTTCTTCCATCTTTTTGGCTAAGTCCCTCACTTCCATTGTGCTTCTCATGGAGCAAAACTTCTCGCCACACATCGAGCAGAAGTGAGACGACTTGTATCCTTCATCAGGTAATGTTTTATCGTGGTATTGCATCGCTGTTTCCGGGTCAAGAGCCAGTGAAAACTGGTCTTTCCAGCGGAACTCAAAGCGTGCTTTGCTCATGGCATAATCACGAAACTGGGCACCCGGAAATCCTTTGGCGACATCGGCTGCATGAGCTGCTAATTTATAAGTGATAACACCTACTTTAACATCGTGCTTATCAGGTAAGCCCAAATGCTCTTTCGGAGTGACATAACACAGCATGGCTGTTCCCTGCCAGGCAATCATGGAGCCACCAATGGCTGAGGTAATATGGTCATAACCTGGAGCAATATCTGTTGTTAGCGGTCCTAAAGTATAAAATGGCGCTTCTTTACAGTGTTTCAACTGTAAGTCCATGTTCTCTTTAATGCCTTGCATCGGCACATGGCCCGGTCCTTCAATAAGGACCTGAGCATATTTATCACGGGCAATTTGCGTTAATTCTCCCAAAGCTTCCAACTCGCCAAATTGAGCCCGATCGTTGGCATCGGCAATTGAACCCGGACGAAGCCCGTCGCCCAAAGAAACACCTACGTCATAGGCTGCCAATATGTCGCAAATCTCATCAAAGTGGGTGTACAAGAAGTTTTCTTTATGATGATAAAGCATCCATTTAGCCATAATAGAACCACCACGCGAAACAATGCCTGTAACGCGGTGGATGGTTGAAGGGATGTGTTTCCACAATAAACCGGCATGAATGGTAAAGTAACTGACGCCCTGTTCGGCTTGCTCAATTAATGTGTCACGATAAATCTCCCAGGAAAGCTTTTCAACATCTCCACCTACTTTTTCCAGGGCCTGGTATAAAGGCACGGTTCCAACCGGAACAGGTGAGTTGCGCACGATCCATTCGCGTGTTTCGTGAATATTGTCACCAGTCGATAAATCCATAATGGTGTCGGCGCCCCAGCGTACAGCCCATACTGCTTTTTCTACTTCTTCTTCAATAGACGAAGTGGTTGGTGAGTTACCTATGTTAGCATTAATCTTCACCAAAAAGTTACGACCGATGATCATTGGTTCGGCTTCGGGGTGGTTAATGTTACAAGGTATGATGGCTCTGCCGGCTGCTATTTCATCACGTACAAATTCAGGCGTCACTTCTTTCTCTGGAATTTGAGCCCCAAAGCATTCGCCCCTGTGTTGACGATACTTTTCTTTTACCTGTTGTAATTGCTGGTTTTCGCGAATAGCCACATATTCCATTTCAGGCGTGATAATACCCTGACTGGCATAAAAATATTGCGTCACGCATTTACCATCTTTTGCTTTTAAAGGCTTAGCGCTCACATGATCGAAACGCAGATGATCCAGCTTTTCATCTTCCAGACGCATTTGGCCATATTCAGAACTTAACTGTTGCAACTGTTCAACATCGCCCCGTTCTAAAATCCATTGTTCACGGATTTTTGGCAGCCCTTTCTCTAAATCAACCTGGTAGTTGGGGTCGGTGTATGGGCCACTTGTATCATACACTGTGATGGCTGGGTTTTTGATGAGTGTGCCTTCACTTGTTTTGGTGTCGCTTAATTCGATACTACGGTGAGGAACTTCAATATTATGAATGGAACCTTTCTCGTAAATCTTTTTGGAGTTGGGGAAAGGACCTGTGGTCAGGCCTTCCTGTGATATTTTACTTTTGTTCATAAGTTGTGTGGATATAAGTTAGCCGCCCTGGCTGGCTTTAATAATCAGAACTTTGTCGCCGTCGCTAATTTGCGAATCGCTCCATTGGCTTTTAGGAACGACCATGTCGTTAATTGCCACGGCTATACCACCAGTATGGTGTTGTTCAATGTGCTGCAACACACTGGTGATTGTAGAATTGTCGGGCATGTCAGTAGCTTGCCCATTTATTAAGATGTTCATTGTCTTATAAATTGTACGGGAAGCCGATGGAGAGTCATTCATATCCCTGCGACAGCATTACCTGCATCAGGTTCAATGGGTGTAATCTCAGCCTGTATATTAAGGCACCCCGAATAATTAATGGCTCAAAGGTAAACGAAAATAAACCTTTTAAACAAAGAAAAGCCGAAGAAATGTTCTTCGGCTTTCAAATCATAATCTAATCTCAAGTGTTACTTCTCGACTTGTAATATTTCGGTAATCATTGTTTCTAAATCATTTTTCGAGCGATAGCCCATCGCCGCTTGTGGTTCACCATTCAAAGGAACAAAAACAATGGTTGGCAGACTTCGGATGCCAAATGTGGCTGCTAATTCTTTCTGCTTGTCGGTATTGATTTTATAAATCTGCACCTTACCATCGTATTCTTTCTGAATTTTATCTAACACAGGTGATAGCATTTTACACGGTCCACACCAGTCGGCATAGAAATCTAAAATAGCCGGCACTTCACCTTCGTATTTCCATTCCTTATTGGTCTCGTAGTTGAATACTTTTTCTTTAAAACTGGCTGCGTCAAGATAAATAACAGAGTTTTCACCTTCACTATGTTTGGCGTCATCAGTCGCTGAATTGTAAAGTTGAAAACCACTTCCAATTAACAGGACTAAGCCACCCAATACAAATAATATCTTCTTCATATCTCTAATCATTACTTTGTTTCAATTAAACTCTGTTTTTAGCTCAATAGTTTACTTCTTTAAACGATTTAACACGGCTTTAACAGTTTAAAGCTGAATTTTAGTGAAGTTCAAACGAAGCGTTTACTTTTCAACCTTCAATACATCTTTAAAGGCACGGATAAACGTATCTTTTGGTAAAGCACCTTGTGCCATCTGAGGCTGACCATCTTGCGGAATGAAAAGGATTGACGGAATGCTTTGAATACCAAATGCTCCCGCTAGCTCACGTTCTGCTTCAGTGTCGACTTTATAGATGTCGATTTTACCATCAAACTCTGTTGCTAATTCTTCTAATATTGGGGCCACCATTTTACAAGGACCACACCAGTCAGCGTAAAAATCAATAATGGCTGGCTTATTGCCTTCAAATTTCCATTCCTTACTATCAGCGTAATTAAAAACTTTTTCTTTAAATGTTTCGTTGGTTAAATGTTGTACCATGATTTCTATTTTTTTATTGTGAATACTGCAAATGTAATAAAATATTTCCAAATATCTAGAAATGTATATGTGTCGATATTTCAACAACTGTGCCAAAAGCTATATATGCCAAAAATGGTCAAAATGCCATAATATTATTGTAATTTTGTCAGCAATATGATACAAGAAGCACAACAGAGGGTGGAAAAAAGTCTGAAGCACCCTGTTTTTCATACAATTCGAGATATATGTGATGAGATGAACAAGCCAGCATTTGTCATTGGTGGTTTTGTTCGTGATTTGTACCTGAATCGTCCATCGAAGGATATTGATGTGGTGGTGTTGGGTAGTGGCATTGAGTTAGCAGAGCAGGTAGCTAAACGATTAGGTGGCTTGCGATTAAATGTGTTTAAAAACTTTGGAACTGCCATGTTGCGTTACCGCGATTTGGAAGTTGAGTTTGTAGGCGCACGTAAAGAATCGTATCAGCGTAATTCGCGCAAACCTATTGTGGAAGACGGGACGCTGGAAGATGACCAAAACAGAAGGGATTTCACGATTAATGCCTTGGCTTTAAGTTTGAGTAAAGACAACTATGGTGAGTTGGTCGATCCGTTTAATGGCATGGAGGATATGGAAAAAGGAATTATTCGTACTCCCTTGGAGCCAGGCATCACTTTCTCCGATGACCCCTTGCGCATGATGCGTGCTATCCGTTTTGCCACGCAATTGAATTTCCGCATAGAAGAAAAGACGTTTGAGGGCATTAAGGCTCAAAAAGACCGTATCGAAATTGTATCGGGCGAGCGCATTGCCGATGAACTCAATAAAATTGTGATGGCAGAGCGTCCTTCTATTGGTTTTAAGCTGTTGGAGTTGACCGGTTTGTTGCAAATCATTTTTCCGGAGTTTCAGGCCATGAAAGGCGTGGAGAAGGTGGATGGGAGAGCGCATAAAGATAATTTCTATCATACACTGGAAGTGTTGGATCGCATCGTACCTAATACTGATAACCTGTGGTTACGCTGGTCGGCTATTTTGCACGATATTGCCAAACCACGCACCAAACGTTACGATAAAAAGCTGGGATGGACCTTTCACAACCATAATTTCATTGGTCAGAAGATGATACCAAAGATTTTTGGGCGAATGAAATTACCTCTCAACGAAAAGATGAAATACGTTCAGAAGATGGTTGGCCTGCACATGCGACCCATTGTATTAAGCGAAGATGTGGTGAGTGATTCGGCTGTGCGCCGTTTATTGTTCGAAGCAGGCGATGACATTGATGATTTGATGACTTTGTGCGAAGCGGATATCACCTCGAAGAATGAAGCCAAGGTGAAACGTTACATGCGCAATTTTAAGGTGGTTCGTCAAAAGTTGAAAGAAATAGAGGAGAAGGATCATATTCGTAATTTTCAACCTCCTGTAACCGGCGAGGTGATTATGAAGACTTTCAATCTTCAGCCATGTAAGGAAATAGGCGACCTCAAAGCTATTATTAAAGAAGCGATTCTGGAGGGAGAAATTGGTAATAATTACGACGAGGCCTTTGAGTTGATGTTGAAAAAAGGTGAGGAGATGGGCTTAAAACGTGCTAAATAAATGCCGGAAACACATTCAAAATACTTTTTTAACGAAGCCAATAAAAGCCGCTCGCAGGAAGGAAGTGATGTTATTATCATCACTGATAACTTTTCAACGCCTGAAAATATTGGTAGTATTATTCGACTTGCAGCCAACGTTAATGCCTCGAAAGTAATTGTGTTGGGCAGTGAAGCTTGTCGAGAAAGCAAAGTAAAGAAAACAGCCGGTGCGGCTATTGGTCATGTGAAGGTGGAGTGGCAATCAGCTGATTCATTTACCATACCAGAAGGTTTTCAATTGGTGGCTTTAGAAACAGTCGAAGGCGCTAAAGGTATTTATGAATGTGTGTTGCCTCATAAACTGGCTATTGTTTTAGGCAATGAGAAATATGGTGTGTCACAGGAGGTACTTGGTAAATGTGACGCAGCTGTTTATATTCCCATGCCGGGCGCCATTAAATCAATGAATGTGTCGCATGCTGCCGCCGTTTGTCTATTTGAATGGTTCAGACAGAATAAGGTTACTAAATAAAACAAATTCGACTGATTATATTTCAAACAAATACTTATATTTGTCTTAATAATAAGGGGAAAAATTATTATACAATATTTAAAGCAAACAAGTTGGTTTACCACTTGTTTTTAGGGTTAGTTTTTTAAGGGTTAAAAGGGGAACATTGGTTCCCCTTCCTTTTTATAGTTCGCCTTCTAACCATGTTTTAAAGCTTTTAACCCGCTCACGACTCACAATTATTTCATCGTTATTATCCATACCGTTCAGCTTAAGCTTCAGGCGTGAATTACTGTAGCTTATCATGTCTGTGATGGCCGATAGTTTGATAATATACTTGCGGCTGATACGGTAAAAATCGGCAGGATTCACCTGTATTTCGTAGTGTTCCAGGCTTTGGTCCAATGCATAACTGCTGCCGCTCGTGGTTCTGATAAAGGTTGATTTATCTTCACTGTAGAAAAAGCTGATATCTGTGGTTTCAATCATCCGCAGATGTTCGCCCACCTTTATTAAAAAGCGATTCTTATAATTTTGTTGTTGCAGCAATTCTTTGGCTTGCTCAATGGCTTTGTTAATGCTCGATAAATCGGCTTGCTGCTGATTGATGAACTTATCAACCGCTCGTTTAAGTTCTTGCTCATCGATGGGCTTAAGCAGATAGTCGAGGCTATTCACTTTAAAAGCCTGAATGGCATATTGGTCGTAAGCGGTGGTGAAAATGATGGGGAAATTAACTGTACACTGCTCAAATATTTCGAAGCTGATGCCATCGCCCAGTTGAATATCGAAAAAAGCAAAGTCGGGTTCCGGATTGGTCTTAATCCATTCTACAGCTTGTTCAACACTATCGCAAACGGCGCATACCTTGGTCTCTGGATACAGGTGGCTCACCATCTGAATTAAGCGTTTGGCTGCCAAGTGTTCGTCTTCTATTACTAATAGGCGCATGTTACAACGATATTAAGGGTAGGTGAATGGAGAATAGCTTGTCAGATTGAATGATTGTCAATTCTTTGTTGGTCAGGTATTTTATGCGTTCATTTAGGTTTTTTAATCCCATGCCCGAATCTGAACTGTTTACTTTTGGATAATACGTATTAGTCATCAGAACTTCATTTTCTAATATCTCAATGGATAGGTGAAGTTTTTTACTGCTTGAAATGACATTGTGTTTAAACACATTTTCGCAAAGCATTTGCAACGATAAGGGGAGAACCATTTGGTCGGACTCTCTGTCTTCAGGTAGCTGGTAGGAGAAGCTGTCGCCAAATCGTATTTTTTGAAGATATATGTAGCGTTTAACAATGTTGATTTCCTCCTTTAAAGGGATGATTTCTTTGTTCTTCAATTGTAGAATATCACGGTAAAAACCAGATAATTCATTGGTGAAGGTTTTAGCAGATGCAACATCCATCTCGATTAAAGTTGTCAGGGCGTTGAGGCTGTTGAATAAAAAATGGGGGTTCACTTGAGTTTTAAGTGATTCGTACTGTAATTGCAAAGCCTGTCGTTTTAGCTTTTCGCGGTCTTCCACTTCCTGGCGCCAGGCCATGAAAAATGAGCGGGCATAAAACCATAAGGCAATAAAGTAGAAGATACCAAACTCAATCCACATGGTTGCTCCAAAATACTCCCAGAAACGATCGGAAGGAATATCGCGCACAATAATATGCCAGAACCAATTAACACCAATGATGGCAATTGTACAGTACACTGTGGATGAAAGCAGAACAATTAATAGGCTTTTAACAGGAAACTTAATCCAGTCGACATATTTGCTTTCCAACCAATTGAACACGAAGCCAAAACTAAACAAGCTATAACCAAGTAACAGGCTGTATCCACCGTTGTAGAACAACGCTTTTGGCCTTAACAGGCAGGAGGGGCAAGCTAAGCCCATAAATATTACTCCAATCAAAATGGAGCTTAATCCAAACCAAAGAAATGTAAAGAAAATGGTGCGCTTACTGTGTTTGTGACCGTTGATGTCTTTATAAATGCTCATGTTTGAGGTTTTTCAGTTCTAAGATAGTAATTGTTGGATGATTATTGTAAATAGTAGACGGAAGACAGAAGACAGAAGACAGAAGACCGCTCACCTAAGTTAGCCTCAGCTGGCGACTATAGCCATTGAAAATGTCGCCTGCTGAGTATGATGTTCTTACTTTGTCTCTTTGCATTTGGCCAGCATTTGATTATTGTGGTAGCTTCCCCAGCTTGGCCATAATGGATTATCATTTTTATTATTCGTGAATAATTCAGCGGCCTTTTCGAATAAGGGCAAGGCTTTTTGTTGGCCACCACCAAACATTTTAGGTGTGTGGTAAATGTTATTGCCGCGGCAATAGTATACACGCGGATTGTTACTATCAAGCTGTTCGGCCTTGCTCAAAGCCTCATTCGATAGGTTTGAATACTTGTAACCGCTCATAGGGTTGGTAATACGCAATGAGTAGATGAAAGCTTGCAAGACGTAAAGCTCCGATTCGTCAGGATTAGATTCCAGCAACCCATTTAGTTCTGCTTGTGCCTTATCCAACTGAACATGGATGGAATCACTTTCAGAGATAAAATGAGTTGAACGGGCATAGGAGTAGGCAGCATAATAGCCGGGTAACCATTCGCTTGTTTCAACTGCAGCAATGCGTTTAAAACTGGCAGCTATGGTGTTAAGAGTTTCTACATTGTTGGTTTTAAACAGTTTTTCGATGTTTTCTTTCATAGCTTTTTGATAATCGTTGGCGTGCATCAATTGTGCTGTGCATAGGCTTAGAATAATTACAATAGTTCTCATAATCGTTTATTTAAAGTGTTAGTATTATTTCGTATTTATTGAGATGAATAGGCCCAGGAATAAAAACTGCTTGATATCGGGCAGAATGGGCATTTGAATATAACCACTGGCAGCACTGGCCGATGGAATATTCTGGTAACCAACCAGGTGTTCCCGTCCAAGTATATTGGAGAAAGAAAAATGAATAATGGTAAAGTGGTCGCCGATATGTGTTAAGTGACTAAGGTTGAGGCTAAGGTCATTGTAATAAGGAGCTTTCCGGCTCATGTATTTTGTGTCGCCTTCTTTGTGATAGGGGCGACCCGAAGTCATCACCCAGGTAGCTCCCACCTGTGTATTGATGGTACCAATAAAATATTTGCCAACAGCCGAAAAGGTGTGCTCGGCGATGTAGGATGGTGTTACCGCATCGGGATAGTTTCTGTAATGACGCTTGGTATCAATATAAGAGTAGGAAAGCCAGTAATCCGTGTATTTAAAGGATTCTTTATCACGAAAGAAAATATCAATCCCTTTGGCGTAACCGTGTCCCCCATTCGCCAGGTTATTGTAGAAGTTATTACTATACTCACTATAACTAATTAGTTGTTTGTAATCCTTGTAATAAGCCTCGGCGCGGAAGAGGCGCTTTTTTAAGGTGCCGGTTTGATAGCCAAGCAGGTAATGAACCGCTTTTTCAAACTCCAGGTTTGAAGTGTATTTCAGATAGTCGATGACCGGATTTTGAAAGAAATGTCCCCAGGCAGCTGTCAGCTGACTGTTTTTACCAGTTTTGTAGGCTGCTGAAACACGAGGTGACCAACTCGATTCTTTCAGGTAGCTCGAGTATTCGTAGCGCAAACCAGGACGGACTGCCAACTCGGCTGATAATCGTATTTCAGGCTCAATAAATACACCTGCAATATGGTCGTCCACCCTCGCGTTGCTATAAGTTGAGGCATTAAGCTGTGTGTAGTCCTGACGGTATCGGGTGAAGGCATCGGAGACACCCAATTTCACATCAACAGCATCCGAAAGTGGGTGATTAAACGAAAGGCGCCCTTCAATATTCAGCTCTTTGTCAACTGTGCGGTGAAAACCAGCTATCTGTCGGTTATTATCAATGGTTGATGCCAGTCCGGCTTTTAAGCATGAGTTTTGAAGAACAGGCAGCGAGTAATTCATATTGATATAGGCGCTTCCGCCTTCGATATCAATGTTAGTAAAGGCATTTCCCAGTGAGGTGTTGAACTCCTGTACGCCATAGTCAAAGGTTGAAAATACTTTCAACAAGCTGCCATTTTTACCTTTTTGGCGATGCATAAAGTTAAAATTCATAGCTTCTGTTGGTTTAACCCAGTCGAGTCGGTTGTTGGCCAAACCATAATAAGGAGCCATATTGGTGTAAGCCACGCCTGCTGATGTGGAGCGATTTGGAGCGCACCATGTTTTGGATGCTTCGCCACCCACGCTCATTATCGATAGACTGGTGATTTCTTCAATAGCTATGTCGTTCGATTCGAGAATTAAGATAGAGGAAAGAGCCTGGCCATATTCTGCCGAATAGCCCCCCGTACTAAAAACAGTACCGCTAAACAAACTGGGAGCAAAACGCCCTCGAGTGGGTAAGTCAGGCACTTTTGAGTAATAAGGCTTAGCCGCTAATAAGCCATCCACATGCACTTTTGTTTCGGCTGCTTCGCCACCGCGCACTAACAGGCGGCCATCGTCCGAAGCCGGTTGAGTACCCGGAAGGGTTTTGAGGGCTCCATTTATGTCGCCCAATGACCCGGCAGTTGTGTAAATATCCAATGGTTCTAATACCGTAGCACGCTTTTTGTCACCTGCGCTAAAGGTGCCAGCTGTTATTGTCACCGCATTCAGGCTGGTCACGCTTTCTTTCAGAACAACCGATAGCTGAGGTGTTTTTTTGTTAACCTCAATTTCTTTCGTTTGATAACCAATATAGCTGATTAGCAGCGTTGCCTGTTCATCCTCTAGTGCCAATGTAAATTTACCATTGGTGTCGGTGATGGTACCATCGTAAGTACCTTTGATAGTGATGTTCACACCAACCAAAGGGGCGCTGTCTTTTGCGGTCACCTTGCCGTTAACCTGATATTGGGCACTGAGCTGTGAGATGGTCTGTACAGCTAGTAATATGGATATTGCAATTCTGAGTTTCATCGTCAGTGGGTTTGTTAATGACGATTCAAAAATGCAAGCTATTGCAGGCACATAATAATTAAAGGCGATGAGTTGTTGAATCAATGCGATGAGTTGTAAAAGCTGGTTAGAAGAAGGGAGTAAGTTGACAGAAAACTATTATTTGAAGGGGTAGGTGGTTGATTTATCGACTGTAGATGTTGATTTAGAAATCCTAAATGCCAATTTGGTGACTATAGATGGCAATTTATCGACCTCAACTATCGATTTACCAAGTGTGAAGGTTGATTTATCGACTGCTGATGTTGATTTGGGAATCTCAAATGCCAATTTGGTCACTGTAGATGGCAATTTATCGACCTCAACTATCGATTTATCAGGAGTGGAGCTTGATTTGGGAATCTCAAATGCCAATTTGGTGACTGTAGATGGTAATTTATCGACCTCAGATACCAATTTATCAGGAGTGGAGCTTGATTTATCGACTACAAATGTTGATTTGGGAATCTCAAATGCCGATTTGGTCACTGTAGATGGCAATTTATCGAACTCAGATGCCGATTTATCAGGTGTGGAGGTTGATTTATCGACTACAGATGGAGGGGTTGGTCAATAAGTTGTGTCATCAGTTCCCTTTTTTTAAAAAAACTCTGTACCTCAGTGTTTCTGTGCTTATGTTGTAAGAATGAGATTCATAAATACATTGCATGAGTAGTATCTCTGTAACGAATTTCTCACAACTTTTGATATCCTATTAAAATCGCTAATTTCACGGGCAAATAAATTTAAGAATGAAGGATAAAGTTATCATCATAACAGGTGCCTCTTCCGGGATTGGCCTGGCTTGTGCCCGTGAGTTTGCTCAACGTGGTGCCCAGTTAGTGTTGGCGGCTCGCAGTGCCGAAAAGCTGGTTGAGATTGAACAAGAGTTAAAAAGCAATGGAACAGATGTCATTTCAGTTAAGACTGATGTGAGCATAGAAGACGATTGTAAGCATCTGATTAGTGAAACGCTCCGGGCATTCGGAAGAATTGATATTTTGGTGAATAATGCCGGTATTTCCATGCGTGCCGCCTTTCAGGATGTGGAGCTAAGCGTGTTAAAACAGTTGATGGATGTTAACTTTTGGGGAACGGTGTATTGTACCAAGTATGCGTTGCCGTCTTTATTAGAAGCCAAAGGTTCGGTAGTAGGCGTATCTTCAATTGCCGGATTTATAGGTTTACCTGGTCGTACCGGTTATTCGGCCTCTAAATTCGCCATGCATGGTTTTTTAGAAACCATCCGCGTCGAAAACCTGAAGAAAGGGTTGCATGTATTGATTGCTGCTCCCGGTTTTACCGCGTCCAATGTGCGTAAAGCTGCTTTAAAAGCTGATGGTAGCAACCAGGGCGAAACGCCACGTAAGGAAGAAAAGATGATGAGTGCCGAAGAAGTGGCCAGCCACATGGCCAAAGCCATCATTAAACGCAAGCGTACATTAATCCTCACTTTTGTAGAAGGTAAGCTAACGGTTTTCTTAAGTAAATGGCTGCCTAAACTATTGGATAAGTTAAGTTATAACCATATGGCTAAGGAGCCCGATAGCCCGATAAAATAATATAGTGTTCAGTGCTTAGTGTACGGAGCTCAGTGCACGGTGCAAAAAAAAACGGATGACATCTTTATTGATTGAACTCAAATAAAGATGTCATCCGTTTGTGTTAAGTCTTTCGTCTCCTGTCTTCGGTCTTCCGTCTGTAAAGCTACCAACTTCCGCCGGCACCGCCGCCGCCAAAGCTGCCACCACCAAATCCGCCGAAGCCACCGCCTCCGCCACCAAAACCACCTGATCCGCTGGAGAAATTACCAAAGCTACCACCATGTGAGCCACTGCTGCGGCTTCCCATCATGGACATCAATAACCAGAATGGCAGGCTTGAGCCGCCCAGATTAGAGCGTCGGTGACCACCTGCACCTCTCATTATAAAAGATACAATAGCAAAGAAGATGATGATACCAAAGATGCCAAATCCGCCACCACCCTTGGTTTCATTCATATAGTCGTCGGCTGTGTATTCGCCGCGCGTCAGTTCCATTAAGCGGTTTGTAGCTAGCGCTATACCTGAGAAATAATCGCCCTGTTTGAAGCTGGGAATCATCTCGTGGTCAATAATGCGGTTAGCAACAGCATCGGGCACAGCTCCTTCTAAACCATAGCCCGTTGCAATAAATGCCTGTCCACGTGAGTTACCTATGCGAGGTTTAATCACTACCACAATACCGTTGTTTTTGCCTTGCTGTCCGATGCCCCATTTTTCGCCTACTTTATAGGCAAAGTCTTCGCGCGATGTACCACCAAAATCTTTAACCGTTAAAATGGCTATTTGCGTGCTCGTTTCGCGGGCAAACTGCGAAAGAGCCTGTTCCAGTTGTTGTTCCTGCTGTGATGAAATCAATCCGGCGAAATCATTCATCAGGCGAGGAGGATTGGGCTTTTCAGGAATATCTTGTGCATTGGCCACAATAGCACAAAGCACAGTCAATAGTAATAATAATGTCTTCTTCATGTGTTTTTTATTTGTCGCCAAACGAAATATCATCCGATAATTCATTAACATCATCCGATTGATAAGGGAAGTGCTGTTTTAGTTGTTTCCCACTTTCAATAATACCATTGGCCAGTCCATCGGCATATCGTCCCTCTTTGAATTGTGCCATCATCTGGTCTTTAATCGAGTCCCAAAAGTTTTCAGGAACCTTTTGGTTGATGCCTGCATCGCCTAATACAGCGAATTTTCGGTCTTCATAGGCCAGGTAAAACAAAACGCCGTTGCGCTGTTCTGTTTTATGCATCTGTAGCTTTTCAAACCAATAAGCTGCACTGTCCAGCACATCTTCGTTGCAATGTTTATCGAGGTGAACACGTATCTCACCCGATGTATTGAGCTCAGCTTCTTTGATAGCGCCTACAATCCGTTGACGCTCTTCTTCCGTGAAAAATTCTTTTGCCATAGTTACAATAGTCAATAATTAGAAGTGAGAGGAGAGAGGAGAGAGGTGAGTAGTCTGCGTTACTACAAGATAGGTAAAAACTCATTACTCAATTCTCATTACTCATCTCTTGTGTTTTCTAAAATTCCACTTTAGGTGCTTTCTCCGAACCTGCTTCTGCCTGGAAATAAGGTTTCTTCTCAAAGTCGAACCAGCTGGCATAAATAACACGCGGGAACTTTTTGATGTACGAATTGTAATCGCGTGTGGCGTCATTGAATTTTTTACGCTCAACAGCAATGCGGTTTTCCGTTCCTTCTAATTGCGCTTGTAAATCCATAAAATTTTGGTTGGCTTTTAAATCCGGGTAGCGTTCCATCACAACCATTAATTTCGATAGAGCAGATGTTAAACCTGCCTGCGCCTGCTGAAATTGAGCCAGATTGGCTTCGTTCAGATTGTCGGCACTAATGTTAACACTTGTTGCTTTTGAGCGGGCTTCAATCACGCCAGTCAATGTTTCTTGTTCGTGCTCGGCATAACCTTTAACAGTATTAACTAAATTAGGAATTAAATCAGCACGACGTTGATACACATTTTCAACCTGTGCCCAGCTGGCGTCAACCATTTCGCTTTTATCCACCATGTTGTTGTAACCACAGCTTGTGAAAAACGGAATAGCGAATGCAATTAGTAGAAGGTGTTTTAGAGTTTTCATAAGTATTAGTTGAATGTTTATTTGTTTAACAGCTATTGAGGTGATGAGTTTAAAAGTTTAGTAGTTGATGAGTTAATCGAATAAATTACTTCACCAAAAAGTCAAACATTAACTCATCTTCAATATAACCTTTTAGCCTGTCGTTGATAGCAACAGGGCCAACGCCTGCTGGCGTACCAGTGTATATCAAATCACCAATCTTTAATGTAAAATATTGCGATACGTGCGAAATAATGCGGTCAATCGGAAAAATCATATGACCAGTATTCCCGTTCTGCACAGTCTCGCCATTCTTCTCCATTTTAAAGTTGACATTTTGAATGTCGCCAAACTTCTCTTTATTAACAAACTTAGAAAGAACGGCTGAACCATCAAAGGCTTTAGCTTTTTCCCAGGGCAGACCTTTGCTTTTAAGCTCCGATTGCAAATCACGCGCTGTGAAATCCACACCAAGTGCTACTTCTTCGTAATAGCGGTGAGCAAATTGTGGCGCAATGTTTTTACCAATACGATTAATCTTCACCACCAATTCTACCTCGTGATGAAACTCTTCAGCAAAATCAGGAATGAAAAATGGTTTGTTTTTCAGTAATAAAGCCGAGTCGGGTTTAGCAAAAATAACCGGCTCAGTAGGCACCTGGTTATTGAGTTCCTCGATGTGTTTAACGTAATTACGGCCAATGCATAAAATCTTCATGATTGCTTATTTATTGAAGTTACGCAATTTAATATTTGTCAGTACTTTTTTGGTAAACAATGGAAAATCACCATTCATCATCCAGCCATAGTACGATGGGTCTTTAGCCAACACTTCTTCCACGCTTTTGCCTTTGTATTTACCAAAGTTAAAGACTTCTTGTCCTTTATCGTTAAAAATAATACGACCTATAAAATCAGCGTTTTTATTGAAAGATGAGAAATCGTTTAGGAATTCAACATCGTTTTCCAGTTCTTCGTAGCGGTCAAGTTGCGCTTTTAACACTTCATAGGTGGCTTGGGTATCTGCCAGAGCCGAATGCGCATTTTCCAAATCTTTATCGCAATAAAATTTGTAGGCTGCTCCCAAAGTACGTTTCTCCATTTTGTGGAAGATGGTTTGCACGTCCACAAACTTGCGCTTTTTCATATCGAAATCTACTTCGGCACGAATAAATTCCTCGGCTAATAAAGGCACATCAAATTTGTTGGAGTTAAAACCGGCAATGTCGCAGCCTTCCATAATTTTTGCCAGCTTTTTGCCCAACTCTTTAAAAGTAGGGGCATCTTTTACATCTTCATCATATATACCATGTATTTCAGAAGTGACCTTAGGAATGGGCATCTCAGGATTAACCTTGTAGCAATGCGATTCTTCGGAGCCATCAACATTTATCTTTAATATGGCTATTTCTACTATGCGGTCTTTGGCTATGTTGATGCCGGTTGTTTCTAAATCAAAAAATACAATTGGGTTCTTTAAATGAAGCTTCATATTATATTATAGTTTTTTTATGTCTTAAGCAGCAAAAATAGTTAAAAGCCTTATTATACCTATAAAATGAGAACTTATTTGGTCGCTACTTCTGGTCTTCGTGGCATCACAATAAGTCGAATGCGGTCAGCCACAGATTCGAAGCGATTGTCGGGTATTATTAATTCGTAATTGAGTGGTTCGATTGATTCGTGCTCAATTTTAATTTTATAGTGCCCTGTTGTTAAGGCCATCACAAAATCAGCTGAATCAGTATGGGCCACATAGCTGCCAACCAGGTTGTCAAGTGTGTCAGTCACACTAATTTGTGGGCTAAAATCCGGAATCTGAATACGTCGGTCTTTTTTTAGCCGAATATCGCAACGAACGACAGCATTATACGGATTTGTTTGATTAAAAACTACTTTGTACAGGTCATATTTCCCATATCCCTCAGGTCGTATAGCCGATATGTAGGCAAATCGGTTTTCGACCCACGAGATATTATAATTATTGTAGGTGTCGTTTATAGGATAACCTATGTTTACAGGCTGTCCCCAGGCTTTTTTGTTTGCATCCCAATTGGCATAGAATATATCGTATCCACCCATCGATTGTTCATTGTCAGAGGAGAAATACAGACGTTTACCATCACCGGACAAAACCGGAAAGTTTTCATTGTACTTTGTTGAATTAATTTTTCCTGGCAATAAGCGGGCGTTGCCCCATTCGCCTGTTGGCAGTTTAATCGCATAATACAAGTCGGTATTGCCCTTCATATTTTCGGATGAGAAAATGATGGTGTCTTGCTGTTCGGTCATCCAAACACCATACTCAGAGCCTTTCGCATCAAGGGGAGGACCAAAATTCTCAAGGGGTTCAAACCTGTAATTTCCTTTGTAAATGGAGTAGCCCATCGCTTCTGATCCATCTCTGTTATGAAAGGCAAACAAGTTAGAACCATCAGGCGATATGCCGGCTACCATTTCGTCATAAATGGAATTAAGTTGTGAACCAATTGTTTTTCCTTTTTCGAAATTCAGCTTTTCTTTTTCACTAACACAAATATTGTAATAATAAATGCCGGCATAGCTGTTGTAACGCTTGTCTGATGCGTAAAACAACGTATTTTCTTTATTCGTAATAAAGGGACTGACTTCGTTGCGTGCTGTATTGATGTCTTTTCCTAAATTAACGAAAGAGACGTCTAAAGGATTTGTTACAAGGTTTTTGGCGTTTGTGATGTTGGTTTTCAAATGTAATGCTTTTTCCCTTAATTCGATATTTCCAGCTATTGAAGGTTCTAGCTTATTTAGCAAGCTTTCCGCCTCATTGAACTGATGTGCATGAAATAAGGCCGTTACTTTATTAAGTTGTGCTTCGTAATCGTTAGGTTTTAGTTTGATGAGTATTTCAATATATGGAAGAGCTTCTTCACGCAAGGTGTTATCGCTCAGGTAGCAATCAACTATCTTTTTAAGCAATCCAACATTGTCTTTGTCTTTTCTCCACACGCGAATATAGTCTTTACGTGCTTTTTCGTAATTGTAATATTTGTAGTATTTGTCAGCGCGTTGCTCATACTTTTGTGTCGATGACTTTTGAGCTGAACAAATTAGGCTGAAGAGACAAAAAAATGAAAAAAGCAGAATTTTATTCATGGTTTGATTCAGTTATTGACTTTAAAGAAAGCAATTTTTCGAAGAATCCCCATTTATATTTGATGAATGTTTAATAGCTTGTTATAAGTTGACCTACTGTATAGTTATAGGAAACCTGAACAATCACTTAAACAACTTGTTTAGTCTTTATATTGGATACTTAACACAATGAAGAGAAGACAGTTTATTAGTTTAGTTGGATTAGGAGCAGCAGCTGCCTGCACCAGTTCTAACAAAAGCAGTCAAAATAATGAGGCTGTGAAAAGTGAAATTAAAACGGGACCAATAAGTGGTCATTTTTTTCCTGCTCTACCCTATAGTTATAATGCTTTAGAGCCACACATTGATGTCGAAACAATGGAGCTTCACTACGATAAGCACCATCGGGGTTATTTTAAAAAGTTTTCAGCTGCAATTGAAGGAACTTCGTTGGAAACCACTTCTATGCCTGCCATTTTTAGTGAAATTTCTAAGCATGGCGAAGCTGTTCGAAATAATGGAGGAGGCTATTACAATCATATGCTATTCTGGGAAAATATGAGTCCGGATGGCGGAGAGCCTTCTGCTAAGTTACTTAGTCATTTGATTAAAAATTTTAAATCGTTGGATGCATTTAAAGAAACATTTTTTAAGGCTGCTAAAACACAGTTTGGCAGTGGCTGGGCGTGGTTAATTCTTGATTCGGAAAGGAAACTCAAAGTTGTGTCGACGCCTAATCAGGATAATCCTTTAATGGATATTGCCGATCATAAAGGTATTCCATTGTTAACCATAGATGTTTGGGAGCATGCTTATTATTTAAATTATCAAAACAAGCGTGGTGACTATATTAATGCATTTTGGAATGTAGTGAACTGGAACGTGGTTAATAAACGATTTGAAAAAGCCCTCAAAGGCGAATGGATAGGATAAGTCTTGTTTCATATAAAATTGCGAAGCCCTTTTATTATTGAAAAGGGCTTTTTTTATATTTTTATCTACCAAACTAACAAAATGAAGAAGATACTGATAATTTTCGCTCATCCGATGGAACAGAAATCGCGCGTTAACAAGGAGCTGATTGAAGCTGTTGCTGACATGGAGCATGTTACGGTCAATAATTTATATGAGCGATATCCCGACTTCTTTATTGATGTTAAGTACGAACAGGGATTACTGCTAAAACACGATGTAATTATTTGGCATCATCCATTTTACTGGTATAGCTCCCCTGCTTTATTGAAGGAATGGTTCGACCTGGTTTTGGAACATGGTTTTGCATATGGTAAAGATGCCTTTGCATTAAAAGGAAAACAAGTGATGAATTGTATAACCACCGGTGGAAGGGAATCAACTTATGCCCCTGGTGGGTTGAATCGTTATCCGATAACTGATTATTTATTACCATTTAAGCAGTCAGCATATTTGTGTAAGATGAATTATCTGCCACCTTTTGTGGTGCACGGTGTTCATTTGTTAACAGAAGATGAAATTGAAAACTACAAAAAAGAGTATCAGCAATTAATGATGAGTTTGCGGAATAATAATTAATTAGGAAGTTAGTTGTTGTAAGCACTATAATTCAAAAATAACAAGCATATGCATCTGGACGAAATATTCTTTAAAATAATGATCTACCTTTTGGCAGCAGTTATCTCTGTTCCAATTGCTAAAAAGATTGGTTTGGGTTCTGTGCTTGGTTATCTTATTGCAGGAATCGTTATTGGCCCTTTTGCACTCGAATTGGTAGGAAGTGAAGGAGAAGGAGTGATGCATATTGCAGAATTTGGTGTTGTTATTATGCTATTTATCGTTGGTTTAGAGCTGCATCCAAGTATGCTATGGCGCCTCAAGCGTTTGATTTTTGGCTTGGGAGGTATGCAAATTGGGTTTACAGCACTTATTTTCTCAGGGTTAACAGCTTTCTTCTGGCTGAATACAGCGCAGGCCATCACTACCGGATTAATCTTAGCACTTTCATCAACCGCTATTGTATTGCAAACACTAACTGAGAAAGGAATGTTGAAAACGCGCGGTGGAAGGCATAGTTTCTCTGTTTTACTAATGCAGGATATTTCGGTGGTCCCAATTTTTGCAATTTTGGCTTTGCTGGCTAACCAAATTGTAACAGATACTTCGGTTGTTGAGGAAGGAGCTTCCGGTGAAGGGTGGCAGCAATTATTAATTATTATGGCAGCAGTGGCTGTTATTGTGGTTGGAGGACGATATCTGGCGCACTATGTTTTTAAATTAATTGCAGAAACAGGCTTGCGTGAACTTTTTACAGCAACAGCATTATTATTGGTTATCGGAATAGCTGTTTTTATGGACTTTGTTGGTTTGTCGCCTGCGTTAGGTACATTTTTAGCTGGAGTTGTTTTAGCCAATAGTGAATATCGCTACGAACTGGAAGATAACCTGGAGCCTTTCAAAGGGTTGTTGCTTGGGGTCTTTTTTATTTCGGTTGGTGCCAGTATCAATTTTAATTTGTTGTTTGAAAACTGGAAGACGATTTTGCTCATTTTAGTCATTTTAGTTGGGGTCAAACTTATAGTCCTCTATGCATTAGGTAAACTGTTTAAATTAGAGAAGTCGCACAATATGCTATTTACTTTTAGCCTTGCTCAGGCCGGAGAGTTTGGGTTTGTGTTGATTACTTTTGCGGCTCAAAATGCCATTTACGATGATTTTACAGCTGGTATTTTGTTAATTGTGGTCGCCCTGTCCATGTTAATAACGCCCGTATTGTTTATTATTAATGAGCACGTCATACAGCCAAGACTTGCTGTGACGGAAAAATTGGATGACGATGATTTTGAAGAAAATGGTCACCCCGTAATAATTGCAGGTTTTGGACGATTTGGACAAGTGTTGGGACGTTTTTTAAATGCCAATAGTATTAAGTTAACAATCATCGATAACAATCCACACAATGTGCAGTACCTAAAAAAGTTTGGATATAAAGTTTACTACGGCGACATAACCCGCAAAGAGATGCTGGATGCGGCAGGCGCTTCAGCGGCCAAAGCATTAGTGGTTGCAATGAGTGAAAGGCATCAGATTGATAAACTGGTAGAGCTGGCTCAGAAGCATTACCCACATCTAAAACTGATTGTTCGGGCTGAAGATGTTGCACATGAACTAGTGTTACAAAATAAAGGCGTAGAAGGACATCGCCAAGCTATTTTTGATTCGGCCATTGATATGGGAGTCAGCACCATGTCATCGCTGGGCTATAATAAGCATCAGAGTTATCGTGCTGCACTAACTTTTAAGCATTTGGATAAACGTTTTATGAAGAATCTGCAGCAACGCTATTCAAAGGATGATCCGCATTTTTTAATGGAAACAAAAAAGTTTTCGGAACACCTGGAAAACATATTATTATTGCAACAGAAGCATCCATATCAAGAAATGGATTGTGCATGGGATACGCACTCATTAATTGAAGAGGCGAAGGAAGGTGGTGATCTAAGTGTAAAGTAATTAGGTTTTTAAAGGTGTTATTTTGGTTTGGTACGCTTATTGCTTATTCTCCGTTGGAGTTTAAAATATTAGCGTATGAAACGAAGAACCAACTTTAATGTATATAAACAAATTTTTATTGAGCTTCTTCTGACTGTTTCTATAGCATTTATCGGAGGACTTTTGATTTATATCGCATTTATTAAAGGGCTATTAGCGTAAAAAGTATAATTGAATTTTAAAATAAAAAAGGGGCTTAATAGCCCCTTTTATTATTATTTCTTAGTTCCCAACCAAGTTAATTTATGCCAAATGCCTTCAAGAGGGCCGTGTTTAAAATTGTTGGCCCACCAGTGGCAGAAACCACCAGTTGCAAGTGTTAGAATTATTGCAATCAAAAGGCTATAAGTTGCACCAGTGTATTGGTACAAGGCCATTCCGTAACCATAATATATACTTGAACCAATGACTGATTGCATCACATAGTTGCTTAAACTCATTTTACCTAATGGAGCAAAAAGCATCAGGAATTTATGGAAGATTTTCTTTTGAAATAATAGAGTTATTCCAGAGACCCATACCAGCATCAACGCAATATCCGACCATGGGTTAAACATTGTTGTTGCAGAACGTTCTATGATAGCACTTTCTATCCACCCAGGTAAAGCCAGACGGATAGGGTAAAGAATGATAAATGAAAGAGAAGCAATGATTAGTACTTTTTTCCAAAACCTATTAGATGACTTGGTTGTAACAAATAATTGCTTTCGTCCGGCAACAAGGCCAAATATAAACATGGCAAATATGATGAAGAAACGTCCGTTTTCCCAGTTCCAGAGGATAACTGCTTTTTTACCATTAGTCAGGTTCCCAATCCAGGTGTCGATAGCAGAACCATTCGGAATGTATTCCTGCATTTTACCAAAGTAAGTCCACGACACAGGGTTGACGATTTCAATATCCGGATTTTGAATGGCGTATATTAAACCATACCATTCTGCGGGTTGAAGCAGCATAAAGATGGCAATGCCTACTAATATTTTATTGCTTAATTTTGAAATAGGGATCAGTAGAAATCCGATGACTGCATAGATGGTTAATATATCGCCTTGAAAAAATAAGGAGTTGAGCATCCCAAAGGCAAATAGTAAGACCAGGCGCCAGGCAAAACGAGCTCTGAAGTCATAGCCTTTTTTCTCCTGATTATTGGTTTGAATAAAGAACGTTAACCCGAACAGTAAAGCAAATATTGAATATGATTTGCTGGCAAACAAAAAGAAGAGTGTATCCCAAATGCCCTTATCGAGCGACTTCATCCAATCGGGTAAATGGTCAGGTAGAAAATAAAAATCGAAATGTTCGAGGTTATGGAGTAGCATAATGGCTACAATGGCAAAACCTCGTAAGGCGTCTATCACATGCAGACGCGTCGTGCTTTGATTCATAGTTTGTGCTTGTGTAATGATTTAGTGGCGTAAACGTAATAAAACGAAATGAATCATCCATAAAAAACACTTACTTAATCTTGCTGTTGTGGTATATAAAGCCAAAAAAAGACCATCGATTGATGGTCTTTTAATCTGAAAAACTATTTTGAGTTTTGATACTCTAATTAAAAGGCAGCGATAATTCCGTGAAAATCTTCTGCTTTAAGCGATGCACCACCAATTAATCCACCATCCACATCTGGGTTAGCGAATAATTCTTTGGCGTTTGAAGGCTTACAGCTACCACCGTATAAAATGCTTGTGTCATTCGCCACTTCAGCACCGTATTTGTTAGCTAAAGTCTGACGGATGAAAGCATGAATTTCCTGCGCTTGTTCTGGAGAAGCTGTTTTACCAGTTCCAATAGCCCAAACTGGCTCGTAAGCCAATACAACTTTACCAAACTCTTCAGCTGAAAGGTGGAATAAAGCCTCTTCAATCTGCTCTTTTACAACGTCAAAGTGCTTACCAGCTTCGCGCTCTTCCAATACTTCACCAATACAGAAGATAGGCGTTAAACCGTTAGCCAAAGCTAAATCAGTTTTTTCTTTTAAAATGGCGTTTGTTTCACCGTAGTAAGCACGTCTTTCTGAGTGACCCAGGATAACATACTGTGCACCTGTTGATTTTACCATAGGGGCAGAAATTTCACCGGTGTATGCACCGCTTGCTTTATCAGCACAGTTTTGTGCAGCAACACCAACTAATTCAGCATCTACAGTTTTTACAACTTCAGTCAGGTGAATAAAAGGAGCACCTAATACAACTTGACAATTAGGCTTGTTAGCCTTCAAGATTTCATTCACTTCTTTGGCTAATGTCACACCTTCTTCTAAAGTGTTGTTCATTTTCCAGTTCCCTGCAACAATGTTTTGTCTCATTGATAAAAATTTAAAGTTTATTGTAATTTAAATGTTATGACAATTAATCCGATAAGTGCTGTAAAACTCAGCCAAAGCCAGGTTTTATCGTTAGAGCTTTGCAAGGCCTGAACCGAATGTGAAAGTGGGTTCTTTAACTGGCTTGCATCGGGTAATTGTGTGTGATTGTATTTTGCAATAATAGTTCCGTTTTTAATAATCACCAACCCGGGATTCCCGCGAATGATCGTTTTTAAAGTGGTTTCATCGCACATGGCATATTCAAAAGCCGCCTGATGTTGCATATCGAATTTAAAACATGCGTCAGATAGTGATGCTGTGGCAAAATAAAACAAATGGTTGTGTTGAAAAGCTTTGTCTTTAATATCAATCAATTGCTTAATATTCTTTGTTGATGCTTTTTCCAACTTTGGAGCAATCGCTAAAAAAACTGTTTGATCGTTATTGATAATAGCATCTGTTAGATCATCTCCATCAGTCGATTCGAAGTTTAAGGCGGCAATTGGTGGTTGATAACCTTCACGAATCACTTTGGTTTTACTATCTACAAATACCCAAGTGCTGTCATTATATGGATAATCATTAACGCCGAATTCCTTTTTTATACCTTCTTTTTCAAGGATGAAGGACGTTTCGTATTCTCCTTCGTCGGCACCTTCCGGGATGGTCATTTTTTCAGGAATATTAGCACCGATATGGTATGGGCGAAAATCAAGCACTGGCAGGTAATAGATGCTATAGGCCGAGATGCCAATAATAAATGCAAGGCCAATAAAAGTCAACAAGTGCTGATGGACAGAGGTCAATGTACACTTATATTTATCTCTTTGGTAGAAGACTAACAGGCTAAAAGGCAGTATGATGAGGTTTTTAATCAGCGTTTCCCAATTTGTAAGTTTGATGGCATCACCAAAACAGCCGCAATCAGATACTGGCTCAAATAGTGCAATAAAGAAAGTAATAATCGTAAAGCCGATCATAAAAAGCAGAGTAGGTAAGGCTACACGCTTTATCTTAAAGCCAATTAGCAGATGGAATCCTAAAATAAATTCTACTGTTGAAAGTGCAATGGAAAGAATTACCGATAAGCCTTCAGTATCATGCAATCCTACAACTTCGAGGTATTCGGCAATTTTAATGGCACCGCCTTTAGGATCTACGGCTTTTACAAAACCAGAGAATACAAAAATAAGGCCTGTGAGAATTCGACTTATTATCCTAAGCATTACAATTTTGGTTTATTCAGAATCGTTGTCTTCCGGAAACTCCAGTTTTATTAAGGCAAAAATGGCATAATTGATCATGTCCATATAATTGGCATCAATACCTTCCGATATAAGTGTTTGCCCCTGATTATCCTCAATCTGTTTGGTGCGGTGCAATTTCATTAAAATCAAATCAGTAAATGAACTAACACGCATTTTTCGCCACGCCTCATCATAATCGTGGTTTTTATTCTCCATCAATGATTTAGAGGCGTAAATATTATCAAGGTATAGTTTTAAAGCTTCATCATGATCCATTTCGGGCTGGTCGGCAGGTTGCAGCTCCAATTGAACCAAAGCCATTGCACAGTAGTTCACAATGCCAATAAACTCATCGCGAATGCCCTCATCCACTTTAGAAGTGCCTTTTGTTTCAATGCTCCTGATACGTTGTGCTTTTATAAATATTTGGTCGGTCATGCTCGAAGAGCGAAGAATGCGCCAGGCAGTGCCATAATCTTTCATCTTTTTTTCAAAGATGTCTTTACAAATATTAATGACATGCTCGAATTGACTATCTGTTTTGGTCACTTTAGATATGTTTTTTAATGGACGCGTAAAATTATCAAAAAATGATAAATATTGAGGTATAATCAATTAGATTCTGAAAATAAAACATCAACTTTTGTAATAAGTTGACTATTAATTAACTCGGAAGAGCAAATTTAGAAAAGTGGCTTTTGGCCGAAATCGACCTAAAGGCTGCTGTGATGGAATAGTCCTTGCCAGAAGGAAATTCCAGTCAAAAGCCATAACGAATATAGTGTATTGTTTTTGTATATTTATGCAAAAGTGCGATTAGGTTGAAATTATTTCTTATTCTATTCTAAAAACACTCTTTAGTAGTCGAGTTTATACATTTGATTCCATAACCGTTCAAATTCATTTCGATATTTTGAAATAGCATCTGAATTATTTGTTTCTAAGATGTTTTCCTGGTTAAATTCTGACGCACTTCTTGTCCAATTGTAGCTACCTGTCAGTAATACCTTGTTGTCAAAAATGGCAAATTTGTGGTGCATGTGATGAGGCGAATGATCAATGCGGACATCGGCACCGTTGTTAGAAAGGAATTGGATATCAGAACCTTTATCCATGGTTTTATCATCGTCGGAAATAATGCGCACATTAACACCTCGATTAATGGCTTTGACAATCTCATCACGTATTCGATCGTCGCTAATCGTAAAAACGCAAATGTCAGCTTCTTCAATACAATTGCTTAGTTGCTTGTTAATAGCCATCAGGCAATCAATGCCAGGGCTGAAGTAACTGTGGCAATAGAATGGTTCGATAGAATTGGGAAGAAGTAAATTATTAGCTTCCTCTAGCCATTGGATGAGTTGTTTGTGTTTGTTATCTATACTATTGGTCTTAGCTAACTCAAATAGATGTTTTCGTAATGCGAGTAAATCCTTTTTATCAAATTCTTTTGTCTCAAGTTTGGATGCAAGAATTTTTTTTTCAAATTTCGATAATACAAAATCATCAATAGATTTTTCTAATTCTTCAATTATCTCCTTCATTTCAATTTAGGTTCGATTTGACTTTGAATTTACTAATATGCATGTTTATCAGCTATACATTAAAGCTAATAATCATCTGAGAACATAAAAATATTGTATCTTCAACATTTAACAAAAGATGATTGTGACACGTAAGGCTATAAATACGTTTTTTATTTTGACTGCTATGTGCTTGTTAATGCCTGCTTTACAAGCGCAGGATAAACTTATGCTAACGGAGCAGAATGGATTATTTAAGGAAGTGTATTGGGTTAATGCATCGGATAAGCTGATAAAAGACGGTAAAAGTACGACTTATTATAAAGGAAAAGTCATCGAGCAGGGACGATATTTCGATAATAAGCGAGTTGGGCGATGGCAATTCTACAATCTTAACAGCATTCTTGATTATGAGTATGATTTTGATAATGATGAATTGGTGAGGGTAAGTGGGATTGAACGGCATGACTTGAAACGTAAATCACCCTGTTTGTTTATGGGCAGCCCACTGATTCCTTATTTGTTTTTAGTGGATAATTTAAGTTACCCAACTAAAGCCATTGATAATGATGTAGAAGGTGAAATCGTATTAGCTCTTAAAGTGAATAAGGAAGGTATGGTGTATGGCTTTTATATTTCGCAAAAATTACACCCGGTGCTTGATAGGGCTGTAATTGATTGTGTAAAAACAATGCCCGCCGATTGGCGATTTATACCCGCCACTAATAGTGGGCAAAATGTTGGTGGAGAGTACCATATTACTATTGAGTTTGATTTGGAATATGTTCATCAATAAAAACACAATTAATCGCTCAGCTTCATTTCAATACTTTTATTGAGGTATTTTTTTAGTTGATTACCAGAGTTTAAGATAAGGTTGATGTCTTTTGATATTGGACTGTAAATAACTTCCGATTCCTTTTTACCATATAATACAATGGTGGATGATTGAACCTGAGGTATGGCCATTAAAAGTGCCATCTCATCATCCAACAATCGGGAATTGAGTATGATTACCGAAACATTGTGGGCCATCGGTATGTTAAGCAAGGCCGAAAAAGAAAACAATAAAAGACTTTTAGTTTCCTCTATAACAATCGGTGCCTCTTTGGGTGTTTTTGAATAAAAAACAATGGCGTTATTATAGCGATAGTTCTGCGTTGAATTATTATGAGCTGGTAAAATAAAATGAAATTCAGAGCCATGATTCTCAACCGAAGAAACCCAAAGAAAACCTCCCAGTACATTGGCCAGGTGTTTGCAAATGCTTAAGCCGAGGCCAGCACCTCCAAAATCACGTGAGTTTTCATCGTTGGCTTGTCTGAACTTGTGGAAAATATTTGGAATCTTATGACGAGGAATACCTATGCCAGTATCGGCCACAATAAATTCTATTGAATTATCAAGCCTGTATTGATACGATAAAGTAATAGTTCCGCTGTATGTAAATTTAATGGCGTTGTCAATCAAGTGGCGTAACACCTGCTTTATCCTGGTTTTATCAGATATTAGTTTCGGTATTATGTCAAGGCCAATAGGTTCATTAATCACAAATTTTAACTGGGAATTGTTAGTGAGTTGTGATGTTGTATATTCACTAATTTTCTGAATAATATCGTGCGGATTGATTGATTCATTATTCAGCTTGATAAGACCCGATTCAATTTTTGAGAACTCCATGATATCGTTCAATAAATTAAGGAGTTCGTTTGAGCTGGCCTTAACAATGTTATGAAACTCTTTTCGCTCGTGGGCTTGTAATTGCTCATCGCTCATTAATTCTGTAAAGCCCATAATGCTATTAAGCGGTGTGCGCACTTCATGCGACATATTAGCCAGAAATGATGACTTTAACCGATCCGACTCTTCAGCTCTGCGCTTGGCTTTACGCATTTCTTGTTCCATGTGCAAGCGCACTGAAATGTCCTTGAAGAAGCAGATAGTTGCTTTGCTTCCGGCAAAATCAAATGGAATAATATCTAATTCAACCGGAATAAGTTGTTTTTCGTTTGATACAATATGAAAAGTGTTTCTTTCTAAAACAGACTCATCTTTAGTTGTAAGAAACTGCAAAATAGCTTCCCGCTCATCTTCCGGAAAAATTTTAACAAACGATTGTTTTAATAGTTGATTGGAGTTGATTTTTAAGATGTTTCGAAAGTGCCTGTTTGACTCAAAAATTCGTAGTTCATTGTCAATAATTGTAATAGGAAAATTAGCATTTGATATGGTCTTTTTTAAGTTATTTCTCCTTTTTTCAACATCACTTTGCGGATGCTGTATCGACTCCAAGTCTTCAACGATAATACAATATAATGGAAAGCTAATGTCTTGTATGTTAATTGGTCTGATATTTATTTTGAGCGTTCTTCCATTGTTGTTAGTTGCAATTACTTCACCTGTACTACAAAGGTTAAGGGTTGTGTTATTAATCTGTAGTTGTTTATCCCAGCTTTTGTACGCGGTGTTTGACAGTTCATCGTATTGGGCATTTGTAAACACCACTTTTTGGTTTTCATTGGCAATACAGGCGGCGTATGGAATCAAATCAACAATCTGTCTCAAGTTAGAGGTAAGATGACTACTGTTATCGCTTGACTCCATGAATTTGTCAGGTTGTATTTTTCTTTTTTTGTTATTTCTGAAGTTGATATATAAGTAAACGATGAGCGATAAGCCCAATAAAGCAATGACTTGGTAAAACAAGGCTTGAATTTCATCAAGGTCAATAGAACTATCATCCGTAGCCAATGCCTTGGCAGGCCACAACAGCAGTAAAACCAGATAGTATTGAATTAAACGAGTCATTTGCATTAAGTTAGGTATTCTTTCATATATGATTTAAAAATGACGACAAAAGTATTTCTTTGATTTATGTAAACCAATTGTGTGATGTGAATTATTAAAAAATGATGTAATAAATTTATAAAGTCTATAATTATGCAGATGTTTTGAATATTCTTACATGTCATATACGGTAACTTTATTAACTTTGCGTTTTGAAAAATCGACCATATTAAAGATACAAAAATGATAATTGAAAGTCAGATAAAAGCTTCGATTGTAAAAGCAGTAAAAGAACTGTATGAAGCTGAGATTGCTGAAGAATCGGTTCAGATTCAGCTAACCAGAAAAGATATGAAGGGCGATTACACGGTGGTTGTATTCCCGCTTCTGAAAGTATCAAAAAAGAATCCGGTTGAAACCGGAAATGATTTAGGAGAGTTTATTAAAAAAGATTGTCCTGAAGTAGCTGAATTTGACGTTATCAAAGGGTTCTTAAACTTGCAGTTGTCGACAACATATTGGCTAGGTTTGCTCAACGAGTATGTTCAAAACGAACAACACGGACTTACTAAGGCCGATGATAATTCACCATTGGTGATGATTGAGTATTCTTCGCCTAACACTAATAAACCATTACACTTAGGTCATATTCGTAATAATTTATTAGGCTATTCATTGTCGCGCATTGTTTCAGCCAACGGAAACCGTGTTGTTAAAACCAATATTGTAAACGACAGAGGTATCCATATCTGTAAGTCAATGTTGGCATGGAAAAAGTGGGGTGAAGGTCAAACACCTGAATCAACAGGCAAGAAGGGTGATCACTTGGTAGGTGATTTCTATGTGAAGTTTGACCAGGAATATAAAAAGGAGCAAGCTGAACTCATTGCTGCTGGCCAGACTAAAGAAGAGGCGGAAGCTAACTCGCCATTGATGAAGGAAGCGCGTGAAATGCTATTGAAATGGGAAGCTCACGATCCTGAAGTTTATGCTTTGTGGGAACAGATGAATAAGTGGGTTTATGCTGGCTTCGATGTGACTTATAAGCAAATGGGTGTTGATTTTGATAAGATTTATTACGAGTCAGACACTTATAAAGTAGGTCGTGATATGGTGCTGGATGGCCTTAATAAGGAGGTGTTCTATCGTCGTGAAGACAATAGTGTATGGGCTGATTTGGCAAAAGATGGGTTAGATGAAAAGCTATTGCTTCGTACCGATGGAACAAGTGTTTACATGACACAGGATATTGGTACAGCGAAATTGCGTTATGATGATTACGATATTGATAAAATGGTTTATGTAGTGGGTAATGAGCAGAATTACCACTTTAAAGTATTGGCCATTTTATTGGATCGACTAGGACTCGAGTGGGGTAAAGATTTAGTTCATTTTAGCTATGGTATGGTTGAGTTGCCCGAAGGTAAAATGAAGTCGCGCGAAGGAACAGTTGTTGATGCTGATGATTTAATGGCTGACATGATTAATACAGCGCGCGAAATGTCGAAAGAACTTGGTAAGTTAGATGGCTATTCGGATGAGGAAGCTGAGAAAGTGTATCAGACAATCGCCTTAGGTGCTTTAAAATATTTTATTCTTAAAGTGGACCCGCGTAAGAATATGACCTTTGACCCAAAAGAATCTATCGATTTTAATGGTAATACAGGTCCGTTTATTCAGTACACTTATGCTCGTATTCAATCTATATACCGTAAGGCTGAAGCAAAAGGAATAGAAATATCAGATAAAGCAGTATTAGAAACGGCAATGACAGAAAAAGAAATACAATTAATGCGGATGGTTGCCAATTTCCCTACGATTGTAGCTGAAGCTGGAAAAGTGTATAGCCCTGCTTTAATTGCCAATTTTGTTTATGACATGGCAAAAGAGTTTAATCAATTCTATCACGAGTCACCAATTGCTGTTGAGGAGGATGAAACAAAACGTTCTATGCGATTGCTATTGTGTAAGGCTGTAGGTACCGTTATTAAAAACGGTATGTGGATGATGGGAATTGACGTTCCTGAAAGAATGTAAGAAGTATACTAAGCAATATATTGAAAGGGACTATTATTTAATTAATGGTCCCTTTTTTAATAGTTCGGTTTATATGAATCACTTTTATTCTTCAGTACCATCAGGTAATATAGCCATACGTGTTTAAGAATTAAGGAATATTCAATATATTTGATTACGTGATAACATAAGACGGACACAATAATCGAGCTTGTTATTCCGTTTGCTGAACAAACACTCAAACATTAAATACTTTCAAATGAGAATTAGAACATTGCTATTTGCAGTTTTGATTGCTGGTCAATCAGTTAGTTTATTTGCGCAAAACGATTTAAAGGCGCGATTTGACTCCTTGAGTTTAAATGAGCAATTCGAGTATGTTTACGATAAATCCGAAACCTACGAACGATACAAAGTGGTGAAAATTTCGACTTTTAACTTGCTTAAGCAAAATTCGGTTGATAGTATTGATATTTATAAAACGGAATTGAAAACCCGCTATAATGAAATTGCCGATTTAAAGAATACTATAGCGGGAAAAGACGATAAAATCAAAGTATTAACAACAGACCTGGAGTCTACCACGAAAAGTAAGGATAGTATGGTGTTTCTGGGGGCAGAAATTGGTAAGGGTGCTTATAATTCTATCATGTGGGGATTGGTATTTGGCTTAATCATTTTGTCTGTTGTGGTGTTTTTAATGTTTAAGCGCAGTAATAGTATAACAAGTGAAACAAAGCGACGCCTTGATGAAGTCGAAGAAGAGTTTGAAACGCACCGAAAATCAGCTCTTAAGAGAGAACAAAAATTAGCTCGTGAGTTAATGGATGAAAAGTTAAAGCATAAGTTTTAGACGAAGCACAATCGAATACTATTGAAAAGGGCCACTCAAACGAGTGGCCTTTCATATTTTATTCAACCGTTAAACGATCTTCTATCATCCGGTTGTTGTACTGTTGAATAATTGTTTTCATTAAAGGTAAATGATTCAGATATTCCTTATCTGTGTCTTTGATATTAGTCGTCAGCATTGGATCCTTACTCGTGTCGAAGGCACTGATGATGTTTTGTCCATCGAAATGAATAACATAGTTGTCGTGTAATAGCTGGTAGCTGTCATTAATGTAGTTAATGGCAAATCGATTAGCATCTTTATCTAGTAAATTATTACCAAAGGCTACGTATGGTTCCTTGTTGTAACCATTGTAGTTAAGCACTGTTGGCATAATATCAATTTGCTGAGCAATGCGTTCATCTACCCCTTGCAGCGTTGAGTCTCCAGGGCTAAAGAAAATGAGTGGTATCTGAAATTTATTGGTACTAATGTGTGAGAAATTATAATGCCCACGTGAGCTATGATCAGCAGTGATAACAAACAAAGTGTTTTTGTACCAAGGCATTTCTTTCGCTTTCTTAAAAAATAGCCTTAACGCATTGTCTGTGTAGCCTACACATTGATGAAGGGGAAGTGTCCCTTTGGGAAATACATCAGTGTATTGCTCAGGCACTTTAAAAGGATGGTGTGACGAAAGAGAGAACAATGATGTCATAAACGGTTCTTGCATCTTATTCATTTCATCGGCATAAAACTGAAAAAAAGGCTCATCCCAAATGCCCCACATGCCGTCAAACTCATCATCGTTGTTGAATTCAGTCATGCCCTTGTACTCATCAAACCCGGCCATTTGGGCAAAAGCGTCAAATCCCATTGATCCATTGGGGGCACCATGGAAGAATGCTGTGTGATAACCTTCTTTTTTGAGTAAATATGGTAAGCCATTAATCTGGTTGGAAGAATATTCGGAGACAACATAAGGTAATACCAGCGCTGGTATGCTGGCTAGTACTGATGGCATGGCATCAATTGATTTTCTTCCGTTAGCATAGGCATGCGAGTATACCATCGAATGTTGGGCTAAAGAATCCAGAAATGGAGTATAACCTTTGTATGTACCATTGTCTAAATCTGTATTAAGTGAGCCGAATAATTCGCGGCTAAAACTTTCAAGAATAATGATAACAACGTTCTTTTTGCTTTCTACATTGGCTGTATCAGGTGCGTAAAACGGATGGTAAATGTTATTTAATTCCTCTTCTGTTTCAAAATAATCATAGGCTGTAAAGCTCTTTTTACCCCACGTGCGAATAACACAGAAAGGCGTGTTTAATACCACTGCCATTTCATCGGGTGTATTTACAAATTTACCCGCATTTGCCATATTAATAGGGCGCGTTGAATGTCGGTATCCACCACGCATACCAATGATTGAGAATCCTGAGAACAGCGCCAGAGCCAAAACTGATACGATGGGATATATCCATCTTCTTGAGAAATTAATTTTTGTTGGCTTTAGTGCCGAATAGGCGATGCTAAGCATCCATACTGATGCAATAAAAATTACAGCCACATACCAATAATCGATGATAAACTGCCCCCATAACTTGGTCATATTTGTTTCGTTCTCAAGTATATTGAACACATTATAGGTGGTGCGTTTTTGAATAAACTGATAATATATAAGGTCGATGCTATTGAGCGCAAAACCAAGGCCGTTAATGAGGAGGTAAACCGACTTAAGAAAATATTGGTAAGCATTAGAAAATTTAAAGGGTAATGGCAAAATGTAAAGCAGAGCATATACGCCATTCAGATAAAGCATAGCGCTCAGATCAAACATTAGCCCGCCTTTCATGATAGTGATAAAAGAGGCGAAATCAATATTAGGGAAAGACGATGCGTTAAAAAGATAGAATACAATGCGAAAGGCACTGTAGAACGCCATTATTAATAACAATCGATATAGGAGAACCAGGTATTCGTTATATGTTTTACCTGTTTTAAAAATAAAGAACATGCTAACTTTTATAAAAATTCGCACAAAGTTAACATTGTCTTTACATTTTAATGGTTTTTCTATATTAAGAATCGTTAATGATAATAATTATTCGTTGTTAAGCCATTCAAATGCAGCTTCTTTGGTTGAGAATTGCTTACGATTAATCTTTGAATTTTCGGGCAACCAGGAGAATAACATCGCATAGGCAGTGATCTTCGGGTCTTTAACGCAAAAGGCTGTTTTAACAGAGTTGCAATGAAGTGTTTTTTCTTCTGCTCGTTTTGATAACAGGTTGATTTCATCTAAACGAAGATCGATCGAAGCATTTCTTAAATCGTAAAAAACTTTAAGGTTTTCGGGCAGGCTGTGTAAGTTACCCAATTCATCTAAAAAATCGTAGAGATCATATATTGTGGCAGGACCTTCAATTGAAACGTGTAATATGTTATTAATAAATGCATATGATGTCATGTATCTTTGTTTATGATGTGATTTTACTTGTTTATCCATTGCTTAAATTCTTTAGAAAGTAGTGTGTTTCGGATAATATCAACAAGTGTTTGGTTTGGTAAATCTTTCAGAAATGCTTCTACTTCGTCTGATGAAACATTGGCTTGTGTTAAAATGGATTTTAACTTTTTTAACGATGCTCCGGTTAATTCATCTTCAAAGGGTAACCACACGAAGTCAAGTTGAGAATCATTGTTTAAAGAAATATCATTAGCGTCAGATTCTAATTTTATTTCAAATTCTTTTATTATCGTTGATAAGGTGGTTTTACATTCGCGTTTAACCGGATCTGTTGTTCCTGATTCATCGCGAAGAGCCCAGCTGCTATAGTTGTAATCAATTTTATCAAGCGCCGCTACTTGGGGCGAATTAGCACCAAAGCACGTAGTGGTTAAAAGAATAGTGGCATTCTTCCACGATGCAAAGTCAAATTCCCGTTCATCAATCTGCATCAGTTGATTTTTGAGTAATGTTAAGTAGGATGCCTTGGTGTTCATAATTGCGTTTTTCAACTATTGATGTGATATTTAATATCTAAATTAAAAAATATAACGATGAAGCATTTATTACTGTCTTTGTTTTTGATAACAGTGCCGTTATTGGGTGTGACTGCTAAAAAAAAGGAGATGAGAGAACAAGAGAAATTGATGGTTGTATGGAGTAGCGGCGATAGAGATGTTGCCCTTAAGGTGTGTTTTATGTATACAAATGCTGCCAAAAAGATGGATTGGTTTGACACGGTTCACCTGATTGTTTGGGGGCCATCGGCTAAACTGCTCAGCGAAGATAAAGAGTTGCAGGAAAAGCTGCAGTTGATGCAAGATAACGGTGTAGTAGTAGAGGCTTGTGTCAATTGTGCCAATATGTATGGCGTTGCCGATGAACTTAAGTCAATGGGTATTGACGTTAGAGGCATGGGAAAGCCTTTAACAGAACGACTAAAAGCTGGTTGGAAGCAACTCAATTTTTAGGCATAAAAAAACCTGACAGGTTTTAAAAACCTGACAGGCTTATATTTTCATAAATAACTCAATTACGCAAATTGAGCTAATGTCTTTTTAATAATGTCAATTGCCTCGCGTAATTCTTCTTCATTAATAACTAAAGGAGGGGCAAAACGAATAATGTGCTCGTGAGTTGGCTTGGCTATCAGGCCATTTTCTTTCATAGCCACACAAACATCCCAGGCTGTTTTGCCATTTTTAGGCTTAATAGCCACTGCATTTAACAGACCTTTACCGCGAACCAGCTCAATCATATCCGAATCGATGCTTAGCATTTCTTCGCGGAAGATTTTACCTAAACGTTCTGCATTTTCAGCCAGTTTTTCATCTTTAATCACGTCTAAAGCAGCCATGGCAACTTTACATCCTAGTGGGTTGCCTCCGTAGGTTGAGCCGTGCTCACCTGGCTTAATAACCAGCATCACATCATCATCGGCTAAAACAGCTGAAACCGGGAATACACCACCAGAAATGGCTTTACCTAAGATTAAGATATCCGGCTTAACACCTTCGTGATCGCAAGCTAACAACTTACCTGTACGTGCAATGCCAGTCTGTACTTCATCAGCTATGAAAAGTACATTCTTTTCTTTACACATTTCGTAAGCCTTCTTTAAATAGCCTTCATCTGGCACGTAAACACCAGCCTCGCCTTGAATAGGCTCTACCAAGAAACCTGCTACGTTAGGGTCTTCTAATTCTTTAGCTAAAGCATCTAAGTCATTATAAGGAACAGTAACGAAACCAGGTGTGTAAGGACCAAAACCTTTGTATGAATCTGGATCAGTTGACATCGAAATAATAGTGATGGTACGTCCGTGGAAGTTGTCGGCACAAACGATGATTTTTGCCTGGTTTTCTGGAATACCTTTTTTGTCATATCCCCAGCGGCGACAAAGCTTCAATGCTGTTTCGTCGGCTTCAGCACCAGTGTTCATAGGCAATACTTTATCAAAACCAAAGTATTTGGCCATGTACTCTTCAAACTCACCTAATACGCTGCTGTAGAACGCACGTGATGTAAGTGTTAACTCTTTAGCTTGTTCAGTAAGAGCATTAATGATTTTGGGGTGACAGTGTCCCTGGTTTACAGCAGAATAGGCAGAAAGGAAATCGAAGTATTTTTTACCTTCAACATCCCAAACGTAGATGCCTTCTCCTTTTTCAAGAACAACTGGTAGTGGGTGGTAATTATGTGCTCCGTACTTATCTTCACGTGCAATGTAATCTGCAGGTGTCATCTTCTTATTGGTCATAATACAGATTTAAAAAGGTTATTATTATCATTTATTTGGTTTGTTCAAAAATAGAAGAATTAATGAGAAAATAAACTTCTTATAAGCTGAGTTTTGTCATTGAAATGAGACAAAAGCATAAAGCCGTATTTCTGTGTAATAAGTGGAGATACAATTTCTGTATTCCTGTTTATTAATTTATTTTTACACGAATAATCATAAAACGACATAAATGTTATTGGGTGGAACCTTACTAAATGTGATTACAGTGGCCGCAGGCAGCGCTATTGGTATGGTAATAGGCAATCGCATTCCTGAAAAAATTACCAGAGGTGTGTTTCAGGCTCTTGGCCTATTTACTTTGGTACTGGGGATTAATATGGCCATTAAAGGCCAGATGCTTCTGGCTATTGTGTTTAGTCTTATAATTGGCACTATACTGGGGGAGTGGCTATCAATCGAAACAGCTGTGGATGGTTTATCAAAGAAAATAAAAAAACACCTGAAGCTTAAAAATCCTAAATTCTCCGATGGTTTGCTAACTGCCTTTTTATTGTTCTGTATTGGCTCCATGACAATATTAGGTGCCATAGATGAAGGCATGGGAAATGGTTCGGAGATATTAATGACCAAAGCCATTATGGATGGTTTTTCGTCTATTGCGCTGGCTTCAGTGTTTGGACTTGGGGTAGGTATGTCGGTTATACCTTTGTTTATTTTTCAGGGAGGCATCACACTATTGGTTTATATGCTGGGAGACTTTATTGCTGCCGAAATTATAACTGAATTAACTGCTGTGGGGGGCATTTTGCTGTTAGGTCTTGGTATAAATATTTTAGAGATAAAGAAAATTAGAATAATGAATATGTTACCATCCTTAATTATTATCATTATTATGGTGTGGGCAAGTTCCTTTTTCTAAATTATTTTAAATAATTAACCATTAACCATTAACCATTAACCATTAACCATTAACCATTAACCATTAACCATTAACCACCTAATTATTTTAAAAAAATACACATTGGAAGCAAATACTAAAACGTTACTGATACAAATGTTCGAACGGTGGGCCGGCGAAGAAGCTCGTTCGTTTGTTATGTTACCACCTTCAGGCTCATACCGCGAATATTATCGCATAACAGGCCGCACAAAATCGGCTATGGGTGCTTATAATTCAGATGCTAAAGAAAATGAAGCTTTTCTTGAGTTTTCAAATCATTTTAAAACCAAGGCGCTGCCCATACCTGCCATTTATGAAACAGATACTCAAAATCATGTATATCTACAGGAAGATTTAGGTGATGTAACGCTCTATAGTTTTTTGCAGGGTATTAGAAAAGGCCCTGAATTTCCAGAAGAGTTACTGCGCTTTTATAAGAAGACAATTCAAAAGCTTATTTGCTTTCAAATAAACGGGGGGGAAGGTTTAAACTATAACAAATGTTATCCGCGCGAAGCTTTTGACCGTCAGTCGATGTTATGGGATTTGCACTATTTTAAGTATTATTTTCTTAAGTTGGCTCGTGTACCTTTTGATGAGCAGGCTTTAGAAGATGACTATCACAAACTGATTAATTTCTTGTTGGAAGTGAAGCACGACTATTTCCTATATCGCGATTTTCAGTCGAGAAATGTGATGGTGGTGAACGATGAGCCATGGTTTATCGATTACCAGGGAGGTCGTAAAGGTGCCTTGCAATACGATTTGGCATCGTTATTATACGATGCTAAAGCAGACATTCCGAATGAGGTAAGGAAAGAACTGTTAGATTACTACATTGAGGAGTTAAGTAATTATCAGAGTGTTGATAAAGAGGATTTCATCTGTCATTATTATGGCTATGTGCTCATTCGAATTATGCAAGCGATGGGAGCATATGGTTTCCGAGGATTTTACGAAAAGAAGGAACACTTTCTGAAAAGTATTCCGTATGCCATTGAAAACATAAAGGACCTGATTGAAAATGTGAATTTAGGAATTGAACTACCAACTTTGTTTTCTGCATTAAAAAATGTGACTGAATCAGAGGACTTAAAAAATATTGGTCAGAGAGATTCTTTATTGACAGTCCGTATAACAAGCTTTTCATACAAACGAGGCATTCCGGTTGATGTTTCAGGCAATGGTGGTGGTTTTGTATTTGATTGCCGCGCTATTCATAACCCTGGACGTTATCCTGAATATGCCGATAAAACGGGTAAAGATGAAGAGGTGATTGCTTTCTTTGGTAAAGAGCCGGAGATGACTGAATTTTTAAATGATGTTTATTCCATTGTGGATAAGTCAGTTGAGAAATATATCTCGCGCGGTTTTAAAAACCTGATGGTTAACTTTGGTTGCACCGGCGGACAGCACCGCTCAGTTTTTAGCGCCGAATCATTAGCGACATACCTTCAACATAAATACAAATTAAACGTTGAGTTAAAACATGTAGAGCAAGAAATGAAGAAATAGACGTTTTAACAATGGCAAAGAAAAAGTGTAAAGACAAAGAGAAAGTAAAGAATCCTGAAGTGAAAGACAGCCACATGTATGAATGCAAAAAGTGTGGCATTGGGTCGAAGAAAGAGGATAAGTTGTGCAAACCTAAAAAAATCGACAAATAGTGAATGCAATGATTTTTGCGGCCGGTTTAGGTACGCGTTTAAAACCATTGACCAAAACAATGCCCAAAGCCATGGCACCCTTTAATGGGAAACCGCTATTGTGGCATGCCATTAAAAATATGGAGGCAATAGGTGCCGAACGCATTGTTGTCAATGTGCATCATTTTGCCAGTCAGGTTATTAATTATATCAACTCCAATACATGGAAGGCAGATGTTGTTATCTCAGATGAGTCTGATCAGCTGTTAGATACAGGAGGTGGTTTATTAAAAGCACAATCTTTATTCATTCCAAATAAGTCGATCTTTATTAGAAATGTAGATATTATCACATCTACAAATCTAGAAAGTTTCATATATTCGCATCGTTCAAATCAAAACGATGCAACTTTAATGGTTAAGAAACGTAGTACATCACGTTATCTGAGTTTTGATAATACCATGCAATTATGTGCATGGAAAAACATTAAAACGCACGAAGAGATTATCGTGAAAGATGTTGAACGGAGCACAGATTTGGCTTTTAGTGGCATGCATATTATTGAACCTCACCTGCTAGAAAAGCTTGGGGACGTAAGACCATTTTCAATTATACATGCCTACCTCGAATTGGCTAAAGCGCATCAAATAAAAGGCTTTCAGGTGGCCGAAGACGAGCTTTGGTACGATGTAGGTACATTAGAAAAATTACAGGAAGCAGAAATAAATTATAAATCAGGGACATAAACTAAGTAAAAATGAGTGAAATTCAGAGTGGAACCGGGCGACGCCGATTAGGTGACCCGCTCCAACAATTTATTAAATTTTTCTCCAGTGGTAGTGCTTTGCTAATGATTGCAACAGCTGTAGCTGTTATATGGGCTAATATTGACCACGACAGCTATCATCACTTTTGGCACAGTCCGTTTGGCATTTCATCTGGATTATTCAGTGTTGAAATGGGGCTGATGCACTGGATTAACGACGGTCTGATGGCCATTTTCTTTTTTGTTGTAGGACTGGAAATTAAGCGTGAGTTTTTGGCTGGTGAGCTAAGCTCTTTTAAGCAGGCGTCATTACCAATTTTTGCAGCCATTGGTGGTATGGTTGTGCCTATTATATTATACTTCTCATTTGGCTTTGAAGGAACTGCATCAAAAGGGTGGGGTATACCAATGGCAACGGATATTGCGTTTTCATTGGGTATTTTATCTCTACTTGGCAAACGCGTGCCTTTGGCTCTTAAAGTATTTCTAACTGCCTTAGCTATTGTAGATGATTTGGGAGCTGTTTTAGTTATTGCTTTGTTTTATGGTGGTGATTTAAACTGGACTTACCTGATGATTGCAGGTCTTCTGCTAATCGTTCTTACCATTGCCAACTTGCGAAATATTCAGGATTTGAAGATATATACCTTCTTAGGTTTTATTATTTGGTATTTGTTTCTTCAGTCGGGAGTTGATGGACCGGGCTCTGGCTTACATGCAACGATTGCTGGTGTATTAATTGCATTTACCATTCCGGCTCGCCCCAAAGTACATATCAATGAGTTTTTAGCACGTATAAAATCAGGCTTAACGCGTTTCGACTCAGTGCCAAAGAGTGAAAATGAACGTGTTTTAACGGATGATCAGTTATATGCCATCAATGATGTTGAATACAGTGTTAAAAAGGTGCAGAGTCCATTGCAGTACATCGAACATCAGTTTCATGGTTTCATCAGTTTATTTGTTTTACCAGTATTTGCCCTGGCCAATGCGGGGGTTACGATTTTTCATCATGGCGAAGGAAGCGGGGAAGTATTCACAACGTTATCATTAGCTATTGCCTTTAGTTTGGTTGTAGGTAAAGGAATTGGTATTACATTCTTCTCATGGTTGGCCGTTCGTTTAGGGATTGCTGTTAAACCCAAACGCTCTTCTTGGTTATCCTTCCTGGGGTTAGCTTTATTGGGTGGTATTGGATTTACCATGTCTATTTTTATTGCCAGCCTTGGTTTTAAAGAGAATGCTGATTTATTAAACCAGGCGAAGATTGGTATTTTTGTTGGTTCAATTGTGGCTGGTTTGCTAGGTTTCTATTTGCTCAAATACTCGTTGAAAAAGGATGAAGACAGTAAACCTTTGTCAACAAGGTAAATAATCCAACTAATGATATTTTAAGGAGTACAAATCGGTGCTCCTTTTTTTTATGATGCAAGATTTATGCTGTTGATGACGTATAATGCTTAACAATTAATCTATTCATCAATTTCTCAAATCACAATTAGTCAGTTTGAATTATTTACTTTTGTCGCAACAATATTATTTATGGAACAATTTATCACAAATCACTTTGGTGAATTAGCGGCTTTAGTTACAGCAGTTTGCTGGACGTTTACATCTTTGTCATTTGAGTCGGCAGGTAAAAAAGTGGGCTCCATGTCGGTCAATATCATTCGTTTGTTGATGGCTATTGGTTTACTTGGTACCGCCCAATATGTTCGCTTTGGCTATTTCTTTCCCCAGGGAGCTGATGCTTACCAATGGTTTTGGCTATCGATAAGTGGATTGATTGGTTTTGTGATTGGCGATATGTTATTATTCAGAGCTTTTGTAGTTGTAGGAGCACGTATTTCAATGTTGGTGATGTCTTTGTCTCCGCCATTAGCTGCCTTTTTTGGTTGGATTATTCTTGGCGAACAATTGACAATGGCTCATATTATAGGTATGCTGGTAACCATGACAGGAATTGCGCTTGTCATTTTGGGAAAGCCACACAAAGCAAAACGATTAGAAATAAAGTATCCGATTAAAGGCGTGTTGTTGGCTTTTGGTGGTGCTGCCGGCCAGGGGCTTGGGCTGGTTTTAAGTAAATTGGGTATGGGTGATTATGATCCGGCTTCAGCGACCATGATTCGTGTAATTGCTGGTACAATTGGTTTTAGCATCTTATTTGTATTTACCGGTCACTGGCCAAAAGTGATAAAAGCCTTAAGCTACGGAGCAGCCATGGTGCGTATTTCAATTGGTGCCTTCTTTGGACCGTTTTTGGGTGTCTCGTTTTCCTTATTGGCCATAAAATATACGACTACCGGTGTTGCATCTACCATTATGGCTATTGTGCCGGTATTGATTATACCTCCGGCCATCTTGCTATTTAAAGAACGAGTGACGCTTAAAGAGTTGATTGGAGCAGTAATTGCTGTATTAGGTGTTATTTTTCTTTTTTGGTTTTAACCAGTAATTTTCAACATCACTTTGGCTGCCATCAATAATGTGCCAGTCATAATAATGATTGAAAAGAAGATTAAGCGGTAATCTTTACCGAAGGATTCAGCTATCCCTGCTTTTAATAAGCGTTTATTATGGTGCGAAATAACAACGAAGCGAGGAATAACTCTTAGATAAATGCCATAAACAATTCGCCCTAAAATTAAGCCGAGAAGCATACCGCCAATAATATCACCAGGATAGTGAACTCCCATATAGATGCGCGAATAGGCATTAACTGCTGCCCATAAGAAGATAAAAAGACTGTATGTTTTGTTGCGGAATAATAAAGAAGTAAACAGCGCTAAGCCAAATGAATTAGTCGAATGCGAAGAGACAAAGCCATACATGCCACCTCTTTTCCCATTTATTAAATGCACAAGGTATTTTAAGTCCTCATCACGCGATGGTCGAAGGCGTTCAAAGCCGTGTTTAAAGACATTGGTCGAAATTTGGTCACACAGTACAATCACTAAACCAATAAAAACGACTGTAACTAATCCTCTTAAACCATGATTTTTAAAAATAACGTAAGCCAAAGTTAGATAAAGAGGTACCCAAACTTCTTTACTTGTAAACATCCAGAAAAAATTGTCCCAATAACCATTGTTGAAACTGTTAAGGAATAGGAGAAGTTCTTTGTCAAGTTCTATAAGTGATTGCAGCAGATCCATAGCAAATATTTAAAGCCTAAAAGTAACCAATAATTACAAAATAAGAACATTGCTTGGAGTGTTTCAAACTTAAAATAGGACGTTTTGTTACATTTAAGGTGTACTTAGCGTCTACATTATGTAATTTTGCCACTCAATAATTAAGACCTCTACCTGATATACATGAAGAAAATATTCAAATATATACTTCTGATAGTTATTTTTAGCTTGCACCTTAAAACCCTTTTTGCACAAGAGCCTGAAATCAAAGGGATCGTTAAAGATGCTAAGGATGAAAGTGCAATACCAATGGTCAATATCTATTTTAAAGGTACTTTCAACGGAACAGTTAGTGGTGCTGATGGTGAATTTTCATTGAAAAATGATGCTAATGCTGATACATTAGTGTTTTCGTCCATCGGTTATCACAGCAAAGAGCTAGTTTATAAAAAACATAGATTGCCGTTAACAATTTACCTCAAAGCCGAAGATATTGAGTTAAACGAAGTATCGGTAAAACCAGATGATTCCCGCATACGATGGTTAATGAAAAATCTGGTCAAAAATAAAGCGATAAATAATCCCGAATCGCATGAGCGTTACACCTATGAGAAGTATACCAGGTGGCAATACTATGTTACCAATGTGGATAGTTCGATAATGAATTCCAATTCGTTTCGCAAGCACCAATCATTGTTTCGGACATCGGCAGATGGCTCGCGTTATTTACCAGTTTATCTTTCAGAGCAGGTTGTTAACAATGAGTTTCAACGAAAACCCTTGTTGCAGAAATCAACAATTATTGCAGATAAAACAAAAGGCTTAGGCGTTTTAGGCGATTATGAAATAAGTGGTTATACAGCCGGCTTGGACATGCAATATAATTTTTACACCAATTTCATTAAGGTTTTTGAAGAAAATTTTGTGAGTCCTGCTGCCACTAATGGGTGGTTTTATTATGATTATTATATTCAGGATAGTACAGTAGTTAATAACTCGAAGCAGTTTGAAGTGCTATTTGTGCCAAAGCGGAAACACGATAAGGTTTTTAGAGGAACCATGGTAGTTGATGAAAATGGTTTTGATATCGTAAAGATCAATGCTGAACTGTCGTCAAAAACTAACTTGAATTTCTTAAAAACAATGAGCCTGGAGGTGGCGTATCAAACATTGGATAGCGGACAGCCTTTTTATAAAACGCAAAAGATTGATGCCAAATTTGATTATCTGCCTTTTGATATTGGTGCCAAACAACGAGAGATGGGACTGGATTTTACGCAGCAGGTTTCTTTTCGCAATATTAAAATAAACCCACAGGAGGAGATAAAACTTAGTGCTCGCAGCTTGAGTTATGAATCAATTAAATTGAGCGGCTCCTATGATAGAGACGAATCCTATTGGGCTAATGCCCGGCACATTACCATTAGCGAAAAAGAGGAAGATATGTATCAGGCTATTGATTCCATTAATAACATTCCTATAGTCAAGGTGATGGACAATTCTGCAAGGATGTTTATGACAGGATATTACGATATTGGCAAATTTGAGTTAGGCCCTTATATGGATTTCTTTCAAGCTAATAAAATCGAAGGGTTTCGTATGTTTGTTGGCGGTCGGACGAGTAAAGAAATTAGTCGCAACTGGATGTTTTGGGGTGGTCTGGGATATGGAACGCGGACTAAACGTTTTACCGGCTCATCGGGTTTGGGGTATAAGTTTAAAACGCCAAAACGTAAAGTTTTTAAGCTCTTTTATGATGATCGTTACATACGAATGGGCGAAAACAGGAAAATTCTCTACCTCTATGAAAACATGCTGACGCCTTCAGAAAATAACCTGGTGTCTGCTTTTTTTGTGCGCGACGAATTTAATGAATTGCACCGTCAGCAAAATGTGAGCATAAACTACGAGCATGAATGGCGAACTGGTTTATCAAGCCGCCTGAATCTGGAGTATCGGAAACAATTTTCTCCTGAATATTATCCGTTTATTTATCAAACCCAGTCGGTTGATGCGATTGATGTGTATGAAGCAACACTCGATTTTCGATTTTCGTTTCAGGAAAAAATAATCGACGATGAGTTTATGCGTTTATACGTGTCTAGTGATTATCCAATTGTCAACCTTGCGTTTACGGCTGGTAGAGCGACATTTAATAATGAAAGTCTCGATTATACCAAGCTACACGCAACGATTAAACACCGCATAAACATTGGTCAAACATATTTTCGTTATGCCTTAGAAGGAGGTGCTATTATGGGAAAAGTGCCTTTTACATTGCTTGAAATTCCTCGTGGTAACGAAACATATGGTTATTACAACTACGATTTTAACATGCTCAACTACCTCGAGTATGCCCACGATAAGTACGTGCATTTATATGCCGATTATCACTTAAACGGTTTCTTTTTTAACCGTATGCCATTTTTTAAAAATCTGGGATTGCGTGAGGTATTTTCGGCCAAAGCTATGTATGGTTCGTTGAGTGATAAACAGCGAGAGACAATAGAATTGCCTGGTTCGGTGCAGTCACTGGATCAACCTTACGTTGAGCTTGGAGCCGGGCTTGAAAATATTATCCGGCTATTTCGTATTGAAGCCATCTGGCGATTAACGCCTCATTCACAAATTGGTGCTCCAGAGTTTGGTATCAGAGCTAAGTTTGAATTGCATTTGTAATGGTTACCGTTTTAGCTATGAAACTGTCAGGAATTTGATCATATCAAATCAGCCGCCCGACTTTTTTACTTTATAACCATCAGCTTTTAACAAATCAACTACTTTATCTCTAAAGTCACCTTGAATCAAAATGTCACCGTTTTTGGCCGAGCCACCAACGCCACATTTACTCTTCAGGAATTTACCAAGGTCTTTTAAGTCATCTTCGTGTCCTACAAAACCGGTAATAAGCGTAACTTTTTTGCCTCCACGCTGCTTTTTGTCAAGCATTACTCGAAGGTCTTGCTGTTGAGGGGCTAATGTTTCATCCTGATCTTCGTCATTGTATTGATAATCAAAATCCTGATTGGTTGAAAAGACGATTCCATCCAGGTTTTTCCATTTTTTCTTTTTAGCCATTGTTTGTTTTTTTACAAAAGTAATAACACCCAAGTGATTTTATGGTTAAATATCTGCATATCCTCTTCTTTTTAATTAATTTTCAGTTTCAAATACTAAATTATGAGAACCTTATTAACCAGTCTGACTCTTATTTTTTTGTTTGTAACTGCTTCTTCGCAGGACTCACCCAAATGGGAACGCTTGAATTCCTATTTCAAACTTCTCGAGGATAATAACAAGTTTATGGGGGGGATTGCCATCTATAAAGGTGAAAATCGATTGTATGAATACTATACCGGCTTGTCAAGTGTTAAAGAGGAAAAACATGCTAACTATCAAACGCGCTATCGAATCGGTTCAGTGACTAAAATGTTTACGGCTACAATGATTTTTCAATTAATAGAAGAAGGCCGCTTAACGCTTGATACAAAGCTATCTGAATTTTATCCCCAGATTACAAATTCACGGAAAATAACCATTTCTGATCTATTGAATCATCGAAGCGGATTACATGAATACACGTCAGGTGAGCATTTTGTAGATGTAAAAGGGAAATCATGGCATAAAGGGGAGTTAATGAGTGTCATTGTCAATTTTCCAATTGATTTTGAACCTGGAGAAAAGGCTAAATATTCAAATACCAATTACCTCTTATTAGGTTTCATTATTGAGCGTTTGACCAATGAGAGTTATTCGATTCAGTTGAATAATAGTATTAGTAAACCATACATACTGACTGCTACGCAATATGGAGGAACGATTAATACGACAATGCACGAGGCACAATCTTATGTCTACAGAAATAGACAGTGGGAGCAAATACCGCAGACCGACATGAGTTTAGCGCGAGGAGCAGGGGCTATTATTGCCAATGCCCGTGATTTAAATGTGTTTGCACAGTTACTATTTCAGCAACGCATTATTAACGAGGTGTCATTAGATAGTTTAGTGGCGATGAATGATGGGGTTGGAAGAGGTGTTTTTAAATATCCTTACCGGAATAAATACTCATTGGGACATAATGGTAACGTAGATGGCTTTCAAAGTCATTTATCTTATTTCCCGGATGATAGTGTGAGTATCTCTGTTTTAGGTAATGGAATGAATTACCCTTTAAATGCCATTCTCACTACTGCCTTGGATGCGTATTATGAATATGACTATGAACTACCAGAATTCAGTAATCGACAAGTGGATATGCCAATCGAGATTCTGGAAAGAATTGAAGGTAATTACCTTAGTGATGAATATCCTGAAGTGATTAGTTTAGTATTGAAAGAAGGCCAATTATATGCGCAAACAGCTGGACATACAGCATATCCGCTGACGACTTTCGAGAATGGCTCCTTTCGTTTTGAACCTGTTGGAATAGAACTTAAATTTGAAGGCGATAAGCATTCCATCGTTATGGGAGCATTTGTATTGTATCAGCGGGGAGCCGCTTTTAATTTTGTTAAACAATAAGTGGAAAAGGTTCGAGGAATTGAAGTCATCGCTTTTGATGCAGATGACACTTTGTGGGAAAATGAGACTTTTTTTAGAGACGCAGAGCTGCAGTTTGTAGAGTTGATGAGCGAGTATGCGACTAAGCAAGAAGTGCTAAAAGCTTTGTACGATGTTGAAATAGCTAATATGGCAGTTTATGGTTATGGTATTAAGGCTTTTATGCTTTCACTGATTGAAACAGCCAATCTATTATCTGGCTTTCAGACTACAGCCCGGCAAACCAATGATATTATTGAAATAGGAAAGGAGATGCTGGATAAACCTGTTCAACTGTTGGAGGGTGTTGAAGAAGTATTGCGTGATTTATCAAATCAGTTTAAATTAATTGTGGCAACCAAAGGTGACTTGTTGGATCAGGAACGAAAACTCAAAAAATCTGGTTTATTAAAATACTTTCATCATATTGAGATTATGAGTGATAAAACCGTTGATGCTTACAAATCATTGGTTAGGCACTTAGATGTAAAACCATCAGAGATTCTGATGGTGGGCAACTCATTAAAATCTGATATTTTACCAGTTCTTGAAATTGGCGGGTGGGGTGTTCATATTCCTTTTCATACTACATGGCAACACGAAATTGTTACAGAGAAAATATTCTCAGAACGATTCTTCGAAAGAAAAGGTATCAAAGAATTACTTGCGTTGTTTAGCTAATTTTTGTTAAAAAACCACTATTCCCCAAACAATGCTGGTAGAAATAGGTTTCTGCAATAAACTAAAATAACATGGAAACCTTAACATTGACCACACCAGCTTTATTATTCTCAGCAGTTTCATTAATACTTTTGGCCTATACCAACCGTTTTTTAGGTTATGCCGCTTTGGTTCGTCAGCTGTATGAAAAGCTCAAAGCCAATCCAGATCAGGTATTGCTCGACCAAATTATGAACCTTAGGAAGCGCCTTTACCTCATTAAGAACATGCAACTGTTAGGAGTTGCCAGTCTTATGTTTTGTGTATTATCGATGTTCTTAATCTATATCGAGGTATATATTCCTGCTGCTTACGCCTTTGGATTAGGTTTATTATTGCTGATTATTTCTTTGCTTCTGTCTGGTTGGGAGATAAAGATATCTGTTCGCGCACTCGATTTGCATTTAAATGACATGGAGCATTTTAAAGAATCGAAGGGCAGATAATTGTACTTTATTTTTTTGTGCAGAATTTATAGGATAACAGCTTGTAATACAGTTTTGCAACCAAAAAGTCGGGCGCATGTAAACCATCAATTGGGGCAAATTCAACAATGTCAAACCCAACGACATTTTTACGTTGAAAAACCTTTTTGAGGTAACGGATAGTTGTGTCCCAACCTAATCCGCCAGGTTCTGGTGTACCTGTCGATGGCATAATGGAAGGGTCTAGTGCATCCAAATCAATGGTGAGGTACACATCATCAGTCATCAGATCGATGCTTTTATCCATCCACTCTTCAGTACCATAAATGTCTTCGGCGAAAAAGCACTTGGTTTTGTCGAGGAATGGTTTTTCAACTGCATCCATGCTGCGAATACCAACTTGCACGAGGTTAGTTGTTTTGGATGCTTTGTGCAGAGCACATGCATGATTGTATTCGCTGTGATGATAGGAGGGACGCAAATCAGAATGAGCATCCAGTTGCAGCACCGTCAGGTTGTTGTATTTCTGACGGTAGGCTTCAATAATGCCAATAGAAATAGAATGTTCCCCACCAAAGAAGGTCAGGAACTTATTCAGATTAAGCAGTTCTTTTGTTTTCTCAAGTACCGTTTGATATACCTTTTCGGGCGATGCATGTTCGTTGATATCAGGCAAAATGTGTATACCTTTTTTATAAACTTCTGAGTCCGTTTCAATATCATAGAATTCCAGGTTGGGAACTGTATTCAGAAACACTTCAAAGCCTTTATCGGCACCCTTGCCCCAGGTACTCGTTCCGTCGTAAGGAACAGACTGCAATAAGATATTAGCCTCTTCCAGAGAGATATAATCCTCTTCTGTTTCACCAAAAAATCTACTCATCGTCTTCCAAATAACCAAGTATATCTAACATTTCACGAACAGATTGCTCTTCACGGTAGACTGTGTCAACTATGTTTCCGGTGTCATCGCGGTCGATAATAACGTGCTTTGGTGCCGGAATCAGGCAGTGTTTAATACCACCATACCCACTTACTGAATCCTGGTATGCTCCTGTATGGAAGAAACCAAGGTAAAGTGGTTCTTTATCATCATCGCTATACCTGGGTAAGAGTACTTCCTGGTTAAAATCTTCCGAATTATAATAGTCCGAATGATCGCAACTGATTCCGCCAATGTTGGCACGACCATATTCATTGTTCCACTTATTAACCGGCAGTAATATAAACTTTTCCTGAATAGACCAGGCATCCGGAATGGTGTTCATCAAACTGTTATTGATGATGTACCAGTTCTCGGTATCGTTCTGCTGTTTTTGCTCCAATACTTCAAAAATGATAGCGCCTGATTCGCCAACCGTGTATTTCCCAAACTCGGTGTAAATATCGGGTTCCATCACATTCTCCTTGGTACAGGCGTTTTTAATGTTGGATATGATTTCATGAATCATATACTCGTAATTATACTCAAAACCAAGGTGATTGCGGATTGGGAAACCACCGCCAAGGTTAAAGGACTCCAAATCGGGACTAACCTTTTTTAATTCGACATACAGTTTAAGGGCTTTTTGAAATTCGCCCCAATAGTATGGTGTGTCCTTAATACCTGAATCGACAAAAAAGTGAAGCATCTTCAACTCAACTTTCTCATTGTCTTTAATTTTCTCTTTAAAGAAGTCAAGAATTTTGTTGTGCTGAATTCCTAAACGTGATGTGTAATAAGCCGACTGAGCCTCTTCATTGATCGCCATTCGGATACCAATTTTAAGCTTTTGTGTTGTTTTCAGTTTTAACAATCGCTCATACTCATTGATACTATCCAATACAATGACTGAGTTCGAAAAACCAGCCTCTTGCAGTTTTATAATTTTCTTCAGGTATTCATCCGTTTTATAACCATTGTGTATGGTGATGATATCCTTTTTAATCTTGCCTTTTTTATGCAAATAACGAATCAAGTCAATGTCAAACGATGAAGATGTTTCAATATTAACTCTGTGTTTTAAAGCCTCGTCAATCACATGGTTAAAGTGATTACACTTTGTGCAATAGCAAAAATGGTATTTTCCTTTATAGGCATTGTTTTTAATGGCACGATTAAACAGGTTTCGTGCCTTTTTGATTTGGTCGCCAATCTTTGGCAAATAGATAAAACGGAAAGGTGTTCCATACTTTTCAATCAGGTATTTAAGCGATACGCCATGAAAAGTGAGGTAGTCATTTTTCAGATCGAAACCCTCCTGAGGAAAGTAAAAACTTTGCTCAATCAAATCAAAGTAGGTGTTCTTCATTTACGTAATCCCAACAAGTTTTTTTATTGTTATGCTATCGGGGCAAATTTATTTAAAATAGAAATATAAAACAGCATGAGGGTTCAATTTTAATAAAGCTTGTTTGTTAATGTATGTCAACACCAGATGCTACTGCAAAGGATGAATTGACTATATTTGCACATAATTTTCACTGATGAACAGGAGTTAAAATGCAAGACCAAAAAGATACGATTTGTGCCATATCAACTGCTCAAGGTATGGGGGCAATAGCAGTCATTCGCTTGTCAGGAGCCGAAGCTATTTCAATATGTGAGAAAGTTTTTGTGCCGGCCAAACAAGGTAAGTTGTTGTCAAAGCAAAAGGCCAATACAATTCATTTTGGTTCGATTACCGATGGTGAAAAAGATATAGATGAAGTATTGGTTAGTATTTTTAAGGCGCCGCATTCGTTTACCGGTGAAGAAATTGTTGAGATAGCCTGTCACGGAGCACCTTATATTCAGCAGCAGGTGCTTCAATTGTTAACACGCAATGGAGCACGACTGGCCACAGCCGGAGAATTTACGCAACGCGCTTTCTTAAATGGAAAAATGGATTTGTCGCAGGCCGAAGCGGTGGCGGATTTGATTGCCTCCAAAAGTGAAGCAGCTCGAAGGGTTGCCCTACAGCAAATGCGCGGAGGCTTTTCCAATGAGCTGATTAACCTTCGCACTCAACTACTTAATTTTATCTCTTTAATAGAGCTGGAACTCGACTTTAGTGAAGAAGACGTTGAGTTTGCCAATCGCAATGAACTGACCAAACTGGTAACGGATATTCAAACGCTTTTGAAGAAACTAACCAACTCATTTTCATTGGGAAATGCTATTAAAAACGGTATTCCGGTGGCCATTGTAGGGCATACTAATGCCGGAAAATCGACCCTGTTAAATACCTTACTTCAGGAGGAGCGAGCCATTGTATCCGATATTCATGGAACCACACGCGATGTCATTGAAGACACCATCAATATTGAAGGTATTGGGTTTCGTTTTATTGATACGGCAGGCATACGTGCCACCAAAGATGAAATTGAGAATCTGGGTATTGAGCGCACCTATGATAAGATTAGTAAGGCCACTATTGTTTTGCTCCTGTTGGATGTTAACGACCCCGATGAGAAAATACATGATGCTATTAGCGACATTAAAAGACGATTGGAAGAACATCAGCAACTGATAGTGGTTATCAATAAAACTGATTTGTCAGATGATGCTTCTGTATCCAATCGCTTCTCAATTGATAGTTTTAAAGAGTTAGCCGAAACCGATGCCATTGTGCCTATTTCTGCCAAAAAGCAAAAGAATATTGACGCTTTAACAAATGCGCTGCTTAAGACAGTTAATGTGTCGGCTATTGATAATGATGAGGTAATTGTGACCAATGCACGCCATTATGAAGCATTGCAAAATTCATTGGCAGCCATTAATCGTGTTTTTGGCGGGTTGGAATCAGGATTAAGTGGTGATTTTCTGGCGCAGGATATTCGTGAGGTTTTGCACTACTTGGGTGAGATAACCGGGCACATTAATACAGACGAGGTATTGGGTAATATTTTCAAAAATTTCTGTATCGGAAAGTAATTTGCAATGCTGATATTCATCCATTTAAATACACGACAAGCATATCAAAACAGTTCAGGAATACAATAGATTTTGAGTAAAAATGTGATTCAAAACAATATTCTATAATTTCCTTTTTACAAATATTAATCTGAGTTCGAAATATAATAGCTAAAACCATTGATTTTACTATCCCGCGGAAGTTTCGACCAGCTCTCGTGGTATTTTTTTATGTCCTCGGGCAAAATATTGAAGCCCTCGGGCAATCTTACCCCGGTCTCGGTTCATTTTTACGGCTCCTCGGACAACTTCCATGGCTTCTCGGGCCATCTGCAGCAGCTCTCGGGTAATATTTCACTGTCCTCGTGAAATTTTATGGGCTTCTCTTGACTATTGATGCATCTCTCGGCTACAATTAGATAGCTTTCGGATTGTTTTTGCAAGTTCCACATCCATCTAATAAGCTGTAAATAAAAAAAGGTCCCATTCCGAAGAATGAGACCTCCTGAGTATAAAACTCCCCCTAGCGAAACATGAACGCGTATAATGCTATGACCAAAACTTAATGAGAATCAATTTTCATAATCAATAATAATATTTGTTTTACAGCTCTGTGTCTATGTCAATCATGAGTTGACAGCAGTCACATAACTTTAATTTTCGATTAGAGAAATTGCCATATGTAGGACGCCACTCTCCTTCAAATAATGGCTCCTTTGACGGATAAATTCTATTAAGCCTACTGATTGACTGATTAAAAACAATAACAACAGTTGCACTTTTTTATATTCCAAGCTGGGAAATGCCACTTTGCGTAACTATCAATACAATCGCTATTTGAGAAATCACCAAGTAACAATAGGTAATCCATTCGAAGTCTCATTTGAGGACAACCCCATTGATGAATTAACCTTGTGCCACCATTTTCACTTACATATTCGAGATAATAAGATGTCATTGGAAATGAATAAACAAAATTTGAGTACTATTCTCCCAAAAGCTCCTGTAGCTTTTCATCCAATCCAAAGCCCCTCACTTCTTTTCCGGAAGCCACAATGATTCCATTCTGATCGATTAAAAAGCTGGCCGGGATGCCAGTTACACCATAGGCCTGTGCCCCATCACCATCAAATGCCTTGTAGTCGACCACATTGATCCAAGGCGCATTTTCTTCTTCCAGCGCTGTAAACCAGTGCTTCTCTTTCGAGTCGAGCGAAAAGGCAAAAATCTCGAAGCCTTTTTCGTGATAATGACTGTACGCTTTTTTCAGGTGTGGAAACTCCCCACGACAAGGGCCACACCAGCTCGCCCAAAACTCCAGCAAGGTATACTTATTTTGTGCCACGACCTCTGATAGTTTCAGTTGTTCACCGTCTTTAGTTTGTCCAAGCACCTCCATAAACGGTTGACCAGGCGCCACTTTTTTTCGAATTTCCATTTCTTTCTTTATGCTCAAAATCTCTTCTTTCTTATAAATCAGCAAGGGATGAGGCCCCAGTTCCTGTTCATATTGCTTGTATAACTCTATTCGCTTATCCGCATCGTATTTATCCCAATCATTATAATCGGCTAATAAAAACAGTTTGATAAGCGTAGAATGGTTGCCCTCTAATACTTTTAACTGGTAGGCGTTCTTATATGACCGTACCTCATTCATTCTTTCTCGGAATATGCTGCGAGCTTTCTCTACCGCTTCTTTATTCATCATATCCAGATTATTAAACGGATCTGGTGCTAAAGCATGTTCCTTTAAGAGGTTCTGGTAGTCATTTTCCAAGGTATAGCCAAATACCTGGTTATTGATTTCGCCCCCATCGGCATAAATAAAGTTACTGCCTCTAACAACTTTATAGCTTGCATTTTCCAACACCATGTGGTGAAAGTAATTACCAACATATATGTGAACAAGCATAGGCTGTTCTACTTTTCCCTTTAACTGAAACTGCCCATTGAGCACCTGCGCCGAATCAATGGTTTCGTAGGTAATGGCATTGGTCAGTTTTACCCACTCGCCATCTTCCAGGTTATCAGCTTCACCTGCAATTTTATAGGATGCATTCAGACTACAGGCGCTTAAAATAACTAAGGCCACAATACCTGTCCAAAACAAAGAATTTATCGTTTTCATCATCGGGTTATTTAATTAGTTCTTTCAATTTTTCTTCTAAATAGTTGGTGCCATACTGTGAGGTAATGATAACCCCATTCTGATCGACCAGCAGGCTGTATGGAACGCCAGAAACACCGTACATTTTTGCAATGGGACTTTTAAAAGCCAACAAATCGGAAGTATTGATCCATGGAATACCCTCCTCTTCGGAGGCTTTTCTCCACAAGCTCTCCTTATTATCCAAGGAGAAAGACACTATTTCGAAGCCTTGCTGGTGGTACTTGTTATAGACCTCTTTCAAATGTGGGATAGCTGCCCGGCAGGGGCCACACCAGCTGGCCCAGAACTCCACCAAAACATATTTATTCTCCTTTAATACCTTTTCCAGCTCAAAGGCCTGCCCACTTAAATCTTTGGCCACAAAGGGTTTTATTTGTTGGCCAACCCCAACAGTGGCCAGCATAGCCTCAGCTTCTACACTCTGCTCTTTATGATACATAATGGTTTTTAACAGATAATGCTCCCCCAGCTGTGCTTTAAGTTTTGCTATCTCTCCGTCAGCACCTTCATCCACCCAAAGGCCTCCTACATAAAATGCCATCACCTTCACAATTGGATCCAGTGCGGTTCTATAGGTATTGATGTAGTAATCCTTTTTTGCATTATTAACTGCGCCAATAAGCTCTAAATAATCCTTCTTGACTTCCGGAATTTTTAAATCCCGTTCCTTAGCACTCCATGTATCCAACTTTTCTTTTGCTGCTGAAAAAGCCGGGTCATTTTTAACCGCTTGGTAGATAAAAAAGTTGTAAACGCTGTTTTCAACAGTCATATCATTGCCTTTAATTGTGGCCAAATACTCCCCCGGCTCCAATATTACACCACCTCCTTTGTACTGATAGACCTCATCATCATATAATCCCCACCAAGCATTAACAGGCGTTGAAACATGGCCGGTTAGTGTACATTGCCCCTCTTTAATCAACACATCACCTGCTTCAACCATTTCACCTATTTCATCAGGGCTTTCATAACTAAGTTTAATGCACATCCCATTGTATTCATCCAGGCCTGAAATATGGATGCTATAATCTCCTTTTTCCATTACGGCAATCTTTTTTTCAAGCGTCTTCGCATATTTAAGGTATTCCCCGTCTATATTGTTTTCCTGTGCATAGTCGGCCGCCTTTTGGTAGTACTTTAGTGCGGTTTGATAATCCCCTGTCATAGCATATGATTGTCCTAAATAGGCATTGACCTCAGCCACTTTATAGTTCTGAGCAATTAACTCATCCGCCAACTGGTGAACATAAGCTTTCAATTCGGGCGATTGATAAACTGAATGAACAGCCACCATAAAAACCCACCTATATTTGAGTTCCAGGTTATTTTTAGCATATTTCTGTATGTAACCAGGTGCTTCACTTATAAAAACTTCATAATTACCATCCGATATGTACTTGGTCAGCTGATAAGTTTTCTGAATTTTGTCGGCAAAATCAAAGCCCTTTTGTTTGATTTCGTCATATACTGTTTCAATGGCACCACCATGATAAGCCACTTTAAAGGCTTTAGTCAAATATTTATTAAAAAAGTAGTTATCTACCGGCTCTTCACCAATGGCTCTGGCAAAGGCCTTCTTATTATTAAAAATAACATCGAAGGTAAAGCCAGCAGCTTCCCTTCCTCCCAGCTCCACCATTAAATCAAAAGTTGCTTGCGTAAACAGCTCTTTCCTTTTTAAAGAAGTAATATAGGTTTCGTATTTATCTTCGTAAGCCAATCGACTTTCACTTAACTGACGCAAATAGGCTGGTATATCTGTTATTTGATCCTCATCCTTGTTCATCACATGGGAAAGCTGTTGCTCAGGATCCAGAGCGGCTTTTCCTAAACTTATAAGGGCTGTTGCATCCATGCCCCCAACGGCCTGGTGAACGAATTCACCATTGGCATTGGCAAATACTAATGTTGGGTAGGCTTTTACTCCAAACTTTTTAGCCAATTCCCGTCCTTCCCCTTTTTCTGCATCTACCTTATAACTGATAAAATGCGCATTATAAAAGTCACCGACCTGCTTTTGCGGAAATACATTGTTCGATAAGTTTTTGCACGGGCCACACCAGGTGGTATAAAAATCGATAAAGATAATTTTCTCAGCAGCTTTTGCTTTTGCTTTTACCTGGGCCCAATCGCCATGTTCAAATCGTATTCCCTGCGCCATCATGCCGGATGTAATACCAAGCAGGATAGCTAATAGTATTATATAGTTTTTCATTTTAGTTGTGATTAATAAGTGTATAATAGTGTGTAAGTAACTGTCTATACCAATTGCAGCAGGCAATAGGCGTTACTCAGAACATCACAATCATTAGTGTACACTCTATAGGTGTACACTAAAGGTGCTGTTCAAACAATAAAACAGGATGTGGTATAAATCAAATGATCGTAAACGAAGAGCCACTAGCTCAAAGCCAATGACTCTAAGTTCACCAACACACTAATTTAATACGTAACTTTTATCCTTAATTACTTTCTCCAACACCTATGTATCCCGGGTTCTGCACCAGGCGGGTATTGGCATTTAAGGTTCTAAGATTGAACGGATAAGTAAGCTGCCAGTCTTGAATCTCAAAACCTCTGATGGCAGATATATTAATATCACCCAAAAAGTGGTAGCGAACCATATCGCTCCAAGGCTCGCCCCATTCCAGAAGCAGTTCCATCATTTTATCAATGCGAATGGTTTGAAGCAGCTCAGCTTTACCAGCTGGCATAGCATGCGCCATACTCACCCTATCGCGCAACTGATTAACCCGTGACAATGCACTCACAAAACGAGAATCATTGATGTCGTCGCTGGCTAATCGAGCCTCGGCCTCAGCCTGTATAAAATACAATTCGGCCAGGCGCAGATAATTGTATGAATTGCCTGGCTGATTAAAGTCCCATTTAGGCGGATACTTCCCATTATAGGCCCAGAGAGGCAATAAGTCCCAAGCATGGGTATAAGCATAGCGTGCATCGTATCCTTCGCCTGTTGCCTCATTGCCGACACCTTCCACCTGTTCATCTGCCAAAGCCTTTAGCATATCCGACGGACTGTTGGTGTATTCATTAGAAGGACCAATGTACTCATCGTAATTAATGGCATTGGGCGAAAAGATCACTTCTTCAGAAGCAAAGCCCTCCAGAAAGATATCCGTATAGTTTGTCTCTAAACTAAATCCACCATTTTCGATCACGTCATTGGCCAAAATAGCTGCTGTTGAGTAATCTCTCATATACAAAGCCACTTTGGCTTTTATTGCTTTGGCTGTTAGTACTGTAAACAACTGGCGATTTATCCCTTCCGGTGCATACGTTATCCCTTCATCCAAATCCTTCATAATGGCATCATACACCTGCTGAACACTGCTGCGCAGTGGTGCTTCAGACAATACACTGGTCACCACTGGGATGCCATACTCTGAGTTCAGGTCGTAGTAATAACCAAATAGTTTCAATAACTCAAAATGGCCAATTGCCCTGGCTATTTTAGCTTCCCCAATAATCTCATCACGTCTGGCCAGGGATAAACCTTCGACCTGTCCCTCTGCTAAATCCTTAAGGTTTTTAACCAGATAGTTGGCACTGGCAATTAACTGATACCAGTTTAGGTAGTATTGGTTCGTATAGTTATCATCAACAGTCACCATCACCCTCATATAGTCTGTTTCCTGCTGCCATGGGTCATTATAAATCCCCGCTAGTTGCCCGGCATTTTTAGCAGGTTCTGTCATCTGAAAACCTCTCATTAGTGAATACATACCATTTACATTGGCATTGATACCCTTTAGAGTGGCATATGAAGCATCCTCGGTTTGCACATAATAAGGCTTGGCCTCGTCCACATCCGACCATAAGTCGCAGGCTACCATCGCGAAGCCTAATAAACTGATAAATATATAGTTGAATATACGTTTCATCTTAAATCTGTTTAGTTAATTAAAAGGTAAGCTTTAGCCCCATGGTATAAGTACGCGCCATCGGATAGGCATCTTGACCTCTGACACCACTCAGAATATTACCGGTTTCTCCCGGACCATTGTATGGATGAGCCATGCTTTCAGGATCCAGTCCTTTGTATTTGGTAAAAGTCAATAAATTGGTACCACCAACATAAATAGTTAATCCCTCAATCTGCAGCTTATCCGTAATCTGCTCAGGTACCCTATAGCTCAGGTTAACCACCTTCAGGCGAAGATAAGAAGCATCCTGCACCACCTCATCATTAATCATACGCTTGAAATAAGAATTATTTCTGTTTCCATATGCTAGCATTGGATATTGGGCATCTGTATTCTCATCGGTGTAAGTATCGTACAATGCCTCATGTCCCATATTGGCAAATGTTCCGGGTGTCAAATACATGGCCGCTGCATTATACCAACGCTTTTCATTACCTACCGAGTACTGAAATCCGGCAGTAAATGACAAATTCTTATAACTTAAGTTGGTTGAAAAACCACCAAAGAAATCAGGCTCTTGCGTACCTATTATCGTTTTATCTTCGGCATTAATCTGGCCGTCTCCATTCCTGTCTTTGTACAGATAGTCGCCCACGCTTGTTGTGGCATCCTGGTAATAGCCACTGGGTGCTTTGGCATTTAAGGCATCAATTTCTGCCTGATCACGAATCACATGAGACACTTGCAATCCACTTAAAATCCCAATGGGTTCACCTTCTACATACTGGCCAACTACCCACTGGCTAATAGCATTACCTTCAATGCTTTCCAGCACATTTCGGTTATAGGCAATATTTAGATTCACATTCCACACAAAGTCATTTGTTTGTATAATATTACCTCCCAACTCAAACTCCATCCCGGTATTGCTAATTTCAGCACGGTTATCATACATAACAGCAGCTCCCGTTTCCGGGAAAATGGGTGTGTCCATAATGGCATCGCTGGTATATTTATCGTAGTAATCAATACCTCCATACAAGCGGTTATTAAACAGGCCAAAATCCAAACCTATATTTAACTCCTTGGTGGTTTCCCACTTAATATCTTCATTTGGGTAGATATTTTCAGGCAACAGCACCGTATTGCCCATGTAGCTGATGTGGTCCCAGGGCGTTGACCAATAACGCAGATAGGTAAAGTCTGAAATATTCGCCAATCCGGTTTTACCATACGAAGCTCTTAGCTTCAGTACATTCAACACCTTTTGGTTCTTCATAAAGTTCTCCTGGGCGACATTCCAATTAACAGCCCCTGAAGGAAAATAGCCGCGTTTATTACCAGGCCCGAACTTCGAAGATTTATCTGAACGCATATTAGCAGTGAGTGTATAGCGGCCCTTATAAGAATACTGCAGGCGAGAGAACCAGGAGTTCATTACATTCTCTGCTTTGGCTTCTGATGACTTTTCATGAAGCCCTGTTTCAACATTAGTCATGTAAACATCGTCGGCCATATTCGTAAAGCTATGGCTTTCTGACTCATGTCGCACTTTGTTTGACGAAACACCTGCCATTAAATCAATTGTGTGATTCTCCAATTGCTTAGTGTAGTAGGCCTGGAAATTTAACGTGGTTGATAAGGCATTGGAGTAGCCTAAATATTTCTTATTAAAGTTACCTCCTGAAACATTCTGGTCTTGTGCTACCAAGGGTTGAAAGTTACTGCCCTTGGTTACAAAGTTGGCGACATTTAAGTCAGTTTTTAACTTAAAGTCTTTGAACGGCTGCACTTCGACATAGCCATTGGCAAATACCGATAAGGATTTGGTCACATTATCATTTAAGGTGGAAGCAACAATATTTGGCTGAAGTGTGGTATAATTAACAATACCATTGCTGACAGTATACGACGTTGGAACAACCTGACGTACATAACCAAATCCAGTTTCATCCATTACCGGCATATCTGGTCGCGCGCCAATGGCCTCGGTCAATGGACCATTTCCGGCATTAACATTTCGGCCAATAGCATTCCTTGCTCCACTCACGTTTAAAGAGCTTCCCAGGCGCATCCAGTCATTCACATCGGTATCAACCGATAGCCTAGAACCGTATCTTTTTTGGATATCGTTGATGATAAGCCCCTTTACAGAATTATAGTAAAGCGTGGCAGAGTAGTTGGTACGCTCTGTACCACCTGCCATTGTTAGATTATACTTCTGGACTGGCGCATTGGTCCGGTATAGTTCATCCTGCCAGTCAGTATTGCTGGTACCCCACATATCAACTGTTTCACCCAAAACAGCATCGTAATACATGTCATTAAAAGTACCATCACCATTATAAATCAGGTTAGCCACTTCATTAGTACCACCAAATTTATTGTAGGTATTTACCGCAATCATCTGGTGTAATTGCTTAAATTCATCAGCATCCAATAAGTCCCACTTTTTCACAGGGTTGGATATGGATAAAGAGGCATCCATTGTAACAGACAATTGACTATCGCGCTGGCCTCGCTTTGTCGTAACAATAATCACCCCATTGGCGCCACGAGAACCATATATGGCGGTGGCACCAGCATCCTTCAACACCGAAATACTTTTTATATCGGATGGACTGATGGCTTCCAGAGGATTTTGTGCAGCTGCTCCTGACACCTGATCGGTATTAAATTCCACCCCGTCGATGACATATAAAGGCTGATTATTACCACCTGAAAAAGGAGATGTGATGCCTCGCAGGCGAATGGTAGAAGAGGCACCAGGTGCTCCTGATCCCTGCGACACCTGTAAACCTTTGACATTACCTCCCAGTATATTTTCGAAGCTAGTGACACCAATCGATTGCTGTTCGATATCTTCGGCTTTAACTTGCGAGATAGCTGAACCAATTCGCTCTCTTTTTGTGGAACCGTAACCAATCACCACCACCTCATCAACACTACTGATGGCCGAGATAAGCGTTACATCAATAACCTTTTTATCAGCAATCAACAGTTCCTGTGTTTCCATGCCAATAAAAGACACCACCAAAACGTCGTGCCCCACTGAAATTTCAAAGGCATATACCCCATTTGCATCTGTAATGGTACCGTTTTGTGTCCCTTTTATGAACACGTTAGCACCGGGTATTGGCAGTCCGGACTCATCCTTAATCGTCCCTGTAAGTACTCGGTTTTCGGGTTGCTGAGCGACCTGCTCCATGCGCAGCTTCTCCTCAGGCTTCAAGGGTCGTATCACCAGATAGTTATCTATTAACTCATAAGTTAACTCAGTGCCTTTAGTGATTTCATTAAGCAGCTGCTCCAGTTCAAAGCTTTTACTTTCAATAATCAAGTCACTGTTCAAATCAATCTCATCATTACTTAATATCGTCACAATGCCGGTTTGTTCGCGTATTTCTGAAAAAAGCTGCTTGTAGGTGATGTTTCCTTTTTTAATAACAACTTTCTGTGCAAACCCGGCCGCAGATATTTGCATAAAGACAGCAAAGAGAAGGATGAAACTGATTTTCATGATCAACAACAGTTTTCGTGGTACAGCAAGCTTAAACAAAAGCGCATACCACTTCCGATTTTTTTTCATAATTTTGTACTTAACGTTATACGTAGGGTAATGATTTTGATGTGATTACCCTTTTATTTAAATAAGCAGAGATGTGTTACCAGCACATCTCTGTTTTAGTTTTGCTCTTGCACCAATACAGTACGGTTATTCACTGTTATTTTAACATTCGTTGTTTTCTCAATTAAAGACATAAAAAATTCAAAGTCACTGTCTTTTGAAATAACACCAGTAAATCGCTTTTGTGTCACATTCTGATTGGCAAAAAAGAAATCCACCTCATACCAACGCGATAGTTTCTTTGCTAACTCATTTAAGGCCATATTCTCAAATACTAGTTCTCCGCCAGTCCAGGCTGTATATAACTCCGTATTAACCTCTTTCACAGAAACTGAGGAGGCCGACAAGAGTACTTCAGCCTGCTGTCCTGGTTCTAAAAAGGTTTGCTTACCATTAATATTTACTCCTACCTTTCCACTTACCAAAGTTATTTGCTCAACATTGTCATCTTTATAAGTCATAAAATTGAACTCGGTGCCATATACCTTCACCGAAGAATTATCAGAGTGTACAAAAAACGGCTTCGTCTTATTGTGAGCTACGTTAAAAAATGCCTCTCCTCTAAGAAAAACGTCTCTTTTATCCCCCATGAAACTCACTGGGTACTTTAATTCACTATCCGCATTTAACCACACTTTCGTACCATCACTTAAAACCAGATTGTACTCACCTCCGATTGGCACCATAATGGTATTGTAAATAATATTGTTTGTAGGAGCATTAGAATATGTAAGTGTATTCAGTGAGTCTTTTCCAACAACTTGTCCATTTTCTTCAAACACAAAGGAATCTTGCACATCATCTAACGCTAATGTGCTACCGTCACTCAAAAATAAAGTGGCCTTTTTAACTCCCGGAAGAATCTTCTCTGTCTCAGCTGATTTGGGTTGCGAAGTATCAGTCAGATAGACTATACTTAATCCCACCAAAAGAGGGATGGCAATTGCTGCTGCATACTTGAAAACAGTTGATAATCTTCTTTTGACACTTATTGAAAAATAGACCTGTTTCCAGCAACGTTCAATTTCTTCATCTGTCAGCTGTGACCTGTCTGCCTCAAATCGTTCACAGAACAAATTGAAGTACTTCCTGTTTTTTGAGTTGGCACCTGACCATTTAGCAAACAGTTGTTGCTCATCAGGAGTAGCAATCCCTTTATGAACTCTCCACAGAATCTTCGTATCTATCTCAATATATTTAGGCATATTTTTGCGTCTTATGCCCTTATGACCTTTATGTTTTTATATGGGGTGACAAAAATCAAATAATTCTATGTTACTGATCAAATAATTTTGCGCGGATTGCAGCTCTGGCTCTTTTTAATTGTGTTTTAACAGTATTCGCAGAGATTCCTAAATCTTCGGATATTTCTGGCACTGTAAGATCATAAATGTACTTGGCCTTAAAAATCCGTTTCATTTCCTTTGGCAGAGACTCTAAAGCTTCTTTAATTTGTTTAATTACTTCAGGATCATACTCGATATTTTCATCCGATGCCTCCAGGTAATTATTAATTAAAAACACCTTGTGCTTATCCCTTATTTTAAGGTGATTAATATAATGAATGCACTTATTTTTAACTGCTGTATATAAGTAAGATTTCAGATTCTTGATATTTATTTCGGCATGGTTTTCCCATAGATAAATAAACACATCCTGCACAATATCTTTTGCTACGTCCAAATCGAAAACATAGCCTTCTGCAAACTGTACTAATTCACTGAAATACTGACAAAACAAAGCTTTATATGCTTTAATATCTCCTTGTGAAATCTTTGCTAATATCTCAGTATTACCAGTGTACAATTTTGTTCTTTTTAGAAGAATTTTTGAATTATAATAGTTTAGTGCATCACTGCGAAT
>NZ_JAFMVC010000129.1 GCF_025499605.1 Carboxylicivirga litoralis | reverse complement strand
ATTGGGTCGTCACTCATCGAATAGTCCGATGCTGCACCTGATACCGAAGCCTGAATTTCACGCTCGATGTCAATGTCGGCTGCCGGGAGAGCTTGTGTAATTGGGTTTAAGGCACGTAGCCCGTCCATCTCATCCATATCGCTGTAATCTTCATCACCGATGATGCCCTCTAATCCTTGGAGGATGGTTTTACCTGTGGCTTTCTTGATAATGGATTCAACACCTGCACCTGCTGCACCTACCAAGCCCAGCTTTACATACTCGTTTTTGGTAAACTGCGTACCAACCAAACCGCCCATAGTAACGGCTGCCGGAACGATGTAGGTTTTCATTTCGTTGCCCAACAAACCGCTAACGGTCTGGCTTTTTTCCAACTTCTTTAAAGCGTACTTGCCAACTGCAAACCCTGCTACGGCAGCAATGGGCTTGCCTATGTTGTTGGTAGCTTTCATAAAGTCAAT
>NZ_JAFMVC010000128.1 GCF_025499605.1 Carboxylicivirga litoralis | reverse complement strand
ATTGACTTTATGAAAGCTACCAACAACATAGGCAAGCCCATTGCTGCCGTAGCAGGGTTTGCAGTTGGCAAGTACGCTTTAAAGAAGTTGGAAAAGAGCCAGACCGTTAGCGGTTTGTTGGGCAACGAAATGAAAACCTACATCGTTCCGGCAGCCGTTACTATGGGCGGTTTGGTTGGTACACAGTTTACCAAAAACGAGTATGTAAAGCTGGGCTTGGTTGGTGCAGCAGGTGCAGGTGTTGAATCCATTATCAAAAAAGCCACAGGTAAAACTATCCTTCAAGGATTAGAGGGCATTATCGGTGATGAAGATTACAGCGAAATGGACGAAATGGACGGACTACGTGCCTTAAACCCAATTACGCAAGCTCTCCCGGCAGCCGACATTGACATCGAGCGTGAAATTCAGGCTTCGGTATCAGGTGCAGCATCGGACTATTCGATGAGTGACGACCCAAT
>NZ_JAFMVC010000127.1 GCF_025499605.1 Carboxylicivirga litoralis | reverse complement strand
GTTTGGCTTTTATATAAAACTATCGACGTACTAACTTTTGCTCCCATACAAACTGTTTTTCGTTTTTTTACTATATTGTACAACCCTTTATTTACTGGGTGTTTTGTATGTTTCGCTTCATATACTTTCTAACATACAAATACATGTCAAATATATGAATTTTGGGTAATATAACGAAATTGGAAACAAGCTAATAGGCAGTAAATGAACCATTAAGCAATATCAAGAAATAAAAAGTAAGTAGTGTACAATGTATAAAAATAATAGCCGTGGCAGTAGTATTTTCAAGGTGTGTAACCCGCTCCAACTTTCTTGTAACTTGATAGGGAAGCGCCATGCAATCGTCTACTATTCTTATGCTTACCGTTGGTGCCAGTACAGCAAATGACCCAAACAAATACATATGAAAACGATAAGTCTAATTACCGCATTTATTTTTATCTATGTTCTACCTGTATTATCACAAATACCGACAG
>NZ_JAFMVC010000126.1 GCF_025499605.1 Carboxylicivirga litoralis | reverse complement strand
AAGGTCAAATCACCATCCAACACATTACGCTCACCGCGTCGGTTGGTCGTATCCGCCTGGATAGCTTTCAGAATCTTAGCCGCTAATCGGTTCGAAACCTTCTTATCAGCTGCTCTCACCAGCACTTCATTTAAAGCATTACGCAGCTCTTTACCTGCTATGCCGGCACGACCAAACTCAGCACCATTTTCACGAGTCCTGGCATACGCCGGGTCCTTCTTAATACGATCGCCATCCACACCACCTTTTTCTCGTGCCATGTACTGGCCATTGCTTTTGTAAAACGACAAATCACCAACACGACCTTCCAACTTAATCACTCCTTTTTGCCTTGCCATAACTTCAATTTTTATGGGTTAATAAATTCAAAGTACAATCCCATAAATAGCAATTCAAATGTGAGCGTCCGACTTGTCCCTGTTGGTAACTTTTGTCCGTAAAACACCCCGTTTGCCAGCCAGCGTTTTAGTATATTAGTAGT
>NZ_JAFMVC010000125.1 GCF_025499605.1 Carboxylicivirga litoralis | reverse complement strand
AAGGTCAAATCACCATCCAACACATTACGCTCACCGCGTCGGTTGGTCGTATCCGCCTGGATAGCTTTCAGAATCTTAGCCGCTAATCGGTTCGACACCTTCTTATCAGCTGCTCTCACCAACACTTCATTTAAAGCATTACGCAGCTCTTTACCAGCTGTGCCGGCACGACCAAACTCAGCACCGTTTTCACGAGTCCTGGCATACGCCGGGTCCTTTTTGATACGATCGCCATCCACACCACCTTTTTCACGAGCCATGTACTGGCCATTGCTTTTGTAAAACGACAAATCACCAACACGCCCTTCCAACTTAATCACTCCTTTTTGCCTTGCCATAACTTCCATTTTTATGGGTTAATAAGCTCAAAGTACAATCCCATAAAAAGCAATTCAAATGTGAGCGTCCGACTTGTCCCTGTTGGTAACTTTTGTCCGTAAAACACCCCGTTTGCCAGCCAGCGTTTTAGTATATTAGTAGT
>NZ_JAFMVC010000124.1 GCF_025499605.1 Carboxylicivirga litoralis | reverse complement strand
ACGACACTGCAACAGTCCCGTAGCTCAGTTGGTTAGAGCACTACACTGATAATGTAGGGGTCGGCAGTTCAAGTCTGCCCGGGACTACCATGTAAAGACGCAAGATATAAGACAACAGACACAAGACGATTTGCAAGCAGTAAATAATCTTAAGTCTTGATACTTAAATCTTGAATCTAATAAATGGGGGATTAGCTCAGCTGGCTAGAGCGCCTGCCTTGCACGCAGGAGGTCATCGGTTCGACTCCGATATTCTCCACTTTTTTCTAATACAAACGGTATTAGGAAGTATTTATTGAAAGATATAATGGTTCAGGTTGGTTCGATTCCAACGATATCACGAAAGCGAAAAGAAGGCTTCGGACTACGGTCTGCGGACTTCGAGCTTAAAAGTTCTTTGACATATTGGCAACACAAATCAAAATCATAGACACCAACTAGGTGTGTGTAAAAGAAAGTAGATAAGGGCGTACGGGGGATGCCTAGGCTCTC
>NZ_JAFMVC010000123.1 GCF_025499605.1 Carboxylicivirga litoralis | reverse complement strand
TTCAAATAAAAAGAATAAAATACGAGGGCTAACAACATGCAATAATGCATGGCCACCATTAAAGCTGGCCACAGCATCATGCAAACACCGTTAGCGAAAATTAAACGAACGATGAGAAATATTACTTTAATTAGTGTCATTATATTTTTAGTCTCCTGTCAATCTAATTCAAATAAGGAAAAGTCCAAAGTTTTGTTTGATAAAGAGAAAGATTATTGGACAATTATGACAACTAAATATAATTCAAATAATCTAGCAATCGTAGATAAGGTTTTAACTCCATATGCTAGGGGAATTTATTTAGACACAATAGAAAGTATAACAAAATACATCTATGACATTAATAATTGCTTAACAGAGAAAAGAAGTATTAATAAAACATTCAATAAAGAGACAACAACGATTTTCAAGTATGATAACTTAAATCAATTATCCTCCAAAATCAAAATCAAGAATTCAATTGACACAGTGCAAATAGCTGATTATGTATATTCTGAGGATAAAGAATCCAAGATTACAAAAACAA
>NZ_JAFMVC010000122.1 GCF_025499605.1 Carboxylicivirga litoralis | reverse complement strand
GTGTGTGTAAAAGAAAGTAGATAAGGGCGTACGGGGGATGCCTAGGCTCTCAGAGGCGATGAAGGACGTGATAAGCTGCGATAAGCTGCGGGGAAGTGCAAATAACTATTAATCCGCAGATTTCCGAATGGGACAACCCAGTATATTGAAGATATACTATCCTGTAAAGGAGGCAAACCCGGGGAACTGAAACATCTAAGTACCCGGAGGAAGAGAAAACAAGAGTGATTTCCTAAGTAGTGGCGAGCGAACGGGAAACAGCCCAAACCAACGTTGTTTAGGCAATGTTGGGGTTGTAGGACTTGCATAATCAAATGGATTAGAAGTGGAATCGTTTGGAAAGACGAACCAGAGACGGTGATAGTCCGGTACACGTAATAAGCCATGCGAGGCGAGTATCCTGAGTAGCGCGGGACACGTGAAATCCTGTGTGAATCTGGCGGGACCATCCGCTAAGGCTAAATACTCCTGAGAGACCGATAGAGAACCAGTACCGTGAGGGAAAGGTGAAAAGCACTTCGAACAGAAGAGTGAAAAAGTACCTGAAAC
>NZ_JAFMVC010000121.1 GCF_025499605.1 Carboxylicivirga litoralis | reverse complement strand
GTTATGAATTCATCATCAACATTCTTATACTTTAATCTGATAATATCGTTCATATTAGCCCCATTTAAAAGGTAACTAAACAGCCATAAATCTTTAGCTTCGTCACGATATGAAAACTCCTTACATTCGTAGTTATATATTTTTTCAATCTCATTCATTTTCAAAGCTCTTTTCACGTTTTGACTTGATGGAAGTTTGTAACCACCTTCACCAAAAGGGTAGTAATCTTTTGATATTGCACCCTCACGTTGAGCAATCTTGAATATTGTCCTTGTCGAAGCCATATAAGTATTGATTGATGACATTGAAAGATTTTGTGTCACCATCCATTGCTCATATTTCTCTAGTTCATTTACAGTTAGTTCTCTAAAGTCGATTTGATTACTACCAAAATACTTTTTCAGGGTTCTCATTGCGGTAGTGAATTGCGCCCAACTACACCATTGGTCATTATCTCCAAATTCTTTAATACGCCTTTCAAAATAGAATAGAATATTTGTAAGGTCACCTCCAGCAATACCAAATTTTGTTTTAAACTGCCTGAACGAAAAAGTTTCCAT
>NZ_JAFMVC010000120.1 GCF_025499605.1 Carboxylicivirga litoralis | reverse complement strand
ATGGAAACTTTTTCGTTCAGGCAGTTTAAAACAAAATTTGGTATTGCTGGAGGTGACCTTACAAATATTCTATTCTATTTTGAAAGGCGTATTAAGGAATTTGGAGATAATGACCAGTGGTGTAGTTGGGCGCAATTCACTACCGCAATGAGAACCCTAAAAAAGTATTTTGGCAGTAATCAAATCGACTTTAGAGAACTAACTGTAAATGAACTAGAGAAATATGAACAATGGATGGTGACACAAAATCTTTCAATGTCATCAATCAATACTTATATGGCTTCTACAAGGACAATATTCAAGATTGCTCAACGTGAGGGTGCAATATCAAAGGATTACTACCCTTTTGGTGAAGGTGGTTACAAACTTCCATCAAGTCAAAACGTGAAAAGAGCTTTGAAAATGAATGAAATTGAAAAAATATATAACTACGAATGTAAGGAGTTTTCATATCGTGACGAAGCAAAAGATTTATGGCTGTTTAGTTACCTTTTAAATGGGGCTAATATGAACGATATTATCAGATTAAAGTATAAGAATGTTGATGATGAATTCATAAC
>NZ_JAFMVC010000011.1 GCF_025499605.1 Carboxylicivirga litoralis | reverse complement strand
CATTACGTAACAATAAGCGCCGAAACCCTTACCACCCTTGCTTTTCAGATGAACCGTTGTTCTCAAAAGCGGGTGCAAAATAAGGGAGTATTTTTGGAAGAACCAAATCGTAAGACAAAGTTTTTTGTGGTCAATTATTAGTTTTCTATCTAAACTCCTCTTTTTCTGCCTTTAACAAAAGAATAATAAATTTCATTTTTTTCAAATATTATTATCCGCCTTAAAAGCTTTAATCCTAACAAAAAAGTAACGAAATTAGCTTTTCGCTTTTTAATCAATACTTTAACTATGAATTTTAGGAAATTAATCAAAAACTTGGGATTCCAGATTTTGGTTGCCATGTTGGTCGGAACAGCAATTGGTATTTTTATGGGACCCCAAGCAGCAATGTTTGCACCTCTAGGCGATATCTTCATCGAATTAATAAAAATGCTGGTTGTACCTTTGGTGGCCATCTCCATTATTTCAGGGGCAGCCTCATTGGGTGCTACCAAATCTGCTGGTAAAATTGGGATCAGCACCATTGCCTATTTTTTGATTACAACCGTGATTTCCGTTTCGCTTGGCTTATTTCTTGGAGAAGTTTTTGCTCCGGGCAAAGGCTTGGACCATGCCACTGTGGTTGAAATGTTTCCTCAACAAGAAACCCAAGCACATCCAAATGCTACTTTTTGGGATACCATTATCACCATCATTCCTGAAAATCCTATTGAATCGCTTGTTACAGGCAATATTCTTCAAATCATCTTTTTCGGGCTATTCCTGGGAATTGGCATTTCGACGTTACCTACTGAAAAGAAAACACCCTTAATGAATGGAATGAACTACATTATTGAAGCTCTTATCTGGATGATTAAAATCGTCATGTGGACAGCTCCTGTTGGTGTATTTGGGCTGATGGCTTCATCTATTGGTGCTTTTGGTTTTGACTTATTAACAATGGCGCTGGACTTGATGTGGGTTAACCTGCTGGGAGGCGCCCTTATTTTATTAGTACTTTATCCACTCACTCTGAAACTTTTTTCAAAAGCTTCCATCAGGCAATTTTTTATAAAGATGACCAAAGCACAAATCGTTGCTTTATCAACCAGGTCATCGATGGCAACATTGCCCGTGAACATGGAAGTTTGTGAAGAAGAGCTGGGAGTAAGTAAAGCTACATCGGGATTTGTGTTACCACTCGGCGCCACCATCAACATGACTGGTAGTGCTTTGTATTATGCACTGGCTGCGGTGTTTTTTGCTCAACTTTTTGAAATTGACCTGACATTTGCTCAATACGTTGCCATTGTGGTTACTTCAACAGTTGGCTCAATAGGTCAGGCAGGCGTACCCGGACCTTCATTATTAGTGGTGGCCGTTTTAGTTTCAGCCGACATCCCCATTTCGGGATTACCACTATTATATGCCTTAGATCGCGTGTTTGATATGCTGAGGACTGTATTTAATATTACAGGTGATGCCGCTTGTGCAGTTATTGTTGACCGGTTTAATAAATAGCTCAACAACCCAATAGCGTTCGACTCACTGCATCTCATTAACATCAATCAAGTGCTTAAACGGTTCAAAACAGATGTTTCTGAATGAACCTGTAAACTCTTTAAATTCATGTAGAGATAATGTTTCGGAATAAGACATTAGTAAAAGCTCAACCTTTTTTGCTTTAGGTCGCAATGGCAACTGGAAATACTTATAGGTATTTAAACTAAATCCTGCTCGTTGATAAAATTCTATCCGCCTCCGGCCTATTTCTGTTGTGGGTAACTCCACCTCAAGAATTATTCGTTTGCCTGCTTTATTCTTAAAAGCTTCCAACACATCCATCCCTATACCGTTCCCTCTGACTTCTTCTTCGATTGCAAAATGTTCGATATAAATAACATCACCTAATTGCCACCATAATATTAAACCTACGAATTGGTTATCAATAAAAATCGCATTACAATAATAAGATCGATGATTTAATATCAGCTTCTGTAAAGTCAATGTACGTCTTTCCAAAAGAGGAAAAGCTTTCTCATACAACTCCCATAGCTCCATAAATACGGGATCGTTGATTGTAGTAATATGGTGAAACATGAAACTCATTACAAATTATAAATGATGACCGCAGGCGCTCTTCTTACACAAAGAGAGAGAAATCTTGAAAAAATCATATGAATGTTGGAAGCATAAAAGGGTTGCCATGCAAATGACAACCCTTAAACGAAAAGTAAAACTAAACTGCTATTATTGAATCATATCATCCGGATGAATCTCTTTTAGTGAATTCAACTCCCCCGTTGACAGGTCAAAAATCCACCCATGAATAAACAGGCGTTGTCCCCTTGCCCACGCATCTTTAATTAAATCCATCGACGCCAGCTTATCCACTTGTTTCATAATACTCAGTTCGGCCAGGCGATCGATACGATTCATATCTCCTTCGATTGCTTCAATCTCTTTCCCATTTGCATTCAAAGTACTTTTGATATCGCTCACCCAATCTGTTATGTATGGATCTTCCAGTCCATCGTAAGCTGCTTTTACACCACCACAACTGTAGTGACCTGCAACAACAATGTGCTTCACCTTCAGGTAATCAATTGCATATCGTAACGATGCCAACAGGTTAGTATCATTTTCATTTACCAGATTAGCCACATTGCGATGCACAAACAGTTCGCCCAACTGACTTTTGGTGACTACTGTTTCTGACACCCTGCTATCGGCGCATCCAATCCAAAAGTACTTAGGCGTTTGCCCGAGAGCCATCTTTTGAAAATACTCTTTATCGGCACTTTTAAGGCTTTGAGCCCAGGCACGATTGGCTAAAAATATTTGATCATATGATTTCATTCTTACATCGTTTTAATGAGTTAAACATTAGGCAGCTTCTTTCCTGAACATTGGAACAAGTGCCGTTTCGCTCTGCTTGATGGTAACATTAATCCCTTTATCGCCTGCACCTTCACAAAAATCCTCTACTTCAGTCAAGATATCGTTATCGATAAAATCAACTTCGGTACCATCAACTAACAGGTTAATATTCTCGGGCAGATGCTGCAGCGTTCTACGCAACTGTGCTTTATTGAAGAAATACAAGTTACGTGAAATTGAAATCATGTAGTTATTTCCAATATTAGAAACTGTAATACCTGAACGGAAATTCGACTTCAAAACGAATATAAATCCGATTATAATACCAAAGCTGATACCTTTTAACAGGTCGGTCAACAATATCACGATAATAGTTGCAAAGAACGGTATGTACTGATTGGCTCCTTGCTTAATGGCATTTTTATAAATAGATAGCTTATTAAGCTTCAGACCAACATGAATCAAAACTGCTGCCAAAGCCGATAACGGAATGTAATTTAAGTACGGTGCAAAGAATAATACACTTAGTAATAATAATACACCATGAAAAACCGCAGACATTTTGCCTTTACCACCTGCATTAACATTAGCAGAGCTTCGCACAATAACCGCTGTCATAGGCAAACCACCAACCAATCCGGCCAACATATTACCCCAACCTTGCGCCTTCAACTCCTTGTTAGGAGATGAAATACGTTTATTAGGATCAATTTTATCTGATGCATCCAAACTTAACAGTGACTCCAGACTACCAACAATAGCAATTGTAAAGGCCACTACCCACACATCGGGATTAGCAATAGCACTTAATTGAGGAAAACGCAACTCATTAACCAGCGAGCTGAAACCACTCATCTCGGGCAACGACACCAAATGAGTAGACCCCAATGCCAATGCTGGTGCAAACGCTTTAAATCCTTCATTTAATCCAACTCCTAAAAGAACTACCAACAATGGCGCAGGAATCAGTTTTAGTACGGAGTGATTCTTAATCAACTTACCATCCCATGCAAATAGAATCACCATCGATAACACACTGATGATGACTGCTCCAGGCAGTATTCCGGCAATCATATAATACAACTCCGAGAAAGTATTATGTCCATACTTATCTTCAAAAGCTGCCGTATCGATACCTGTTAGATCGTAACCAAAGGCATGTGGAATCTGCTTCAGAATAATACTCAAGCCTATGGCCGTTAACATCCCCGTAATTACTGAACTGGGAAAGAAGTGGCCAATAACACCTGCCTTTGCATAACCTAAAATCAACTGGATAACACCAGAGATAAATACAGCCAGCAAAAAGGCTTCGAACGAACCCAAGGTTGCAATGGCAGAAAACACAATAACGGTTAATCCGGCTGCGGGTCCGCTAACACTTAATTTTGAATCGGACATAAATCCAATTACAATACCACCGATGATGCCAGAGATGACACCAGAGAACAGCGGTGCGCCTGACGCTAATGCAATTCCTAAACACAATGGCAAAGCAACCAGGTACACTACCAATCCTGCAGGAATGTCATTTTTATAAGTCTTGAAAAAGTCCTTCATAGTTTCCTAATTTTTAATGTTCTGTGCCCTGAAAAGCAAAACACATGCCAGTTTCTATATATTTACATTTGTTAGCAAATTAAGAAGGAGTTTAACAATTGTTTTCAAAAATTGCTCTCCTCATAGCTCTATTGGCTACTCAATAGCTATTGAATAAATTAAGTAGAATTGTCTTAACAGGTAAAGGGCATAATTAAATAGCATATACCCATACACTAGTCGCCATGAGCATACAAGAACGAGAATGTTCAAAAACATGAAAAGAAACCGTTCACTGAGATAATGCCTGCCCGGCACCGAGGGCTATGGATAACTAAGTTGCATTTTAACACTTAACAATATAGTGTATAAAGAGTAGATCAATCTCTGGAGTAACTCGATGACTAAACTTCGTTTTAGGACACTCTTGAATACAATAATGATCGAAAAAAGCCCTGCTCATCAGGTGATGAACAGGGCTTAGTTATTTCTTATATTACAATAATTACTGTCCTAAAAACTCAAAACTCTCATGGGGTTGTACTTCGTATGGTTCTTTACCATATTGGAAGACGCGCAATGGCCGTTGGCCAATGAATCCAATTTTTCCATCATTATAAGTAAACATGCACCCTTCGCGCAAGCCCACCACGGTTGTTTCCTGGTTAACGACTAAAAACTCCATAATCCGTTCTTCGCGTGTCTCACCTCCATGACCTTCCGGGTTGGCATCCAGGTAATGTGGATTAATCTGGTAAGGAATCAAATTAAGCGCATCAAACCCAAGCGGATCGATAATAGGCATATCGTTAGTGGTTTTAATGGTTGGGCAAGCCAGGTTAGAACCTGCACTCCAGCCAATATACTTTGTTCCACCCAATACCTTCTTACGAATTGGCTCTGTTAATTTGTTATCATGAATCATGCGTAATAAACGCCATGTACTGCCTCCGCCTACCACAATGGCTTCAGCTTCTTCAACTGCTTTTACCGGATCATCGAAATGGTGGATTGACACCACATCGTGCCCCACCTCATTAAAACGGCTTTTGACTTTGGCCTCATAATCATCGAACGAAACGGTGACTCCGGCATAAGGAATAAACAGGCACTTTACTTTTTCTTTACCAAGAAAATCAGCTATGTTGTGCTTTGGGTAATCAAGGTAGGCCTCACCGGCCATGGTTGAATTGGATATTAATAATAGGTTCATACTATAAGATTATTAGATGTTAGACTTCTTGACAATAAAATAAAAAAGAAGATGGAGGTTTTGTTTAGGACATCTATAACCCTTGTCAGTTCTCCGTAGATATTCTTACAAAGCATTGATAGCTTCCACCGGATCCATCTTCGATGCTTTCCAGGCAGGAATAAAGCCTGATACTACCCCAATAACAGAAGAAATACCTATTCCCTTCATAATATTAAGCAAGGTCAGTGCCATCTCTGATCCAGTAATAAGACTAATGGAAATAGCAATTCCAAACACAATCAGCAAACCAGCTAATCCGCCCAACAACGAAAGGGCTGTGCTTTCAATCAGGAACTGAAGCAAAATAAATTTGCGTTTGGCTCCCAATGCTTTTTGAATACCAATAATCCGTGTTCGTTCTTTGACCGACACAAACATAATGTTGGCAATACCAAAACCTCCTACCAAAATGGAGAAACCACCAATAAACCACCCCGCCAAATCGATAAAATCAAAAAGACTATCAAAATTCTTTTGAATCAGACTTATGCGGTTAAGCGCAAAATCGTTATCTCCACTGGGTTTAATGCGTCGGATGGCCCGCATCACACCAGTGAGTTCATCCACCATATCATCGGAGGTGTACCCTTCCTTTCCTTTCACCAGAATCATCGGATTAACCGATTCACTGCGCAGGTTAAACAGGTTACGTGCATACTTCACTGGTATAATAATATTCTTATCGAGGCTGTTACCAAAAATATCGGAACCGGTGCGCAACATCACCCCTATCACCATCAGCTTGCGCCCCATCATTTTTACGCGCTTGCCAATGGGGTCGGTGCCCTGAAAGAGTTGCTCCGCTATCTCAGCCCCAATTACGGCCACCGCTATACCACTATTACTCTCATAGGGTGAGAAGTAACGGCCATCGGCAATTTCAAAAGTCCATATATTATCAAAACCATCGGATACGCCCATCACTGCTACATTATCGTAGGAATTATCTTCGTATTGCAGCATTTTTTGCGACGACATCACGTAAGATACATCTTCGGCAATTTGCGAACGGCGTTTGATTTGCTCGTAATCTTCCAACGATGGTACCTGGCGGTTCATATAACGCCACCACGGATACTCTGTTTCACCCTCAGGAGGCGTCCAGGGCCACTTTTGAATATACACCACATTATTGCCTAATGACTCTATGCTTTCGCGCACCTGCTTCTCCAAAAAATCGATTAAAGTAAAGACTGATATGATGGAAAAGATGCCTATTGTTACACCCGATAAGGTCAGAATAGTGCGCAGCACATTGGTGCGCAAGGCATTCAAAGCGAAAAGAAAACTCTCTTTAAAAAATTTATATACGAGAATCATGGGCTGGTGTTATTTGAAGAAGCAAGATAATCGAAAATGTGTTTAGTGCAAAGTGCACAGTGCGTCATTAGTAAAAAGTCCGAAGTCCGGAGTACAGAGCGCTAAAATTTTAGTAATAAAAAAGCGCTTAGCGCACAGTGCTCGGTAATTAATAAGGTAGAAGTTCGAAGCATATCGTACAAAGTATAAATAAAGGAACTGAACTATAAAAAATCCTCTTCCCGGTCCACTTCCAGCAATGTGGAACTAGCTGTGGCCAGAGCTGAAAGGTTGGGATGAGGTGTTTTTTTATAAGAGAGAAGGAATAACAACTACAAAACTGAAATTTCATTTTTAAGACTTTTATTAAAACACCTCTCCTCAGTCCTCTTCCCGAAATGCGGGACCAGCTCTGGCAGGAGAGGAAGTGCGCAACTCTGAAGGACCGTACTTTTAATCATAGCCAACTGCCCTCCAACATACTACTTCTTTTCCTTGAGGAGGAGGGTGAGATGAGGTTATAACACATGAAAAAACTAGTAACCCTGGTTCGAACAAATACTATTAACTCTCTTGTAAATAAGTGATTTCGCATATTACTGAAATACTTATCTTTAACAACTCAACATCCAATAACCTATAAATGAAAGCCAAAGACACAATACTTTTACTCTTGCTGGTACTGGCCAAATTTATCCTTCAATATACATTGATAGATGGCGCATACGATTTACACCGCGATGAATACCTCCATCTCGACCAGGCTAATCATCTGGCTTGGGGCTATCACTCTGTCCCGCCTTTTACTTCATGGATATCACTGGTGATAAAGTTTTTGGGAAACGGGGTGTTTTGGGTGAAGTTCTTTCCGGCTCTGTTCGGCGCATTGACTCTCATGGTAGTTTGGCGTAGCATCAAATATTTAGGTGGTGACCTGCGAGCCAAATTATTAGGCGGTTTTGGGGTGTTGTTTTCAGTACTGTTACGCCTTAATACGCTTTACCAGCCCAACTCCTTTGATGTACTATGTTGGACACTGGTTTCATATTTCCTTATCCGTTACCTGAAAGATGAACAACCAAAATATCTTTACGCATTAGCAATAGTTTTAGCATTCGGTTTTCTTAATAAATACAACATGGCTTTTTTAATGTTGGGCTTATTACCGGCATTGCTATTAAGCCCACAACGTACGATATTCTTAAGGAGGGAATTATACCTGGCTGGCGGACTAGCCTTATTGCTCGTAGCACCAAATCTTATCTGGCAATATCAAAATGGTTTCCCGGTATTACACCATATGAATGAACTGGCCTCCACCCAGTTGATTAACGTTAATCGCTTGACATTCTTAAGCACACAGCCATTGTTTTTTACCGGCTCCCTGTTTGTGATAGTGGCTGGCCTCTGGAGTTTGTGGTTTTACAAACCGTTTAACAAGTTTCGTTCACTTTTTTGGTTAATGATAATTGTACTGACATTATACACTTACTTAAAAGCCAAAGATTATTATGCCATTGGCTTATATCCGATATACATTGCAGTGGGTTCGGTTTATATTTCGAGGTGGTTTCGACAAAGATGGGGACAGATGGCTTATGCCTTCTTATTAGCATCTCCCATATTTTATTTTGTTTATACATACGATGTCTTGTACCCCAATAAAACGCCTGAGTATATCATGACCAACCAAAGCCGATATAAAGAAATGGGACTTTTGCGTTGGGAAGATGGCAAAGACCATGAGTTACCTCAAGATTTTGCGGATATGCTGGGCTGGCAAGAGTTGGCACAAAAATTGGATGCCGTCCACAGCCATCTGGATAACCAGCCCTCAACCCTTGTGTTATGTGACAATTATGGACAAGCCGGTGCTGTTAACTTTTATGGCAGGCAAGGTATCCGTGCAGTATCTTTTAACGCCGATTATGTCAATTGGTTTGAGCTCGAGAAGCCATATACACAATTAGTACGCGTGATTAGCGCATCCGTTGTAGAAGAAGAATTCAGAGAGACAGCGCAATATTTCAACGTGGCTTATGTGGCCGATTCAATTGCTAATTCGTATGCACGAGAGTATGGCGCATCCATCTGTGTTTTTCAAGACACTGATGTAAATATTAATGAAGTCATCAGACAAGAGGTTGAAGAACGCCAGTTAAGCAGGAAATGGTGAAACCATTTCTACTATTAATTAAAAAAATCCTTAAAACACCTCTCCTACCAGGAGAGGAAGTGCTGAACTCTGAAAGTCTGCTCTTCTAATCATAGCCAACTGCCACCCAATTCACTCAACTCCTTCTCCTTGAGGAGAAGGAGGTTGCACTTTGAAAGGCAATAGCCTCTTTTTTAATGCACTGCTCTTCCCTGATTAGCACTTACTCTCCTAAAGGAGAGGATTGAGGAGAGGTGTATTTTCGGCGATAACACACTGATACCATTAATACTATATTCTATTTTACAATAAAGCGTATAAAGAGTAGCCTTGAAGAGAAGGTTGGGATGAGGTGTTACAAATACTTTTCACAAGTCCTCACAAAACGTTAATATCCTTTGGTACACATCTCTTACATGATTCTCAACCTCCTCATTTGTAAAACGAATAACAGAAACACCTAAACGCTGTAACTCAGCAGTTCTACCTTCATCATATTCTTTCTGTTTGTTGTGTATCTGCCCGTCTACTTCAACAACGAGCTTTTTCTCATGACAATAGAAATCAGCGATAAATATATCTATTGGATGCTGGCGTCTGAACTTCAAACCATTCAACTGACGATTGCGAAGTTTATTCCACAAAACTTTTTCCGCCGTTGTTAATTCCTTTCGTAACAATTTTGCATTTTCCCTGATTTTAGCCGAGGCACCGTAAAAAAGATTATCAAAATTTTCTTGTGTCATAGGCTTCAAGGTACTGAATATTCAGGAGGATTAAAATAAACACCTCTCCTCGGTCCTCTCCAACAGGAGAGGAAGTGCTGAACTCTGAAAGTCTGCTCTTTTAATCATAGCCAACTGCCACCCAATTCACTCAACTCCTTCTCCTTGAGGAGAAGGGTGCGATGAGGTGTTTTTATTTAGAAGAGAGAAGAAATAACAACTACAAAACTGAAATGTCATTTTATTAAGGCGTTTATTAAAACACCTCTCATCGGTCCTCTCCTACCAGGAGAGGATGTGAGCAACTCTGAAAGCCTGCTCTTTTAATCATAGCCAACTGCCATCCAATTCACTCAACTCCTTCTCCTTGAGGAGAAGGGTGCGATGAGGTGTTTTTATTTAGAAGAGAGAAGAAATAACAACTTCAAAACTGAAATGTCATTTTATTAAGGCGTTTATTAAAACACCTCTCATCGGTCCTCTCTTGGCAGGAGAGGATGTGAGCAACTCTGAAAGTCTGCTCTTTTAATCATAGCCAACTGCCATCCAATTCACTCAACTCCTTCTCCTTGAGGAGAAGGGTGGGATGAGGTGTTAGACCTTATTTTCTTATTCAATAAAACTTCAAAGTCAGCCCTTAATGACGATTTATTACGCCAGAGCGGAAAGCCCGGGGTGAGGTAATAACAAAAAAACCTGTCAGGGTTGGGAATACTGACAGGTTTAGCAAAATAATTACACGAGCTGAAATTAACTTCTGACAAAAACACCAAGTGCTTCAAGCAATTGAGGCTGGTCGTATAGAGCCACCTTAGCTATAATATAAAATTCATCCATCCATTCTTTAAGGGCTAATAAAGCAGCATTTTTGCTTTTTGTCATATCCTGCGATTCGGCAAGCTCTTTATCGAAATGCGAACGTTTAGCCAGAAGTTCTTCTAGCAATACCAGGCATTCATCAACAATATCAGCCGTAACCTTAATTTTATCCAACTCTGCCTGTATGGCTGCATCGCTTTTTATAGTGGTATAATACTGACGAACCTTATCGAAGAAATCGTTGTACTTGCGAGGGAAACTCCCCTTAACGCCCAGCTTAGCCAATAATTCGGGTTTTAGTTTGAAGAAAATCAAAGTTTTATCGCGATGGACTTTAAATAAGGTCTGTAACTTATTATAAGTTGTCGAATAGGCCAACGAAGCCTCTGTTGACTCGGCATCTTCTTTAATATTCGTGTCCCACATGTTTTGGGTCGAATTGTATAGCTGCCTGCCATGCACCATCTGCTCCTCACCTAAGCCGTAATCGGCAAGTGCTGCTTTTATAAGCGGATTCGATTCGGCATTCGTAATAGCTGTACGCGATTTCTCTAAGAATTTAGATTCTGATTTAAAAAGTCGTTTTGACATATCTATTAGGTTTAATTTAAAATATCTGTTTTTATCCGGTACCATGCATGCGCAACCCTTACAATGCGTTGCGCAATAGGGAAAATTGACTGAGAGCACGGGGAAATTGATTGCGCGATGGATACAACCATATGAGAGCATGGGAAAATCGGTTGAGCAATCGGGACGTTCCACTGCGCCGATGGGGAAATCCATTGCGCCAGCCTTACAATACACTGCGACACTGTTACAACTAATGGAGAGTCTGTTTTCGTGTACTGATTAACGTTATTATTACATGTTTTTGTTATAACTTTCATTGTGCAGGTGCGATAAAACACCACACAAGTTAAGTTGATAGTCTGTTGCTGATTAACAATGGCTCGAAAACCTGCATAAGCGGCAGAGCTTTATGGATAAATGGCAGTTATACTGAAATAAGTGGTTAGCAGCGTTTATGCATTTTATATGAGAAGTGGTTTAAAAAAAATCATCTCTCTTTTCAGGAGAGGAAGTGTAGAAAACTGCACGGCTCTGTATTTAATTATTGTAGCACACTGCCGGAATGCTCTGCTCCTTCGCCTTGAGGAGGATTTATTCCGCCAGAGCGGAAAGGGTGGATGAAGTGATTATCGCATGACGTGGAAACCAAACCTCTAAAACTGTTTGTTAAACAACCTCTCCTCAGTCCTCTCCTACCAGGAGAGGAAGTGCATAACTCGAAGGACTGTACTTTTAATCATAGTCAACTGCCATCCAAAAAACTACTCCTTCTCCTGAAGGAGGATTTATTCCGCCAGAGCGGAAAAGGTGGGATGAGGTGATTGAAAAGAGTATAACACATTAAACAATAATATTGGTAAAGAGGTGTTATTGGAGAGGAAGTGTCAAAAACTGAACGGCTTTGCATTTAAATATTGTAGAATACTGACGAACTTAAGGCTTTGATTTTGAATTCACTCTGACTTACTCTATGCCAATAACTTCTCCATTAAAAACACAATATTACGACGCGACACGTCAAACTCCTGCCCATTTTCCATCACCACTTTTTGCGATGCCTTAAAATAGGCCGACACATGATTGAGGTTGATGATAACATTGCGGTTAAGACGTGTAAAGCAAACGGGAAGTTTAGCCTCAAGGTCTTTTAAACACAAGCAATGCAACACCGTTTTATTGCCGGTCAGATGAATGGTGATGGCGCCATCCTGATAGTGGAAATAGTAGATTTGTTCGTAAGCGATGCGCTGTATCTTCTTTTGACACTCGAGTATCAAGCACTTCTTAATCATGGGGTTGGTTTTTCTGGTTAAACGAAACTCCAAGTTATAAAAATATCTTATGGTAACCAGATGAGTTTTGTCATATATGCGTTTTAAGGGCAGAGACCACAATGAACACAGAGAAAAAGAAAGATGTAACTTTGAGGATAGATGGATGTGCACGATAAAGATACCCGCTCGTTCAATATGAGCCAAATTAAGGGGAAAGATACCAGGCCGGAAATGCGATTTATTATCTGTTGACACGAATGCGTATATTCGAATTTTACTCAAAAAGAACTGAAAACTTTTGTCTTCGGAACAATCCACAACTTATTCAATTTGCGAAGGCCGAATAACCATTACATTTAAATACTATTCAGCTACAGACCTTAAACAGTAACATAGATGTAATATTATACTTTGCCCCTTTTAGTTAATACTTGTTGAATTAATCGACAAGCAGGAACACCATTAATAAACATATATATTATCTTTGGTTTGATTCTACCTTCAAATTCTTAACAATGACTCGTAAAAACTGGACACGTCAAGAACTAATTGCTGCTTTCAATTTATACCTACAAATACCATTCGGACAAATTCATCAAAGAAATCCTAAAATTGTTGCTTTAGCTCAACTAATTAACAGAACACCTAGTGCAGTTGGACTAAAGCTCTCAAACTTTGCAAGTTTTGATCCAATACTTCAAGCAAGAGGAATAAAAGGAATGACTAATGCAGCCAAAGCTGATCGTGAAATATTCGATGAATTTTATAGCAATCAGGAAGAATTGGTTTTTGAGAGTGAGAATATTATTGCTCAATTAGAGAACAGGCCTATCGAAGAAAAATACAAAGATAAACTACCAATCCTTAATTCATTTAAAGGTAAAGAGCGCACAAGTTATATTAAAACGAGGGTCAATCAGCATTTTTTTAGGGAAGTTGTGCTTACAAATTACAACTCAACATGTGCGATAACTGGGATTTCAATCCCATCACTCTTAATTGCCAGCCACATTAAACCTTGGGCGCAAGATGAAAGAAATCGTTTAAATCCTTCGAACGGCATTTGCTTTTCAGCATTATACGATAAAGCTTTTGACAAGGGACTTATTACTCTCGACAAGGCCTATAAAGTTATAATATCTTCAAATCTTAAAGATTTCTCAACTAGAGAATTCTTCAATTCTCACTTTGGTCAAATAGAGAATCAAAGAATTACGCTGCCTGAAAAGTACCTACCAAAACAGGAGTTTATTAGATGGCATCAGGAAAACATATTCGAACAACAAAATTAATCTAATGTGACTCATAGTCCGTTGACACAACTATTATATCTATGTAGTTTCGTCAACAAAAAATGCAGAATATCAAATTCGAATACCTCTATCGCGACGAAGGTAATTACAAAACTTTTGGTGAACAGGTATTCTCCAATCCCAACTCATTATCATTAGAATTTATTAGCCAAACTATTGAATCAAATTTAATTGAAGGCAGCTGGTTTGACCCAGATAAATGGGGCATCCCCCGTTTTCCTTTTCACCAACACAATCCATTTGGTATTTATGACTATCTCTGGTACGAATTTAAGCAAGTAAGCTATTCTACTGCCCCAACCAATAGCGATTCAATCACCAGGCTATTGGGCAGGTTTGCTTAATCTCTATAATTTTGTACACCAGAAAAAGAAAAAATAAAGGCAGCACTTCAACTAACGCTGCGTGCAATAGCATTGCAATGTTATAAGGACCTATAAAGAATGTCTAACGTGTAATTACGGTTACACCTTGCTTACGCAGCTGCATCGCCCTCTCCACTTCTTCATTTAAATCAATAAGGTCGATTTGTATGTGCTTATAAAACTTCTTACTCAAATGTTGATGAAAAGCGTTAGCATACTTCTCAAAATCATTGTCGGTTTTCAGTCCAACACAAAACACATTATCGTACTCTAATGACCAGGCCGCGTAGCATTCTTTCAGATTATAATCGTAGGTATAATCACGCACCAGCTTCGACATGGTTTTAATATCACTGCGGGCTGGTGTTCGGTACAAAAGGGTTGTTTCGCGCAAGTGAACACACTTGTTTTGAAGGTCTTCTTCAGTAATATTCAGCATAACATCTTCCGTTACATCCAGCCCCCCTTTGGCATTCAGCTTAAGGGCCCTAATGGTATATAAAGCTCCATATATACCCCACCAACCAAACACGGCAGATATCCAGTTATATTTCTTCATGTGTGCTTTGCCGTCGGTGATATCTTTTATTAAGAAGGCTGGTGAAAAAGGAAAATAAGTCGCAAAAATGGGCGAAAAGCAATACTGAAAAACCTTAAAGCGGTAGCCTGCGTCTATTTTTGCTTTCAACTGTTCCAGGTTTAAATCGTGTGCGAGTTTTAGTTTATATTTCATAGCCTTTAGTTCAGGAAAACCGAATATAGCAATTTATAACCGCAGGTGTGCTTTGCATCATTCATTTTTAAGATAACTAAACACCACTCCTCAGTCCTCTCCTAACAGGAGCTACCCTTTACCTGTATTATTGTTCAATATCCATGTATTTAATGCATTATACAAAAAATAATCACCTCATCCCGACCTTCTCCTGAAGGAGAAGGAGACCGCCCTTTGAAAGGCAATAGCCTCTTCTTTAATGCACTGCTCTTCCCAGATTAGCTCTTCCTCTCCTGGAGGAGAGGATTGAGGAGAGGTGTATTTTCGGCGATAACACATTGATACCGTTAATACTATAATTCTATTTTACAATAAAGCGTATAAAGAGTAGCTACAAGGAGAGGGAGCGCGGACCATTGAAAGCCTGCAGACTTGATTAAAGTTCTCTGCTATGCAACGTACTCTACTCCTTCTCCTTGAGGAGGATTTATTCCGCCAGAGCGGAAAGGCTGGGAAGAGGTGTTAAATAAATATTTACTCCGTCAAAACGGAAAGGCTCAGATGTAATGATAAAATCTTGTCATCCACAATAATATGCGCCCAAGGTTACTCCATTTTGCACCGTAATAAAAAATATCTCCATGCCCCTGCATCTCTGTGCTAAATAGAACACCCTTTCCCAATCTAAAATCGTTCTAATTTAATTAGCTCAAGCACCTTGTTGGCATTGCTTATTTTCTTATTTTTGCGTGAAAGAACTAAACGGATATAAATGAATACTTTAAAAAAGGTAAAATCGGCATTGGTTTCCGTCTTTCATAAGGACGGACTGGACGAAATCATCAAAACGCTCCATGAACAGGGAGTAACTATCTATTCAACAGGAGGAACACAGGCTTTTATCGAGGGTTTAGACGTGCCTTGTGAGCGCGTTGAAGACTTAACCAGCTACCCATCTATTTTAGGTGGTCGTGTTAAAACATTGCACCCAAAAGTATTTGGAGGTATTTTGGCCCGCCGTGATAATGAAGGTGATTTAGAGCAGTTAGCTCAATACGAAATTCCTGAGATTGATTTGGTGATTGTTGACCTTTATCCGTTTGAAGCAACCGTTGCTTCGGGAGCACCGCTTCAGGATATTATCGAGAAGATTGATATCGGTGGTATCTCATTGATTCGCGGCGCTGCTAAAAACTACAAAGATGTAATCATCGTTCCTTCAAAAGACCAATATGCCGACTTATTGGCGATTTTGAAAGAGCAGAATGGTGAATCATCATTAGAAGATCGTTTCAAATTTGCTGCAGCTGCCTTTGGTGTTTCGTCGCACTACGATTCAGCCATCTCTAACTTCTTCAACAAAGACAAAGAAGACATGGAGCGCATCAGCCTTAACAACGGCGATGTATTGCGTTATGGTGAAAACCCACACCAGAAAGCTACTATCTACAAATACAACAATGTGAAAGAAGGTGCTTCGTTGGCCAATGCCAATGTATTGCAAGGTAAGGCACTTTCATATAACAATATGCTGGATGCCGATGCGGCCTGGAAAGCTTGTAGCGATGCCTACCACTCGGTAGCTCACATCGAAGGCAAACAAGCTGTTTCGGTGGTGAAGCACTTAAACCCATGCGGACTGGCCGTAACGAACGACATTATGAAATCGTTGGAGCTGGCCTGGGCCGGTGACCCAATTTCTGCCTTTGGTGGTATTATCTGTTTTACCGATACCGTTACCGGTGAAATAGCTGAATGGTTTGCCAAGCGCTTTGTTGAAATCATCATTGCTCCGGCATATACACCTGAAGCATTAGAAGTTTTCGGCAAGAAGAAAAACCTTCGTTTATTGGAAACGCCTATCAAAAATGAGATCACGGGTGAAAAGTTGATTCGCTCGGTAAGTGGTGCCATTTTAGTTCAGGATGAAGATGAAGGTGTGGATTCAGATTTTAAAAACGTAACCGACAAGCAATTTGATGCCACCAAAATGGAATTGGCCAAGTTTGGCATCACCGCTTGTAAGCACCTTAAAAGTAACGCCATTGCGGTAGTGACAGAACAGGCCGATGGTTCGTTCTGGCTAACTGGTGCGGGTATGGGACAACCTAACCGTTTAGACAGCATGCGTCAGTTAACCATGCCTCGCTTTAACATGAAGGAAGGGGTTGACATTGCTAACTCGGTTGTTATCTCCGATGCCTTCTTCCCATTCCGCGACAGCATTGAAGCGGCACAGGAATACGGTGTGAAATACATTGTTGAGCCGGGAGGAAGTATCCGTGACGACGAAGTTATTGAAGCCTGCAACGAGTTTGGCATGGCTATGTTATTTACAGGGAAACGTCATTTTAAACACTAAAAATATAAGTTGAATGGGACTATTTTCGTTCTTATCGCAAGAAATAGCCATCGACCTTGGTACAGCCAACACCATTATTATCCATAACGATAAAATTGTAGTTGACGAACCATCCATCGTAGCGCTGAACCGCAAATCCGACAAACTGGAAGCCATTGGTGAAAAGGCCCGCCAGATGCACGGCAAAACCCACGATAATATTTATACCATCCGTCCTTTGCGCGATGGTGTAATTGCCGACTTTAACGCGGCCGAGCAAATGATTCGTGGCATGATTAAGATGATTAATCAGAAGCCTCGCCTCTTCGCTCCTTCATTATCCATGGTTGTATGTATTCCATCCGGCAGTACCGAAGTTGAGATACGTGCGGTACGCGACTCATCGGAGCATGCCGGTGGCCGCGAGGTACACATGATTTACGAGCCTATGGCAGCTGCCTTAGGAATCGGGTTAGATGTGGAAGCTCCGGAAGGTAACATGGTGGTTGACATAGGTGGTGGTACTACCGAGATTGCAGTTATCTCGCTGGGCGGTATCGTAACGAACAAGTCCATTCGTATTGCAGGTGATGACCTGACAGCTGACATTATGGAATACATGCGTCGTCAGCACAATATCAAGGTGGGTGAACGCACTGCTGAAGAAATTAAAATCCAGGTAGGTTCAGCTTTACCGGAGCTGGAAGAGCCACCACAGGACTTTATTGTTCAGGGCCCTAACCAGATGACGGCTTTACCAATTGAAGTACCTGTATCCTACCAGGAAATTTCGCACTGTTTAGAAAAGTCGATTTCGAAAATTGAAACAGCAGTATTGTCGGCCCTGGAACAAACACCACCTGAATTGTACAGCGACATTGTTAAAAACGGTATTTTCCTTGCTGGTGGAGGTGCTTTATTACGTGGTTTAGATAAGCGTTTGTCGGATAAGATCAATATTCCGTTCCACATTGCCGAAGATCCCTTGCATGCGGTAGCACGTGGTACGGGTATTGCACTGAAAAACCGTCATCGTATTTTGCCATACCTTATCAGGTAATAAGGCAGAAGTTTAAGGATCGCATCTTTATCGACATCTTGTTTATAAAAATGCGATCCTTAACTATTTCATCTCGACTCCGCTCGATGAGCACTTAACAGCTGTTCGAGCGGAGTCGAGAACATTTTAAAAGCCAACAGCTAGAAGCTAGTTGCTTCTTTTGTAAAAAAGAATAATTACATGAGAGACTTTATCCGCTTTATTATAAAATATCATTTTGCCATTCTCTTTTTTATTATTGAAGCAGTTTCTCTTTTGCTCGTTGTTAACTACAATGCCTACCAGCGCTCCTCTTTCCTATCCTCATCAAGCTCCGTTTCGGGCGGTATTTTTAAACGCTACAATGCAGGTGCCGAATACCTGATGCTACGGGAAATAAATGAAGATCTGGCTCGCGAAAATGCTTATCTGCGCAGCCGCATGCCAGAATCGTTCCGTGCTTCGCGCGACTACTTTAACCTGGTTAACGATTCAACAAGTATGCAGGAGTATATTTATCGTTCGGCACGTGTAATTAACAACTCAACCAACAGACGTTTTAACTATATCACCCTTAATAAAGGACGATTAAACGGTATTGAACCCGAAATGGGTGTTATCTCCAATAAAGGAGCTGTAGGTATCGTCAAAAATGTATCAGACAACTACTCTACAGTAATATCAATTATTAATACCCGCCTTAAAATATCAGCCAAGCTAAAAGAATCGGGCTTTTTTGGCTCGCTCGAATGGGATGGCACAGCCTATCAGCACGTTTATTTATTGGATATTCCGCGTCACGCACATGTCAATGTGGGCGATTTGGTCGTAACCAGTGGCTATTCATCAGTATTTCCCGAAGGTATTTTATTGGGTAATGTAGAAAATGTTGAATTGGAGAAAGGAGCCAGTTTCTACCGTATACGGGTTAAGTTATCGGTCGATTTTAAGAGCCTGGCTTTTGTAGAAGTGATAGGACACACTTCGCGCGATGAACAATTAACACTAGAAAAGGAGACCGAAGATGATTAGTTACCTGCCGCGTTACATATTTAATTTTGTTTTCTTCACACTAATACAGGTGCTGGTGCTCAACAATATTCAGTTAAGCGGATATGTGAATCCCTACTTGTATATCCTTTTTATCATCACGCTTCCGTTTGAAACACCCGGCTGGTTGTTACTTCTTTTGGGTTTTTCATCCGGTATGGTGGTCGATATATTTAGTAATACGCCGGGCATGCATGCATCAGCCACTGTGTTTATGGCCTTTTTGCGCCCCTATGTGCTTCGCTTGTTTGCACCGCGTGAAGAATATCAACCTGGTACCATACCGACCATGGGTTATTACGGTGTTTCGTGGTTTTTGCGCTACTCCATCATTCTGGTACTCGGACATCATACTTTTCTATTCTTTATCGAAGTATTTTCGTTAACGCATTTTTTCTCAACAGTTCTGCGCGTCATTAGCAGTTCTGCTTTAACAATACTATTAATTTTGGTAGCACAATTATTTAGTCAGGGTAAGAAACAAGGGAGGTAAGCTGTGGGAGGAATTAATAATCGTACACTGTTAATTGCCACCATCATGGTGGGTTTGGGTTTGATATTTATTGGCAAGCTCTTTATCCTTCAGGTGTATGATACATCTTACAGTATTTCGGCCGAGAGTAATACCCGTCGTCAGGTAACACAATATCCATCGCGTGGCCTGGTCTACGATCGCAATGGCAAATTGCTGGTATCGAACCAGGCGGTATATGATGTGATGGTGGTTCCCCGCGATATTGTGCCCTTTGATTCTATTGATTTTTGCGAATCGCTGGATTTAACCATTGAGCAATTGCGCGAACGCTTTGTACAGATGCGTGCTGATATTAAAAGTCGCAAAATATCTACCTATAAGCCGTCCGTTTTCATGAAGCAGTTATCGGCCGAGCAATATGGTTCATTCCAGGAAAAACTATATAAATTCAAAGGTTTCTTCGTACAAGGACGTACTCTGCGCAAATACGAATACCCATCATCGGCACACGTTTTGGGTTATGTTGGCGAGATAAGTGAAAAAGACCTGAAAAATCAAAGCTATTACTCTCAAGGCGACTACGTTGGCATTAGTGGCATAGAACAAACCTACGAAGAACAGCTGCGTGGTAAAAAGGGGGTTAAATACATGCTTGTAGATGTGCACGGCCGCGAAAAAGGTGCTTTTCGTGGAGGACGCCACGATACGGCTGCCATTGCCGGTAAAAACATTACACTTTCGCTCGACATTGAACTTCAACAATACGGCGAACAGCTGATGAAAAACAAAGTGGGTAGCATTGTAGCCATTGAACCTGCAACAGGAGAAATTCTATCTTTGGTTTCAGCACCTAATTACGACCCTTCATTATTGATTGGACGCGATCGTTCACAAAACTATCCTGTGTTAGCGACCGATTCGTTAAAGCCGTTATTTAACCGGGCTATTCAATCGCGGGTTCCTCCCGGCTCTACCTTTAAAACCATTAATGCTTTAATTGGCTTGCAGGAAGGAACACTTAAACCTTATACTACTCATGAATGCTTTATGGGTTATCATGCACGAGGCCTTTCAGTTGGTTGCCACAACCATGAGTCGCCACTTAACTTATCACAATCCATTCAACACTCGTGCAATGCTTATTACTGTTTCGAATACAGAGATATTCTGGACAATCCTAAATATGATAATATACAGGATGCGTTCGACGCCTGGAAAGATTATCTGGTGAGATTTGGTTTTGGATATAGGCTGGGGGCCGATTTTAAAAATGAAAACAGAGGTTTTGTGCCCAACTCCGCTTATTTTGACAGGCATTACAACAAAAGCTGGAACTCATTGACCGTTATCTCACTTTCGATTGGCCAGGGGGAGCTTTTGTTTACCCCATTGCAAATGACCAATATGGCCGCCATGCTGGCTAATCGTGGTCATTACCTCACTCCTCATATCATTAAAGACATTGAAGACGAACCCATAGATGACCGTTTTAGTGAGATACACGAAACAGGCATTGACCTGCAACATTTTGCACCTGTTATTAATGGTATGGAGTTAGCTGTGTGGGGCGGCGCGGGAAGTACAGCTCGCATCGCTCAAATACCTGGTGTTAGTATCTGTGGAAAAACGGGAACAGCTGAAAACCCCCATGGTGACGACCACTCTATTTTTATGGCCTTTGCCCCTAAGGATGATCCACAGATTGCCATTGCCGTTTATGTTGAGAATGGAGGCTTTGGTGCAACCTGGGCAGCACCTATTGCGAGCTTGATGGTTGAGAAATATTTAACAGATACCATTTCAACACCATATCGAAAATGGACTGAAAAACGAATGCTTGAAGGAGACTTAATTCATGGTGACAAGAAACTACAATAAAAGCATTGATTGGATAACAGTAGGGCTATATAGCCTCTTGGTTTTATTTGGCTGGTTAAATATTTATGCGGCCAATTTTAATCCCGAAAATCCTGTTTTCTTCGATACCGGTAAGGAGTATTTTAAACAATTGGTATGGATAGGCTTTTCACTCGTGTTTGTTGGCATGATTCTGATTACCGACAGTAAGTTCTACGTAGAGTTCGCTTATATCTTTTACGGCATCACAATTTTGCTGCTTATCGTTGTTCTGCTCTTTGGTAAAGAGATAAATGGGGCCAAGTCATGGTTCGAGGTTGGACCAATTCGCTTTCAACCGGCTGAATTATCAAAAATGGCCACCAACCTGGCGGTAGCAAGAGCATTGAGCCGGTATGGATTTTCCTTCAAGAAACTCTCTGATATTCTGAAGGCCGCTGCCGTTATTCTTTTCCCGATGCTGTTAATCTTGTTACAAAATGATACCGGTTCGGCATTGGTTTATACCGTTTTTATTATCGTTTTCTACCGCGAAGGCTTAACGGGTTACATTTTAACATTTGGTATAATAGCTGGCATTGTTGCAACTCTCACTCTAATGATACCCAATGCCACCATCATTGGCCTTATAGTGGTTAGTGTTCTGGTTATCTTATACTTTAAAGGGGCGAGAGCAGAATTATTTAAAGCTATTATTGCAGGAGCCATCTTACTCGGCCTAAGCTATACAGCCTATACCTATTTGAAGTTAACCATAGAGTTTGAGTATTTGCTGATGCCAGCCATATTAGTTACTAGTGTTTATTTGCTTTACACAACCATAGCCAAACGCATTAATAAATTTATTCCAACCTATTTATTAATCCTTTGGAGTGCTATTATTCTAACTGTTTCTGCCGATTATTTTTTCGAAGATGTTTTATCGCATTACCAACGTACACGAATAAATGTTCTGCTGGGAATAGAGCAGGATCCGCTTGGTGCCGGCTATAATGTCAATCAATCAAAAATTGCCATTGGCTCCGGTGGACTAACCGGAAAAGGTTATTTACAAGGAACTCAAACCAAGTTTAATTTCGTACCTGAACAAAGTACCGACTTTATTTATTGCACCGTTGGCGAGGAATGGGGGTTTGCAGGCTCAACAGCTGTTGTTCTCTTATTTTTAGCCTTGCTCCTGCGCTTAATATATCTGGCAGATAAACAACACTCTACCTTTAGTCGTGTTTATGGCTATGGGGTAGCTGCCATCTTTTTCTTCCATTTTGCCATTAACATTGGTATGACTATTGGTCTCGCTCCCGTTATTGGTATTCCACTCCCATTCTTTAGTTATGGAGGTTCATCTTTATGGGGTTTTACATTGTTACTATTTGTGTTTTTAAAGCTCGATATCAATCGAAACGAGCTAATTCGTTAAAAATACTTAATCATTGTAAGCATTTTTTTAAACCATTAACACTCAAGCGCGATAACTACCTGATATTATTAAACTTTTAAGAATTAATAACTGAAAGTTTAACAATTTTGATTTGATTTTTAAATTTTGTACTTTTGCGGCACATCATTTGTAATGATAAACACCCCGAAACTTTCGGTCATGTTGCTGTGGGAATGGAGGTTAGCAACTCTCTAAGATGGCCGGTTTTGGAATAGTAACAAATGATTCCGCACGAAATTTGCCGAATCAATAAAAAAGGAGATTGCTTATGAAGTATAAGATTTATGCGCTGCACAATTATCGACAAATTCCGCAAATAGCAAGACTTTCGGAAGAAGACATTTTTAGCATTGAAGTGGTTGGAACCGTTTTGCCGTTTAAAACTAACAGCTATGTTGTTGACGAATTGATAGATTGGGATAACTATAAGGAAGACCCGATTTTCATCTTAAACTTCCCTCAAAAAGGTATGTTGGAAGAGGAAGATTTCAATCATATGGCCGAAGTTCTTAAAAGCGATGCCGATAAAGCAACCATAAAAGAAGAAGCTAATAAGATTCGTGAAAAATTGAATCCTCACCCAGCCGGGCAAATGGAATACAATGTACCTGAGTTAAATGGTGTTAAACTAACGGGTGTTCAGCACAAATACAACGAAACCATGTTGTTCTTCCCAGCGCAGGGACAAACATGTCATGCCTACTGCACATTCTGTTTCCGTTGGCCACAATTTACCAACATGGACGAAATGAAATTCGCCATGAAGGAAATTGACTATGTCATTGAATACCTGAAACAACATCCTGAAATTACCGACTTATTAATTACCGGGGGCGATCCAATGGTGATGAAAGGTAAAATGCTGGATGCCTACTTAACAGCTTTAGTTGAAGCAAATATCCCGCATTTAAAGAATATCCGCATTGGCTCAAAAACGTTAGGTTTCTGGCCATACCGTTATTTAACCGATAGCGATGCCGAAGAGGTATTAGGTGCATTCAAGAAAGTAACTGATGCCGGTATTTCGTTAGCCTTTATGGCACATTTTAATCACTACCGTGAGTTAGAGACCGAAGCTGTTCAGGAAGCCATTAAAAAGATTAGAGCAACGGGTGCTCAAATACGTACGCAATCGCCGTTATTAAATAACATCAATGCCAAGCCCGAAATTTGGTCAACCATGTGGCAAAAGCAAGTGAGTTTAGGTTTGATTCCTTACTACATGTTTATTGCTCGTGACACAGGCGCACAGAAATACTTTGGTGTTTCATTGGTTGATGCCTGGCAGATTTTCCAGAAAGCCTACCAAAAAGTTAGCGGTATTTGCCGAACAGTGCGCGGACCAAGCATGTCGTGCACACCTGGAAAAGTGCGCATAGTTGGAGTAACAGAAGTGAAAGGCGAAAAAGCATTCTGCCTTGAGTTTATCCAGGGTCGCGAAAGCAACTGGGTGGCTCGTCCGTTCTTTGCCAAGTACGACGAAAAAGCACTTTGGATGGATGATTTAAAACCAGCATTTGGAGCTGAAGAATTCTTCTTTGAGCAGGAGTTCTCCGATATGTTTCTAGGATAAACAATCAGCAAATAACATATTTCAAAAAGGCAGAATGACGAAAGTGGTTCTGCTTTTTTTATTACTTTGCAGCCACAAAATGAGCAAGAACCAAACGATAGCGCCCTTTTTAAAATGGGTTGGCGGAAAACGCCAACTATTGTCGGCTATTACCAAGCTCATGCCAACGGACTTTAACCACTATTACGAAGCTTTTGTAGGTGGAGGAGCCGTATTGTTCGATATCCAACCACAAAAAGCCATTATCAACGATTTTAATGCGGAGTTGATCAATGTATACCAGGTTATTAAAAACCATCCTGAGGAACTGATTGACGATTTAAAACGTCACAAAAACGAATCGGAGTATTTTTATCAAATTCGCGAATTGGACCGGAAAGCATCGTTTAAGAAACTATCTTCCATTAAAAAGGCCTCACGCATTATCTACCTGAATAAAACCTGTTATAACGGGCTGTATCGCGTTAACAGCGCTGGTGAGTTTAATTCGCCTTTTGGAAAATATATAAATCCGAATATTGTTAATGACACAACCATTCGGGCCGTGAGCCAATACTTAAATTCAAATGATATCACCATTCTTAATGGCGATTTTGAAACGGCCATTGAAACTTCCCGGAAAGGCGATTTTGTCTATTTCGATCCTCCTTATGTTCCGGTTTCCAACAGCGCTAACTTCACTGGTTATGTGCAAGGCGGTTTCGATTTAGCAGAGCAAGTGCGCCTGCGTGATGCCTGTATTCGACTCGATGAAAAAGGCGTGCATTTCTTACTGTCAAACTCCTCTACTCCAGTTATTCATGAGCTTTATACAATGTTTGATATTCACATCGTAAAAGCCACGCGCGCCATTAACTCCAATGCGGCCAAGCGAGGTGCCATTAATGAAGTTTTGGTCCGAAACTATTCGTAAGCCATAAGCGTTCATAACTATAACGAACCCAATACCTCTATGCATATTATTAAAGGAACCCATGTAATTATGAACCGATTCGCTGCAATAATTTTCACTATCCTTTGTGTTACTGGCATCTCCGCTCAAAATGTCGATGCCACCCAATCGTTTATAAAATTTCAGATTAAGAACTTTAATGTACATACTGTTAATGGGCATTTTACAACCTTTAAAGGGAATATTCACCTGACTCCAACACTTGAAAACAAAGGGGACGTATGCCTGAGCATTGATATTGCCACCATTGATACCGGTGTTAAGAAAAGAGACGAAGTCTTGCAAAGCAAAAAGTTTTTTCACACCGAACTCTACCCCCAAATTCGCTTCGAATCGAATGATATCTATATTAACTCCGACAGCACTTTTATTGCCAATGGTATTTTATCCATGAAAGGCATTTCAAAAGCCATCAGTATCCCATTTGCATACAGCAACAAACACTTCAAGGGAGAATTAACACTTAACAGACTTGATTTTGAGGTTGGTGGCAAAGATACTTTTGTCATTGACGACGATGTTAAAATTCAGTTTGACTGCACGATTAACTAGTTCTACCAAACATTTCTTTAACGAAACCTTTCTAACAAAAGCCAATAACACTTGTCATTGTGTAATGTTTATTTTACTTTTGGTCGTGTATTAATTACTTAATGACAAACTATGAAGACTTATCTACCCTATTTTATGCGAAAAGTTGGCATTGCCATATTCCTCGTATTCTTTTTCATTACCACGCTTAGCGGCGTGGATGATTTTATGGCTGGACTTACAGGAAAAACTCCATCTCATTTAAGAAACACTCACGCTGCTCAAGAAGAACTCATATTCAGTGTTGAAGAACAAAATCAACTCAAATGGATTGGACTTGCAGGCTCCATCCTAAGCTTATTGATTTACATCTTATCCAAAGAAAAAGTTGAAGATGAATTTCTTACACATCTTAGAGCAGATTCAATGGTAAAAGCCGTTGGTGTCTCCTGGGCATTATACTTTGTCATTAAACCCTTAAACTGGGCAGATCAATTTGAGGGCTTGGTGATACTTCAGCTTCAAATTTTGGCCTATATTTTAATCTACACTTACCAGAAAAAAAGCAAATACTGGGTTTAATACTATTAATTAACAGACACTTATGAAAACTTTTTTACCATATATCTTTCGAAAAATAGGCATTGCCTTATTTTTTATTTCCTTTATCGTTTCAATTATTGCAAGTATTGACGATGCTATAATTGCGGGCGAAGAAAAGTTTGAAAAAATTAGCCAAAAATATGATACAAATGAACTAGAAAAGCAAAATGGACCATCTAATCTATTATTAACCAATAATCAGCGTAGGAACTTAAAAAATGCTGGCTTCATTTTAGCCTTGGCTGGTTTACTACTTTATTCATTTTCAAAAGAAAAAGTGGATGACGAATTTCTGCAAAAGTTAAGAGCCAATGCATTGTTAAAATCATTTATCACCAGTTGGCTTATCTTTGCCCTGGTGATGCTAATAAAACAAAGTACAAAAGCAGATTTACTGGGCATACTTCAAATTCAGATGTTCGTTTATGTCATCGTTTATGCTTACACCAAAAAAGTAAAATACGCCGGATGAAAAACAAGCTGAAAATACAACGGGCCATCAAAGATATCACACAAGCTCAATTAGCTGAAGCCATCGGTGTATCACGTCAGTCAATTAATACCATTGAAAAAGGTAAATTTGTACCATCCACAGTGCTAGCCCTTAAGTTTGCGCGTTATTTTGAAGTATCTGTGGAAGAGATATTTAGTTTAGAAGACGATGATTAGACCCTATTTTGAAGATCAGGATTTTAGTGGCCTTGAATTTTCTCAAGAAGATTTGACCAAAGGCGAATATTACAATTGCTTGTTTACCAATTGCTCTTTTGCCAAATGCAATATTAGCGACTATCACTTTATCGAATGCCAGTTTGTGAATTGTGATTTAAGCAATGCCAATATTAGCGCCACACTTTTTCGGGATGTGAAATTTAACAACTGCAAACTACTTGGTCTGCAGTTTAACGAGTGTAACGCGCTTTTCTTTTCTGCTACATTTGATAACTGCCAGTTACGACTGGCTTCTTTTTACAAACGCCAGCTTAAAAGTTGCGCCTTTCTTAACTGCCAGCTACACGAGGTTGACTTTGCCGCATGCGACCTGACCAAAACGAAGTTTTACAACTGCGACTTTAGCAATGCTCTATTTGACCAGACTAATTTGTCAAAAGTTGATTTATCAAGCAGTTACAACTTTAATATCAACCCGGAGCAAAATACTATTACCAAAGCTAGGTTTTCGCAAGACCAACTCATTGGCTTACTTAGAAAATACCAAATACAGGTAACTTCGTAAAAAGCTGATAGCTATCAGTAGGTAGATACCAGCTTTTATTACCTTTGCGCTCACTAAAATCAGGGCTATGTCAGAGCGTTTTAAAGTATTAGGCAGCATGGTGCTATCCATGATTTGCTGGGCGTTTTCCTTCGTGTGGATTAAACAGGCATTTTTGTCGTTTAACCCCTTAACCATTTTAGTGAGCCGGCTAATCATTAGCGCCACACTACTATACATCGTTCTCAAGTTGTTAAAGCAACTTAAGCCCATGCAAAAACAAGACTTTAAATGGTTTATTTTGTTGGCCTTTTTCGAACCCTTCCTCTATTTTATGGGCGAAAGTTTTGGTCTTGAATTAGTATCATCAACAATAGGGGCTGTTATCGTTTCTACTATCCCATTATTTGCCCCCATCACCGATAAACTCTTTTTCAAAAGCCGCATTAGCTGGGCAAATATCCTTGGAATCTTCGTCTCATTTGCTGGGGTTCTACTGCTTATTTTTAAGGGCGACTTTTCGTTAACCGCTCCCCTAAAAGGCATCTTGTTGGTGTTTTTAGCTGTTCTTGCAGCGCTGGGACATTCAGTGGTCTTAAAAAAGATACCTAAAGGCTACAATGCTGTAAGCATTATTACATACCAAAATATGGTAGGCATCTTTTTTTTCCTACCACTATTTCTAACTTATGACTTGCCTACTCTAAGCACTATTGAAGTTAAGACTGAAGCGGTGATAGCAGTCGTTTTATTAGCAGTCTTTGGCTCATCACTGGCCTTTATTTTCTTCGTCTACGGTATGCGAATTATTGGCATTACCAAAGCCAACGTTTTTGTAAATATGATTCCGGTTTTTACGGCTGTTATTGCCTGGTGGGTACTCGATGAAGTATTAACGGTACAAATGCTGGTTGGCATTGCCATTGTTATCAGTGGTGTTTTTGTCTCACAAATAAAAGTACGTCGCCGTGGATTTTGACCCAAAGAAGCTAGACCAGGAAGCGCGAAATAACGCTAAAGAAAACAAGCAGTTTTTGGCAAAGCTAAAAAAGAAACGCCCCAAATCGCTTGATGATGAAGCACAACGCCTGCACAATGAAGTGTTTGAATATACTGATTGTCTCGCTTGTGCCAACTGCTGTAAATCCATCAGCCCCATTGTACTTGATCGAGACATTGACCGGCTGGCCAATCATTTGCGTATAAAGCCCAAAGAGCTTATTGAACAATATTTTCTACTCGATGACGACGGCGATTATGTATTCCGTGAAACGCCATGCCCCTTTCTGATGCCCGACAATTATTGCATGGTGTACGAATCGAGGCCTAAAGCATGTCGCGAGTATCCGCATACTGATCGCAGGCGCTTTTACCAGATAACCTCGCTGACCTATAAAAACACCTTTATTTGTCCCGCGGCTTTTGATGTGGTTGAAGGATTAAAGCCCATCTTTGACAAATGATTGTAGGCCATAAACACTAAATTGATATTTTTGCCGTTAGAAGATACGATGAAAGGGAAAAGAGTCATATTTACTTTATTAGTTTTATTGCTTAGCGTTGGTTTTAACAGCAAGGCTCAGCAAGCAGGCAGTAATACCTATGACTTTTTGAACCTAACCAACTCTGCTCGTGTAGGTGCATTAGGAGGCAACCAGGTAGGCATGAATTTAAGGGATGTGAGTTTGGTATTTCACAACCCGGCTAACTTATCTCCAAGCCTGCATCAATCTATGACTTTTAACTATGTCCCGTATGTGGCCGATATTAAAATGACATATGCCGGTTATGCCCACTCCATTGAAGGCATGGGAACCTTCGGCTTAAGCATCCATTCCATCAACTATGGCAGTTTTGACAGGGCCGATGTAGATGGTAACCTGAATGGTACCTTTTCGGCTGCCGAATATGCCATCAACCTGAGCTATTCAAAAATGCTCTCTCCTAAACTAAGAGCTGGTATTTCGTTAAAGCCTATCATCTCTAATCTGGAGCAATACAACTCATTTGGTTTAGCTGCCGACTTAGGTTTGCTTTACCACTCCGAAAACCAGCTCTTCTCTGCTGGTATCACACTTAAAAATGTAGGCTCGCAAATAACCACCTATAACGATACTTATGAGCCATTACCAACTGATTTACAAATAGGCCTCAGCAAAAAACTGGCTCATGCCCCTTTCCGCTTTTCATTAACAGCACAGGACTTGTTCGACTGGAAGATGAAATACAAAGTTGAAGATGGCAATGGCGATGAGATAAGTGATGCCGGAAATGATGGCAACAGCATTGATCAATTGATGCGCCACATGATTTTAGGCGTTGAACTGGTTCCGTCAGATAACTTTTATGTAGCAGTTGGCTATAATCACCGACGCAGACAAGAATTAGGCGTCAGTGAAAAAATGTCGACTACAGGTTTCTCCTGGGGATTTGGTTTCAGGGTGTATAAATTCCACTTTGCATACGGATCAGCACGCTACCATCTGGCCGGCTCCTCCAACCATTTCAGCATCTCAACCAACCTATCTGATTTTAGAAAATAAAAAAGGCGAAGCCCGAATAGAAGCTTCACCAATCAATGCTTTCTAATAGTTGATCATTTATCTCTTTTATAAGGCGATATAAGTATGCGTAACGATTGATCGCGAGAAAAGTAACTTTGTGCCCAGTTGACAAAAATGAAAAAGCGATTCTTTACGCCAACGATGGCCATTAAGTGAACAAACAACCAAAGAAACCAGGCAAAAACACCCGAGAATCGAAATCCTGGTAAATCTGCAACAGCCATATTTCTTCCAATGGTTGCTAAACTGCCCTTATCGGTGTATCTGAACGGCTTCCAGGTGCGCGACATCTTTAAGTTTCGTGCCAGATTTTTAGCCTGCTGAATAGCAACCTGCGCAACCTGCGGATGGCCATTGGGGTATTGTTCATCTTCTTCAACAAAACAAGCATCGCCGATAACAAATATGTTTTCGTGTCCCTTTAAGCGATTATACTTGTCAACGCTTAATCGTTTTCCCCGCGTATACAAGCCCTCATTAATGCCATCAGTTTGTCGCCCACTTACACCAGCTGTCCATATCAGATTTTTTGCATACAAAGCACTGCCATTTGATAAGGTCACCTTATCTCCATCGTAATCTTCAATTCGTGTATCCAGGTGAACCTCAACGCCAAGCTTTGTCAAAAACTTCAAAGCCTTGCTACCGGCATTATCAGACATCCCGTTTAAAAGCCTTGGAGCGGCCTCATAGAGCCTTATTTTCATTTTACTGAAGTCTAGCTCAGGATAATCTTTGGGCAGCACAAATCGTCGCATTTCGGCTATTGAACCAGCCAGTTCAACGCCGGTTGGTCCACCTCCAACAATAACGATTGACATTAACTTGGCATGCTCAGCTTCATCCTCTGTCAAATTAGCTTTTTCGAAGGAAGACAAGATACGGTTACGCAAATTAATCGCTTCTGCCGTACTCTTCATCGGCAGGCTGTATTTTTCAAGGTTAGCCGAACCAAAATAATTGGTATTAACCCCATTGGCCAAAACCAGGTAGTCGTAATGCATTTCTCCCGCTTCTGTTTTAATCATTTGCTTGCTGGTGTCGACAGAAGTTAGCGTTGTGGTTCTGAAATGTAAGTTGTTGTGAAGCTGGAATATTTTACGAACTGGGAATGAAATAGAACTTGGCTCAATACCCGATGCGGCCACCTGATAAAACAAAGGTTGGAACTGATGAAAATTCTGCTTATCAATAACAACCACCTGATAGGCCGAAGCACTCAGTTTGCGAGCCAGTTTAAGGCCGCCAAAACCGGCACCAATAATAACAACTCGTTTTTTATTGTTACGCGGTAAATTAAAATTGTTCTCCATGGTCAATCAATCGTTTCCTTCAAAACACCTTATTAAAAATAAAGTTTAATCATTTGAAGAAAAAAATCGTTAATTAATGTGAAAGGTCAAATAATACCCACATTCTTACGAAATTAAATATCAATCAGGGATAATTGTTATAATTTCAAACCGATTCGTGCAATTTGATTCTAAACGTAAAGTATTTCTGGCAGACGTAACTGTAACCAACAACTACTATTGTTGTTAGAATTTTAGAAACGGTTGGATACAATCCTAAAACCTCAACAAATAGTTTAAGTAGTAAATAGTTAAGTATTATACTCCCAAAAACAGTTAGTCCATAGCGAAATAACTGAATTCTTCCGCGTAAGTTGGATTCGGTAAAAGTGATGTATTTTGACAGTAAAAATCCGGTAGTAAAAGTTATGGGAAAGACGAACACGAAGGCTGCAATATGAGGACTAATCGCCACAATACCAATATCAATAACCTGCTTGTTTAAAACAAAGTTATAGGTTATAAAATAGAGGAGTATATCAAAAAGAGTATTGGCACCACCACAGGCCGCATAATTATATGTTTGCCTTGGCAGATACTTCCTAAACAACGGATAAAACCAATCGAGTATCGATATTATAAAGTTCCTAATCATGTAACACTACTCTTTTAATCTTCCTTTCAAACCAAGACTTCCCATATAATACTTAAGTATTCATGCAAAAAATACCACGCCTGGTTTGAAACCTCAAAAATAACAGAATAGCATTAACTTGTGCATACAAAGTGCCTTTTTCCTATAATCCTAAAAGTAGTTTCAATTTCGTTTCACAAAGACTACATAACACCTAAAACCAGCCATGATAAAACGATTGCAACAACAATAAACAGGGCAATATCTTTTAGCTTCTCCAGCATTGCACCAATCATTACTCGTTGTTTCGCATTATCTACATAGTTGTATTCGGTTTTTTTTCTGTGTTTTAACATTATCAGATGCTTTAAGGTTGGTTGTTAATCTAAAATATGTTGGCTCATGAGTAGGTACACTTCGTTGATATTTGCTTTTTTGCTGAATTCTTTCACAATCGGTTCATGGCTTCCCGACAACCATATTTTCAATTCGGCATCCAGATCCAGAAATCCTGTACTTTCTTTACTAAAACGTATAATTGATTTATATGGTATACTTTGGTAATCTATCTTTTTGCCGGTAACGCCCTGCTTATCGACCAATATTAACCGCTTATTGGTAAACACCCACATATCGCGAATAACCTTAAAAGCTTTTTCAAGCTGTTCGCCCTCAACCAATATTGGCCGAAATTCCTCGCTTAACTTCTCAATCGAAATTTCGCCGGCATGTCCAAGTATTCCACTTAATAAGCCCATGGTTTAGTTCTATTTGATTTTAAAAATAATAGTTATCAATAATAGAACTTCTAAAAGGTTTACACCTGTTGATGAATAAATGAATTTACCTGACGAACAAACGCCTTTTGTTGATTAATGCAATTAACAACAAAAGGCCTTAAGGTTTCGAAAACCTAAAGGCCTTTTGTTTTCTGTCGATTATACGTTTATTCGCCTGCTTTAATCACGTCTACCCATTGCCCCGGCTGGCGGGCCGAAACAGAATTGTTGTACATGGCTTCGCAGCTTGTGGCTGATAAATAATAGCGGCCGGTATAGGTGGCATTCAGCAGTACCACAAACTTTTTGTGCTTTCCTCTTTCTAAATCGAAGTAGGAATAGACACGGTCATCACGATAATCGCGGTAATCAGGTACACTCAGTTCATGAGCCGAAACAATATCTTCCATTCGGGTATTGCGAATTTCCCAGCCCGACGGAAATATCTGAGTGAGTGCCAGGTTTTCGACATCGCCAAAATTGCCAGGATTCTTAACCGTCACTTCGGCCATAAAATCAGTCCCCTGCGCCAGTTTCGAAACATCAACAGTATTTCCATTCAGGTCCTTATATTGAACCGTCAATTGCAAATTAGACGCCTTAACTGTTTTATCGTCTTCTGCCGGAATGCCTTCCATAATTACACGTGCAAACAGCAAACCATCAGATGTATTAGAAATTTTCACCGTTCCTCCAGGTTTATTAGTATCTAATGGATATTGGTATAAAGCCAGTTGTGAATGAACTTTGCTCGCCTCGCCATCAGCTTCCCATTCAAACTTAAACTCTTTACTTATGCCAGACTCACCAACAAACTTCGATACAGCCAAAAGACAGTAGGCCGTGGTTTGCGTACTCATCCAACGCTGAGCCGATAATGATTTAGATAACTTTTGCACTAACTCACCTGCTTCGTTTTTCTTGTCCATCAGCACCAAAGTCTCAAGAATCATGGCTAAATCGCGCTCTTCCGAACCATAGGTATAACCATTATCACGTTGATTAATGACACTCATGCTGGTAGCACTGGTTAACTCCTGAGCCACCTGCCCATGACCGGCTAAAGCATATGCTGCCGCCAACCGCCAGATACTTTGGGTGGATAAGCCACTTTGATTGCGCATCCGGTTCATGGCACTTAACTCAGGTTCGCCGGCTAACGCCAGGGTATATAAGCGATAAGCCTGCGCTAAATCACGGCCACGATAAGTACTGTTTCGTCGCCACTGACGAGCTTTATTTTTTTGATATTTAATCCATTTATTTTTGAAGCCAACCGGTAAGTTGTAGCCCTTACGTTCGGCTTCTATCATAAAATGTCCGGCGTAGGTCGTTCCCCAATCAGACGATTCGTAGGAGCCCGGCCAGTAACCCAATCCTCCGTCCGGACGAATAAACCCGGCTAAACGATTAATGGCTGCTTTAACATTTTCGGTGGCTTTGGCAGCTGTTACTTCGCCATTTTCGATAACATCGGCTAAAAACAATTGCGGAAATGCTGCTGAAGTAGTTTGCTCAACACATCCATGCGGATAACGCAACAGGTATTTTAACCGTCGCCCGAAATCAAATGGAGGAAGCGCAGAGACTTCCAGGGTCGCCTTATTGGTTCCTGCCATTCCCGGCAACTGATAAGCAATGGCATTGCTCGCACCCGCATCAATGGTTATACTCTGAACCGCTGTTAATGGTGGATTTGGATTTCGTACTTCAATCTCAATTTCATCCATAGCTTTTTCACCACCGGATGAGGCATACACTTTTACCTTGCCAACTCCCATTTTAGGATGGACTTTTAGCTTAAAGGTGGCCACCTGCTCGCCCAGTTGATTAAAAGTTAAGTCCTGCTCTGTTGCTCCGTCAATAGTCAGTAACTCATTGCCTTCTACTTTAACTTTCACATTTTTGATGCCTTCTTTCATGGCAAAAACCGTAACAGGCAAATCAACCGTTTCATTAGGACCTAAAACGCGCGGCAGCGTTGCCAGGACCATTAACGGATTGCGAACCGGAGTAGTCATATCGGTTTCACCATAAGCGTTGCCCGATGAGGCCACCACCATGGTACGCACCGAACCCACATAGCGAGGCATTGTAAAGGTATGTGTTTGGCTGTCGCCTTTATCAAGGGCAAATGGTCCGAAGTATTTCACCATCGGCTTAAAACGATTGGCTTTTTTACCACCTTTTTTACCAGCCAGGTCGCCATCACCACCAATACTGAAAATCTGCTCAATTTTACCACCGTAGGCACCAATCACCTCATCGTATAAATCCCAGGTCTTGACGCCCAATGCCTCGCGGGCATAAAAATGATTCCAGGGAACCGGTGTTTTAAAACGCGTCAAATCCAACAAGCCATCTTCAACAATAGCGAGTGTGTAGGTCATGGCACGGCCATCACGTTCGCTCACCTTAATACTGACCTCCTTCTCTGGCCTTAACTCAGACGGCATTTTAATCAGCGGATAAATATGCGTTTGCGGGTCTTCGGCCATTAATGGAATAACACCATACATACGAATTGGCAGGTTATTAACCGTTTGTGCATGCGGCTGTAGTAACGTCAGATGAACGAAGGCATTGGGTGTCATATCTGCCGTTACTTCAAAGCTGAATTGATTTTCTCCCTTCGTTGGCTCAACCCACCAGCTCTTTAGAACTTTGTTACCATTTTCGATGCTTACCAGAGCACGTCCCTGACCCGATGCCGGAAAACTGATCGTGGCCTCTTCGCCTACCTGGTATTTTTCTTTATCGGCATTAAACGCCAGCATACTGGCCGCACTTGGGTCGTTGCCCCTGCTGTTGCCAGCCCATCCCGGCCAGTCAACATACACGGTTTGACCAGTTGCATGGCCATTTTTATCATCGACCACCCGAATCAGGTAGCGTCCCCACTCGGGATAGTTAACTCTAAAGTCGAATTGTCCTTCGCCATTAGTCGTGTTTACTTTACCGCTGGCTATCAGGTTTTGATGGCGCGTGCCCACATAATTAGCCAGATTATCGGCTGATGACTCCCACCACCATCGCCAGCTCACTTTATAAATGTAATACGACAGGTTGCGAACCGTCATTGGCTCACCTTTTGGCGAAACAGTCACCACCTGAACCGTATGCGTTGTATCGGTCAGCAGCATGCCGCGCTTATCCCCTTTGGGCGCTTTAACGCCAACAAAAACAGGATACGGTGCATAAGGCACCGAGAAGCGATCGATACTAAAATCACCACTTTCTTCAAAAACCCGCGTCACAAACGAAGCCTTTAAAAAGCCGGGGGCTGCTTCCTGAACATCGATGGCAGCATCAACAATAGCTTGCCCTTGCTCATCAAGACGGCCTTCGAAAATAGTGCTTTCTTCAGACTCAAAGCGGCGCGATGGATCATCGAAATGGAAATCGCTGTATTTTTTAAACTGCGTTTTGCTTTGATTGAGCGTCACTTTAACATCGGCCTTGAGGTTACGGGCGATGGCACCATGCAGCCAGCTAACCGTCATGGTACTTTGCGCAGCCTCGCCAGGCACAAGCAACTCGGTATTAAAATCGAGATTGATTTTAAGGCGGTTGGGCTTAATGGTTTCCACCCGCATCCCTTTTTCGAAGGTACTGCCACCCACTTTAACACGAGCCCGCCACATGCCTGTTGGCGCATCGGTGCTGGTTTGCGTCTTAAACACGTAAATATTATTATCGTTCAATTGCTGCACCTGACGATTAATGGTTTGGCCGTGCGGATTGACCCACTCAAACACAATTGGATGCTCTTTGGGCAAGGCCTCTCCCTTGTTTTCGAGCATAAAAGACACAAATAAGGTATCGCCCGGCCGCCAGACGCCCCGCTCGCCATAGATAAAGCCTTTCATGCCCTTTTGCACCACCTGACCACTCACATCGAAACGGCTTAAAGACAAAGAATGTCCATCATCTAAACGTAAGTAACCGCGTTGCTTATCATTTTTGGCAATGAGCAGGAATGGCTTTTGTGAAACCGGGATACGGGCCAAACCTTGCGCATCGGTGCGTGTTGAACCCACCACCTGCATCTGGTAGTTGAATATCTCTACCTCAACACCAGTTAATGGTTGTGTGGTGCGTAAATCGGTAATGGCGACCACAACTTCCTTATCGGTGCCCTGCTTGGCGATAATACCAATATCAGAAGCCAGAATATTACGGCTCACCACTTTATTTCGATAATACATATCGGCACATGGGTTTTCACGTTCGCGCCAATCGTAATAGCCTTCGTAACCATCCCAGTAGGAACTGTAATATTCAGCTGGCTGGTCCCAATAGGCCATATCCGATTCGGTGATGCCTTCCTCCTCTACTGCTTCATTGGTTTCTTCAATATCTCCGCAGGGATACAAACTATCTTTTTTGCGTATTTTCAATTCAACCCGGTAGATAGCACCTTGCTCCGGTGTTATTAAATCGGCCAGGTTCAACGAGAAGGTATTCCACTGTGTCAGATCCAGTGAGCGATCGTTATCCAAGCGGATGTTTTGCTTAAAAATCAACCGGCCGGCGCGGCGCAGCTGATACTGCCCGTTCATGGTATTCACCTGTAGGAAACTGGCCACATTGTTTTCAAATATTTTTATGATGCGAACCTGCACACTTTTCACACTAACAGCTTTAAACGGAAAGGTTAAGCCATTGGAGTTGGGCAGTATTGTTCCCTTGCCAATCAGTTGCACCTCGGGCTTTGGCGTTTCAAATACCATGTCGTAGTTAACTTCCGCTTTGTGCGTATAACCCAATATGTTCTTAATCCCTTCTGAAATGGTGACTTTATGCGAACCTGTTAGTCGATAGGACGGATACACCTTTACCCGGTTTCGTTCAATGACATAACGCAGGCGTGAAGCACCGCTGATACTGATTAAACCGTTGATGTTTTGTCGCTCGTCAAGCGGATCGGAGAACACCACCAAAACATATTGTTCAGGCTGCATCACCACACGGGCATCGATTACTTTAAAATCGGTTAGCGATGGCACTTCCACTTCCTCACGATCAGCTTTGTCAACACCAATAACTTTCCCGTTATATTCCAATAACAAGGTGCTGCTTTGCTCGCTTCGTTGAATGCCTTTTATGGCAAACGCATGTTGCTTTTCACTGCTTTGATGCTCCCACTCGATTTCAAGTGCATTACCGTCCTGCGATGCTTTTAGCAACTGTTCCACATACGTGTTATCAATATGATCGGCCATGGCAATGCGTCCGCGGTAAGTGTTGAGTTTCAAATCATCGGCTGCATCGGGCTCCAAACCAAGCGACTGCACCCTAAAGTTTTGATCAATGGTGCTAAAAGTGAAACTGAACGCTTCCTTCTCATCGGTAAATAACTCGGGTAAATCCACCTCCACTTTAAATGACGTACCTGATGGCATGCGTTCATCAGGCACAAATTCAAGGGTGTGCATATCGAGCCACTGTAGTTGTCCATCGATGGAAGGCGTAATGGACAGCAATCCTTCATCGGCCTTTTGCCCGGGCGTTATGCCCGTTACCTTTTCAGAAAACTGAAGCTGAATACTCGCTTCATTGGAAATAATGCCGGAGGTGAAAGCGCTTACTTTGGTATTGTAAACCACTTCCCCGGTTGTTGCTTCTGGCTTGCTTTTACAAGCATTCATCATTACAATGCATGTTAATACAAAGGCATAAAGCAGGATGTGTTTTAGCATGGTGTTTAGGAATTAAAATTTGGATTTAAAGGTAATGAAAAGTATTAAGACATAAGATTCATGACATAAGACACAACACGGCAATCGCATTTAAGAAATTGTCTTTTCAACTCAAGCCGTTGAGGCTTCCCCTTTTTGCCTACAGCCCAAAAAGGGGAGAAAAAAGGCCGCCGACTTAATCACTCGTTTACCCATTATGACATCACTACGGGAAAATTTAAAGACTGACAGCTTGGTATCAAATTTTTCTCCCCTCCGTTTATGCCAATGGGTCCTAAACTGCGTTGCTTATGTCGGTATAGCGCGTATAAAACACTTCTTTAATTTTAAAGGCGATTACCGTGTAAGACACAAGATGATTTACCAGAAGCCAAAAATTTTGCATTTGTATTCGGCATCCATTGTAATCAGGATGCCCGGGAAGATACCTTTATTAGCAGCCTTGAGCTTAAGTTATGTTACTTAAATCAAGTTAAATCCGAAGAAACTATAGGCTGCCGTTAGAATAGGCCTTATCTTTGAACCGGATGGGATAATATCAACGAATATTACAATGCCTTTTTTCCATTCGCAACGAATCATTTTAACACTAAGATTAATTGCCTTATGGAAAACAAAATATCATCACTTACCTGTCAGAATTGCGGTATTTGCTGCCGCAACTTCCCTTTTGTAGAGCTGAATGAAAGAGAATTAACAGCCCTGGAAAACTTCACCAAAATGCCGCGCGAACAATTCACCGACCCCATGGGACCAACTTATGCCGATGGTCACTTTTTGAAAACCAAAGAAAATGGCGATTGCCTGTTTCTGAAAGAGGATAATGGCTTTTTTTCCTGTGGTGTGTATGAGGCGCGAGCTGATATTTGCCGCAACTATCCGGTTAACGAGCACCATTGGAAGTGGTGTAATGAGAATAGGGTGAAGTAAACTACTTTAAAAGCTCCACTAATGGAATCAAATCAAACTCCCCTTTGTCCGGATGGGCTGTTTTAATGTACTCCTTATTCATCATAAAAAGGCGGCTATTGTAGGTATCCTGTGCATAGCAATTATCCTCATGAAAGTAATCCTCATCCACCGAGGTAAAATTAAGCTCACAATGCGATAGCTCCCACTGATCGCCAGCTTCGTTCATATACAATAAAGGATAACCGTGCGTGCGGCAAATAATGGGGCGGGCTTTGTAAATGGTGCATTGGTGCTCTTTTAGGAAGAAGCACTGCTCTCCTGCTTCAGCAGGAGCCGAATCGTTTAACACATCGGGATACAAGGCTTCTACCTGTTGCTTAATGTAATCGAACTCAATGGGAAATACATCAAAATTCAAGCAGCATTTATCGCATCCTTTTTTACAGGCCATGTTACTTTGGTGTTCGTCCCATAGTTGAATTGTCGCCGCATCAATCTCATCGCGCAAGGCTTTATAATTATCCAGAGTTGCCATATTTAAGTGTTTTGGGCAAAGGTATTAGAAACTGTTGAATTGCTGAATTGTCGAATCGCGTAATTGATAAATTAATTAAACGAAAAGTTTCAACCAAGTATAAACGGATGCGATTTCTATGAGCATCTTGTCAATTAAAGATCGCATCCTACCCCACAAGAAGCGCACTCGTTGCACCACTTGCATTTTTCCTGTATCTTGCCACATCATTAACCTTAATCAAATGAGCGCACCGATCGATTCTTTACAATCTCTTGTTTCTAAATACATTAACACCACCAATCGCAGTGTTTTCCTGACGGGTAAAGCCGGTACAGGCAAAACCACCTTATTACATCGCATTAAAGAACATACGCACAAAAACATGGTGGTGGCCGCTCCTACGGGTATTGCTGCTATTAATGCCGGTGGTGTCACACTTCACTCGCTGTTTCAGTTGCCTTTTGGGGCTTTTATACCCGACAACAATGGCATTGACCCAAGCCGCATGCAAACATTGGCGCACTTCAATACGCCCCGCTCACTGATTAAGAATATCCAAATGCATTCGACCAAGCGCAATCTCATTCGTAATATGGAGTTGCTGGTTATTGACGAGGTGAGTATGTTGCGGGCCGATTTACTGGATGCCATTGATTTGATTTGCCGCCATGTGCGACGCGATCACAACACACCGTTTGGTGGTTTGCAAGTACTGTTTATTGGCGATATGCTGCAACTACCTCCTGTGACAAAGCAAGACGAATGGAATTACCTGAGCCGTTATTATAAGAGCCCTTACTTTTTCGATGCACAAGTTCTGCAACATCATCATCCGGTGCACATTGAATTACAGAAAGTGTACCGACAATCGGATCAACAGTTTGTGGATTTATTGAACCACTTCAGAGACAACCAGGTGACCAATGAAGACATTCATTTGCTCAACCAATATTACCAGCCGGGTTTTAACCAGCAAAACAACGATGGCTACATCCAGTTAACCACACACAATGCCATTGCCGATGCCAAAAACAAAGAGTGCCTCGGGGAATTAAGCGGTCAGCTCTACTCTTTCGACTCAACCATAAAAGGCGATTTTAAAGAGCATCAGTATCCTTTGCAGGAAACCATGCAATTTAAAAAAGGCGCCCAGGTCATGTTTATCAAAAACGATTTCTCGGGACAGCAGCGTTACTTCAACGGAAAGATTGGCACCATTACACACATTACTTATGATGAGATTGAAGTGAGTTTTAGTGATGGAACAGAACCCGTAATTGTTGAGCCTTACACCTGGGAAAACAAAAAATACTCGCTTAATAAAGAAACCAATGAGGTGGAAGAAAATGTGGTGGGAGAATTTATCCAGTACCCCATTAAGCTGGCCTGGGCCATCACGGTGCATAAAAGCCAGGGTTTAACCTTTGAGAAAGCCATTATTGATGTGGGCAAAGCCTTCGCTTCAGGTCAGATTTACGTCGCTCTCTCGCGCCTGACATCACTGGAAGGGCTGGTCCTTAAAACACCTATTCCGCAGCACGGCATTGAAGCCGATGCCTCGCTTCGCAGCTTTGTGAGTCAGAAAATGAACCCTGATGAGTTACAACCCATATTAAATCAGGAATCGCAACGCTACTTTAACGACTTTGTGTTGAAAGCCTTTGATTTTAACAACCTCATCATTTCACTTCATCAGCATGTAAAAGGCTATTCAAAAGATGAAAAACGGTCGAAGAAACAGCAATATAAAAGCTGGGCAGAGCAATTACGAAAAGACACCGAACCACTGTTGAGCGTAGGAAACAGCTTTCGCTCACAGGTTTATCGCATAGCCCATTCGGGCGAAAGCAATTATGTGAATCTGCTGATTGAGCGGGTTGATAAAGCCATTGCCTATTTTCATCCGCTTATAAAGAAAAACCATAGCACTATTGTTGCGCATATCGAAGTGGTGAATAAGCTCAAAGGTGTTAAAGCTTATCTGACTGAACTGAAAGACCTGGCCGCACAGTATTATGCACTGTTGCACAATATGCTTAAGGCCAAAACTCTGCTGGAGTCATCGCTGAAAGGCCTTGATGTTAATAAGGAAGATATTGACCAGCCGGAGTTGGATAAACAGCCTGAAGAGAAAAAAAGAAAAACCAAAACATCAAAAGAGAAAGCGGTAAAAACGCCTAAAGTGGCGACTTACCTGATTACTTGCGCCCTCTACAAGCAGGGTAACGACATTGCCGCTATTGCCAAAGAGCGCGGCTTGGTAAAAACAACCATTGAATCACACATTGCTCGTTGCATAAAAGAAAACATATTGACACTCAATGATTTTGTTGACCATGAAACGCGCGAAGCTATTCAACAAGGCGTTAGAGAATGTGAGGGAACGGCTTTGTCCGAAATTCGGGAGCACCTGAAATACAAATACACTTATCCGGAAATCAAGTATGTACAAGCCTGGATGCAGTCCGATGGGGTGTTATAAAACTCCACCTCTGCTTTATCAGGAAACTATGAATGGAAAGTTTAAATGCAGAGGCGGAGCTTTCTGGTTAAGGGGTTGTTAGAATATTATCAATAAGGTGATTATTATCAATATAATCAGTTGATACAACAATACCAGCTGTGGAAAATCAGGTGATTTTATCAATCCAACCAGCCTGGCCGAAAGAGCTTTCTTCATAAAATTAGCGTTAAAGTTAGGTCGATAATCAAGCAAAATTTGTGCCGTAATTACGGAAATAATGCATTAATTGTAAATTTGGAAATCATTTATTCAAGCGACCTCTTTATCTCCACTATTTTATCTTTACATTTGTAACAATAGAAGCATCAATACATCATATTTATGGAGGTAATCAACAGCGACTTCGGTCGATATTTGGAAGACTTTAAACAAGATACGATAATAAAACACTGGCCTGGTAAAACCATTACAGAGTCAGATAACAACTTGTTCTCTTTGCTAACAATGAACCACCATCCAGTTCATTTAGATCAGTACTATGCAGGTCAGCAACAACATGGTCAGGTTTTAGTTGTGGGAACACTTGTTTTCTCGCTTGTTGTCGGACTAACTGTTCGTGACATTAGTGGAAAAGCCATTGCAAACCTTAATTACTCCGAAATTAATCATCACGGCCCTGTTCATATTGGTGATACGCTTTATGCTGAAACAGAAATACTGTCTGTTCGTGAATCTAAAAGTAAAACCGATCGCGGAATTGTAAAAGTAACGACTAAGGCATACAACCAGAAAGAAGAAATGGTGTTATCTTTCTCAAGAGAAGTTCTCGTGAAAAAAAGACCAATCAATGAATAAACAATTATATACCGGTCAATTTGTTGCCCGAACCTTGCTTTTTACGGCAGGGCACAACTGGCATTATTTAAACAAAGCATTTGAATCAGATGCCGATGTTATTGTATTGGATCTGGAAGATGCGGTTCCTGATACGAAAAAAGAAGAAGCGCGAACCACCATCATTGAAGTATTAGATTCTGAATTACTCGATAAAAGACCTGTTTTTGTTCGTATCAACCCAATGGAAACCGGTGACACGCTAAAGGATTTAGATGTTGTGGCCGATCCCCGATTGTATGGATTCGTGTATCCCAAAGCCTATAATGCCAAAGACATTGAGGTGTTTGATGCACAATTGACCATGAAGGAAAAAAATCTGGGTATAACAAATGGTCATTTTAAAATCATCGTCCTGCTCGAAACCCCAGAATCAGTTTTAAATGCACATGAAATAGCTAAGGCATCCGATCGTGTTGTAGGTCTTCTATTTGGCAGCGAGGACTTTTTGGCTGAGATTGAAGGAGAACATGGTGAGGGTGGTCGCTCTATTTTAGCACCACGGCATATGGTATCTATGGCAGCACGAGCAGCTGGCATTGTTCCAATCGATACGCCTTATGTGAAAATTGGCGATACGGAAGGCTTAAAGATTCATATTCAACAGGCTAAGGAACTGGGATTTGAAGGCATGCTGGTGATGACACCTAAAGAAATTGATATTGTCAAAAGAGCCTATACGCCAACCAAGGAAGAAGTTGATAAAGCAAAAGACATACTTGACTTATCTGCTCAGACCAATAAAGCCGACAGAGGTATTTCGGTAAAAAAAGGTCTATTTATTTCACCACCAACTGTGTCGAGAGCAAAAAAAGTGCTGAAGCGCATTGAAAAAATTAACGCATTCGAAGCATTTATAAAAGATGAATAATTCAATGACTATTGGTAAAGAGGAACTAATCCGTGATTTAAAAAATGCCGGAATTCCGGATGGTGCATTGCTTCATCTCAAAGTATCGCTTAAAGCAATAGGAAAAGTTGAAGGCGGACCTAACACATTATTAGACGCTCTAATAGAAACTGTGGGGCCCAAAGGCACATTAGTAATCGATTCGTTTATCACCTCTTATCCATTACCTCTCAACGAAGAGAATGCTAAAATTATCAGTACCGAAGCCTCTCCCTCCTATGCTGGTGCACTGGCCAATGCTATGATACAACACCCGGATAGTGTTCGCAGCCAACACCCCATTCAGCGATTTACTGCCATTGGCCCATTAGCCCATGAGCTAATGAATAAGCACACACCCGAAAGTGGTGGATATGATGTGCTTGACCGAATGGCCGAGATGGATGCCCTCAACCTTTCCATTGGAAGAAAAACAGTAGGCGTTGGCACCACTCATGTGGCCATTGAAAAAATGGGTTTTGTAAAGAGGGGATCTCAAATGGGTTTGAATTATCAATCATCAGACGGTAAGGTTCGTACTTTTGAGGTTAATTGGAATGGTGGCTGTGGCCGCGGATTCCCAAAATTCCTCCCTCTATATGAAAAAGCCGGTTACCTGAAATGGGTAAAAATCGGCCATGCCGATGCGGTGGTTACCAACATGAAAGGCACACTTGATGTTGAAATGCAAACCCTGAAAGAAGATCCTGCTTTTTATTTTTGTGCTGATCCAACATGTAAAGATTGCCAGTTAAACTGGGAGCACTCAAAAGGTAATTGGTTAAAAGTAAAGTACCATTCATTAATCGCTATTATTAGAAACAAGCTGAATAAATAAAATGCTGAACAAGCTCCGAGAACTCTTTAAAGAAAGCTTCTTCTATGGCATTGGTAATTTTTTAACTAAAGCCAGTGGCCTATATCTTTTGCCACTTTACTCCACTTATCTAAGTAAAGAAGAGATTGGCTTAATGGGGCTCTATGAGACCGCCTTCTTTTTTTTAATGGCCATTGCCGCCTGGGGTACCAAAAGTGGATTTACACGTTGGTACAACGAAATGAAAACGCGACAAGATCGACAATCGCTGTTTTTTACCACTTATGCTTTTAATGTGGTCAGTAACACAATCGGAGTTGTACTCACTGCTTTAATTCTCTTTAACCTGAATGTGTTTGAAACCGAAGGTAGCGAACGCATTATCCCCTATTTTTGCCTGGCTGGTTTATTCCGTTTACTGTACGATGTGCCTTTTATAATGCTCAGAGTGCAGCAAAAAGCCTTTAAGCAAACCTCTTACCAAACACTGAGTATTGCCTTTACTATCCTTTTCACCTTTTACCAGTTGGAAGTTGAAAACAATGGCTTTGAAGGCATCTACATCGGGCAATTAATGGCTAATGGCTTAACATTTTTAGTAACCTTGCCCTTAATTATTAAAAGCTGCCACTTTCGTTTTAAATCCAAGCTGTTAGGAGAAATGATTCGCTATGGGTACCCATTGGCTATCTCTAATGTATTGCTGCATGTGTTAGCTATTAGCGATCGTTATATTCTCGAAGCTTATTATTCTCTGGCTGATGTTGGCAGTTATTCGGTGGCCACTAAAGTAACTAACCTCTTGCAGTTTTTGGTAATGGGTACTTTCATTACTTCATACACCTATCAATATTACAAGTCACTGAATGAAGAGGATAACTCACGGTACCACATAAAAATATTCAGCTATTTTATGCTCTTTATGGTATTAGCAGGAATAGCCATAACTTACTTCGCAAAAGAGATAATTTTCATCATCATGGCAGGGAAAGTCGAGTATTTTGATGCCATCCCCGTTATTCCTTTCCTAATGGTCGGTCTTATATTCTCAGGCATGCAACAGGTGTTTAAGCTGCCACTTACTAAAGCGAAGCTTACCAGGCTGATTTCAATAGTGACCATTGGAGCTGGGGCCTTAAATGTTGGTTTAAACTTTCTGGTCATTCCGCAATTCGGGAAAGAAGGAGCGGCTGTAACAACAGCCATTACGCAGTTAACCGCTGCCCTTTGTTTTCTGTATCAAAGCCGTAAAATTGAAGGCACGCAATATGAATGGCGTAAAATTGCTTTATTACTAACTTTGGGCATTGTGTTCTGCGGGGGATTCTTTCTGATTCCATCGTTTAGCATTGTTGTTGACATCCTGATAAAGATAGGCTTACTGGCCTTATTTATTCTGTGCCTGTTCGTCTTTAATTTTTTCGAACCTATTGAAAAACAACGCATAACAGAAGCCTGGCTTAAATGGAATAAGCCACGAGCTATAATCGATAATATTAAAAGCTTAAATAAAAAATAGTGCAACTTAAAAAGTCAATCATACAACTATACCGGTTTTTACGGGGCAAATCTCCACTCATCCGTTCTACCATCAAAGTTAATCACGAATGGGTTGGCAGTTCAAACGGTGGTTTTTTTGTGGCTCCTGAATACATTAAGCCAGGGTCGGTAGTTTATTCCTTTGGCATCGGTCAGGATATTAGTTTCGACAGGTTGTTGATTGAAAAATACAATTGCCAGGTTTTTGGCTTCGACCCGACACCAAAATCAATCGACTGGGTGAAGGAACAAGGTGCTATCAACAATTTTCATTTTGTGCCAGTTGGGATAAGCGATAAAACAGGCGAACTGGAGTTTTTCCTGCCCGTAAATGATAATCATGTATCAGGCAGCTTGGTTGACAACGCTGTAACCAATTCAGATAACACCATAAAAGTGCCGGTTAAAGACCTGAAGACAATTGCCAAGGAATTAGGTCACCAAAGCATTGATGTGCTAAAAATGGATATTGAAGGCGCCGAATACGATGTTATTCCAAGCATTCTTGAATCAGGCATCAACATCAGGCAGGTTCTTATTGAATTTCATCATCGTTTATATCCACAAGGCAATCAAAAAACCAAAGAAGCCATAGAATTGTTAGCTCAACATGGCTATCGTGTTTTTGCCACATCCGAAATATTAGAAGAAATTTCTTTTATCAAATCTGAAGTATAAATGCAGAAAGCACTTAATCAAAATCAGCTTGACTATGTCCTTTTTCACCTGAATCAACACATTGATTTAACAGATGAGATTAAAGAAACAATTTGCTATTCGGACAATTTAAATATTAATAACAAACTAATATTCAAACCTTCTAATAGCTCTATTTCATTAAACAATCGAATTGATTATAATGGCGAATCTATTCCCTGTCTGTTTCCAGTTGATGATAAGCAGCAATGGTTTGACCAAGTGGGTGATTCAGTTATTTTTTACCAGGATATACTAAAATCCGCCTTTTACTTATTAAGTGCATACCAGGAGTATAACTCCGAAAGTGTTGACCACATGGGACGCTTTCAGTATAAAGATTCCATTCAGGAGCAGCTGCAGATTATTCAAAAACCCATTGTCAACTATTATTTCGAAATAATCAGCGATGGTATTGAATTGTTTTGCCAGATTAACAACATTGCGTTTCAGCGTAAACGCTTGTTCGATAATTATGGATTTATGCTCACGCATGATGTCGACCGGGTTGACTACTTTCACTGGAGGGAAACTGCTTACAAAGTGATGCAATTATTAGGATTAAAGAAAGCGCACTATGACAAAAAACGTCTTGCAAAAGCCACTTTCGATGCTCTCCTGCCAACATTCTTCCCTGGTTATACCAATGATCCCTGGTGGAATTTTAAAGAACTTCGACGATTCGAAAAATCACTTAAGCTTAAGTCGACCTGGTACTTTCTTAACCGCGATGGTTCGCCGCACGATGCTAAATACAACCTTGAAGAACCACGCATCAAACAACTGGTTTTTGATTTGGAAAGTGAAGGCTGCGAAGTTGGTCTGCATGGCTCCATTAAAACAGCCAGTGATGCTAAAGCCATGAAGAAAGCCAAACAGCGCTTTGAGAAAATAGCGAACAAACCAATTGTTGGTACGCGCCAGCACTTCCTCAAATTCAATTATGCCTGTACACTAAAAGTTCAGCAAGAAAATGGTTTACTATATGATACTTCAATGGGTTTCGCCGAACATGATGGCTTCCGTACCTCCTACTGCTATCCGTTTAAAGCCTACGATCATACCAATGACCAAATGATGGATATATGGGAGTTTCCTTTAACAATAATGGACACTACTTTATTTGGCTATAGAAAATTGAATTACAACGAAATGCAATATACATTTCAACAATTAACTGAAGAAATTGCAAAGTTTGGAGGATTAATGGTTATGCTGTGGCACAACTGCAACTTTGACGAATACGAAAACCCAGGCATCAAAGACTATTACAATACACAGCTTCAAACCATTGTGAACACCCAACCAGAATCGGTGACCGGAAAAGACGTGCTGCAAAAATTACCCTAAACTTTTCATCTTATTTTGGATGGCCTCATCAATTACAGCGGCACGGCTTCCAAACGTGTGTTCTCTTAGAGTTCGCTGCTGACCTTTTTGCGCAATCGCCTCCATTTCGGCTGGATTATTTAGCAACCAGGTTATTTTTTCTTTCGCCTCATCTATTGATTGATAAGATACTAACTCATCTTTTTTAAAGTATAACTCTAAGTCAGGCTTCCAGTCTGTTAATAAACAACTGCCCATGCCGGTAACCTCATACATACGCATATTAGCCGCAAAATCTTTGGCAATATCACCATGAATATTAAAGGCTATTTTAGATTGTGCAATTTCTTTAAACATCTCCATTGCAAATACCGGCTCTTTAATTTTTTGCAGCAAAGCATTGCTCACCTTCGACGATTGCGGAAAATACTCAAGCTTACTGACTTTTTTAAAACCAGCAACCTTATCATTAATCACATTAAGTCCGGTTTTCTTAAAAACACGGCTGGCTACATAAGCAATCTGACGAGCAGCCAATCCTTTTGATGATTTTGTGTTTAAATTAATTAGAAGATTAATACCAACATTTTCTTTAACTAAATTTTCAAGCAATTGAATCCGTTCTTTATGAAAATTCTGATCCAGGATTAAAGAACCTGTAAACAAAAAATCATGCTTATTCTTTTGCACATTTTTTACCTCATCCAAGATGCGACTATCAAAAGCATGAGGTACCACAATGCATTCGGGCAGCCCATTTGATTCCAGCAAGTCTTTAAAGTATGGTGCACAAACTGTAATCAAATCAAAAGCCTTAAAATCGGAATAATATTGAGGAGATATTGGTGAACAACAGTTGCCTATGGCTAATTTTATAGATGGGATCTGTCGTTTTAAAAACTCGATAAAATCCCCGTTAAAGCTATAACTATCTTGCAACCAAATAACTTCGGGCTTTAACTGCTTTAATTGAGCCACTAAAATTTCTTTATCATTCTCTGGCTTACTATTATTCTCTTCACACCATTGTTCCTGAAGAGGGCGTGCATTGGCCACAATTTCATGGGCATCGTACCACATTTGCCTGAACGCAAAAGCATAAGCATCCGACCAGGCAAAGCGCTGTTGCATTAAATGCGCATGCTGCTGCTCATAATTCAATGCCTTCACCTTTGGGTTATTAATGTAATAATAACTCAAAAAATCTTTGTAATAAGAAGTTATCTTAACCAGTCGGTAACTCATAGCTGAATATGTAAGTCCTACAAAAGTGCAAAATCTTTAATGATTTTTGGCAACCAACGCCTAATTCACAAGTCATCATCCCTGGTTAATTTTTGTTAATTCAAAGATTAATTGCCATCTTTTCTCACTCATCTAAAGGCATTTTATATTTTTGCAGTAATTCTGAAACATGGCAAGCAACAAACAAATAACAAGCGGTCGCAAATTACGCAGCTCCTACATCACTACAACCATCAGTATTGCATTGGTTCTATTCCTGTTAGGCATTATCGGGTTGTTGTTTTTAAATGCGCAACGTTTATCGACGTATGTAAAAGAAAACATTGGGTTCACTATCCTAATCAAAGATAATGCGCGCGAAGCTGAAGTGAAGCGATTAGAAAAACTACTAAGTACCTCGCCATACATTAAGCAAACCGAATACATCGATAAAGACCGTGCGGCCAATGAATTGAAAGACGAATTGGGTGAAGATTTTGTTGAGTTCTTAGGTTACAACCCGCTACTGTCATCAATTGATGTTAAGTTATTTGCTAAATATGCCAACCCGGATAGTTTGGTTAAAGTGGAAGCAGTCATCATGGATTTTCCGCAGGTCAAAGAGGTTATCTACCAAAAAAACCTGATTCATTTAGTTCATGAAAATGTGCGTAAAATTGCCATTGTGCTGGCTGGTTTTGCTGTGATGCTACTACTCATTGCAGTGGCACTTATCAACAATACCATTCGCTTATCGGTCTATTCAAAACGCTTTATTATTCGCACCATGCAGCTGGTTGGTGCTACCAAAGGTTTTATCAGGCGCCCCATACTTTGGGGTAGTATCCTGCACGGTTTTGTTGGTTCAGTTCTTGCCATCGCACTATTGGCCGCTATGATTTACCTGAGCAGTCAGGAGTTGGCGGGCGTTGTAGGTTTTAACAACATCGATTTAGTCTTTATATTATTTGGCATTGTAATCCTACTCGGTATTTTCATTACTTTCTTATCCACCTTTTTTGCGGTTAATAAGTATTTGAATTTACGAACCGACGATTTGTACTTCTAATACACTAAGACTATTGCAATTTATTATTAAATAATTGAACATGAAGGAAGAAGATAAAAAATTTCAATTTGCGCTGGCAAAAGAAAACTACATACTTTTAGCTATTGGATTCGGCATCATCATCTTAGGATTTGTATTGATGATTGGAGGCCGTAGTGAGGACCCAACTGTATTTAACGAGGAAATTTTCAGTTTCCGCCGCATAACACTTGCTCCTATCGTGGTGCTGTTTGGTTTCATGTTTGAAATCTATGCCATCATGAAAAAGCCAAAGAGCGATAAATAATTCACTATTAAAGTATTTTAATTCCTTGCATGTTACGCGAGGTCTATAATTTCTTGATCTAATTTTATGGGAGTTTTTGAAGCATTAATTCTTGGAATTATCCAGGGATTAACAGAATTTTTACCTGTAAGCAGTAGCGGCCACCTCGAAATTGCTAAAGCCATTTTTGGCGATAAAGTTATTGCCGAAGAAAGTATGTTTATGACTGTGATGCTGCATGGCGCCACAGCCATTAGCACCATTGTAGTATTTCGTAAAGAAATATGGAAAATCCTCACGGGATTATTACAGTTTAAATGGAACAGCCAAACTGCTTTTTCAGTTAAAATCATTTTATCTATGCTGCCAGCAGCTTTTGTGGGCATTACTTTTAGCGAAGAAATGGAAGTGCTGTTCGACAATCAGATTCTCTTGGTAGGTTTTATGCTGATTATCACATCTGGCTTATTGTATTTTGCCGACAAGGCAAAAAAAACAAAGAAAAAAGTGACGTTTCAAAGTGCTATTGTCATTGGTGCGGCTCAAGCATTAGCAATCATGCCCGGCATTTCGCGTTCAGGCGCAACTATTGCCACCTCGGTGCTTTTAGGTGTCGATCGCCGAAAAGCAACACGTTTTTCCTTTCTAATGGTGGTGCCTTTAATTTTGGGTAAAATGGCAAAAGACCTGCTGTCAAGCGACTTTACTACTGCCGGCGCGCAAGTGCTTCCTGTTATTGTTGGCTTTATTGCAGCATTTGTAACCGGACTATTTGCCTGTACATGGATGATTCAACTTGTTCGTAAAAGTAAGTTGACCTATTTCTCGGTCTACTGCGTCATTGTGGGTTTAATCGCCATTATTCACCAAGTATATTTTTAAAAATTAACAATGAAGATAGAGTATAGTGAAGAGCGCTTTCGTGAAGGGCAGGTTTTGTTGATTAACAAGCCTTTGGAATGGACATCGTTTGATATTGTTAATAAAATTCGCTTATCGTTAAAGCGCTATTTAGGCATTAAAAAGATAAAAGTAGGCCACGCAGGCACACTTGATCCACTAGCAAGCGGATTGGTTATTGTTTGTACCGGCAAAGCCACTAAGCAAATCGACCAGTTTCTGGGTATGGATAAGCAATACCTGGCCAATGTTCGATTGGGCGCTACCACACCGTCTTTCGATTTAGAAACAGAGCCGGATAAACATTTTGAGACGATGCACATCACCCAAGAAATGATGGATAAAGCCATTGCCTCATTAACTGGAGAAATCGAACAGGTTCCTCCCATGTTTTCTGCACTGAAAATCAATGGTCGAAAAGCATATGATTTGGCTCGACAAGGAAAAGAGGTCGAATTGAAAGCCCGAAAAATTACCATCAGTGAGTTAAAATTGCTTAAATGGGAAGAAAAAGATTTGCAGCTAGACGTAGCGTGCAGCAAAGGCACATACATCCGCTCTTTGGCGCGCGACTTGGGCTACGAGCTTAATTCAGGTGCTCATTTAAGTGGTTTAATTCGCACCCGAATAGGACCTTATATGCTTTCCGAAGCCATCTCAATTGAGGAATTTGAAAAAAATCTTGCTACTTTTGCAACAAAATAAAAAACGCCACGTATAAGGTACGCTTATTGTGTGCAACTTTTTTAGTTTAACTGCGTTGTAAACAAGCAATTTAAACAAACCTGTCATCTTGCAGCTTTTGCAGGGTGATTTTCTTTGTTTCGTAGATGATACAAGCAAATTAGTAAAACGAATATATATGAAGTTATCAAAGTTTAAGTATAAACTGCCCGAAGAGCTAATTGCCCTCCATCCCACCCACAATCGTGACGAATCGCGTTTAATGGTTTTAAATCGTCAGACCAAAGAAATAGAGCACCGCATTTTTAAAGATGTGATTGAATATTTCGACGATCAGGATGTGATGGTTTTTAATAACACAAAAGTGTTTCCGGCCAGATTATATGGTAACAAAGAGAAAACGGGTGCCGAAATCGAAGTATTCTTATTGCGTGAGCTTAACCGTGAGCAACGCTTGTGGGACGTACTGGTTGATCCGGCTCGTAAAATCCGTATTGGTAACAAATTATATTTTGGCGATGATGATAATTTAGTGGCCGAAGTTATTGACAACACAACTTCGCGCGGACGTACACTGCGCTTCCTTTACGATGGTTCTTATGAAGAATTCAAAGAAACCTTGTACGGCATGGGTGAAACGCCACTTCCAAAGATTATCGATAGAGAAGTTGTGCCTGAAGATAAAGACCGCTACCAAACGATTTACGCTAAGCACGAAGGAGCCGTAGCCGCCCCAACCGCTGGTATGCACTTTAGCCGCGAGCTTATGAAGCGACTGGAAATTAAAGGCGTGGATTTTTCAGAAGTAACACTTCACGTTGGTTTAGGTAATTTCCGCCAGGTAGATGTGGAAGATTTAACCAAGCACAAAATGGACTCGGAACAAATTTTTATTACCGAAGCTGCTACAGATATTATCAACCGTGGCAAAGACCGCAAGAAACGTGTGTGCGCCGTTGGAACAACTGTTATGCGCACTCTTGAAAGCTCGGTTTCTACCTATGGACACGTTAAGCCTTTTGAAGGATGGACCAACAAATTTATCTTCCCTCCTTACGAATTTCAGGTGGCTAATTCGATGATTACCAACCTGCATCTGCCGCTTTCAACACTCATGATGATGGTCGCTGCTTTTGGAGGTTACGACTTCATTATGGATGCCTATGAAGTGGCTGTTAAAGAAAAGTACCGCTTTGGAACCTATGGCGACGCTATGCTAATTATCTAATTAACTCATATATTGACATTAAAGCCGGCTCTTAAAGCCGGCTTTTTTATTTCCATAACCGTTCCTTTTTTGTAACTTGTGTTAACCACAGTAAAATTTATCAGGTTATGGTACGTCTATTTGTCCCTATCAATTATTCCGATTACTCTGTTAACGCTGTAAACTATGCCATTAAATTGGGGCAAAAAATTCCATCAACAATCACCTTAATCACCTGCAAAGATCCAATTATCAGCAAAGAAGAGTCAGGCAACAAGGAGCTTAAGTTGGATGAGTTTAAAAAGGCCATTGAAGCAGGTTTTAACGAACAACAAAAGCAAAACATTAACTTGAGTTCTCGGATTGTCACTGGTTATCCCGAAGATATTTTGGTAGAGATTAGCATTCAGGAAGAACCAGATGCTATAATAATGGGCACACGCAGCAAAGGCGAAACCATTAAAGAACTATTGGGAAGCATCACCAGCGATGTGATTAAAAATGCCAAAGTACCCGTATTGGCTGTTCCGGCCAATTCAACGGTTGATACTGACAAACTTAGCAACATTCTGTTTGTTACTGATTTTGGCGATAATGATTATCGCTCTCTGCACAAGCTCATTCGCTTAATCACACCGTTTCAGACCCATATTTTTGCAACACATTTTAAAGCTGCCCAGCCCGATAAATGGGATAAAAAACGCCTGGAAGAGATGCGCCTTTATTGTAAGCAAACCTACCGCAACTATAACATCAGCTTCGATTTTATTACAGGAGATGATTTTATTTCCGCTTTGGATACTTTTATCGAATCCAATCAGATTGACCTGATAGCTATGACTCGACATAAGCGCAATATGATTTCAAAAATATTACACCCAAGCATTACGCGTAAAATATTGTTTCATACAGATATACCTTTATTGGTTTTCCACGAATAAAGAAACTTTAATTAACCCGGATGGATTTTATCTATAAAAGCAGTAATTTACATGCTTAGTTGAATAAGTATACAAATCAAACTCCTTGCATTACTAAAGACAGAGTTAATAAATCAAGATACTATGGGAACAGGTAAAAAAAGAATTGGGATTTTATCAGCCGGTGGTGATTGTCCCGGAATCAATGCGGCCATCAGAGGTGTTGGAAAAACAGCCATTGTTAAATATGGCATGGAAGTGGTTGGAATAGCCAATGGTTTTAGTGGCCTCATGGATATGGAAGCAACCCATATGGAAGAGAAAGACCTTTCGGGTATTATCACTGTTGGAGGTACCATTTTGGGAACTTCGCGCTTTAAACCATTCAAAAAAGAAGAAGGCGAAACAGAAAATAAGCCCCAAATCATCAAAGAAAATTACGATAAGCTTGGTTTAGATGCATTGGTGTGTATTGGCGGTAATGGTACACAAAAAACGGCTAATTTACTAGCTCAGGAAGGTCTTAATGTTATCGGCATTCCAAAGACCATCGATAATGACGTATATGGCACCGACGTTACATTTGGTTTCGACTCGGCGGTGGACATTGCCACCGAAGCCATTGACCGCCTTCATACAACAGCTAACTCACATAAGCGCGTGATGGTGATTGAACTGATGGGACACAACGCGGGCTGGATTACCTTGCACTCAGGCATTGCTGCTGGTGGTGACGTTATTCTGTTGCCCGAATTGGACTTTGACCTCGACAATGTTTGCAACTGCCTGATGGAGAGAAGTAAAGTTGGTAAACCCTACTCCATTGTTGTGGTGGCAGAAGGAATTGAAAAACCTAAAAAGAAATCAGCAGCCAGTTATATTGGTCGTAAAATACAAAAAATGACCGGCATGGAAACGCGTGAAACCATTTTGGGTTACATTCAACGTGGCGGAACACCAAGCCCTCAAGACCGCATTTTAGCAACCCGCTACGGGGCACACGCTGCCGAATTAATACACCGTGGCGAATATGGCACCATGGTATCACTTAAAAACGATGTTATTACTTCTGTTCCTTTAGAAGACGTTGGTGGCAAACTAAGACTGGTTAATCCTGACCATTACCTGATTGATCAGGGCCGAAGCATGGGTGTATGCTTTGGATAGGTCGATAGGCAAAGAAAACGTTAGAATGAGTACTACAAAATAGTAGCAGCAACAGGAAGAAGTATCAATTCCAGTTGCTGTTTTTTTGTTTCATTCTATAAAATCAACACCTCAATATTAAGTGTCATTTATAAACTATTATAATTGTTATATTTGCGCAAAACATTGGATTATGCAAGCAGAAGAAATCAAGCAGTTGAACGAGCAGTTTGCCAACTCAACACCGCAAGAAATATTAACCTACTTCATTGAACGTTTTGGCGATAAAATAGGGCTAGCCTCTAGCCTTGGTGCCGAAGATCAGGTGCTGACCGAAATGGTAGTAAACATTAATCCGGATACCACTATTTTCACCCTTGATACCGGTCGTTTATTTCCGGAAACGTATGATTTAATTGACCGCACCTCTAAAAAATACAAGAAGAACCTGAAAGTATATTTCCCAAAGAAGAAGAAGGTGGAAAAAATGGTCAATGCTAAAGGCATTAATCTGTTTTTCGATAGCGTGGTAAATCGTAAAGAATGTTGTTTTAATAGAAAAATTGAACCTCTTCAGCGTGCTTTTAAAAAGTTAGATGTTTGGATTTGCGGTTTAAGAGCCGAACAATCGGTGACCCGAACAGATATTCAGAAAGTGGAATGGGATGCAAATAACAATATGATTAAAGTTAATCCGCTAGCTGATTGGAGCGAAGAAAAAGTTTGGGATTACATCAAAGAAAAAGGCATTCCATATAATACGCTGCACGACAAAGATTACCCAAGCATTGGTTGCCAGCCATGCACACGTGCCATTATGGAAGGTGAAGACGTGAGAGCCGGCCGCTGGTGGTGGGAAAACCCGGATACCAAAGAGTGTGGATTACACAAGAGATAAAACGATATTAAAAAAAACAAGGGCCGTTCTCTATTAATAGAACGGCCCTTGTTTTTGTCTTATTATCTAAAATCTGAATATCAACCCACCGGAAAAGTCACCCTGAACAGTTAAAACTCCAGTGCTAACACTAGCACCCGAACTCGTACCACCCGAACCTATCCCAACAAACAGTCCGCCTCCTGAAAAATACATTGGTAACAACAATCGTCCTTGCAGGCGGATACCAATTCTGTCACTAAAATAGTACTTAATACCGCCTCCTAAAGCAGCCGAAAACGATACATGATCGGAAACACCATGCGTCGTCATATTAAACCAGGTAATACCCAATGATGCCATTCCAAATGGAACCAAAGGGCCATCGTTTAGCTCCCTAACTGTTCCCAACTGGAAATAGTCAATGGCCATATCATAATTGGTGCGTTCCCCGGTCAGAAAGTCTTCAAAACGGGCACTGGTTTTGGCTCTCGTATACGAAAATTCGGCCAAAGTACCCGACGAAAGTGCAACCGATAGTATTCCTCCAAAATGATCCGAATTGTCCATCTTGAATTTAGCCCGATACAGATTGATATGTCCATTTAATGAATAACCATAAATGGGTGTTAATTCAATTCGAGGCCTTGTTGTTACAGGTTTTTTTGCAGGTTCTTCCCACTTATAAGTTTGCTGTAAGGTTCCTCCTGAACTCCTTGGATTTTGCCCCATCAAACTGGCTGAAACAAAAGCTGCTGTTAATAGAACAAGTGTTTTGAGTTTGGTTAATTTCATAGTTATAGGTTAATAATTAAACTTCTTTGAAAAGATAACAATTACTACCCTATTTTGATTACTGAAAACCGCATTAAATAAACCCAAGTATCTGCACACAAATAACCAACAATACCATTGCCACCGGATAAACGGTTGCATAAGCAATTGCTGCAGCATTACTATCAGTCATACTATCAACTGCTGCTAATCCGGGTGTACTGGTCATAGAGCCCGTAATTGTTCCAAGCAAGGTCAGAATATTTAGTGACTTCATAAAATAAGCGGCCACAACTGCCATCATCATCGGAAATAGGGTTAAGATACCTCCTACAACAAATAATTGTGCACCATAATTATTATAAGTATCCACCAATGTTGCACCAGCTTTTGTTCCTACAGAGGCCAAGAATAGCATTAAACCCAACTGACGAAGCAGTTGATTGGCTGCACCTGACATACTCCAAATAACAGGCCCTGTACGTCCAATACGAGCCAATATCATGGAAACAGCTAACACCCCTCCTGTTAAACCCAGGCTAAACGAGAATGAACCACCAAATGATAAGGACATCTTGCCAAACAATACGCCCAAAACAATTCCCGCAGCAACAGGGAAAAAATCCGTATCGGATAACTTTTTATCATTGTTACCAAAAATGCGAATGACCTGCTTCATGTTCTCGCGGCTACAGGCCACCATCACTTTATCACCCATCTGCAACTTAACCGATGGTGATGGTGTGATATCGATTCCACTTCGTCGAATGCGGGTTACTGTAGCCTGGTAATTGGTCCATAAATTGAATACGCTTAATGCTTTGTTGACAGCCTCGGTATTGGTTACCAATATGGATTGTACTTCATAACCGGCATCCAATGGGATTTCCTCTTTGGTTTCTGAACCAATTAACATTGCTATTTTCTCCAAAGCATCTTTTGTTCCAACCGCTCGCACTAAATCACCTTTGCTTAATACAGTATTTATATTGGGCGTTGTTGTACAACCATCGTGCATCACTCGCGAAATAACCGCTTGTGTCATAGAACGGACGCGGAGATGACCAATTGTTTTGCCAATGACATTTTCGTTCTCAACCATTAGGTTGCGGTGCATTATTTCAGGAAAACCCGATTCGGCACTTTTTTCATAATCCTTCTCTGCCTTTTTAATATCGGCTTTTATAATTTTAGGATAGAACTTGGCAAACAATATAACACCTATGACGCCGAAGGGATAGGCCACACCATAGCCAATGGACACCAAAGGCGAATTAGTCGTTTCAATAGCTGCTGCCAAACCAGGAGTCGAAGTCAATGCACCCGTTAACAGACCTGTCACAATTGGCATATCCAATCCAAATGCATAATACAGGATATAAGCCATTACAGAGGCTGAAATAATTACCACAGTTGCCAGCAAAGCTAAATTACGTCCATTCTTCTGAAACGAATCAAAGAAACCAGGACCTGCCTGAACACCAATGGTATAGATAAATAAAATAAGTCCAATTTTTTCAAGAATACTTGGCATCACAATACCGAAGTGCCCGAAAACCAAAGCCACAAAAATGATGGCAGATATGTCGAGCGACACACCCTTAACCTTTAGGTTTCCAATAATAAAGCCAAGACAAATAATAACGAATAAAGCAAAATAGCTGGTTTGTATTAATTCCATTACGAATAAATTGTTAAGTAGAACAGATGTTATCGATGTAATTATGGATAATTCGGAAGTTGGATTTAAATATTCGCAAAGATACACTTTCCATCTCAACGATAGTTTTATAATTTTAGATAATTATAGCATAGACCAAAAGATGAAAGACATAAGACAATAGACAGCTAGTCGTGTTCCGCCCATCTTTTATCTTAAGTCTTGTGTCTTAAATCTTAAAAAATGAAACGAGTTCGGATTATTGTTGATGGAAGAGTTCAGGGAGTTGGATTTCGCTATTTTGTGGCTAATGGTGCCCGAACGCATAACATTAATGGTTATGTACAAAACCTGCCCGATGGCAAAGTGGAGATTGATGCTGAAGGCGAAAGCGAAAACCTGCATCATTTTTTAGTGGAATGCAAACAAGGACCTCAACTATCAAGAGTTGATACGTTTATGGTGAGCGACATTCCGTTTTATGGCTATCGGCAATTTAAGATCAAACAACGTTGAAAGGATATTTGATTTTCGATGAGAGATCTAATATCAAAGACTTAACTCTGAACTAAAAAAAATGAAAATATCCTGTAACATCTCAATAAACCAGCGCGTCCTATAACTGTCAATTGGCAAAAATCTATGACTGTAGAAGAATTTAACCAAGCCGTAAATCTCTATTCTGATGGTGTTTACCGCTTTGTTCTTAAAAACATTAAGGACGAAGACAAAGCGAAAGACATCATTCAGGATACGTATGAGAAATTGTGGAAGAAACATGCGGAGGTTAATTTTCAAAAAGTGAAAAGTTATTTGTTTTCTGCCGCCTACCACACGCTGATTGACCTGACTCGTCGTGAGAAAAAACAAGCCCAATGGGATGAAGTTGACTTTAAAAACCATTCACACTCCGAAGGCTACAGCGACCTGAACGAAGTATTGCACAAAGCCATTGAACGCTTGCCCGAAACGCAGCGTATGGTTGTGATGATGCGCGATTATGAAGGTTATTCGTACAAGGAAATTGGTGAAATTTGTGGCTTAAACGAAGCCCAGGTGAAAGTTTACATCTTTAGGGCCCGAAAATTTTTGAAAGAATACATTGGTAAAATAGAAGTTTTAGTTTGATGATGATTAATAAAAGTAATTACGAAGCCTATCTGTTAGACTATCTTGAGGGAAGCATTTCCACGCAGGACAGGGAAGCTTTATTGTTATTTTTTGATTTAAACCCTCAACTAAAATCCGAGCTTGATACCGATATTAGCCTGTGTTTAAACCCTAAAGCCCAATTGGCAGATGACTTTAAGGAACAGTTATTAAAACACGAAGCAGATGTTTACGACTTGCCTGTTAGCGATTATCTCTTCATCAAAAAACAGGAAGAAGGCTTAAGCAAAACTGAGCAGTCTGAATTATTACTCATTGAGCCCAATAAGCATAAACAAGAAAAAATAAGTTTAGATTATCAAAAAACAATTCTTAGGTCAGATACGACTGTTTTGTATGATGATAAATCAAAACTACGTCGTTTTGCCTTGTTTCCAGTATTTAAGCAATATGTCATCAGAAGAAGCATTGCAGCCGCTGCCATTATCGCCGTATTTGCTTCTGTTTGGTTTATAACTGAAACACCTGATATTAGCACGCCTCAAGTGGCAAATACTGTAACTTCTCATGTAGATGAATTAGAAAAACCAATTGTAGCCGAAAGCAAAATATTAGAAAAGCCATTACCAGATGAAAAACAGCCATCGAAAGACAGCTTATTAAAATTAGCTAATGATCCGATGGAACTGAAAAAAGAAAGCGCTGCAAAACAAAAACCGGCATCAACAAAAAATGCTAATTATTTGGCAAGTATTGGTCATATAAAGCCATTGAACAATCATAAAATTAATGCCTACGAACATGGTTTAAATGTGATGATGCCTCAATACATGAATAACAACCTGTTACGTGAGGAGCTGGCATCTATTTACCGAAAAATAGAAGTGGACGAAAGCAGCAATCCTTCTATTTCATTTGCCCTGCTTGAAGGCGGTGTGAAAGTGATGAATTTCTTGTCGAAAGAATCGGTTAAAATGCAAAAGTACTACAACGACAATGGCGAAGTGGTAGGCTATAAGGTAAAAGGTGAAAACCTGGAACTAAACAGAAAAGTAAAATAAATCAGGCGCTTACTTTCTCTATCGGCATTGAAAAATAAAAGTTAGAGCCTTTTCCCGATTCCGATTCGAGCCATATTTTACCACCCAATAGCTTCAACATTTCTTTACAAATGGACAAACCCAGACCTGTTCCGCCAGTGCGATTTGCCAGCTCAATCTCGGCCTGCTTAAAACGCTCAAAAATGGTTTGGTGTAGCTCTGGTCGAATGCCAATACCCGTATCTTTCACAAAGAAAACAATGTCATTTTTATCTATTTGATAACCAAACTGAATACACCCTTTATGCGTGAATTTAATAGCATTATTCACCAGATTATGAAACACACGCGTCAGCTTTTCTTTATCTGTATAGATTGATAAATCCACACCTTCCCTCTTTATCTCAAGCTTAACATTTTCTTTCATTAGTGGCTCAAAATAAGCTTGTACATTATCCATTAACTGGCATATGGCAAACTGCTCATTATGTACATAACTATTACCCGACTCAAGTAATGAAGTGTCCATTACGTCATTAACAATTGATAATAATTGCTTCGAACTATTCAGGATAATCTCAAGGTATTGCTTCGTTTCATCCGGACTAACGCCTTCTGTTTGGGCTATTTCAGTAAATCCCACAATGGCATTCATTGGCGTGCGCAGTTCGTGTGAAATATTTTCGATAAAAGCCGTTTTTAACTTCTCATTTTCTCGCGCCAGACTTTCGGCTTTGCGCAAGCGTTTTAAATGTGTTTTGCTTAAAAAGAAAAGTAAAACGGCTGTAGCAAGCACATAAAACCACCCTTTATAATGTTGGATGAGCGTGAGCATTGCCTCATTCTCAGATAATTTAGCAGCCACATTGTCTGAGAATAAAATCCAAAGCGCACCCAAGACCAGATAAATGGCCGATAGTCGATACTCAAATGGAATTTTATAATATAGTTTCTGCAATCCTTTCATGTGCGTAATTATTAACAATAACAACGATGTAATATCGTAAATAATTACACACATGTCATGCAAAGGTACGTGGTATTTGACTAACCGACCTAAATCATTGATTGAGCTTTATAAGCGAATATAAACATAATACATATGTTACATCTTCAATATAAAATAGTACGGTTTTAATGTTTATTCATCATATTTAAAAAAGGAGATCCGCTCGTGAAGCTCTTCTGAATATGCACTTAACTCATTGGCTCTCTCCGACATGTTTTCGGCTATCTGCGCATTGGATTGAGTCGAATTATTAAGTCCCTGAATAGCATTATTAATTTCAGTGACAGCGGTACGTTGCTCTTCACTTGAAGAAACAATTTCAGCCAATAAATCAGATGTCTTATTGATTTCGGGTACTAATTCAGATAACTTTCCTGCTGTGTTGCCAACAACTACCATTCCTTCGGAGAATCGTTTATTAATCGTGTTTGCAGATTCTTTACTTCGGTCAGCTAATTTACGCACTTCAGCTGCCACAACAGCAAACCCACTGCCATATTCTCCAGCCCTTGCTGCTTCAACCGAGGCATTTAACGATAAAATATTGGTTTGTTGCGTAATTTCTTCTATCGAGGTCAATTCTTTCCGAATAGAGTTCATAGAATCAATGGCCTGGTTTGACGAATCGTTTCCTGACTTGATTTCCTTGGCAGATGTTTTAGCAATCTGTTCCGTCAATGAAGCATGTTGACTATTTGATTCTATAGTGGCAGTCATTTCTTCCATCGAAACAGAAATTTCCTCCACTGAAGCAGCTTGCGAATTGGTTGATTCTGCCAGTTGTTTGGATATATTACGTGTCTTTCTGCTCTCCCCATTAAGTACCTGAGTGGTTTCATTAACCGATTTAATTACCGAACGAATCGAGCCTATCATCAGGTTAAGATTGCCGCCAATCTCTGAAAATTCATCATTCCCTTTATCATTATACTGCTGGGTTAAATCCCCGCTGGCCACTTTCTTATTTACATTGATGATATCACGTATCTTAAAATTAGTATTACGTATGAAATAAATACTAATGGCAGAAACAATCATCAACACAAACAACATGATTAGAATTATTTTATATATAGCTACCCGAATATTAGCCTGAACATCATTCGAGTGAGCATCAAGACTTGACTTAATGATGAATAAACCAACAATATCGTTATCATCGTAGTTTTCCATTGGGTAACCAAGTATATCTTTACCATTATTCCAGGGGCTGGTATTGGGATGCCCATGACAAAGTAAACATCCTTGCTCTTCGGACAAGCGGACTGGGCGCATTACCCACAATTCATTTGTTTCTTCGTGTGTATATGTTAGCACTTTTAAGGCCGGTTCTGTTTCAAATCGCTTAATGAGATCCGCCTCTATCTCATTGGCTGCATTAGCACTATTTCTTGCGTGTAGTGAGGCTACGCGGAATGTATAATTATCATCACCTGTTACATTTTCACCGACGGCCATTGATGCGAAAATCGGCACTTTTTTAAGCAAGTCTTTTTTATCGTCCGCTGATATCTCACCATCTGGATGCAATGCCTTCAGTTCATCAACTTCTGCCTCCATATCAAATTGTGTTGCTACATAGGAGCGCACAGCTTCCATACGACTTAAAATGGCTTTTGTCTTTCGCTCAAGCGTTTCTACCCCTTGCTTTTTTAACATTGATGAAGCAACGTAAACAGCAATACCTGTTGCCATAAAAATAGGAACAAAAATGATTAGCACCAGTTTTGTCCTGAAACTCACTTTACTCATTAAAGTCTTTTTAAATTTCCCAATTAGCACATCCTTTTAATGATATTAGGATGTTTTTATCTTTAACGCAACTTTATCATTAGAGTTTCACGTAAAATTCAAATAATTCAAGAAATCCTCTTAGTCACCTGTTAGACTAATATTTAAAAATCTTATTTTTCCTTTAAAAAAGGATTTGTGATACATAACTAATGATAACAATTCCACAGACATCCAGAATAATGCCTTATCAATTATTTTGTTATTCATTTGGTATAAAATGTAAACGCACAACTGAAAGAGATAAATAATTACATTATACATGGAACTTCCCCATCGGCGGATATATGACAAATAAAAACGGACATTTTTAAAAAAAATGTCCGCCCTAGTATAATACTAACCACCTAAAAAAACAAGCTACTCATATACCAAAACTGCTTTACCATCAACACTCTCAATTCCCTTTGGAGCTATTGGTGTTTCTTGAGTGCAGTCGACATCAGCATACCATTTTTCAACATACCTGATTGAGGTTTTTGTATAACCTTCTACCTGCTTTTGGAAAAGAATGGTATTGGCACTTTGATGAACTGGTAAATAATGCAATGGATGACCGCACGCATTTTGCCCGACCTCAACAATTGACCATTCTTCAATATTAACACACTCAACACTTTCTGAAACTCCCTTGAGTTCGGCATAGGTTTCTTCTAACCAAGCCTTATACTCTTCTTTTGTCCGCTCATCGTCGCTGCACGATGCAAAAATCACCAACGACACAATCAATAATGTGAAAATTCTCTTCATGTTACACCATTTTTAATCCTTTATATCAAGACGCAAAAAAAGGAAAAATGTTGCAAAAATCATCGCACAAACCTCACTCTATACATTTAACTAACAACACCTTACAATATACTCATCTGACTATTTTAAAAGAATTTCGGACAAGTAGTCTAATAAAAACACGCCAATCGAAAAACAAACATTACTTTTTTATATAAGAGCATTACTTTTTTCACCTGTAGTAGGTTGATTTTTATCTTTTAGATTTCTCTATTTTTTAGAAAAATCTCGATCTTTTTTTCAAAACAATAAAAAAAGGGATGATTTTAATAACCATCCCATTCATCATTTCTGATGCTATTTCACATTTATTCTAATGCTGTATCTTAAGATCCATTTCGTAACCTTCAATTTTAATAATCGGTGAAGATTCATCAACATTGCCAAATTCGTACAAAAATTCAAGCTCATTACTATCGCCAATTTTCCTTCTGATAGTATATCTTTCTTCAGGTAAATCTATATCAGGATATTGAACATTGCCCGTTATTTTATGAGCCTTTACATTCTCCAGAGACATATTGGCTTCGATGTATTTTCCTTTGAGTTCAATCTTTTCAAAATCACTCCCTACGAATTCTATTTCTAACTCTTCTTCGTAACCAGATACAATACAGCTCTTCTCCAGCCTGGAAATAGTAAACTCGTTATACTTTCCTTCTTTTGAATCAATAGTGGTTATTGTATTCAGCTTTATTTCATTCTCATAACCCTCGCGCATTGTCAGAGAGCTCAAATTCCCGCCTTTTATTTCGAGATATTTGGCATTTAAATCTAATTCTCCAATGTTGTTAAACTCCAACCCGCCTTCATAGGCCGAAAAATTAAGTTTTGTTACATCATCGAACTGAAGACTGGTGTATTTACTGGTTAATTGTGCATCATTAACACTTCGTGTAACCAGACTTCCTTCATAGGTTTCTATGTCTAATCGCTCAACCTGGTCAATATTAACATCGGTATATTTTGCATCTATCCTCACCTCCCTGCACTCAATCGCATTAAATTTACATTCGTATAAATTAATGCTTGTGCGTTTGTTATTTCTCATTTTCACAGACGAATATTTAGCTTCGCCAATCAATGTTTCCGATACATTATTCAGAAGCAAATGCGAATCATATAAGTCTAATTTACAAGACCCAACAATATCATTATTAAACTTTAAGTTGGAATACTTGAGGTTTAAATCAATATTGGCATTTTTGGGCAACCAAATCAGACAACGCTTCACCTTGAATTCTTTGAGTTTAATCGACTCTTTCTTATTAGATTTAAAAGTCACCTTGCTCCATTTCATTCCCATAATTTCCAAATCGAAATTACTCTGAAACATCAAATCCACTTTCACTTCATTTCCACCTGATAGAGAAGTTAAAATCGTCGATTGCATAGCTTCTTTTAGCCGTTTGAGCTCTTCAGGCTTACCGTCGGCTAAATACTCCAATTCAATTTTCAAGCTTTGACTTTCACTAGGCAATACTTCGGCTGTTATATCATACAAATTAAGCTCGATATTCGGCGAAGCTCCCAATTTTACTTCATTACTATAGGTAATAGGTTCAGCAGTCTGTGCCAATACATTGATGGACAGAACCAAACACATTACACCAATTAAATACCCCTTAAATACTGATTTGCTGAGATTTATTTTCATTTTTCTGAGTTTTGCGTTTTTCACTAATCAACCGTTCAATAATTCGAAGACGTTTTTCATAGGTATCCAGCATAATTAACACGGCGCGCTCATTGTAACCATGCTGTTTAATATCATTTAATCCATTATTATATATCGTATCCAATAAGGCCAACTCATCTAACAGCATTCTATCCAGTTCAATATCAACTGAAGGCATGGACTTAAATTCATCCCATTTTAAATTAACCTGATTGATGTAGCTAGTTTCCTGCTGTGCCAACTCCTTGTTAATAGCTGCCAAGCTATTAATTTGTGCCTGCATCATCATTTCGTGCCGTACAAACCAGCCAACAGCAAAAATAACTCCGACAGCGATTGCAGCTTTTGACAGCCAACTTCTCCAACGAATTGCAGGCCGCTTTAATTCTTTATCAATGTTGTGCCACATGCGTTGCACCTCGGGCTCATAAACATCTTGCTCTGCCCTCTTTTTTTCAAAATATTCTTCCCAACTATCAGGCATACAATATGGTTTTTAGTTGATTATTCAATATTTTTTTAGCTCGATGAAACTGCACTTTGCAATTATTAACTGTTTGACCTGTCAACTCTGCTACTTCATTAAAACGATAACCTTCTATTGCTCTCAAGGTAAATACAATGCGAGCCCCATCGGGCAATTCCTGAATTGTTTTCATCACTTGTTTTATCGGTAGCCCATCAGCCATTTCTTCCACTTCAACATCCGGCACCTCATCTACATATTCTGAAATCAGTTGCATTTTCTTTTGTTTCCGAACCAAACTAATAGCCTCATTGACCACAATCTGCTTCAGCCAGGAAGTTAAAGCCTTAAACTCCTTTAATGTATTAATCTTTTTAAATGCCTTTACAAAAGCATCCTGAACCACATCTTCGGCATCAAACTGATTACCCAAAATACGATAGGCCACATTATACATTGGCTTCACATATTGCTGATAAAGTGCGTAACGAGCACGTTCATCACCACACTTACAACGCTCAATTATTTGCTCAGTCAGATTAATCGATTGACTCAAAATTCAGGTTCTTTACTTAAAAGATGAGTGAAAAGTAAAAAGGTTAAAATAAGCAGTGAAAAAATTTTATTCAGACAGAAATTGCTGATAAAACTGGTAGTTTTCATCATCGTAACAAACAAACACAACCTTTGTAAGCACTTTACTTTTAAAACTCTTTACCGCATTGATAGCTACTTGAGCTGCTTCTTCTTTTGGGTAACCGTATACGCCCGTGCTTATATTTGGGAATGCTATTGTTTGAAGATGTTGAGACTCGGCCAACTTTAATGAATTAATGTAACAGGCGGTCAGTTTATCTTTTTCTCCATTATTTCCACCCTTCCATATGGGACCAACCGTATGTATCAGTTTTTTGACCGGCAATAAACCGCCAGTTGTCATAACAGCTTCTCCGGTTGGGCAACCTCCCTCTTGCTCACGAATTAAACTACATTCATTCATAATTTCAGGACCTCCGGCTCTGTGTATGGCACCATCAACGCCACCTCCACCCATCAAGCCAGAGTTGGCTGCATTAACAATTGCATCCACGTGCATTTGAGTAATATCTCCTTTAACTAGTTGCAGTTCCATACTATTTATTTTAGGTACTTGTCTTTTAAATAATCCATCAACTTAACGATGCGTCTGGCTTTAGTATCTTCTTTTTTGGCCTCATAAATCCAAGTAACGATCTCCTGTTGTTGGTTGGCCGTTTCTTGATTAAATGCTTCAACTAACCGGCCATCCTCCATCTCAAAACACTCGATAATGTCCTGGGGAATATCGGTCGGTAAATTATCCGGGTAAAGTTTTATATGTACTATATCGCCAGCTTGCTTACCTATCGCTTTTCGAATAGCTGCCTTTACTGGCAACATCATATTTCCATTACCTATGGGCATCAGGCGCGCATGTTTTATTTCGCATTCATCAATAAAACCATGCACTTTTATCCAGTTAAACCATGAATGTTTATCCGGTTCTATTTCGAGTATCTCGGCATATGTCCAGCCGCCTTTCCCTTCAAACTTTTGAAGCCGATATTTTTTGTCGACAAGTGGTTTTTTATTGGAAACCTTATTCATTGATATTGCTTTCAGTGCTTAATTCCCATCAAGTTAATTCCTTTTTATGAATTATCTTTGTCGCATGCGTCATAAACTTACAAAACAAGAACAAGCCTTTGTACAGAAAGTGCGTCAAACAGCTGGCAAAGCCATTAACCAATATCAAATGATAGGTGCTGATGATACGGTGATGGTAGCCGTCTCTGGCGGGAAAGACAGTTTGGCCTTGTTGGAGATTTTATCGTCGCGTCGAAAAGGTATGCCTATTCATTACAACATTCACGCAGCACACATTATTACCGAAGATGTACCTTATCAAATAGATACCGAATGGTTACAAAGATTCTGCAACGAATTGGATGTAACGCTTCATCTGGTTAAAACACGCGCTAATCTGGAATCAGCAGGCAAGAAAAAACCTTGCTTTGCCTGCTCACGTAATCGTCGAAAAGAACTATTCCAACTAACACATGCTTTGGGCATTAAAAAACTGGCATTTGGCCATCATTTAGATGATGCTGTAGAAACACTGGTAATGAACATGGCGCAACATGCCAACATTTCCTCCATTCCAGCTCAATTGAGCATGTTTGAAAATAAACTTGAGGTTATACGCCCTTTAATCTTATTAACCAATGCAGAAATGAAGGAATATGCCCGGTTAATGAACTTCCAATCACTCAAACAAGAGTGTCCTTACGAGGACCATACCATTCGTCAGAAAGCGCGTGATATCGTTGAGCAAATGACCAACATTAACCCCAAAGCACGCATCAATCTGTTCAATTCAATGAAGAAGATTGATTTTGAGTATTTGCCGTAACGAAAAAGTCTCAAAAAACTAATTATCAAATTACAAACATATTAGTTTGGCGTATTTTTTGCTTGCAAAAACATCGTAAAATTAAACCAAACCTAATATGAAAAGAACTACGTTTTACCTGATCCTTGCATCAGTTATTCTATTCGCATGTGAAAAAGATGATATTTCACCTTCAATTACTACCATTCTTGAACAGCAAAAAGAATTCACAATTACTGAAACTAAAGAGTTAGAAAATGGAGAACAACTTATTAAATTTACAATTAAACAACCGTTAGATCACAACAACCCAAATGGTCATTATTTAATACAAAATGGCTCTCTACTTCACCGAAATTATAAATTACCCATTATTTTTATGCCAAGTGGATATGGAAGAAGTCAAATTAGACACTATGATTTAACACGTTTTACATTCTCAAATAATAAAACATCGGGTCAACCCAATATTCTTGCAGTAGACCACCGATATTATGGCAATTACAGTGAGGATTTTGCAAAGCAGGACCCTAAATATCTAAACATTGAGCAAGCCGCCAAAGATCTTCATCAGGTGGTGAAAATATTTAAGAAATCCTATAAAAGTAAATGGATAAGTATGGGATATAGTAAAGGTGGCATGACTTGTATCTACCATAAATACTTTTTCCCAGAAGATGTAGATGCAACATTGTCTTTTGTTGCCCCCTTGACTTTGAAAGAAGAAGATGATCGATTCTATGAGTTTATTAAGAATATCAACACCTCCGAGGAATATGATAAAATGCTGCAATTCCAGCGTTTACTTTTACTAAAACGTGATGAATTATCGCCATTATTAGAAGAATGGTATCAAAGTCATAACCTGGTTATGGACCGCGAACCTGATAAAGTTATTGAAGGAATTGCTTTAGGTTATCCTTTCACCTATTGGCAATACAGATCTTACTGGCGAAAAGATGAAAGTTCAATTTTAGACGCTCCTACAATAGAAGACAATGCTGAAATTGTTTTCAAATTTCTTTCGGAAACCTATTTCTTAGATACATATTCAACCTTACACGATCTTAAATACGACCCATATCTTTATCAATCAAGAACTCAACTTGGTTACCCTTTATATGCTGAATACGAGCAATTATCAGATTTACTTAAATACTATAAAAACCAAAGCGAAAACACTTATGATTTTAACTCTAAACCCGTGCAAAATGTCATTAACTGGCTTGACCAAGAAGGCAATAATATAATCCACTTCTACGGTAGTAAAGATCCATGGACAGCAGCCATGTATAACAATACACCTTACTGTGATGCCCTCACGTTAACTGCTCAGGGAAAGGATCATTTGATAGATCTTTTATCATTATCAACAGATAGTTATGCCATTAGCAAACTTGAAAAGTGGACAGGATATACAATAGAGAACAATTATAGTGTTACAGTGTTAAAAAACAATACTCGCACTTGGTTACTCGAAGAACTTTCAATACCGATTATACCGAAATAAAAGATCGATAGGGCTATCCAACACTCACATTAAGCAACCTCAAAAACTGTCGCATTTTATCGGGCACTCCCAAGTAGATATGAAAATAAGACGACCAGCAATTTTCACTTCGGTAAATGGGCATGTCTATTTTTGTTCCTCGCGCAGTTTTTGCAGTTGCTTTTGCTTGTTCAACACAATCTTTGGCGATTAATGAATAATGAAATTCGTGACCTTTAAATATTTCATTTTCAATTTCAACCGAACGATACCCTAACTTTAACTTCATATTCTTAAGCGACGTTTCATAATCAAAAAGCCCAAGCATTTGATGAGCTGAACCATCTTTCAATTCAACCGATTGTCCCAAATACATCATTCCACCGCATTCAGCAATCAACTTTCCACCCTTCTTTTCAAATTGCTTTATGGCGTTGAGCATGTCTTTATTGGTCGCCAGTTGATCAGCATACAATTCTGGATAACCGCCCGGGAACCACAACAAATCACATTCTGGTATCTTATTATCATGCAGCGGACTAAAATACATTACCTCTCCTATTTGTTTTAATGCATCAACATTGGCCGGGTACATAAAATTAAAGGCTTCATCGTGTGCAATGGCAAAACGTAACAAACCATTTATTTTATCTTTTACTTCAAATTTATAAGCATTAAAATCTTTTGATGAGATACTTAAAAGCTGATTCAAATCAACATACTTATCAATTAATGCTGCTGAGGCTTCAACAGCTTTCATCATATTCGAAGTATCTGTGAGTGATAGACCAAGGTGACGCGACTCCAGTGCTAAGCGCTCATCTTTGGGCACATAGCCCAAAGAAACAACACCAGCATCTTCAGCGGCTTCTTTTAAAAACTGATAATGCGACTCACCGGATACACGATTGAAGATAACCCCTTTGACTTTCACATGTGTGTTGAAATTTTTATACCCATATAACAGCGGAGCCACTGAATAGGCAGTAGCCGCGGCATTGACAATCAGCACTACGGGCAAATCAATAAGTTGGGCAATTTCGGCAGAACTGCCTTTATCGCGCTTCGCTCCATCAAACAAACCCATGACACCTTCAACAACACCCACATCAGCATTTTGCATTTGTGTTTGAAAAATAGCTTTCACATGATCTTCATCCGACATCCATAAATCAAGATTATATGATGAGCAACCGGCAACTTGCGCATGGTGCATAGGGTCAATATAATCGGGACCACACTTAAATGGCTGGATTTTCAAACCCTTATCACGCAAAGCTTTTATTAAGCCTAGGGTGATAATCGTTTTACCTGAATTACTGGATGGTGCGGCAACTAAAAAGGCATTCTTCATTCTTCTTCTGTTTAAGTATCCTTGCGGATTGAACAACAAAGATAAGAAAACATGTAGCTTCACTATCGCTATATTCAGCACTAACAAAGCTGTTCTTTTTGCTCAATTTTACTCGCATATCTGCAATTTGAACGAAACAAGACATCACTTTTAAAAACCAATTTATCTTTTTTAATACTTGCATAATGCTGTAAACCAAAAAATAGCAGTACCTTTGCGGCTCATTTGGATTTTAGCTATGCAAGAGATTAGAAACGTAGCCATCATCGCGCACGTTGACCACGGTAAAACCACACTGGTTGACAAGATGTTAATGGCTGGAAAGCTTTTTAAAGATCACCAGGAAGTTGGTGAACTCATTATGGACAATAACGACCTTGAGCGTGAGCGTGGTATCACTATCTTGTCGAAAAATGTGTCGGTAATGTGGAAAGGGGTAAAAATTAACATTATCGACACACCGGGTCACTCCGATTTTGGAGGTGAGGTTGAGCGTGTATTAAACATGGCCGATGGCGTTTTGCTATTAGTAGATGCCTTTGAAGGGCCTATGCCACAGACTCGTTTTGTACTTCAGAAAGCAATCTCACTTGGCTTAAAACCAATTGTGGTGATCAACAAGGTTGATAAACCCAACTGTCGCCCGGAAGAAGTTCACGAAGATGTATTTGACCTGATGTTCTCATTGGACGCTACTGAAGACCAGTTGGATTTCCCATCGGTGTATGGTTCAGCCAAGGAAAACTGGATGAGCACCGATTGGAAAAAGAAAACCGATAACATAGAGGCCGTTTTCGACGCTATCTTAGAGCACATCCCAGCTCCTGAATACAATAAAGGAACGCCTCAGCTACAAATTACTTCATTGGATCACAGTAAATACTTGGGGCGTATTGCCATTGGTCGTTTACATCGTGGTGATTTAGCAGTGAATCAAGACGTCAGCCTTGTAAAACGTGATGGCAGCATTACGCGCACACGCATCAAAGAATTAAATGTATTTGACGGTTTAGGGCGAACAAAGGTTGATAAAGTATCATGCGGTGAGCTGTGTGCTTTAATTGGTATTGAAGGTTTTGATATTGGTGATACAATCGCCGATTTTGAAAATCCGGAGCCTTTGGAACCAATTGCCATTGACGAGCCGACTATGAGTATGTTATTTACCATCAACAACTCACCGTTCTTTGGTAAAGAAGGTAAATATGTAACATCACGCCATATTAAAGATCGTTTAGATAAAGAGTTGGAAAAAAATCTCGCACTGCGTGTGGAAGAAACAGATTCAGCGGATGCGTGGAACGTATATGGACGAGGCGTTCTTCATTTATCGGTTTTAATCGAAACGATGCGTCGCGAAGGTTATGAACTACAAGTAGGTCAGCCACGTGTTATTATCAAAGAAGAATTAGGCGAAAAACTGGAACCGGTAGAAGATTTAACCATCGATTTACCTGAAGAACATTCAGGAACAGCCATTGAAATGGTATCTAAGCGCAAAGGTGATTTAAAATCCATGGAGAAAAAAGGTGATCGTGTTCATTTGGAATTCAACATCCCATCTCGTGGAATAATTGGCCTGCGAAGCAACATGCTAACAGCTACCCAGGGAGAAGCGATTATGGCGCACCGCTTTATTGAGTTTCAACCTTGGAAAGGCGATATTGAGAAACGTATCAATGGTTCACTAATTGTGATTGAATCAGGTACTTCTATCGCATACGGAATGGATAAACTTCAGGATAGAGGTAAATTCTTTATAGCTCCACAAGAAGACGTTTATATGGGCCAGGTAGTTGGCGAAAACAACCGTGAAGGCGATTTAACTATCAATGTTACCAAAGCCAAAAAGATGAGCAACATGCGTTCTTCAGGTGCCGATGATAAGGTTAAATTAGCACCTCCGATTCGCTTTAGTCTTGAAGAAGCTTTAGAATATATTCAGGGTGATGAGTATGTTGAAGTGACACCATCAAGCATACGTCTAAGAAAAATATTACTTTTAGAGCACGAACGAAAACGAGCTACTAAGTAATATTAATAACATAACCGGTAATTTTTGAATTATCGGGTTAGCAACCCTAGGGAGATGGCTGGAAACGGTCATCTCCTTTTTGTTTGCTACTTCTCAATACACCCAACATATAGCCAATTCCAATTCCATAATAAACCTGTTGCTTATTCCAGATAAACTGAGGCGAAGCTGACAAGCCAAACACTCTTGTAAAGGCAAATTCAAATTTTGGATTGATGACTAAACCAATTGTCTGGTTCCTGTCATAATCGAAATCATAATTTCTACCAATCTGAATTCCCCCACTGTCCTCAAATTTCGTCCAATTTACGGGCATTGTTAGCCTGGAAAACATCATACCAGCCTGCAGGTTAACACGAATCGTTTTTTGTTGATTAATAGAAAAATAACGCCCACCAAGTATTTGTAAGCTTTCCATCTCATCATGAGAACCGTCTAAGCCAAAGACTGCCACTGAAGCCAGACCTCCTGCATAATCAGATGGTTTCGATTTTGGGTTGCTTATCGTGGATGAATATTCAATAGCCAATGAATACTTTCCTCGAAACAGATAAGTCACCCCAAAATCAGCATAAAAATAATTACCTGCGTTCATATCACACGTTGCATAAACAAATCTATCTTGCCCAACCTGTGAATATGCTTGTATATTTATTACAAATACCAATATTAACAAGTAAATCTTCACGTTAACAGGCTTATTTTAAACTCAGGCTTTAACCTTTTGTGACTTGCTTTTTCATATAAATGCGCTATTTGAATCAAACGACTTTCTGTCCAGGGCTTACCAAAGAACGAAACACCAATGGGCAAACCTTTGATATTGCCAGCTGGCACAGTAATGCTTGGATAACCTGAAACAGCTGCCAATTGAGAACTTCCTCCACCAAAATTATCTCCATTAACATAGTCGATGCTCCAAGCAGGTCCATTAGTAGGTGCTATAATGGCGTCTAGCTTATGCTCATTCATCAGTTTGTCGATACCTTGTTTTCGCGATAATTCAACACACACCTTTTTCGCTTCATTATACTTTGGATCATCTAAACCTTTGGTTTCATTAGCCAACTCAAATATCTCTTGTTCAAACCATGGCATTATTTTACTTTCATTCTTCTTATTGAAATCAATTAGCTCACTAAGTGTTTGAAATCCACATTCAGGGTGAGATGCTAAATACTTTTCAATCCCCTCTTTAAACTCGCACAACAAAATTGTCCACTCATATTGTCCCAATTGATTCACTTCATCTGACACAGTAATATCAATCACATCAGCTCCTTTGCTTTTTAACACTTCAACCACCTCATTCATAATGGACGAAACACGTTTATCAAAAGCAGATGTTTTACTTAGGTAGCCTATCGTGGCACCTTCCAAAACCGTATCATCAAAATTGAGGTACACTGCCGGATCGGCCGGTTGAGCTTTTGTTTTTTCATCCGTTGCATCAATGCCTGTTAATGCGGATAATAAGATTGCTGCATCAGTTACTGTGCGCGCCATTGGACCAGCCGTATCCTGACTTTCAGAAATAGGTATTATGCCTGAACGCGACAACAAACCCACCGTTGGCTTAATTCCTACAACGCCATTAATACCAGAAGGACAAACAATGGAGCCATCGGTTTCGGTACCAATGGCCAAAGGCGCCAAATTAGCCGAAACAGCCACAGCAGAGCCTGACGAAGAACCACATGGCGTTCGGTCGAGCACATAAGGATTTCGCGTTTGACCTCCACGACTGCTCCACCCACTACTCGATTTAGTGGAACGGAAATTGGCCCACTCACTCAGGTTGGCTTTACCCAATAAAACGGCACCAGCCTCGCGAAGCTTTTGGACAATAAAAGCATCTGTTTGAGCTTTATGATTACCTAAAGCCATAGAACCAGCCGATGTTATCATTTTATCAGCAGTATCAATATTTTCTTTGATAATTACCGGTATGCCATGCAATGGACCACGCACTTTTCCTTCTTTTCGTTCAGCATCCAAAGCACTTGCAATGAGCAATGCATCAGGATTTACCTCAACAACAGCGTTGGTCTTTGGTCCACTTTGGTCAAGCTGCACAATGCGTTTTAGATATAGCTGCACAATTCGCTCAGAAGTCAAGTCTCCCGACTTCATTTTTTGTTGCAGCTCAGCGACTGTTACTTCCGATAATTGAAAATCATCAACAAAAGCTTCTTCATTAACTGGTGCTTTATTATTGGTTTGACAGGCAGCAACACTTAGTCCCAGGCTGGCCAAAATCGAACTTTGTAGGAAATTCCGACGTTTCATAGTAGGTAGATTTGAATGACAATCTAAAAATAAGTATTTATCGCATTCAGTCAGCACATAAGAACAAGTTTGTTCTTAATCAGTACATTTGCATAATACCGTTTCAGCCATGTTTATAAATACCCATACACACCATCTTTCTAAAGAATCAGGCCAACACCCAGAGCTGATTAATTGCATTGTACTCCACAGTGAAGGATTAAACAATGGCTGGTATTCCATCGGCCTTCACCCGTGGAACATTAATTCATCCTATTCAGAACAACTTACAACCGTAGAACATCTGGCTAAAAAACCCAATGTATTGGCAATCGGCGAATGTGGTATTGACAAGCTTAAAGGCCCTTCACTAGAAATACAGACAGAAGTATTTAAATTACAAATTGATCTTTCAGAAGAACTTCATCTACCAGTTATTATCCATTGTGTTAAAGCTTATTCCGAAATAATTAAAATTCGCAAACAACTACAGCCAAAGCAAGCCTGGATTTTCCACGGTTTTAATGCTCCCAAAGAAACAATGGAACAGGCATTAAAACATGGTTTTTACTTTTCACTTGGTGAAGCTATTCTAAAAAAGAATTCAAAGGCTAGTCAAACTTTGCCATTTATTCCGCACAATCGACTATTTTTGGAGACAGATAACAATCCTCAGCTTCACATTGAATCCATTTATGAAAAAGCTTCAAAATTACTAAATCTTGAATCTACTCAATTACAATTAATTATTCAAGATAACTTTAAGCAACTATTCAATGTTAACATCTGAATTAATCAATCCTTTACAAAGCAACTGGACCACTTGGAGCATAACACTTTTGTCCGCTTTTTTCATCGGCGTTTCTAAAAGTGGCTTAAAAGGCCTGTCTATGTTTGTTATTCCCTTATTTGCTCACCTTTATGGTGGTAAAGCATCGGTTGGTATACTGCTGCCTTGTCTGCTTATGGGCGATTTAATGGCGCTTCGCTTTTTCTACAAAAGCGCCAATATAAAATTGATATTAAGATTAATACCACCTGCTGTTATCGGCATCCTGATAGCCGTTTTTATTGGTACAAAAATTAGTGATGTACACTTTAAATACACCATGGGAACAGCCATATTAATCTGTGTTGGCTTATTGCTCTACAATGAATTTAAAGGCAAAATTGATATTTCCGGCTCAAAGGTCTTTGGTAATACTTTAGGATTAGCTGGTGGTTTTGCTACCATGATTGGAAATGCGGCCGGCCCTATTTTCAATTTGTATTTATTGTCGATGCGTTTACCCAAAGCTGCTTTCATTGGCACAGGAGCCTGGTTTTACTTATTGCTTAATTCATTTAAGGTACCCTTTCACATTCTAAGTTGGGAAACCATCACCTGGCAAACCTTTCAGCTCAACCTGATGATGTTCCCCATACTTATTCTTGGCACCTTTACCGGCAAACGAATCGTTGGCTATATCCCGGAAAAACCGTACCGATATTTGATATATACTATCACATTGTTATCGGCTATCTTTCTGTTTGTCAGATAATATGTTTTACAACCCCTGCTAGAGATGCCTTTTGTCATTTAAATTATAAGTTGATTATTGTACCTTTACGTGCAGATAAAGAAAAATTACACTCGTACTAAATCATACAGAAATGAGCGATATCAATTGGAGCGACTTGTCTTTCAGCTACATGAAGACAGATTACAACGTTAGATGTTACTACCGCGATGGTAAATGGGGTGAACTGGAAGTTCATTCATCAGACCAGGTAAGCATTCATATGGCTGCTACCGGTTTGCACTATGGCCAGGAAGCTTTTGAAGGATTGAAAGCCTTTAAAGGTAAAGATGGTAAAACTCGTCTTTTCCGCATCGAAGAAAATGCGAAACGCATGTACAATTCGGCTGTTGGAACCATGATGGCTGAAATTCCGGAAGACATCTTTGTTAATGCTGTACTAAAAGCTGTTGAGCTGAACAAACGTTTTGTTCCGCCTTATGAGTCAGGTGCTTCGTTATACATTCGTCCTTTATTAGTTGGTACCGGCGCTAAAATTGGCGTAGCTCCAACCGACGAATATTTATTCATGGTATTTGTGATGCCTGTTGGCCCTTATTTCAAAGAAGGCTTTAAGCCAACTAATATGATGATTTCTCGCAAATACGACCGTGCCGCTCCACTTGGAACAGGTAACATTAAAGTAGGTGGTAATTATGCGGCTAGCTTACGTGCCGGTCACGAAGCGCATTCAAAAGGTTATTCAGCCGTTCTTTTCTTAGACAGCAAAGAGAAAAAGTACATTGATGAGTGTGGCCCTGCTAACTTCTTTGGCATTAAAAACAACACTTATGTGACGCCCAAGTCAGAATCAATTCTTCCTTCAATCACTAACATGAGCCTTTGCCAGTTGGCCGAAGACATGGGCATGACGGTTGAACGTCGTCAGGTTCCTTATGAAGAGTTAAGCACTTTTGAAGAAGCTGGCGCTTGCGGTACTGCTGCAGTAATCAGCCCAATTGGACAGATTGATGATGTAGAAGCGGGTAACTCATTTGTATTTAGCAAAGATGGCAAACCGGGTGAAGTATCAGAAAAGCTTTATAACAAATTACGCGCTATCCAGTATGGCGACGAGCCAGATACACACGGTTGGGTAACGGTAGTTGAGTAATATAGATTATTAAGTCGATAGACTATTAGAAATATGAAATGGGTTTCGTTATACGGAGCCCATTTTTTATGTAGTGCCTTAAAGTCTAACATTCTATTACTACCTTTGGGTCATTATCGAGAAACAATATGACAGATTTAAGGATTGAGAACCTCAATGTTTTTGCAGAAGAACCAATCATCACACCAGATGAATTAAAGCGTCAGTATCCATTAACCGACGATATTACCAAAACCATTCTGGACGGACAAAACACTGTTAAACGCATACTTCATAAAAAAGACGAACGTTTATTGGTAGTGGTTGGTCCCTGCTCCATTCACGATATTAAAGCCGCTAAAGAATACGCTCAAAAACTAAAGCTTTTAGCCGATGAAGTGAGTGATACGCTTTATCTGATCATGCGCGTTTATTTCGAAAAACCACGGACAACTGTTGGCTGGCAAGGTTTAATCAATGATCCATATCTAGATAATAGCTGCAACGTAGAAGACGGCCTTAAAATGGCTCGTGAATTACTATTATACATAGCAGAGCTTGGGCTCCCGGCAGCTGGTGAAGCATTGGATATTGTCACGCCACAATACATCCAGGACTTATTTTGCTGGACAGCCATTGGTGCACGAACAACAGAATCACAAAGTCATCGCAACATGGCCAGTGGCCTGTCATCAGTTGTTGGCTTTAAAAACGGTACCAAAGGCAGCATCGACATTGCCATCAATGCGCGCGAATCGGTTGCAGCACCACATAATTTTGTCAGCATCAACCCAGACGGCAAAGTAGCTGTGGTTAAAACGAAAGGCAATCCTAATTCGCATATTATCCTTCGCGGCGGTAAAGAACCCAATTATTCGGCCGAACAAATTGCTCAATATGAATCAGAGTTGAAAATAGCAGGATTAGAACCACGCATCATGATTGATTGCAGCCATGCTAACAGTGGCAAGAAAGCCTGCAACCAATCAATGGTTTTAAACGATATTGCCAATCAAATTACCAGTGGAAATAACTCCATTATGGGTGTGATGATTGAAAGCAACCTTAAATTTGGCAATCAAAAACTTACAAAAGACACCTCAAGTCTTAAATACGGCGTTTCTATCACTGACGAATGCATTGGATGGGAAGAAACGGAAGAAATATTACGAGACTTAAGAAATAAACTTAAAGCTTAAAAGCGCTTATTTTTCGCTACGTATGATAAAAAGCGAATCCCAATTGGAATATGTTTAAATATCGTCTGAATTAAGCCAAAATAGCGCCTCATAATATCGAAACGCTCCTTGAGTCCGGGTACGATGTTTTGCTTCGTCAAACCACCGTCTAAAAACCGCGAGAGCGTTTGATTGGTATTATGAATCACTCCAGCATCTTTTAAAGCCTGTAAACACCACTCAAAATCCGCAGAAAAACGATATTTAGTATTATACAGTTTTGCAATTTTTGTTGAAACCAAAATAGACTGATGACTAACCAACATGCCATTTCTAAAATCTTTCCAACTCAATTGTAAGGGCGGCTGAAGTCGTCTCTCTCCTATTTCCCGCCCCATAACATCAATCATCACAGTATCACCATAAATAACATCGGGCCATTGCTCTTCAAACCCACTAACCATTCTTTCTATAGTTGATGCATCATACACCTCATCACCTGAATTTATAAACCATACAAAATCGCCAGTGGCCATTTTAAGGCCTTTATTCATGGCATCGTACAAACCTTTATCAGGCTCAGTAATCCACTTTGATACTAAAGCTTCATTTGCTTTAATTAAATCAACAGTTCCATCGTTTGAAGCGCCATCAACAATGATGTATTCCACTTTTGAGTATGACTGCGAAGCGATGCTGTCAATGGTTTTCTGAAGCGTTTCAATCCCATTATAAACAATTGTTATGATGGAAATAACAGGATTTTTCATCAATTATTACTTTAATAATGATTTGTAAACAGCTTTATACTGATTCGCCACTACTTCCTCTGAATAATGCTCAACAGCTTTTTGACGGGCATTGGCACTTAGCTGCTCCAAATCACTCACAAACAAGGTTTCATAAATACCTGTTGCCAGACTTAATGAATTTTTCACTTCTGCCAAATAACCCGATTCTTTGTGCGTAATCATTTCAGGCACACCACCAATACTAAACCCAACAACAGGCGTTCCGCAAGCCAATGATTCCATAACGGTATTGGGTAAGTTATCCTGCAAAGAAGGCAAGACATAATTATCGGCTGCACTGTATAAATCAACCAGCACATCAGGATCGGAAACAAACTTAAATGAATTGGTTTTAAACGGAAAGAGCTTTGCCGTTTCAGCATTCATCTTACCAAACACGACCAACTCCGTTTTATCTTTTACTACCGGAAAGTTCTCTGCCAGGATACTTAGCGCTTCTATAAAATAACGCATGCCTTTTCGTGGATCATTTACATTGGCTGCACCAAATAATATTAATCTTTTATCTTCAGGTAAGCCTAAACGTTTACGAGTTTCCTGCTTGCAACGCGGTTGATAGAAATCGGTATCAATTGGATTAGGAATATTATAAAACTCCTTCCTTCTTAATAACTTACTCTCCTGAGAAAGAGTCCTCAACCATTTACTACATGTAACAATACTTAAAGGCGACTCATTATAAATTTTACGTTTCTGTGCAAAAATTCGTGCTGATAAGTCTTTTTTACCCGACTTGCGCAAAAACGGGCAATAGGAACAAAACTCCAGGAATTCGAGACAAGTGCCAGCATAATGACAACCACCGGTAAAACTCCACATATCGTGTTGTGTCCATACAATTGGTTTGCCACACTTAAGTAATTTCCCTAAGGTTTCTATCGACAAAAAACCCTGATTAATCCAATGCAAATGAATGATATCAGCTTCTTTGACTAATGGATGTTCTGTGATATCAATACCCGTGTTAGCAGGTGAAAACGCATATCGCACCGATGCATTACGTTCGTATGGCAAAAAGGTTAATCGCTCCCAGGCGAAACGCGCAAAAGCTTTTTGGCGATAAACAAAACCCTTATCTACTGCATAAACCCCTTCTTCATTGTGAGATAAATCCTGAACCAACAGCTTTGATTCAACACCAAAGCGTCGCAAGGCACGGTTCAGTCGATTAGCCGCTACGGCGGCACCTCCACCAGCATCTGTTTTATTGATTTGCAGGATTTTCAAAGTAGCTGTTCTAATTTCAGCCATAAAAGTAATAAATCTCTCAAATACGCAAAGCTATAAGTGTTTATTTAGCCTTCGAGCTTACCAGGAAAATCAATATTATAATGTAAGCCGCGGCTCTCCTTGCGCTTACGAGCCATCTTGATGATTAAATAACCTACATTAATTTTATTGCGCAAATGGCATATTTTCTCCGATACTTTTGAATCCTGATACAACGCTTCCGTCTCGCGGTAGAGCACTTCTAGACGGTCGTAGGCACGGTTTAAACGAATCTTTGAACGCACAATACCAACATACTTACTCATAATCTGTTGCACCTCTTTATTTGACTGAGTAATTAAAATCATTTCTTCAGGGTGCGAAGTGCCTTCATCGTTCCAATCCGGGATACGCTGGTTGAAATCAATACTGTTTACTTTTTTCACAGCATCAATGGCAGCCGCATTCGAAAAAACCAATGCTTCAATTAAAGAATTACTGGCTAATCGATTGGCTCCATGCAATCCTGTTGAGGCACATTCGCCAGCAGCATATAAATTAGTAATTGAACTTTGCCCTTTTAAGTCGACTTTTATGCCGCCACATAAGTAATGCGCAGCCGGCACCACCGGAATCATGTCTTTGGTAATATCAATCCCCAGCGACATACATTTTTTGTAAATATTTGGAAAATGCTGCTTTGTTTCTTCGGCATCTTTATGGGTAACATCAAGATAAACATACTCTTCACCCCTATTTTTTAATTCATTATCAATGGCCCGAGCCACAATATCGCGGGGCGCCAGACAACCGCGTTCATCATACTTGAGCATAAACTCTTCGCCATTTCGGCGACGAAGAATACCTCCATAGCCACGCATGGCCTCGGTAATCAGAAACGATGGACGCTCTGACAGGTTATACAAAGCTGTTGGATGAAATTGCACAAACTCCATGTTTTCAATAATCCCTTTAGCCCTGAAAACCATCGCAATACCATCTCCTGTTGCAATCAAAGGATTAGTTGTTGTCTGATACACGCTTCCAATACCTCCTGTAGCCATCATGGTTGTTTTGGCCAAATAGGTCTCTATTTTTCCATTGTCCTTGTTGAGAATATAAGCACCGTAACACTCGATATCGCGCATCCAGGGTTCAGTAACCTTCCCCAGGTGGTGTTGGGTAATAATATCTACCGCAAAATGATTTTCGAAAACAGAAATGGAAGGATGCTTTTTTATCGCATCAATTAAAGCACGCTGAATCTCAGCTCCCGTATTGTCCTTATGATGTAAAATACGATGCTCTGAATGACCTCCTTCGCGATGCAAATCAAATCTCCCATCGTCATTCTTATCGAAGTTGGTTCCCCAATCGAGTAATTGCTCAATTTGTTCTGGCGCTTCTTCTACTACTTGTTTAACAGCCTCAATATCACACAAGCCATCACCGGCAATTAAAGTATCGTCAATATGCTTTTCAAACGAATCGGGTTCATAGGTTACGGATGAAATTCCACCTTGTGCATAGGCGGTATTAGTCTCTTTAAGTTCTGTTTTGCTAACCACCGCAACGGTGCCGTGCTTAGCTACTTTTAGTGCATAACTCAATCCGGCAATGCCTGAGCCAATGACTAAAAAATCAAATTCTCTTCTCATCGGAAAAATCTTTGTACAGCACACAAAGGTAGAAAGAATTCAAAACCTATCGATACGATTTCTTAATCCTATTCAACAACAAAGGACTTTGTTGCACATTCTCTTTCACCCTGACTGTTTATCCCGGTTATCACAACGGTATACTCCGAAGTGTCATCGCTTGTATAAAACTCCAGATCTACCTGTTTTTTATTCTGCAAATCAGCAATACTTGCATAATATAGTACATTCCTATAATCAGCTAAACGAGAATTATATAGCTCTTCATTAGAATAGTCAGGACTACTATAGGTGTAAGAATTTAAATAGCCATTGTAAACCTGCCTGAAGATACGATGATCAAATTCCATATTGCCCATATCACTATTACGAGTATAAAACAATACCAAACGCCCAAGATTCTCATCTTTCATGAAATAGTTTAGATTAACAACATCTACTTTCTCCAGGTATTTAGGGTCAATTGCTAAAATACGTTCGATATCACGAACCGGCACTCCATCAACAAAAGATAAAGTACCTCCCTCTTTAGGATATAGCGATTTCTCTTCGTACACCCGAAACTCATATTGTCCCTTGCTCTTTCTTAAACTAACATATGGAACGATTTCCCTAACAACTTCTTCCGTCGTTGGCAAATCAATATATTTATCAATAACAATGGTATTTTCCGGTTGACCATAAAACGACTCCATATTTTCAATCGAATCAGCTTGCGCAACATTAACAAAGTGACTGGCATAAATTGTATTAATCTGCATATTAACGATAGCTTTGTTAATTTGATTCACTTGCGCAGTATCAAGGCTTAATTCAGGGAAGCTACTTTTCGAATAATTCCCCGAAAAGTTATTCTCTAATTCAATTTTATAATGCAGCTTTGTTGTATCAGGCGAATAAGGTTGGATTACCATCTCTTGCCTGCCAAAGCGATTGGCTTCAAAAATAAATTCTCCATTTGCATCTGTTTCTGAAAATTTTAATATCGGATTTTGACTGACGAAAGACAACATCATCTTCTCTTTTGTAATCAAATCATTTGATCTTAAATCAATCACCCGACCTTTTATAATTTCACCTTTGTATTCAGGCACCTTTATGTTTTCTATACTCAAATCAGGATTAACAATTGACTTTTTTAAAGGCTTGCACATTGGACTATACAAACACTTTTTAACAACAGAAACAGTTAAACTACTCCAAGCTAAATCGTCAGTGCTAAAACTAAAACTCACCAATTTCCTATGTTTGTAATTACTCTTCAAACCTCTAAAAAACAGTTTAGACAAGCTGCTGTCAGACATATTATTAGCAATTGCAACATTATTATCTCCACCTCCTTTGGGCAGTGAATTATTTGCAAATGGATTTACTATTGAGATGACTTTACTCTCATAATTATCAGGAGAATAATTTGTCATCCAACGTGTATATACCCTCAACAAGTAATTACCAGTTGAAACTGAATCCGGAATATCAATCAAAGATGTTATATGCCCATCTTTTAAGTACACCTTTTCTTGCACAACTGGCATATTGGCATTATTCAATAATTCAATATATGCAACCTTACTAAGGTTAGATGTTTGTTTAGTCTCAGGCTTTATATTACTAACAGTAAACCAAATAGACTCTCCACCTATATAAATAGTTCGATCAGTATTTATTACAAGCTTTTCTTGCGATAAGGCAAAAGAGTGAATTATAAAAAAAGCACCTAGGGTAAGTAGAATTTTCCTCATGTTAGATTATTTAATCTTCCCAAAAATCAGGTTTTTGTGGATTACCAGTAACAGTGCAGTCAGAACAAGGTGGTGGCGCCAAAAGCAGCCCGATAACAGCCATACTCATGTCGCTGTATATGGCATCGTGTAAATTATAGGGACCAGAAACAACAAGTGTTTCATAAATTTCCAGAGCCGAACTATATGATAAGCCATCAGCCTTAAAGGAATCAACGCGACAACCTTCTTTATAAGAACGTATTGGTAGTTCAATGTCTGCAATTTCCTGACGGTTGATATATAATCGTTCGGAAGCAACGCTACCTGTTTGAAAATATCCCAAAACCGGTTCTTTTGCATCATTGGTGTTTTGTATATTTCCGGTAATTGAAAATGGCTGAGAACCAAAAACATCACCCACATCTTCCGTTGATATTTTTAGTTTATTCCAAAATTCATATTCCTGCTTTGATATACTTAACTGCCTGACCAAAACACTATACCGGACAGTTAACTTATCTGTTACTTCTGAAGGAACAAAACAAACTTCTCGATTTTTAATGGTTGGATTTTCCTGGTTCGAAAAAGAATGGATTAAAACTTGATTTGAGTCATAGCTCTTCCAACAATACTCGTTTTCTATTTTTATATATTCCCAATCTTGAGTTTGGTAATTATAATCCATTAAAACCGGATACGGCACCTTAAACTTCCAATCTTCGTCATAGAGCCACCTCACATAAGTATCTTCACTAGCAGTTCCATCTACTAAAATATGTATACCTTCAAATTCCTCGGTTTCATCTGCATTCCACTCTTTCCCCTTTTTATAATGCACTTTGTTAATGCTTGATTTAGGCACAATAGTACAAGGCTCGGATTGATAAGTGTTACCGTTTGATGTGCGAATTGTCAAGGTATAAGTACCACCAACTCTTGCAATAAATTGTAGTTGATCCGTTTCGTATACACCAGGTTCTATCTCTGTTAAAACTTCTTCCTTACCTGTTTCATCTGTAATCATTACCAAAGCACCAGATTCAACAGATGGCTCTGTATCAAGGTTAGGAACCGAACGAGTAAGATATACTCTATGATTTTTAACCTCATCAGTAATCAACGCATCAACAACTAATAAATCTTCGTAATTGGAAATATCTACCTCATATGGTTCAAGGCAAGATGAAATGCTTATTGCAAGCAGAAAAGTGATAACAATAATTCGATTCATAAAGGATTAAGCTGTGTGGTTATGAGTTCAAAACTGCAAAAAAAAAATCACTTTTTTACGAATAGTTATTAAAATCATTAATTTTTAATTAAATAATGTTAACAATTCGAGTCTTTTTATACTTTTGTTATCACAGTTAAACTTAAACCTTTATGCGTAACCCTACCCAATTTATTGTTTTATTGATAAATTTTTTATTAATAAACTCAGTATTACAAGCTCAAGATACGTCTAGACCAAGCACCGATACAACAACTGACTGTATTCTTCAGCTCTATAAAAATAAGTTTTATAATGAACTTAATTACATTGATGGTCGAGAGTATAAGCCATATCATTATCCAACCAATGAAAATCCATATTTACATTCAACAACAGGAATAGGAACCTTATACATTAATGGAAATGAGTATCCTAAAAAGAAAGTCCTTTACGACATTTTCAAAGATAAGTTAATTGTAAATCCTGATTTTTATAAATTCTCAAATACGTATATCGAACTCAATAAAAATGAAGTTGATTCATTTAAAATTCAGTTCGATTATCGCTCATATATGTTTATCAATTTTAAAAAGGATAAACAAAACATGGGATTAACACCTGGATTTTATGAGCAAATCTATAATTCAGAAAACTCTGCTCTTTTGATAAAGCATTTTGTAAAAAGAGGAGTTAACGACGCCCTGCCAACATACTCATACACTACAGAACGCTATCTTTTCTATGGAAATTACTATTATAACATTACGAACAAAAAAAAGCTATTAGCACTATTCCCACAGCATAAAAAACAACTGAAGAAAAAAATAAAATCCATCAACCACTCCTATAAAAAGATGAGTCCACATCAACTTTCACATCTATTACGTTTTATCGACACACTCTAAGCCTAACCTATGAAACGCCTTTTAATAATTGTTTTTTGTCTTCCTTTATTCAGTGCTGTTAGTCAGAATATTACTTTACAAAAAGACTCAATCTCATTTAATGAGTTAATCGATGTACTTGAAAGCAAATCAGACTACAAGTTTTTCTATACACAAAACTGGACTGAAGATTTGAAGTTAAACCCTAGTTTCAGCCATCAACCTATTAACAAAATTATTGAGTGGTTATCGAAAGAAAGTCAATTGGAATATACGATTATCGATAATACCAAAGTCGTTTTCACAAACGATTACAAGATTAAAACTAATTATGCGCAGCTATACTCCAACTACATTAAAGACAAAGCATCCATCACATTGGATTCCATTGTTTATGCAGCGCCTCAAAAAGAAGACCTAACAGAAGAAAAAATCAACAAAGAATACCTGGTTTTTACCATTGGTAGCCAAGCCAAAAACCTATACTCAAACAAAGCAACTTTAAGCGGCAAAATAACTGACATAGAAAGTGGTGAACCATTGGTAGGAACAGTTGTTTACATCGATGATTTAAAAAATGGTACTGTCACCAATTTATACGGACACTACTCGTTTTCATTGCCCAAAGGCCAATACAAAGTGGAGTACCGTTCGGTTGGTATGAAAACGACCTATCGAAACATTGTGATTCATTCGGATGGTTCACTGGATGTAGAAATGAAAAGTAAACCAACTTCATTAAAGGAAGTAACCATCACGGCTAAAACCGAAGACCCGGTGCGAAACCTGCGCATGGGAATGGAAAAAATAACCATGAAAACACTAAAACAATTGCCACTGGGCATGGGCGAAGCTGATGTCATCAAAACTACCCTTCTTTTGCCCGGTGTGCAAAGTGTTGGAGAAGCATCTAATGGTTTTAATGTGCGTGGTGGTAGCACCGACCAGAATCTGATTTTGCTTAATGATGCCCCCATCATCAACACTTCGCATTTCTTTGGCTTTTTCTCAGGTTTTAATGCCGATATCATCAAAGATATTACCCTTTATAAAAGTGGCATTCCGGCAAAATATGGCGGTCGTGTTTCATCGGTAATGGACATGACCGTTAAGGAAGGGAATCGAAAAGAAACCAAGCTTAATGGTGGCATTAGCCCGGTATCAGGGCGATTAACATTAGAATCGCCAATCAAAAAAGATAAAAGCTCGTTTATTCTGGCCGCACGCACCACCTATTCCGACTGGGTTTTGAAACTACTTGATGATGCCAAACTTAAAAACAGCTCAGCCAATTTCCATGATTTACAAGGAAGCTTTTCATGGGATATTGATGACAATAACAGTATCTACCTAACGGGTTATTACAGTCACGATGACTTTGATTATTACACAGAGGATGCCTTTGAATACAACACTTTAGCTTCGACTGTTAAATGGAAACACATCTTTAGCCCCAAGTTATTTTCGACTTTCTCGGGCATTGTCAGCAATTATGATTATACCACCGAGTCGCGCACCGATTCGAGCTTATTGCATAAAATTGATTATCAATTGAATCAATATAGTTTTAAGTCAGATTTCTCGTACCTATCCAACAAAAATCACAAGATTGATTTTGGCTTACAGGCTACCTGGTACGATTTAATGCCGGGTAAACAACGTCCTACATCCACCGAGTCACTTATTGCCTACAAAGAGTTGGAAAGTGAGCGAGCATTGGAAGCTGCACTATATATCAGCGATGAGTTTGAACTGACGCATTTTATGTCCCTTTCGGCCGGATTAAGGTATTCGATGTACAGTAACTTTGGCCCTAAAACCCAATATAACTATACGGCCGGATTACCACGCACGGTTGATAATATCACTGATACAACACATCATAATAGTGGCGGTATTTCATTTTATTCGGGTCCCGAACTGCGACTCTCTTCCAATATCCGACTAAGTGGCAATAGCTCGCTTAAAATCGGTTATAACCGCATGTACCAATACATCCAGATGATATCCAATACGGCCGCCATGGCACCTACCGACATCTGGAAATTAAGTGATAAATATCTGAAACCTCAACGAGGCGACCAGTATTCAATAGGGTTTTACAAAAACCTAAGAAACAACAGCATTGAAGCATCTATTGAAACCTATTATAAAAGTTTGGATAACATCATTGATTACAAAGGAGGTGCACAATTAGTGATGAACGAACATCTGGAGACCGATGTGTTAAATGGTAGCGGTAGAGCATATGGTGTAGAATTGATGGTTCAGAAAAAGCGAGGAAAACTAACGGGATGGATGAATTACACCTATTCGCGCATTGAACACAAAATAGAAAGTGACTTTGATGAGGAACAGGTGAATAACGGCGATTTCTTCCCGGCCAACTACGATAAACCGCATGATTTTAAATTTGTTGCTAACTATAAGTTCAACCGACGCTTAAATATATCGTCTAACTTCTTTTATAGTACCGGACGACCATTTACAGCTCCGGTAGCTTATTACAACTTTGGCGGAGCTGATAAAGTGTATTATTCCGACCGAAATTCGATGCGCATGCCCGATTATATTCGACTGGATGTAGCCGCTACGCTTAACGGAAACCTGGTGGCTAAAAAACTAAATCACAGCTCCTGGACCTTTGCTGTTTACAATATTTTAGGTCGTCAGAATGCGTATAATATTTTCTTCCGCTCCGAAGGGGAAAGAATTCAAGGCTATAAGATGTCCATCTTTGGTAAGCCTATTTTTACGGTGACTTATAATTTCAAGTTCCTGGGCAACGCAAAAGACGACTTCTAATCAACTCATCACAAAAACATAAGGGGTGTGCCTTTGTTATATCTGCAAAGCACATCCTTTATTTTTGAAAAAATCGCTCCTCATATTATTAGCATTGGTAAGCTTAATCGCTTCTTCAGGTGACTCATTTATCCTTTTGGTTTTTAAAATGAATCAACAATACATTGCTGAAAATTTATGTGAGCAAAAAGAAGTTAAAAACAATACTTGCCAGGGATGTTGTCATCTTAAAAAACAGATGGAGCAGCAAAACGAGCAGGACAAAACCAGTCCTGAGCCTACAAAACGCAAACTGCTTATCGATTTTTTTAATGATTTTAGAAATCCATACAAAGCTTTAAACACCTCAAAAAGTATCTCTTATTGCGTTCGAACACATTTAAGCCTTCAGGCCGTTCACGCCGATATTTTTCATCCTCCCCGCCATTGATTCCTCCATATCGACTTTATTAAAAGCACCCGTTCAGCGCTAAGCACTGAATGAGATTTATGTGCCATTTTTTAATCATTTCACACCTCCAAAATGAATAAATTCATCTTTTTGGTGGCATTACTAGTGTGTGTAATTTTTAACCCCATCCATAGTCAATCGATTCAATTGCTTGACCGGGCGTTAAAAACACCTATTGTTAATGCCAACTACCAATATGGTAGTCAACAAGGAATCAGCGATCAACAAGGAGTTATCACAATCAACTACGAATCAAACAGTTCATTAATTGTTTCACATATTATCTATGGTGCAATTAATTTGAAGCCATCAGAAGTTGAGGCTCTATTAAAACAAGGAACCTATTTATTGACCAATCATGATTACCTGCTGCAACCCGTCAGTATCATTGCTCTTCACCAGCCAGTTACCGATTCTCTGTCGGTGCTGTTTAATAATCAAAACCGCCTGTCGCACGATGCTTCAGCCTTATTGGCTCAGATGCCAGAAGTAGCTTTCATTCGCAAAAGTGGCAGCTATGGATTCGACCCGGTACTGCGGGGCTTTAAATACGACCAGCTCAATATAGTGATGGATGGGGCTCAGAGCGCCAATGCCGCCTGTCCCAACCGCATGGATCCGCCCAGCAGCCAAATGCCGGTTAACATGCTATCGCAAATTACGATTTTAAAAGGCCCTTATTCCTTGCGCTACGGTAATGCCTTTGGTGGCACCATTAATTTCCAAACGGAACAGCCAGGGTTTGGAGATGAACCGGCATTGAATGGCCGCTTGTCGGGTAGCTACGAAAGCAATGGACGCATTTACCGCAGCGAAGGTCTGATCGGTTTCAATGGAAAATCGCACGATATAAAGGTGTTTGGTTCCCTCTCAACAGGTGATAATTATGAAGATGGTAATGGTAATGAAGTGCTTTCATCCTTTAGTAGAAATAACATTGGTACATCCATGGCTTTTAGCTTAAATCACAACCAGGATATTCGCCTGAATGTCAGTCATAACTACGCGAAAGATGTTGACTTTCCAGCCTTACCAATGGATTTGCGAAAAGATGATACCTGGCTGGGCAGCCTCCATCACACCGTGCGCTTTAATAAAAAGCTAAGAAAATGGACGACCAGCCTTTACTCAACGTATGTCGATCACCTGATGGATAACTTCGGTAAAGTGCTCGACCCGCGCACGGTAGATGCCGAAACAGCGGCTAAAACCTATAATTACGGAGGACGATCAGAAGGCCAGTGGTTATTGGGCCCGAACCTTTTATATCTTGGACTTGATTTTCGCGCTGATAAAGCCGAAGGCGAACGTAGTCGCTATTTTTTAATGGGCCCTAATGTGGGAAAGACAGTTTACGATAATGTCTGGCAGAATGCCTGCATTAACAAGGCGTCTCTTTTTACTGAATTCCAACAAGTAGCAGGCAAATGGCAATTGGTATACTCGGCTCGCTTCGAATACAACACAGCCAATGCCGGCCAGGCAGATGCCAATTTCGCTTCCAACTATACCGACCTGTCTTCCAAGACTATCAATCCGGCTATTAGCTTTGGTCTGACGCGACAGTTGAATGCAAAGCTCAGTGCTGAATTATGGCTGGGTCATGCCCAACGCAGTGGTAGTTTAAGCGAGCGTTACATTAACTTTTTACCCGTTGGCGTCGACCCTTACGAAATGCTGGGAAACCCTGAGTTGGATGCGGAAAAAAATAACCAGATGGATTTGAGTCTGACTTACAAATCTTCATCGACACATATTCAGCTAACCGGTTTTATGGCCTTGATGAACGAATATATTTCGTCCGAAATTCGTGACGATATAGCACCTAAATTACCGAGCAGTCCGGGTGTGAGGCAGTTTACCAACATCGATAACGCCCGGTCAACGGGTTTTGAAGCGGTTTGGTTGCAACAACTACCTGCTCACCTTCAGCACCGATTGAGCATGGCATATACCTATGGAAAAAACGATGATAGCGGCGAAGCTTTGCCCGAAATTCCACCGATGGATTTCAGGTATTTATTAAGTGGTCATTACCTCAATGGCAAACTACATCCTGAATTGAGTTTACGCCATGTGTTAAAGCAAAATCGTATTGTCGGCAGTTTTGGAGAAACTAAAACACCTGCTTTTACATTGGTTGATGTATCAGTCAATTATGCGTTGAACCAACACCTGGAGTTGACGGCCACGGCTCATAATATGTTTGATGAAACGTATTATGAACACCTGACGCGCTCAGTAAAAGGAAGCAGTCAGGCTATTTATGCACCCGGAAGAAGCTTTGTGTTGACGCTTGTGGCTAAGCTATAACGTCATATCACTTTAATATCCAATAATGAATAGATTGTTCAGACATATTCACCACAAAGGCACTAAACTCACGAAGGATTAACTTAGTGCCTTTGTGGTTATTTTTATTACATAACGCGTAAATAACAACTGCGGACTTGATAGAAAAGCGTCTTTTAAACCTGTCAGGCTTGCTAAACCTGACAGGTTTCTTAATTTTGAAAGCCATGAAAATGGCTTTTCGCAGCAACAAAAGGAAGTGGTTTTGGACAGGTCTGGTATTGATAGCAATAGCCTATTATTTCTGCCTGCCCAAACAACTATTTAATACGCCCTACTCCTTCATTCTTAACTCCAGGCATGGCGAACTGTTGTCGGCGCACATAGCCAACGATGGCCAATGGCGCTTTGAAGCCGGCGACTCAGTCCCTGATAAATTTGAGCAAGCCATTATTCATTTCGAAGATGAGTATTTTCGCTATCATCTGGGCTTTAACCCGGTTTCCTTGCTGCGTGCCACCTGGCAAAACCTGATAGCGGGGCAAATCAAAAGCGGTGGCAGCACACTCTCCATGCAAGTGATTCGCCTGGCGTACAAACGCCCTCGCACCGTTTGGAATAAATTGATTGAAACCATTCAGGCAACACGCCTCGAATTACGTTATTCCAAAGATGAGATTCTGAATTTATATGCCGCACATGCGCCCTTTGGCGGTAATGTGGTGGGTATCGAAGCCGCTGCCTGGCGCTATTTTGGCCGTGCAGCACATGACCTGTCCTGGAGCGAATCGGCGCTGCTGGCCGTATTGCCCAATGCACCGTCCATGATTCATCCGGGAAAAAACCGTGAGGCTTTAATGCGCAAACGTAATTTTTTACTCAATAAATTACTGGATAATCACCTAATCGATTCAACAGAGCATTACCTGGCCTGCGCCGAGCCGTTGCCCGATAAGCCATTGCCACTTCCACAGAAGGCTCCTCACCTTTTGAATACACTCATCCAGAATCATACGGACAACAGCTTTAACTCAACACTCAATAAAAACCTGCAGGAACAAGCCAGTCAGATTGTTGAGAATTTTCACAGCATCAACAGGCATAACGAAATTCATAATATAGCGGCTATTATCATTGATAATAAAACAGCCGAAGTAAAAGCCTATGTGGGCAATTCGTCGTTTAACACCCATGGCTACGGGCACGATGTGGATATTATCCAATCGAAGCGAAGCACCGGAAGTACGCTAAAACCCTTTCTGTATGCCGCCGCTCTGGATGATGGTTTGTTGTTGCCACAAATGTTACTCTCCGACATCCCCACCTATTACAGTGATTTTTCGCCACAAAATTACAACAAGCAATTTGATGGAGCCGTTCCTGCTCACACCGCACTCTCACGTTCTTTAAATGTCCCTTTTGTGCGTCTTCAGGATAATTACGGAACCGAAAAGTTTCATACGCTTTTACGCCAACTGGGTATCAGCACCATTAACAAACCGGCTTCTCACTATGGTTTATCCCTGATATTAGGCGGCGCCGAAACCTCTTTGCACGAGTTATCATCCGTTTATTCATCCATGGCACGTTGCCTGATGACTTACACCAATGAGTCGGCTCAATACGACAAAAATGATTTTCGCTTAGCCCGGTTAACCAACACTGACGAAGGCTCAGAGCCCCAACTCAGTTTTCAGCCCACGGTGTTATCTGCCGCCGCTATTTATCACACTTTTGTGGCTTTAACCAATGTGCAACGGCCTGAGGAAGAAACCGGCTGGGAAAACTTTTCATCGGGACGAAAAATAGCCTGGAAAACAGGCACAAGCTATGGCTTTAGAGATGCCTGGGCCGTTGGTGTGACGCCGGAATACACGGTTGGTGTCTGGGTGGGTAATGCCAGTGGCGAAGGACGTCCGGGCATCATCGGCGGAAGCGCAGCAGCTCCTGTCCTGTTTGAACTGTATCGTCAGTTACCGCCCTCATCATGGTTTGCAGCACCTTATGACAATATGCAGCAGACCGCCATTTGCCGGCAAAGTGGTTATAAAGCTTCCCAATTCTGCACCGACATTGATTCGGTATTCATTCCTGCTATTCAACACGATCTGCCAGTGTGTCCTTATCATCATCTGGTACACTTAAGTGCCGATAAACAATACCGTGTGAATGCCGACTGCTATCCAACGGAAAAAATGCAGCATGAAAGCTGGTTTACATTGCCTCCGGTGATGGCCTGGTATTACCAGTTTCGAAATCCGCTTTATAAAACGCTGCCTCCGTTCAAAAAAGGCTGTTATGAGCAACAACAGGCTATTGAAATCATTTATCCACAAGCCAATACGCAACTTTTTGTACCTAAGGAAATAGATGGTAGCCTGGGGCAGATCATTTGCAAAGCTACCCATCAAAAAGCATCGACTCACCTGTTTTGGCACCTCGATAATGCCTACCTGGGCGAAACCGTTCATCATCATCAAATGGCCATCGCACCCGAAAAAGGCTGGCATACCCTTATTGTCACTGATGAAGATGGTAATTCGGAGCGTTGCCGGTTTGAGTCCTTGGGCAAAGGGGAATAGTGTGTGTAAGTCCTAAGTCCTCGGCGGGTTTCTGTTGTGGTTCTGAGTTCTGGGTTTTCAGATAAAGCAGTTGACCAGTTTATCAGTTCGACATTTTTGAACCTTCTTCCCTGCCAATTGGTTAATAATAAGTTAAAGTCCCACCCGACCTTAGCTTGACAGCTTGATTCTTTTGTATGAAATATTAACTTTGTGAACCACGCTAGTGAGAACGATTCGCAAATTTTATAAAATGAATCACGTTTAAGCTAGTCCCGACTTAGAGTCAGTTTAACTTTTGAAAAAAATTCTTTACTGAATCTTAGTCGCTGTCGGAGACAGAAATAATTTTTGAATTATTTGGACGATGGTAAGGTCTTTGCATATTGCCGCAACAGACAAATTAACTCAGGTAAAAAATATTAAACATTGAATATGAACAACTTTCTGAGAACACGTAAAGTAAGATGGATTACAGGCGTTTCGCTTGTAATGGTGATGATGTTAGGACTTTACAGTTTTAACGATGATAAACGCAATTTCGAAGTCGTTAAAAACCTCGATATCTTCTATACACTCTTCCGCGAAGTGAACAGTTACTATGTGGATGAGACTGACCCGGAAGAATTGATTACCGAAGGGATTAATAATATGTTGGAGTCGTTGGACCCATACACCACGTATATTCCTGAGTCGGACATGGAAGATTTCCGCTTTATGACCACCGGTGAATATGCAGGAATTGGTTCCTTAATTTCGAAACGTGGCGAATACGTGGTAATTGCCGAGCCTTACGAAGGTTTTCCGGCCGCATTGGCTGGTTTAAAAGCAGGTGATAAAATACTGGAGATTGATGGCAAAGACATGGTGGGTAAAAATACACCTGATGTGAGCAACAATCTGAAAGGCCCTGCTAATACTGAATTAAAAATCAAAGTGCAGCGACCAGGAACCGAAAAACCAATAACTGTTGAACTGGAACGTCAAAAGATTTCGATTAATCCGGTGCCTTACTATGGCATGGTTAACGAAGAAACAGGTATCATCCAGCTAAATAACTTTACACAAGACTGTTCACGTGAAATTGAAAAAGCCTTTTTGGACCTGCGTGATAAACAGGGAGCTAAAAGCATTGTATTAGACTTACGTGCCAACCCGGGAGGATTGTTGGACGAAGCCGTGAAAATTGTCAACTTATTTGTTCCTAAAGGTTCAGAAGTGGTGAGCACTCGCGGAAAAGTAAAACAGTGGGACAAAACCTACAATGCCATGCGTCAGCCAATAGATACAGTGATGCCACTGGCCGTATTAATCAGTCGTGGTTCAGCTTCGGCTTCTGAGATTGTGTCAGGTGCTTTGCAAGACCTTGACCGTGCTGTGGTTCTTGGTCAACGCTCGTTTGGAAAAGGTTTGGTTCAAACAACTCGCAACCTGTCGTACAATGCCAAGTTAAAAGTAACAACGGCTAAATACTATATTCCTTCAGGCCGATGCATCCAGGCCTTGGATTACACGCATCGCGACGAAGATGGTGCGGTTGGTTTAGTAGCTGATTCGTTAATCTCTGAATACAAAACATTGAATGGTCGCTCGGTATTTGATGGTGGCGGTATTTCACCAGATATCAAAGTGGAATCGCCAAAATATGCTAACGTTACCTTTGCATTAGTGGTGCAAAGCATGATTTTTGATTATGCCACGAACTTTGTTTTAAAGAACAAAACCATTGATGCGCCTGAAAAATTCGCTGTTTCAGAAGAAGCCTACAATGAGTTTATCGAGTTTGTGAAGGCTAAGGATGACTTCCGTTACGAATCCTTATCACAGGAGAAATTCAAAGACCTGGTGAAAACAGCCAAACGCGAAGGTTACTACGAAAAAGCTGAAGCTGACTTTACGGCCATGGAAGAACTATTGAAGCTGGACGTAGAAAAAGATATGCGCCAATTTGAGGATGAAATAAAGGAGTTAATGGTAATGGAGATAACCAAGCGTTACTACTACCAAAAAGGCGCCATTAAAGCCAGTTTAAATAACGATGTTGAATTGGAAGAAGCCAAGAAGCTGTTAAAAGACATGAGTCAGTATAATGGTTTGCTCGATGGCACTGTGGCCAGCCATGCCGGCGACCGCCCTTCAAGAGCTAAGAAAAGCTAACAACTTAGAAAGATAGATACAGAAAAGCGCTTGCCGATTGGTAAGCGCTTTTTTAATAGCCTAAAACGATTCTTGTATTTTGGTTTTAAATGGTCATAATTGAGCATTATACCGGCATCCACCTGAAAAAATACAAGTCAAAATCATCCATAGGTAATTTTATTTGCTTATACAGCTCAAAGCCACTTCTATTATAAAAATGAAGGTTGGCTAATGTTGATGTTTCAAGGTAAATAGGTAGTTTTTGCTTATTACATAAACCCATAATTTCAGCCAGCAATTTACTTCCTATACCTTGTCCTTGCAAAGATGCATCGACTCCAATAAACCACAAATGACAATAGGGTATCTGTGGATGAAATTGCTTAATAAGCTTTTCGCGCTTCATCAACTGAAACCCCATTCGAAGACCTGATACTTTAAACACATAAAACAGGTCATCCCATATGGATGCTTTTTTTCTATTGGATTGGCTACACAATACTGCTCCTGTTTTATCCGAATTTAAAAAAGCCTGCTGGTTACGAATACTAATACGACTAACGTAAGCTATTTGATTTTCGATACGCTGCAGTCGTTTCCCATCCTGCTTCACACAGCGGTTAACACTTCGGTTATTGACAAAAGCTGGAGCAAGTATTTTAATGATGGTAGGAATATCCTGACTGGTAGCGGTAATCATTGGTTTGAGATAAAAGTTGCCAGACATGAAAACACATGCAGTAGCTTAATTTAATTATTCACTTACTTTTTAAATATAAAAGTGGTGCAAATAACATTATCCGAATTACCACCAGTTGTTGAAACCAAGGTATATCCTTTTGTTTCAATCTCATTGATTTTAGCATGAATAGCTAATAAGTTTTGCTCTGGTTTACTCGCATTGAGTTTGCCCAAGGGCTCTTTCTCCACCGTTCCGTCTTCATAAATAGTCACCATACTCGATGGTTTCATACCATATATCTCAAAGGTACGAACCATAATGACTGAATTATTGGGTGATGGAGTTTCCGGCTCTTGTGGAGTCATTAAGCTGGTGAGTGTAAATATTCCCACAAGCGAAACCATAAGGAGTAGAATGATGTGTGATTTTTTCATAAATATATTGATTTAGAATGTGTGTTTAGACTTTATCATCTGGATTATTTAATAGAGTTAATAAATCGTTGTTATAATTTTACTGCATGCTATACTTTGCACTCTCTTCCTTCATTCCTTCGTTTTGGTATGCCATGGCCAAAATCTTAAAAGCCAGCTTTTTATTTGTCTCATCCAATTTATCGAGTCCTTTTTTATCAACCAATTGCTTGATTACCTTTTTATTTTGATTATTCAAAACACTGGTATACAAGGCTAATAACTCTATTTTTTCAAGCAACAAAGCGTCTTTTTTACCACAAACTTTTGACGCTTTTTTAAGTAGTTTTGTATCCTGATTAACTACATAACGACGATATCCACCTTCTGTGTTTTTTATTTCTTCTTTTAATAAGCGGTCGGCTTCTAAGCAATTTTCAAAACTAAGCGTTTCTTGTTCCATCAAATACATCGCTCTGGTAAGTCCACTTACATCTTTAGGAAATGATGCCAATGCTTTAAACATACTACTATGATTACTAACTCCATTTAAAACCTCAACAATATTACCATGACAATCCATAACAATAATAGCCGGGATAGCTTTTATCATGTAGCTATTAGCAACTTCAGAATAGATATCTACATCAACTTTAACGCAGTTAAAGTTAGCCATGGCTGTTTTTACCTCTTCTTTACTCCACACCTCTGCATCCAATTCGCGACATGGACCACACCAATTTGCCCAAAAATCAACGAGCAATAATTTATTATTCTTTTGGGCCATGTTTTTTGCCTCATCAAATGAATATACCCAATTTTGTGAATAACATGCACACGTTAATACAAATGCGATTATAGTAAGGTTAATTTGTTTCATAATAATTACTTTTAAAATATTATTAATATAAATTAAATCGTAAAGCGGCAGTTCAACACTGCCACTTTTTACTTTTGTTATCTAATTATCAGGTGTAATACCAACACCGCCAGTACCCGACCCTTTGCGCTTAAATGTTATGGTTTTACGACGCAATACCTTAGGCACACGTTCTAATAACTCATCCGGCGCTTTTTCATAGGTGTAATCGGCACGTATAGTTATCTCCTCGTTTTCTCCCGTAGGATGTTGAACCCCCTTTATCTCCATACGCAATGTATTGGCATCAACCACATGCAAATACCCACTAACAGAAATCTGGTTAACTCCTCCTGCAAAATCAGAAGGTCCAATGCGAAAAAATATCGTATTTAAGTTATTAATATCATCGTAACCTGTGCCACCTATAGATATATCAAAGTTAGTTTGAAAATCGGGGTGGGTAATGTTTTCAGCCAAACACCTATCAATATAACCTGAACAACCCCATTCCATTCTTTCTTTGTATTGTATATCAAACTTTAGATTTACTTCTTGCGCCAGCCATTGTCCAACCAATTGACGATAGGCAATCTTTGCCTCAAGTTTATCCTTCAAATAATCCTTTCCATTATAGGTATCCATCATACCTAGATTTCCATATTTTGTATACAGCATTTTTTCCTGCATGGGTGTGATGGGGGTAATATCAGGATTTATTTCAATATCTTTTTGTGCTAAACCATTTATTGTTAAGCTAATGGTAAATGCAATTATTATTAACGTTTTCATATACCAAACAGTAATAAGCAAAGAAGCTGTCCAAAAACACAGTTCGTTCATCAAGTTGCGTCCTGAGCTAATTGAAGGGGTTCATCTCATTGACCGAGTTCATTTTTCGTTTTCGGACAACCACTTTATATTTTACTAATTATCAGGTGTAATACCAACACCGCCAGTACCCGACCCTTTGCGCTTAAATGTTATGGTTTTACGACGCAATACCTTAGGTACACGAGCCAATAACTCATCGGGCGTTTTTTCATAGGTATAATCGGCACGTATAGTTATCTCCTCATTATCTCCAGAAGGATGACGCACCCCTTTTATCTCCATGCGTATAGTATTGGCATCAACCACATGCAAATACCCACTAACAGAAATCTGATTAACGCCTCCTGCAAAATCAGAAGGCCCAATCCGAAAAAATATAGTTTTTAAGTTATTAATATCGTCATAGCTACTACCACCTATTCTTATATGGAATCGAGTTTGAAAACTTGGGTGAGTAATGTTTTCAGCAAAACATCTATCTCCATATCGATAGCTGCGATAATCATCCCGTTCTTTAAATTGTATAGTCAATTCCAAATCACTTATTTCCTGTGCCTGCCATTGACCAACCAATTGACGATAGGCCGTCTTTGCAGCCGGTTTATATTTTATATATTCCTTTCCATTATAGGTTTCTATTGTACCTATGTTATTAAATTTAGTATACAGCATTTTTTCCTGCATGGGTGTGATGGGTGTTGCATCAGTATTAAGATTAGGCTTTTGCGCAAAGCCATTTAATGCCATGCCTATGGTAAATACAATTATTATTAACGTTTTCATATATTTTGGGTTTAGTTATTACAAGGTGTTACTTTATTTTTTCGATTACTTGGATGTGGATTTTCCTGAGTAATATGGTACCAGGTATCCGCTGATGAAAAATCAACATTGTTATTATTACTTGAACATAATAAACTTATACCATATTGACCAAATAATTCGGTAAAAACTTCTCGTGATATTTGATCCATATCTATATATCCATTAGGATTAAAATCCTCTATTTCATTCTGCATTCTCATTTCTTGTTGCTCCATTAACTCATCTGCTCTATTGTGAAAATTGGAGTCTATAAAAGTTTGCTTGTCATCAATCTGCAATATGTAAGTGGCTTTATCGTGTATGACCATAAACACAAAATCGGGTGTTATTGTAGAGGTACCGTCGGTTAACATATCGTGTACCAGTCCCACATCAGTAGCACTAAAGCAAGTGACAGTCAGCGGTTGGTCACCGCCATTGGCCGCCCGTTTAGTATGGTTGTGTACCATCATATCTACTGTTCTGTATCGTCTCCAATGCATATCCACAGTGCCTCCATTAGCTGCGCCCTCTCTATCGTCGCGAGTGCCATCGGAATAAAAAATAGTGGCATGCTCGGTGTCATATTTAGCATTTTGCCGTAACTCTTTTAAGCGGTCAATATATGTTTGAGGCAATCCGGTATTAATGTAATATATACCTTCGCAAGGATCTTTTGTTATAGTATTCGAATTTGATGAGTCACTACCTTCACCTGTTCCACCACCACTACCTCCATCAAATCCACTGTAATCACTACCTCCACCGCCACTTCCGCTATCTGTATTTTCCCAAACATGTACATATGTGGTTTCGCACTCATAGCGTGTACTAACAAGTTCGCCATCAACATAACCTTCAATGGTATAACATTTTTGCACAGCAATCGTTCCTTTTAATTGTGTTCCCGATTCTGCCGAACCTAACCTAACATTACCATTTGGCAAATAGTCACTTTGACCAAATACCTTAAAATCGGCCAATATAAATAAGTCAATCACTTTTTCAAGTGTTAAATCGGGTTTAAGCGAATCAACATATGCATCGTATTGACCGCGCCTTATAACATAACACTGCAGGTAATTGTCTTTAAATGCCGAAATAATCAATGCCTGCACTTGCGTATCAGCATCATTATAAACAGGTACTTGTAACACATTTTCGTTTTCGATAGTAAAATACCGGGCATTCTCCCAGTCACTATAACCAAGTTCATCTACAAACTCAGGAATAAAATTAACCCTATCGTTATAGGCCTTAAGTGAATCAATTGATAGGTTTGTAAACTCCACTTTTTCATTTGAAGCTCCACTCTTCAGATTTTGATAATCGAAAAAACGATTGACTTCCACATCATCGTTTACATGATTTGGGTGTTCTTCTTGTTCGCAGCCTATTACTGCTCCAATTAAGATCAAAAGGCATAGGTACTTTAGTTGTGTGTGTTTCATAGATTTTGTTTTAAAATAATAAATGGGTTTTAGTTGTTAGTAATTAGTCTGTAAACAGTGGCCCCGATAGTTATCTGGGTAGGCAGAAGAGAGAAGGCAGTAGGTGCTACTATAATGTAATTATTACATCCCCACCCCACTACCTTGGGCAGCGCACTTCCTCTTGCTTTCAAGTACAAAGGGAAAAGCCATCCTTGTTGCCTTACTGGCCATTGGCTATAAGCCAACAGCCATTAGGTTTATTCCACTACTCTTCTTCTTCGAGCTTACTGCCAGCGCGCAGGTCGACAATTACGCGGGCCGCTTTGTAGATATTATACACCTTAGGCTTACTGGCTTTGAGCAGTTCTATTAGCTTATCGGCTTTATTGCGCAGCAGGTCGTTGGCTTCTTTCATCAATACATCAAGCTCCTGGCGTGCCTGGGCACGGGTAACAATGGCATTACGCGGAGCGGCAATAACCGTGGCAAACTCGTCTATTTCGTTTTTAAGTTGTGATACATCTTCAACCGATTGTCCATAATCAACCAATGCATCGCCCAATTGCGCACCTTGTGTATACACATTGGTACAGGTAATTTTCAATTTCTCAGCCGACATGGCGCCCAGCAACGACGGCGACACTTTGCAAGCCACCAGCAAGTCGGGTTTCCCCTCTATTTGAGCATACACATACATGGCAGCCGCCAACTTAACGGTGGCGTCAATCATTTCTTTTTCCGCCTGTTGTTTAAGCTGTGTACTACCGGTGGTGTTGCCTTGCTGAATTTGATACACCCCATCAATTTCGGTTAATGCGGCATAAAACTCATTAATAATAGTTTCGAATGCAGGGATGGTGTTCATCTAGTTTGAATAGGTTTCAAACACATGTTTTACGGCCATAAACATAGCCAGTTGATTACGTTGTTTTGCAGTCATTGTATAAACTTAGATTAGTTAAAAAAGAGCATACCAATGCCCTCTACTTATTAATTGCAAAACCGAAAAAGCGTAACACTTACAAAATCAAACCAAAGAGTGATTATAGGATTAACAAAGGATTTTATTAGATGAATAGTTGAATTTCATTGATGAATATTTAAAATAATTAATATCATAATATTATTTTATTATGTATTTATAATCTAGTATACCACCTCTTTATACCAATTTCATGCTCATATACTACTAAACCTATACCAAATACTAAAAACGTTTCGCAGCTAGGTCATAGTCTCTTCCAGAAGACTAATTGGTACTGACAGACACGAATTAGGTACCATCAGCATATTAATAGCCACAGTCTGCATGATAATAGATGCTGTTAGCATTATACTTAATATAGTTAGCACCAATCTAGGCGTAATCAGAGATGTAAAAGGTGTTTAAATACATGTCCTAGATACAGACAGTGTCGTGAAAGATATATTCAGGAGAATACTTGGCGCACACAAATTCACAATAGGTATTGATAATATCGTGATAGATACAAACAGCTTTACACCAGATACTAAAAATAGAGTAAATAATAGTAACAAAGCAAATACCGAAGAAACCACTTTTAGACATCCTTTTCCCCCAACCTTTCCACCTTTTCCAACCATTTTAAACGCGTATCGCGCCTCGATGATTTAACGGGTGAAAAAGCCGTAATTTTAATTGGTTTAATACCGCAGAAGTTAAGTATGCCTTTTTTCATTGCATTGTGTCCCGGCTGCTTAAAAATAAAACGGTAGTACCAGCCTGGTGTGTCCATGGTTACTATCAGGCGTGCACTTTTGCCTGTTAGTAGTTAATCCCATAGGGGCGAGTTGTCGCGATAGCTAAACGCAAAACCAGGTAAGAAAACGCGATCGATAAAACTTTTGAGCAAGGCAGGTTGCGTGCTCCACCAAATGGGATACACAAACACCAGGTGGTCGGCATCTTTTATGGCTTGTTGAGCCATCACCAGATCAGGCTCCAGATCAGTTCGCTGATGATAACCATGTCCCAGCATGGGTGAGAATTGCAGGTCAGCAAGGTTAATCAAGCAGCAAGTAGCTCCTGCTTGTTCGGCTCCTTTTTGATAGGCTTTGGCCAATGCGTGGCATAGACTTTTATTATTGGGATTTCCGTTGATAATAAGGATGTTTTTCATGCCTTGAGGGTTTGGTATTGATGCAAGGTAGGAAATTTTTTAGCTTGCTTAGAAATGATAAAGTGTCGAACTGAGAAATCGAGGAACTGATAAATCGGGAAACAAAAAACCGGCAAGCTCTTCGAACTTACCATGAAAATATCGTGGGTTCGAACTATCTTACATCATCAATCAAACATCGCAAATCCTCACATCCACTACTTCATTTCATAAAAATTCTCGCCATTCCTTATACAGTTCTCAATGGCTTTTAATTCGTTTTCGGCCAAAACCTCCGACTCGTATTTACCTAACTCCTCTCCTGCCTCCAAACTGCCTTGAGCTACCATTGCCCCAGTTAAATAATATTTTCCAAAGGACTTCACCAGTTTAATTTTCGAAACATCAACTAAGGTCTTTTTGTCTTTTGTTTTAATCCACATAGGTTTGGTTTATAATTGATTATTATCTGTCGAATTGAAAAATTGATGATCGAGGAACTGTTAATACAAAACTCTGAACCCGAAACTGGGCACCTCAGAACTATCAAGCATCTCATATCTCAACATCCTAATGCGCTTCTAGCCAATTAACTCCAACGCCCATATCTACATCGAGCGGTACCGATAATTGAATGGCATTTTCCATTTCTTCTTTCACAATGACTTTCACCTGCTCTTCTTCTACCTTTAGTACATCGAAGTTCAATTCATCGTGCACCTGCAATATCATTTTTGAAGCGATATTTTCGCTTTCAAAACGTTTTTGGATATTCACCATGGCCTGCTTGATAATATCGGCTGCAGTACCCTGTATGGGCGCATTAATAGCATTACGCTCGGCCATGCCACGCACCACCCCATTGCGCGAGTTAATATCACTCAGGTTACGCTTGCGACCATACAGTGTTTCCACATAGTTGTTTTCGCGGGCTTTGGCCACGCTACCATCCATAAACTCCTTCACACCCGGGAAACTCTCAAAATAACCGTCGATAATCTCTTTGGCTTCCTTGCGTGGGATGGTGAGGCGCTCGGCCAGTCCAAAAGCCGAAATACCATAGATAATACCGAAGTTGGCCGTCTTGGCTTTGCGTCTCATATCACTGGTCACCTCTTCTAAGGGCACTTTAAATATTTTGGCAGCTGTAGCCGCGTGAATATCCTCGCCCCGGTTAAACGCCTCGATCAAATGCTGGTCTTTGCTAAAATGCGCCATCAATCGCAACTCTACCTGTGAGTAGTCGGCCGATAAAAACACATGCTCATCATCCGATGCCGTAAAGGCTTTACGTATCTCTTTTCCATTCTCATCTCTAATCGGAATATTTTGCAGGTTCGGGTTATTGGAACTTAATCGTCCGGTCACCACAGTAGCCTGGCTATAGCTGGTGTGAATCTTACCGGTTTTTTCATTAATCAGTTTTGGCAGAGCCTCCACATAGGTATTTAAAAGTTTAACTAAACCACGGTATTCCAGAATAGCCGGAATAATCTCGTGTTTATCTTTAAGTTTCTGCAGAATCTCTTCTCCAGTGCTGTATTGTCCACTCTTAGTCTTCTTGGCTTTGGCATCTATTTTCAGATGCTCAAACAACACTTCGCCCACCTGTTTCGGACTGGAAATATTAAAAGGCATACCTGCCAATTCTTCTATCTTTTTTTCCAGCTCGATGATTTGTACACGTAGTTTTTCCGCGAAGTCTTTCAAAGCCTTGTCATCAAGCTTCACCCCTTCAAACTCCATATTGGCCAATACGGCAATTAAAGGCATTTCAATGTCGTGAAACAACTTCTCCACATCACTGCCCTTCAACTCCTCTTTGAATTTCTCCGCCAACTGAAACGTTATATCCGCATCCTCAGCGGCATAATCAAGAATATTCTCCTGGGCAATATCGCGCATATTCTTTTGATTCTTGCCTTTAGGCCCAACAATTGCTTCGTAAGATATTGGTGTATAATTCAGATAGGTCTCGGCCATAAAATCCATGCCATTCTTCAATCCCGGATACAGCAGATGATGCGCCACCATAGTATCAAAATACGGCCCTTTAACATTGATGCCATAGTTCTTCAGCACCAGCAGGTCGTATTTCAGGTTCTGAGCAATTTTTGTTGTTCTTTCATCCTCAAACACGGCTTTAAATGAATCAACAATAGCATTATCTATCAAACCATTATGCATCACAGGAACATAATAAGCTTCATGGGCTTTCCAAGAGAATGACATCCCAACTAGTTCAGCCTCCATCGCATTTACCGAAGTGGTTTCCGTATCAAAACAAAATTGCTTCTTAGTACTTAACTCAGCTCTTAAAGAAGCTAGCTTTTGTTCGTTGTCAACCAGGTAGTAATGATGTACCACATCTTTTAGGGTCTGGCGCGATGTATAAGTTTCTTCCACCACTTCTTCTACGGGTGCTGCTGCCATCCCAAATAAATCGCCCTGAACAGGCTTTGTTCCATACAAGGCATTGATGCGCGATATCAGATTCTTAAATTCCAGCTCATCAAACAATTGATTGATGGCCTCCATGTTAGGCTTTTCTTTTTTCAAGGACTCCACATCCAGCTCTACCGGCACATCCAGACGAATCGTTGCCAGTCGATACGATAATTCCACCTGCTCGCGGAAATTTATCATATTCTCCTTCTGCTTGCCTTTTAGCTCGTCGATGTGCTCATAAATACCCGGAATGCTGCCATAGGCCTTAATTAGGTCTTTGGCGCGTTTCTCGCCCACACCAGGGCACCCCGGAATGTTATCAGCTGCATCGCCCCACAAAGCCAGTATATCAATGACTTGAAGTGGATTTTCGATTTCAAACTTTTCCTTTACTTCGTCAATGCCCCAGATGTCGATACCACCTCCCTTGCTGCGAGGCTTATACATAAACACATTCTCTTTCACCAACTGGGCATAATCTTTATCGGGCGTCACCATATAGGTTTTAAAGCCAGCTTCGGAAGCTTTAGCAGACAAGGTGCCTATTACATCATCGGCTTCAAACCCGTCTTTTACGATGACTGGAATATTCATGGCCTCAATCAATTGCTTGATATATGGCACCGATGCCTTGATATCTTCAGGTGTGGCATCGCGATTAGCTTTGTATTCGGGAAATTCTTCGTGACGAAAATTAGGCCCTGACGGGTCGAAAACAACAGCAATGTGCGAAGGATTTTCTTTGGTTAAAATCTCCAAAAGCGAATTGGTAAATCCAAAAATGGCGGATGTATTAAACCCTTTGGAATTGATTCGTGGGTTACGAATAAATGCGTAATAGGCTCTGAATATTAATGCATAAGCATCTAACAAATACAAATCCTTCCTTTCTTCTGCCATAGCTATTGTGTGTTTTTTTTGCTAAGATAAATAAATAGCTGCTAGCAACTAGTGTCATGCCAAATCTAATGCTGTAGTTTAAAATATAAATCCCTCTCTCCCTTCGGGTGTCTCCCCAAGGGGAGTATGGTAGAATATACAAATCTTCCCCTGGGGAAGTGCCGATAGGCGATGGGGGCAATAAAATTAACAATACAAGCCGCTGGCTTATTTGCAGCTTGCTTAAAAATAAAAACGGATAACATCGCTATTTTAAAATTAAAAATAACAATGTCATCCGTTACTAGAAGCTATTGGCTATCAACTGGAAGCCATCAGCTTTTATTCATTATCACTTGCGAACCACTCAGCATAGCTGGTGGCAGTTTCGTTGAGCTTTAAGCTGAATAATTGAATATTTTCAGGCAACCTTTTTTTAATGCGTTCAGCAAAATCAACCAACATATTTTCACAAGTCGGCTGATAGTCAACTATCTCATGACGCTCTCCCATCTGAGGTAAAGCCAACAGTTGTTTCGAAGGCGCATTGTTACTAAGTACAACAGCATGGTCAAGCTTATCCACTATCTCTTCGTTTACAATCTTTTTCAAATCACCAAAATCCATGACCATGCCTAGTTTTGGATTGCTCATATCATTAATTGGCTCTCCCAACACTGTCACATTCAATATGTACGAATGTCCATGCAGGTTTTTGCATAAACCATCGTAATTCCATAAGGCATGTGCCATTTCAAATCGAAACTCCTTGGTTAATCGTATTTTTGCCATCATCACTAAATAAAAAAAGACTGAATAAATCAGCCTTAATATCTTCAACTTCTTACTCGATTACTTTACTATTGTACATTTACTCACACAGTCAACTATATTTCTCAGACTATTGTGTTTCAGATAGTAAAATGTATTTTTTCCCTGGCGCTCACTTGCCAAAACACCTTTATCCTTTAGAATACCTAAATGATGAGATGTAGTTGATTGCTCAATATTTAGCAATTTATGAATTTCAGTAACCGTTAATTTACTACCATCTTCTAAGTGGCTAAGAATGGCGATGCGCATGGGATGTGCAATAGCTTTAAGCATACCTGCTGCCCGGTCAAGCATCTCCGTATCTAAATCTTTAATCTTCATCATTTGGTCAATATTATTAAAATACTTACAAATGCAAATATATAACTATCTTGTTATATTAGCATTACGAACGGGCAAAAATATTTAAATATTTAGATAATATCAATATGATGGATAAAAATCCTGAATATTATTTAAATTTGGCATCCATCGCTAAAAGTTGGTATTAGAAAGAAATTGACATGTCAGATACATCAATCATAAAAGCTCCTATACAGGAGGAAATGAAGCAATTTGAGCCTTTTTTCAAGGAACAATTGAAGTCTAAAATTCCTCTTCTCGATATTATCACGAATTATGTATTACGCCGCAAAGGGAAACAAATGCGACCGATGCTGGTGTTTTTAGCCGCAAAATTAAATGGTGAAATATCTGAAGCCAGTTATATTTCGGCCACTCTCATTGAGCTATTGCATACAGCTACACTTATTCATGATGATGTAGTTGATGAAACTTATCAGCGACGAGGATTCTTTAGTATTAATGCCTTGTGGAAATCAAAAATCGCGGTTTTAGTGGGTGATTTCTTTTTATCCAAAGGTTTAAGCTTATCACTAAAGACTGACCAAATTGATGTATTAAAAGTCGTTTCGGAAGCCGTTACTGAAATGAGTGAAGGCGAATTGCTTCAAATCGAAAAATCACGTAAACTGGATATTACAGAGGATGTTTATTACGAAATAATTCGTAAAAAAACTGCTACCCTCATTGCTGCCTGCACCAAAGCCGGTGCCCTGTCTGTTGGAGCCAATGGTGATAAATTCCAAAGTATGGCTGATTTTGGAGAAAGCCTGGGTATTGCCTTCCAAATTCGTGATGATTTGTTTGATTACGAGCAAAATGGCCTAATTGGCAAACCTACAGGCAATGATATCAAGGAGAAAAAATTAACGCTTCCTCTGATTTATGCCCTCAACAATGTGGATAAAAGCGAACAACGCCGCATTCTGCGCATGATTCGTCGCCACCATAAAAATGAAAAGAAAGTGCAGGAGATCATCGCGTTTGTTAAGGCTAACGGTGGCATTGAATATGCTAACGAACAAATGGAAGCCTATGCACAAAAAGCGAAAGATACGCTCAACAACTACGAAGATTCAGAAGCTAAAACGGCTCTGTTAACAATGGTTGATTACACGCTAAAACGTAAAAAATAAACTATCACAACATAAAAAAATCGCTTCTTGATCCCATGTGGAACGATTGAAGCGATTTTTTTTATTTCAATACTTCAGATTAAAAGTACTTAATCTCTTTTCGATAGCCATTTTCCAGTTCAAACACATCACTTAATAAGTTATTGGCCAATCGACTGGCTCCTATCCTGAATAGTTTATTATTCAGCCATTCTTCGCCACATATCTGTTTCACCAGGCAATAATAAATCAAGGCATCTTCGGCGGTTGAAATTCCTCCGGCAGGTTTAAAACCAATCTTCTGTCCTGTTTCGTTGTGGAACATTTTAATAGCTGACAGCATCGTAAAAGCTGCTTCAAAGGTGGCTGCCTGTTGTTGTTTACCAGTCGATGTTTTAATGAAATCTGCGCCATATTCCATAGCGATGATACTCGAATTCCATACATCTTCTTGCTTATCAAATGTGCCCGATTCAAGGATTACTTTTAAATGCGCCTCCCCCATTACACTTTTAATAGCTTTAATCTCCTCGCCTACAAACTCGTAGTTGCCTTCCATAAACTCACCAACCGACTGTACAATATCAATTTCGGTAGCACCAAAATCAACAGCACGTTGCGTTTCCATCTTTTTAACATCAAGGAAGGTTTGTGATGAAGGAAAACCAGCTGAAACGACGGCACGTCCTATTGCTTCATCCTTCAAACCACTTTTTAATACGGCTGCAAATGCCGGATAAACACACATGGCAGCTACCTGTGGAACAAAATCGAAGTGAGTTGGCAATTCATTCACTTTTTCTACAAAGTCCCTGATACTATCAGCAGAGTCTTCTGTATTTAAAGATGTAAGGTCAATGCAATTGAATAATAGTTTTAAAACCTCCTTATCCTGTTTTAAAGCCTTAGCTTCTTGTTTAGCACGTTCAATTCCTTCTGCCATTTGCGCATCAGAAATTGTAAATTTGAACTTATCCAATAGTCCTTCCATATCCTTAAAGCTTATAGCTGTTAGCTACTTGCCACCAGCTTGTTATAATTATTTTAATTTATCGTTATCTAAGTGTCGTGTCTTATCACGCTCTGTCTTTTTGGCCATGTTTTTAGCAAAAGCTTCTTCCAGATCCACCCCTGTTTGATTGGCCAGGCAAATCAACACCCAAAGTACATCGGCCATTTCGTCGGCCATATCCACTTTTAAATCTGATTTTTTAAAAGACTGGTCACCATATTTGCGAGCCATAACACGGGCTAATTCACCAACTTCTTCTGTTAAAATGGCCATATTGGTCAATTCACTAAAATAGCGAACACCAAAAGTCTTAATCCACTTATCAACGTGTTCCTGAGCTTCAGATAATTTCATTATTCCTTTCTTTTAGAATCAATTATAATGGTTACAGGCCCATCATTAATCAATTGCACCTGCATATTTGCTCCAAACTCGCCTGTTCCTACTTCAACGCCACTCGCCTGTTCAAGTTTTTGAACAAACTCTTCATACAAAGGAATAGCAAGCTCTGGCCCTGCGGCGTTTATATACGATGGTCTGTTTCCTTTTTTTGTGCGCGCCTGCAGTGTAAACTGACTAATCACTAATAAACCGCCTTTGACGTCTAAAACTGATTGATTCATTACCCCTTCTTCATCATCGAAAATACGCAAATTAACAGCCTTTTTAACCAGCCAATCAATATCATCCGAAGCATCATTAGGTTCGATACCAACTAAAATCATTAATCCCTGTTTAACGGATGATTTAACCCGACCAGCAATTGCAACGGATGCTTCACTCACTCTTTGAATTACCAAACGCATAAATTGTATTTTAAAAGTCGAAAATACAATATATCTTTCGATAGTTCACATTAAAAATTCAAAACCCGACCATTTGGTCTATTTCTGTCCTAAACAAAAAAGGTAGATTGAAGTTTATTAGGAAATATAAAACCTCAGAAAATAAATGAACGGACTATTAAGCACTACAAATAATCCGGCCTTTAACCTGGCTACAGAAGAGTACTTGTTAAGACATTCGGATAAAGACGTTTTCTTTTTATACACTAATTCGCCTTCGATTATTGTAGGGAAGCATCAAAATACACTGGCGGAAATTAATTATCGCTATGTCAATGAAAATAATATACCAGTATATCGCCGATTATCAGGTGGAGGCACCGTTTACCACGATAATAATAACTTAAACTTTTGCTTTATACAAACAGGTAAAAAAGGTGAATTAGTGAATTTTGCTAAATATTCAGAACCTATCCTTCTTGCGCTTAAGTCACTAGGTATCAATGCCACGTTTGGCAAACGCCATGACATCCAGATTGAGGGTAAAAAAGTATCAGGTAATGCCTCACACGTCTACAAAAATCGCGTAATGCACCATGGTACTTTACTCTTTAGTTCTGATTTACATGTATTAAATAAATCGCTTAAAAACAACCCTTTAATAATAAAAGACAAAGCAGTAAAATCAGTTCGGAGCGAAGTAACCAATATTTCAAATTATTTAGAAGCCTCGTTTGCTTATGAGAAATTTGTTCAAAGCATATTTAAGGCGCTTTTAAGCTATTATCAGCATTCATCTACACTATTACTCACTTCTGATGAAATAGACAAAATACGGACTATTTCGGAGGAAAAATACAACACTTGGGAATGGAACTATGGTTACAGCCCAAACTTTGAATTAAACCAACGCTACAAGCTTAAAAATGGGGTTCGCATAAATAGTCACATAAAAGTTGAAAAAGGATTGATTACTGAATGCAATATAAAATCATCGAACCAAACATTCGAAAATTTAATAACGGAAATTCAAAAATTAGTCTTGCATGTTCAACACGATAAAAAAACACTAAAAGATATATTATTTTTAACAATAGGTAAAAATCAATCAACTCAAATCATTTCTCAACTGATTGATGGGTTTTTTAGCTAGAAGTAGTTTTTATCAGATAGAACTACAGATACATTATAACACTGTTCTACTGGTATTTACAAGGTTTTACCTTCATTAAAATATGAATGTATTTTATTAGCCTTATCATTCCCCACAACAGCCGCTAAATTTTCGATTGTAGCTGCTTTTATATTGTTAAATGACTTAAATTGTTTATATAGCACCTCAATTGTTTTATCACCTATGCCAGAAATATTGTTTAGCTCTGATTGTATAAAATTGATGGAGCGTTTTTGTCGATGAAAGGTAATTCCAAATCGGTGTGCTTCATTTCTAAGGTGCTGAATTATTTTTAAGGTCTCTGAATTTTTATCCAGGTACAAAGGAACGGGATCACCTGGATAAAATATTTCTTCCAAACGCTTCGCGATTCCAATAACCGAAATTTGCTCCGTTAATTCCAGGTCTCTCAAAATTTTTACAGCAGCTCCAAGCTGGCCTTTACCACCATCAATGACGACTAATTGAGGTAATCCCTGCCCTTCATCTTTAAGACGCTTATAACGCCGATAAACCACTTCTTCCATTGAAGCGAAATCATTGGGACCTTCAACCGTTTTAATATTAAAATGACGATAATCCTTTTTAAACGGCTTTCCATTTCGAAAGACAACACAGGCAGCCACAGGATTTGTACCTTGAATATTGGAGTTATCAAAGCATTCAATGTGACGAGGTAACACTTTTAAACGTAAATCTGATTGCATTACTTTCATCAAACGTTCTTCCCGTGGTTCCTTTTTATGAAGAGACTGTTGCTTTAGTTTATCTAGGCGATAGTATTTAACGTTTCGTTCCGATAAATCCATTAATTTCTTTTTATCACCAATTTTAGGAACACTAAAACGAATCCGTTCAAAATCTACATCCAACTTAAATGGTACCAAAACTTCACGCGCTAATAACTTTAAACGGGTTTGAATTTCGGTGATCGCTAACAACAATATTTCTGCCTTGGTTTCATCCAAACGCTTTCGAAATTCCATTGTGTGCGATTGAATAATGGCGCCATTAACGACTCTAAGAAAATTAACGTAAGCTGATTTGTCATCATCAATGATGCTAAACACATCAACATTGGTAATCTTAGGATTGACTACAGTTGATTTCGACTGATAACCTTTTAATAATTCAATTTTATTTTTTATCTCTTCTGCCCTCTCAAACTCTAATTCTTCTGCATAATTCATCATTATCTGATGCATGTATTTCAATACAGAAGATATATTTCCCTGAAGTATTTCTTTAACCGCTTGTATGTTTTCCTGGTAAATTACTTCCTCATATTGACCGATACAAGGTGCTTTACACTTTCCAATATGAAACTCTAAACATTCACGAAATTTACCTTCAGAAATATTTTCCTCACTTAAGTTATGCTTACACGTACGAATTGGATATATCTGTCGAAATAATTCAATAAGGGTTCGCACCATTCCCACCGAAGTATAAGGACCAAAATAAGCACTTCCATCGCGTACAAAATTACGTGTTTGAAATACACGTGGAAATCGTTCATTTTTGACGACTATATATGGAAAAGATTTATCGTCTTTCAGTAGTATATTATATCGGGGCTGATACTTTTTAATAAGGTTATTCTCGAGCAATAAAGCGTCTTCTTCCGTATCAACAACAATGTGTTTTATGTCGAAAATATTACGAACAAGTATCCTGGTTTTACCATCATCATGCTGTTTTGAAAAGTAAGATGAGACGCGTTTCTTTAAGTTTTTAGCCTTACCTATATATATGATAATACCATCTTCGTTAAAATACTGGTAAACACCAGGAGAAGATGGTAGTGACTGAACCAATAATTTCAGTCTGTTTTCACGTTCAGAAGTACTATTTTTCATCCAAAAATAAACTGGTAAAGGCGAATTTGTTCACATCAAAAAGTCCTTTATCTCCAATTTTTAACGAAGGAATAACCAATAAAGACATAAACGCTAAAGTCATAAATGGTGCCTTCATGTTACATCCCATTTGTTTTACAAAGGTGTTTAATGCAGTATATTTACTTGCAACTTCATCACCCGGTTGTGTACTCATCAAGCCGGCAACAGGCAGTTTTAATAATAGTTTCTGTTCCGAATTACAAGCAATAATACCTCCTTTTGATTCAATGATACCATTAATTGCAGTTAATAAAGACTCATCATCACATCCAATAGCTACAATATTATGACTATCATGAGCTACAGAACTAGCCAATGCACCTTGTTTTAAACCAAAATTTTTAATAAACCCTATAACAGGTTTAGTCGGAGAATAACGATTTACAACAACAATTTTTAGAATATCTTCGTTTATATTTGATTGTAAACACACCCCTTTTTGACTACTTGTTTGCCAAATGTATTCATCCGTCAATAACTCACCATCGTCCGCTAGCATCACTTTCACTTTAGAATTATCATCTGGAGCTATAACTTTTAAATCATTTAATACTAACGGAGAGCAATTAAACTTATTAATCACATCCGACTTTGGTAGATCGAATAATATATTTCCTCCTTCAGCAACTTTTACACCGTCAATATAGGTGGCTAAAACATTAAAAGAATCCAGCGAATCTACTTCAATAAAATCAGCATTATCTCCTTCACGAAGTAATCCAACAGGTAAATTGTAATGCTGAACAGGGTTAATTACCGCTGTTTGATACATGTCGAAAATGGAATACCCTTTACTTAATCCAAGGCGAATTAGTCGATCAATATGCCCTTTTTCAATAATCAAATCAGGGTGACTATCGTCGGTACACAACATTGTATTGAGCGGTTCTTTGATAATTAATTCATGCAAAGCCTCAAAATTTCGTGCCGCACTTCCCTCTCTAATTTGTGTTTTTATACCAAGTTTAATCTTTTCCAGTGCCTCTTCAATTGTAAACGATTCATGATCGGTACTAATTCCACCATCGGCATATTTAACCAACTCATCCCCTTTTACACCAGGTGCATGTCCATCAATTGGTACATTATATTGCTGCGCCAATTTTAGTTTCTTCCAGACTTCTTTATCCTGATAAATCACTCCTGGAAAATTCATCATTTCTGCTAAAAAAGGAGCCCCTTTTCGAAGTAAATATTCTACATCATCACTTTCAATCCGACTTCCTGAACTTTCAAAATCAGTAGCAGGCACACAAGATGGAACGCCAAAAAAACACTTCAAGGGTACCTTTTCTGCATCATTCATCATATACTCCACTCCTTTAACGCCGAGTACATTTGCTATTTCATGAGGATCAGAAACTACTCCGACCGTTCCACGTGGAACAACTAATTCCGCAAATCGAGATGGTATTAACATACTACTCTCAATATGAACATGACTATCAATTAAACCAGGTAAAATATAGTTGGAATAATTTAATTCACTTTTTTCAATTTTTATAATTACATTATTACTAATCGTAATCCTTCCAGGAGAAACAGAACGGTTAAAAATATCAACAATATTACCTTCTATAATCATATTATTTGTTTCACGTGGAACACTATCGCCCCATTAATACTAATAGAACATTTATATCACTAGGAGAAACACCAGAAATCCGACTAGCCTGCCCAATCGTTTCTGGTTGAATTTTTGTTAGTTTTTGACGAGCTTCGGTTGAAAGAGACTTGATAGAGTCGTAATCAAACTTATTGAGAATATTTAAATTTTCTAGTCGTTTAAACTTGTCAGCTAATATTTTTTCACGATTAATATAACCAGAGTACTTTAAAATAATTTCAGCTGCTTCTAAAATTTCATTTCGACGATTATCAGGAATCGTTTCAGAAAACTCTTTAAAAGAAACAACTCCATCTAATAAGTCAGAAATCGAAATTTGAGGACGCATTAAAATATCAACCAACTTTACCCCTTGCTTTAAGGGCGAAGTACCTTTTGATTCTAACCAATCGTTTAAAAATTTTGGTTTAACACTATAATCCTTTAGAAATTGAATGACCGAGTCACGCAATTCTATTTTTTGATTTAGGTGGATCATACGCTCCTCTCCTGCTAAACCAATTTTAAAACTTTTAGGTGTAAGACGTGTATCCGCATCATCTTGGCGCAAAAGAATTCTGAATTCAGCACGTGACGTAAACATGCGATATGGTTCATCTACCCCTTTTGTGACCAGATCATCAATTAACACACCAATATACGCTTCATCCCTTCGAAGAACAAACTCTTCCTTCTGATTAATTTTTTGATGGGCATTAATGCCAGCCATCAACCCTTGTGCTGCCGCTTCTTCGTATCCTGTTGTTCCATTAATTTGTCCAGCAAAATAGAGATTACTAACAGCCTTAGTTTCTAAAGTATGATATAATTGCGTAGGTTCGAAAAAGTCATATTCAATGGCATAGCCAGGTCTAAAGACTTTAACATTTTCTAAACCAGGAACAAGCTTTAAAGCATCAATTTGAGTTTGAAGCGGAAGTGACGAACTAAACCCATTAAGATAATATTCGATGGTAGTTTCACCTTCGGGCTCTAAAAACAGCTGATGCCTTTCTTTTTCTGCAAACGTAACAATCTTAGTTTCAATACTAGGACAATAGCGAGGACCAATGCTTTGTATAGTACCGTTATACATCGGTGACTCATCAAGCCCTTCTTCTAGTTTTTTATGAACATCAGGATTTGTATAAGTGATATAACAACTCCTTTTCTTTAATCCATTATCAGGTTGAGGAAGATAACTGAAGTGATAATTATCTGAATCACCCTTTTGCTCTTCACATTTATCAAAATTAATACTTCTTTCATCAATACGAACCGGTGTTCCTGTTTTCATACGACCAACAGTAAACCCTCTATCAAAAAGCTGTTCAGATAAACCTTTTGAAGCTGGTTCAGAAACACGACCACCTTCGGAAGTTACTGAACCAATGTGCATTAACCCATTTAAGAATGTGCCTGTTGTTAAAATCACAGCCTCTGATAAGAACTCCACATTATTTGCAGTTCTGACGCCTTTAATTATGTTATCCTGAAAAATTAACTGCACAACTGAGTCTTGCCAGAAAGAAACATTTTTAGTTTGCTCTAATTGTGATCGCCATTCTGAAGAAAAAACCATTCGATCACATTGTGCTCTTGGACTCCACATAGCAGGACCCTTAGATCTATTAAGCATCCTAAATTGGATTGAGGACTTATCAGTAATAATACCAGTATATCCACCCAAGGCATCAATTTCACGAACAATCTGTCCTTTAGCAATACCACCTATAGCAGGATTACATGACATTTGAGCAAAACGTCCCATATCCATAGTAATGAGCAAAACCTTACTACCCAAGTTGGCTGCAGCAGCTGCTGCTTCACAACCAGCATGCCCTCCCCCTACGACAATAACATCGTATTTAAAATCCATACGTCAAAAATTATTCATTCACTGTTAGATAAACAGCAAAATTAATGAAAAGTTGATAACAATGATAAAGCCTTATCTTCCTCTCTACGCATTATGGCTTTTTCATCGTCTGTAGCATCTTTAAATCCTATTAAATGAAGTATTCCGTGAATAATTACTCGATGTAATTCGTTTTTAAATTCAGTATTAAACTGCTCGGAATTACTTTTAACCGTATCAATACTGATAACTAAATCTCCAGATATAATATTACTTATACAATAATCGAAAGTAATAATATCTGTATAGTAATCATGATTTAAATATTGCTTGTTAACAGAAAGTATGTGATCATCAGAACAAAATAAATAACTAATATCACCAGCTTCTTTAGAATATGAAGCTATTATCGTATCAATCCAATGCTTAGTTTTATCATTTAAGAACTCAGGAAATGGAGTATCTTGATTATAAAATTCTATCATTTAGATGATATTGAAGGTCATTTTTACGATACTTCCTTCTTCTTCAAACTCGATATCGTCAGCTAAATGATGCATCAGAAAAATACCTCGACCATGTGTTTTTTCAAGGTTTTCTGGCTTGGTTGGATCGGGAATATTCGTATAGTCAAATCCTGTTCCCTCATCTATAATAGTAAACTCTACTTTCTCGTCGTCTATTGAGTATTCGACTGTAACCAGCTTCTCCTTATCTAGTTTATTTCCGTGAACAATTGCATTATTAACCCCTTCAACTACAGCCAATAATAATTTCCCATATATATCACTGTGCAAATCATATTGACTCGACATATCATCGATTAATTTCTCGACAATATTGATATTTTTCGTTTCGGAGTTGAATTCTAATTTATTCACGGTCAATTCCATTATATATAGCTTAAAATTAGAAGAAGAAAGGGAATATTAACATCCTCTTAATCAATACTCTAATAACTCTCACGTTTTATACGAAATATTCGTAAAATGGTTATAAATTATTTAAAATTATTTTAGTAACCATAGCTCAGGGTTCAATTTCACACTTTCTTCCCAAATTTCAAAATGAAGAACACCAGAATTTTCACCCTTTCCGCTGTATATAGTACCGATATTCATGTTTTTAGTTACATTTTGTCCAGGTTTTACATGAACATTCTCAATATTGGCATAAACAGTTAAAAATCTTCCATGACGGACTAAAACAGCTTTATTATAACCAGGAATTGGAACTATTCGACTAACTTTTCCACTGAAAACTGACTTCGCTACATTATCAGAAGTACTTTGAATATCAATTCCATTATTATTAACCTTAACATACTTTAATACTGGATGTTGATGCTCACCAAACTGACTCACCACTATTCCTTGTTTGACAGGCCACAATAATTTCCCCTTTGACAAGTGAAAATCGGATGGTTCAACACTTTCCTTAGTCATTTCAGCAATAACTTTTACAATAGCATCTTCAAGCTTTTTTAGCGCACGCTTTTGTTTTCTTAATTCTTGTTTGACCGATGATTCTTTACGCTTTAAATCTTGAATATTTCTATTTACCGACTGTTTATCATTTAACAGCTTTTTATGTTGCGATTTGACGCTGTTTAAGGCATTATTTTGAACTTTTAATTTAGTGTTGAGTAATTGGTATGAATTATCTAATTGTTCAGCATTTTTTTCGATTAAAAGGCCCTGATTATGCCTGAAACGATTATACTCCTTGAGCATTACAAAACGCCTGTAAGCTTCATTAAAAGATTCAGCACCAAAGAAAAATGAAAGCTCATTATAACGTTTTTTATTATTATATGTCTCAGATATTAATTTCGCATATTGTTGTTTTAATTGCTCCAACTTATCCTGAGTAGTACTAATTTCAATCTCAATGGTTTTAATATCTGTTTCCAAAAGCGCAATTTCCTCTTCATAAAGCGCAATTAAACGTTCTCTATCCTTAATTTGCAGACTAAGAAGGTTAACATTCTTTAAACTCGTACGTTTTTGTTTATTATAGGTAACAAGCAGCGCATTTGCATTTTTAATACGTTGATTAAGCTGCTTTTTTTCGCTTTCAAGCTCGTCTAATGTTTGCGCTGAAGCCTGAAGACTAAGGAACAGACTAAAGAAAAAAAGGAACCAAGTATTAATTCTCATTGTTCAAATCAATTTTCTTGTATTTATCGGAAAACTTAAAACCTAAGGAGCTTTCGCCATTGATATCTATATGATCAAAATTTAAAAGAATTGTAAAAGCGTTGTTTCCTCGATTTCCATTAATTATAACTTCAGAAGGAAAAAGCGAATTATTGATGTCTACAAAATTATCGTAACCGATAACTAGCTCACTATTAACATCAAAATCCTTAATATTTACTTTTGATATTTTAAAGACATCTGGCATAATTGCAAACTGATGATAAACAATATTCATTGTTTTTTCTTTCTTATACTTTCGTTCAAACTTGCCATTTTTTAGGGATTGAAGCAAATAAACATCCTTACCTACTTCATGTTTATAACGCTTAATTAATTTTTGATCATTACTAATCGGATAAACAAACAATTCATTAGTTAAGATACTTTGAAGAGTATGATAATCCATTTCAACTAAAAACCTATCCCATAATAACTTATAATCACCACGCGTATATGTCTTCTTCCTTTTATCGAGTATTTCAACAGCATTAGGCGTTAAACGAACTCTGTACCATTCTATCCCTTTAAGAATGGAAATAATTATTGATGAATCCTTTTGAATGTATATATTACCGGAGATTGATAAAGAATTATTGTCATCGCTATATTTAGCTTTGAAGCGTTTATAAAAAAGCGTATTATAACTAATATAATTATCTTCTGTAGAATTGATTAACTTATAGTCCGCTATATTTTTTAAAGTCCCCTTTTTCGTATAAAATTCCTGCGTTGCCTTACATCCAGAAAGCACCAAAATAATTCCAATCAGTATAATCCCAACCTGCCTCACTACTCAATATATGTTTTAGCTTCTATCTTTTGCTTTATTGTTTCACTTTCACTACCCATATCAAGGGCTTTTTTCCATTGCATAATGGCAGCTTCTACATCGCCGTTATTATAAAGAATATCACCATAATGCTCAACAATAACAGCACTGTCATCACCGCCATTATCAATCGCACGTTCGATAATATATTTAGCTTCGAAATACCGACCTCGTTTGAACAAGACCCATGCATAAGTGTCTAGATAAGTAGAATTACCGGGTTCCAGTTCAACACACTTGCTACTCATCCGCTCAGCTTTATCTAAATCCTTATTTTCAAGGGTTAAATAATAACTATAGTTATTTAGAACGATAATATTTAATTCGTCAATTTTTAGAGATTTTTCATAAGATGAAAAAGCCTTTTCACTGTCCTTGTTAGCGTAAGCGATATCGCCAATATTAGCATAAAATTGAGCTTTCATAACTTTATTATCCTTCACCTTTGATAAACCGAGCTCTAACAAGCGTAAAGCTTCGTCATTATCATTTAACTGACCTGCAGAACTACCTGCAATCAGATAAAAGAAAGCATTATCAGGATAATGTGTTAACGCCACTTTAGCATTGCCATAAATATTCTTAAAATCCTGACTATCGATCATTAGTAAAAGATAATCCTGCCAAATCAGTTCATTTTTCTCTTCAATCGATAATGCATCACGATAGGCAATTATGGCATTTTCATTATCATTTAATGCCCTATAGAAGTTCCCTTTATAAACATAGGCCATGGCTTCATAAGGATGTGCCTCTATAATCGTATCTAAGAATTCAACTAAAAACCCTTTGTATTTTTGTATATTCTTACTGTCCATTAAAAATGGTAAAATACGTTGGAATTTAAGTTCGAAAGGCGTCGTTTTTGAAGCTAATGCTTTGTTATAATAATTGACAAAACTAGTGGTATCATTTGCTTGAAAGGACAAATTACCAAGACTAAAATAAGCAGTTACATTATCAGGATCCTTATCAAGTACAATGTTATAGTATTTGCGGGCATTATCATGATCTTCAAGATACAGGTAATAGTCTGCTATAAAACCGTAATACCTGGCTTCATCAGGATACTTTTTAATTAATTTATTTAACTCTTGCAGTGCCGACTTATTTTTACCTAAATCAAGTAATATCTTCTCTTTTTCAAGAATAATCACTTCGTTTAACCCAAGCCTCTTTTCAAGTCTATCGTAAGCTGATAAGGCCTTCTCCTTTTCTCCATTACGTTGATATACTTGAGCTAATCCGTATAAGTACTCATCGTTATTGGGATGATCTTCAACAATTTGCTCATATAATCGTATAGCCTGAAAACCCATCTTATTTTGTTGATATAACTCGGCTAACATCAAACGATACCATATGTTTTCGGGTTCAATAGTAATGGCACGCTCAAGTAATCCCTGAGCTTTAACTACCTCTTTACCTGCAACTAATATATTAGCTAATTCATACATTGATGCACTACTGGTAGGATCAATTTTTAAACACTCAGTCAGATACATGGCAGACTTTTCGTAGTTACCTTTCATTTTTTCTCGGTTAGCTTCGTAGAAAAAATAATCGAACTTACGTTTTTGAATATCGTCCAATTGAACCTTTTGTATCTGTTCTTTACTAACTTCAATAGTTGAAGTAGGCTTAACAGAACTACACCCTACAAACAGAATAGCAGTAAGAGCTATGAACCAGAATCTAATATACATTGCAATAAATAATTTAATAAGAGTTAATTAGTTCCAGTATGACCAAAGCCACCACTTCCTCTTACGGTTTCTTCTAGTATTTCAACTTCTTTAAGCTCAACTTTGGAATACTGAGCTATCACCATTTGACAAATACGTTCCCCATCATTAATGGTAAAATCTTCATTAGACAGGTTAACAAGTATCACCTTAATTTCACCTCTATAATCAGCATCAATGGTACCAGGAGTATTTAAAACAGTTACACCAAACTTAGCAGCCAAACCACTACGAGGACGTATTTGAGCTTCATGACCATCGGGCAATTGAATATAGAGACCTGTTGGAATTAACACACGCTGTAGAGGTTTTAATATAACAGGACCATCAATATTGGCCCTTAAATCCATACCAGCAGAGTGTTCTGTACTATATCCAGGTAAATCGTGCTTGCTTTTATTAATAATTTGAACTTGTGTCATGATAAAATTTTAATTAACTCCTTTCTTTCAATAATATAAAGAAAGGCAAAATAACTAACAAATATAGTGCCTTTGATGGCATAATGAAATAATAGATTATCTGAACCTAAGAGTTGACTAACATAAACGACAGCAATTGCTACAAAAATATGTAAGACAACTTTCAACACAGGATAATGAATCGGATAATACTTTTGTCCCAGTACGTATGAAAGAACAGTCATAATTAAGAAACAAATTAAAGAACTAATGGCTGCACCAACATATCCGAATAATGGCACAAATACAATATTTCCTACAATAACTAACACTGCACCAACGCCACTTATAACCGCACCGTAATGCGTTCTGTCAGTCAGCTTATACCATAATGATAATGAGTAATATATACCGAAAAACAATTGTCCCATCAGAATGAACGGGATAATTACATTTCCTTCATAATATTCAGGAACTAAAAGAATATTGACGACATCGATAAAAACCAATACACTTACGAAAATAATGCAACCGAAAATGACAAAGTATTTCAGTATTCGGGCATACAAATCTTTTGATGCTTTTTCCTTTCCTTCCTTAAAGAAAAATGGTTCGAAGGCTAAGCGATAAGATTGTATAAACAAAGCCATCAAGATGCCAATTTTGTAGTTGGCGCCATAAATAGCTAATGCTTCCATTGCATTCTCGCTTATTAAATGCGGCATTAAAATCTTATCGATATTTTGAATTAACATACCAAATAATCCAACAACCATAATAGGTGATGAATAATGAAGCACTTTTTTGATTAATTCTACATTGAACTGAGCTTTGACAAACAGCATCTGTGGAATTAAGAAAAAGCTGATTAAAACAGAGCTGAAAAGATTAGATACAAAAACGTAATAGAGCTTGTTATTTGGATTAAAAATAAGTTCAATAAAGTCATACCCCTCTTTTAATAGATAAGGGCAAATAACAAGAAAAAAGACATTAAAACCGATATTTAATAGAACGGATATGAACTTCAATGAAGCATATCGAACCGTTTTATTCTGTATTCGTAAATCAGCAAAAGGAATGCTGGTGATGGCATCAATAGCGACTATAAGCGCACCAATGACATAATATTCAGCAACTAAATATTCATTACCAAGTACATGCGCAATTGAATCTTGAAATAAAACGACTAAAGCGACAAAAAGCAAACTAAAAACAGTGATAACAGCGCCAAGGTTTTTCAGTAAAACCTCACGTTTGTATTCTTTAGCAAATCTGAAATAGCCAGTTTCAAAACCAAGCGTGAGCAATACTAAAACAACGGCTATGTAACTATAAATATTTACGACACCGCCAAATTCAGAAGTATCTAGTGTTCTGATATAGAATGGCATTAACAGCCAATTCAGCAATCGTCCAAGAATAGTACTCACACCATAAATGATGGTATCACCGGCCAGCTTTTTTAGTTTACTCAAAATATTATGAAAATAGGGTTCCCTGGTTTAAATTGGTTTCTCGTCCTAAATGTTCATAGGCATGGGCAGTGGCCATTCGTCCACGAGGAGTTCGCTTAATGAAACCCTCCATGATCAGAAATGGTTCATAGACTTCTTCGATGGTACCAGCGTCTTCTCCAACCGCGGTTGCGATAGTATTAACGCCAACAGGACCGCCACCAAACTTATCAATTAAAGTCAATAGAATTTTATGATCCATCGTGTCTAAGCCAAAAGTGTCAATGTTTAAGGCATTTAAGGCTAATTTACTAATGTCCAGATTAATGGTACCATCACCTTTAACCTGGGCAAAATCACGGACACGACGAAGCAAAGCATTTGCTATACGAGGTGTTCCACGACTACGGCGAGCTATTTCATCAGCTGCATTCTGATGAATACGAACTTCAAGTATGTCAGCTGAACGTTCTATGATATGCGCTATCGTTTCTGAATTATAATATTCAAGATGGCTATTAATACCAAAACGAGCCCTTAAAGGCGCAGTTAATAATCCACTGCGTGTAGTGGCTCCAATTAATGTGAAGGGATTTAAATCAATTTGAATACTACGCGCACCAGGCCCTTTATCAATCACAATATCAATACGGAAATCCTCCATTGCACTGTATAAATACTCTTCAACAACAGGACTTAATCGATGAATCTCATCTATAAAAAGAACATCGTTTTCTTCCAGACTGGTTAAAATACCAGCCAAATCACCAGGTTTATCCAAAACAGGTCCACTGGTCAATTTAAAACCAACACCAAGCTGATGTGCAATTATATTTGATAAAGTCGTTTTTCCTAATCCCGGAGGACCGTGAAGCAAAACATGATCTAATGCATCGCCTCGCATTTTGGCGGCTTGCACAAATATTTCAAGGTTTTCGACAATTTTATCCTGCCCTTTAAAATCAGAAAAAGAGAGTGGCCGTAAAGCCTTTTCCAGTTCTTTCTCCGTATCTCCATTACCTCTTATGTCGAAACTCATACACAGCTTAAATAATATTCAACTTCTTTAAATTATTGAAGAATTCCTGAAGGTCGAATGGTTTGGCCATGTATTCGTCCATACCATATGATAAACACTTTTCCCGATCTGCATCGTAAGTATTGGCTGTTAAACCAACAATGGGCATATGTTGCTTTGTGTCCTTTTCTTTTTCACGAATAGCAACAGTGGTTTCGAGGCCATCCATTATTGGCATCATCAAATCCATCAATATCAAATCATAATGCCCGCTTTCTAACTTGTCGAGTGCTTCACGTCCATGGTTAGCTATATCAATTTTAAATCCATACTTCGACAGATTAAGAAAAATAAGCTTTTGATTTAATACATTATCTTCTACCAGTAAAACAGATACAGGATGTTCTAACTTTTCCATTACAGGTTGGGTTGATTAAGTTATTAAAGGCCGGCCTTTTTAGAAATATCCAACATTCTATTAATTGGTTTAACAGCATCATTGCGTATATCTTCATCAACATCAATTGATGGCCATTCATATTTTAAGGCGTTATATAATTTTTCGAGCGAATTTAATTTCATGTACTCACAATCGTTGCACGCGCAGGTTGAATCATTAGGCGGAGCAGGTATAAATTCCTTATTCGGACTTTCCTTTTGCATCTGATGAATAATACCCGATTCAGTAGCCACAATAAACTGAGTGGCTTCATTGTTGATAGAGTATTTCAATAAGGCAGCTGTACTTCCAACATAATCGGCTAACAACAATAAAGGCTTTTTACATTCAGGATGTGCTAAAACCAATGCCTCAGGATGCTCTTTTTTCAATTCTACAATCTTTTCTACTGAAAATTTCTCATGCACGTGACATGCTCCATCCCACAACACCATTTCGCGCCCGGAAATACTATTCAGGTAATTACCAAGATTACGGTCAGGACCAAAGATAATCTTTTCATTTTTAGGTAAACTATCGACCACATTCTTCGCGTTCGTTGATGTCACCACAATATCCGATAAAGCTTTAATCTTAGCAGTTGTATTTACATAGGTCAATACCGTATGATCCGGATGTTTCTCAACAAAAGATTTAAATTTCTCAGGAGGACAACTATCGGCCAGGCTACATCCGGCATTTAAATCAGGTACTAACACCAATTTATCAGGCGAAAGAATTTTAGCAGTCTCTCCCATAAAGTGAACACCGGCTAAAACGATGATTTTAGCGTCTGTTTTGGCCGCTTCTTGTGCAAGGGCTAAACTATCCCCAACAAAGTCGGCAATGTCTTGTATTTCGTCTGTCTGATAGAAATGAGCCATTATTATAGCATCCTTCTCTTTCTTCAAACGAGTAATTTCTTTTACAATATCCACATCAGTTGGAACCGGTTCGTCCACATATCCACTTTTCAACCAACTATCCTTTATATTCATATAATATTTAGAAAGAAATTAAAAAATATAGTAATAATAATATCCTGTTAGTAAGGTTAGTATTTTTATTCAATAAAGTTTGTTTGTTCTGTTTTTACACTCAAATAAAGCCTTACTAACTGCTTATTAACATGTTTAAAATCTGTTAATTCATTGATATTAATTATCTTTTAAACGATTTTAACAATCTGTTAATAGGCATCAAATTTAATAATTTCTTTGGTTGTTAATGTTTAAAGTGGGGTTAAAAACGGTTTAAAAATCGCGATAAAATAAATGGCTTACCAACATCAATTATTCAGAAACATGCCTGTATTGTAATAATAGATTAAAAAATCAAGACAAACTTTTAAAAAATAATCAAAGAAAGCTGACAGGTTTTTAACATTAAACAACAGGTTTTTTAACATGTTTTAAAATGCCTCAAGCATCGTTATCTTTGTCAAAAAATAAATAAGATGATTTTCAAAACTGTAGCATTAGCAGCCGACCATGCAGGCTATCCGGTCAAAGAAGACATTAAGCAATTTTTAACTGACCAAGGTGTAGAAGTAAAAGACTATGGTACTTATTCTGAGGAAAGTACAGATTATGCCGATTATGCTCACCCAATGGCGAGTGCGGTTGAAAACAACGAATTTGAAATTGGAATTGCTGTTTGTGGCAGTGGAAACGGAATTAACATGACTGTTAATAAGCACCAGGGAATTAGAGCTGCACTGTGTTGGAGTGTTGAAATCTCGGAGATGGCGCGCCTGCATAATGATGCTAATATATGCACTGTTCCAGGACGTTATGTTAGTAAAGAAGAAGCCATCAATATTGTTGATAAATTTGTTAACACCGAGTTTGAAGGTGGAAGGCACCAAAAACGTATTGACAAAATACCTGTAAAGTAAGTTTTATTGAGTACCGTTCGTACATTTAAAAAAGATGCTGCTCGTGTAGCCAGTGATTTAAATCACCGTCGTATTATTCAATTTAATATGTCGAAATACGATGCGGCTGTTTGTGCAGGAAAAGAAAGGTACGACAATTTAAAGCTTGCCAAGGAAACAGCTTCATCTATAAAAGATAATGTGATGGAGCGCCTGCCTCATTTTCTCGAAACATTTGAGATAAATGCTATTAATAATGGTACTGAAGTTAGGTGGGCTGAGAATTCTACCGACTTAATCGAACAGTTATCCCATATTTTACAAGTTGAAGAAACTAAGATGCTTGTAAAAAGTAAATCGATGGTAACTGAAGAAGTTGAATTGAATTATCATCTTGAAAATATTGGTATTAAGTCTGTTGAAACCGATTTAGGTGAATTTATTGTGCAGGAGGCTGGCGAAAAACCATACCATATTGTAACGCCGGCTATGCATAAATCGAAACAAGATATTGCCGATTTGTTTCATGAACGTTATCAAATAGCTAAAGACCTGACAGCAGAGGAATTAACAGGTTTTGTTAGAAACTTGTTAAGAACGAAGTTTATTCACGCTGATGTGGGAATAACGGGCGCTAACTTCTTATGTGCCAATGAAGGTGTAGTAGCGGTGACAGAGAATGAGGGGAATGCATTACTATCTGCTTCTTTTCCTAAACTACATATTGTTATTACCGGTATTGAAAAAGTTATTCCATCTATTGAGCAATTGCCACTATTTTGGCCATTGTTGGCAGCACATGGAACCGGCCAGCAATTAACGGTTTACAGTAATTTATTTTTTGGTCCCAAAAAAGCAGATGAGATTGATGGACCAGAGCGTATGATAGTTTTTCTCTTAGATAATAAGCGTTCGGAGATTTATACAGATAAGTCGATTCAGAAATCACTTAAATGTATTCGCTGCGGGGCTTGCCTAAATGCTTGTCCGGTTTATAAAAATATTGGTGGATACTCCTATGCAACAACCTATAGTGGCCCGATAGGTTCGGTATTATCCCCTCACTTTAAAAACTTTGGCGAATATAACCATTTAAGTTTTGCTTCATCGTTGTGTGGCAAGTGTGAAGAAGTGTGTCCGGTAAAAATTCCTCTGACCAACATGTTACTTTATAATCGGCAAGCTGCTCAAGAGTATCAAACTGTGGTTGATAGAAGTGTCAATACTATATTATATAAAGTATTATCCAGTAGGATTTTAATGAATGTATTTGGAGGGTGGATTAAAAATAATTTGCTAACAATGGTCAGGAATAATACGATTGGAAAGCAAAAGAAATTATCGCCATTTGCAGCAAAAACATTTAATCAACAGTGGAAAAAGCATATAAAGAGATAAAGGTTTTTTAATGATTTTATTACCTTAGCCACAAACTCAATAAAAATGTTATCAAACACTTGCAAATATGCCATTCGGGCTGTTATCTATTTAGCTGTAAATGATGAGGATGGTAAGAAAATAGGTATCAAGCAAATTTCAAAGGATCTGGATATACCTACTCCTTTTCTTGGAAAAATTCTTCAGAGCCTGGCTAAACAAAAACTTTTAAAAAGTACAAAAGGACCACACGGTGGTTTTAGCATTGGTCGCTCTGCTGAGGATATTACACTTTACGATATTGTTTCTATTATTGATGGCAGCGATGTGTTTACCAATTGTTTAATAGGCATGCATTCGTGTAAAAGTAATAGCAGCGATGGTTATGCTTGCCCGGTTCACGAGCAGTATAGTTCTATCCGTAAACAAATGTTTGATTTCTTTTCAAATGAAACAATCGCTAAGATTCTTTCAAACATGGAAGAAAAATCGGATTACATTAAACTTTAAACATTGGTTCTTTTAGCGGGAATAACATCCACTTACTGAAAAAGGTGTTATTCCTAAAATAAGCTACAGCAACAAATGCTGCAATAATACCACATCCGTTTGCCAACATATCCCACCAGTCACCACTTCTATAGGGAGTGATGGTGTATTGAAGCACTTCCATTATTCCACCATAGATAAGCGGTAAAATTAAAATCTTTGAAATTCGCGTAATGGTTTTATGGTGATGAATGTAATATTCAAACATAAACACAAAACCAAGTGTGAAATACATCAGGAAATGAACAATTTTATCGAAGTGTGGTATAATTGGCAGGTTATCTGGTTTAATTTTAGCAGTATTCACCAAACTTAATACAGTAATAATGAAAATAATACTTAAGGTTTTATGGTATTTTTTGAAATAATACATTTAACTGTTTAATGTGTTAATAACTTTAAATTTAATGTTTAAAAACTGTTGATAACTGGTTAATAACCGGCTGTTTTTCAGTGTTTCACGTGAAACAATCCTAGTAATGGCAGGCATTTATATACATGTTCCGTTTTGTTATACACGATGTTCATATTGTGATTTTTACAAAACAACTGATCAACAATTAAAAGACGAATATATTAAAGCTCTTTGTAAAGAAATAGAGTTAAATCGTTCTTTTTTGTTAAAAGAAACGATTCAAACCATCTATTTTGGTGGAGGAACACCTTCAACCCTCAACGTTGATAAACTAGAAACGATTCTTCAAACACTTCAACAATTTACTTCATTTAAATATCTTCAGGAGTTAACGCTTGAGGTGAATCCCGATGATGTTAATGCTAATTATATCAAGCATATTGTTGGTATTGGCGTCAATCGTTTGAGCATGGGTATTCAAAGTTTTTTCGATGCACATCTTCGTAGAATGAATCGTCGACACAACGCTGAGCAAGCACGAAATGCGATACGTATTGCCAAAGAAAATGGTATTAAAAACATGAGCATTGATTTAATTTATGGTTTGCCCTATATGACTTTTGATGAATGGCAGGAAAATGTGAGATTGGCCATTGAAAGTGATGTGCAGCATATATCAGCCTATCACCTCACCTTTGAAAAGGGCACCTTGTATTACGATTATTTGAAGAAAGGAAAGCTAACTGAAGTGCCTGAAGAGTCAAGTGTTGAGCAGTTCGATTACCTGGTTTCGCAACTAAAAAAAGCTGGTTTTGAGCATTACGAGATTTCTAATTTTGCCAAAAAAGGTCTTGAGTCGAAGCATAATAGCAACTATTGGACGGGTTTAAAGTATCTTGGTTTAGGTCCTTCAGCACATTCGTTCGATGGTGAAAACCGCATGTGGAATGTACGCGATATTAAAAGATATTGTGACGCCCTAAAAAATAAACAGTCGTATTTTGAGCAAGAAACATTATCAGATACCGATAGATACAATGAGTTTATCATGCTCGGTTTACGCACCCAAAAAGGATTCAAAATGAATTTATTGGATGCTTTTAATGCGACAATTAAGCAATATTTTAATGATGAGTTAAAGCAGCAAATCGCTCAAAACAACGTAACGCTTCATAATGGCTATTGCTTTGTGTCTGAAGATAAAAAAATGATTATCGATAGTATTATATCTGATTTTTTCTATGTTGAATAAAAATGTGTTTCCCGCAGATGACGCGGATTATCGCAGATTATTAACTTGATTTTTTGTTGTTTCTTTAGCTAGTCAAAGGGCAACACGTAAAAGCACTTGTCGAAGGCCTGTGGTAAAAACCAAGCATCATCATGAGGGCTGTAGACCCGATATATTACAAATAACACCTTACGAATACATCACGTAACGACCTTTCAAGTCTATTTTTTGGATTTATAAATACATCCGCTCCTAACTAAGGTTAAATTATGCTTTCGCAAGCTCAGCTAACATTTTTTCTTATAGTCTATTGTCTTTTGTCTAGAGTCTAATGTCTTTTATCTTACTTCTTTTTTTATAAACAAACGCCTATTTTCGTTTGTCTTAATCATTGATAAAACAGTGTTTCAATGGAAAATAAAACCGGCATACTAGCCACCTATGGTTCTATCTTATTAAATATTTTTTTATTCGCTATTAAATTTTGGGCTGGCATGGTAAGTGCTTCGGTTGCTATTATTGCCGATGCCTGGCATACGCTGAGCGATAGTATCTCATCGGTAGCTGTATTGATTGGCTTAAAAGTATCGGCCAAGCCCGCCGATAACGAGCATCCCTATGGCCACGGACGCGCCGAAGTAATTGCTTCCATTGTGGTAAGTATGTTGTTGGCAATCATTGGTTTTTCTTTTTTGAAAGAATCGATAATTAAACTACAAACGCGCAGTGAAGTACATTATGGAACTATTGCCATTGTTGTGACGGTTGTTTCTTTGGTGGTAAAAGAATTTATGGCGCAATATTCGATTATGATAGGCAAACGTACCAAATCAAAATCGATGATTGCCGATGGCTGGCATCACCGCTCCGATGCTATTTCGTCGTTAGTAATATTAGTGGGAATATTTATTGGACGGTATTATTGGTGGATTGATGGCATATTGGGCATTATTGTGTCTTTGCTGTTGTTTTATACCACCTACTCTATTTTAAAGGAAAACATCAGTCATTTGTTGGGCGAGCGGATCGATGATGATTTGCGTGGTGAAATTATTGCTTTGGCACCTGAAGTAGCTGATTTTAATTTGTATCCGCACCACTTTTTGGTGCATCAATATGGTAGCCATACCGAAATGACCTTTCATATTCGTTTACCGGCTGATTATACCATTCATAAAGCCCACGCAATTGCGACTAAGTATGAAATATTAGTGAAAAAACGAACCAATATACAGGCAACGGTGCATATTGATTCGCTGGAAGAGTAATTGTTTCTCTTATAACCTATACAATATTCGTCCCTGGCTGTTGTACTGGTTCACTCGTGTGATTTGTTGTTTAAAATATCACGCGAAAGAATTCGCGATAACGGGGTACAACTTAATTAAACGACTGTCTAAATTTTAAAGGAGAAGTTTTTGTTTTTGTTTTGAATAATTTGCTAAATGATTGTGGATGTTCGAATCCTAATTCATAAGCAATCTCGCTTATAGACGCTTGGGTAGTTGATAGTTTCTCTTTCGCTTTTTCAATTAGCTTTTCATGTATGTGCTGCTGTGTGCTTTGGCCAGTAAGTGTTTTTAGCATCTTGCTCAAATAGCCTGGTGTTACATGCAGGCTATCAGAAACATATTGTACCGTAGGTAATCCATTTTCAATAATCATACTGCTGTTGATATACTTATTCAAAACCTCTTCAAATTGGTCAATAAGAATGTGATTGCTTTTTTTGCGAGTGAGGAACTGACGGTTGTAAAAACGGTCGGAATAGATAAGTAATAACTCCAACTGAGCTATAATTAAGTCGTGGCTGAATTTATCAATATTTGATTGGTATTCTTGCTTAATAATTGCTACAATACCGGTAATTATTTTTTCCTCTTTTTCGGATAAAAACAAGGCTTCATTGGTGGAGTATTCAAAAAACTCATACTTCTTAATATTTTTTGCCAATGAGGTACCCCAAAAGAAATCGGGATGAACAAGAATTAAAGTAGCATTAAGAGGTGCGCTCACATCGTTTTCAATTGAAAATACCTGTCCTGGAGCTACAAATGACATAACGCCTTCATCAAAGTCATATTCTTGCTGTCCGTACCGCATTTTACCTTTAAAATTGCGCTTAATAGCAATGGCATAGAAATCGAAGACAAAAGATAACGAACCATTCCCCTGCAAATTAACAACCAATTCAGAATCAATCACACTAATTAATGGGTGCTCCGGGCTGGGAAGCCCCATTAACTGGTGATACTGGTTGATAGTTTTAATTCTCTGCAACTCGTTGTTTTTCATAAAAGCGTGTTTAAAACTCCGTCTAAAGTAGCATGACAAGTTCTGTAATTAAGATAAAATGGTGTAAATATCCTGATATTTAGTTAGTTTAACACTATCTTCCCAAAGTTCCTTTGCAATTGTTTTATTGTATGAATCTTTTGATGAGGCAATCTCCTCATATATCTGAAAATATTTTCCGCTTACGTTCTCTAATTTAGAATCCAGAAGTAATCGGGCCATCGCTTCACCTGATTTTTCTGGCGTACTGGCGACAACACCCATTATTTTAAGTAACGATTTGCCTAACCAACTATCCATGATGGTTTTTCTTATATTATTTTCCCCTGCAAGGTTTGTCCCAGGACACGCCCCTGGATCAAACGAATTAACTGTTATCTGTTTATTCCCTTTTTTAAGAATTCTATCGAGTTCATAAGCAAATAAAAGATTGCACAACTTCGAGCTTGTATATTTTTGGCCTGATGTTAGCTTATATTCTGAATTAGGATGAGCTAACCTCTCAGCTCCCAGATACATTGCTTGACCTACTAATTTACCTTCTCTAATAGCCGGATTATGGGTATTACTGCTGACAACAACAACTCTTGCTGGTTCAGCAAAACTGGGTAACAAGAGGTTTGTTAACAAGAAGTGTCCTAAATGATTTACCCCAAAAGTTAATTCAAACCCGTCTTTTGTGTATTCGATAGATTCACCGGATGTTATACCCGCATTGCAGACAAGCCCTTGCAGTGGTGGTAAATTCTTCGACTGAAATTCTGCAACAAAATTTCTTACAGATGCCAGTGAAGCTAAATCCAATTTTAGGAAACTCAGATTTTTGTTTCCTGTTTCTTTTGTGATAGTCTCAGCCGCTTGTGTTCCTTTGTTGGCGTTTCTGCAAGCCAGTATAATATGCCAGCCTTGGTTGGCGTTGGCAATTGTTTTGGCACATTCAAATCCTAAACCTGAATTGCCACCAGTAATAATTACTGTTTTTGTAGTCCTTGTATTTCCCATATTTATCTGTTATTAATATGGTACAAAATTAAGGGGCTAAAGCAGTTGATTTGTAGCTAAATCTATCTTTATTGTAGCCAAAAAATAATTAACATTGATTAGCACTAATACTCATCAATGTCAATATAAAACACAAAAATCGCTTTAATACAAAATTTATAAGCACTCTTGTTAATAGATAAGTTGTATATACTTTTCTCATATTTCAATGCCTCTGGCTGCCGTACTGGTTTACTCGTGTGATTCGTTGTTTAAAATATCACGCAATAGCGGGGCATTATTTTTTCTCTAATTCCTCTTAATAAGAGAATACAGAAAATGATTTCACTATTCAATAGGCTATTAGCTTTTTGTCTTTCTTAACCACCTAACTTGAAAATAAACGAAAAGAAGATTTATTGCAATTGATAATCCGATAAATAACCCAGTCAGGAAATCTATAATATCACTATTGGATGCATAGACTTTTAATGCTAATGCAATTGTTAGGAAAATCATTCCTAATGGAATAAATAATAAGTGATTCTTTTGCATAGTGTACTATTTAAAATTGATTATACGACTTTAAAAAGAGAAAACTACCTCTAATCACCAATATCTGCATAAAGCCATAAAATTAACGGTTATTTTCTTTTCATTTTTAACACCAAATCAATCTTTGGCGGTGGTGGCCGAAGCCACGAACCATCAGAAATTCACCTCGCCCCTTTTGCTTTATGTTGGCTTGTTGGCGGTAGTTTTTATATTTTCTTTTCGTAAAGGTTATAGCTAGATAATGGAAATTCTTTCATTCCAATTTTTTTAAATCCTAGATTTTCATAATATCTGCAAAGCTTTGGGTTTTTAGAATCTGCATCAAGTCTTAAATAGTTACAATCATCGTTTTTTGCATTTCTTTCAATCTCCTGAAGTATTTTGGTTCCGAGCCCTTTCCCATTATACTTTTCTTTTATTACTAAGGAATGTATGTATTTTGCCTTTTCTTTTTGTTCTCCCCAGTAAAGCAAGTCGTCATTCAGAATTCTAACCATACCGATATTTTCTCCACTTTGTTCGTTTATGAAAAAAAATTCATTATTTCGAATTCCTTCTTCTACCCATTCTATTTTTTCTTTGGGAGGATTTTTCCAATATTGCCAATGGTCAATTTTCATTTTGCTGATTTTTTCAGCTGCCTCTTTAAGTAATTCTAAAACTTTAGTCTTATCCTTTTCTTCTATTTGTCTAAACTGAAATTCCATTTGTAAATTTTGAGGTTAAATTACCGCCAACGTTACGTGTATTGTGTTGTAAGGGATTGCGGGCTTCAAACCTATCAAGTTACCACCCAAAATTGATGTGGGTGACACCATTCGAAAACCTCTGTAATCCTTATACACTATACACATTGTTACCGCCAGTATTTATTTTAAAAAAGTCTCATTATAAAATATATTCGAATGTTTCTGATTCCTCGAATTTCCATTAATCATGAATATTAAGATAGTCAAACTAATAGTGCTTGTTTCATGTTTTGAAAGCTTAACAATACTATTCTTACCATCCTTGTTTTTAACAGTTTTTTATTTCTAAATTATTTAAACCCATTTCTTTCTTTTAAAGTATATGAATGGTATTATAGCAGCAAATAACATTGCTAATATTGCAATGGGGTAGCCATACTTGTTATTTAGCTCGGGCATATTAACGAAATTCATTCCATATACACCTGCAACTAATGTGGGTAAGGAGATGCACACGGTAATTACTGTTAGTATTTTAAAAATATTGTTTTGTTCTAGTTCAATTTTATTGGTAACATTTTCTTTCAAATCGTCTAACCTATCAAAGTTAAACTGTATATAATCCGAAACGACATTCAAATCGTTTAACTCATTTTCGATACTGTCTTTTAGCATTATTTGCTGTTCCCATTTACTTTTTCTATATAAATTAAAAACTCTTGTGGTTTCAATTAGTGACTCTTTTATAAGCAAATTATTAAAGTTGTATTTAGTAATCACATCCATATCCACCTTTGTAAATTCCTTTTCAATTAAAACCCTGTTGGCAAGCAATTTCACTTTTTTAGTAAGGTTTTCGGTGATATCGGCATAATAATCAGTAATAAACTCAATCATTAATTTAAATATCATATTTACATCCGATAATTCACGCATTTTTATAAACTTATTAGCATAGGTTTTATTGAAGAACTCATCGGGCCCTAAACTCGAGAAAAGGAATAATCCATACGACGACATGATTAAGAATATAGGCTCTTCAACCAGTCTGTCTTCAGTATTATAAAAGGGTATTGAAAAATGAAAGGATGCCTGATTCTTATTTTCCAAAAAGTGAGAACTTATTTCGATGTCCTCGTATTTTTGCATTATAGAAAAATCAAGTTCGAAATTATCTTTAAGCCAATTTATTTCTGATTCCTTATAGTCAATAAACTGAATAACATTGAAGTCCAGTTCCTGGTTTTCTAATTCTTGAATATTTTGAACTTTAAGTATTTCGTTGCTTTTGAGTATAATATCAATCATGATAAATGCATTTAAAATTTGGACTATTAAATTTATTGTATTTTTTACAGTATTTGAAATCTAATGTGTCAATCCTAAGTAATGTACAACGACTACTTAAATTCAATGTGAAAATAGGCAGTCGTCGCACATCCTCTGAATAAACTATCCCTCTTTAACCGGAAGTTGAAGATATGATGGATGAGAACCACCGGTATGAATAATGTGTTTGCCTTTGTTTTTAGGTACGAAGCCTGCTGTTCCGGGCATTATAGCACCCAAATCGTTTCTTGAGCTAATTATAAATCGTAATTGCTCGCCCGGATAAAAGATCATACCTAAAGGGAAAATGTCGATTTCGATTTCTACAATCTCGCCTAGCTTGAGTTTTTCAACACGGTCGAATGTATGTGCCGGAACTTCTTCAGTAGATAAATTTTTGTCCAGGTTGCGTGATGAAACCCGCAATCTGCCGTTTGCACCTTTGTACCGTAGGACCGAAGCACCACGTTCACTTAAATCCTGCATAAGAGGCCCTTGGTTAGGCACAACAAATTGTTGCAACTGGCTACCATACTTATCTAACTTTTGTATAAGTACAAAAAGATCCATATCATCAGCACCGTCGGCTTCGACCCACAAATGAGCTTTTGGATAACCAACTAATTCGGTTTCTTTATCAAAGCGTATTCCAAAAGATGCCAGTCCATGTTCAGTATCTGTGTCATACACCACAGGTACTTCACTGGAAGGATTCTCCTTTACCAATCCGCGGGTTAGACCATCAAAGTAAAATTTATGGTTTGAGACTTCTTTGGGCGGAAATTGGGAGGCTGGCAAATTGGTTCGGTCACCACCTTTAAAATCGTGCAGTGAATAACGAACTCTGGGTGTGTTTTCCCAACCGTTATCTTTACCCTTTAAGTAGTGATCGAAAAAGCGCAATAGATCTTCTTTATTACTTTCTTCGTAATAGTCGGGCCATTCCTGTGTATTATGTATTCGCAACCATTTCTCTTCAGAGGCCATTCTTCTCCACGCCCTGAATGTACCTGCCGTGTGCAATGTGTTGGAATAGCTGGCTACAACATACGCAGGAACCTTAATCTTTTCAAAATTAGCGATTTTGTCTTCCCATATGTTGTTGTCAGCCAAGGGGTAATGCAAAGCTTCGGCATGAACATCTTCTCGTTTACCTTTTCCTACATGGTTTACCTGAAGTCGTTTTGTAAAGTTAAGATCTGGCATTCCACCACGCATTACCAGATCGCGATAACCATCACTTAATCCTTCCCAGGGATTAATCGCAACCAAATGAGGAGGTTGTTCGGCAGCTGTAAACCACTGCGAAAAGGCAAGATAAGAGGTGCCACTCATTGCAACTTTACTGTTACACCATTTTTGTACGGCGAGCCACTCGATTAAATCATGACAGTCTTTTGCTTCTTGTCTTCCTATCATTGAGCTGTCTCCTTCTGATTTTGCAATACCCCTAGGGTCAGGATTGCAAACAGCATAACCTTTTGAACACCAATATGCAGGATCGGGACCTTCAAATTTAGCTAAGCCAGACAGCATGCTGTTATCCATGCCTAACATATTAAAAAGTCCTGTAGTTTTGGGTGCCGAACCGCCGCTTTTCCCATAGGGACTCCACACAACAATTACCGGAACTTTTTCATTATTTGCCGGACGAAATATATCTGTGTAAATCTTAACACCATCGCGCAATATAACTTCAACATCTTTTTCTAAAACAATATCTACTGGCAAGGATAAAAATTGTGAGTCTAACTGAAAACCTTTTGGTAAGGTTCGTGTTCCTGGTTCGAACTTACTTAGAATTCCATGAGCAATTCCAGCTTCATACGTATATGAAGGCTTGTAAATTGGGCTTACACTTTCCTGTCTTTTTTCTTGATTTTTCATAATTCAACTTTTTTAAATTCCTTTTCCTAAGCCAAGAAATTTTTCGATCGATCAACTTAATAACTCAGCATAACAAAAGTATTTCAGCGAGCTATCAAAAGTTGATAGTAATCAAACCAAAAAGTATAAATATCAAACCTAATTATTGCGAAAGTATTTTGGCGTATGTCCGGTCGCCTTTTTAAAGAAGTTGCTGAAATAATTTGAATATTCAAAACCAAGCGCATAGGCAATATCAGCTATACTCCAATCGGTAAATCTTAGCAAGTTTATTGCCTCGGCTGTTAAGCGTTCAGCAATTACTGTGATGGTAGACTTACCCATTATTTTCTTAACGGCTCGGTTTAAATAGTTAATATGAATAAAAAGTCGGTTTGCATAATCCTGAGCTGCTTAAGTTCCAATGGAGCACTTAAGTCTTCTATTGGAAATTGACGCTCCAGCATTTCCATAAAATGAGAACAGATTCTTAATGAAGCATCGTTAAATTGGCTATAATGCTCAGCCGGGCGCATATCCATAGCCTCGTGAACCATTAATTGAATATAATTACGCATCAGGTCATCTTTATAAATATATCCTGTAGAGGCTTTATCAATCATCGTTTCAAATATTTCTATAAACTTATCTAGTTCCAAATCACTAAGTTTAAAGGCCGGGCTTTCAGAATATTTGAATAAAGGAGATTCCTGAATACTTTGTAAACGTTCAATTGGCTTTAAAAAACTTTCTGTAAACACACAAGTATAGCCCATTTGGTTTTCAGCCAGAATCTCAGTTGCATATGGAATTCGTGGGTTTGCAAAGAAAAGATAAGCTCCGTCTAGATGAAAAGAACGATTGTTGTAGTGCACTTTGCTATTTCCGATACTTAAAAGTATTAAATAGAAATATCGTCTTCCAAAGGCTGACGGCTCACCCTTAGGAACATAGTTTTTACTAACCCGAAAGCCTTTAAGTTTTAAGGCAGCATTTACTTCTGGACTCGAAAATATCCTCTGCGTTTTCATCAAGCCTAAAGTTAAAAATTCGAAACAAATTTATCTTATTAAAAGGAATGTGAAATTATTTGTTAGTTTGTTTTATTAATTTACCGTATTCTACTCTAAAGCTTGAAACCCGATAGAAATAGTCCATTCCCAAAAGCTACCACTTATATGAATCATGTTTGTATTTGGGTATAATCCTTTGTAGTTATATTTGGCATAATCAAATTCAGAATCCACATTTACAAAGCTTAGTATTGAATCGTACGTCATGATTAATATACTATCTGAACTTATTTTTGCAAAATCATCTTTTCTTAAATCATAATTTGGAGTAATTGATAAATCCCCATATTTGTTATAAAGTGTGTCTGAGATTGATTTTAAAATAAAGGCATTACCACTAATTATTAATTTATCAATAGCCTTTCCGTTTAATTTAATTGAAATATCTGTGTTTTGAGTTAAAGTTAAATCCTTTTCTATCAATTCTTTTTTTTCTCAACAATTGAAAGATCTACCTCTTCCTCTTGTTAAGTATTAGTTTTACAACCGAAAATTACGATAAGTATAAGCAAATAATTAATTGTTTTCATATGTCATTTTTTATCAAAAAAAGATTTAACTAAAATTTCAAGATCACTCATTGTTTCCATTAAAATAAGTTAATCTGAACAATCTTAAAAATTTCAAATTCATATATATTTTTTTAGTTTTAAATGCGATTTAAATATTGTGTTTATTCTGCATTTACACTTTACAAGATATAAAAAAAGTGCCCGTGTGCCTTACCGAACAGGGTTTTATAATTAACATGTTATGAACGGTAAGGGAGAAAGATTAAGGTTAAGAATAAGGTTTAGGTTTATAGGAATATAAGTGCGTAAGGAAAGCCGTGGACAGCCAACGAACAAGGCTAGGGTTGTAAAATATAAATTGCGTTGGTTTTGATTTAAATAATGTCCGTAGCCAGGGGCGCTACGGATAGCGGGAAATTGAATTACAGATGGCAGCGTTACACTCGCTATGACGAAATGTATTAAGCATACTACCCCACCTGCAATTTCTTTTTAAATGCTGCCGGCGATTCGCCCATATAGCGTTTAAAGAATTTCCCAAAGGTTGACTGATCGGGAAAGTTGAGTTCACGGGCCACCTCGTTTATTGTTTTGTGAGGTATACGAAGCAATATTTTGGCTTCGGTAACAACGGCATTGCTTATCCATTTCATGGCCGACTGACCATCGTATTCCCGCACCATGCGCGATAAATAGTCGGGGGTAACACAAAGTTCGCGGGCATAATAACTAACGTCGTGATGTTGATTACATTTCTCTAAAAGCAGCTCCCTGAATTGCTCACACAATGTTTCGTTTCGTAGTAATACAATTTCCTCCGGGCTACTCCCATATTTCATTCGCCGGCTGTTATCGAGTTCGTATTGCAGGTTGATTACTTCGTTCTTTATAATGGGCGTGCGATTAAAATGTTGCGTGTTGTTTATGTATTTCACAATGTGCTTTATGCGCCACTGAATGATGTCACTCTCATCGGGGGTAAGTTCGTGAATGGGATAGTTACGTTTTAATAAATTCGATTTTGGCATCCGGAAAGCAATGGTTTGTGACAACAATTCGGTTCGCAAATCGGGCGAGAACAATATCTGGCAGGCTTTAAAATCGGACGAATGTGAAATATTTTCGATGATGTTATTCACGGCAAGCTGCATAACCATATTCTTTTTAAGGGTATAGGGCCGGTAATCGACCGTAATACTCATTTCGCCTGAAGCCACCACCATAAGCGAACTTATCTTTAGGCGAATGGGGTACGATGCCGCACTGTTTTCATTAGCGGGTATCCCCTCAAGCTGCAGAACCGCCAGCTGATCATCGAAAACATGTAACGCCCCCGCTCCTTGGTAACAATGGTGAAAAACCGAATTGAAAATCTCTGTCATCTCCTGCATACAATGCACTTCGTTAATTGACTATTTTACCAAGACAAAACTACGTATTTAAATTAATTCAACCATACAAGGTTCGTTTATTGACTAATTATTAACGGATAATGCTCTGGTGCGAACAAAATACACTTAGCATTTTTGCATCGTATTCCGATGTCAGAAAAAAGCGAAATGATAAACCTTTCAGGAAGCCCGGAATGCACAACAGGCAATTCAGTTTACACAAAAAAACACAAAGCGACATGAATTTTAAATTCACACGATTCCTATTCTCTATTCCGCTCATATTGACAACATGGGTGAACACCTACAGTAATGAAAGCGACAACAAAAATTTGAATATACATATGGAACAACAAAACAAATCTTTTGAGGAATTATACGAGCGCATTGAACCGGCCGATTACAGAGATTGGCTATCGAAGCTCATGAAAGAGGAAGACCATACACTTATTACCGCAGGAAACGACTCGCTATTTAATTCGATGCCTGCCCGGTGGGATGCGCTAGGCTTATATTTTAACACCCCTACTGTAATGACCCTTTTTGGCGCAAGCCGGTACACCCTTGAATTTATACGAAAACACAAAACTTATACCCTGTCGTTTTTGCCCGAACAACACGTGGGCGAGCTTTACGCCCTTGGCAGACAGAGTGGCCGAAACTCGGATAAAATGAAGGAGACAAAACTTAATTACATTACCACACCATCAGGAAACATAACCTACCGGGAGGCTAAGGTTGTAATTGAAACTCAACTTTTTGAAATTACCACGGTTAACCCTAACGACTTTTACATACAGGATGGTAAAGATTTTGTTGAAAATGGCTACACTGATGCCAACGACTACCACAAGCTTGTAATGGGCAGGGTAACGCAAATTTGGGTAAGCAAGGATGCTATACAAAAAGGGTTTACACTGCAAAACGATTCGAACATGGGTGCCGATGCTGTTACGGGAGCTACCAATACAACACCAAACGCATCGTGGAACATGCAGGCCGAGAAAAAGCCTGACAACACAAAGCCTTTTCCGTTACTTGACATTACGCTTAGTACTATACTGGCTTATGCGGGTTCGTTTTGGGCACTGCAAAAAAAGCTTATTACAAAGCTAACGCATCGTAAAATTTGGAATAGTGTATTGCTTGTAAGCTTTATAGTATCGGGACTGTTGGGCTTGTACCTTGTGTTTCAGATAAACTACCATGTTACCTTCTGGCAATTTTCAAGCTTGCGTATGCTGCACATAAATTTTGGTATTGTTATGGCCATAGTATCTGTTTTTCATAGCTTTTGGCATATCCACTATTTTAAAAATATGCTTGCCAAACGCAGTGTTTAAATACTACCCGCACGCTTTACAAATTTCCTGTTCTTTTGTCTGCCGTACAAAAGAACCAAAAACCCACCACGGCTTACGATTACACGCTGCTCTTGCCACACAAGACCAGCACGAACTAAGGCCGAACAGCTTGTATTCCACACAAGCCGTGGACACCCAACGCACAAGGCAACGTTAGTAAAATATAAATTACGTTGGTTTTAAATTAGTGATAATTTAATACTACTTCGTGATAAACTATACTTCTTGGATGCATAGTTTATCGAAATTCTACCATTCTGAATTTCGTCAATGATAGATAATTTTAATTCAAATCCAATCTTTTGGTAATTCCTTTTTTGACAGGGGGTGTTTTCCTCTTTCATGTTATCCTTAAATTAGTGACTAAATTTTAGTCAACCTATTTCAGGATTCTTCATTTCCGGTTAAATGGCATATAACGGCAGTCTGTCTAAAAACCTAACAGGCCACCGCATTCATTTTTAAAAATAGATTTAATTTTCGATAACAGTAGAAAACGTTTATGTTTCTGAGCAAATAAGCGGCTATCAGTTTCAGGGAGCAGGTAGTGTTTGTGAGTGTGTTTTTGCCTTTTAAAAGCGATATAAAGCGTACTAATGTGCCCATTAAGCTAACTATTCCCAGGATATTGATGATTCGTCGCAGATTATAAGCTATTATGATTAAGCCAACATCGGCACTGGCTCTTTTTATGGTCTGTTTTGTTGTTATATAATTAAATCCCCATTGCCGCTTGATAGTGCCATAGGGGTGTTCAACAATGGCCTGTCGACGTTTGTAGAGTTTTGGATTAGCTTCTACGCGTTTCTTATTGGCCACTACATACACATTCTCAGCCGCATGTCGGATAATGCGCCCATTGACTTTAGCGCTTGTACATTTAGCTCTGCTTGTACATCCTTTGCAGGCAGGCGTTCTGAATAGCTGAAAGTCGCCACCTCGAACAGCTTTGTGCCATCGGCCATTGGTCGTCAAGACCTGACCTGCCGGACATGTATAAGTATGCTGCTCTGCATCGTATTTAAAATGTTCGACATTAAAAGCCGGATCAGGAGCTTGAGAATTCTTTGGGGTAGCTGGAATGGCCACCATCACATCCACTCCCAGATTAGCAGCTATGGCAAACTCACTTCCAGTATGATAACCTTTGTCGTAAAGTGCTGTAAAATTGTTATGACCAATAATATGCACTGCTCGTGTAAGCATCTTACCCATCGCTTTACTGTCGTTTTGGTTGGTTACCTGATAGTCGATAGGCAGGTTGTGTTTGGCATCAACCGTGGTTTGAACATTGTAGGCCACCTCAGTAATGTTGTTCCGCGTAATCATATGCCGGCTTTCCGGGTCTGATGTTGACACTTGTTTAGCTCCTGTTTCCTTTAGTTCTGCCTCCAGCTTGTGGTACTTCTCTTTTCGCTGCTTCTGCTTTTTAATCTCATCCTTCAGCTCTGTTTTACGTGTTGAATCACCATCTTCCTGAGCCAATGCCTGATTGTACTCGTCCAGCTTGTTTTCGATGTATTGTAAGTGACGGTCAATCTTCTTTCGGTTGAAGTTGTTCTTCTTACTGTTTTGAGCCATTAGCTTGGTGCCGTCTCCTGCCAGGAGCTGACCGCCTATCAGGTCAAAATATTTGGCTACCCGCACCGTTTCCTTAAACACCCGTTGAATGGCCTTGGGGTTATCGCGCCGGAAATTAGCAATGGTATTGTGGTCGGGCTTTAACTGCCTGAGTAACCACATCAATTCAACGTTACGCATGCACTCTTTCTCAAGAGAGCGTGAAGAACGTATACGGTTTAAATACCCATAAATAAACAAACGTAATAAATCGCCCGGATGGTAACAGGGGCCCCCGTTTTCACCAACCTGCATATCAAAACCCAACTCTTCAAGTTGTAGGTGCGATACAAAGGCATCTATCAACCTGACTTCATTGTCCGGCTCAATAGCATCATCAAGTGTGAGAGTGAATAACTGGATTTGGGAGCGGTTTTGGCCTTGAATGTATTTCATACCTGAAGATACAAAATATCTGATCTCGTGATTCTTTAAATGATAGGTTTTTAGACAGTCTGACGGTGGCTAGATGAAGCGTTTGGTGATTTAATGAACCGAACCTTCCAAAATCCCACTGAGCCAAATCTTTTATTTGTTTTTATCTTTTCATTTATAAAGCCAAATCAAAGATTTGGCGGTGGTGGCCCTTGTTGAAACTCTCCAAATTGCGGTGAACCCCCAATTATTTATTAGCCATTGTTGGCAAATCGTTTTTATTCTTCAATTAATGACAAACTTAATCTAGTGTATTGGTTTTGAGAATCATTTGCATCTATCTGATATGTATAATATCTATTTGCAGATAGTGATTCTGTATCCCAATCAATAGGTTGAATTGTATATGTCTTTCCATTAATTTCTAATTCTACAAAAGCATAACTATAAGCCTTTTCAAAATCCTTATATGGTGTTTTTTGTCCAGAAGTTAGATTATTAAAATTTACTCTTCCTGTTGAGGTATTAACAATAATATTTTGAAAATTGTATTGGCTAACGTTAGACAGTCGTATCATCACTCTCGCCGTTTTATCATTATCATCTTTTGAGCAACTTATTATTGCTACAATCGAAATAACTAAAATCAGTATTTTTTTCATAGAGTTTATCATTATAAATAGATAGATGCAATTCTGTCTTATTAGGTTGCGTATAACTACTTGCTTTGCGTGTTTTTTGACAAACACATCTAATTATTTATTAGCTAATTGAAAAAAATGTTATGGTATTGAAATGTTTGCCAACGTTTAGTATATGCAATGTAGGCGATTGCGGACTTCAAAACTATCAAACCGTTAAGAAGTTGAAGCGGGCTACAACCCTTGAATTTACTACTGTCTCGCCTATTTTGTATATACATTGTTGTGTGCTGCTAATTTGGTTTTTCACATATCAAAACTGTTTCGTCTTTATTAAAACCATGAAGATTCTCATAGTCCGAAGTAAAATGCTTTGGGCTTACATTAAAGCCAACATTTTCCAATCTTTTTATTAGTCCTTCTATTGAATAAATCCTAACATGGTCAAATTGTCCGAATTGTATCTCTCTTTGCTTAGGTGACTTTATAGTTTCATCTTCATATATTTCTCCTTTTTTAAAAGGTGTCTGAATTAAACAACTCCCACCTTTTTTAAGAACTCTAAAAAGTTCTTCCATTGCTTTAATATCATTATCAACATGTTCTAAAATATGATAACAAATAATTAAATCAAATCTCTCATTTTCTGTTTCAATTTTTGTAATATCAAATGAAACTTTTGATAAAAAATCTCCAGACAAATCTGAACTTAGATAATTAGGATTTTTCTTCATTAATCTATACAGACTTCTTGATGGAGAGAAATCAAGAATTTTTGAATCGCTATTAATAAATCCATCGTTGAGGACATGCCACAACCTCCTGGTTCTTTGAAGGCTACCACATCTAGGGCAAAGTCTATCATTTTCTATTAATACAAAATTAGAAAGTTTTCTATCGCATATATTGCATTGAAACTTTCGACCAGCATAGAATAAATAGTAAAAGAAACGTAGTGAATATTCATAGTGAAATAAAATTCGTTTCGGAATTATGTTTAAAATCAATCCTTTAATCCTTGAATACATATATTTTAATGTCAGTTTCTAAAAATTCAGTTTGCATAGATAAAAATTATTCCTATTCGTCTGTTATGAAATGCTTTTGATTCAATCTTGTCTTGTTCATTAACGCACAATTTTTAGTTGCACCCAACGGCCTGCCGCATGGCGTCGTAAGGCGATTTTAACCTTACAAACTTTCCAAAATGAACGTAGCTAAAGCGCTGAATTTGTCTTTAACTTTTCATTTCAAAAGCCAAATCAGTGATTTGGCGATGACTGCCGAAGCATCGAACCGACCAGAATGAATCGAACGCCTTATGCGCTATTGCGGTTTGTTGTAGCACGTTATTATTCGAATAAGTTTCCAACGACAGTTTTTGCAATGATATACCTATCGTCTATGGGTTCTTTTTTTATAAATCGGAAACAATCTTCGGGTTTTGTAGCATATTCTTTGGTATCAAGAAGCAGTTTGTCAATTTTAATTCTCCATTCGTTGTAAGCACCAACACTTTTATTGATATATACATCTTGTGTATAAGAGTCCACAAGAGTAGTTCTCATTTCAATGGCTTTTGCTTCTATCGATTTAAACATCATTGAAATAATACCGTAACCTCTAATAGAATCTTGCAAATGATGTAATTGTTGTCTAGCAGTTCTTGCTGATAATTCAAAAATATCAAATATTACTTCTTGTTTTTCAACTCCAAGCGTATCATGACTTAAAATGAATGATGTTGTTTTGTCAAATGCTGGAGCAAAATAAACTTTCTCTAATAACTCTCCGCGTTTACGTTTTTTCTTAGGAACGTCAAGAACAGCAAATAAGCCAACTGAAGCGACTGTATACAAATCAAATTCATTGCAATAGTTGACAATTTTTTCATCTTGCGTTCCATCATATTGAAAGTCATCTTCTGATAGTTTTCTGTCTGCTTGCCAAAAAATATGTGTTTGAGATTCAGTAGCTAGGTGTTCACCTTGTCCAAATGAATCAACTAGAAAGCCTGTTAAAAAGATAAATAATCCTAAAGTAAAAATTCTTTTCATATTCTTTAAGGTTTGATTCATTATGTACTGTTCAATTTAATTGTTTTCCCTTAAATACTCATTATTGATTAACTTTTATTGTGAGATGTGGGGGAATGTGCTACAACGGATTGGGCATATGAACCGTGCGGGGATTGAAACAGTACGCCCTTTCTTTCATCGCACAGAGCCCAATGGTTTTATAGGGACTAAATTTAACAATAATAAGTTTCTAAAAAAGCATTGGGCGGACTTATTGAAATCACCGCAACTCCGCGAATCACCTGCGCCCCGCATGGTTTATGATGCCGTGTTGTGCTTAGTTTTTTCTCTACCATTAACTTTCTATTACATAGATTGTTCTTCTATTTATTTTTACATAAATACATTACTCCAAATCTTAATCCGTATTCATGAATTATTCTGGAAAACGTTCGAACTTATCGATTTCATCAAGAGACTCATCCCAATTTGCTTTATCTGAAATAAAGATATGTGCATCAGGTCTCATTTCTAAACTAGTATCTAAGCACCCTGCTGGAACCACTAAAAGATTGCCTCCCATTTGCAAATTAGGTAATGCTGAGCCACAATTCGTACAAAATGCTTTAACATGATTGCTTTTAGGAGGTTGAAAAGTTTTAATTTTAGTTTCTTCCTTTATCCATTCTATCTTAGCTTTCTTTGCAAATAAATTTGCAGCATGAGACGCCCCTGTATCTTTCCTACAATATCTACAATGGCACAAATAAAAATCTTCAAAGTCACCTATAACTTTAAATTTCACCCCTTTACATAAACAAGAACCAAAGTATTCCATATATGATATTTTTCACAATTGATATTTAGTCGAAACACATGCTTCTGCATCAAAACTATATACCGATTTTCTCTGATTTATTCTTTCCATGTTAACCCTATAAAGCAATAAACTTCATCTCGATTGAAATTAAGCACAACGGATTGGGCATATGAACCGTGCGGGGATTTAAAGAGTACGCCCTTTATTTCATCGCACAGAGCCCAATGCTTTTACAGGGACTAAATTTAACAATAAATAGTTTCTTTAAAAGCATTGGGCGGACTTATTAAAATCACCGCAACCTCGCAAACCACTGCTCCCCGCATGGTTTATGATGCCGTGTTACCCACAGTTTTTTATTTATCAATAGAACAAATCATTATTAATTTACTCCCTAATTCTGTAATTCTATGATATGACGAATATGATTCATATTCAGCATCAAAACTTGGTGTTTCTTCCAATGAATCTAAACCAAATCCTTCAACTTTTATTCTAGGAGGTACCTTCTCGACAAGTCCAAGTCTAATAAGGTTTGCCATTTCAAATTCATCTAGAAATACGATAAAACCCTCTTCATCATTACTTTTCAACTTTTCCTTAATTTTTCTATCTGTTAACGACAATCCCTCTCCTGAATTTTCAATCTCATGCAATCTCTTCCATTGTGCCCAATGTTCATTTTCCGCATTATTTAGCTTTTCTAAAGCTAAGAACTCTTCTATTGATATTTGCCCTAGAATATAAGGAAAAACATGGTTTACTAAATTTGTTTCAGCATCCACCATATTACAAATCATATTTGACCATTTAACTTGAAGTTCTTCATTCTCTTCAAGTGAAGCATTTTCTAATAATGGAACTAATACTTTTACTGGAATTTGTTGCAATGAAATATTTTTCCTTACGATATATTCTTGTGCTTTGGTTAATATTTTAACTTGGTTTTTGAATCTGAAAAAACGAATATTATCTGACATTAATAATCCTATTTCTTCAGCTGATGGTCCAATTATTTTAGTTAAAAAATCTTTCGCTAATTCTAATCCTTTTTCTATCGCTTTTGAATTTGCCGTAATGTCTTCCATAATAATGTTAACTAATTTCTTTCTGCATTGAGTGTAAATTGTGGGTAACGGTTGGCCGCATGGCGCTGTAGCAGATTTGCGTTGAGATTGTCTGTCCGAGAGGACGAGACCATCGAGGCGGGAATCTGCCCAACCAAAGCCCTGCGGCCCCTGCTATGCGCTATAGCGGCGTGTTAGGCAACGTATTTATTTATAATATTCGATAATCCTTTTGGTTTGTTCAACTGGTCTGTTGTTGGTCCAACTAGTTCGTTTAATCCAGTTACCATTTGAGTCATATTCATAGTTCGATTTCCAAATCCTTTTGTGTTCATCTAGTTCTCTCGTGATTTCTATTTGATTACCATGGTCATCAAATTTTCTAATCTGCGTTTGAACTCTATAACCTTTATTTGGGATTAGCTTTTCTTCAATCAATATGTTTTCTTCATTATACTTTCGATGAGTTTCAATATAGTTTGAATCTACATTAAAAACCTCTTTAGAATATATGAGTCTATTCCTGTTGTCGTATTTATAACTGAATTTAGTATTTAAAGTGTCCAAAAATGTGTATTGGATTATATTTTCTTCTTTCAATCTATTATTCTCGTATGTCTTAGAAATTAGAATGTAAGGTGTATTTGCACCAACAAAAGTGTTTTCATTAATCAAATTTCCTTTTTTGTCATACTCAATTTCATAGGAATAGTAAATTGTATCATTCCGCTTTTCGATTCTATTAATTAATCTTTCATTGTCATCTCTAACTAGAATGATTTCGCTTTTGTAATTATCTGATTCATATGCTATTTTCTCAACACTATCTTTGTCATTATAGCTATATTGGAATTTCTCAAAAGAGCCTGTTCCATAGAAATCTTTAATCAGTAAACTCTCCAGTAATTCGTTGTCATATATACAATTAATTGTCTTAAATACTTTTCCTGAATATGAATATGAAATCTCACTGATTAAGTTTCCTTCTTCATTAAATACTGTGTTCTGTATTTTTTCGGGTACAGTATCAAATTTCCAGTAATTGGGAGAAACTGAGTCTATCTTAACTATATCAAAATGCTCTGATTTCAAAAATCTTACCCTTCCTTTCAATTCTCTTTTTGATAAATCAGAGTAAAGTGAAACTTGTGTATCACAACCAATTACTAGGATTGATATCAGAAATATTATTTGGTATTGTGCTTTCATATATGTTGCCTAACGGTTGGCCGCATGAAGCGTAAAGTGAATTAACCTTACAAAACTTCCAAATTGAGCGGAGCCGAAGCGCATATTTGTTTTAACTTTTCATTTTAAGCCAAATCTGCGATTTGGCGCTGATTGCCGAAGCCACGAACCAACCAAATCACACTGAACCGCTTTATGCTTTATGGCGGCGTGTTAGCTGCTGGGCTTTATAATTTTATATATTTTCTCATTTTCATACCAAGTTTACTGTTCACATAAACTATTGTGTTTCTATTTTCTTCAATTATTACAGATTCTCCATATAATGATTTTAAATCTTGAATTATAGGTATCATTAATCCAAGTGAACTAAGATTTACTTGAGTATCTTGAGATAAATCGTCATAACTTTTCATCTCTGCAAATTCCTTAAGGTTATCTATAAACGCTTTTTCTACAATGGTGCACATTTGATTCAATTCTGATTTAGAAATTTCAGAATTACCGTATGCTGCGACTAAATTTGCTATAGTTTGTGTTTTATCAAGTTCATTTAATTTATCAAGAATCATTATAATAGTTTGAGCAACTTGTGTTCTTTCTTTATTATTTGATTCAAGCTTTGTTAAAATTAAATCTTTGTCAGATTGTTTTATTTGGTCAAATTCACAAATAAATTTATAAACTTTCATTCCGAATAATGCATCTCTGATTCCTGTGATAGTCTTTATACCTTTGTAAAAAACTGAGAAAAACGGGATTTCTTTTAACAATCCATTTTCTAAGAATTGGTCAATTGTTAATTCGGATATGTCACCTGATAATTCGAGTGAATTTGTTGTCAATGTTTTTAATAACGAATTTTCTAAATTCATAACTTCGATTTTATCAAGTTCGGTTTTAGCCTTGCAGCTAACGGTAATAATATGGGGCGTTTGGCAATTCAAAGCTCCAAAATATCAAACTACTATATGTTTTATTAAATGTTACCATGCTCAAAATTAGCACTAACCGCCAAATGACCTATATTTATTGTTACAAGCTTTTTGTTTTACATTGTATCCCAGTGTGAATGCCAACCATTCTTGTCATTTATTAAAAAATATCCCAATCCACTATCGCAAAACATAAAGACTTCATTTGAATCAAACTGAAAGGCAAAGTCTGGCTCATCCATCTGCAGAAAATATGTTTCTTGAACTAAATAAGGCCAACCACCTATCTTAATGCCGTGATGATTTGGAAATTCATCCATTAAATATGAATTGTTATCAAGATATTTTCGATATTCTCCTTCGTCAAGATTTAGTTCTAATTGGTATCCATTGGGGTAATCAACAACTTTCCTCCAATTTAACTTAAAACATGGTTTCATTAATTCATCAGGCATTTCAAGAGGTTTTAGCTCTTTCAAGTCTGTATATGTCCGAATAACAACAGAACCTTCTTTCTCATCAATTGGCGCACCTTCCTCATATGCAAAAACATTAATCAACTCAATATTGTCGAAGTGTGGTGTTCTAAAGGGAAGCTCACTTGTAAGAATTGAAAGAATCGGAATCAGTGGTTTAGAGTTAAATAATGGCCAAGCTTCATCATTCTTTCCCCAAAAGACTCCACCGGTCATGGAGGTTAAAATTGACTTGTCCAATTTGTACTCAATCTGCTTTGCCAATAAACAATCCTTTTTAAGTGACTTTATCTTTCTTTTCAAGTTTCTCATCAATCAGCATATTTATTTGCAGTGTGGTTCATTTCAAATTGCTTGTAACGTCTTGCCGCATGAAGTGTGCCGCTGCGTATGGTATATTCGCTTTCTTAATTTCGCCTTTGCTCGCGCGGGAGCAAAACCTCCAAACCTTG
>NZ_JAFMVC010000119.1 GCF_025499605.1 Carboxylicivirga litoralis | reverse complement strand
AATTACAAGGAAGCCACCAAAAATATTGACTTCAAAAAGTTGCCGGAAGCAGCACAGGAAGCACATAAAGAGTTCGATTCATTTGCCGATTTCTACAATGAGGATAAGGACATTAAAGAGATGTTGGATAATCATTTCAAAATCGTTGAACCTTACCTAAAGGATTCTGAAAAGAAAAGCCCTGCACCTAAGAGAGTACCAGCGAAGAAGAAGACCGCTTCGTCACAAAAATCGACAAAAAATGTGACCAAGAAAGCTGCACCAAAACGAACAGCAACAAAGAAAACGGCAGCACCCAAAAAAGCACAACGAAAACCCATCGAGGTTGATTTAATGCCGTTGGAGATTAAGGTAATCAGGCGTTATCTGAACTTCCACAATAAGAAGGTTACAGAACGTCAGGTATCGCTTTTGTATAAGGTGATTCAAAAGGCAGCTACCGAAAAGACCATCCGCAAAACAAGCAAGTACGCCTCTGAAATAAAAAGTATCAGCAATGACTTGATTAAGACCTACAAGGATATGAATGGTACTTGCAAGTTTGAAGTTCCGGATTCATTGTACACGAAGCTGAAAAAGATAGTGGATGACTATGGTGTTACTCCGGC
>NZ_JAFMVC010000118.1 GCF_025499605.1 Carboxylicivirga litoralis | reverse complement strand
ACATAAACCGCCTGGCTTTTCTTTAAAAGCTGAACACGGTTATCCAGTTTGTCAGTCCAACTCATTTTTGCAAAGGGCATTTCAGTTGGATTTACAACGGCACATTTCAATGACTTTAGTTTGGCTTTAATTTTATCGGTATCAACCAAGCCTTTGGAACTGTTTTCGGGTATGTCACTACCGCATATATAAATAGTTGGCATTCTCTACTTCTTTACTATGTTCAAATGATTACATAATTGGCTCTCCGGCAGAATTTGGGTGTGTGATTTTTTCTTCAACAAAAGTTTAAAGAACGAGAACCTGATTTCCTGTTTTTTACCTTGAGCCTTTCTTTCCTTCCTTTCCTTCATTGGAGTTTTAGATTATTAGAACTGCATTTAACCAATTACACATTGCTCTTTATTTCATCCAAGGAAGAATGACGGCCAGCTTTAATCCAATCCATTACTTCATCCAGTTTGAACAGTAATATCTTACCACCCGGTTTATAGAAGGGAATCTGTTTATTATATACCCTGCCATAAATGGTTTTAACACTTTCGCCCAATAGCAGGGCCAGTTCCGCAGCATTAACATAGTCAAAGCCTGTTCCGGCTTTATGTTGTAC
>NZ_JAFMVC010000117.1 GCF_025499605.1 Carboxylicivirga litoralis | reverse complement strand
GTACAACATAAAGCCGGAACAGGCTTTGACTATGTTAATGCTGCGGAACTGGCCCTGCTATTGGGCGAAAGTGTTAAAACCATTTATGGCAGGGTGTATAATAAACAGATTCCCTTCTATAAACCGGGTGGTAAGATATTACTGTTCAAACTGGATGAAGTAATGGATTGGATTAAAGCTGGCCGTCACTCTTCCTTGGAGGAAATAAAGAGCAATGTGTAATTGGTTATATGCAGTTCTAATAATCTAAAACTCCAATGAAGGAAAGGAAGGAAAGAAAGTCTCAAGTTAAAAAACAGGAAATCAGGTTCTCGTTCTTTAAACTTTTGTTGAAGAAAAAATCACATACTCAAGTTCTGCCGGAGAGCCAGTTATGTAATCATTTGAACATAGTAAAGAAGTAGAGAATGCCAACTATTTATATATGCGGTAGTGATATACCCGAAAACAGTTCCAAAGGCTTGGTAGATACCGATAAAATAAAAGCCAAACTAAAGTCATTGAAATGTGCCGTAGTAAATCCAACTGAAATGCCCTTTGCAAAAATGAGTTGGACTGACAAACTGGATAACCGTGTTCAGCTTTTAAAGAAAAGCCAGGCGGTTTATGT
>NZ_JAFMVC010000116.1 GCF_025499605.1 Carboxylicivirga litoralis | reverse complement strand
GCCGGAGTAACACCATAGTCATCCACTATCTTTTTCAGCTTCGTGTACAATGAATCCGGAACTTCAAACTTGCAAGTACCATTCATATCCTTGTAAGTCTTGATAAGGTCATTGCTGATACTTTTTATTTCAGAGGCGTACTTACTTGTTTTGCGGATGGTCTTTTCGGTAGCTGCCTTTTGAATCACCTTGTACAAAAGCGATACCTGACGTTCGGTTACTTTCTTATTATGAAAGTTCAGATAACGCCTGATTACCTTAATCTCCAACGGCATTAAATCAACCTCAATGGGTTTTCGTTGTGCTTTTTTTGAAGTCTTACTTTGGGTACGTTTAGGAGTTGCAGTTTTCCTTTTTGTTGTTTTAGGCTTTGTTGCAACTTTTTTAATAGTGGTTTTCTTTTTTTTACTTTCACGATACTCCTTTAAAGCTGCTTTATACTGACCCGATTCTTTATCCAGGATATTTAACGGATGTCTGTCTTCGAGTTCAGGAAAACGCTTTGTGTTTTTGTTAAGATATGGTTCAACGATTTTGAAATGGTTATCAAGCATTTCCTTTATGTCCTTATCCTCATTATAGAAATCGGCAAATGAATCGAACTCTTTATGTGCTTCCTGTGCTGCTTCCGGCAACTTTTTGAAGTCAATATTTTTGGTGGCTTCCTTGTAATT
>NZ_JAFMVC010000115.1 GCF_025499605.1 Carboxylicivirga litoralis | reverse complement strand
TAACGTCTTGCCGCATGAAGTGTGCCGCTGCGTATGGTATATTCGCTTTCTTAATTTCGCCTTTGCTCGCGCGGGAGCAAAACCTCCAAACCTTGACTCAGCAAGGCATTCTTTATTGCGGTTTGTTAGGCAATGTTTTTTATTCTTTTTTTCGCGTTAACATATATGTCAACATATAGTCTGGAGACATCATACGAATTAAATTGAACTTATCTTTGTTGTGTACACCAACCCTATACTTTTTTCCATCCAGGTAAATAGCACCTTTGATTATATACTTTCCTGATTTTCCTGAATCAAGTTTATATGCCCCATTTTTAAATTCAATTGCTTTATCTGTCTTTTGAATTATTTCAGAATTTGTGTTTTTATTATTTCCACCATCAGGGTTATCGAACGTTACTACTGTTCCTCTAAATTCGATATTCCAAGTCCCTTCAATTATATCTTTAAGTTCAATTTTATTTGATTGTCCAAAAGTGTTTATAGTGACTAATAGGATGAAACTAATTATAGTCCAATGTTTTATTTTCATTTCTTTTGATTCTATGTCAGATTATTAATAGCTTGTTTAGTATTGATAAAATGTCTTACTATGTGAATTTAAACTATAGCATTTCAATTTCTTATAATTTAAACTTGTTGAAATGAAATTGTCTTGGGTTTTAAGTGAATATTGCCTAACG
>NZ_JAFMVC010000114.1 GCF_025499605.1 Carboxylicivirga litoralis | reverse complement strand
CAGAATAAGGCTTCAAAAGTAAAGTTTGATATTTGCTTCGGGTTCTTTCCTTCAACCGTCCAATAAGCTCCATCTTCTTCATAAAACTGATTGGTAAGTAGGTTTTCCTGTTGCTCCTTTTTCAGCTTGATTATATCGCTGATATTCTCCTTTGTTTTGACCTTCTTCTCGGTAGGCTTACTATAATCCTTTAAGGCATCCTGCCAAGCTTTTTTAGGTTTAATCTGTTCAGAAACAAAGTCAAGATAAACCTCCTGATTTGTTTTATCATAGCAGCATATTAAAGAAGCCATACGTTTTATGACTTCCGATTTCTTTACAGGGTCATTTGCAAAGCGGTCAGCATATTCAGCCGTTTTGTAGATGATGTAATCCTCCTGTTGTTCATCGTACTGAAGAAACGTTTTGTTGTCGATGAAAAGAGAATCAGGGTCTTGTTTTTCCGGGAGTACCAATACCGAAACGTGAAATTGGTTCTTAATCAGGATTTCAGCATTTCGGCACATGGCATTTCGTCCGGCATTATCGCCATCGTAAATAAGTGTAGCCTTGTTTGTATATTTTTTCAGGAGCTTTGCCTGTGAATTGGTGAGTGCGGTTCCGCAAGTCGCAACTGTGTTTACCACATCTATATCGTGCATCCGAAGCACATCGGAATAACCTTCAACTATATATGCTCTGTCATTGTTTTT
>NZ_JAFMVC010000113.1 GCF_025499605.1 Carboxylicivirga litoralis | reverse complement strand
CAGAATAAGGCTTCAAAAGTAAAGTTTGATATTTGCTTCGGGTTCTTTCCTTCAACCGTCCAATAAGCTCCATCTTCTTCATAAAACTGATTGGTCAGAAGGTTCTCCTGTTGTTCCTTTTTAAGCTTGATTATATCGCTGATATTTTCCTTTTTCTTAACCTTCTTCTCGTTAGGCTGACTATAATCCTTTAAAGCATCCTGCCATGCTTTTTTGGGTTTAATCTGTTCAGAAACAAAGTCGAGATAAACCTCCTGGTTCGTTTTATCATAGCAGCATATCAAGGCAGCCATACGTTTTATTACTTCCGATTTCTTTACAGGGTCATTTGCAAAGCGGTCTGCGAATTCAGCCGTTTTGTAGATGATGTAATCCTCCTGTTGTTCATTGTACTGAAGAAACGTTTTGTTGTCGGTAAAAAGAGAATCAGGGTCTTGTTTTTCCGGGAGTACCAATACCGAAACATGAAATTGATTCTTAATCAGTATTTCTGCATTTCGGCACATGGCATTTCGCCCGGCATTATCGCCATCATAAATAAGTGTAGCCTTGTTGGTATATTTTTTCAGGAGCTTTGCCTGTGCATTGGTGAGTGCAGTTCCGCAAGTCGCAACTGTGTTTACCACATCTATATCGTGCATCCGAAGCACATCGGAATAACCTTCAACTATATATGCTCTGTCATTGTTTTT
>NZ_JAFMVC010000112.1 GCF_025499605.1 Carboxylicivirga litoralis | reverse complement strand
AAAAAGACGAAACCCTTTCAATAGAGGAATTTCATCATTTTTGCATGATAGAGGCAGAGTGTATTGAACATAAGATTCGAGGTTATGGAGAAAATTGCCCATTTAGTTCTTCCTTGATTGGAGGATCAATACTTTTAGAGAATATACCTCTTATTTATGATGCGATTGAGGCTTTGCTAGAATCAAATAACAATACAAGTGAAACTAAAAATTCTATTGGTCGTCCTCTATTTAGTGAAGGAATAAAAAATGACTATTATATGGCTTTGAAGAGCAGGTTTCACCCTACGGCAGAATTTAAAAAGTTTATTGAAGGTGACGAGTTTGAATCAAAAATTGACTTTTTAGGAAATCAACAAGAACTAGCCTCAATATTTCTGACAGGTAAAAATAATGAGGAAATTTCTTTTACAACATCCCAAAAACAAACGGCAGATTACCTTGTGCTTCATTTTACGTATAACGGCAAACCCTTAAATGATTTTAAAAACTATTTAAGTGGAGATAAGCGAATTAGTGAAAAAAACCTTTTTGATTTAAGCATTTAACTTTATTGCAATTAACTATACTCTGTTATAAATTAAATAGGGGGTACTATAGGGGGAACTATAGTATCCCCTATTTATTTTAGCTACAAACAGCGCTAAACTTGTATCATTGTTTAATCGCAAACATGATTAAGGCGCCTATAATCATCGTTT
>NZ_JAFMVC010000111.1 GCF_025499605.1 Carboxylicivirga litoralis | reverse complement strand
CCGTTGTGCCCTATATTTTTTCAGCGGTAAGCTTTTTGTTGGCTTCCAGAAACAAGAATTCAAAAATAATCCAACGCACTGTAACGGTTAGATTTTTCGGATTCGATTTTTGAGACTAATTCGATTTGGTATTTTATTTATGAATCATTAAATCCAACCATGCGACTGATTCTAAAAGAAAACATATTACTGAAGCCACCAAAAAATAAAATTGGCCTTTAAAATAAGCTCCCGCGCTAATTGATTTACAGCTTGGTAACGTGGGACTGAATCTCAGGATACATAAGGAAAGATTTATTTAAATTGCACTCAAATAATACTTGATTTACAGCTTGGTTATCGTGGGACTGATTTGCATGGCGCTTAAAGATAGATTTTTTTAAACCTGGCCTAATTTGACTGATTTACACGACTGATAAGTAAAAGTTATGGCCACCGCGCATTACTTTCGATTAAGAAAAGCAGGTTTGGACAGGATACAATAACGCTTAAGAATAGCCAATTTTATTTACAGCTTGGATTATTAATAATTAAAAACAGGGCACAACAATGCATAATAAGTCATGTGGGGTTTTGTAATCCGCGAGAAGTGGTGCTTTCAATTTGTACGCCCAATGCTTTTAAATCAACTTAAGAATTGTAATTTAGTCGTTTGAAAACCATTGGGCTTTGGTGAGGATTAGGAGAGGGCGACAATTTCAAT
>NZ_JAFMVC010000110.1 GCF_025499605.1 Carboxylicivirga litoralis | reverse complement strand
AAATGGCTTTTTGTCGCATATTCAGCTAAAAAAGAGGGAACAGAAGAAGATAGTTACGATTACCGAGATAAAATAAAAGTAAAAAGAGCTTACGCAGGAGCAAAAGGAATAGGTAGATTTTCTTGTGACAGGCTTGGAGGCGAATTATATCTTGAAACTATTAAAGACGAGCCAAATTCAAAAGTTGAAACGTTGCTTACTCAATGGGATAAATTTGAAGGTAATCTTAAAGAAGAGTTCGTAAACATTAGTGTATTACACGAAACTATTCCCAAAAGTAATTATGGTATTAGAAAAGGAACTGTTTTAGAGATTTCTAATTTAAAAAGCGAATGGTCAAAAAGTAAGTTTTTAGAACTAAAAAATGCTCTTGCCAAACTTATCAACCCAAATACACAAGTTGAAGAAGATGAATTTACAATTGAATTAATTGTACCTGATGAACTGAAAAATGACCAAAAAGAAACTGAATATCACAACACGGTAAACGGAGAGATACAAAATTTGATTTTTGAGACTTTAGAAATTAAAACAACAAAAATAGTAAGTAAAGTCCTTGGAAAAGACAAAAAGCAAATTGAAACTTCCTTAATTGAAGGAGGAAAATTAGTTTATAAAATAATCGAGGAAAACAAATATGAGAATTTATTTAATGTCGACTGTGAACTATATTTTCTAAATCATTCTGCTAAACTTACTTTCAAAAAAAGAATGGGAGTTGATTCTGTA
>NZ_JAFMVC010000010.1 GCF_025499605.1 Carboxylicivirga litoralis | reverse complement strand
ATCAAAAAAGGAATACGGTCACTGAGCGGAGTCGAAGTGATTATGCATTGAAAATCAACTTTATTTAAATTTCATCTCGACTCCGCTCGATGAACGGACTTTTGTTTTTGGACACCTTCATTTGGTTAATATCAGCGAAGCCCTTTAGCTTTGCAAGTTTGTTTTATAAAACGCTAGCTTATTAACTAACAAAAACAAAAAAAAAACGATGCCATCGCTAACTGTGATGGCATCGTTTTTTCTAGAAATGTTATACCTTATAATCTTATGGTCTGATCTTTTGTAGACGTCTGTTTAATCGTCGTAATTTGAAGGTTTCAAAGTAACGGATAACTTTCTTCAGGATATCGAAATAGAGGGTGATATAAAAGAAAATTACTCCTAACCACACCACTAGCATATTAAAAAGAGGTGTAGGTATTTTAACTTCAAATACACGCTTTTCGGGTGCATATAAATGTGTACGTCCCAAGTTCGAGATTGGTTTTTGGTAGATGGGGTGCTTTTTTTGGATGATTCCTTTACTGGTTAACAACATTTGTTGTAGTTCACGCTTGTTGAGCACCACTTCTTCCAGGGCTTCATTCTGGTAGGTGTCTTTAAATTTTAAGAACGCTTCTTTTGAACCATAATCATTTATTAGCTTTTCATATAAAGCATCTTTTTTCTCTTTCCCATCAGCATATAGTTGCTTTTGTTCCAGTTTTTCATGTTGAAGGAAATCATTCACGTGATTATAGGTATCATCATCATAAGCAGCTTGATCACTCACCATGAAAGTAAGCATAGGGAAATGTGTCATTTTGTGCCCTGCCAGTTCTAGTATTTCTGCTGTGAGTAATTGTGATACATCATCTAAGTCTTCAATATCATTATTATCAAGGTGATATTTACAGGTTTCATTTAAGTCTTTCAGTTTAGGAATCAGTAGGTTTTGGTTGTACGATGCCGTACTAATCTGCCTGTCAATATCGAAAAATTGTTTTTCATATTCATTGTTCATAAACTGGTTTACTGCCAGGGCCTCGTATGACCAGCGTGAGGTCATTAAATCGCCAATGCGCGGAACATATTGTTGTGATGAGATGGTGTTGTGGAGTTTGTCGAAATTAACAATAACGCCACTGAACAACAGCTGAGGAACCAGGATAAGTGGTATCAATACATATATGGCAACTACCGAATTAAGTCCGCTACTGATGTTCAATCCAATCATGTTGGCATAGCAAGCTGTGCTAAATAAGATGAGCCAGTAACTTAGATTCAAACCTTTTATTTCAAGGATATAGTTACCAATTAATACAAAACTCAAGGTTTGAATGGCTGAAATTGTAAACAACACCACAATCTTACTGTTGAGGTAACTAAAGCGGCTCAGGTTAAGAAATGATTCGCGTTGTAACAGCCGTCGGTCTTTAAATATTTCTTCGGCACTAACAATCAAGCCTAAAAACAGAGCCACTACTACACACATGAACAGATAGGCTGGTATATTCACATTTTTAGCAAACACATAAACCGATTCATCATTTCCATCACCACTTATGTATTTGGTGAAAAAACCAAGTATCAAGGCCAGAATTGGTGCTTGCAGCATGTTAATCATCAGATACTGCTTGTCTTTTAGTTTCGACAAGGTGTCGCGCATCAGGTAGATAATGAACTGCTGAACACGTCCTGGAATATTATAGAGGTTAGCCGGTAGTTTTTCTTTCTTTTCGTTGTGTCTGGCTTCTTTCCACTCAAATTTTTCTTCAAAATTTTCAACATAGTGGTTGTACCATTCTTGTGGCGATATTTTTCGTTGGCGAATAAATTTACCATAAGGATTGACCATGCGCGCCTCGATAATACGGAGCGGTTGTTCGGTTTGAACATTACCGCAGGCATAACACTCTTTTTCTTCAGGGTTAACGTATGATGCTTTTTGCTTAAAGTAAGTAATGGCATCCATGGGGTTGCCATTGTAGATGATACGTCCACCTTTATCAATAAGGAGTAGTTTGTCAATCAGCTTGTATAAGTCACTGCTTGGTTGGTGAATATTGATAAAAACAAGCTTTCCTTTCAGTGTTTGGCGTTTCAAAAGCAGCATTACCTTCTCAGAGTCCATAGAAGATAAGCCCGATGTTGGTTCATCTACAAAAAGTACTGAAGGTTCGCGTATTAACTCCAGGGCAATATTTAGTCGCTTACGCTGGCCACCACTCAGAATTTTATTTAAAGGTGAGCCTACTACCAAATCACGGGCTTCTACCAAATCAAAATCGTGCAACGCTTTTTCCACCAATTCGGTAATTTTTTCCTTATCAAAGTGGCTAAAGCATAGGCGAGCATTGAAATACAAGTTTTCAAATACGGTCAGTTCCTCTTTTAACAGGTCATCTTGTGGCACATATCCAATAACACCGTTTAGTGCTTCCGACTCTTTGTGCAAATCAAAGCCGTTAATGTGAATCCGGCCGGTGTGGTATTTTAGGTTCCCGTTTAATACATTGAGTAAAGTGGATTTTCCAGTACCGCTTCCCCCCATTACAGCCACCAACTGGCCTGAACGGCCTGAGAAACTGAATGGGTGAACGCCCATTTGGTTGTTGTTAAATTTGTAGGAAACATCCAAAGCACGGTATAGTATACGTGCGCGCCCGGGTCGCGCAATAAAGTTTTCGGCAACCCGTCCATAATATACTGGTGCTATTCGTGAAGTTTTTATAACTCCTCCCGGCCTGAAGGCAACAGCCTTATTTTGTTCGATAATATGACCATTGAGGTAGAGGTTGCGGCTTCCTGAATACCTAAAAAACAAAAGGTTAGATTCCTGAATGTGTAGTACCCAAACAAAAATTTGCTGCTTAGGGTTGTAAATATGTTTTATTATTTCATCCGGTTTTTCCTTTTGTCCACTTATCAGCAATAATCGTTCTTTATCTTCTACCTCAAGTGGGTAAGACAGAATAAAAGTCCTGAGGTTTAGATAATCGTTTTCGTCAAGTTTAAGGTACTTGGCCAAAGCATCGGTAAATACACCTTCTTCTTCAGATACATGCCCATCGCGCATAATGAAATTAAGCATGTTGGTTACAAGCATGTATTTCTCTGACTGTTCCAGTTCCTGGTTGAGCTGATCGCAAATTTTAGCCAGTCGCCCCATATTGGTGGAGGCTTGCTTGTTTCTAACCTCCTGATCGTGACTATAACTGTCTTTGTGGTATTCCGATGTGTAATGTTCGTATCGCTCCAATGCTTGCTCGGCAAACTCTTTATTTAAGTTGCGGAGTAAGAAATTCTTCACTTCAATTAAACCATCGCCCGTTTTTTGTTCCTCACGTCGGTCGGTTAAAAGAGCAAAAATCTGCATTAGGGCATCCAGAAAAAGTTCACTCATTGTCTTGTTTTTGGGTTGGTCTGAAAGATACTAATTTTTATAACCACATAACAAAAAAGGGAAACCATTGTTGGTTTCCCTTTGTATTTTGTATTAAGCTTTCTTAATTAAGAAACATATTTTTCACGAAGAACGGCCACATTTTTCTCAATCGCATCTAACTGTTCGATTGTAATACTACCGGCATCAACGCTGTTGTATATTTCATGAAGGATTTTTAAATCATCAATGGTTGATTGGATATCTTCATTTGCCGCATGTACTTCAAGCATTGTCATCAACTTATTTAGTGGCTCTTTTTGCTCCATAATGATAGCTACCATTTCTTTGTTGCTGAAAGTTTCTTCCGAAATGTGACAAGCAATATAAAGTGCCTCTACCCAGCTACCAGAGATAACTAGCAATGAAACAGAACCGCGGTCGTTTTTATTTAAATACTCATAAGTATTGTAGAAAGTGTTGGTGATAACTTTTACCAATTCATCCTTATTGTCTAAGTTATTCTCAATAGCTTCCAAAAGCTTCTTATCAAGGGCTGGAGAAATATCTAGCTTGTCGATAAGGTTTTTAGAGGCATTCATAAAATCTAATGTTTCCTGTTGCTGGTGATATGTACTCGCATAACTTAGGTCGGCACTATAAATACCAAGGTTGATAGCCTGCGCTTTTTCAGTTAAGTATTTATCAACGTTGCTTGCAGGATTTGAAAGTGAAAGAATATAAGCAGCTTCAATGCGGTTAAGCATTTCAGTTACTTCAAATGAAGTAGGAAGAGGATAAACAAATTCACGCACTTCTTTTTCTACTTTTTCCTTTTTGATTTCAGGTGCTTTGTCTTTTTTAGCTTTCTTACTGTTACAGGCAGTTAACATCATCGTAGCAGCAATGACCAAAGATGCTATTCGAATCGTGCTTTTCATATTTTTAAATTTTGGTTCGTTTATTTTCTTAATTTACAGTCCTTATCATTGCGGACTCAACATTAGTTTGATTAATTAACCGACAACAAAAAGTACACTTTGTTTCTTCATGTCTAAATTAATTGAAACAAATATAATTGATTTTGAAAATAAATGATTGTGCACTTACTATAAAGTTATTGCTTTCACCGTTTTTTCTTCGCCTGAGTACTGTGTAAACTTAAAAATCAAAAAAGAGAACTACTTTTGAACCATATTTTGAACGTTTTGTTGAGGTGAAACGTGAGGGTTGTTTTAAACAGATAGCAGCACTGCATTAGTAGCTCCAATAACAATTTTAACTGAAACATCCGGATTAATCTTTGAAACTTATCTTTCGATGAAAGGGATTTTATTAGCGGCCACAACGGCAATTTTGTGGGGCGTTTTAGCGATTGCATTAAAAGTAGCGCTCAATTATTTTGACTCATATTCTATTGTGTGGTTTCGCTTTTTTGTAGCTGCCTTGGTACTGGTTGGTTATTATGCTATTAAGAAACCAGAATTATTGAATGTGTACCGCAAGCCTCCTAAGATGATGATAGCCGCTGCTGTTTTGTTAGCCGGAAATTATATTGGTTATATGCAGGGTATTAACTACGCAGGACCGGCTGCTACGCAAATAATTATACAAACAGGTCCGGTGTTGCTGGGGGTTATTGGTTTTGTTGTTTTTAAAGAAAGTATTAACTGGATAAGAGGTCTTGGTTTTGCCATTGCTGCCGTGGGATTTTGTGTGTTTTATTTTAACCAGATAAACGAGCTGGTGGCGCAAAAGGAAGCCATTACACAGGGCTTGTTTTGGACTTTAGGAGCGGCAGCCAGTTGGGCTGGATATGCTTTATTCAATAAAAAGCTGGTTCAGAAATTCCATCCGCAGCAGGTTAACCTGATAATTTTTGGTCTTCCTGTTTTACTGTTTCTGCCAACGGTTAATTTTGAATTATTTACGCAAGCGTATGAGTGGTGGGTTTGGTTATTAATGGTGGCCTTAGGTTTAAATACAGTGGTTGCCTATGGCGCGCTTTCTGCTGCCTTCAAATATACCGAAGCCAATAAAATCAGCATTGTCATAATCATGAATCCGGTGATCACCTTTGTGGTGCTTGAGATACTGATGTTGTTAGAACTTAACTGGTTTCCAATTAATAAAGTAGCCCCATTGGCCTATGTTGGTGCTGCGTTGGTCATTGCCGGAACGATTTTGGCCATTGGCATAACACAGAAGAAAAAGGCTTAACGGCCTTTTCGGTGAATTAACACAATGCTGTATTCCTGCTCAATAAACTGAAAATACTGATAAAGTTTAAAGTTGAAGTCGATACCATAGTCTACTGATAGTTCATATGGAATCTGCGTTTCGTAAAAGTTGCCATATCGTATGGGATTGGAATGGCGAATATTCCACTCTACGCAATAACGATAGTTCCAGTTTTTGTAATATTCATCCGAATAAAACTCTTTAGGATAGGGCTGAGTGGCCAGGAATGTATCAAATCCAGGGTCAAAAACGATGAGTTCATACTCGCTTGAATCACTATTTTCAACACTTAATTCTTGAGGAGGTGCATTGACATCAGCAAGTGGTTTTTGGATATTGCAAGCTGAAATGGTCGCTAATACGAGTAGTATGAAAATTAGTGTTTTCATAAGGCTATGATTTACATGAACAGATAGATGAAGTTATGCAAAATCTGCACCAGAACCTTATTTATCGGAGACAAAAAAGAAATAGGTTAAAAATACTTAAGCCAGTGTATACCTTTTAAATAAGGACGTATGCCTTGTAAGTTTGGATAAGGCTTTTACTTTCATTTCTAATCGTTAAAAAGTGTTTTATTTCAGATTTGTTTTAAATATCATGAATCTTCTTAATAATTATTAATAAACGCTTGCATCCTTGCATATTTTTCTAAATTTGCAGGCTTTAAATAGAGAAAAATATCTATAAATAATAAAGTCATGAGTTATAAAGCGATATCGGCTGAAGAGGCAGTGAAAGTAATTAAGACGGGCGACCGCATTCACCTTAGTAGTGTGGCAGTAACGCCGCACAAATTAATTAAGGCAATGGTTGAACGTGGCCGTAACAAAGAATTTTATGATGTGAAGCTTCAGCATATCCACATTGAGGATAAGGTGGATTTTGCAGATCCTGAATTCGAAGGAGTATTTGTTTCAGAGCAATTCTTTGTTGGAGGTAACTTACGTAAGCAAACTCAAGCCGGTTATGCTGATTACATCCCAGTGTTCTTGAGTGAAACGCAAAAGTTGATGCGCGATGGCGTATTGAAAGTGAATGTGGCGATGGTTATGGTTTCACCTCCGGATAAGCATGGTTTTGTTTCATTAGGAACTTCGGTTGATGCTACTTTAGCTGCTATTGAGTGTGCCGATGTTGTTATTGCGGCTGTTAACCCTAATGTGCCGCGAGCATGGGGAGATGCTATCTTCCACATGAACGAAATTGATTATTTTGTTGATGATGATAGTCCGTTGTTCACTCACGATATGGGTGCCCTTACAGATATGGATATTGCTATCGGTAAGAATGTTGCTGAGTTAATTGAAGACGGAGCCTGTCTTCAAATGGGTATCGGTGGTATTCCAAATGCTGTGTTAGCACAGTTAGGTAACCACAAAGACTTGGGTGTTCACACGGAGATGTTTGCCGATGGTATCCTTCCTTTGGTAGAAAAAGGAGTGGTTAATGGTAAACGCAAGCAGATTGATCCAGGTAAGATGGTTGCTTCCTTCTTGATGGGATCTCAGGAACTTTATGATTTTATTGATGACAACCCAATGGTGGCTATGATGGATGTGCGTCACACCAACAGTGTAAACATCATCCGTCAGAATGATAAAGTGACTGCAATCAACTCAGCATTAGCCATTGATATTACCGGTCAGGTATGTGCCGATTCAATAGGAATTAAGCACTATTCGGGTGTTGGAGGTCAGATTGACTTTATCCGTGGAGCAGGTTACTCAAAAGGAGGTTTACCAATTATTGCGATGCCTTCGGTAACTGGCAAAGGTCTTTCTAAAATTGCACCGACCTTGCTTGAAGGTTCGGGTGTGGTAACAACACGTTCAAACATGCACTGGTTCGTAACCGAACACGGAGCTGTTAACTTATATGGAAAAACAATGCAGGAGCGAGCGAAACTAATCATTTCAGTTGCTCATCCGGATCACCAGGAAATGTTAGATAAGGCTGCATTCGACCGCTTTGGACCTCACTTCCACTATGTGAATCCAAATATTTAATTGTTAAAAGCAATCAAGCTATTTGCTTGTAAAATATACCGATAGTCCTCAGGTTTCCTGGGGACTATTTTTTTGCTGCAGCCTGATGCTTGGCAACTCTGGTCGTTGTATATCTTTGTTTCTCTGGTTATATTTAACAACTAATTTTAATACCTCTACCATGATGAAATTTTTAAAAACGGCCATAGCATTGTTGCTATTTGCTTTTGTTGTTGAAGCTTCGGCTCAACCTCTTTGGATGCGTTATCCATCCATCTCACCCGATGGGCAAAGCATTGTATTTTCTTACAAGGGTAATTTGTATAAGGTGCCAACTGCTGGTGGCGATGCATTACCATTAACTATCCATCAGGCCCATGATTACCAGCCTGTTTGGTCGCCCGATGGCAAGTTTATTGCTTTTGCTTCCAACCGGTTTGGTAACTTCGATATTTTTATAATGCCAGCTAATGGGGGTCAGGCACGTCGTTTGACTTATCATTCGGCCAATGAGGTACCTTGTTCGTTTACCCCCAATGGACAACAGGTGCTGTATTCATCACAGCAGTTAGATGATTATCAGAATAGCCAGTTTCCTTACGGTTTGTTTTCAGAGCTGTACAAAGTAGATGTGACTACATCGTCCATTGACCAGCTGCTGACCACGCCGGCCGAGCTGGCCATGATGAGCAATGATGGTTCATTTATCGTCTATCAGGATGTGAAAGGCTATGAGGATAGATGGCGCAAACATCACCAGTCATCGGTAACGCGCGATATCTGGAAAATGGAAATTTCAACAGGTAAACATACTAAGTTAAGCTCGTTTAAAGGCGAAGATCGTCAGCCTGTGTTGGCAAGCAATGAGAAAGATATCTACTTTTTAAGTGAGCAGTTTGGCTCCTTTAATGTGTGTAAAACAAGCATCAATCAACCCGCCAACGTTGAACAAATAAGCCATTTTAAAAAGCATCCCGTGCGCTTTTTGAGTGTGTCGGACAATGATGTATTATGCTATAGTTTCAATGGCGAGTTATATACTCAAAAGCCCGGTGCGATGCCCGCAAAAGTGGTTGTAAACATCAACTTTGATATCGAAGGGACAGATACGCAATTTGTGAAGATGAGCAAGGAAGCTACAGAGATGGATGTGTCGCCAAATGGTAAAGAAATAGCATTTGTGGCACGGGGGGAGGTGTTTGTTACGTCTGTGGATTATAATACCACCAAACGCGTTACCAATACGCCAGGTCAGGAGCGTTCGGTCAGTTTCAGTCCTGATGGACGTTCGTTGGTGTATGCCGCCGAGCGAAATGGTAGCTGGAATGTTTACACATCATCCATTAAAAGCGATGATGAGTTGTATTTCTCTAATGCCACCTTGATTGAAGAAAAACCGGTCATTGAAGTAGAAGCCGAAACCTTTCAGCCCCATTTTTCGCCCGATGGTAAAGAGGTGGCATTCCTGGAAAACAGAACCACACTTAAAGTAATTAACCTTGATACAAAGGCGGTGCGAACCATTCTTGAAGGCACCTATAACTATTCGTACAGCGATGGTGATCAATGGTACCAGTGGTCGCCTGACGGAAAATGGTTTATCGTTGCTTTTTGTCCCAATCACTGGGTGATTGACGAAGTTGGTTTGGTGGCTGCTAACGGCTCAGGTGAAGTGAAGAATCTGACCCAAAGTGGTTATGGCGATTCTCGTCCGCAATGGATGATGAACGGTAATGCAGTGATTTGGTTCACCGACAAACACGGCATGCGCAACCATGGTAGCTGGGGCTCGCACGACGATGTCTATGCCATGTTCTTTAACCAAAAGAGTTACGACCAGTTTAAACTAAGCAAGGAGGAGCTGGAATTAAAAGAAGAATTGGAAAAGTCAGAAAAGGAGGAGGAAGAGTCGAAAGACAAGAAGAAAAAGAAGAAATCAGCTGTAAAAGAAGAGGACAGCATCGAAATGGAGTTGGATAATCTGGAGGATAGAATGGCACGTTTAACCATTCATTCATCGAGTCTGGCCGGTGCTTTACTATCTCCCGATGCTGATAAGCTATATTATTTGTCGCGCTTTGAAAAAGGTCACGACCTGTGGATGCACGATTTTAAAAAGAATGAAACCAAGAAGATAGCAGAGTTGGATGGAAGAGGCGGTTATATGCAGGCGGATTCGGCTTTTGCCAACATCTTTGTTTTTTCTGGAGGTCAAATAACCAAGTTTGATACCAAGAGCGATAAAACAAAAGCGGTTAATTACAATGCTGAAATGTACCTGGATGCTGCAGCAGAGCGTGAAGCCATATTTGATCATGCCTGGCGTCAGGTAAAGCGTAAGTGGTATCGCCCAGATTTGCATAATGTGGATTGGGACTTTTATAAGGCCGAATACGAGCGTTTTTTACCTCATGTGAATAATAACTATGATTTTCAGGAGCTATTGAGCGAAATGTTGGGTGAGATGAATGGTTCGCATACCGGAGCCCGCTATCGTCCTAAAATTGCCGATGCCGATAAAACAGCTTCCTTAGGTTTGTTTTTCGATTATAAATACAATGGCAAAGGGCTGAAGATAACAGAGGTGATTGATAAAAGCCCCGTATTAAAAGAAGGTACGAAGATTAAAGCCGGTACTGTTGTGGAATCGGTTAATGGAGTGGGCATAACAAACTTTTCCGATTTATATCAGCAGTTGAATCATCAGGAAGGAAAACCAACCTTGTTGGCCATGTATAATCCGGCTTCAGGTAAGCGCTGGCAGGAAACAGTGAAACCCATCAGCCTGTCGAAGCGCAACCAGTTATTATATGAGCGTTGGATTAAGCAGCGTCGTGAAATGACGGAGCGTTTATCGGGCGGCCGTTTGGGCTATGTACATGTCAAAGGAATGGATTCACCGAGCTTCCGCGAGTTTTACTCCGAGGTGTTGGGGCGTAATCATGATAAAGAAGCACTAATCGTGGATACACGCTTTAATGGTGGTGGCTGGCTGCACGATGATTTGGTAACTTTCTTAAGCGGTAAAAAATATGCTGATTATTATCCGGGAGGTCGTTATTTTGGTTCAGAGCCGATTGCCAAATGGAATAAACCATCGTGTGTACTTATTAGCGAAGGTAACTACTCCGACGCGCATGCCTTTCCATTTGCCTATAACGCTTTGAAAATTGGTAAACTGATTGGTATGCCGGTTCCCGGAACCATGACGGCTGTGTGGTGGGAAACTCAGCAGGACAAAACATTGGTGTTTGGTATTCCGCAAATTGGTGTAAAAGACATGGACGGTAATTACCTTGAAAATACCCAGTTGGAGCCAGATGTGAAAGTGCAGAATAGCTTCGAATTACTAAAGGAAGGACGCGATGAGCAGTTGGAGAAAGCAATTGAAGTGATGCTGAATGATTTAAAATAAAAATGGTTTAACACATACAAGAAAGGCTGCCCATATTGGGCAGCCTTTCTACTTATTTTTTTCAGTGAATTATACAGTCAAGATGTCTTTTTCTTTAACTTCAAACATAGCATCCACTTTCTTAACGTACTCATTGGTGATGTTTTGAACTTCAGCTTCAGCATCTTTCTCTAAATCTTCAGAAAGGCCATCTTTCTTCATTCTTTTCAATTCATCATTACAATCACGACGCGTATTACGGAAGCTAACTTTAGCATCTTCACATTCAGACTTAGCCTGCTTCACCAAGTCTTTACGACGTTCCTCTGTTAATGGAGGAATGTTGATGCGAATGATATCACCATTATTATCAGGGTTGAAGCCAAGATTAGCTGCCATGATTGCTTTTTCAATCTCGCCAATCAATTGCTTTTCCCATGGCTGTATAGCTATGGTACGTGGGTCGGGAGTACTTAAATTTGCCACTTGTGAAAGGGGTGTCATACTGCCGTAGTAATCGACCAAAATACCTTCGAGCATTTTAGGATTAGCTTTACCCGCACGGATTTTACCTAGTTCGTTATCAAGGTGTTCAATCGCCTTGGCCATTCGTTCTTTGGCATCGTCTAATATTAAATCTATTTCTTCTTGCATGGTCAGAATGTATGATTGCGTTTAAACTGTTCGTTTACACAAAAATAGAAAACTTTATATGAAAATAAAACAGTGCTGAAATTCAACCAATAAGGAAGAGATTCTTTAATGTTTTTATAAAGCTTTTCCTTTGATAAAGGATTAAAATTGCTGTAAATTGCATGCTCAAAACCTGCCTCAGTGCTTTATTATTAGTCTAAGATGTGCGAGAATAAGATGAAGTAATCCGATTTATATTTTATTAATTTGTAACAATAAATGTTAAAAAAGATATAATATAAAATGTTTAAATGTGTGGTTAATTAGAATTGATATAAATATAGAATTAATTCTTTAATAATATTTGGGTAGCGGCCTTTTCACACCTACATTTGCAGCCTTATAGAACAAATTAGTTTTAACAATTAAATAAATTAAAAAGGATTCCTATGAGTACTATTTTTGGTTCCTCAATTGGAAGAAAGTTGCTGATGAGCTTGTCAGGACTTTTTTTGGTGACGTTCTTAATCGTCCACCTTTCCATTAACTTACTGTTGCTTGTTCCCGATGGTGGAGAAACATTCAACATTGCTGCCAACTTTATGGCATTACCATTGATTAAGTATGGTTTGCAGCCTGTACTTTTTGGTGGTTTTATTATCCACATCATTTATGCTTCAATTCTGACATTGCAAAACAACAAAGCCAGAGGAAATGCGAAGTATGCATCCGGTAACAATACAAAGGATGTGATGTGGGCTTCAAAAAACATGTATGTTTTAGGAATTACTGTTACTGCATTCCTTGTTGTTCACATTGTGGATTTCTTTGTGCCTTTGCAGATAACTCATGGGGCTGCGTCGGTAACTTACGATGGGGTTGAAATGCACAATACCTATGCATTGGTTAACGCTGCTTTATCCGAAGCATGGAGAGTGGCTCTTTATGTGGTTGGTTCTCTTGGTTTAACCATTCACTTAACACACGGATTCTGGTCGGCTTTCCAAACACTAGGATTTAGTAATAACATCTGGCGTAAGCGTTGGACGGTTATCGGTATTGCCTTCGCATGGATCATAGGACTTGGGTTTGCTGCAATTGCTATCCTTCAATTTGCTTTTTATCAATAGTCAAATCTAACACATAATAGATATGAATTTAGATTCTAAGATACCACAAGGGCCAATGGCTGAAAAGTGGTCTAATTATAAAGCTAACCAGAAACTGGTTAACCCTGCTAACAAGCGTAAGTTAGATATTATTGTTGTTGGAACAGGTTTAGCAGGTGCTTCGGCTGCTGCTTCATTTGGTGAAATGGGTTTCAATGTAAAGAATTTCACCATTCAGGATTCACCACGTCGTGCACACTCTATCGCTGCACAGGGTGGTATCAATGCTGCTAAAAACTATCCAAACGATGGTGACTCGGTTCACCGTTTATTCTATGATACTGTAAAAGGTGGTGACTACCGTGCGCGTGAAGCTAACGTACACCGTTTGGCTGAAGTAAGTAATGACATCATCGACCAGTGTGTGGCTCAGGGTGTTCCTTTTGCCCGCGAATACGGTGGTTTGTTAGACAACCGTTCATTTGGTGGTGCTCAGGTAAGCCGTACTTTCTACGCTAAAGGACAAACAGGTCAGCAGCTGTTAATTGGTGCTTATCAGGCTTTAATGCGCCAGGTAAACGCTGGTACTGTAGATTTATATACACGTACTGAGATTGTTGACATCGTCATGGTTGACGGTAAAGCTCGCGGAGTTATTGCTCGTGATTTGGTAACTGGTGAATTCCAGCGTCACTTTGGTCACGCAGTGGTATTGGCTACTGGTGGTTACGGAAACGCTTTCTTCTTATCGACTAACGCGATGGGATCAAACGGTTCGGCAGCTATCAAAGCTTACGAAAAAGGAGCTGCTTTTGCCAACCCATGTTTCGCTCAGATTCACCCAACTTGTATTCCTGTACACGGTGAGTTCCAGTCAAAATTAACGCTTATGTCGGAATCGTTACGTAACGATGGTCGTATCTGGGTTCCTAAAAAGAAAGAAGATGCTGAAGCGATTCGTGCCGGTAAATTAAAACCAACTCAGATTGCTGAAGAAAACCGCGATTATTACTTAGAGCGTCGTTACCCTGCATTCGGTAACTTAGTGCCTCGTGATGTTGCTTCTCGTGCTGCTAAGGAGCGTTGTGATGCCGGTTTTGGTGTAGGAACAACTGGATTAGCTGTCTATCTTGACTTTAAATCGGCTATCGAGCGTTTAGGTGAAGATGCTATCCGTGCTCGTTATGGAAACTTATTCCAGATGTACGAAAAGATTGTTGATGACAATCCATACGAAACACCGATGATGATTTATCCAGCTATTCACTACACAATGGGTGGTATTTGGGTAGATTATGAATTGCAAACAACTGTTCCTGGTTTATTTGCAGCTGGTGAGGCTAACTTCTCTGACCACGGTGCTAACCGTTTAGGTGCTTCTGCTTTGATGCAGGGATTAGCTGATGGATATTTCGTATTGCCATATACAATCCAGAACTACCTGGCTGATGATATTTCTACACCTCGTATGACTGGTGACGAAAAAGAATTTGTTGACGCTGAAAGTGAAGCGAAAGCGAAATTTGAGAAGTTATTGGCTATCAAAGGAAATCGTTCGGTTGACAGCATCCACAAAGAGCTTGGTTTAGTGATGTGGGATTTCGTTGGTATGGCTCGAAACAAAGAAGGTTTGGAGAAAGCTATCGAAAGAATTGCTGAGATTAAGAAAGAATTCTGGAGCAACGTGCGTATCCCTGGTTCAGGTGAAGGTATGAACGTTGAGTTGGAAAAAGCATCTCGTTTGGCTGACTTTATTACAACTGGTGATTTAATGGCGCGTGATGCGCTACACCGCGAAGAGTCTTGTGGTGGTCACTTCCGTGAAGAGTTCCAGACTGAAGAAGGTGAGGCAATGCGTCAGGATGACCAATTTGCTTATGCTGCTTGCTGGGAATATCAAGGTGCTGATAAAGCACCAGTAATGCATAAAGAAGATTTGACTTTTGAAGTTGTTAAAGTTGCTCAACGTAACTACAAATAATTAGGTCATTAATGTTCATAAGTTAAACAGAGAAAAATGGAAAATAATATAAGTTTGACTCTTAAGGTTTGGCGTCAGAACGGACCTAAAGACAAGGGTCGTTTCGAGACATATAAACTAGATAAAGTATCAACTGACAGTTCATTCCTTGAGATGATGGACATCCTGAATGAGCAGTTGGTGAACGAAGGTAAAGAGCCGGTTGCATTCGATCATGATTGTCGCGAAGGTATTTGCGGAATGTGTTCGTTATACATCAACGGCCGTCCTCACGGACCAGACGATGACGTAACTACTTGTCAGTTGCACATGCGTAAGTTTAAGGATGGTGAAACAATTACGATTGAACCATGGCGTTCGGCAGGTTTCCCGGTCATCAAAGATTTGATTGTTAACCGTAACGCTTTTGATACGATTATTGCTGCTGGTGGTTATACATCAGTAAGTACTGGTGGTGTACCTGATGCCAATGCAATTCCTATTCCAAAGGTTGATGCTGATGAGGCTATGGATGCTGCTTCATGTATCGGCTGTGGTGCTTGTGTGGCCACTTGTAAAAACGGTTCGGCTATGCTTTTCGTTTCAGCAAAAGTAAGCCACTTAGCTTTGTTACCACAAGGTAAAGTTGAAGCAGCGCGTCGTGCTAAAAACATGGTAGCGAAAATGGACGAACTTGGTTTTGGTAACTGTACCAACACAGGAGCTTGTGAGGTAGAATGTCCGAAAGGCGTTTCTATTTCTAACATCGCTCGTTTGAACCGCGAGTTCTTGAAAGCCAAGTTAGCAGATTAACAAGTACACTCTCTTATTGGATATTAAAGGTCGCTTTATAAAGCGACCTTTTTTTTGATTAATGAATAATGTGTAGGGATAGAAGGGGTTGATTTTGAAACGGGTATACTTTACCTTAGTTACGCTTAAGCTAAATTTTAACTTCTAATACGCTCCTATGAAAAAACTTTACTTACCTCGATTGGCATTGCTGTTGTTCTTTTTCTTGCCATTAGTATTAGCAGCACAAGATATTGAATTTGAAGATGAAAACTTTAAACAAGCTCTATTAGACATTGGAAATGTAGATACAAATGCTGATGGAGAAATTAGTATCGATGAAGCTAATAGCTATTTATTTCCAATTACTTTAAATAGTAAAAGTATATCTGACTTAACTGGTATTGAGCATTTTATTAATATTACACAACTTCAATGCTCCGATAATCAGCTTAAAAGTCTTGATTTGAGTAACAATCCCCTGCTTATATTATTGGTCTGCTCATCAAACCAACTGATAAGTCTTGATTTGAGTACTAATACAAATTTAGTTTACCTCGAATGCTCTGATAACGATCTGACTTCAATACAAATTGGTACAAATAATGAGATAAGTCCTTTGCTTTGTAATGAAAACAGGCTGGCTTTCTCTGAGATATATTATATCAAGGCTGCATATAGTTCATTTCTCTATAGCTCTAGCAAGGAGATATTTGCATCTCAGACAGAATTAGTTAATTATGTATTAGACTGGTCATCTGAAGCTGAATTTGATGGTAACGCAACTGTTTTTACCTGGTTCAATAATGAAAGTGGACTAGAAGTGACCGCAGAGCAGATTGAAGATCTTGGGAATGGGCAGTTTCGTTTTTTACAAACGGGAAGCTATTATTGTGAAATGACTAATGGTTTTTTTCCTGGAACAACACTGACAACTGCAGTACTGACAATTGAGGATGGTTTTACAGTAACGTTTGAGGATTGGGATGGAACGGTTCTTAAAACAGAACAAGTTATTGGAGGTGGAGCTGCTACTGCACCGGCAGATCCAGAGCGCACTGGTTATACCTTCACTGGCTGGGATGTGCCATTTAATAATATTACTGCTGATTTAACCGTAACAGCTCAATATTCCATTAATCAGTACACGGTGACGTTTGTAGATTGGGATGGGAGTACCGTATTAAAAACAGAATCGGTGGATTATGGAGGCGCTGCTACTGCACCAGCAGATCCAGTTCGCACTGGTTATGCTTTCACTGGCTGGGATGTTCCATTTGATAATATTACTGCTGATTTAACCGTAACAGCTCAATATTCCATTAATCAGTACGCGGTGACGTTTGTAGACTGGGATGGAAGTACTGTATTAAAAACAGAATCGGTGGATTATGGAGGCACTGCTACTGCACCTGCAGATCCAGATCGCACTGGTTATACCTTCAGCGGTTGGGATGTGCCATTCGATAATATTACTGCTGATTTAACTGTCACTGCTGAATACACGATTTTGGAATACGCTGTTACTTATAATAATATGGAAGATGCTACTAATGCAGCAGGTAATCCTGATACTTATACCATCGAAACATCTATATTAACTTTGGATGATCCAGCTAAAGCGGGGTTTGATTTTGACGGCTGGTTTGAAGATGAAGGATTAACTCAAGAAGTGGCAACAATTGCTGGCGGAGAAACTGGTGATATTGAGCTTTGGGCCAAATGGACACTAGCTACAGATATGGACAATACAGCAAAATCCAGTCTTAGCATATACCCCATACCAATGAATAATGAACTGAGTATATCTGGTTATGATGGTCAGTATACAAGTGGTGCCATTTTTAATTTGGCGGGAAAAATCGTTAAACAATTTAAACTAGATGGGTCAGTTATAACAGTTATTGTTTCCGATCTTGAAAAAGGAATCTATTTACTACAATTAACAGGAAAAGAGACTTATACAGTTAAAGTTCTTAAACGCTAAAAATCTTCAGATTTATTAGTATAATACTTAGACGTTATTATTTGAAATTAAGGAGGCATTCGTTTCACGAGGGCTTCCTTTTTATTTTTATTCAACTGATTTTAAGAAAATAGTAACCTTTATTGAAATAATTCGTTTTTATGAACGAATGTTTCTTGTTGATGAACAACGATGTTTATTGGATGAATGAAATATTGATAAAAATTAATAATAGTAAAGTGATTGATCTGTTGGTATTTGTTAATAGAAGTTATTTTTTCTACTTTTAGATGCGAACAGGTCCCTTTTAATCGAAAACAACATGCCATATCGTCGCCTTCCAAATACTGATCAAGCACGTTTGCGCGCTTTAAAAGCAGCTTTGCAGAAAGGTATACAATTGAATCCCTTTGATTTAGCGTTTAGCCAAAAGTTGTTTCTTGAGCTGCAGTCATTTTTACCACAATACGAACAGGCAATTTCACAATATAATTTTAGCAAGGAGCGACAGGCAAAATATGGCAAACTTTTAGGCGACCAATTTAAGGTATCGCGCCTATATGTCTCGCATTTTATTCAGGTATTGAATTTTTGCATTATTCGGGGTGAGATAAAACCAGAAGTGAGAAAGATATATGGTTTTGAAATTGATGAGAAATCAGTACCAGAATTGGGAACAGAGCAACAGCTTCTTCAGGTAGGGAAGCAGGTTATTGAAGGAGAAGAAAAGCGTGGTATGATGGGAGGCTCACGTATTTATAATCCTTCAATTGCTATGGTTAAAATTAAATACGAGAAGTTTGTGGAGTATTTTAATAATCATAAAAATCTGTTGGTGACAACTCAAAAGATGCATGAAAAAGTCACCGATTTAAGAAGTGTTGCCGATAGGATCGTTTTAGCCATTTGGAATGAAATAGAAGCGCATTTTGATACCTTGGGAGGCGATGAAAAACGTACAAAATGTGCCAACTACGGTATTGTATATTTATTAAGAAAGCACGAAAAAGAAACGTTAGACTAATATCATTCTACAACTACTGAATTACTCGTCTTTTTAATCGCATAAAGACAGCCTGTTATAGCCATAAAACTTAGGATAGTCATCAGCCCAAAAGGATTCTCAGTTGGAATATTAAGAGGCGAGTCGCTCCCGTTTGAAGATAGATACATATAGGCTACTATGGCCATAAAATTGTTGGTAAAATGACCAATAACCGCCAACCATAAACTTCCCGACCAGACATATAGATAGCCGAGCATTATTCCAAGTAAGAAACGCGGGAGAAATGTTAGAAACTGCATGTGAACTGCACTAAACAGAATAGCTGTCAGAATAATAGCGATATGTTTATTGTTAAACCAGGTCGATAATTCGCGCTGAAGCAAGCCTCTAAACAAAAACTCTTCACCAAGGGCAGGTAGTATGCTCATCATAAAAACAGTAATAAGAATCTGCCACCAATTATCGGAGCGTATTAATAAGGTTGTAAGCTCTGCTAATTCTTGTTCTTTTTCTGTCATCCAAACTACAAGCTCTTTTAAAGACTCGGGTAAGCGCAGCTGATGATTGAGCCACCCCGAGTAAGCAATAAAGGCTTGTGCAGCAAAAATGAGAAAAACAGTAATTATCGTTGATTGTGCTGATAATGAATTTTTACCAGAAATACTTTGTGAGAACGAATTGTAAAATAGATAAAAAGCCAATAGTGACGGAAGAACAAATAAACTGATGCTTTGCAGAATTTGATAGGCTTGCATAAACCCAATGTTACTAGTCATATCATTTAGCGAACGCATGTCAACCCCAAATACAGGTTCTGCCACTAAGCTCATAAAAAGTGCTGACAGAATTCCAAACAGCAAAACAATCGCAAAGAGGAAAATTAGTTTAATAATCGGAGGAAGATATGAGAGTTGACCTTTATGCATACAATTGTTTTATGCAAAAATAAGGATTCTGCTTAAAATTCGGTACGAATGCCTATTCAGCCACCAGATGAGCTAAATTTATTATATTTTCTTTCCAGAGGTTGATGGTGTCCTGGTTTTCTTCTTCATTATATGTGCCGAACTCGAATTTCCCAAAAATCTGAAAATGAGGGCTTGGTTTGATACACAAGCCAGCGGCTAATGTGACAAATGAGATTGTAACTTTTCCTGAAAAGGGGAAGTCTACACATTGTTTTATAATCAGGAAAAGTAGCTGGGGTTGTTTTTTTCAATATCCGTAAACTCGTTAAGTACAAGGGTAGCTGATTCCGGTTCTGTGGTAATATTAAAACTGCCTTTTTCCTGGCAAAAGGAATAAAATGTAATAAATAATTATGCAAAGGTTGAGGTTAATTTGTTCATCTTGTCGTTTGTTAGCTACAAGTATGACAAATTAAAATGGAGCGGCACGTAACCTCATTTTGTTCTAATCTTTCTGAATAAAAAATGGATATGTCTTTTAAAAGAGATGAGTCTGTTAAATCCTAGTTTGTATAATAATCTGCCAATTTTTAAATGTGTATCCAGGTTTTTAAAGGCTTTGATTTGATGCTTGAGGTAGTATTTTTTATCAAAAAACATTGAGTTTTTGTAGTAATTCCACCAGATATCACCGAATGGTCTTGGAGTATCCCACGGTTTTTCGAGTATATAATGAATTACGTCTGGTGTTGTAATATGTAGTCCGTCAAGTAATTTTGGGAATGTATAATTATAAGAATGTTCGATGTATAATATACTATTTTTGAATATGATATTTAATATATCTTGGTCTTGATATGTAAGATTTAAGGTTGCTAACTTGTGTATTTTATCATTATAAGAATCTAATTCCTTCCTGATATACTTAAGGTTGAACAGTAATATGCCGGCATTGATGTATTCAGTAGGATTAAGTTGAAGTGTTTTAATATATCGGCTTTGAGAAGTTTCGGTGGTATTAAAAAATTCTCGTGCGCCCGCCAGATGGTAGTTTTCTATGTCAGTATTAAACAGATTGCTGAGGTCTGTATTGATAATGGTATCAACATCAAGATATAAGATTTTTTCAATATCAGTAAAGACAGCCGGGATTAGTAATCGATAATAGGTTTCTATGGTCACATTTCTAATCTCAAATCCATTTTTGAAGGCATCATCAACATCAATAAATGTCAATGAGATGTTTTTATAACGTGATTCCAGTTTGCGAATCTTCTGTTGATTACTGTCACTAAGGCGTGAGCGAGAAAAGAGTATGTGAATATTATAGAAGCTGTCAGGCTTGGCGTTGACAGCTAAAGAAGTAATGCACACTCCGGCAGGAATCGTAAAGGAGTCGTTAAAACTAATAACTAAATGTATATTCATATTTGAGCTTTCTGTGAAAGTTAGTCCTTTCTCCAATAATGCTGAAAAACAATATAAAGAAGACTAAAACTAATAATATTCTCAATAAAGTAGGCCAAAGTGCTGCCTTCAATCCCAATTATGGGAACAAGAAAGTAGCATAGGGAAACGACTAGTACGCCTGAAATTGCTTCAGATACAATAAAAGCTACTGTCTTTTCTTTTGCAATAAGCAAAAAACCTAAAAGCCAGCATAACACTTTTAAGACATCCCCCATTATCTGCCATTTAATAATATAGGCTGCTTCGTGGAATTCTTTCGATAGGATGACGTTTATCACCGGAATCCTGAGGATATATAAAAGTAATCCTCCTGCTATTAAAATGGGGGTCAAGGTAAGGAGTGCTATTTTAATTTCCCGTTTGATTTCCTTATTGCTTTTTAACTTTGCAAATGTTGGTAAGAAATAATAGCCAAAAGGTAAGGTTGCAAAACTAATATAGCTGGTGCTTATTCTGTTTATCCCTTCCCAAATGCCGGCCTCATGCAGGGCCAGGTTATGGGTTAAGATAGTTCGTATGCTCATTACGACAAGGGGGGTAACTATACCGGACGTTATTGCCGTTAAGGAGAACTTTGTCAGTTTCTGCATAACAACAGTGGAAAATAACGGTTTAAACCTGTAACCGTGCTTGTACAATATATGGGCTCCTACACTTAAAGCAAGTAGGGATTGAAACAATATAGCCCAAAGCAATCCCTTTAAACCCAAGAAGTATAATGCTGAAATTGTTAGTATAAAGCTACTAATGAAGTACAGGATATTTAACGTAATAAACAGTTTTAGCTTTTGGATGCCATTGATGATAGAAATAAGTAGGTTAAAAAGAGATGTTGTAATTATGTATATGCCTGCAAACCGAACTACTAGAATGTAATCGTTGCTTTGGAATAGTACTTCGGAAATATAGCCTGAGAGTAATGCAAAGCACAAGCCTATGAATACGGATGCTATTATCACTATAAGTATGCTTGTGATAATAACTAACTGGCGTTTTGAAGGACTTTCCTGATATTCACTGAGACATTTAATTATCCCATGATTAATTCCTGTATTGGCCAGATTGGTTCCAAACTGTAAGGCATTTTGCAGTTGACTTACAATGGCAAGGCCGGTGGGGCCTGTTAATAAGGCAATTATTTTAATGTTTAGTATGCCAATTATTACCCTTACAAGTACTTGTGACGAGTTTTTTATTGAAGTAGTAAGTAACCTATTATTTGTAAAGCTTAATTTCATGCTGTTATTCAATGCTTCAATTATTTTAACGAGGGAAATAGGTAAATATTTGAAATAAATACCTACATAAACAATAATTATGGCATTTTACCGTCATCAATGAAAAGCCTTTTAGAATGTTATTGTCAGTAATCGTTATTTGTTATAATCAGAAAGACTTTATAGAGAGAACAATCAAGTCCGTTTTAAGACAAAAAACAGATTTTGATTTTGAGTTTATTATTGGAGATGATGGATCAATAGATGGTACCAGTGATATTATTGCCCAGTATGCCCAAAAATATCCTATGATTAGATATTTCCAACATGAGAAGAATAAAGGCTTAATTGGTAACTATTCCTTTTGTTATAGAGCTGCGAAAGGAAAATATATTGCAACTTTGGATGGTGATGACTACTGGATAGATGATTATAAACTGTCAAAGCAGATTCAGCTACTAGAATCTGATGATAATATGGGAATGGTTCATACTCAGTACGACACGATGTATATGTATCCTAAATTATTTGGGAAACGGTATCATAAAAACACCATTAGTCAGAAATTGGCTGAGCAGAATTGTTCATTTCAAGGCATATATTCCAATAGTGTAATTTGCTCATCAACAGTATGCTATCGAAAATCAATTATTGATGAAAGTCTGCTTATAGATCGGTTTGATGATGGATGTTTTAAGATGGAGGATGGGCCTATTTTTCTGCAATGTTCATTAAATAATTCTGTCGGTTATATCAATGATTCAACAACGGTATACAGGGTAAATGTACATTCGGTATCTCATTCAGAGGATAGCAATCGACGTTTAAGGTTTTTAGAGGAAACTCTAGAAGTAAGACAATTCTTTGCCAAATTGACAAAGATTGATTCAAAAACAGAAGAATTGTTAATGCAGAACAGGGCATTGAGTTATGCTTATCATTATTATAAAGAAAGCGATTATAAAGCTTTTTTGAAGGTCTATAAGACAATTAAATTGAAACCTTTGTTAATAAGGGGTATGAAATTTATTCTTTGCATAAAAAAATACGGACTGATTAAAGGAGACGAATTTCTTAAAGCATAGTTTGTTCTTTTAAATATTGGTTATAATCTCTAATGTAATCAGATTCATCATATTCGTGAGATGAAAGTGCTAAAAGAAGACATCCTTTACTAAAATTCTCCATTACATGCCATATGCCAGGTTTAATATGTAGTCCTATGTTTGGATTATCTACAATTATTCTACATTGTTCTCGCCCCGTGTCTAAAACAACCTCAAAACTTCCATTGATTGCAATTAAAAACTGATGCTGGTCATAATGAGAATGGTAACCACGTGTTTTATTTTCAGGGACATCATAAATGTAATATACTCGTTTAACCTCAAAAGGCACTTGCTTATTTCCTTCCATAAAAGTCAAGTTACCTCTAGAATCTGTTACTTTTGGTAAGGTAATTAGCTGATAATAACTGTTTAGATTCACCATATTTATAAATGTATCGCTTTAGGCTTATTAAACTTAAATATTAAGTTATTATTGTATATGAAAATACCATTTCTTAATCTAAAACATATTAATCAAGCTTATCAGTCGAGGATTGAAGAAGCCATTCGCCGTGTTATTAACTCAGGTTGGTACTTGCAAGGTGAAGAAAATAATCGATTTGAAAGTGTGTTGTCAGAGCAAATTGGCTGTAATTATGTTGTTGGTACAGGAAATGGATTAGATGCTTTGCGTTTAATTTTCAGAGCTTACATCGAAATGGGCTTACTTAAAGTTGGAGATGAGGTGATTGTGCCTGCTAATACTTATATAGCATCTATTTTATCAATTAGTGAGAATGGTTTGATACCAGTATTGGTTGAGCCTGACATTGATACTTATAATATTAGTCCTGAGAAGATAGGAGTTAGTATTACAAATCGGACAAAGGCAATTTTAGTCGTACATCTGTATGGCTTAGTTTGCGATATGGAGACAATCAGTCGAATAGTGAAGAGTAAGGGGCTACTTTTGATCGAAGATAATGCACAAGCTATTGGAGCAGAATTGAATGGAAGAAAAACAGGAAATCTTTCAGATGCAGCTGCCTTTAGTTTTTATCCGGGCAAAAACATTGGTGCTTTGGGCGATGCAGGAGCTGTTACAACAAATAACCCTGAATTGGCAAATCTAATAAAGGCTCTTGCTAATTATGGTTCTTCAAAGAAATACATTAATAAGTTTAAGGGGATCAATTCACGCTTAGATGAGATTCAGGCTGCGATCTTAAATCTCAAATTAGATGATTTGAACGATATCACAGAAAGAAGAAGAACAATAGCTAGGCGTTATTGTAATGAAATTAAAAATTCAAATCTTGTCTTACCACAGTGGCCTCGTGATAAAATGAAACATTCCTGGCATTTATATGTAATCCGATCGAATTATCGTGACGCCTTGATGAAATTTCTTTCTGAAAAGGGCATTGGTTCAATGATTCATTATCCAACTCCACCGCATAAACAAGAAGCATACAAAGAAATAAATAACTTGAGTTTTCCAGTGACAGAAGAAATTCATAAAACCATATTAAGTATTCCTTTACATCAATGTTTAAGTGAAAAAGAAATCGATTTTATCATAAAAGCACTCAATGAATTTAAACCGAATGATGCTGAATAACACGAATACTCTCCCTAATTTTTCCTTACTTTGCAAATAAATTTCCAAATGCAAACAACAATATTCAATCAACAGCAAAGCATTTTTAATCGCTTTATTGCAGAAATTCGTGACACTTCTATTCAGACTGATCCAATGCGCTTTCGTCGTAACATTGAGCGTATGGGCGAGATAATGGCCTATGAGATAAGCAAAGTATTGCCTCACGAAGTGAAGGATGTAACAACTCCTCTTGGTGTAGCACAGGAAAACGTTATGAATGAAGAGCCGGTGATTGCTTCCATTTTACGTGCTGGTTTGCCGATGCATCAAGGCTTGTTAAATTATTTCGACAGAGCTGAGAATGCATTTGTATCGGCTTATCGCAAGTACAATGAAAGAGGTGATTTCGACATTCACATTGAGTATATTTCATCCCCATCGTTAGATGACAAGATTGTGATATTGAGCGATCCTATGTTAGCGACCGGGACATCAATTGAGTTGGCCTACAAAGCGCTTTTAGTAAAAGGGAAGCCGAAACATGTGCACATCGCCTCATTAATTGCCAGTGAAGCAGGAGTGCAATATGTGCAAAATATGTTTAAAGACGAGCCTGTTACTTTATGGTTAGGGGCTGTTGATGCAGAATTGAATTCTAAATCATATATTATTCCAGGTATTGGTGATGCTGGCGATTTAGCATACGGAAGCAAGATTTAATCTTCTATTTTTCTCACCATTCCGGCGTCTGTACAGTTTTCAGTTAATTGAGTAATCGTTTTCTTAAAGACAGGGTGCATTAGTGTCGCCCAGTGATCAAGAAGAGGAAGAAGCGTAAAACGACGCTCATGCAATTTAGGATGAGGAATAATTAAACGAGGCAGCGTTATTTGCTCATCGTTAAAAAATAAAATATCAATATCGATAGGCCGGGATTCGTAATGGGTTCCGGTTTTTGTTTTTCTGCCCAGTTTTTTCTCAATTTTCTGTGTGAAATCCAATAATTCTATAGGGTCCAAATCGGAATTAAATTCTACCACCTGGTTGATGAAGTTTTGCTCAGCTTCAAATCCCCAGGCCTCACTTTCGTAATAATCTGATACGAGTATGGGCTCTTTAAGACGTTCTGATAGTAGAACGATACTCTTTTTTAGTGAGCTGATGACATCATCTTGATTACCACCTAACAATAAAATTTGCTTGTTCATATTAAAATTTAACGTTTTAGAAATGAAAACCGACCAAATGGTTCACTATATTTGTAATCAAATTAATAGATATAATTGTAAGTGTTTTTTTAATACTTTTGTTTGAATGATGTTGAACGAATCAACGCCACTAAACTCAATTCTATCATTATGGTGAAATTTTTTAAATACTTATTGGCAACATTTGCCGGAGCATTAACATTTGTATTGTTTTTAATATTAATGGTATTAATAATCGTTTCTTCTAGTGAGAAAGAAGTAACGATTAGCGAAAATACAATTCTTCTTTTAGATCTCAATGGTCCTATTGTTGATAGGGTTATTGAAGATGATTTATCAAGTGCGTTAAACTCTTTACAAGGAAAACCAGCAACTGAAGGTTTAAACCGCCTTCTAAAGAATATCGAAAAAGCGAAACGCGACGAAAATATTGTAGGAATCGTTATGGAATCGGGTATGCCAATGACTGGTTATGCTACTATTGAGGAGATTCGTAATGCACTGATAGACTTTAAAACATCGGGTAAATTCATTTATAGTTATGCCCCTGTTTATACGCAGAAAGCTTATTACCTGGCATCCGTAGCCGATAAGATTTACCTGACGCCATCGGGTATGTTGGAGCTAAAAGGAATGTATGCTGAGCGAACTTTCTTCAAAAAAGCATTGGAGAAAGTGGGTGTTGAGATACAGGTGTTCAAGCATGGTAAGTTTAAGTCGGCAGTTGAGCCATTTTTGTTAGAGAAGATGAGTGAGCCGGCACGTTTACAAACCGAGGTTTATCTCAACTCAATGTGGGATCATGTGAAAGCTGGTATTGCTGAGGCAAGAGGTTTAAGTTCAGAAAAAGTATCTGCCTTAGCCGATGAGATGCCAATGTTTCGCACTGACGAGTCATTGATTGAATCAGGTTTAATTGATGGTTTAAAGTATAAAGATGAGGTAATTGGCGAGCTGAAAGAGTTGATGGATGTAGATGCATCTGACGACCTGGAAGCAGTAACAAGCAGTAAATATGCTAAAGTTTATGTGTCAAACGGCAAGGGTTTTATTAAAGAGAAAATAGCTGTTATCTATGCTGAGGGAGATATTGATGGAACTTCATCTGATGGTATTAAGTCTGATAAATTGTCAAAAACCATTCGTAAAGCGCGTCGTGATAGTTCAATCAAAGCGATTGTTTTCCGAGTAAATTCACCGGGAGGTTCGGCCCTTGGTTCGGAAATTATTTGGAGAGAAGTAGAGTTAGCGCAGCAAGTTAAACCAGTCATTGTATCAATGGGTAACTATGCAGCGTCAGGAGGTTACTATATTTCGTGTGCAGCACATAAGATTGTGGCAAACCCAACAACATTGACGGGTTCTATTGGTATTTTTGGTATGATACCGAATGCTGAAGGATTGACCAGGAAGATTGGTGTGAGTTTCGATGGAGTTAAGACCAATAAGTTTGCCGACATGCCAAGTTTAACGCGTCCATTCCGCAAAGAAGAAAAAGACCTGCTGCAAGCATATATTGTTAAAGGTTACGATACGTTTATTGGCCGATGTGCCGATGGTCGTGAAACAACAAAAGAAGCCATTGATGAAATTGGCCAGGGACGTGTTTGGAGTGGTGTTAATGCTTTGGACATTGACTTGGTTGATGAAATTGGTGGTTTAAATAAGGCCATTGAGCTAGCCAAAGAAGCAGCCGAATTAGAAGAGTATCGCATTGTTGATTTGCCAAAAGCAGAAGATCCGATTGAGCAGTTTATGAAAGAGCTGACAGGTGAAGCGCGTATGTTTGTTGGTAAATCGTTAATGGGAGAGGAATATAAGTATATTGAGACGCTTGAAAGTTTGAAGAATGGTTATCAGATTCAAGCTCGTATTCCTTACAATTTAGAAATCAAATAAAGGATAAGAAAATAGAGTGGCAGCTTGCCTTGTGGCAAGCTGTTTTTTGTGTCAGAGTAAGAAAATGAAAATTCGAAAACTGTTATATCCATTTAGTCTGTTGTACGGCAGTATCACATCGATTCGAAATAAGTGTTTCGATATGGGAATACTAAAGTCAAAAAGCTATGCTTTGCCCGTTATTTCGGTGGGGAATATTACAGTTGGCGGAACCGGAAAAACGCCTCTGACAGAGTATTTGATTCGAATTTTAAAAGATGATTATAAATTAACCTTGTTAAGTCGGGGTTATAAACGGAAGACAAAAGGAGCACTTTTAGCCAACAACAGTAGTACGGCAGAATCAATTGGTGACGAACCGTTCCAGATTAAAAGCAAGTTCTCAGATGTTACTGTTGCTGTTGCTGAAAAGCGGGTAGAGGGTATGGAACTCATCCAGAAGAACACGCAGACAGATGTGGTGGTGATGGATGACGCTTATCAACACCGATATGTTAAGCCTGGGTTTTCACTATTGGTTATTGATTTTAATCGACCCTTATGGAAAGACTGTCCGTTTCCTGCGGGTGATTTGCGTGAGACAAAACATGGCCAGCAGCGCGCTGATCTTATTGTGGTTAACAAATGCCCTGAAGATTTTTCGGAGCAGGACAAAAACTTTTGGTTGAAAAAGTTGAAGGCCACCGGCCAGCAGCAAGTATTTTTCACCACTATCAGCTATGGTTTGCCAAAGGCTGTGAGTTATGGTAATCAAAAGAGTTTTTCGGGAGGAATGCCAATTGTAGCTTTGGCGGGTATAGCACGGCCAGAAAGTTTTATCAATCATCTAAAAATAAAATATAAAGTTGACCAACAGCTTATCTTTCCCGACCATCATCATTTTACTTCAAATGATATTGATGAGATAGTTGATGCTGCCGGTAGAGAAAACATCAAAGCATTGGTTACAACTGAGAAAGATGCAGTTCGCTTTGAGAAACTACCTGATTACATCAGGGAGAAAAGTTGGTTTATACCAATTGAGTTGAAGGTGCTTTTTAATGAACAAGAGAAATTTGAAAATAGAATACGCAACTATGTTAGAAACCATTCAAATTACAGCTGATTACTTGCGTAATCAGAGTAAGCTTAACCCGGTAATCGGAATTATTTTAGGAACAGGACTAGGAGGACTTGTAGAAGAAATTGAAATTGAGAAGTCAATTTCTTACGCAGACATACCCAATTTTCCGGTGTCAACAGTTGAAGGACACAGTGGCCGATTAATATTCGGAATGATTAATAATGTGCCTATTTTGGCTATGCAAGGCCGCTTTCATTATTATGAAGGTTACGATATGAAAGAAGTGACTTTCCCGGTAAGAGTGATGAAGCAATTAGGCATTGAAACCTTATTTGTATCCAATGCCAGCGGTGGTCTTAACCCAGACTATGCGGTGGGTGATATAATGGTGATTAACGACCAGATTAATATGTTTGGTGATAATCCTTTAATTGGGAAAAACGATAATAAACTTGGGCCTCGCTTCCCGGATATGAGTGAACCATACAGCAAGAAATTCATTGCAGAAGCACTTAAAATTGGTGCAGAAAATGGGATTGACTTAAAACAAGGGGTGTATGTAGGAACCACAGGTCCAACTTTTGAAACACCAGCCGAATACAAGATGTTCCGCATTTTAGGTGCTGATGCAGTAGGTATGTCAACTGTGCCTGAGGTAATTGTAGCACGGCATATGGATATGCAATGCTTCGGTATTTCAATTATTACCGATTCGGGCGTTCCTGGTCAGATAGTTGAGGTATCGCACGAAGAGGTGCAGGAAGTAGCAGCTGCTGCCGAACCAAAAATGACAAAAGTAATTAAGGAATTAGTTAGCAGGATTTAATCGAGTTAAGTTATATAGTTTAAGGGTAATTGGTGTTAGGCTGGTTGCCCTTTTTTAGTATTCCCTTCTAAATTCTGCCACATTAACTAATGCTTCTTCAATAGAATAAAAGCCATTTCCAAAGGCATCAACCAGTTTCTTACTCGAATATTTTGATTGATTTTGTGATGTGCGGGCTGTCTCTTTAGTCATCTTAGGCGCTTTGCCCCACAGCATATATTTTAAGCGTTCGAAGCGCCAGGCCAGACCGGTTAAAGCCCGATTAGCTTTTACGTTGGGCGCTTTCACCTGAAAAACATGGGCGGCCGTATTCATCAAATCCTGGTACTTCAGGTTTTCGCTATTGATCACAAAACGCTCATTAACATACTCGGAGTTGCAAATATTGATCATGGCTTTCACCACATCGCGAACATCAACAAAGCCGGTGCCTCCACCGGTGTAGAAGAGCATGTTTTTGCTTAAAGTGTTAATGAGTTGACCAGAACTTTTATCATCGGGGCAAGGACCAATTATAACGGATGGATTCACCACTACTGCATTGAGTCCTTCTTTGGTGCCTCGCCACACTTCCATCTCGGCCCTGAACTTACTTTGCGAATACACAGAATGATTATCGTCGTTTTGCCAAAATGTGGTTTCATCGATGAGTTCGCCATTTTGAGATTTACCCAATGTGGCGATAGAGCTCACATGGCAAAAGCGTTTAACGCCCAGTTCAATGGCGGCATTGACCAGGTTGGCTGTGCCTTCCACGTTGATATTAAACATCTCATCGCGGTCGCTGGGCTTAAATGATACCATGGCGGCACAATGATAGATGGTGTCAACATCTTTCATAGCATCTTTCAGCAGGAAGTAATCTGTTAAATCGGCCTGAATCCATTCAATAGAGTCCAATCCAACTGTTTGATAATGCTCAAAAATAGCTTTAACAGTGGCTTTACTCTCTTCAGAGCGATACAAGGCACGTATTGGCTCGCCTTTTTGTATTAATGCATTTAATAAGTGAGAACCAACTAATCCTGTAGCACCGGTTACTAATATCATACGGTCGATTTACCAGTTAAATTTAATGGTTTGCTTCAGGTCGGGATGCACGCTTAAAGGCACCGGACTAATGCCGGCCACACTTTCGATTAAAGCTTTCTCATCATCGCTATAGCCTTTATTGGGAAAGTGAAATTCAATTACAACCTCTGCAACCCGGCGTGGATTTTCAGCCATTATTTTGGTGATATCTAATTCAGTGCCTTCAATATCAATGTTGTTATCCATGGCTTTGATGCCCATAATTGTCATGATGCAGTTACCCAATGCGGTAGCCAGCATGTCGGTTGGCGAAAATGCTTCACCTTTACCGCGGTTATCGGTTGGGGCATCGGTAATGATTTTAGCACCCGATTGTAGATGTATGTTTTCGGTACGAAGACCTCCCAGGTATTTTGTTTTTATTGTTGTCATGGCATTATTTTTAAGACATAAGACTTAAGATACAAGACACAAGATATGGGCCAATATTTAAAGGCGGAAAAATACAAATAATATTAAGGCCTGAAAAGCTTTGGGTCTAATTGTCTTGCATCTGATGTCTTAAATCTATTATCTGATATTCAGGTCTAATTAATTTACTAATTTTGTTTTTCAGATAATCAGATTGTTTCTAACATAAAAGAGCTTTAAAATGTTTTCAGGTATTGTTGAAGAAGCCGCCGTTGTAGTTGGCTTAGAGCAAGATAAAGGAAATCTTCATTTGACATTGGAGTGCTCATTTACCGATGAGTTAAAAATAGACCAGAGTATTGCACACAATGGTGTTTGCCTGACGGTGGTTAAAAAGGAAGGCAAGACTTACACGGTAACTGCCATTAAAGAAACCCTTGAAAAGTCGAATCTGGGCTTGTTAAAAATTGGCGATAAAGTAAATCTGGAGCGCAGCATGATTATGAATGGTCGTTTGGACGGGCATATTGTGCAGGGCCATGTTGACCAGACTGCCAAGTGTATCGAGGTGAAGGAAGCTGATGGCAGTTGGTATTTCACATTCCAGTATGTGGTGGATAAAGAGAAAGCTGCCGAAGGCTATATGACCGTTGAAAAAGGTTCGGTGACCGTTAATGGTGTTAGCCTTACTGTTGTTAATAGCAAAGACGACCAATTCTCAGTGGCCATTATTCCTTATACCTACGATTTCACCAACTTCCACCAGATTGAAGTGGGCTCAACCATCAATATTGAGTTCGATATCCTGGGCAAATACATTAGCCGCATTATGGCTATTCAGAATAAGTAGGATTGACAATAATTGAAATGTATTAAGGATGTCATCTTAATGCGATTTATGCAAGTAAAGATGACATCCTTTTTTTCTTTATAGGCAAGCCACCACCTTTTTAAATAGAGTAATCAATCCTTTTTCGGCTTCTGCTGCCACATCCAATATTTCCTGCAAACTCACCGGATGCAAATTATCCGGATTGCATTCGTCGGTTAAAACAGATACGGCCGCACATGGTAAATTCATATGGTTAGCCACGATGACCTCCGGCACAGTGGACATACCCACTGCGTCGCCACCAATAAGTTTAATGTAGCGGTATTCGGCACGTGTTTCCAGGTTTGGACCAGGAACCGATGCATACACCCCTTCGTGCAGCGTCACGTTATTTTCTTTGGCAGTCTTTTTTAGCAATTGATTAATGTTCTTATCAAAGGGCTGGCTCATATCGGGGAATCGAGGCCCCAGTTCATTAATATTTTTACCTGTTAAGGGGTTTTCGGGCAGCAGGTTAATGTGATCATCCAACAGCATTAACGAGCCTTTTTTATAGTTAAGGTTAACAGCACCAGCCGCATTCGAAATTAATAGTTGCTGAACGCCCAATAGCTTCATAACACGCACGGGCAATGTGATTTGCTGCATATTGTAGCCTTCGTAGTAATGAAAGCGGCCTTGCATGGCTAATACTTTTTTTCCTTCCAGCTCGCCATAAATTAGTTTGCCTTTATGTGATTCAACGGTTGAAACCGGAAAGTTTGGAATGCTGGCATAATCAATTTCTTTGATGATTTGAATGCTACTGACCAAACCGCCTAAGCCGGTGCCCAATATGATGCCTACATGTGGTTTTGCAATGCCCTGCTGCTCTATAAAAGCCGCCGATTCTTTTATTTGTTCGTATGTTATTTTCATTATCTTTTATTTTTTTTCAAAGATATACAGACCTGACGGGTCTTAAAATAAATTATTGAAATGCTTACTCATTAAATAATCGCGTTGCTCGTTGGGCAGATTAGTTATTGTGGACAGATGCGCATGTATGGCTTTTTGCCAGGTTGAAAACGTATTTCGTTCTTCCATGAAATAATCAAAAGCCGTATAACCAAGTTCGCGCACATCATCACCAAACCAACGGTAAAGTTCGTGATAAACCTGAGGCTTAATAAGTGTAGTGCCTATCTCATCGTACCATTGATCCAGTTCGTCTGTAGTGATGAACTTAGTTTCTGTACAACTAGTTATCAAATGTTCTTTGATAGCTGTCCAGTTGGGGGTTCGATTGGCTTGGCTATTAAGATACTTATCAATGACGTTTTCGAAAGAAAGAGAAGCGTTTGATTTTAGTAATTGAATTATTAATGGCCAGGTATACACTGCATAGTCCGTCCAAACAATGCTGCCTTTGGTAGTAGTTTGCTGCCCATTTTTAAAGGGATAATCTTTCGGAAGAGTTAGCTGTTTTAAAAAACGAAACGATTTTTGAACCAAAAGACGTTTTTCAGTCCTCAATAAATGGGGGGCATATTTATTTAATGTAACAACCAAATCCTGGTTATTTCTTGACTGTCGGATGTCTGGCATGTTGCTTTGCTCTACAGGCCAAACAATGTAATGATGGGTATTTTGAAGCAGGTACTTATCCATTGATTGTGCAATAATCGTTTGATTTAGTAGTTTTAAATATCGTAATCTATTTAAAATCTACACATATGAAAGACATAAAATTTATCTACTTAAGCTTATTGTTGGGTTTCTTATCGTTCATGACAGCCTGTGACGACGATAAACCAGAGCCGATTGAACCTAATCCGGTTCCGGAAGAAGTGCAGGCCATTAATCAATTCGTTTGGGAAAATATGGATTTTGCCTATTTCTGGAACTCAGAGATGCCTGAAATTGACTATAAGCAAGAAGAGGATACATATGATTTTTTTGATAAATTATTGTACTCCGATGTTGATCATTGGTCGTTTATTACCGATGATATTGAAGCTCTCAATAATTATTTCTCTGGCATTAGTAAATCCATGGGGCATTCGTTTCGTTTGTTCAGATTGACTGGGGACTCTGAAGACATAATTGGGTTTATTGAATATGTTGAACCGGGTTCGCCTGCTGATTTAGCTGGGGGGATTTATCGGGGACGCCTATTTCATAAGATCGATGGCAAGCAACTGACAATATCGAATTATTCAGAGTTGTTGAATCAGGATGAATATACAATGACCTTTGGTGTGCTCAATCAAGATTTATCCATAACAGATGAAACACCATCTGTTAAGCTAATTGCTGTTGAATGGCAGAGTAATCCAATATTACTAAGTAAAGTAATTGAGCATGGTGGTGCGAAGGTTGGCTATCTTGTTTATAATTCATTTGTAAGCGACTACGATGATGAATTAGAAGCGGTGTTTGCCGATTTTAAGAGTCAGGGTGTGGATAACCTGGTGCTTGACTTACGCTATAATAGTGGTGGCTCGGTTAATACTGCCATTTTATTAAGTAGTTTGATTGCTCCGGCTGATAAAGCAGGTGATGTGTTATTACGAACCAGTTATAACACTAATTTGACCAATTATTTTGATACTCAGTATCCGAATGAAACAGACTTATATGTTGATCGCTTGGTTTCTAATGCCAACAACCTAGATTTAAATAAGGTGGCTGTATTAACAACATTTAAAACTGCGTCGGCCAGCGAAATGGTTATTTACGGACTCGATCCGCATATGGAAGTCTATCATATTGGTGAGCAGACACATGGTAAATACTATGGGTCAATAACAATAAGTGATCCTGATGAAAAGCATACTTGGGCCATTCAACCAATTGTTATGCGTGCCGAAAATAAAACTAATTCTATTAATTATAATGAAGGCTTAATACCCGATCAGGATAGAGTTGATTTTCTGGATGCTGCAGATTTTTACGAGCTAGGTGATGTTAAGGAAGATTTTCTTGCTGCCGCACTAACTGAGTTAACAGGTGTTGTGCCAGCCAATGCGCAGCTGAAAGGAATTAAACGGAAGGTAGGCGAGCCAGTAAATGTTGAATCAAAACTCTCTCACCCCTTGCAATATGACATGCATTACACCTTGAAGGAATAGAACAGAGATGATTAAGGCTATCTATAACGGTAGCCTTATTTATTACTTATATCCCGAACTTGTTTAAAGAGTTTAGAGGCAAAAATAAAATCTTCCAACTCTTTGTTTTGCACATGGAAGATATCGTCTTTAGTGCCTTCCCATAATTTGTTGCCTTGGTAAATAAAAATGATTTTCTCACCAATGCCCATTACCGAGTTCATATCGTGGGTATTTACAATGGTAGTCATGTCAAACTCTTGTGTAATTTCATGAATCAATTCATCAATCACAATAGATGTGCGCGGGTCAAGGCCTGAGTTGGGTTCGTCGCAAAACAGGTATTTGGGATTTAAAGATATGGCTCGTGCAATAGCCACACGCTTTTGCATTCCGCCGCTAATTTCAGATGGGAATTTATCATTGGCATTCTCCAACTTTACACGATTAATACAAAAGTTGGCGCGTTCGCGTCGTTCTTCTTCACTCCAGTCAGTAAACATGTCTAGCGGGAAACGTATATTTTCTTCAACCGTCAATGAGTCAAACAAGGCTGAGCCCTGGAATAGCATCCCAATATCCTGACGCAGGCGTTTTTTCCTTTGGCTGTCCATCTCCGCAAAGCTATTGCCGTCATATTTAATATCCCCCGAGGTAACATCGTGTAGTCCAACCAACGATTTCAGCAAAACCGTTTTCCCCGAACCACTCTGGCCAATAATCAGGTTGGTTTTACCCTTTTCAAACACCGTTGAGATACCTTTAAGGATCTCTTTATCACCAAAGGATTTGTGTACGTCAATTGCTTCAATCATGCCAATAATAGTTGTGTAAGAATAAGGTTGAATAATAAAATTTGAATGCTGCTGGAAACCACTGCTTTGGTGCTGGCTTTACCCACTTCTAATGCACCGCCTTGAACGTTGTAGCCCCAGTAGGCAGAAACAGTTGCAATAATAAATGCAAATACAACTGATTTAATCAGTGCATACACAATATAAAAGGGTTGAAAAGCATATTGGATACCGTAAACATATTCAGGGCCAGGAACAACGCCTGTTAAAGAACCAGCCAGGTAGCCTCCGCTAATACCAACTCCCATACTTATAATTACCAATGCAGGGATAATAAAAACAAAAGCAACCACCTTAGGCAGTACTAAATAGCCGGCAGGATTGATACCCATTATTTCGAGAGCATCAATTTGCTCGGTCACTCTCATGGTGCCAATTTCTGAAGCGATGTTAGACCCCACTTTACCGGCAAGTATTAGTCCTACAATAGTCGATGAGAACTCCAGTAAAATAGAGTCACGAGCCGCTAGCCCAATCGTATACTTAGGTATAATTGGCATGTCAATATTATAAGCTGTTTGAAGGGTGATAACTGCCCCCATAAACACCGAGATAATCATGACAATGCCCAGTGAATCAATGCCCAGTTTGTCAATTTCACGCACTATCTGTTTCAGGAAGATGGCATGTTTTTCGGGCTTGCCAAAAACTTTACGTAAAAAGAGTGTATAACGTCCAAGGTGGTAAAATATTCTCATTGTGGTATGAAAAATAGTCCGTAATTTAGTATGATAAAAGTAATAATATTGCAATTACTGTAGCAAGATACAACTTTAGTATTTGTAAATAAATTCATCTATGAATAACAATACATATTGTGTAATAATGGCAGGCGGCGTTGGTAGTCGTTTTTGGCCATTGAGCACAACCGAAACACCCAAACAATTTCTTGATATCACAGGCACCGGGAAATCATTGCTTCAACAAACCTTTGAACGTTTTAAACCCATTTGCCCCATTGAAAATATTCTTATTGTCACCAGTAAAGTCTATAAAGAATTGGTGCTTGAACAGCTTCCGTCTATTAGCCCCGATCAGGTTTTGGCTGAACCTCTTCGCAGAAATACTGCTCCTTGTATTGCCTTTGCCAATGCAGTTATTAAGAAGAAGAATCCCAATGCCAATATTGTTGTAACACCTTCTGATCACTTGATTATTAACGAAGAACAGTTTAGAGAGAAAATAGTCAACGGGTTGAATTTTGTTGAAAATAAGGATACTTTGCTGACTTTGGGCATAAAGCCCAGCAGACCCGAAACGGGTTACGGTTATATACAGGTTGAACAAGAGAGTGGATTGCCAGAGAGCTATAATAAAGTGAAGACTTTTACGGAGAAGCCAAACCTTGAGATGGCCAAAATACTGTTAGAGAGTGGTGAATTTTTCTGGAATTCAGGGATTTTTATCTGGTCATTATCAAGTGTTGAAAGAGCATTTCAAAAACATTTAAGAGAAATATCCAGTCTGTTCGATTCTTTTTTTCCTACTCTTGGTACCGAAGCCGAAGAAAAAGCTCTATACGATACCTATGTTGATTGCCGCAATATATCCATTGATTATGGTGTTATGGAAAAGGTCAATAATGCGTATGTGCAGATTGTTGACTTTGGCTGGTCCGATTTGGGAACCTGGACGTCGTTGCACGAAAATTCGGAACGCAACATCAATAATAATGCCGTATTGAGTGGTAAAGTATTGTTATACGATACACAAGATAGTGTTGTTCATTTGCCAAAAGGGAAAAAAGCCGTTATTCAGGGTTTGAAGGACTATATAGTAGTTCAGTCGGATAAGGCCTTGTTAATTTGCCCCAAAAGTAATGAGCAGCAAATCAGGCAGTTTACAACCGACGTAAAAACGGAGTTTGGGATGGATGATTAAAAAGTGAACTATAAGAAAGTTAATCCTTAAGTTTTCAAAAACCTTAAGGATTAGCTTTGTACTTTATTTCTTCCTAAATAAATCTTTCATGCGCTGAAGCACACTTTTGTGGTCTGTTTGCTTACGCTCTTCTTTTCTGGCTTTGCGTTCTTCTTGTCTTTTTAGCTTAAGCGAGTCAGGGCGGTCGAAACCCTCAAACAAACTATCAAAGAAATTCTTATCCGGATCGGTTTCTGAAAAATCGTCACACATCAATTGTTTCTGAATACGCGATGGCACCACGTAAAACGAACCTTTGTGATATTGATAACGACTACGGTCTTTTTCCAGACGTTGCATAAATCGGGCAAATATAGGTAGGGCCATATGCCCGCCACTTCCTAAGGCTGTAGATCGGAAGCGGATTGTAGGTTGGTCGTTGCCTACCCACGCGCCAGCTACAATGTTTGGTGTGTAGCCAATAAACCAGCCGTCAGAGTTATCTTGCGTTGTGCCTGTTTTTCCGGCTAACTCACTTTTCAGATTAAAAACGCTGCGAAGAGAACTTCCTGTCCCTCGTTCTACAACTCCTCGCATCATTTCCACTATAAAATAGGCGGTATCATCGTCGTAAACTTCATCTTTTGGCAGGTTACCCTCATTTTCGTATAGTACATTACCATCGCGATCTTCAATGCGTAAGAGCATGACTGGCGCAACGGGGCGACCATAATTGGGGAAAGTGGTATAGGCTGAAACCATATCCAGTAGTGATAATTCAGCTGTTCCAAGAGCGATGGACGGGTACTTTGGGATATCTTCTTCAATACCCATGTCTTCCGCCAGATTCACTACTTTCCGAACACCAATCTGGGTGATGAGCTTAGCACTAACGGTGTTGACCGAATTGGCCAGACCTCCTTTTACTGAGAAGTAACCATCGTGTTTTCCATTACTGTTGGCGGGATTCCAGTCGTCATAATCTTCATACACCACTTGCTCATTGGAAATAAAGTCACACGGTGATACTCCATCTTCCAAAGCAGCAGCATATACAATGGGCTTGAAGGTTGAGCCTACCGGTCGACGCGAAGTGACATGATCGTATTGATAGGTTTTATGATCGATGCCACCCACCCATGATAGCACGTGGCCATTACGTGGATTCATGGCAACAAAGCCTGTGTTAAGCAACATTAGGTAATGTTTGACCGAATCAACCGGGCTCATTTGTACTTTCTTCTCGCCCGAATGCGTGTAGATGGTCATGGGAACTTTTTTCTCCATGGCCTTAAATATGGCTTCATCCGAGTGTCCGGCCTCTTTCATCTTCTGATAACGGCGCGATTGTCGTAAAGCATTGGTATAAACCTGTGGGTGCTTAGCCCAGGCCGAGCGCCCTTTCCAGTGACGGTCAAACTCCTCTTGCAGGCGTTTCATCTGTTGGTCAACAGCTTGTTCGGCATATTCCTGTAATTGTGCATCAATGGTGGTATATATCTTTAAGCCATCAGAATAAATATCGTATTCATCTCCGTATTTATCTTCTAAAATATTCTGTGCCTGAACGCGAATCTTCTCTCTGAAATAAGGCGCAATGCCCGTGTTGTGGTCAATGCGATTATAATCCAGTTCTATCTTGCTCTGTGTCCACTTCAGGTATTCGTTTTCGGATAAGGTGCCATGTTCGCGCATGCGGCTGAGTACGATGTTTCGACGCTCAAAGCTTCGTTCTGGATTTAGTCGCGGGTTATAGGCTGTATTGGCTGCCAGCATGCCCACTAAAGTGGCGGCTTCGGCAGGATTCAACTGACTCGATTTCTTCCCAAAAAAACGTTTAGCCGCTACTTCAATGCCAAATATGTCCTCACCAAAGGGCACGGTGTTGAGATATAGCGTAAGGATATCGTCTTTTGAGTAAATGCTTTCTAAACGGGCTGCTGTGAATATTTCTTTTGTTTTTCCAACCGGTAAAGTCAGAAAGCCCAGCCGCATTCGTGGGTAAAGGTTTTTTGCCAATTGCTGACTAATGGTACTACCGCCACCTTGTGCTCTGTCGCCAAAAATAATAGTGCGCACCACAACTCGGCCTAAGCTGATAAAATCCAATCCATTATGCTCGAAAAAGCGACTATCTTCAGTGGCTATCAAGCCCTCTTTTACATAGCGCGAAATCTCATCGTTGTCAATAGTCAGACGGTGTTCGATATAATACCGCCCCATTAATTTTTCATCAATAGAATAAACCTCCGAGGCTGAATGGTTCTGTATCTTAGACAATTCTTCTTCGGATGGCAAAGCACCAAACAAACCTAAATACACAAACAAGCAAAAAACAAAGAAGGCGGCGATTCCTAATGTGGTGGCTTTTAAACCAAAAATAAACAAGCGCTTTTTGAAGCTCTTTTTAGTAGTAACAGGTTTCTTTGACTTTGCTGTTTTTTTAGCAGGCGCTTTCTTGCTTGTTGGTTTACGTGTGGCCATTAAAATCAGGTTTTAGCGAGCGTGAAAGTAATGAATAATTATTATAGTCAACGATTAAATATTAATGATAAATTATTAATTAACCATTAACCATTAACCATTAACCATTATCATTAATCTGTTTCTCCCCATTCATTAAAAAATTGTTCCAGGTATGATTCCATAAAACGATGCCGTTCATTGGCCATTTTTTTCCCGGTGTTGGTTTTCATCTTATCTTTTAAGAGTAGTAATTTCTCATAAAAATGATTGATAGTCGGACTGTTGCTGTTTCTGTATTCACTCGCATTGGAGTATTTTTGCGGACTAATTTCGGGGTTGTAAAAATCACGTCCTTTGTGCCCACCATAACTAAAAGCGCGGGCAATGCCAATGGCACCCATTGCGTCTAACCTATCGGCATCTTGCACTATTTGTAATTCAAGTGATGAAAAAGTGCTGTCTGACCATTGTTTTGAAAACGATAGATTTTGAATAATCTTAATGACATGATCAATGGTGTTTTGCTCAATAGCTTTTTCATTTAGTTTTTGTTCGATGAGCATCAGTGCTTCCACTTCGTCAAAAAATTTAGTGTCGGCAATGTCGTGCAGAATAACGGCTAATAGGATAGCATTCCAATCGCCACCTTCTTTTTTATGTATAAGTTTAGCATTGTTGCGTACACGAATGATATGCCACCAGTCGTGACCAGCTTCGCATTCACTCAATTTTTGTTGTGCCCACTCTTCAATTTCCAGTAGTGTTTGGTCTTTAAGCATTGTTTCTTGTATGATGAAAGTCTAAAATAGCAAAAAAAGAGGAGCCTGAAAGCTCCTCTACCTAAAAACCCACGTTTACAACTTTGTTAAAGTTGCTTTAGTTGTTTTGCTATATGCTCTAATTGTTGTTGACTTATTTCTTTCGAAATGGTTCCTCGTGAGCAGATTAAGTATTGACCAGCCTTTATAATGCCAATGTTTCCGGTATATCTATCGGCCAGTACATAGTATGTATTGTCTTTAATTGGAGCTTCAGAATTTGTTTCAGTCATATATTCGCTGAGCATATTTTTTGCATCTGTGTCATTATCTCCTTTTAAAACAAACAAGGTGTATTCACTATCTGCATTTGAATATTTTACTTCGTAAGAATGTTTCAGGAACTCATAACCCAAAATGCTTTCTTTTATGTATTTATCACTAAATGGGACCCGGTAAGATTCTGGAAAACTGTTAAATTCGCAAGGGTAGACAGTGTTGTTATTTAATTGTTCACTTAACTTTTGGGCAATTGATTTCATCGCTTTCTTACTCTCATTGCTTACTTTTAAAGCTCTTACCTTAATATAATATTGTCCAGCCAAGAAGTAGATATAGTCATCTTCTCCAAATCCCTGAACACCGATATTAAAATATTTATCATCCTGTGGGCGCTCCATGCTGTAAATGCCAAAAGCATCGATGGGCGAGGCGTGTTTGTATAGCTCTACTGTTATGTAATTGCTATTATGCTGATAATCGACGGTTGTCATGCCTTTGAAATTGAATTTCAGGTATAGCTCTGAACCGCCATTGATAGCATTGTATAAGGTGTTTGGTGTGTAATGATCAATCTCACCCAGTTGCCAGTGTTCAATTTCAGGAAATTGCTTAAAAGGCTCGGAAGCTGATAAGCCGTGTAATATGGTGAAGAATAAAAGTATCATAATTGGTTTCATATTATTCAATATTAGGAGTGCTGAAAATTAAGTTCTTTTAATGCTTCGATACGTTGTGCCAGGTTTACCGAGCGCTTACATTTGGCACTGCAACTATCACAAGTAGTACAATTCATCAGTCCCAGGTTCTTAGGAATGGCTTTTTCAGTGGCCATGGCGTGTTGCATGTTGTTATATTGGTAAGCATACATATAAGTGCGCATCAGTGTAGGAATGTCGTTGTGATGTGGACATGAATCGACGCATTTCGCACATTGTACACAAAACGATTGTGCCAGCTGAACCTGAGCTCGGTTAAAAAAGCTTTTCTCCTCGTTACTGAACGCGAGATTGCCTGCTACCGAAAAGTTTTCGTCCAGTTGGTCATAAGTTGTGTAGCCAGGAATGGCAGTAGCTATGTATTTATGTTGTAACACCCATTTTAGCATAGCTTTGTGGTTAAGTTCACCAATTGATTGTCGGCTATCTTCATGTTTTTCCCACCACATATAACCGCCACCACCACATTGTGTTTTCATAGCTATGATACCATGCCCAGCTTCGGCAGCTCTTTCCATAGCAGTTTGTAAGCGTCTATCTTCGGCAAAAGCAATGTTAAACATGACCATGATAATATCGTAAAAGCCTTTTTCTCTCACATCGTCAATTAAAGCCGCATCATCACCATGCAAAGACGTAGCACTGTACTTAAACTTTCCTGCTGCCTTTAATTCTTCCATCGCTTCGAGTATGTATGGATTGTTTTGTTCCTCAACTGTACTTACCGCGTGGTGTATTAAAACATCAACATAATCGGTCTTTAAGCGACGCAGGCTTTCTTCAAATCGCTCAATAAATAATTGTTTAATTTCGGGTTGATATAGATCGCGCTCAGTCTCTTTGAGGTAAATTTTAGTCACAATCTTAACATCATCGCGTAATTGATGTTTATCTAAAGCTTCGCCCAGCATTTTTTCGTTCATGCCATTTTGATAGTACCAGGCTGTGTCAAAAAGGCGAATGCCTTTATCATAGGAGCGCACGATTAATCCTGGGATGTTGGCGTTCATTACGCCCATGCTCACAATGGGCACTTGTAATCCCGTGCGACCCAATGTTCGATAAATGACTTCTTCGGGAGCAACATCATTGTGGATTGTTTTACTGTCAGGACTTGCCTGAACCAAGCCAGTCATATTTAATAAGGCCAATGACTGACCTGTTTTGGTGATAAATTTACGTCTGTTCATTTTGTGGGTATTAGTTTATTAACCATGAACTTACCCATTAAAACGATGTCTTCTTTTCGGTATAGATAAAAGGTGTATTTAGGAAGATGAAAAACGTAAATTCAACGATAAAAGGCTAAAGTGAGTTTAAGTTGGTAATTTTAGCTTTAAGTTGATTCATTCGTTGCTGCTCAGAAAATGAGAAAGTTGCGGCTTCGGCATCGGTAAATTCACGTATGATCAATGCTTTTTCAAAGGCCTGTTTAGCATGGTCAGTATTACCTTTTTTTAGCGAAAGCTCTCCTTCAGCATAAAACAATTCGGAAAGGACTTTTAAGTGTTGGTGGGTGTAATTGTGTTGTTCCAGCAGTTGCGTGGTGAGCTCAGTAATTGGGAGTTGATGAAAAAAGGCAGCATCTTCTTTCAAAAATTCCCGATATGCATTGTTTAAACGTTTTTCAGCTTGTTTTATATCGCCTTTTTTTAGTAATCCCAGAAAAACAGCAATCATCTCTGCCATCATTTCCATCATACGTAATATATAGTCTTTGTGATATGCCATATTACTAATATAAGGTAATCGTCTATTCTAAGGAAATGGCATTCGTCTATTACATGAAAAGAATTCTAAAAAGTGAGAAAAGGAAATATATGCCAGCTATTAAAATGTAATTTATAGGTGAAAATGACTTTCAAAGTGAAATTAATAAACGCAATATTTATGTGTTTTTAACATTTTATTCATGAACAAATGGTTTTTTGACACTTTTTTTAATGCTTTTGCAAATGTGTCTAAATCATAAAAAATGACTTTGAGGTCTGAATTGTCTTCTTTTCAGTCAGTTTTGGCCTAAAAATTAAAATATTTTTCCTGACCCCCTGTATTTTGAGTTGAAATTCATCAAAATATCAATTTTTTTAGTTTGCCCCCCTAAAAATCTCCTTCAAAAATGATTATTTCGATTTTTTAACAAAATTACCCCTTAATTTTTACAATTGATTAAAAAAAACATTCTACTTTTGTATCGTACCCCATTACAAAAAGGGGGTGAAAACAAATTATTAACAATTTAAACTGTTTTACTATGAAAAAAGTAAATGTATTTAGGAGGATGTTGCCAATCGCTTTATTGGCGTTATTGCCCGCTGGAACTTTTGCAAAAGGCAAAATCTTTATCAACTCGTATTTAAAAACCGACTATGCGGTTATTACGGCTCGTTACGATGCAGCGGATAACTATCGAGTAAGAATTTTTGACAATGAGGGTTCAGAACTTTACACAAGTTCACGTATTAGCGGAGCTGCTTCGTTTCAGAAATTGTTTGACCTTACTTCATTGGAAGATGGAGAATATACTATTGAATTAACCAGCAAAAGTGAAACGTCTAGTGAGAACTTCACCATTAAAAATAACGAATTGGTTAAGATTGATAGTGCAGATGAAAAAAGTGAAATGTTGAGAGCATTTTTCAGAGTGGCAGAAGATAAACTATTTGTGAGTCACATGAACTTTGATAATGCAGCATTGAGCATTAGTATTGATGACAAGTTTGGAACGGAGATTTATAATTCAAACCTACCTACAGAGAGTACTTACTCGGGCATGTTTGATTTAACTAACCTGCCAGCAGGAGAGTATAAAGTATCATTAGTTTCAGGCGGTAAAGAGTACAACTATGAATTTGATAAGTAATGATGAATGTGACCAGGTAGACCAACAGCGGTTTACAGAACGAATAAACGGTGTATCCAATATTTCAGATACACCGTTTTTTTGTGCTTTAACATTTGTGCTTGCTTATAAACTCCAGTAGGTTAAGTCTTTTATTCTATCTCTGAAGATGCCTTTTACATCAACAAAAACACCTTCATCAACTAAAATTGATTTAAAGTATTCCTCATCGAGTTTCGCATAGTCATCGTGGTTTACAGCAACAATTACTGCATTGTATTTATCCTTGATGCTTTCAATTAAACCGTAGCCATATTCATGTAATAATTCATCGGATGAGGCGTGTGGATCGACCACGTCAACATCAATGCTAAAGGATTTAAGTTCGTTAACTACATCGGCTACTTTCGAATTACGGATGTCACTCACATTTTCTTTGAACGTTGCACCCATTATCAACACCTTAGCTCCGTTGATTTTATTACCATTCGAAATCATCTTTTTCACAACGGTTTTGGCTACATAGCCACCCATGGAATCATTAATGAAACGACCGCCCGTGATAATTTTTGAATGATAACCTAACTCGTTGGCTTTATAGGTTAGGTAATAAGGGTCAACACCTATGCAGTGACCTCCAACCAATCCTGGGAAGAATCGTAGGAAATTCCACTTGGTACCTGCTGCTTCCAACACTTCAAAAGTATTGATATCCATGCGATCGAAAATTAATGACAGCTCATTCATGAGGGCAATATTCACATCGCGCTGTGTATTTTCAATAATTTTGGCAGCCTCGGCTACTTTTATAGAACTGGCTTTATGAATACCGGCGGTGATAATACTGGCGTATACTTCTTCAATCACCCTCGCTGATTCTTCATCGCTACCCGATACAATCTTTAATATTTTTGTCAGTGTATGTTCTTTATCCCCCGGGTTAATTCGTTCAGGGCTAAAGCCAACTTTAAAATCCTCGTTTAATTTTAAGCCAGATTCCTGTTCTAAGATTGGTACGCAATCATCTTCAGTACAACCCGGATAAACGGTAGATTCAAAAACAACATAATCACCTTTCTTCAGAATTTTACCAACAGCACGTGTTGCACTAAGAAGTGGTGTTAAATCTGGTAAGTTATGGTTGTTAATTGGCGTAGGAACAGCTACCACGTGAAAGTTGGCTTCTTTTAAATCGGCTGAATTACTGGTGTATATAATATCACAGCCTTCAAATGCCTCAGCTTCCAACTCGTTGCTTGGGTCAATCCCTTGTCGCATCAATTCAACGCGCTCCTCTTTAATGTCGAAGCCAATAACTGACATTTGGCGGGCAAATTCCAAAGCAATTGGCAAGCCAACATAACCCAATCCAATTACTGATAGTTTCTTTTCTTTAGCTAATAATTCTTGTAACATAGTTGAGGTTTTATAGTCCAGACGATTTGTATTCTTGTTTAATCATTGATCTTCTTTACTGTATTGTTGTGCAATTTGTACGTAGCTTTACTTTCGGGGCAAATAGCTAGTCCTTCTTCATTAAATTCCAGGCGATGACCATACTCACTCATCCAGCCAATTTGCTTTGATGGATTGCCTACTACCAATGCATAAGCCGGAATTGTTTTGGTGACCACTGCTCCGGCACCTATAAAAGCATATTCGCCAATGTCGTGACCACAGACAATAGTGGCATTGGCACCGATGGTTGCTCCTTTTTTTACTACTGTTTTCAGGTATTGTCCACGACGATTAACAGCACTGCGGGGGTTAACCACATTGGTGAAGACCATGGATGGGCCTAGAAACACGTCATCTTCACATATAACGCCTGTATAGATGGATACGTTGTTTTGTACCTTGACATTTTTTCCAAGTTTGACGTCTGGTGACACAACGACGTTTTGTCCCAGGTTACAGTTTTCTCCAATCTCGCAGCCTGACATGATGTGGGAGAAGTGCCATATTTTCACGCCATTATGAATGGTGCAATCGTCGTCAATAACTGCTGTCTCATGAACAAAATAGTTTTGATCATCCATATTCCTTATTCAAAAAATGCCAGGATGGCGTCCGTAATATAATTTAATTGCTCATTGGTGAGCTCAGTGTGCATGGGCAAAGATAACACCTCTTTGCATAATTGCTCGGCATTAGGCAAGTTAGGTGTTTTATTCATAAAATGCTCAAAAGCTTCTTGTTGGTGCAATGCCACAGGATAATACACCATTGATGGAATTCCTTTTTCTTTCAGATAGGCCTGCAGTTCATCACGTTGGCCATTTTTTACCCTAAGTGTATATTGATGAAAGGTATGTACACATTCTTGTATTCGTGTTGGGATTTGAATGGCTTCATGCTCTTTAAAAGCGCCATCGTAAAAATCAGCTGCTTTACGGCGGCGATTATTAAAGTCGTCCAACTCTTTCAGTTTTTCATGGAGTATAGCTGCTTGTAAAGTGTCTAATCGTGAATTAACACCAATCACTTTGTGATAGTACTTTTTTTGCGAGCCATGGTTAACAATCATCCGCATTTGAGCAGCCAGCTCATCGTCGTTTGTGAAACAGGCACCCCCATCACCAAAGCAGCCCAGATTTTTTGATGGAAAGAAGGAGGTGCAACCAACGTCGCCTATCGTACCCAGCTTCTGAGTGTGATTTTTATATTGGTAATTACTGCCAATGGCCTGTGCAGTGTCTTCAATAACCTTTAGCTGGTATTTTTGAGCGATTTGCATCAAACGATTCATATTGGCTCCCTGACCAAATAAATGTACCGGAATGATGGCCTTTGTTCGTTCTGTAATAGCAGCTTCAACTTGCTCAGGAATCATCATAAAGGTGTCTAAATCGACATCAACCAGAACAGGTTTGAGCTTTAGCAGGGCAATGACTTCAACGGTGGCAATAAAAGTAAAAGTTGAGGTTATGACTTCGTCGCCTTCTTTTAGGCCAAGTGCCATTAGGGCTACCTGCAATGCATCGGTGCCGTTGGCACAGGGAATCACATGTTTTACCTTGAGGTATTTTTCCAGGTTGGACTGAAAGGTTTTAACTGCAGAGCCATTGATAAAAGCTGTTTGTTCAATAACTTCGGCCATAGCCTTGTCAATGGCAGGCTGCAGTCGCTTGTACTGAGCCTGAAGATCGACCATTTTTATTTCTTGCATAGTGTCCATTTCGAGTGGTGAAATTAGGAAAAATATCAGAACCCGAAGTTCATACCGAAGGATAAGATGTTATCACCTTCGAGGTAAAACGGATTTGTATATAGCTCCATATCCGGGCCGCCAAAGTCATTTTTAGTGGCTTCTATAAAGATAAAGCCATCATTAATAATTTGATAAGAGGCTTTAAATGTAAAACTTTGGTTGGTATAACGCTCTTCGTTGATGAATGGTAAGCCTCTGCGTTCGTGCTCAGGATTTATCTCGGGATGCAAATCGATTTCACCATCGTTTAATATTTGCATATAATCTTTTCCTTTGCGCACTTTGGTATAACTGGCTTGCAGATCTAATCCCCGAATAGGCTTAAACCGAGCCGATAAATATATTTCCTCAGCATTATCGCCCATGTAACTACCTAAAAAGAAGCTATTGCTGGTATAGGTGATGCTCGGTACAAAATTTTGGTACGTCATTGGTCTGATGCGCGTGTATTCAACGGTGATGGATGTGTTAGGAAGAATGTCGTTGGCTTTAGCTCCCAGCTTTAAAGCCACATGATTTGATTGCTGTTCGCTGTCAAACATTCTGCCCAAAGCTATTTCGTCAATAAAAACAGATGTGTATAAATGCAGATTTTTGATTTGGCGGCTGCTAATGTCGAGGTACATCTGGGCGTTTTGGCCTACCCAGTTATCCCACGAATTGTAGGTATGGTCAGACGATTTATAGAATAGAAATGGTACGGCAAAAGCAGCATTAAACTCCGTATCGGCATAAATAATTGAGTTTCCAAATGAAACATATAGCTTTTTCATTGGCTTAATGGTAAACATATTGGCCGAAATGTATTTACTGACATAGATGCGCCGGTCATCGCCATAAACCGGATAAGAGCGAACCGAGTCAACAACTTCGCTTACCAGCCAACCGTGCATGTAGTTAAACTCGAGCCATTTGGTTGGCGTCATCTTAAAAGAAATATAACCATAGGATGGTGCGCGGCCACTTAGGATACCAGCTTCGCTATAACCGCTGCCCCAGGCTACATGATCTTTGTGTAGTCCAATGCTACCCCATTTCCATGAGTAGGTAATGCCTCCTCGTGTTTCAGAATAGTCTTTAGCCAAACCGTCGCCTTTATAAATGGCTCCGGGGCGTTTAATGATATAATCGCTGCCACCCAGAAAGCGTGATTCATGATTGTCGCGTAAACTTCCATAAACTCCAACATGTTTACCTATAGTGCCATAAAACTCAGCCCCTCCCCAGCGGTGGTATTCGGTAGCGTTACCATTATTAAAAAACTGTCCGCCTATGATGGGATTAACTGTGAGTTTAAATAAAGAATCGGTATAATACCAGGCATCAAAGCGCTTGTTGAAGTCTTTTCCAGGTTGTAATTCTTTGTTGAAATCTCGGAGGTAAAACTCAACTTCTTTTTGCTGACGTTTGCTTAAAGAGGGGTGATGATTTGCTTTTTGCAGGGCATTGGCGATGGTTAATCGCGAGTAAGGTTTAATGGCCGAGTTAAGTTCGATAATGCCTTTGTTGGCCAGCTCATCGATAAAATCATAGATGGCTACATTGCTTATGTGATGAGGAACTTCCTGGGCTTGTGTTGTCAATAAGGAAACAAGCAATAAGGATAGAAACAGATAGATTCGATTCATGCTGCAAGGTTTGATATACCCGAAAGTATATAAAACCCTCTATCTAATCAAATTAAGTTGCTTAGCTTCGTCCAAGAAATCGAAGCGATTATCAGGATATAGGGTATATTTAACTGCTGCATAAAGCTGTTTGCCAAAAAGCATTGCTGATTATTTATGAGTTCTTAAACAACTTAAGAAATTAAAAATCTTTCCGATGGTAATAATGAAACTCTCTTGCTGGATAGCTTCCAGTTCGCCTTTATCGAGCCATATACCTTTGCAATAAGGGCAATAGTCAATGATGACCTTCTTATCACGCGGATGAACTGCTTTTTGTAAACGAGGCGAGTTGTTGCATTTGGGGCAATGAAGTTTTTCAAACTGTTCTTTTTTATCTGGAAGATGCCTGATTTCAATGAATGTTGGCTCAATAATGCCTTCAATTTGTGATAACTCATCTTTATCAAACCAGATTCCACCACAACAGGTACAGCGGTCAACTTCAATAGTTGTTTTACAGTCATTGATATAATCAATGCTCAACTGCTGATTACATCTTGGGCAATTCATAATGGTACGAGATTGATTTAAAATACAGACTGTAAAAATAGGAAAAAACTCATATGCACCTATTATTTCTATTAATCGGGGAATTTTTGTAAACGAGGATACATTTCTGTTTAAGTGCTATATTTCTGGGGGTTAAAAATATTCCGCCGAGTTCAGCAGCAGTATTTCCAAAAGGTCGGATGTGTTGCTTAACTCGGCAGGATTTTTTCAAACGCTTCAAAGCGTGTTCCTCCGACTCCTAAATGAGTCTTTGGGCTTGTTTATTTCTAATTGTGAAATAGGATTGGCACTATTGTCTATCGCACAATTTTATTGGCTTTAATAACCCATACGTGTTTACAAGGTGGTGCATTTCGTATGTCTTCCGGTATGGTTACAACAAAACCTTTATTGGCTTTTTTCCAACTTAATTTTTTCTTGCTGCCTAATAGCCTTAGTTTGGTTGATTTGACAAGCTCAATGGATTCAATTTTGATTTCAGCAGGCATTGCCTCACCTTCTTCGGCCATGTAATGGAAGTAAACACTTCCATCGTCCTTTTGTGTCATGCAGATGTTGTTCTCTTTGAAAGGCTCAATAGGCTTTGTGTTATAGATAGCCTCACTGTTAACCTTCATCCAATCGGCATACTCATTCAGTAAATCATAAGCACCTTGCTGCCATTTGCCATCAGGGCCGGGAGCAATGTTCAACAACAGGTTGCCACCTTTGGCTACGATATCCACCAACATGTGCACACACTCGTTGCCACTTTTATATTTGGCATTGAAGGTATATGACCAACCACCACCTGAAATAATGCATGACTCCCATGGGTATGGCAATGTTTTATTGGGTACTCTGTTTTCAGGAGTCAGGTAATTTTGGTTTTTACCATGAACAGCTCTGTCAACAACAATAAGGCCCGGTTGTTTTTCGCGAGCCTTGGCTGCAATCTCATCCATGCGAATATCCTGGTTGACGATGCGATTTTTCACAAAGCCACTTTTTGTTTGTTCCCCTTTGTGCTTATAGTATTCTTTTATTTCTTCTTCCGATGTTTTTGCTACCCAGCCGCCGTCAAGCCACAGGATATCAATTTTACCGTAATCAGTCATTAACTCATCAATCTGATTATGCGTAAACTGCACATATTTTTCCCACTCTTCAGGATATTCTTCCGGATCGTAGTTCACATTGCGGTCAAGAGGTGGAAAGTAAGGATCCCAATACGACGGACAGTGCCAGTCGGGCTTTGAGAAATACGCACCTGCCCAAAGACCTTCGGCTCTAAAGGCATCAAACACCTCTTTGGCAATATTGGCTTTGGGATTTGTATGGAACGGACATTGTTCCGACGTTACCTTATAGTCGGTAAATTTACTGTCGAACATACAGAAACCATCGTGATGCTTTGTCGTGAAAACAACATATCTCATCCCGGCATCCTTGGCTGCTTTAGCCCATTTTTGCGGATTAAAATCAACCGGATTAAAAGTCTTTTGCAGGTTCTCGTAATCCTTTTTGTATTCGAAATAATTATTGTAGTGATCTCCTTTCTTTCGTTCGCACCAGCCATAATCTTCCGGGCATAGCGACCAGGATTCGACAATGCCCCACTGGCTGTATGCACCCCAGTGCATTAGTAAACCAAACTTGATGTTTTGCCACTGATCCAGCTTTTGCAATACCAAAGGATCTGTTTCAGGCACATAACGTTCGTCCTCGTATATTGCCTGTGCATTAAGTCCAAATGTAAAACCTAACGCGACCATTGTAACTAATAGAATTTGTTTCATATTATAAAATATAAGCTAACGTGAAATTTCTTATGCTTTGAACAAATTGAGGTGCTTTCTCCGGTATTTAAGATAGGGTATATAAACTTAAAAAACATTAACTGTTTTCGCTAGCTAATGAACACGAGAGGAAGAAGAATGAACATATTTATATCATTCAAACGAAGTATCCTACTCGTGATTTATAGCCATTTAAAATTTATCCATTACTTTAATGGTCTAAATACAAATCACCGATGAAAAGCATTTTTACGGCTTTATTTGTTTTTATTTGCTTAAGTAGCTTTGGCCAACAGCTTGATAGCTTGTTGAATAATCTTGAAATGGCAATAGAGCAGAAAGAAATTTACGAAGAGGAAAAGATCAAGCGAATTGATAAGCTTAAAAACAAGCTTTATTTCTATCAGTCAGAAGATTTAAGTATAAAGGAATACCAGGTTTGTTTAGAGTTGTTGTAAGAGTATCAGTCATTTGTATATGATTCGGCGTTTTTTTACGTAGAACGAGCCAAACAGGAAGCCTTCGAGTTGCAAAATCAACCCAAGCTGGCCTATGCAAAAATTAAAGAGGGTTTTGTACTTCTTTCATCAGGGTTGTTTACCGAAGCTATTGATACATTACAAAGTATTTCGCTTGCGCAGTTGCCCGATTCAGTAAAGCGGGAATATTATTCAGTGATTGCCCGCACTTATTATGATTTGGCCGATTATAATCGAGATCCGCAGTTTACCTCTCAGCACACAACAAAAGGCAATGCCTATCTTGATTCAGCCCTATTGTATGTTAATGAAAATACCAACGAATATTGGGCTATTGAGAGTTTGCGGCGCATGAAGAAAAAAGATTGGAAGGGCGCTAAATACGCATTTACTTACTGGATGAATAATTTCGACCTGCCCCGCCATTTTGATGCCATTGCCACTTCAAGTCTGGGGTATATCTATTCCCTGACAGGTTATGAAGACAAAGCTATCGAATATTTAATTTTGGCCGCCATCGCCGACATTAAAAATGCTACCAAAGAAACAGTGGCTCTTCGGAATTTGGCCAACGCTTTGTTTCAGCGAGGCGATAAAAAAAGGGCGTATCGTTATATAATAATGGCGTTGGAAGATGCTACCTATTACAATGCTCGTCATCGGAAGATTGAGATTGCAACCATTTTGCCCATCATCGAAGGGGAACGGTTAGCGGTTGTTGAAGCGCAGAAAACAAAACTGATTTACTACATCGTTGCTTCAACTTTTTTGTCGGTATTGGTATTAGCTTTCCTCATTATTATTTATCGACAACTTAAAAAGATTACCAAAATCCGTAAAATCTTACAGAATACCGTTAATGAGCAAAAGGAGTTGAATAGTAATCTGTCGGAAGCCAATCAAATTAAAGAAGAGTACATTGGTTATTTCTTTAATGTCAATTCTGAATACATCGAAAAGATGGACGATTTCCAGAAACATGTCTTCAGAAAAATATCGGCCCGACAGTTTGATGATTTGCACACTCTTCTGAAAAATACGAATCTTAAAAAAGAAAGGCAGTTGCTTTTTCATCGATTCGATGAAATTTTCCTGAAGCTGTTCCCCAATTTTATTGCTGAGTTTAATAAGCTTTTTCCAGATGAGCACCAAGTTGTGCTTAAAAAAGGCGAATTATTAAATTCCGAACTTCGAATATTTGCGTTAATTCGATTGGGTATTACAGATAATGAAAAGATTGCCAAGTTCCTGAATTTTTCCGTAACGACTATTTACACTTATAAAACTAAAACAAAAAGTAAGTCGTATTTCAGAGAAGCATTCGACGAAAAAATAATGGACATTAAAGCGTTTTAGACTTTATTGACAGGTCAAAATAAATGTCCTAAGTGTTAATAAGTGTAAAAATCACTTAATGAGTGTTCTATTGTAATCTAAAATTCATTTAGATTAATTACGCACTTTCGAAAATGTATCACTCATGTAATCAGGTTGATAGTGAATAAATAAGTCTTGATTTGTCTAGATTGAAGTTTAAAAAATTCTATTTGCTTTTAGACTCCTCTAGTTTTGTTGGTGTCGAATAATTCGGCGAGAAACTAATAAAAACAAATCCAGGTTTATTATGAAAAAGACATGCATTTATGTATTGCTGTTTTTGTTGGTGCTTCCTTTTGAGGGATGTTACCAAACAGATGATGGTAGTTATGTGGCACCCATAACTATATATGAAAAAATAAATGGTTCTTGGAGTTTAGACGAGTTGACATTGGTGGATGAGTATGCCAAATCAAACGCCATTACTCCTGATAATGAGGTTTTAACTTCCTTTTTTAACTTCCAGAATTTTAATATTCAGTTTAATGTTGATGCATCCAATCAGCCAACCACCTTTGAGGTAACAGGCGATGTGCCGGCGTTATTCTTAATGAGTGGTTATTGGTCATTAAGTTCATCTTATCCGAACACAAATTTATCTGCTGTGCGGATTAACCTTTATGCCGATGCCGCCAAAACACAAATTGTTGATCAGTTGAGATTGACTTCTATTCCTGGAGCTCAGGATGTGATGGAAATACAATTGGTTAGAGCATCCAGCGGTACTGCTTTCGCTTCTTATGTATTTAACCTTTCACCGGCTAATTAAATTCAAATGTTCTATGAAACAAGCCGGATGAATGCATTCTCGCATCAGAGAATGTCAGGGTTGGCTCGTTCCATATGACATTGAAAATAAACGTAATCATATGAAAAAATATTTTTATTGTCTGATAATTGCATTGTTTATCCCTGTCTGGGTGAGTGCCCAGGAAGAGGCAGGTGATATTGCTGATATATGGTCTTATCCGGTCGTTTATCAATATACCGAACAAGTTTCGTGGTATTTTGATTTAGCCGGTACAACTTTTGCCGAAGACGAAGATGTTTATATCTGGATCTGGTCGCCTTCTGAACCAGATGCTGGTAACTGGGAAAACTCTTCTGAATTTGCTAAACTAAGCTATGAAGGTGATTTTATCTGGCGCTTCGATTTAGTGCCTACCGAATATTTTAATGTAACAGCAGAAGATATTGCAAATAGTGCTGGCTTTTGGTTGAGGCTTAAAAACAAGGATGGCTCCAAACAGTCGGGCGTAGGCAATGTGCCGGTTACTTCTTTTAATGATTTCTTTACGGCTGACGAAATGATCAGATCTTATCCCACAAAACCTGCCATTGATGAAGGTTTAAGTATTTTATTTAATTCCAATCTGGTGGATGGATTCGATGGCGCAACAAGCGTGCACATGCACAGTGGATTAAATGACTGGGAGGTTGAGCAACAATACCAGGTTTGGATTCCAGAAGTAGTGGAAAAGACCAAACTGAAAGATATGGGTAATGGCTTTTATAAAATGGATCTTATTCCCGAAGAATACTTTCCGGTTCCTGAAGATTATGTGATGGAAAACATGACATTCCTTTTTGTAAAGAATGAATGGGAAGCCACTACTCCGGATCAAAAATTAATAGCGGCCGACGTAGTGCCTCCGCCACCTCCGGTTTTCAGTTTTTTTCCATTGAAAATTAGTCAGAAAGACATTTTGGGAATGCGCAGAATCTATAACGAGAGAGGCGTTACCACTTTACACTACATTATTACAGCCGGTTCGAAAGAAATTAGCGGTGAGTTTTCGGGTGATAAAAATGAGATTAAAGGCTTTGTTGATTTAGTTACTGAGTTAGAGGGATTAACAGGTCTTAACTCTATCCATGTTGTCGTTACTGATAATAATGATCGCTTGATTACCGAAACAGACATCCCGCTTGTTGAGCTTGATCAATACTAGATGATCGATTCATTAAACGAAATGCTAACAATAAGAAACAATGAATTCAATGAATAAAATATATAAAAACAAAGCACAATTCCTTTTAAAGGTCTTCTGCCTGATGGTGGTTGGTTTATACCTTTTAGCACATGAAGGAATGGCTCAGCAATCGACAATATCTGTTTCAGGTATTATTAATGACGAAACAGGACAACCTTTGCCGGGTGCTACGGTATTGGTTGAAGGTTCAGCAATTGGTACCACCACAGGTATGGATGGTACTTTTATACTGGATGTTCCAAGTCCGGCTACATTAATTGTTTCATTTATCAGCTATAAATCTCAAAACATCCTGATTAACGAATCAACGCCTTTGCCATTAACTATTCAGATGGTATCGGATATGGTTTCTTTAGATGAAGCAGTGGTTGTAGCTGTTGGTTATGGTACCATGCGAAAGTCGGACTTGACCGGAGCCATCTCTTCCGTCGCATCTGACGATTTGCGCCAGGGAGTGATTGCTTCAACCGAACAAGTGTTGCAAGGTAAAGTGGCGGGATTAGCTGTTGTTCAAGGTTCTGGTGATCCGGCTTCAGGAGCTGTCATGCGTTTACGTGGAGGAACATCTATCGCGGCAGGCAATAATCCACTGGTTGTGGTGGATGGTATTCCAGGTGTGGATATTAACACCATTCAACCTTCTGAGATTGAATCAATCGATGTTTTGAAAGATGCCTCTTCGGCTGCCATTTATGGTTCACGAGGTGCGAACGGTGTAATTATCATCACTACCAACAGAGAAAACAAAGGTAAGAGTATCGAATATTCGGGGTATGTGGCTATGAGTCAGGTGGCTCGTCATCTTGATTTGTTATCAGCCAATCAATGGCGTCAGTATGTGCGTGATAACAATGTTACCAATGCCATCGATTACGGTGGCAACACCGATTGGCAAGAGGAACTGGAACAAACAGGCATCTCTCAATCGCATACCATCAGTTTTAACAATGGTGGCAAAGATAGCGGCGTAAGAGCGTCTTTAACGTATTTCGAGAATGAAGGTGTTGTTAAAACAACTCGTTTAGATCGCCTGAGTTCAAGTATTTCGGCCTACCAATATGGTTTGGATGGTAAATTAAAGCTGGAGTTAGGTTTAAACGCTAACCAGGATGAATGGAAACCATTGGACTACCGCATTTTTGAGCGTTCGTATAACCTAAGTCCGGTTATTCCTGTTACTGATGAAAATGGTAATTACACCAGTGTAGGCGGTAATATTTATGAGAACCCTGTTGAAATAATGAATAATCGTAGCGTTCGCAATGTGCGTAATCGCTTATTAAGCTACTTTAAGGTAGAGCTGGAATTATTACCGGGATTAAAATCATCAACCAACCTCTCGTACGAGTTTAACTCAACAAAAGGGAATACTTATAAGCCAACTTATGCTGTGATGGAAGGGCAGACCGAAAATGGCTATGCTCAGAAAACACTTGGTGAGTATGTTAATAAGCAGTTGGAGACCTACCTAACTTACGACAAATCTATTGAAAATCATCGATTTAATGCTATGGCAGGTTATTCGTATTTGAATAATGTGTATGAGGGTTTTGGTGCTCAGCGTCGTGGTTTCGATACGGACTTGTTTTTGTACAATAACCTGGCTGCCGGTCAGGATTTCAGAGCCGATGATAACTACTCTTACAAAGGTGAAGCAACGCTTATTTCCTTCTTTGGCCGTTTGAATTATAGCTATGCTGGTAGGTATATGCTAACCGGAACTGTTCGCCGCGATGGCTCAAGCCGCTTTGGCGCCAACAATAAATGGGGTACGTTCCCATCGGCCTCATTCGCATGGCGTATTTCTGAAGAAAGCTTTATGGATGGAACCCGTGGATGGCTTGATAACCTTAAATTGCGAGTTGGTTATGGTATTACCGGTAACCAGGAAGGCATCGGCGAGTATAAGTCATTGGAAATTACAGGCGCTGTGTCAACCGACCGCTATTACGATGGCGTAAGCGATACCTGGAAGTCAGGTTTCGGAACCGTGCAAAATGCCAATCCTGACTTAAAGTGGGAAGAAACAGCACAGATAAACATCGGTTTAGACTTCTCATTATTGAATCGCATTAATGGTACTGTTGAAGTATATCAGAAAAAAACCAGCGACTTATTATATACTTACCCGGTTCCAACCACACAATATGCACACCCATACATGTTGGCTAATGTTGGAGATATGACCAATAAAGGTATTGAATTTAGCTTGACTGGTAATGTGATGACGAGAGGTGATTTTTCGTGGGATGCTAACTTAAACTTATCAAGTAATCAACAAGAGATTGATAAGCTGTCGAATGATCAATTCCAGACAGATGGCGTGATTTACAGCGGTTCTCTTCATGGTTTACCAGGCATGTCGGGCATGTACTCACAGGTCATTAAAGAAGGCTATGCTTTAGGTACATTTTGGGGGCCTCAAAACCATGGATTGGATGAAGATGGTAAGTTCATCAACGATGAAGAAGACAGCGATTTAGGTAATATGCAACCCAAGTTGAATTTGGGTTTTGGCATGAATTTCACCTATAAAAACCTGGATGCGTCATTTGCAACCTACGGTATGTTTGGACAAAAGGTGTTGAATGCAACCGCAATGGTTATGAATGATCCGAGTCGTTTGCCGGCTTATAATGTGCCCGATGATTTCTTGACGTCTGGTATCAACGACGACCCGACTTACTCGAGCTATTGGGTCGAAGATGCGTCATTCTTCCGCCTGCAATCAGTAACAGTTGGCTATACATTGCCTGTTAAGAAATTGGGTTTGTCAAACGCACGTGTTTATGTGACTGGGGAGAACCTTTTTGTGATAACTGGTTATTCGGGTGTTGATCCGGAGGTGAGCATTGATGGCTTAGATGCCCCTGGAATCGATAAGTTTAATTACTATCCAAAACCAATGACTGTCTCACTTGGATTAAACCTGTCATTCTAAATCGAAACTTTTAAAAACAGAAATTATGAAGCTAAATATTATAGCCGCCTTTTTAGCCCTTGTACTTATTAGCGTGTCGTGCACCAATCTGGATGAGACGCTGTATAGTCAGGTTGAATCAAAAGATTATGGCCAAACATCAAGCGAGATAAGTACCTTGGTAGGTGGAGCCTATGCAACCTTGCGTGGCACCAATGATGACATTTCTATTTCGTACCCAACGTGCGAATATGTGTTCTTTTTAAACGAATGTAGTTCCGATGAGGCGTGTATACCGGCAAGGGGAACCAACTGGAGAGATGGAGGTCGATACATTCAGGCACAACAGCATGCCTGGGAGTCTGATAACGTCATGTTACTTAGTGCATGGAGATACTGTTACTTAGGCATTAATAAAATCAACGAAAAGATTTTTACCATCGAATCAGCCGAAATGGGTGAAGAAGCTAAAAACTCGGTTCTGGCAGAATTACGTTCACTAAGAGCCTATTACTATTATCAGTTGCTCGATATGTTTGGCAACGTACCTTTAAGCATTGAGTTTGGTGCTGATGCCAATTTGCCCAATTCCACTCGTAAAGAAGTATATGAATTTGTTGAGAAGGAATTTAAGGAGTCATTGCCGTATCTGTCTGAAGAGGTGATTTATGGTCGTATGACTCAGAACGTGGTTAACGCCATGCTGGCACGCTTGTACATCAATTCTGAAGTTTACATTGGCGAAGCACGTTGGCAGGACTGTATTGAGGCTTGTGAAAAAGTAACGGGTTACATTATAGAGCCTGATTATTTCACGAACTTCTTAACGGAGAATCAGGTATCTCAGGAAAATATCTTTGTTATCCCTTACGATCATAAAGAGGGTACTGTAGGTAATTACCTTCATTCCATGACTTTCCATTATGAGCATAAATACACCGTATCATCCACTGGTGATTATCCCTGGTGTGGTAATGGTATCTGTGCCCAGCCTGGTGTCTACTCCATGTTTGAAGATATCGATCGCCGTAAAGAAAGCATGTTGGCTGGCGATCAGATTCATAAAGGCACCGGTTCAGTGATTATTATGGATAATGGCGAGCCACTAATTTATACGGAGGAAATCGGGGATTTTGAAAATGCCAAAGACAATGAAGGCGTTCGACTGCATAAATATGAGGTAAAAGCAGGTGAACAATGGGAGCGCGACCATGACTGGGTGTTAATTCGTTATGCCGAGATTTTGATGATGCAGGCTGAATGTTATGTGCGTCTGGGGTCAGCTGATTTGGCACGTCCGTTTATAGAACAGATTTGTACACGCGCCGGGATTGAAACACCTTCAACCATTGATATGGATTTTCTGGATGATGAGTGGTTGCGCGAGTTTGTTTTTGAAGGCACCCGACGCACGGTGAATATTCGTTTCGGAACCTATTTTGAACCCTGGTGGAGCAAAGAGGCCAATGAAGCTTATACTGCCATTTATCCGATTCCTCAAACCGAATTAGATAAGAATCCTTCTTTACAACAAAACCCTGGTTATTAATTCGCATATCGACCGGTCCGGCAAAGCGCCGGATTGGTCGATTATTAATTTAAAATATGAGCTTGATGAGAATTGTTTATTTGGCCTTAATGGTTGTTGCAGCGCTGGTGTTGGGATGCTCAAGTGATGATGGCAATTCGCCATCAAAAACGGATGAGTTAGAGAAGTTCGACCCGGTTCCGATACAAAAGACCAATTCAACGGAGGTGTTCATGCATTATATGACCTGGTTCGAAACGAAAGAAAGCAGTGATAACAATGCCTGGGGTATTCATTGGACCATGGCCAATCAAAATCCAGACAACATAGTCGAAGGAAAAAGAGACATAGCGTCTCATTATTATCCGTTAATTGGCCCCTATCATTCGGGCGATAAAGATGTGATTGAGTATCATTTGCTATTAATGAAATATTCTGGTATTGATGGCTTGCTGTTCGACTGGTACGGTACCTATGATGTAAATGATTATGCCATTGTTGATGAAAATACGCAGGCTGTTATTGATTTAATGGATGAGGTTGGTTTAAAATATGCCTTTGTTTATGAGGACAGAACATTGCCTGAAGTGGTAAATGCCGGAATGGCAGTTACCAATGAAAGTGCAGCCAAAACCGATATGCGGTATTTAGAGGCAAATCACTTTAATCAGGATGCTTACATTCAGATTAATAATCAACCGCTTTTAATGGTTTTTGGCCCGATTACTTTGCAGAGTCCTGATAACTGGACCAATGTTTTTAGTGTGTTTTCCAAGCAGCCAACTTTCTTGACTTTATGGAATGAATCGGCCGATGCAGGTGATAATGCCGATGGCGAGTATGCCTGGGTTTACCAAGATAATGACCATTTAAGCGATTTTTATACCAACAGATATTCGCAGTTAAATGTAGCCATGGGTTCTGCCTATCCAGGCTTTCATGATTTTTACGAAGAAGGTGGATGGGGATCCGAAATTGGCTGGACAATCGATCATCAAAATGGTGCAACGCTGGATGAAACATTAGATTTGGCGCTTGATGCCGATGTTGATTATCTGCAATTAATTACCTGGAATGACTTTGGCGAAGGAACCATGTTTGAACCCACTGATGAATTCGGTTATAGCTTTATTGAGAAAATAAAGGCTTATACGGGTGTCACTGATCAGCAATCCATTTTTGAAGATATCCACACTTTGTATCAATATCGAAAAAAGTATAGCGGCGATGCTACTGTGCAGAAAAAGCTGGATCAGGTTTTTTACTATCTGGTTTCGGTGCAAACAGATAAAGCTTTATCACTATTAAACGAGTTGGGGGATGACTAAATTATTATTAACCGATAAAATAACATGCGTGAAATATTTGAAGACAATAGCCTGCCTGTGGTTATTAGTGGTGGTCCTGATGTCATGCAGTAAACCGAATGAAGTGGTGACGTCACCCGATGGCAACCTGCAAGTGGAGTTTAAATTAAAGCAGGGAATACCTTATTACAATATCCAAAAAGCGCAACAGCCTTTATTGCTGGATTCAAAGATGGGGTTCCAACTGATTGATCAGGATGACTTAACAGGGAATTTTAAGATTGTTGCAGTTGAAAGAGATTCAAAAAATCAGACATGGGAACAACCTTGGGGTGAGTTTAAAGAAGTGGTGGATAACCATAGCGAGTTAACGATTAAGCTTCAGGAAGAATCAGGCGCCAATCGCTTAATGAATATTGTTTTCAGAGTGTTTAACGATGGTGTTGGTTTTCGTTATGAATTTCCGAAACAAGAACAACTGGACAGTGTCATGATAGCCGATGAAACCACCGAGTTTACGTTTGCAAAGGAACACGATGTGTGGTGGATGCCGGTACATTCGGAGAATAGTTACTACGAAAGCTATTATCGAAAAAATAAAATTGGAGAAACAGATACAATCAATACGCCGGCCACGTTTGAAACCAACGATGGTACTTTTTTTGCCATTCATGAGGCTAACCTGACCGACTTCGCATCAATGACTTTGCGCCAAACAACTGAAAAACAATATATCAGTGAGTTGGTGCCATGGAGTAACGGTGTTAAGGTGTATGCACAAACGCCATTTACATCGCCCTGGCGCACCGTTATCATCGGCGATAATCCGGGTGATGTTGCCACCGCCACCATCACGCTTAATTTAAACGAGCCATGTGTCTTGGAGGATGTATCGTGGATTGAGCCATCGAAATACATTGGAATTTGGTGGGGAATGCATCTGGAAAAATATACCTGGGGACAGGGGCCTAAACACGGTGCAACAACCGAAAATACCAAAAGATATATTGATTTTGCCAACGAAAATGGTTTTGATGGCGTATTAGTTGAGGGCTGGAATTATGGATGGGATGGCGATTGGGCTTCCAATGGTGAAAATTTCAGTTTTACAAAAGCTTATCCCGATTTTGACCTGGAGGAGGTGTGTCGATATGCCGCCTCAAAAAATGTGCGCTTAATCGGGCATCACGAAACAGCGGGTGCGGTAAGCAACTACGAAGCACAAATGGAGGATGCCTTTAAATTGTATCATAAAAATGGCGTCAATGCGGTTAAAACGGGATATGTCAACAAATATTTAGATGGCAAAGAATGGCACGATAGTCAGTTTGGTGTTCGTCATTACCGTAAAGTTATTGAAACAGCTGCCAGATATCAGATCATGATTGATAACCACGAGCCGGTTAAAGGCACAGGTCTTCAACGCACGTATCCGAATTTAATGACACAGGAAGGTGCAAGAGGGCAGGAATATGATGCCTGGTCGGCCGATGGTGGTAATACACCCGAGCATACTACCATTATGCCTTTCACCAGGATGTTAGCCGGACCTTTTGATTTCACACCGGGAACCTTCGATTTTGACTATCAAACGCCAAATAATGCCAAGGTACAAACCACTCTGGCAAAGCAATTGGCCATGTATGTCATTATTTTTAGTCCTCAGCAGATGGCGTCTGATTTGCCCGAAAACTATATTGGGAAACCGGCCTTTGAGTTTGTTAAACAAGTGCCAGCCATCTGGAGCAATACAAAAGTGTTGGATGCGGTTATCGGTGATTATGTTATAACCGCCCGTAAAGATTGGGATTCAGAAGACTGGTATGTAGGAGCGATAAGCGATGAAAATGAACGACAATTATCTGTTGATTTATCATTCCTGGATGAAGCAAAACAATATACGGCCGAAATATACCGCGATGGGAAAGGGGCGGATTATAAAACAAATCCTTATCCGATAATCATTGAAAATAAGCAGGTAGATAATACCGGAAAGCTAAAAATAAACCTTGCTAAAGGAGGAGGAGTAGCAATAAGACTAAGTCCGCTACAGCAATAGATTCTCAATTATAATTATCAGATTTTCATGTGCCATGTAACAATTTTGTTGCATGGCTTTTTTTTGGAAGAGCGGAGAGAGGGGGATTCGAACCCCCGGTACACTTGCGGTGTACACACGCTTTCCAGGCGTGCACAATCGGCCACTCTGTCACCTCTCCAGTTGCATAAAGATAGAAACTTTATTGATATCATAAAGCTCAGGACTTTAAACAAAAAATCCCGACCAAAGTCAGGATAAAGTTGCACGGGAGGAGCGACTCGAACGCCCGACACCTGGTTTTGGAGACCAGTGCTCTACCAACTGAGCTACACCCGTATTTTATATTAAAAGCATTGCCTTTGTCAATGCGGATGCAAAAATAGGAGAATTATCATTAATTCAAATGTTTTTACATGGAAAAATATGCTGAAATTATTGTTGTGCCTGGCCTCTAGTTAGTTTGGTATGTAAAAAAACTTATTTTAAAAATTAAGAAGGACTGTGGTTCCTTTTTCTATTTCAGAGTGAATTTTAAGATTGCCACCATGAAGGCGCATCACTTGTTGCGATAGAGCTAAACCGATTCCACTTCCGCCATGGCGGGTGGTGTAAAAAGGTACACATACCTTATCGAGTTCTTCCTCAGGAATACCTTTGCCATTATCGTGGATTGTTATCTGTAGCTTTTTTGTTTTTATTTGAGCACAGATAGCTATGTGTGCCGGATGTTTATCCAAAGCCTCAATACTGTTTTTTACCAGGTTAATGAGCGATTGCTCCAATAGTTTTTCATCTACTAAGTAGCTAAGTTGTTTTTCACAATTGACTGTTAATTCAAATGCGTTTCCTTTTTTGGCATAAAGCGCTTGAATTCGCAACAGTATTTGATAAATGTTGCAGGGCTGTGTTTGAGCACTTTTCAATCCGGCCATGCTTCGATAGCTTTCTACAAAACTGGTTAACCCTTTGCTGCGTGTATGGATAGCATTCAGGCCTTCTATAATTTCTGACTGTTCTTCATCGTCAATACTGATTGGGGCTTCTGAATTTTGAAAACGCTCTTTTAATCCTGCTGATAGGATGTTGATAGGGCTTAAAGAATTCATGACTTCATGGGTGAGCACACGAATCAATTTCTGCCATGATTCGAGTTCTTTCTGTTCTATCTCACTTCGAATATCCTGAAAAGCCAACAAGCGAAGCATTTTATCTTCTTTTTTCATCAAAACAGAAGTTAGGGCAACCTGTAGCATTCGATTGTTAACCATCAGTTCAATCAGTTTTTGCTGGTTAGGCTGTAATTGCATCAGTTCATCTGATAGCCCGGGTTTAAAACTATTGAGCTTATCGAGTCGGTGGAGGTATTTAATATTTAACAAGCGTAGCAAAGCCTCATTAGTCATGGTTACGTTTCCATGCTCATTTACAACGATAATAGCAACGCCAATTTTTTTCAAGGCAGTCTCAAAAAAGAGGTATTCCTTTTCTTTATCGAGTTTCAATTGCCTGAATGCTTTAACTACCTGGTTAAACGATTGAAATAAATCCTGAAATGAAGTATCCTTATCGCTGGTATGAAAGTGAATAGTGGTATCTCCAAAACCAAACGATTCAATGAAGCGTGCCAGCTCGCGGTTGGTTTTTCGAACTAAACGAATAAGACTAATTACCTGGATAATATAGATAAACGCTAGCAAAAAACGAAAAACAAAAAGCTTCTCATAGGGCCATATGAGCACAACAATAAGTGGGGTAATCGCTAGAAGGCAGGCATGCACAATAACGCTAAGAGAAAAATGCTTATAACTCATACTTCTTTATTTTATCGTACAAAGTAGAACGATTGATTCCAAGTTTTTTCGACGCTTGACTCATGTTGCCTTTACAGTTGGCAATGGCTTTTTCGATTAGTAATCGTTCATGTTCAATGAGGTTAAAGCAATCGGCATCCAAAACGTTGGATGCTTGATTATTTAAGAATAGCCCATCAGGATCAATGATTGACTTATCTGATAGAATCACGGCCTTTTCAATGGCATGTTGAAGCTCTCTGACGTTCCCCGGCCAGCTTTGTGCTTTTAATTCTTTTATCGCATCTGTTGAGAAAGACATCTGACCCTTATTGTATTTATCGGCTTGTTTATTCAGGAAAAAATCAGCCAAACCTGCAATGTCTTCTTTTCTGTCGCGAAGTGCAGGTAGTTCCATCGAAATGGTGTTGATGCGATACAATAAATCTTCACGAAAACGGCCTTCGGCAACCATTTGCTGAAGTGGCATATTGGTGGCGCATATCAAGCGTATATCCACTTTAATGGGACGTGAACCGCCAACTGGCGTTATCTCACGATTTTGAAGAGCAGCCAACAGTTTAGCCTGAGCACTCAACGACAGGTTGCCAATCTCATCTAAAAACAAGGTGCCTCCCGAGGCTAGTTCAAAGCGTCCGGTTCGGTCGGTTTTGGCATCGGTAAAAGCACCTTTCTTGTGGCCAAATAGTTCGCTTTCAAATAAGTTTTCATGAATAGCACCCAAATCAACCGAGACAAACATCTCATCCTTACGTTCAGACAGCTGATGAATGGTGCGTGCCATCACTTCTTTACCGGTTCCATTTTCGCCCAAAATTAATGCGTTAACGTCGGTTGGTGCCACTTTATTGATGAGTTGAATAAGCTGCTGCATGGCTTCTGACTGGCCAATAAACACATCATTATTGGCATTGATGCATTCTTTCAGGTGCTCTTGCTTTTTCTTTAGGCCGCTGATGGCGCGTTTCGATTTTTGAATCTCAAACACCGAACGCAGTGTAGATAAGATTTTGTGTTCGTCCCACGATTTTTCAATAAAGTCAGCTGCTCCTTTTTTTATGGCTCTCACAGCCAGCTCCACATCGCTGTAGCCAGTTATAAACACCACCGCCAGCTCCGGATCTAGTTGATGAACTTCCTGCATCCAGTATAAGCCTTCGTTACCGTTATTGATGCCGGCTTTAAAATTCATATCGAGCATTACCACATCATAAGCATCTTTTTGCAGGTGTTCTTTGATTCGGTTGGGATTGTGCTCGGTTTTTATTTGTTTAAAGTGAGGTTTAAGATAGAGCTTAAGTGCTAGTAGTAATTCTCTATTATCATCAACGATAAGTATGTTTCCTTCTTTGGGCATAGTTTGGAATTTTAGAGCTGACAGGTCTTCAAAACCTGTCAGCTCTATTTAAAACTACAAAATACTTCTTTATTGTTGGAAATCCATACATGGGTGTCGGATAATCCAACACAATCAAAGAAAGGGTGAAGTGTAAGGTGCAGAATATCAGGCAAAAGTATTTTGGGCACAGCTTTGGCACAAAGAAAAATGTAAGACAACAATTATGGATAGACTAATACAAAAGAAGCCTTGGTGGAAGAAAAACTTAAAGTGGTTGATTGCCGCATTAATTTTTGTAGGATGGTGCATTTACTTTATTGCTTTTGCCGACCATCGTAGCCAGGTAAAAATGGATAGTGAACGATTAACGATATCAACGGTTTTGCAAGATAATTTTCAGGATTATATTAGTGTAACGGCAACTGTTGAGCCTATTAAAACTATCTATCTGGATGCCATCGAAGGTGGACGTGTAGAAAAGATCTTACTGGAAGAAGGAAGTATGGTGCAGGAAGGAGATGCCATTGCCGAGTTAAGTAATACCAACCTGATTTTGGAAATATCAAATAATGAAGCCAACGTAGCGCGGGCTATTAATGAATTAAGAACTGCTCGACTGCAAATGGAAATGAACGCTATGGAGCTGCAAAATCAGATCGTTCAGCTCGAAGGCGATTTATTTATTCAGAAGCGTAAATACGCTAATGCGTGTGAATTTTTCAAAGAAGGCCTGATTTCGGAGGATGAGTATTTAAAGGATAAAACCAGCTACGAAGCCTCCTACCGACAAATGAATTTGTTGAAAGAAAGTTTTAAGCGTGACTCGATTTATCGAGGTATTCAGATTGAGACACTTGAGAGTTCGGCAGTTCGAATGGAGGAAAACCAAGGTATTATCCGTCAGCGTTTAGATAACTTAACCATTAAAGCACCCGTTAATGGCCAACTGGCATCGTTGAATTTAGAAGAAGGGCAGGTAATTAACTACGGAACGCGCATAGGTAAGGTCAATATCCTGGAGCGGTTCAAGTTAAAGGCAGAAGTGGACGAGCATTACATTTCACGGGTTAAGAAGGGGCTTAGGGCAAGCTGTAAATTCCCAACCGGACAAATTGAAGCAATCGTTAGTAAAATATATGCCGAAGTAGTGGATGGTCGTTTTACAGTTGACCTAGAGTTTGATAATGCTAATAATCAGCAGTTACGTATTGGGCAAACCAGCCATGTAAAACTTGAATTGGGTAACTCCAATAAGGCTGTTCTGTTGTCGCGCGGCAGTTTTTTTCAAAGCACAGGAGGCCAGTGGGTATTTGTGCTCAACAACGATCGCACTGCAGCCTACAAACGTGAAGTAACCATTGGTCGCCAAAATCCAAAATACTTTGAGGTGTTGGACGGCTTGAATCCGGGCGAAGAAGTGATAACTTCGGGATATGAAATTTTTGGTGATAATGAAGTAGTAGTACTAAACTAAACCTAACCCTGACTTATGATTAAATTTAAACTGATATTAAGAAGACTAATGAAGTCGAAGGGCATTCTTGCCATCAACTTACTTGGTTTGTCCGTAGCGTTTTGTACAATAATGTACCTGGCATCGTATGTAGTGCAGGAGTTTAGTTACGATACACACATAAAAAATCACGAACGTATTTATCGCTTGCTAAGCATTATGCAAGAAGGTGAATCGACAGAAATAATGCCCATTAACCGAAGCGAAAAGTTCATGCGACTAAAGGAACAGGTGCCGGAGGTAGAGGAAGTTGTTAATGTTTTTCGTATGGGGCAAAATTTGTTTCAATTAGGCGAAGAGCAGTATTTTGTCAGAAACACATTTATGGCCAATGTCAATTTCTTTAAAGTGTTTGAATTTGAGACAATTTACGGAGATTTAAATCTGGCTCTTGAGAAACCTGAAAACCTCGTTATAACGCAAAGTCTTTCTGAAAAGATATTTGGAAAAGAGAATCCGGTTGGCAAACAAATTCACTTCGATAAGAACCTGCACGTTATAAGTGCCGTCATTGCCGATATCCCTGATAATACGCATTTTGCATGCGATGTTGTTCAACCAATGAGCAAAGGAAACGGCGATATGAGTAGTATTGAATACCTGACCTATGTGCGATTTAAGAAAGGAGTTGATTATCATCAGGCAGCTATTAAATGCGAAGAGGTAGCTACTCAGGTGTTAACAGACTTTTTATCTGGCATGGATGTCGTGTGCGGTTCAAAAATGGAGCCACTGGCCGATATTCATTTAAAGACCATTGCATCCTGGGATCAGAAAGAAAACGGAAGTCTGATTCTAATTTCTTTTCTGGCCATTTTATCCATTGCGATTTTAATAATTGCATTAAGCAACTACATTAATTTACTGATGGCTAAGAAAGAAACCTATATCAAAATGGTTTCTATTCAAAAAGTTTTTGGAACCACCCGAAAAGGATTAATCGTTCAGTTTGCCATCGAATCATTATTGGTTATTACAATGGCAATGATAATTGCAGTGGTTCTTTTTTATGTTGTTAAGGTTGATGTTTCTGAATTTCTGAACATTAAATACCTCGATACAGTTTGGTATTCGTGGCCTATTTATGCTATACTGATAGGTGTTTACCTAAGCTCAGTTTTGATTGCCTGTATTTTCCCGGCCTGGCAGATTAGTCAGATTAATGTCAGAGATTTGATTCATTCGCATAACATTAAAACGCAATCAAAGTCGGCCTTGCTGGTTTTTCAATTTGCCCTTGTTAGCTTCTTGGTTTTTGGCATATTAACGGTTCAAAAACAAATATCGTTTATTGAAAACAAACCCAAAGGTTTTGTGGCTGAAAATGTTATTAATTGCAAAGGTAATAGCGATGAATCGATTGCTCGCTGGGCAGATATTAAAAAAGAAATACTGAAATTGCCCAATGTGGTGGATGCTACGGCTTCTCATGCCTATCCGGGCGGAAATGAAGGAAGTGGACAGGGCTTAAGTTATAAGCAGGCTCCTGCGGTTGGGGTGAACGAAGTGCGTGTTAAACCTGGCTATTTAAATGTGTTTGGCATTCAGCTAAAAGAAGGTCGCTTTTTTACCGGTGAAGCGGCACAAAACGAGGAGATACTTGTTAATGAAACGGCTCTTCGCAAACTGGGTATTGAAGATGCCATTGGTACTTTAGTTGATTTTAGCGGACAAACTGTTGAAATAATAGGTGTTGTTAAAGACTACCACTACAGCTCGTTGAAAGACCGAATTCAACCAACTATGATGACCAATTGGAGCAATTATGTATGGAATTTCTCGGTTAAATTAGATGGCTTTAATAATGCCGAAACGATTAATAACATATACAACATTTTAAAGCGCTTCGATCCGGACTATACCGGAAATATTCAGTATCTGGATGATGAATTGAATCGATTATATTACCAGGAACATGCGCTTCGTCGTATTTTCTACCTTGGAACTACGCTTGGCTTATTGATTGCTTTAATTGGTTTGCTGGCGTATGCGGCTGTTTTATCATCACGACGAACCAAAGAAATTGGGATTCGCAAAGTGAATGGAGCCAATAACCTTTCAATAATTCAGTTGCTCTCGAAGAATTATCTGAAGCATATTTTGATAGCTTACCTTATTGCCAGTCCTATTGCTTACTATGCCATGAGAGAATGGTTAAATGGTTTTGCTTATAAAACAACTATTGGATTGGAGATATTTGGTTTGGCTGGCACATTCACCATAGTCATATCCATTGCTACTATTAGCTGGCAGAGTTGGCGAACCGCTACTCAAAATCCCGTTAAGGCTTTACGGTACGAGTAATTAAAAGTCAGTCATTAGCGATTCAAAACTGGAATACTAAATATTTATAACCAATAATCCTGAAATTATGATTGGAACAAGTAACCTGCAAAAGCTATTTCGAGCTAATAAACGAATTGTCTCAAACTATAATGCTCCTAAACTAAGATAAGATGATACGGTATTTATTAAAAACGGCTTTACGTCATGTTGTTCATCGAAAGTACTTTAGTTTACTGAATGTGATTGGATTTTCGATGGCTTTTGCTACCTCGTTGATAATTTTCTTTTATGTAATTTTCGAATATAGCTTCGACAGCCATCATGAAAAGGCAGCAACGGTGTATCGGGTTGAAGTTGGAGATCAGGTGATTTACAAAGGAACAACGGCCCAATTGTTAAAAGATAGAATTCCTGAAATCAAAAATGCAAGCACGCTATCGCCATATGCCGGCCAGGTACTTGTGCATCCTACGCAGCCCGATAATATCTATGCTGGTCGTGTTTTTCAGGCTGATTCAGCAATTAGTAAGATGTTGACTTTTGATGTGCTTATTGGGGATTTGGATGCTGCCTTTATTGATAAAAGTAAAATTGCCATTGATGATGAGGCGGCCCTTCAGCTTTTTGGTAGTACGAGTGTGATTGGTAAAATGGTGCAGGTTAATTATGGCAGGGAGATGGAAATCTGTGCTGTTTACGAAGCGTTTCCCTCAAATAGTACATTTAGTCCGGTAGGCTTTATGAGCATCAAACAAAACGCCTCACGGTTTGAAAGGAGTGAAAGTAGTTTTCTTACCTTTTTGGAAATTGAACCGCACTTGGTGACGGATGAGCTGAACCAACGAATGGAGGATATTATAAATGCAGAATTTAATGATGAAGTAAGTATTCATTTACGTGCTTTGAAGGACGTGCATTTTGCCGAAAAAGTAAACTATGAATACGCAAAAATAACCAAACGATCGACGGTTGATTTGTTCTTGTTCATCGCCTTTCTTGTGTTGATTATCAGTGTAATCAACTATTATAATTTTAAGTGTGGCATAATGCCAACGCGCGAAAAGAATTTCTTTGTTCAGGAGGTGAATGGCGCTAAACTGATGCATATCCGACTGACGCTTTTATTTGAAGGACTCATTGTGTGCGTTTTAGCAGCTATAATGGCTTATATACTAGTTGAGTTATTTAGTAGTTCGCAGCTATCCGAGTTGGTGCCATTTGACTTAAAGGAATTTAGCTTGAGTGATAGAGTCTTGATGTTGAGCGCCATTTGCATTTCAGCTGCTATTATCTCGGTGCTGTTACCAACAGGCTTCCGATTTGCTGATACGCTGCTGGATAAATACCGAACGTCAACCTCCAGATCATTTATTAGCATGCGTGGTGTGCTCATGACATTTCAGTTTGTGGCATCTCTGGTCTTGATAATTAGTTCGATTGTCATCTATCAACAAAAGCAGTTTCTACTCAATTACGATACGGGTATTGTCAGCAATAATGTTATCTCGTTTCCATTGAGCGGAAAGATTAAAAGTAATCTTGAGAGTTTCACTTCGGAGTTAGAAAACTCTGCACACATTACTGATGTTACCTATGCTGCGCATGGCCCCTCTAATACCATGATGGGTTGGGGAAGAACGATTGACGGCGAGCAGGCATCGTTTTATGTTTGGCCTGTGGCCGAAAATTTTCTAAGTTTTTTCGAAGTGAAAGTGCTTAATGGACGCGATTACTCCACAAACCTGTTGGATGACAATAAGTTTATTTTCAATCAGGCAGCCATTGATAAGTATAGCTGGGAACACAAACTCAACAAAAAGTTTCCAACATTTGAAGGAGAAGCCGATTTGATAGGCTTCTGCGAGAATTTTCATTATGCTTCTTTGCATCATACGGTTGATCCGATGTGTTTTTGGCTCAACCGGAAAAGGTGTAACATGGCTTTTGTAAAGTATTCAGGAAGTCTGCCGGTTGTGTTGGAGCATATTGAAAGTTGCTTTAAAGCCATCTCACCCAGCCACATGTTTGATTATGGTTTTGTGGACGATACTTACCAAGCTTATTACAAGAGCGAAATGCGACTTTTTAAACTCATTAGTTTTTTCAGCTTTATTGCGCTGTTAATCACCGCTATTGGCATCACGGGTTTGGTCACTATTATTACTCAACGTCATGTGAAAGAGATTGGAATTCGAAAGGCCAATGGCGCGCGCATTTATGACATTCTTAAATTATTGAACCGTAAAATCAGCTATACCATCGCGATTGCTTTTGTTATTTCCGTGCCGCTGGTGTGGTATCTGATGGAGCTTTGGATGAATAATTTCATTGTGCACACAACCATTCATTGGTATTACTTTTTGTTGGGCGGAATATGTGTGTGGCTATTGGCTATTTTGGTGACTTTGCGTCAAACCTGGAAAGCAGCCAGTCAAAACCCAATAAAAGCGCTGCGGTACGAGTAATTAATTGATCTAACAGACCATGAAAAGAGCGTATAGAAACATATTGAACAATCGATTTAGTACAATCATAATACTAATTAGCCTGTCAGTTGGAATCACTTGTATGTGTCTGGTTGGTGTTTTTGTGCAGCGCGAGTTAGCAACCGATGGTTTTCATAAATATTCAGACAGGATATATGCCTTAAGTTGTGATGATCCGTTTGCGCCTGGAAGCCGGATGTATTTTGCACGCGAGGGAGCAGCCCGCTACATGCAAGATAATTTTGAGCAAGTGGAAGATTATTGCCTGGTTAAATCAACCATTACCAATCGGGTGTTTGTTGATAATAATTCCTTCTTTGATAAGCCCAACACTCTGTCGGTAAGTCCTAATTTTTTCGATTTCTTTTCTTATCAACTGGTTGCAGGTCAGTCCGACAAGGTACTCGAAACAGAAAACAATGTGGTTTTGTCTGAACAGTTGGCCGAAAAGTATTTTGGATCAGCATCTCCATTAGGCCAGGTGATAGAGTTGGAAGAGTTGATGAGGCCAACAAAAGAGGCTGTTAAAAAACAGTATGTGGTAACTGGTGTTTTCAGAAAACCATTGGCCAATTCTCATTTGCAGTTCGACATTATAACAATGATGGAATCTGGCGATAGCCGTGCTTTTATTCGTTTAGCGCGGGATGTTGAGCGAACTGAGATGGAGGCATTGTTGGCTGCCAACAAAGAGCATATTCCGGTAATACATGCAGGAACGCAGGGTACGTATTATTTAGAATCCTTGTCATCCAACTATTTTACGCATCAAAGACATTCGGATGCTGAAATAACCCGAGATATTACAGATGTGTACATCGCATTGGCAATTGGGATTATTATCTTCTTAATTTCAATTATCAACTATTTATCATTGCTTGATAATTTACTGAAGATGCGAGAGCGGAGTTTCGTGATTAGAAGAATCAATGGCTCCTCAATTGGGGCAAATATATCCATGATGATGCAGGAAGTATTGCTGTTGGTTGGAGTATCGATGCTGTTGAGTGGTGTTATTATCACCTTATCATTGCCTTTTTTTAACCAACTGATGCACGCATCAATTAGTTTGGATTTTATGCTACATCTTAATCAGGTTGCACTTGTCAGTATTGTATTCATTGTCCTATTAGTCATTAGTTTCGTATATGTAATAATCAGCTTTAAAAGTTCTGGCATCATCAATCTGCAGGCTTTGGATAAAAAGAAGCGGAACTATGCTCAATTCCCGGTTTTCAGAGTTTTTCAGATAGCCTCATCAATAGTACTTATTATAGCATCTTTCACGATCCTAAAGCAGCTTGTTTACTTGAATAACAAATCTTTGGGGCTGGATAAAAATGTGATTGTGCTCACCATTCCCTCAAAGTATTATGAGCAAATAGATGTGTTTAAGCAAAAACTTAAGAGCCATGCTTGCATTAAGCATGTGGCCGGAGCTTCATCAACGCCATTAATGGGCCATTGGATGGTTAAGTTCCACTATAGCGAAGGTGGTAAAGACAAAAGCTACACGCCTTGTGGTTTTAGTGGCGATGCTGAATTTGTGGAAACACTTGATTTAAACCTTCTGGCTGGTAAAGGATTTAATGTTGATGGCATTTCTAATAAGGAGAAATGCCTCATCAATGAGTCTCTGCTTAAGTTATTTCCTAATCAAGATTTGCTTGGTGAAAAGTTGCCGGGCTCTGATAAAGAGGTAGTAGGTATTGTAAAAGATTTTCATTATTCGAACCTTATGAATTTTGTGGGACCAGCCATAATTGAATATAGAGACTCACACAACCATCTATTGGTGAAAGCTGATGTAAGGAAATGGAACGAAGCCAATCTGCTAATTTCTAAAATATGGCAGGAGGTGATACATGATTACCCACTAGACAAGTTAAGTCTCAATGAAAGGTATAATATAATTCATGCGGAGAACAAAAGCTTTATCAATCTTATAGCAGTGTGCTGTTTCATTAGTATTTTCTTGTCAATGATTGGGTTGTTCACAACTTCTCTGCAAATGAGCCTTGTTCGCACAAAAGAGATTGGGATTAGAAAAGTGAATGGGGCAACGGTTATGGAGGTTATTAGTCTATTGACCAAAGGCTATTCAAAATGGGTAGTTGCTGCATTTATAGTGGCAGCACCGTTGGGCTATTACTATATGACGAGCTGGCTTCAGAAGTTTGCTTACCAAACCGAACTCAGTTGGTGGATATTCATAGCAGCAGGTATGCTGGCTTATATAATAACAATGCTTACTGTTGCCTGGCAAAGCTTTAAAGTGGCGAGTCAAAACCCAATAAAAGCGCTGAGATATGAATAAAAGAGCTTTTAGCTGATAGCTGTCAGCCATTAGCTATTTACAATACAAACAATTTAACTAATCACTGTGCACTGCGCACACAAGCACTAAATAATATGCTAAAAACGAATAACTTACAAAAAGTATTTAGAACCGAAGAGGTGGAAACTACTGCTTTGAATAATGTCAACATCCATGTACAAAAGGGTGAGTTTGTAGCCATTATGGGACCATCGGGTTGTGGTAAATCAACTTTGTTGAATATCATTGGCTTGCTGGATAATCCTTCAAATGGCGAATTGTTTTTCGACGGTCAGGAGATTGCTTCCTTTAAAGAGCGTCAGCGCACTAACCTGCGAAAAGGCAATATAGGCTTTGTCTTTCAGAGTTTTAACCTGATTGATGAACTCAATGTTTTTGAGAATATTGAGATGCCATTGGTGTACCTGAAGCTATCGGCCAAAGAGCGCCGTGAGCGTGTTCAAAGGGTGATGGAACGCATGCAGATTGCGCATCGGGCCAAGCATTTTCCACAGCAGCTGTCGGGGGGTCAGCAGCAACGTGTGGCTTTTGCTCGTGCAGTAGTGGCTAATCCTAAGTTAATATTAGCCGATGAGCCAACAGGGAACCTTGACTCAAAAAATGGTGCTGAAGTCATGAACCTGCTTCGTCAACTCAACGAAGATGGAACCACCATTGTAATGGTCACGCACTCAGCTGAGCATGCAGAGTATGCGCACAGGACGATAAATTTATTCGATGGTCATGTGGTGACAGAGAAGATTCATAAAGAATCGCCGGTTGAAGAAATCATCTAAGACGCAATGATACACTACGATATATATTCAAGTAACTGAACGACAACTACCCTTAATCAACGCACATGCAGAGCCTGAAATTATTTATACGTCATTTTCAAAAACAAAAGACAACGGGATTTTTAAGTATCGCCAGTCTGGCATTGGGTATCACCGTTGCCCTGATAACAGGATTATGGTGTTTAAACGAGAGTAGTTTTGATAGTTTTCATCCCCAAGCTGAAAATACTTACCGCATTACGCGCAAAGGATTTATCAATGGAGAGTCGGTTTCGCTCGGAGCTGTTTGTAATCCCGCCGGCCCCGAAATAAAGGAAAAACTACCAGAAGTAACAGAAGTAACACGTATTTATCCTCTCGATGGCTTTTTAAAAGTAGGTAATCGAACAGATGGTGTTGAGAATGTGTATGCAGCTGATGCCAACTACCATCAATTGCTCAGTTTTCCTTTGGTGCAAGGACGTATTGAAGATTTTGAAAACAAACCCAATGCCATAATCATTAATGAAGACTGGGCTCAACGTTATTTTCCTCATCAAAATCCTATTGGTGAAATTGTCGATTTTAAGGGAGACAAAGAAGTTGTTGGTGTAATGAAAAATATGCCTATCAACACTTCTTTTAATATAGAAGCTTTTATTCGGATTGATGCAGTTACGTATCTGAAAAATGCCAAATGGGGTGGAAATGATAGTTTTATCACATTTGTTAAACTGGTTGAGGATGCAAATGTTACACGCTTAGAGTCGATTATTACAGCACACGCGCTTGAAAAGTTTGAGCCATATAAGGCGATAGAGATAAAATTTCAATTACAACCTTTAACCGATATTCACCTGGGGCATAAGTACCGCTTTGATTACACCAAACATCAAAGCAAATCGCTGGTTATATCATTTGGCATAATGGCTTTAATTATTTTGCTTATTGGATGTATCAATTTTACCAACTTGTTTATTTCCAATTCGTTTTTGAGAGCAAAATCAATTGGTGTGAAAAAGGCCAATGGCGCGACGAAAGCACAATTAGTGTTTGATTTTATTTCTGAGACATTTATTTACTCATTAACCGCTACCATTTTTGCCGTTTTGCTGGCCGAGTTGTTTACGCCGCTATTTGGGCAAATCATAGGCTATGAATTAAACATCGATTTTACTGCGCCAATCACTTATTTGGTGCTACTAGCATTGATAAGCTTTAGTACAGTGATGGCAGGTATTTTTCCGGCTGTTTATATGACGCATTTTAATCCGGTTCAAACCCTGAAAGACCAATTTAAAGGCAATAAAGTGTCGGTGGTTCAAAAGAGTTTAATCATATTTCAGTTTGCTGCCTCTATTGCATTGTTGATTGGTACTATTACCATTAAAAAGCAGGTAGACCATTTGCAAAGCATGAATTTGGGTTTCAGTAAGGAGAATGTGATTTACTTTGAGATGAACAAGAGTTTTAGGGATAACTACGATCGCTACGCCAAAGAGATAAAAGCTTTTCCTGATGTAACGAATGTTACTGCCAAAGGATGTTCGCCATTGGATTGGAACCAGGGCTCGTCGGTTAAAAGAATCGATAATCTTGATAACGAGTGTTTAATGGAAGTTTGTTACATTAAACCCAATTATTTTGACATGATGGAGATGCCTTTGGTACAAGGTGCTAATCCGTTTGGAGTTAACGATTCGTTGAACTATTGTGTGGTAAATGAGGCAGCAGCTAAAATATTAGGAGAGCAATCTATTATAGGACAACAAGTTTCAACAACTTTCAGAGGTGATTATATTGTGAAAGGTGTGGTGAAAAATGCGTATACTAAGTCCTTACATCAAAAAGTTGACCCGCAGGTTTATTTATCTATTCCTGATAAAAAATATGGATTAGTCATGGTTAAAGTCCGTCATAACCCTAAAGCTGTTATTACTCAGTTACAAACGATGTGGGATGAAACAACACCAAGTTATCCATTTACGTATCATTTTCTTGATAGCGCATACGAAGACTTGTATCGATCTGAAGAAGTGGCCAGCCAAATTGCTAATTGGTTAATGCTGATTGCTTTTGTTATTAGTATTGCCGGTTTATTCGGTATCGTTCGTTATTCAATTAATCGACGAACCAAAGAAATTGGTGTGCGCAAAGTAAATGGGGCAACGCTTTCTGAAATTATTGCTTTGCTCAACTCCACTTATGTGAAATGGGTTGGTTTATCTTTTGTGATTGCATGTCCCTTTGCCTGGTACCTGATGAATAAATGGTTAAGCGATTTTGCAGTAAAAACTGAAATGAGCTGGTGGATTTTTATTGTCACCGGATTGATAGCTATGACAATTACGGTTATAACCGTAAGTATTCAGGCTTACAAAGCAGCTTCTCAAAATCCTGTTAAAGCGCTTCGTTACGAATAAACAATAACCAAACATAACCTACTATGAAGAAATTGCATCAAACCATTCGGAATATTCTGGCATTAAAACACATTGCTCTATTCAATGTTATTGGTCTCACCATAGGAATGAGTAGTTTTATACTTATTGCTATCTGGACTTATACGCACTTTTCATACGATAAAAACTTTGAGCACCACAACGAGGTGTATTTAATTCGGGGAATGGAAAATGATTCGCAAGAATCGGATTTGGTCGTTCCCTTCCAGTTAGCCGGATATATTAAAGGAAAGTATCCCGAGGTTGATGCAGTCGTTTCCTATCAGTATTGGCCCGATAGAACCAAGATTCAGGCTGGTGAAACAATATTGTATGAAGAGATAAATGCGACTGAACAGGATATCTTAGAAATACTGGATTTTAATTTTATCACTGCTAAATCTAATTTGTTCGATGCTTCCAGCGAAATTCTTATCTGCGAATCATTAGCCAATAAATTATTTGGAAGTATCGATTGCATTGGTAATAATTTGATTGTATCTGATTCAATTAATGCTACCGTTGCCGGTGTTTATAAAGATTTTCCGTCCAACTCAACTTTTCAGCCAACTTCAGTTTGCTTGTTCGAACTGGATGAAGACCTATTTAAACCTTGTACCGAGTGGAATAATTTCTGCTATTATTCTTTGGCAAGGATAAAGAGCAATGCTTCCATTGCTGCTTTAGAAGAAAAGTTAAATGTGGTATTTCAAAATGACCATGAGTTTGATATGACCTTATCGTTTTATCCGCTCGATAAAGTGCATCTGAATCATCCTGGTGAAGAATCGCTTCTTGGACATGTACTTTTGGTTTTTTCAAGTGGAGTATTGGTGTTAATCGTTTCATGCCTCAATTTTGTTAATCTGTTGGTGGCCAGTTTTGGGCGACGAAAAAAGCAAATGGCTGTTAAAGGGTTTCTGGGAGCGACACGCTTTAATTATATATTGGATTGTTGGTTAGAGATAGGCGTTTATGTTGTATTGGCGTTATGTTTTTCCATTTTAATCAGCATTCAGGCTTTACCGGTTATCTCGCAGTCCTTTCAACTAAATCCACTCGAAGTGTTTGGCATCAATTGGTTTATTCTAATGCATATAGCCATCGCATTTCTTATTACGCTGATTGTGTCTCTGTATCCAAGTTTTTATTATGCCTTCAGAGCTAAGCAAAAATTAGTAAGCAATACCAATATTAATTCTACACGGCCCACAATCGGAAAGGCTTTTATCGTTTTTCAGTTTGGCATTTCAATCATAATATGCATTGCCGCCTTTGTGATGCAACGCCAGCTAAACTATACATCGAACAGAGATAAAGGCTATAATCCAGAAGGTGTAATAGTGGCCGAATGCTGGGATTATCCAATACAGGAAAAAAAGGTGGCCATCACTGAATACCTTTCTTCCAATCCGCATATTCAATCGTTTAGCTTCACCAATGGCAGTTTCGATGGTTTAGGAAGTCGCACGACAGGTTTTAACCGTGTTGATGCCGAAGCGAACCAGAAGGAGCTGTACAAAGTAATGTACAAAAGTGATGAGAAGCTTTTCGAAACCATGCAGGTAAAAATGCTGGCCGGACGCACTTTTATACCCGAAAAATTCAATGAGTCAAAAAGTGTTATTATCAATGAAACCTTTGCCAGCGAATTAGGTGGTGTTGACAGTGCTCTGGATGTACGTCTGAAAAATTTTGAAGTATATCAGGTAGTAGGCGTTTGCAGCGATTTTTTATTTGAAGATTTTTACACCGCAGTTGAACCTTTAGTCATTCACTACAACACCAATAGAACCTATCATCTTTTAATTAAAACAACCGTAGATAAACAAATGGAAGTGCAGGGAGATGTTAGTGCCTTTCTAAAGAGTCAATCCGATGGGCCATTTACCATCAAACCTATGAGTTTGCTGGTGTCGGAAATGTATTTGAAAGAAGCGAGTCAGCAACAATTGATATTTATTTTTGGCCTTCTTACCATTATCGTTAGTTGCCTCGGCTTGTTAGGTTTAACTTTTTTTATTATTGATACCAAGACCAAAGAAATCGGCATCCGCAAAGTGAACGGTGCTAAAGTATCAGAAGTATTGATGATGCTCAATAAAGACTTTATCAAGTGGGTGGCCATCGCTTTTATCATTGCCTGTCCCATTGCCTGGTATGCCATGAATAGTTGGCTTTCTAACTTCGCTTATAAAACCGAACTAAGTTGGTGGATATTTGCTTTGGCAGGTTTGGTAGCCATGGCTATCGCACTCATTACGGTTAGCTGGCAAAGTTGGAAAGCTGCCAGACGAAATCCGGTGGAATCACTCAGGTATGAGTAAAAGTCTATCAATCTAATTGTCTAACATCTATAAGTCTATACATATGATTACACTCAACAACATTTTTAAATTCTACAATCACAAGTCGCAGAAAGCATATATATTAAAAGATATAAATATTACCATTGGCGAAGGCGAGTTTATCAGTATTATGGGGCCATCGGGCGCTGGTAAATCCACTTTACTCAATATTATTGGTTTACTTGATGAAGCAAACGAAGGTGAATATCATTTTTTTGACGAGAAAATGACTTCCTTAAAAGAGAAAAAGCGAGTAGAATACCATCGCAACTTCATGGGTTTTATTTTTCAGGCCTATCATCTGATTGATGAGATGACTGTTGCCGAAAACATTGAAACGTCGCTGGTCTATAAAGGGGTTAAGTGCAAAGAGCGTCAAGCCATTGTTGCCGATATTTTAGACCGTTTTAGTATTGTTGGTAAGAAAGATTTATTTCCGGCACAATTATCTGGTGGGCAACAGCAATTGGTAGGTATTGCGCGCGCTATTGCGGCAAAGCCTAAACTATTACTAGCGGACGAACCAACCGGTAATCTTCATTCAGAGCAAGGGCGAATGATAATGAACCTTCTCAAAGAACTAAATGATGAAGGAACCACTATCATTCAGGTGACACACAATGAGGAATTTGCCAATTATGGTAAACGAATTATCCGTTTGAAAGATGGTCGAGTGGAAAAAGAGTCCGTTGAAGCAATTCTATAACAGTCAAATTTCCATACGTTAATGATGAAAGGTGTGAAAACGAAAGTGCTAAGCTTAGCCCTACTCATATTCTTATCTTCCTGTCAGCTGTTATATCGCGAAGTAGCATATTACCAGGCTGATATTACTGATTATAAAATTTTTCCTTATACCGAGGTAAATACGGGTGACAAACCTTATCACTTTCTTGAAGCGAATAATTTAATTTTCGACACGCTCAAAATTACTTATGGGAAAGATTCATGTAAACTACTTAATGAGATTCTGGAACCGTCAAGCACACATGCTTTTGTGGTGATTAGAAACGATAGTGTTTTGTTCGAGAAATATTACGAAGACTTTCAACGTGATGATATTTCTACCTTCTTCTCAGTATCTAAGTCGGTCACTTCCTTGCTCATAGGCATTGCCATTGATGATGGCTATATCCATGATGTTAATGACCCGATTACCAAATATATTCCTGAATTAAAGGGCAGAGCGCCGGAGTATGAAAGCCTGACAATACAGCATTTGTTGGATATGCGTTCGGGAATGAAGTATAATGAGTCTTACGGTAATCCATTCGCAGACATGGCTAAATTGTACTATGGCAGAAACCAGTTGGGTCAACTTAAGCGCATGGAGTTTGAGCACGAGCCGGGCACAGTGCACGATTATCAGAGTGCAAGTACTGCTTTACTAGGTATCGCCATTGAAAAAGCAACTCGTAAAGAGTTGGGCAAATACCTCGAAGAAAAAGTGTGGATACCAATGGGCATGGAAAACCGAGCTACCTGGAGTTTGGATGATAAACGACACCGTTCAGCCAAAGCTTATTGTGGACTCAGTGCCACTGCCATTGATTTGGCAAAAATTGGTCGTTTGTATTTAAACAATGGCAATTGGAATGGACGGCAAATTGTATCGAAAGAATGGGTGAAAGTGGCAGCCATTCCCAAAATTGAAAATGAAGGCTACCGTAATCAGTGGTGGAGTATCGATGGCAATGGCGTTGATAGTCTGGGGAATCGTTATTTTACGGATTCGATTGCGGCTGTCGCCAATATGAGCGAAGTATACAAAGACAAATACCAACACTTTAAAGTTTGGAAAGACACTAAAGCACCTGAGGCTTCTAAACCATGGCGAATAACTGTCTACACCGATTGTTATTTTGCTCTGGGTATAATGAAACAAGTACTCTATATTGATCCAAATAAAAACCTGGTGATGGTGCGCTTAGGTGCCACAGGCGACAGTGAATATTTTAATCTGATGTATACCATTGATAAGTCACTCTAAAATTGCGAATAAACAATACCTGAGGAGCAGAATGTAATTGAATGAGAGCTGGTATTATCCTTCCCACTGTATCAATAAATACAATTCATCGCTTAAGGGTAAATAAGCCTGATCATAGCAAAGGTGGTAGGCGGCGCCTTTTTGTGTGATGTAGGTGCCTGTAAAGTAGTTAAAGTCAAAACCTTCCTGTAATAGTTTTGAGCGTTTGACTTTTGTTTTACCTGATTGGTTTAGCTCCTGAAGAATAGAATAGTTCTTTTTTAGTGTGCGATTAATCTTTTGCACCAGAGCATTTTCACTACTGTATCTTCGGTTATTATAACTATTGCGGCACTGGTCGGAGCAGAACTTTTTATCGATACGGCCAATAATCGGATCATTGCAAACGGGACATAAACGTTTTTCAGACATAAGGGATGGTTTTGTAAGTATCAGATATGTAAATATATAACCGTTTTTAAGCAATTGCAAACGGGTTTAAACGAAACCTAAACAACTCTAAATAATTAAAAACCGACTTCTGCATTAATGTTGCCACACCTTTGTTTCATCAATTTAATATTCATTTAAAAATACTAGTCATGGCAAATTTAAGGAACAGAGTACAGTTAGTAGGGAACTTAGGAATGAACCCTGAAGTTAAAGCATTTGATAATGGTCGTAAATTGGCAAAATTCACATTAGCAACTAATGAGAATTTTAATAGTGCAAACGGGCAGGAACGAACGGAAACACAATGGCACAATATTATTGCCTGGGGCAAACAGGCTGAAATAGCACAAAAATACCTTCAGAAAGGCAACGAAGTGGCCATTGAAGGGCGATTAACCCACCGTCAGTATGAAGATAAAAATAAGGAAACACGTTATGTTACCGAAGTGGTTTTGAGTAGTTACGTGCTTTTTCCGGGTATGAGAAAATAAGTTGTGGTAGGACTACCAAAGTAGTAAACATACGGGTGTGGATAATTGTTAATGTGTTAATATTTAATAGAGTAAAGCTGTGTTGTTATGTTTTGCGAATCCACACCTGTTCAACGTTTTTTTAGGTTTGTTCTTGTTATTACTTATGCATTGGCTAATTGTATGAGTAGTGCAGGACAAAAATCGGATACAATTAGAGATGTATGGATTGAAAGCATGAGTGATCAATTGGCATTTGATATTTCATTAACGAATCTTTATGACGTTTTTGAAGTGCAAACAAACAATACCAAATTAACACTCTACCCTAATACACCAACAAAGCTTGGTCTTAAACTCAACTACAGATTTTTATCAGTGGGCTTTAAAGTATCACCTGATTTTCTCCCATCTAATGGTGATGAGCAGCTTAAAGGTAAAACAAAATCAATCGAGATGGCGACCTCTTTCATCTTCTCTCATCTGTTTTTTAATCTTAATTACTTTAAAGTGAAAGGCTATTATCTCGAAGATTCGGAGGGTTATGGCGAAAGAACGCCTGATGAGCCATATATACAGTTTCCCGATTTACACTATAAAGGGTTTTCAGTGTTATCGGGCTATTACAATAATACCCGATTCTCATTTAAACACCTAACCACACAAACCGAGCGTCAGTTGAGAAGCGCAGGTAGTTTTATGCCTGTTTTAAACTTTCGCTATTACAGCATTGATGATAAGTCTGCAGCCGTTAATACTCAGAAAACTAGCAATATTGAATTGGGCATAGGGCCCGGTTATGCACATACATTTGTTATTAATGAAAAATTTTATGGCTCGCTGGGGATGTTAACAGAGTTTGGGGTTTTAAAAACTAAGCTGACTACACGTCTGTCTTCCGGTGATACAGTGACAAAACAGAATAATATTATATTAGGCTTTCAGGCAAGAGTTGGATTAGGTTATAACAACAAACGATTCTATTCAGGTCTTTATGTAGATATGAAGGGGATGCGATATGAGCAAGAACATACAACAGCAGTCAATTCAGAAGCCAGAGCTTTTTACCGCTTCTTTATTGGTTATCGCATTAGTGCCCCATCTTTTATTAAAAAGCCCTTAGAAAAAATTGAAATATAAAGTAGTTGTTGCTCTACTGTTAAATATTTTCCAACAGCCTGAATAATTCTTCATGTTTACTGAAATACAAAACAATTGCGGTAACAGTTATTAAAGCAGATAAAAACGTTGCTATGTAATAAAGGAGCGTTAATAAAATAACTTTAATCGGCTTTATTTACCTGAAAAACTGGGCGTAACACCATGTCAGATAGGAAAAATAAATGATCTGAAATATCCATCGAAGACTACTCAGTTCAATATGTTCTTTAATAAGAAAGAGGCATAAAAAAAATACGATGCGAATAAGAATTGTATGTCCGGTGATATAAATATTCAGGATAGCATGTTCGATAATTCGATATCCCTGTTTTTTGAAAATGACATACGATAAAACGGTTGTAAGTGGAATTAATAATAATGAAGAGATGGTATAATGGCTATATATTGAACCGATGATTTGTTCTCCTAAATTCCTAAACTGAGTTGAGCTGGTTTGATAGAGCTCCGCAAAATTGGGCTCAAAAAAATGATATAAAAGGCCAAATATCGAAGCTGTTATAATAAGATAAGCTATTGGACTTGTATAGTTAACTCTTTTGCCTTCAATAAAACTTCGGATTGAATACCCTGGCCGCAACGATAACTGCATAGCGGTAAAAAACACACCGGAATCAAAATTAAAAACTCCTTCAATCAGGTCTTTCCAGATAAAAGGGGCATTAAGTCTGTGTTCAATGTGTTTTTGACCGCAATTATTGCAGAAATTACCTTCGAACAACATTCCGCAATTACGACACTTAGTAGGTTGTATTGGTAGCGGTTCTGGCATTGTGTTATTCGATTATTTCACCGATACTTCCACTTTATAATGGCATTTGCGTAATTCCTCAGGTAGGTTACGTAAATCTGCAGTATTAACCTCTATACTGGTTGAGTCAACACCTTTTTCCTGCAACAGATAGTATGCAATTAGTTCGTTACGGTTCATTAACAGCTTTCTGAATTCATCATCCAGTTGGTTTTCACCAATTAGTTGACGACATTTTTGTTCGATTGCCATATCAGGTGCTTCCGCAACTTTTGAATTAACATAGCTCACAAATTCCTCATCATTAATATCAAGACTGTTAAGCGCATCATTAAAAAGAGCAATCTCTTCGGGCGAGCCAGTTGGCATTTTTTCTGCCAGGTATTGTTTCTTAGCCGCATTAACACCTATCGCAGATTTTTCTTCATCGGGGTCGGTTTGCTGCTCAAATGAAAATATTAATTGAGGCTTCTTTTCAGTGATATGAGCAATTTTGTCTAATATTTCGCGCTGTGCCGTTTCCAACGAATCTTGTGCATAGGGCATTGGGATGCTTTCCAATTCTTCGGGACGTGTGCCAACCAGATTGCCCAATGCGTTAAAAGGCGATGCAGCGACTTTAACCAGTAGGTTAGAGAAGGCTTTCCACACCAGCTTTCGCACACTAAAATTCGGGTCAGATGGATTACCTTCAACCGGCATATGTATTGTGATGACATCTTTGGGGTCTTTCATCAGGTATAAACCTAATTTTACTGGTGCTTTCACCTGGGGCTCGTGCTTTGTCTTACTACCAATTTCCAATTCATTAATGACAATGTCGTTGTTATTCATCATATGAGTAGGTGTCATTTTAATACTCAGGTCGTAATTAAAATCGCCTTGAGTAATTGGGCGCGCTATATGATATTCGGTATAAGGAGAAAAGCTCATGAGGCGAAGATGTTTCACCTGTGCTTCCATGTCGAATATTTCCGGATTAAGCATGTTGATGGTTGACTTTCCACTGACCGTACCCTGATCATTCATATTAATAGAAAAATGAACCGGAACAGTTTCAGCATCTTGTGTAACATCACTTACATCGACCGTTATTTCTTTAAAATCGTAGTGGAAAGGGCGATACAAGGTATGATCTGTGAAGATGATTTCCCCCTTGCTAATTGCCAGTTTATCTACCCGAAATTGCATTTTACTGACCGTTGAGTCAGTTACTGCCTCTTTGGGTTCAATTTGAGTACTGTCAGTTGTCTCCAAAGGCAATAGCATGCGTTCGATATTACTCATGTCTTTATAGAGGCTGGCAGTAATAACTGGTTTGTCAATTAAGACTTCCGATATGCGATAGTTTTCATTGGCCACATCAATAGATTTTAAGCCAACCTTTAGCTCATTAACACTAAAAACATCATTGCCATCCAAATCCCATAATCTGAACGACTCGATGCTTGATTCACCATTTACAAAAATCTCATTGGTTCGTTCAATACTACCTTTAATGTTAAGGTTGGTATTGAGAAAGCCTTCAATGCCACCTGCATCAATTGCGTCTTCCACATAACTTGATATATCTTTTAACTCTAGTTTTTCAACTCTGAAATCCACATTGTAATCCTTTTTTAACTGATCAACGTGTGCCCCGACAAATACTTTTCCCTGCTCACCAAACTCAAACTCAATACCCACATCGGATGATTCACTGTTCCATGCTATCAAAGGAAGGTTAAGCGATACATCATCTAATCGTAATTTATTATCAACGGTTTTGTCATAAAAGCTAACATGACCATGTAATAGTTGTATGTTATGAATAGCGAAACGGAATGGCGAACTGGAGGTTGTGTCAGTTTCTTCAACAGAGCTTGAATCAGCTGGAGGAATTAAATCATCGAAGTTAAAGCCATTTTCATCCTGAATGACATTAACAAACAAACTATCAAGCGAAATGGTAGAAAATGAATATTCATTACCCAGTAATTTGGTAGGGTCGAAGTTGATGTAAAACTCTCGAAAGCCGGCAAAAGTATCGGTTTCATTCGTTTCATAAACCATCAGGTCAGAGGCTCGCACAGCCACCCGAAAATAATTGATACTTAGGTTACTCAATTCAATTTTTCGTCCAACCAGCTCTTTACTGTTATTGTTGACGTAATTTCGAATAAATGTAGAAAGGAAAAAAAGTAAGAGAAAAATAATAAGGGCCAGTGCCATTAGCACATAGTACCTTTTCTTAATGTGTTTCATAATAATGGTTAGGGGTTAAAAAATTCATAAACGTCTTAGTGTAAAAGTACAACAAAACAAATTAAGAATTGATTGAAATTTTTGAGTTTTTTTTCAGTTGATGCAACCCTTCTTCAAGCCGTATGTCTTTAAAAGCAAATTAACTAATCAATCATCAAGTCATGTTTTTATCAAAAAAATGGGCACTTTGTGTCGTGGGAATGCTATGCCTTTTAGCGAGAGCCAATAATCCATCGGCTGATAACATTATCAGGGGAAAGGTGGTAGATGAAGATACACAAATGCCATTGGTTGGAGTAGCTGTTTTTATTAAAGATTCAGATCCGGTCATTGGAACGATAACGGATGTTGATGGTAATTTTGCCTTCGAACCAATGCTGGTCAAGCGCTACAATTTACGCTTTCAGTTTTTGGGTTATGAGCCGCTCGAATTACCCAATGTGTTGCTTTCAGCCGGTAAGGAAGTAGTACTGAAGATTGAAATGCGCGAAGCTATTACTGGCTTGCAGGAGATTAAAGTGACCGGTACACAACAAAAAGGTCAGGCTGCTAATTCGATGGCGATGATTAGTGCCCGTTCTTTTAGTGTCGAAGAAACCCAGCGCTATGCCGGTGGCTTTAATGATCCGGCGCGTATGGTGGCATCGTATGCAGGTGTAATAGCCGATCCAACAGGAAATAATGAAATCATTGTAAGAGGTAATTCACCGCGAGGTTTGTTGTGGCGTATTGAAGGGGTGCCGGTGGCTAATCCCAATCATTTCGCCAATGAAGGGGCTACTGGTGGTGCCATCGGCATATTGAACAGTTCGATATTAAGTAACTCCGATTTTTATACCAGCGCATTCCCGGCCGAGTTTGGCAATGCTGTCTCTGGCGTGTTCGACATAGATTTGCGAAAAGGCAATGACCAAAAGCGCGAGTATGTTGTTCAGGGTGGCATCTTAGGTGTGGATGCGGCTGCAGAAGGTCCCATGGCAAAAGGCGGTTCTTACCTGGTGAATGCTCGTTATTCATCTTTGGCTTTGTTGAAAAATATGGGCGTGAAAGTGGCAGGTGAAGCAGTGCCTCAATATGGTGATGCTTCGTTTAATATTAATCTGCCCGGCTGTAAAAAAGGAAAGTTGCAACTATTTGGGGTGGCAGGTTATAGCTATATCACAGCCGATGAAGAGGACTATAAGCAGGATTTTGAAGCCGATATGTGGGTGACAGGTTTGAATTACTTGTGTCCGCTAAACGAACAAACCTATTTAAAGTCAAGCCTATCGTACACCGGAACGTTTAATAAGTGGTATTACGAGGAGTTTATTAAGGACAACGATGCCTATGAGTTTAGAGGGCGCGATCGTTTTGTATACCATACGCTACGTGTTGGCAGTGAACTGACACATAAACTCAACTCAAAACTGACCTTTAAAGGAGGAGCTTTCTATAACCATCAGTTTTACGATATGAATATGGTTATTTTCGATGATGATCTGCAACAGCTGTATACATCGCTCGATGATAATGGTTCGGCAGGTTTTATTAATAGCTATGCCAGTGTGAAGTGGCGTCCTGCATCCACATTAACCGTTAGTGGAGGCGTTCATGCCCAGTACATGAATATCAACAGCCATTACTCCATTGATCCACGTATTGGATTACGTTGGCAATTTAGGAATAACCAGGCCTTTACAGCTGGTGCCGGTTTGCACTCAAAAGCTGAAAATACATCCATTTATCTGGCGCGCACTTTATTGGAAGATGGTAGTATACATCAATATAATAAGCAGTTGGAGTTGATGAAATCGTTGCAATATGTAGTGGGTTATGAAAATCGAATTCATCGCAACCTGCTCTTTAAACTCGAAGCCTATTACCAGTATTTGTACGATGTGCCGGTTGAGATGGAAGAAGGGTCTTCATATTCGATTCTTAACGATATGTCGGGTTATATTACGGAGCGCCTGAGTAACGATGGAACTGGTAAAAATTACGGATTGGAAGCGACCTTAGAGAAGTACCTGAGTAATAATACCTATTTCTTGCTAACCAGCTCGGTGTTTGATTCAAAGTATAAAGCCTTTGATAAGAGGGAACGTAACACTCGCTTCAACAATGGGTATGTTATTAATTTTACCGGTGGGAAAGATTTTCCGATAGGTCGGGAAAAGGATAAGACTTTAGGTGTTAATCTGCGAACGGTTGTTGCCGGTGGTAATTATTACTCCCCAATCGACGCGCAGGAATCGTTTGATAAGGGTTACACAGTACGTCCCGATGAAACGGCCTTTAGTAAACAGCGTGATGCTTTTTACAAGGTAGATTTGAAATTGAGTTACCGCATTAATCGAAAAAGAAGTACTCAGACGCTTGAGTTGGATATTCAGAATATCAGCAATGCCCAATCGGTTGTATACGATTACTGGAACAACAATAAAGAAAACGTGGAAGAAGGATACCAATGGGCCTTGTTTCCGGTTATCAACTATCGCATTGAATTTTAATTGATAATTGTCGGTTAGGTGAGCTCTTCAACATACCAGATGGGTTATAGGATGTTGAAGAGCTTTTTGTATCTGAGTTTACAAAGTTCGTTTTAACAGATGAGGTCGTTCGTTGTGCAGTTTTACAATCAATTCACCAAACAGGGTGTTGGCCCAGGCAAACCAATCGCGTGTATACTTCGAGGCATCATCCTTATGGAAACTCTCGTGCATAAAACCTGTACCAGCATGAGTTTTTTTGAGCATGGTCAGGCATTTGGTAATTTCATCGTCATCGGTGCTGGTCATTGCACGCAGGATAATGCCCATGGGCCAGATGTTGTCTTGTCCGGTATGCGGACTAGCCTGGCCTTCAGTTGCTTTACCCTGAAGAAAGTAAGGATTGTTTTTGCTCAGTAAGAAGGCTCGCGTGCGTTTGTACAAAGCATCGCTGGGTTGATGAGCGCCCAGGTACGCCAACGACATCAGCGATGGTACATTGGCGTCATCCATAAAAACTTTGTTGCCAAAACCGTCCACCTCATAGGCATAGATTTCGCCGTAATTCATGTGTTCAACAATGGCATATTTTTTAATGGCTTTGTCCACTTCATCTGCTAAAGTCTGGCATTCATCAGCAAAAGCATGATTATGAATGATGTTGGTGTGGATGTCAGCCATTTGGCGTAAACTTAGGACCGCAAATACATTGGATGGTATCAGGTACGGATACAATGTGGCATCATCCGAAGGACGAAACATAGAACAGATGAGTCCAACAGGCTTCACCGGACGACCCAAGCCCCAATGAACCGGACTGTCGAGCATCTGACCAGTAGTGCGATTGAAGGTATATGGTGTTGTGCCATCTTTGCGCTGCTCAGCTTTAAAAGTTTGCACTATTAGGCGCGATGCTTCTTGCCAGTCCTCATCAAAAATGCTTGTATCGCCGGTAATTTGGTAATATTCATTGGCTAAGCGAACAGCGTAGCAAAGTGAGTCAATCTCCCACTTTCGCTCATGGATGCCTGGCAGCATCTTGGTTTTGTCACTCTTCCATTTCGAAATTTTGGTGACATCCTTATAAAAAGCATTGGCATAAGGGTCGAGTAAAATGCATTTGGTCTGACGAAAAACCAAGCCTTTAATTAACTCGCGCAGTTCCTTATCCTTTTTTATGAGTGGCATGTAGGGCCAAACCTGAGCCGTACTGTCGCGCAGCCACATAGCATCGATATCGCCTGTGATAACAAATGTATCCGGTTTGCCATCGATGTATTCAAAGTCGATGGTGGTATCGAGTGTGTTAGGAAAACAGTTTTCGAATAACCAGGCCAGCTCTGTGTCGGCCATATCGGATTTAACTGTTTTAATGAGTTTATCTACCGATTGACTGGTAAAGCAGCGCTTTTCTCTAACTGGACGCATCGATTTAAAATCGATTGTTTTATCCGTAGCAGCCATAACTGATGGAGCAATAAGTGCTCCACCCATCAACAGGCTCGATTGTTTAATAAAATTCCTTCTTTTCATGTAGTTAGGTTTGGTTGAGTTTTATTTTTGATTCGTCATGTAAAACTCCAGTTTACCACCTTGCATTAGCTGCTGATGCGTAAAAAATGGTTGTTCCAATTGTTTGCCATTAAGCAGGATTTTATCTACATACATGTTCTCTGCTGAGTTATTGTGCGCAATAATCTCCAGCTGGCCAGCTGGCACTTGAATAATGGCTTTGTCAACCATTGGGCGCCCGGTGGTATATGTGGCATCGCCGGGACAAACCTGGTAAAATCCTAAAGCGCTCATGACGTACCAGGCTGACATTTGACCGCAGTCTTCGTTGCCAATAATTCCGGCTGGTTCTGGTAGATAGAAGTTGCGCATAATCTGGTCTAAGCGCTCATTGGTCTTGTAAGGTGCATTGGTCCAGTTGTAGAGGTAGGCCATGTGGTGACTGGGCTCGTTACCATGGGCATACTGCCCAATCAACCCGGTTATATCACCCGAGGCGTGCTCGCCTTCAATGGTTGAGTCGGTGGTGAACAAAGTGTCGAGCATGGCTTCGAATCGCTCCTTCGAGCCGTATAATTCAATCAACTGCTCATTGGCATGAGGCGTGAAGAAACTCCACTGCCAGGCATTGCCTTCCACGTAGTCGCTTTTTTCGTGGCTTGAATAACGCGGGCGGAAGGGTGTTACCCACGAGCCATCATGGTTTTTGCCGCGCATCAAACCCGATGCTTCGTCGAAGTAATGTTTAAAGTAGTTGCTTTTGTCCATAAACTCTTTTTCTACATCTGAGTTACCGGCTGCTTTTGCAATCATCGCCACACACCAATCGTAATAAGCCATTTCCAAACCATAGGATACCGCTTCAGCAACAGAATCGCTAGGTACCCAGCCCAGGTTTTCTTTAAAATAGATATGGCGCGACATTACTTTCTCGGCGAATGTGCCTTTGTGTTTTTTTACAAAATCAGGGCGCCAGGTTGCAGATTGGACAGATGCTTCCAACCACTCAGCTAAATCATCAGGTGCTAAACCTTTAGCAACAGCATCGGCCAATACCGAAACAGCAGGGTAACCTACCATGGTGCCGGTGTAATTGCTGGCCAAAGGCCACTTAGGCAGAATGCTGCCTTCGTGGTATTTCTGCACCAAAGCCTGACTCCAGATACCCGCTTTCTCGGGGTTGATAATGGTCATCAGCGGATGAAAAGCCCGGAAGGTGTCCCATAATGAAAAGACCGTGTAGTTGATGTGTCCTTCTGGTGCCTGATGAATCTGCTTATCCATGCCTCGATAACGACCATCGACATCTTGCCATACAAAAGGTGCCATCATGCTGTGGTAAAGCGCTGTGTAGAAATTGGTTTTAATGGTGTTGTCCTCCGACTCAATACGAATACCTTCGAGTTGATTTAGCCATTCACTTTGAGCTGTTTTATATGTTTCTTCAAAGCTCCAACCTGGTAATTCGGCTTGCATGTTTTGGGCTGCACCTTTCTCATCCACCGCTGAAATGGCTACTTTAATAAGAAGCGGTTGATTGTTGTTGGCAAACTTAAGGTGAACCTGTGCATTTACCGCTTGGATATTATTTGTGTCAATGCTCTTGTCGTCAATAATGACACGCTTTTCTTCAAAAGGTTCAGAGAATTCGATGCGGTAAGCCACCAGGTGGTCTTTGGCCCAACCCGTTGATTGCTGAACACCTTCGATGGTTTGATTGTCAACAATCGTGCAGGTGTTGCCGGTGATGGCATTGCCCCAATTGGCTTGGAGCACATGTGCCAGATTGAACATCACGTTGCGATCATCGGCTTGTCCAAATGAATACTTATGCAAGCCAACACGTAAGGTGCTGGTTAATTCCACATCAATATCGAAGTTCTGCAAGTAAACCGAATAATAACCGGGTGAAGCATGTTCGTCCTTTTTATTAAAAGATGCCACAGGTATGGACTCATCTGTATTGGAATAGGGTAAAAGCGCCACGTCACCTAAGTCACCAATGCCGGTGCCGCTTAAGTGTGTGTGACTAAAAGCATAAATCACGGAGTCTTCGTAATGATAGCCACTGCTGGCATCCCAACCGTCTAGATGTGTGTCGGGGCTTAGTTGCACCATGCCAAATGGTAAAGTAGCGCCCGGAAGAGTATGTCCATGAAAACCGGTGCCAATAAAAGGATCGATGTAACTAAGTATATCATCCTGTTGATTGACATTCGATTGGCAGCCTGCCAAAAGACCAGAAAGTAGTACGAGAGATAATAACGATAATCGAATTTTCATATGTGTTGTCCTTGATTTCAAGTGGTTATTTTAAAGCTCTGTTCATAAATTGTGAAAAGTAAAAATAGGCATGAATTGCGAGTTAAGCCAGCCGTCAGCCGTCAGGTAATTTCAATGTATCGAACTTAAAGGAGTTTTAAAATGGCAGTAAATCAGAGTGATGAGCTTGTGAGGTCGCTTGTTGGATGCTTTTTATCCTGAACATATGTCTCACTTATTTGATTGTCTGTTAACAATCTTTTAACAGGGTGATATTGAACCATTATTACAAACGTGCTGTTTTCTTCATAATTACTTACCAATAAAGTTATTAATATGAAAAAAGGAACACTATTACTAGCTATACTAACTTTTGTGGCAGTAACTCTAAGCTCACAAACAAAGAAAGTTGATATTGCCTTAAGTGAAATTATTTGGACAGGGGAAAAGGTAACAGGAGAACATACTGGTAAAATTGCCTTCAAAAAGGGCAAATTGGAGATGACTGATAAAAAAATTGTTGGCGGTGAATTTGTGATTGATATGAATTCTATAACCTGCTCTGATATTGAAAATAAAGATTATAACACCAAGCTGGTTGGCCACCTTAAGTCAGACGATTTTTTTGGAGTAGAAACCTATCCCGAGAGTTCGTTGAAATTGACAAAGGTAACGTCAAATGGCGATAAGTATGATGTGAAAGGTGATTTAACCATTAAAGGTAAAACACATCCTGTAAGCTTTAAAGTAAGCAATAGTGGTAATACATTCGAAGGAAAATTTAAGGTGGATCGAACTAAATATGATGTTCGTTATGGCTCTGGTCAATTCTTTGATAATCTAGGAGATAAGATGATATATGATGAGTTTGAATTAGCTTTTAAAGTTGTTGTTCTTAAATAATAACCTGCATTTGGGTTAGGTTAAAGTTGAGGGAGTCCGGCCATGGGTCGGGCTTTTTTTTGTTTAAAAATGTTAAAAATCATTTGACCAAAACAAAACTTTTACTTCATTTACACGTAAATAATGCCATATTGCTAGCTACATCCTTCAAACGCCAAAATCGATCAGTGTGAATAAATTATTGAATCTACGCTTAAAAAGTAAGCTATTGCTGTACATTCTTGCATCATTTACAATTATTTATGGTGTCACATTAGGGTATATTAGTATAAGCTTAAAGAAAAATGCTTTGGCTGACTCAAAAGCCATTATAGATGCTAACCTTGAAGCCTCATGTAATCTGATCCAGAACGATATTAACCAGGTGATAACGGCAGTTAATACAACACGCGATAATTACAACAATTATTTAGCGATGGATGAATCGTATAGAGATGAGGTATTTGATAGAATGCTCTTTGGATGGCTCGAAAATAACCCGGATTTATTGTCGACCTGGCAGATTTGGGAGATGAAGGCTTTGGATGAAACCTATAATATGAGAAACGGTCGTCGTCGTAATGTTGTTTTTCGCTTAGGAGGGCAATTAACCCAAACATCAGAGGATGTTGATATGAATAACGATAACCTGACCAGCCTGTATTATCAAGCCAGAAAGGCTAACAGTCCCAATATTTGGGATCCCTATTACGATGTAGTCACTAAAGAATTAGCAGGTATTTTAATGACATCAATTATTGCGCCTTTGCAAGATGCCAGTGGGGGGTTTCTTGGAATGGTTGGTGTGGATATTAACCTGAACGACATGTCGAAAATTATCTCCAGCATGGAACCATATGAGGGAGCTGTTTCGTATTTGGTTTCGCGCGATACAAGTATTGTGGCTCATACTAATGCTGAATTAACTTCAAAGAAACTTTTTGAAGCTATTCAGTATGAATCAGATGATTTTAAGAATGGACTACAGAAGACCTTAGAAAATTCCGATTATAGTTTTGAATACCTCAATCCATCAACCGATGTCGATTATTACGTGTCATTTACTCCGGTTCAATTTAAAGGGATAGAAACCACCTGGACTTTAGGAATTGAAGTCCCAAAGGATGTTATTCTGGCCAAAGCGAATGGTATCTTTTATCGAAGTATTTTAATTGGTTTCATAGGACTAGTCTTATTGTATATTATTGTGTACCTAACTGCTGGTAGTATTGTTCGTCCTATCATTAAAAGTGCATTAATATCGCGACAGATAGCCGATGGAGACCTAAATGTTGACATTGATGTTGACGACAACCAACAAGATGAAGCAGGTGATTTAGGGCGCGCGTTAAAAGATATGGTGGATAACCTTAAGAATATCATTAGTGAAATTGTAGAGAGCTCTGATGCCATTAATTCGGCTAGTGTTGAATTGGCTAGTTCATCTAATGAGTTATCAGCTGGTGCATCCAATCAGGCGGCTTCATCTGAAGAGATATCTTCATCGATGGAAGAAATGGTGGCGACCATTCAACAGAACAGTGCTAACTCGAAGCAAACAGAAACCATAGCACTCACTTCGGCCAATGGCATTAAAGAGAGCTTCGAAAGTTCGAAAGCAACGACCCTGTCAATGCAGAAAATTTCTGAGAAAATTACCATCATCGAAGAAATTGCCAAGCAGACTAATATTTTGGCTTTAAATGCAGCTGTTGAGGCAGCGCGAGCAGGTGAGCAGGGAAGAGGGTTTGCTGTTGTGGCAGCCGAAGTGAAAAAGCTGGCCGAGCGTTCACAAAAAGCAGCGATTGAAATTATTGACTTAACGCAGCATGGTGTTGAAGCAGCTGAAAAATCAGGACATCAATTAGAGGAAATTATTCCGGAGATAGAGAAAACCACCCAATTGGTGCAGGAGATTACGGCATCGAGCTATGAGCAGCAGAGTGGAGCAGAGCAGGTTAATAAAGCCATTCAGGAGCTAAACGAAGTGACGCAGCAAAACTCTGGTTCAGCGTCTATCTTTACAAATAACTCTGAACATCTGACGCAGTTAGCAGAGAAGTTGAAGGAAACCATTGCTTATTTTAAGCGATAAGAAGACTTAAATTTCAAATGAAAATACAAAAAGACCTTAAGGTGTTTGAAGCCTTAAGGTCTTTATTATATAGTGTCGTTAAGAAATTATACCGATTAAATATTAAAATACGGCTCATTTTATTGAGCAATCGGTATTATAAGCCGAATGCAGCTTTTACAGCATCGACGTAATCTAATTTCTCCCAGGTAAACAACTCAACTTCATATTCCTTCTCACCAAAATATGGCGATTCAAACGTTTTCTTAACCGTACGAGGTGTACGTCCCATATGGCCATAGGCTGCCGTTTCTTCGTACATTGGATTACGTAACTTTAAGCGCTCTTCAATAGCAGCCGGGCGAAGATCGAATACTTCTGCAATCTTAACAGCAATTTCGCCATCGCTTAAGTTAACTTTTGAAGTTCCATAAGTATCAACAAAAACGCCAACAGGTTTAGCAACGCCAATGGCATATGATAATTGTACCAGTACCTCGTCGGCCAAACCGGCGGCTACCATGTTTTTAGCCATATGACGAGAAGCATATGCAGCCGAACGGTCAACTTTACTAGGATCTTTGCCTGAGAAAGCACCGCCGCCATGAGCTCCTTTACCACCGTAGGTGTCTACAATAATTTTACGGCCAGTCAAACCAGTATCGCCATGAGGTCCGCCAATCACAAACTTACCAGTTGGGTTGACATGAAGGATGAACTCATCGTCAAATAAGGCCTGAACGCGTTCTGGTAATTGCGAAACAGTGCGAGGTATTAATATATGGCGTACATCGTCTTTAATTTTAGCCAACATTGGTTCGTCTTCGTCGAACTCATCGTGTTGAGTCGATACTACTATCGTATGAACACGCTTTGGTTGGTTATCATCACCATATTCAATTGTCACCTGGCTTTTTGAATCAGGACGTAGATAGGTCATTTCTTTGCCTTCGCGACGAATATCAGCCATATCCATTAATAAACGATGCGATAGTTCAAGCGAAATAGGCATGTAATCATCTGTTTCTTTCGATGCATAACCAAACATCATACCCTGGTCGCCGGCACCTTGCTCCATCTTCTCTTCACGCTCAACACCCTGGTTAATATCTGATGATTGCTCATGGATGGCCGATAGAACTCCACAAGAGTCACCATCGAAGCGATATTCGCTTTTGGTGTAACCAATGCGGTTAATAACACGGCGAGCTACTTCTTGCACATCAACATAGTGCTTTGAGTGAACTTCGCCTGCTAAAACAACCTGTCCGGTCGTTACTAATGTTTCGCAGGCTACCTTTGAATTAGGGTCAAAAGCCAGGAAATTATCCAATAAGGCATCTGAAATCTGGTCAGATACTTTGTCTGGATGTCCTTCAGAAACCGATTCTGATGTAAATAAATATCCCATATCATTTAAAATAAGTTCTGTAATACATATACTACAGATTAATCATTAAAAAAAGTTGATATGTGAAAAGGAGGGAAGTACAAACGAATTATGCGTTTTAGCACTTTTTTTAAGTGGTTGCAATCAGCCAAATCCTTCCACTTTTCACTTGGTGCAAAATAAAGGAATTAATAAAAAGTGTGCAAATTAATTAAGAGTAAATTGTCTGCATTAGATTTTTTGAGCGTATAAGGGTAAGATAATGAGAAATGTAGTTTGCTTTTTAAAAAATGAGTGGCATTTTTTTTAATAAAAAATTTGGAGGGATTTTAATTTGATATATCTTTGCATCCGCATTTGAGACGAACAAACACGTTCAAAGGCTCTAAGGTCCCTTCGTCTAGTGGTTAGGACGCAAGGTTTTCATCCTTGAAACAGGAGTTCGATTCTCCTAGGGACTGCTAAGATATAAAGAATAACAATTTTTAATTGTAGAAAGATGGCAAATCATCAATCAGCTAAAAAGCGCATTCGTCAGATAGAAAAGAGAAGAGTTCACAACCGTTACTATGCAAAAACTGCCCGTAATGCTGTGAAAGTATTGAAAGGTACATCTGAGAAAGAGGCAGCTCAGGAATTGCTTCCAAAAGTAGCTTCTATGCTTGATAAATTGGCTAAGAGAAACATTATTCATAAGAATAAGGCAGCTAACTTAAAGTCAAAGTTAACAAAGCACGTTAACACGCTTTAAGAATAAGTATACGGTCCCTTCGTCTAGTGGTTAGGACGCAAGGTTTTCATCCTTGAAACAGGAGTTCGATTCTCCTAGGGACTGCGAATAAAACTTTATGCCTAAATAATGCTTAAGGTCCCTTCGTCTAGTGGTTAGGACGCAAGGTTTTCATCCTTGAAACAGGAGTTCGATTCTCCTAGGGACTGCTCATAAGGCTCTTCAGTAATGAAGAGCTTTTTTCGTGTCCAATATTTACTTTCTCGCAAAGCCTCTTTATCTTTTCTGCAAAAAGAAAACGATGGAAACCTACCAACACCTCAGCATTAAAGAATGGGCATTGGAAGATCGACCGCGGGAAAAACTGCTCTATAAAGGATTGGCTTCTTTATCCGATGCCGAATTGTTGGCCATACTCATTGGGTCGGGCAGTGCTAAAGAAAGTGCTGTTGAACTTTCGAAGAAGATACTCCGCGATTGTCAGAATAATTTGAATACTTTGGGTAAGAAAACGGTGAATGACCTTAAATTATCATATCATGGAGTGGGAGATGCGAAGGCCATTAGCATTGTGGCATCGCTTGAATTAGGGCGACGGCGTAAGCTACAAGAAACAGAAGAACGTAGTAAAATCGCATCCAGTCAGGAAGTGTGTGATATTTTTCAGCCTATATTAGGTGATTTGCCGCATGAAGAATTTTGGGTGTTGATGCTCAATCGCTCCAATAAAGTGATTGCTAAAAACAAAGTGAGTCAGGGTGGTATCTCAGGCACCGTAATTGATGTGCGTTTAATCCTAAAATCGGCCATCGACCATTTGGCTTCGTCTATTGTTCTGTGCCATAATCATCCAAGCGGTAATCGGCAACCCAGCGAAGCAGATACCAAAATCACCAAAAAGATGAGTGAAGCAGGCCGAATTATGGATATTCCGGTGTTGGATCATATTATAGTGACCGATGATTCGTATTTTTCGTATGCAGATGAAGGGATGATATAAAGGCATGGAGTTTAAGTGGCTAAAGCGAAGTGAGATTGATGAGAAGAAATGGGATGATTGCATAAAGCATTCGGCCAATGGCCATGTATTTGCTCAATCGTGGTATCTGGATATTGTGTGCGACGATTGGCAGGGTGTTGTAGCCGATGATTATGAAGCAGTGTTGCCATTGCCCCTTAAACGAATAGGATTCCAAACCGTATATTGTCCCCATTGGACGCCCTATTTAGGTATTATAAACCAAAAGCCAATCAATAAAAAAGCGGCCTGGTTAATGCTTCAAACAGTTCCTTATTTTAATATTAATTTGGTGATGGGAACGCACAATAAACTGCCAGGAATGAAAGCGCTTAGGTGCGAGGCCAGAAAGTTTGCGGTGCTGGATTTGATTTCTGAAATCTCACGTCTGGAAAAGCGCTTTAAGCCCGAATTGAAGCCCATCATTGAATTATATAAGAAAAAGAAAATTAATGTTGTGCGGGCAATGGATGCTTCCGAATATTTGAATTTTGTCAATCGCCCTGGTGTTTATGCCAATGGCGATGAGTTGCCGGCTTTGCTTAAGATGATAAGTTTTGCTTTGCGCTACAAGAGTGCAGGCTTATATGCCGCCTACGATGAGCGAAACCAAATGGTTGCAGGGGCTTTTTTGTTGAAGTCTGATAAGAAACTTTCATTAATCCATTGTGGCGATTGTTCGAGCAATTTGGAGGCAGTAAAGGCTATTATCTTTCATATTTTGGACCACAATGCCGGTTCAAACTTAACGCTTGAATTTCCTTTTTATTCAGATGAAGTCGGGCGATTTTTCACAGCCAATGAGCATGTATGTTTGGTATACAAAAAAGGCTTACCCAAATGGATAAGCCTCTTTCACTAATAATCTATATTTTTAGGCACCCAACTCATCGTGCAATAAGAAATCTTTCACTTCCAGAAAGGCTTTTTCCAATCGAATCATTCGGTCAATCATAAACTTCATCACCTCGGGCCACTGCTCTTGCTGGTACATATCGGCAGGTGATAATTCTTCATACACGCGGCAAACATCTCGTCCTTCGTCTTTCGAGTAGAGATAATCCCATGTGAGTTCTCCACCATATTCCGATTCAAAAATAGACTTACAAGCTTCCAGTTTTTCGTAGAGTTGCAAACGACGATTTTCGCTGCGGTGGTTGATTTCCAATGCCACAATGGCGCGCTGACGATTGATGTCAAATCGAAGGTCTAAACCTTTGATATTGGTTTCGTCAAAAATCCATTTTATTTTTTTGCCTTTCTGACCCGGAATGCGTCGCGTACGATTTTCCAGTTTATGCCAAAATAGCTGTCGTATTTCTTTTGCCTCCTCTTTCGAAAACATGCTTATGCGTATTTAATCGTCGTTGGTTTTCTTAACCCCCGACTTATTACTAAGCAACAAAAATAGCAGATAAGCACAACCTATGCCAATTAAAAGCATACTGATTATTTCCATCGTGCCTTGTGTACTGTGTATCATTCCAAATCCGGCGATAATCATTAAAATGGCTACAACTGCTAGTTTTTGCTTCATAGTTAAGAGTTTAAAAAGTATAACGCATGCTTGCTGTTAGACGGTTGTTTTTATAATTGGTGGTGTCAATTGGTTTTGCATACTCATCGTATGAATCTCCATAAGCTGCCACTACATACATCCATTCAACACCAAACCAGATTTTAGGTGTAGCCATAAATCTTACGCGTGGAATAATTGAGTACATGCTGGCAATATCGCCACCAATGGTATAACCGGCTAATGGTTTAGCTTTGTCAAAGGCTCCCATGTTTTGTGAATAACCAAATAATACGCCTGGTTTTACTTTTTCGGCATTAGATTCAAAATCGGCCCAGTAAGCAAAATTGCGAAGAGCCGTGTATTCTCTCTCTGCCGTATCATTGTCTTTTTCTGCAAAACCACCAAGTACTACGATGTTAGTCATGCCTGCTGTAAACAGGGCAGAAGTTTTAAATGTTAATGGACCAAAGTCCTTTTTTACCGAAGCCGTAAAATAGCCACCTTTAGCTGTTTCGTCGGTTGCAACTTTAGCACCATTGCCATCATTGTAAATATTTGGGTCATATAAAGATGGCTTTAAAACTTTATAACCGCCCGTAAGCGCTGCAAAAAAGCCTTCTGATTTGTATTTCAATTGCAAAGCAGTTTCGGGTATCATTGAGTATTCAGAAGCTTCGTGCATTCCTTTGTCTAAAAAGTCGTTTTGCTTCATCATAAAACCAATGGCCTCAATTTTATCACTTAATTGATAGCCCAAGCGAACCATGGGTTGACGATTTAGTGGGTTGTAAGGTGTTCCACAGCTTAGATTGACAGTGTTAGCATAGTTTTCGGTAATAAATAATGGATGCCAGTACTGACCAACCAATAAGCTTGTTTTCTCCCAGTTAAGGCGTATAAAGGCATGGCGCAGGCGGAAGCCTACATCTTGGTGGCTGGTATTTTTATCACCTAAGAAATCGCCTTCGATAAAGGCAAAACTTTTGGCGCCAAAAATTTCAGGTCCGGAAACTCCGACATTGAAGCGGCTAAACGCAGCATCAATATCCGAATACGCTTTATCGTTTAAATCATTGCCTTCTGCATCCAGACTAGCTGGTTTTGGAAATAAATAGATGTTTCCGTTACGAGCGGTTGCACTTTGGCGTGTGTCCAGAAAGGCATTAACACCAACAAAACCATGTATTTCAACCTTAAAAGGTTTTTCTTCTTGAGCAATCACTAATGTAGTAATGATGGCTAACATTAGTGTAGAAAGAATTTTTTTCATTTTTATAATTATCCTAAGTTATGTTCCAATAAAAAAAACGATGCAAAGCAACAAAAAAGCACCAAGCTGTGCAAGTTGCTACAATGTATGATACTATGAGTTTTAGTACTATTTTATTTTAAAAAATGAGATGGTTTCGTTTAGCATTTCAGATTGACGCGACAGTTCCTCGGAGCTGGAAGCCATTTCTTCGGATGATGCTGAATATTCTGATGTAATACTAACCAATGATTGAATGGCTCCATTGATATGATTAGCACCGGCTTCCTGTTCTTTGCTTGAGGCTAAAATCTCCCGAATCATCTGGATGATGTTAGCAATCTCTGGCAGTAGTTCTTCCATGGCTTGCCACGATTTCTCAGCAATTTCCAGGCTGTTAACCGATAGTTCATCAATATCGCCCGCGGCAGCTTGTGTTACCTCCGATAGTTTACGCACCTCGCCAGCTACGACCGAGAATCCTCGACCCGCCTCGCCTGCACGAGCAGCCTCAACCGAAGCATTTAAGGCCAATAGATTGGTTTGTACTGCAATTTCCTTGATTACTGCTACTTTTGATGTAATACTTTGCATGGCCTCCAGGTTTTTCTTAACGGTATCCTGAAGCTCGTTAATGCCTTTTTCAGCTTTGCCTGCTGTTACTTCAGTGCGCGAAGCATTGTTGGCATTCGATTGTATATTCGACACCATCTCTTCAATCGAAGAAGATATTTCTTCGGTGGATGCCGCTTGCGAAGTAGCTCCGTTAGAAATATGCTCGGCCGATTGAGCCATCTGTTCACTGGCTGCCAATACGTTGCCTGAACCTTCAATAATCTCGCCCATTATCTCTTTGAGCTTATTGGTGGTTTTGGCCAGCGATTCCTGCAAAGTGCCAATCTCATCGTTATGTGTTTTCTGAATATCAACCATCAAATTACCAATGGCCATTTCTTCGGTAGTTTTTGAAAGTGCGATGATAGTGGATGCAAAACGTCTTCCTACAAAAATGATTAGACCCGAAAAAACAATCAAAATAAGTAAAGTGATGATAACACTGGTAACAATGCTTTGGCGCATTTGGGCCATTTTTATGTCGTGCTCTGCGTCAATGGCTTTGTCAATATCATCGATATAATTACCAGTACCAACAACCCAGTTAAAAGGTTCGAAGTAGGCGGCGTAACTTCTTTTAGGAGCAGCTTCAGTTTCACCCGGACGAGGAAACCAGTATTCGGTATAACCATCGCCTGTGGTAGCTGATTTAACGATGTCCTGGATTAAATAGTTGCCTTTAGCATCCTGGAGATCCCAGCGACTTTTGCCTTCAACATCTTTTTTACCTAATAGCACCACATTAATACCTTCTTTGGTATCTACCCAGAAGTAGCCATCGTCGCCATATTTTAACTCACGCACAATGTTAGCTGCCAATGTTATACCTTCTTCGTAACTGAGGGTGTCAGTTTCAATTTCGGCATAAATTTCATCTAATAAGCTAATGACGGTTTCTACCTCATGCTTCACTAATTCATCAAAATCATTGCGATGCAGGTTTTCTAGAGTCAGCAAATCATTCTGTTGGGTTTTATAGTTGATGTAATTTGATGGAATAGTAATAGCCAATGCTAAAATCAACAACATCCCTAACGAAAAAACAATAATTTTCGTTGTAATTTTCATAACACACTCAATATAGATTAGTAATAGGCTTTCAATACGAGAATGCCATTAAAAGGTTGTCATTTCTGAATAATTTAAAACTGAAATATATAAGCCGGTTAGAGGATTATACGATGAGAAATCATGAATGATTGATTTAGGTTTTGATTCAATAGTATTAATTGCTTTTCTCTTTTAGTATTAAGTTATCACAAAAGGTGTGATTTACAGCTAATAAGTAGCAAAACAGTTCTTGGTAAGAATAGCGACAGGAAAAAGTGAAAGTTAAACGTGTGCTAGATGATTATTTAATGAAAGGGTGAAAAATATGTCTGTAAATTTCAGATTTCTTGGTCTTATTTACTATTTTGAGCGTCGGTTTGTTTGTTGTTTAATCACAAGAGACCATATAATGAACACGTTAGTTATAAAATCCAATTGATATAAATATGAAGAAATTATTCGAGTTTTTAACTGCTTATTGGCTGATGGGTAGTTTATTACTTTTTTTAGCTGCGGTGCTTGGAGTAGCTACATTTATAGAAAATGATTTTGGCACTAATGCCTCTAAAGCATTGGTTTATAATGCCTGGTGGTTTGAGTTGGTGTTTGTGTTATTGACCATTAACATGGTTGGAAATTTATTAAAGTTTAAAAGTTTTAGCACAAAAAAGTTACCTGGTTTGGTGTTTCATTTGGCTTTTTTAATCATCATTATTGGAGCAGCAGTTACACGCTATGTGGGCTACGAAGGTATGATGCATATTAGAGAAGGAGCCACTTCGAATGAAATATTATCGAGCGAGCAATTTGTGAATGCTTCAATTAAAGCTAACGATTATAGTGCATCAGATGAAGAAAGTGTATTGTTTTCAATCGTTAGTCCTAATGAATATTCTGCCAGCTTTTCAACGCCCAAAGGAACATTAAAACTAAGGAGTGATATCTACATTCCTCAGGCTATGTCGCGTACGGTAGAAAAGCCGGGTGGACAACCTGCTATTAACCTGGTTTTATCCGCTGCTTCAGGGCGCCAAGAGTTTACACTATTCGAAGGGGACGAAGTGCAAGTTGGAGATTACCGTGTGGCTTTTAACCCTGAGAAAGAAGACGGACAGGCACTTATTTTAAGCATAAAAGACGGCATGCCGCATTATAAACCTTCCATTGAGGCCAGAATGATGCAAATGCAAACCGGGACAAGTCAAACTTTTGCTGCCGATTCGATTCATCCCTTGTATAATGGTGTTCTGTATAGTGTTGGAGACTTGCGTATGGTACTGACCAGTTATATGGAAAGTGCAGGCCTTGAGCCAGTTTCAGTAGAAGGTGATCAGGGAAGAGGATTACCCGATGCGATTAAATTTGTGGCCGAGTTGGGCGATAAGCGTAAAGACTTTTTTGTATTTGGGCAGAAGGATGTATTAGGTAAGGCGTTTGTCGAAGAGATTGATGGTGTTCAGTTTAGCGTGAGCTATGGTTCTAAAATTATTCAAATACCCTTCTCACTAAAGTTAAATAAATTTGAATTAGAGCGTTATCCGGGTAGTGAAAGCCCTAGCTCGTTTGCCAGTGAGGTAACGCTTGTTGATGAGCGTACCGGCCTAAAAGAAGATCGACGTATTTTTATGAATAACATATTGAACTACCACGGTTATCGATTCTTCCAATCGTCGTATGATAGGGATGAGAAAGGAACGATATTGTCGGTTAACCGCGACTGGTGGGGAACTTTATTAACTTATTTGGGTTACTTTTTGCTGAGCCTTGGCATGTTTGCTGCGCTGGTTGCGCCTAACACGCGTTTCCGCCAGTTGATAAAGCGTACATCGGAGATCTATAAAAAGAAACAAACATTGACTCTGCTTTTAGTTACTTTGTTAAGCACATCAGCATGGGCCAATGAGTTAAATCCGCCACATAACATTAGCCAGGAAAGTGCCGAAGCTTTCGGTCAATTGTGGGTACAGGATAACGGTGGACGCATGAAGCCGCTTAACACCATGAATAGTGAAGTACTCCGCAAGCTGGCCAAGCACCACACATTTAAGGGCTGGTCGGCAGATAAAGTAGTGCTGAGCATGATGATTGATGCTGCCTATTGGCAAACGATGCCAATGATTACAGTTAAGCACGATGACCTGAAAGGCATGCTACAAATTAGTGGTAAGAAAGCGTCTTTCAAAGATTTCTTTACTGCCAATGGTCAGTATAAAATCCGCAAGCTGGTGGAGGATTCCTATCGTAAGCGTCCGGCTTATCGTAATAAATTGGAGCAGGAAGCGGTTAAGGTTGATGAGCAGATAAATGTGTTTTATATGTCTCAGATGGGAAGCTTCTTAAAGCTTTTTCCTCAGCCAGGTAATCCGCAGGACAGTTGGTTAGCTCCCGGAGCTAAACCAGAAGGTTTCTCTAGTGAAGACAGCTTATTGGTGCGTAATTTATTTGGTATGTACCTCGAAGCTTTGTCATCGGGAAACACAGTTGAGGAGGCCACCTATTTAAAGGCTATAGGCGATTACCAAAAGAAATATGGTAACGAAATCCTGCCATCAGAAAGCAAGAAAAAGATTGAGATATTCTATAACAATAGTTCATTGTTTATGAGTCTGATGCCTTATTTCCTGGTATTGGGATTGATTCTTTTGTTTTTCCAGTTAACAACATTGGTAAATCCGAAATGGCAGTTTAAATGGATTGTGAAAGGTGCTTTCATTTTAATTGTAGTGGCTTTTGCTGCCTATACTTTAGGCTTAGCTCTTCGCTGGTATATATCTGGTCATGCTCCTTGGAGTAATGGTTACGAATCGATGTTATACATTGGATGGAGCACCTTGTTGGCCGGTTTATTATTCAGCAAACAAAGCCCTATAGCATTGTCTGTTTCGTCCTTCTTTACAGGTATTATCTTAATGGTAGCGCATCTTAGCTGGATGAATCCGGAAATCACCAACCTGGTGCCGGTATTAAAATCATATTGGTTAACCATACACGTAGCCATCATTACCGCTAGTTATGGATTCCTGGCTTTAGGTGCTTTATTAGGATTCCTTAACTTGATATTGTTTGGCGTAAAATCGCCTAAAAACAATAAAGCTTTTTCTTTAACCATCGAAGAGTTGTCGTCAATTGCTGAGATGTCGATGACCATAGGTCTTTACTTCTTAACCATCGGGGCTTTTCTAGGTGGTGTTTGGGCCAACGAGTCGTGGGGACGCTACTGGGGTTGGGATCCGAAAGAAACCTGGTCGGCAGTCACTATTTTGGTGTATGCCTTTGTGTTGCACATGCGTTTTATACCGGGTATGAAGGGGTTAACGACTTTTAATTTCTGGTCTGTCATCAGCTTTAGTTCGGTTTTGATGACTTACCTGGGTGTTAACTATTACCTGGCAGGCATGCACTCGTATGCCAAAGGTGATCCGGTGCCAATACCTGCATTCGTGTATTATACTATTGTGGTTGTGGGCGTAATTTCTTTCTTTGCCTATTACAATGAAACCAAGGTGCAAAAAGCGCTGGCTGAAGAGCAAAAAGATGAATAAAAAATAACTATTTAAGTATAACAGTATCATAGAGATGGCTGAAGACTGATGTGTTTTCAGCCATTTTTATTATTTTTTTCTCAAACAAAAGGGGCAAAACCCTTGTTTAGCATACATAACAAAATTATAGAACAAAATGGCAAAAATAACATTTAAAGGAAATCCGGTTAGTACAGCCGGAGATCTTCCACGAGTAGGGGCAGAGGCTCCTGATTTTTCATTAGTAAAAACAGACTTAAGCGAAGTTTCGCTAGCCGATTATAAAGGCAAAAAAGTTGTTTTAAATATTTTCCCAAGTGTAGATACAGGTGTTTGTGCAGCTTCGGTGCGTCGTTTTAATGCGGAAGCTTCAAAGCAGGACAATACTGTTGTGCTTTGTGTTTCACGCGATCTTCCTTTTGCACATGCTCGTTTCTGTGGTGCTGAAGGATTAGATGATGTGGTGTCTTTATCGGAATACAAAGACGAGGTGTTCAGCCAGAACTATGGTGTTAAAATGGTGGATGGCCCATTGGCCGGTTTATTATCGCGCGCCGTTGTTGTTGTTGATGAAAACGGTAAAGTTTCGCATAGCGAGCAGGTAGACGATATTGTTAATGAGCCTGACTATGATGCTGCTTTAAAAGCCTTATAAAATAATTAGTTGTTTAGTTTTATTCTCAAAAAAGCTGCACTGATAAAGATCGGTGCAGCTTTTTTAATAGATTTTTCATGATTTAAAGATATTAGATTACAAACTCAAGACAAAAGATAACTAATCTTCTTTGAGTTTATTTTTTCTAATGACCTATTGGTCTAAAGACCTATTGACCTAACTATATTCCATTCTTAAAGAAATCTTCTTCAGTTAATGTTGTCAAGCGGTTTTCAGCCACTTCTTTCAATTTAATAGCATAGCGTTCATTGCCTTTCTTAGGGTTCAGCTCCTCTGGTAGTACATCAATAAACAATTGGTACATTTCTTTGGCCTTTTTGGGGTCTTTAAGCTGATAATCGTAGATAGAAGCCTGACGATATAAATATTGCGGTTTGTTATCGTATTTAAAAGCCTCGTGATAGTTATTTATGGCTTGCTTGTAATTCCCCATATCAAAATAAATCATAGCCAGTTTAACATTTGTTTTCTCCATCAATACTGGTGATGGCTTAATTAGTTCCATGGCTAAATAGAGGTACATAATCCCATTTTGCGGCTGGTTCGATTGTCCAAGCGAAGCACCTAAGAAAAAGGCAACCTCAGGGTCATCATCTTTTAGTTTGAAGGCCGATTTCAGATATTTAGTTGCATTATCATAATTCTCTAATCGATACGAAGCAATGCCCAGGTGCTTCTTGGTTAGAAACGAACTATCACCTTGTGCCTCCAATCGTCGGAACATGACCAGAACATTGTGGTTAGAGCCATTTTTGAAATTAGCCAGGCCGGCAATCAGCAGGAAGTTTTTGTTATTTTCCAGCTTTTCAATATATGGCACACAAAGGTCGTGGCACTCAACATACATTTTTTGTCTTAAATACAAGTTAGCTAAGCGCACAGCAATCTTTTGATTGTCGGGGTACTGTGATAAAATCATTTTGTAGATTGAGATGGCAGAGTTGGGAACCTTGGCTTTCTCATACGTTTCGGCTAAAAGTGTGTTAACGCTTAGATTGGTTGAATCGTGTTTGGTGAAATTGCCGAGCAAATTAATGTTGGCATCAAAATCTTTATAGAAATGATTGATTTCGGCATATCGCAACAGGTTAATCACGTTGTTAGGTTCTGCATTATAACGATTCTTGCAAATCGGTAAAGCTTTGCTATAGTTACCATTGCTCATGTAGCTGCGGCTTAATAAATCTAATTGTTGAGTTGATAAATTAGTGGAGTCTTTTAGCAAACAATCAATGGCTTTATGAGGATAACCTGTTTGTTGATAGGCAATGGCGAGGTAATAATTATCTGTTGCTGATAGCGAGTTGGCTTTGGGTGACAGCTTTTGAATAACATCGTTGTAACGCGATTCGGCCAGCAAAATCTGAACGTCGCTTTGTGCATTAATACTGTTGATGCTGCAGATAATAAGTGCAGTAATGCCGGCAATTTGGGTCTTAAGGTTCATAGTATTTCAATTTTGTTACTCAAATTAACTAAAACATTAGTTGAATAACAAGTGTTAAGTAGAAAAATACAAAAGGCCACCAGTAATAATTACTGACAGCCTTAGAGTATATACGGAGTCACGAATATTGACTCGGAGATATAGAATTACTTAGGAGCAATTTCAGGAGGGAGTGGTTGAACCGCATCTCCTTCGGGAAGATGTGCAGGTTTCTCGGTGTAAATTGGATTTTCAGGCGAACCATCAGGAGCAATGTATTTGTCATCGCTACCACATGATGTTAAACTTAAACCGACAATAAAAAGACTAACTGCGAAAATTGACTTTAATGTTTTCATGACTCAAAACTTTAAATGATTAATTAAATTTTACATTACAAAGATGTTGTGATGTAACGAGGTATTTTATCCCAAATAAGTCAAGCGCTATCCCATTCAGCTCTTTCGATTGTTTTGTTTAGAGTTTGAATTACATTATTTTTAGAGTTATTCATCGTAAATCAGCAAGATTGGAGCGAGAAGTACTTAATATGCAAGAAGGTCCTGCCACTAACTATATTGATGCTTTGCATCAGAAGTTTGGCGGGCAACGAACATTAGATACTTATTCGATTAATAATGCGTCGATAGCATGTCATCTGACGACTTATGAAATTTATAGAGGAATTGAACTGGTTGTAACAGAGGGCTTATATAACAAAATATTAGAGACCAGGCATATTCCGGATGATGAACCGGATTTTATTCACATCAACATATTTAAAGAAGGGCAATTAACCCGTCATTATTCATCGAAAAAGGAACATGTTGAAGCCGGAACCACAAAAGGTGTATTTGCTCATAATGGTCTATTCCCTTTGGTTACTGAGTTTCCTGCCAACCACAATTTCAAAGCGATTGGCTTTAAGTTTCGGAAAGATGCCCTAATGGAGTTAATGCCTGAAGCCATCGAAACCTATCATACTTTGTTTGGTGATCATAACCCGATTACTTATCATGCCAGTTTGCCAAAGGAGATAGAACGGATAACAGACGATATTTTTTATTTCAGAGAGAGTGAGTTTGGTAATCGTTCATTGGTTATAGCAAGAGGGCTTGAAGCTTTTACCGCTTTATGGATAATGGCAAAAAATCATGCGGTAGCCAATGATTTAAACGGCCTGCATGCTGACGATTATAAGCGTCTGTTGAATATTAAGAAAAAGCTTTTAAGCAGCTTAGAGCAGAAAGTAGTTATTGAAGATATTGCAATTGAATATGGTATAAGCGTGTCGAAGTTGAAGCGTGATTTCAAGACTTTATATGATTGTTCGATTTACCAGTTTTATACACATGCCAAGATGGATGAGGCCTACCGAAGACTTAAATCAGGTGACTACTCCGTAATGGAAGTCGGTTATGATTTAGGCTATCAAAATCTTTCCAAATTCTCATCCATGTTTAAAAAGGTAAAAGGCATTTTGCCTAAAGAAGTTCTAAAATTACCTGATTAATCAGCTTTTTCGGCTAAAGCCAGTATGTAAATTCTTTTCAGTATATTTTACTTTAATAATTAACACTTAATGCTATGTCGTATTTAAGTGTATAGATTCATATCGTTTTCTCGACAAAAACAGAGAGCTCTATCTTACCGATAATAATTAATGAAAACTGTGGAAAGAAAGGCATATTAATGTTAACTGGCTTCAGCCAGTAGCACCATTCGTTGTCTCAGGTTACTTCAGCCCAATACCACTAATTTTCTTATACAAATCCAAGGCATATACATCGGTCATACCCGAGATAAAATCCAATACTGATTGTATTTTCTCGTAAAGTGGCGTCTCTTCATCTGTTGTAAACTGCTCTGGAATAAAAGGTAATAGCATTTTTGAGTAGAAATCCTTCGGGTTGGTAACCGCTTTTATAAACTCTTCGAGCAATGTACCCAATATGCGATATCCGGCTATCTCAATCTCAACCACAGAAGGATGTTTGTAGATGCGTTTAAAGGCGGTTGTTTTGCATGTTTCCATCGCTTCCAATTCGGTACCTGTCAGGTGATCGATTAAGCCACCTTTAAACTGCCCTTCAAGAATGGTTTGATGATTATTCCAGAATATTTCCGTGCAAAGGCCAACCAGTTTGCCAATGACTTTAGCACGTAAAAAGGCCATCTGCTCATTCTTATCCGTCACGTCATTGAATATTTCCTCAATCTTAGTGAACTCATGAGCTTCCTTCTTTTTATCGAAAAAGCCGGTTAGTAAATCATATGTTTCTTCGTAGGAAAGGATTTTCAGCTTGTGGGCATCTTCAATATCCATTACCTGGTAACAAATATCATCGGCAGCTTCAACCAGGTAAACCAGCGGATGGCGGGCATATATCCCTTTTTCTTCGTCAATTAGTTTTAAGCCAAGTGTGTTGGCAATGTGCTGAAAAGTCGTTTTCTCCGATTGGAAATAGCCGTATTTCTTCAGGCCTATACCCGATTCGTAAGGGTATTTAAGGATAGAAGCAATGGTGGTATAAGTCATGGCAAACCCACCTTTGCGACGGCCTTTAAAGGCGTGAGTGAGCATGCGCAAGGCATTGGCATTACCTTCGAAACGGGTGATATCGGTCCATTGAGAAGAAGTGAGTTCCTCCTTAAACTTCAAACCGTCGCCGTTGGTAAAATAATGTCCAATGGCGGCTTCGCCCGAATGACCAAAAGGCGGATTGCCCAGGTCGTGTGCCAGGCAAGCAGCTGCTACCACCGAGCCAATCTCAGCTACCAAATCCGCATTGCCCATGGCAGCTTTGAGTAATCGGGCAGAGATATTATTACCCAACGAACGTCCTACACTGGCTACTTCGAGACTATGTGTTAGCCGGTTGTGCACAAATACACTGCCGGGCAAAGGAAAAACCTGTGTTTTATCCTGCAAGCGACGAAAGGGAGAGGAGAATATCAAGCGGTCGTAATCGCGTTGAAATTGCGTGCGGTCGTGTTTTATCTCTTTCTTATCTTCTTGTCCGGTACGTATGGTTGATAATAGTTGCTCCCAATTCATTTTCACACGAGTCGATTTAAATAGTAAAACCTGTATTGATGATAAATCTGATTGACTGCATCAGATTCTTGGTCAAAACTAGTTAATTCCACCTATAAACAGCAATTTTATTCGTGTATTTACCTGAAATAAGAGGCAGCTTCCATTGCCAGACAGGCCCCCGCTCAGTCAAAACGCTGTTTTGATTTAGGACGAATATTAGAGTATGCAGGAACCCTGACCTTAGCAACGTAAGCGGAGTTTTATGTTAGTTTTTGTCCTGTAGCAAAAAGTGACTCTGGTTTGGGCGAAGCGTCAATATTACTTTCCTTTTGCATTGCCCAAAAGGAACAAAAGTCTAGCCGGAAAGAATTCCCCCGCCCTCTTTCCTTTTACGATTAATTCTAAAGAAGTAAGGTGTTTACAAACACAAAGGCAAGCCCCTTCTTTGAATTAATAAGGTAAAAGGAAATTCACCCTCACACAGGCCATCCCTTTCCGGCCGGCCCCCGCTCAGTCAAATCGCTGTTTTGATTGGTGAATGAAACAGACGGTAGTTTACAAAACTCTGAGTCTTTGCGCTTCCGTATTTATCTTATACGCGTAAATGCGGACAATCAATAAATTTTTGTTTGGTAATCTTTCATGGCTTTATCCAGCTGCCTGGCTTGTCCATTACACATGATGTCGAGTCGGGCCCAAAAGTGTGGACCGTGGTTTTTCTCATGCACATGACACAGTTCGTGTAAAAGTACATAATCTATCAATTCGGCGGGCAGGCGCATCAGGTGAAGGTTCAGGTTAATATTGTTGGTGGCCGAACAGGAGCCCCAGCGCGATTTGAGGTTTTTAATCGTCACATTCTGATAACGAATATTGTGCTGTTGTGCCAGCCAGGCCAGTCGCCCAGGTAAAAAGCGTTTGGCCTCCATGCGCAGCGCCTCTTCAATGCCAAAGCGGATGGTGTCTTGTATTTCGGGCGATGCAACCGGTACATTAGCCGGATAGTAAACCTGCAGAATGCCATCTTTCAGCTGTAAGCGTACTTTAGGATTAGCATGTTGACTGATGCGCAGGGCAAACGAGCGGGTTTGAAAGCGTGTATGCTCATCAAAAATGGTGAGCTTTTGCTCTTTTTCCTCCAGCTTGCGCAGATTCGCCTGAATCCATTCGCGCTTTTCGTGCAAAAAACGGATGCCTTCTTTAATGCTTTCGCCCTGAGGAACAATTAAAGTGACGCCGCTAAAAGGTTTTAAGCGGATGCTGATGCGTCGGGCCTTTGCACTCATTCGAATGGTCACTTCTCCCAACTCCGGTATGTCTATTAATTGTTCGTTTTTCACACTTTTACTTTGTGCTGTAAAAGTAATAAATAATCAGAATGAAGAGAGGAGAGACCCTCTGTTCGGCACGGCAATCGCATTTAAAATTAAGGAAGTGTTTTGCTCGCGCTATACCGACATAGGCAACGCAGTTTGAGGGTGTCCGAAAATAAAAAAAGGAATACGGTCACTGAGCGGAGTCGAAGTGATTATGCATTGAAAATCAACTTTATTTAAATTTCATCTCGACTCCCCTTCGACAAGCTCAGGGAGCAACTCGATGAACGGACTTTTGTTTTTGGACACCCTTTTTGGGCTGTAGGCAATTGAAGCGTAGCGTAAATCGTGAATTCCTTCAAAGGCTAATTTTTATGAACAAAAAGGGGAAGCCTCAACGGCTTGAGTTGAAAAGACAATTTCTTAAATGCGATTGCCGTGCTCTGTTCGGTATGGATTGTATCTATGTCGGCTTAATACGTAGTCTGAGACTACAAAGTAATAGAATCGAATTCGCCGACTTTGCTTAGCAATGATTTAGTATATCTACTTCGATAGCAGATTAAAGAACTTAAGCTTTTCGCTTAATGAAGTTGCTTGTTCCACCATTTGGCCCGAGTTGGAGCTCATTTCCTCCGAAATGGCGGCGTTGTTTTGCGTTGAGCGATTAATCTCCTGAATGGCATTATTAATTTGCGCAGCACCCAGGTTTTGTTCTTCACTTGATGAGGCAATCTCAGCTATCAGGTCAGCATTCTTTTTAATAAGTGGCAAGGTGTGTTGCAACTTTTCCAATGCCAATTCAGCCACTTCATTTCCTTGTTTCGAGAAGTCATCAATTTCTTTAGCAGCTGTCTTGCTTCGTTCGGCCAGCTTTCGCACCTCGCCAGCAACAACGGCAAAACCACGCCCTTCTTCACCGGCTCTGGATGCCTCAACTGCCGCATTAAGTGCCAGCAAGTTGGTTTGGATAGCTATTTCATCAATGACTTTAATTTTTTCATTGATTTGCTGCATGGCATTTAACGCCTGTTGTGTACTAGAAAAGCTTTCGTCTACCGAATCACTTGCTTTTTTTGAGTTTTCTTTTGTGGCAAGGGCATTTTGGCTGTTGGCTTCTATGTTAGCAGCCATCTCTTCCATGGCCGAAGATATTTCTTCCAATCCTGACGCCTGGGTATTAGCAACCGATGAAATTTCAGTGGCTGTCTTATTTAAATTGTAACCCATGCTATTCAAGTCGTTCGCCGATGTGTTGACTTCGTTAATAACAGTCCCAACCTGGCTTTGTAACTCATTAATGGCTTTATGAATTTCATATAATTCACCTTTAATAGGTGCTTTGTATTGCTCTTGTTTAGTTGAAATCTGTCCAGCTGCAATGGCTTTTAACTTCTCCGTTATATCCGCCAGAGGCTTTTTAATTTGCAGATAAACAAGGTATTGAAGAATGATGGTGACCACAATGCCTCCCAGCAAAGCCCCCCAAAACGGATAAGCGTCAGGATGGGTATAATGAATGCGACTGTTCATAACTGTCAGAAAGACGTTAATCATCCACAGGGCACCAATCCTAAAGAAAATACTGCCTTTGTATAATAGTCGAAGGACAAAGTAGCCAATTGAACCTGTGGTTACTAAAATAATAAAGAACCTTACTACAAATGATTCCATAACTTTGTTTTATCTCTCAAATTTAAGTTTATCTTTTCTTTATAGCCAATCTATTGTTTTGTTGTTAATTGACGCTATAGAAAATGAGAAAAGCGCTGCAAAGATAGTAATGCAATCATTTATGGCACTATGATAAATATTAGTTTTGCACCAAAGCACAAAAAAGCCACAACATGTCGTTGTGGCTTTTCGGTAAGTAACATTCAGTTATGTTATTAACCTGATTTCGTCGTAAAATTTCTGATTCAGATCGCTTATAAATTGTGAGTTTCAATCGAAAATTATGAAAGAATAGCGGGCTATTTTGAATAATTTTGGAGAAGAAAATCGCTGTTTATAAGTGAAACATCAATGCTTTGTCATAAAAAATTAATCTACTGCGTTAAATTTTTCGAGCTAGCTCGCTAGCCCTGCAAAATTTGCCTTGTATATCAATTCCTTATGACAATCTGAATTCTGAAATTTAACTCGAACTCAGGTTATTATCCTTTTTTCTCTTTCTTTTCTGAGCAGCATTCTTTCTTCTCTGTACATGCTTTCTTTTCAGAGCAAGCTTTTTTCTCAGAGCAGCATTCTTTTTTCTTCTTCTTGTCCGTTTTCTGTTCTGTTTTTTGTGGTTCCTGGTCAATAGTAGCTGCCATTGCAGGTGAAGCAATTGCTAAAGTAAAAGCAAAAAGGAACGAAAGGATTAATGTCTTCTTCATAATGTTGTGTTTTAAAAATTAATTTCTTGTTTGTGATATACAAATGTATAATTGCATGGAATAAAGGTAAGTTATTGACTTGTTAATCGTTGTTAAGGCGATGTTAAAAGAAGATATTCGAGTCTTTTATTTTGGTATTTTTGAGGCATTAATAAGAATGCGTATTTTTAAGGTGATGGCAAAAATTAAGAAACACTATGTATTATCGATAGCCACATTTATTGGTTTGGCTCTCTTGTTGTTTATACAGATAAACTACATTGTTAGGGCGGCCAGGTTAGAAGAGAAAAACTTTAATCATCGTGTGGTGATGGCTTTAAAGGATGCTCGCGATGAAATTGGGAATCGTTTGTGCCCCGAGATGGATAAGTTTTTATGTGGCAACAACTGCATCAATGCGCGCAAAAAAAGCGTTGAAGTTGATAGCATTATTCATTCGCAGCTCGAGATTTATAATCTGCCACTAAATTATACTTTTGCTGTTACCGACACGATATTAGGAAATAACTCAAGGCTTATTTGGGGGCCTAAATGCTATCAGCAAACTTTAAATGGCTTGTTGGAGCGCGAAGGCATACGTTTACGATTGCAATTCCCCGATCGTAATCGATTTATTTTGGCACAAATGAGTGGACTATTTATGATGTCTATAGCCATCATTCTGTTTCTTCTGGTTTCCTTTATTTTGCTTTTGCGACTGATAAATCGAGAGCAATTGTTAATGGCCCATATGCGTGAGTTTGTAAATAATATGCTGCACGAATTTCAAACGCCATTAGCCAATATTCGTCTGGCGGCCAACTTAATTATAAAGAAAAAAAGTGATGGTGATAAAGCTGAAGGATATGCCCAGGTTGTATTAAATGAGTACAAAAGGATGCAAAATCATGTAGAAGAGATTTTGAAATTATCGTGCGAACCCAACAAAGAAGGAGAATTTAACGAAATAGACCTGCAAAAAGTGATTGAGCAGGTGGTTCAATCGTTTACCTATCGAATAGAAGAAAAGGGCGGAAAGATTAACATGGCGTTAAAAGCATCGAACCATACTTTAAATAGTTATAACAGCAGGTTGTCACTTGTATTATCAAACCTATTAGACAATGCCATAAAGTATAGTGCTGATAGTCCTGAAATTCGATTAGAAACAGCAACGGTTAAAGGCATGCTACAGGTGAAAGTGATAGATAATGGAATTGGTATTGCCAAAAAGGAGTTGCCTTTTATTTTTGATAAGTATTACCGTGTTGGTACTGGCGATGTGCATAATGTAAAAGGTTTTGGTCTTGGGCTGACCTTTGTAAAAAAAGTAATTGAAGAACACAATGGCCAGATAACTGTTGAAAGTGAGGAGGGGAAAGGAACTTGTTTCACCATTTTGTTACCACTTAAGTAATGGCAAAAATACTGTTAGTCGAAGATGATATAAGCATGGGCTTTTTGTTGGTTGATTTTTTGGAATCGAACGGCTTTGATGTGAAGCTCTACAAAGATGGGAAACGAGGTTTGGAAGCGTTCAGAAAAGGACGATACGACTTCTGCATTCTGGATGTGATGTTGCCGGGTATGGATGGTTTTACCATTGCTGAAAACATACGGCAGGAAGATAAGTTGGTACCCATTATCTTTTTAACGGCGCGTTCCATGAAACAGGATAAAATCAAAGGTTTTCAATTAGGGGTTGATGATTATGTGACGAAACCTTTTGATGAGGACGAGTTACTATATCGTATTCAGGCCATTTTAAATAGAATAGAATTGCAAAATGAAATGCCAAAGCCTGAAATAACGAAATTCACCATTGGCAATTATAAGTTCGATTCGGCTAACCAAAGTCTTGAGGGCAATGAGTTCTCAAAACGATTGACTCAAAAGGAAAGCGATGTATTAAAGATGCTGTGCCTTTCAAAGAATGAAATTGTAAAACGTGAAGATATATTAATAGCGGTTTGGGGCGAAAACGATTACTTTCATGGTCGTAGCCTGGATGTGTTTATAGCCAAGTTGCGTAAATACCTGAAGGAAGACGAACGTGTTTCCATTGAAAATGTACCTAAGGTTGGGTTTGTATTAAACGGATAAAGCCTATGCAAGCTCATAATCAAATCAAAACCTTTCAGTTGACCAGACCCAATGGTGAGTCTACCGATTTTGTGATCAAATCAACTGCTGATATTTATGAGCAGATGGAAAATGATCCTCAATTAGCCGACCAGCCCCATCGGCATGATTACTATACCATTATTGTTGTTGAAAAGGCGCTTGGAGGAGCACATATTATCGATTTTAAAGAATATCCATTGAATGAAGCAGCTGTTCATTTTGTATATCCGGGACAGGTTCATCAATTTCTAAGTGTCACAAAACCTAATGGTTACGTTCTTAATTTCAGTTCGACATTTTTGATGCAAAATAGCATTTCTGAAGAGCTCATTGATAGAGTCTATTTGTATAATAGCTATGGCGATTCACCTCCAATGCCGGTTAATGAGCATCAGTTGTCAACTCTGTTTGGAATTATTGAGCAAATGAAAACCTACCTGCATGGCGATAACTATTTCCGTTACGAAGCTTTGGGCGCCTTACTGAAACTGTTTATTATTAATATTTCAGGTGCCTGTACTTTATCTCACTTAAATGCCGAATATGAAAGCGGCAGCCATCACCTTATCCGCGACTTTAAACGTTTGATACGAACAAATTATAAAAAGACTCATAAAGTACAGGATTACGCATCGCAATTATCGGTTTCAAACGACTACTTAAACCGCTATGTGAAAGAAAAGACAGGTAAATCAGCCAAAGATTATATACAAGATAAATTAGTAATTGAGGCTAAGCGCTTGTTGCTTTTTTCTGAAATGAGCAGTAAAGAACTGGCTTATGAAATAGGTTTTGAAGAGCCGTCACATTTTAACACCTTCTTTAAAAAACACAGTGGGCATTCACCTATTGCTTTCCGAAAATCCGTTCGGGCCACGTCGTAAAATGCACTAAATACCCATAAAAAGACCTTGAGGTCTGATTTTTATAATTCCTAGTCTGTTTTTTGTAAGCGCCGGATAATAAAGTGCTTGTATGTTTGCAATGTACAAAAACAGAATGCGATGAAAGCACAGGTTATTAAAGCAGAAAGCAGGGGGAAAGCGGATTATGGATGGTTGAAAGCCAACTATTCATTCAGTTTTGCCAATTATTATAACCCTGAACGCACTCATTTTGGTGTGTTACGGGTTTTAAACGACGATGTGATTGCGCCTTCAGCAGGTTTTGATACGCACCCACACGATAATATGGAAATTATCACTATTCCACTATCTGGCCGTCTAAAGCACAAAGATAGCATGGGGCATACTTCTTTTATTGAAAACGGAGAGGTACAGGTGATGAGTGCAGGGAAAGGAATTTTTCACAGTGAATATAATGGGAGTGAAGAGGAGGAACTGAATTTATTCCAGGTGTGGTTATTTCCGAATCAAAAAAATGTGGAGCCACGTTATCAGCAAATCTCCTTAAGTACTGTTGAAAAACATAATGCATTCTACCAGGTTTTAAGTCCTGATGAAAATGATGAAGGGGTTTGGATACACCAGGATGCCTGGTTCTCAATGGCACAGGTCGATGCCGGTTGGCAATCGGATTATCAGGTGAAAAAGCCCGGTAATGGCGTTTATCTAATCGTCATTGAAGGACAAGTTAAAGTGGCAGGCAAAACACTTGATAAGCGTGATGCAATTGCTATTTCAGATATTTCTGACTTAAAAATTGAAGCCTCTTCAGACAGTTACTTTTTAGTAATGGATATTCCAATGAATAATTAATAACAAAAACGATAAATGATGAAAACAAAAATTGTATTAGCAGTACTGGCAGCATTTTTTTCTATCAATGCATCTGCTCAAAGTCAACAGGTCAATATTGAAAAAACAACCGTTAAATGGACAGGAACTAAAGTGATTGGTTCAGCTCATGATGGCTTTATCAAACTTAAAGAAGGTCATTTAGATGTGAAGAAGGGTGACATTAAAGGTGGAAAGTTCGTTATGGACATGAATTCAATGACCAACACTGATTTGGATAGTGAGGAGTATAAACAGAAATTGGTTGTACACCTAAAATCAGATGATTTCTTCGGGGTAGCAACGTATCCAACTGCTATTCTTGAGATTAAAGAAGCTTCAGCTTTTATTAATAACAAGGCTAGTGTTAAAGGACATCTGACTGTTAAAGGTCAAACCAAGGCCATTGTGTTTGATGTAGAGAAGAGAGACAAAGCATATGTGGCTTCCATTGTTGTTGACCGTACCTTATATGGTATTCGCTATGGCTCTGGTTCATTCTTTGACGACCTGGGGGATAAAGCAATCAGTAATGACTTCACTTTGGATGTCAAACTGGTGTTAGAATAATTGAATGAATCAGCAAAGTAAAGAGAGGATGTTCAAAAACATTACTATTTCTCGCAAAGTGCGCAAAACAAGAAAAGCGCAAAGAACGCAAAGTTTTGAATAATAGCATTCTATATTTTGCGTTCTTTGCGAAAATCTTAGCGTTCTTAGCGTGAAACTTTATTTTTGGCCATCCTCTTTCTTTTGAGGAGGATTTGCGTTAACTGAACCAAGAGCCAGAAAGATCAGAAACGCTATGCTGATATAGGCGACGCTTCCGTATGTAGAACTCAGCGTTTTGGCTAAGCTGAACAAGTATGGACCAAGCGCACTGGCCATTACCACCATTGCCATGGCTTTACCAGAAATGGCGCCCAGGTTTTTACGGCCATAGTAGCGAGGCCAGGTAATGGCATTAATAACAGCAAAGAGGCCTCCTGTTAAACCTAATCCAATAATTATAAGTATGGTTCCTGCTGCTATTTGAATAAACAATAAACCAATAGACGCAATTATAGCACCCGTAATCATCAGGTAAAGCAGTAATTTTAGCTTGATCCAATCACTAACTATATTGGCAATAATTGAGGTGATGACAGATACAACGGTCATTGGTAAAAAGATGCTAATCGCTTCGGTGCGCGTTAAGCCAGCTTCGGCAAAGAGAGAAACCACATGAAAGGTTAAACCGGTAATAAAAAATGCATGAAAGGACAGGATGAGGGCATACATCCAAAAGCTACGCGTTTGTTTAGCTTCGTTCAAGGAATAGTCGTTATCTCCAGTGGCGTCAGCTGCATGTTTGCTGGCAGTATTTCGGCCATCAGGCGACAAGTCATATTGTTCGGGATTATCTTTATAAAAAAGCAATGCCATCAATAATACAAACACAAGTCCGGCCGCCATCACTTGCCAGGCACCTTGCCAGGTAAACTTCAGGATGAGGTAGTCGATAAATAATGGGGAGGCCGAAAATCCCAAAGAAACACTTACACTACTAAAAGCATTAATGCGGCCCCGCATCTGGTCAAACCATTTCATTATCATGTTTCTGGATGTCATGGTTAATACACCCTGACCACTAAAGCGTAACATAAAAAATAAAGCAACCATCAGTATAAATGGCACGGTCCAATGTTGTAAACCAGTAAAAGCCTTGATTTGCGCTGATATTACCTGAGAATATGAACACAACAGAAGTGTTATTGCCAATAGGGCGATGGATACAGATGCTGTTTTAGTCACACCAAAACGATCATACAGTTTTCCGGCTTTAGTGAGAACGAAAGAGCTGAGAAGTGTACCTACCATATAGGCTAAGCTAAACTGATCGCGTGTTAACAGCAGGGCATCTTTCACCGGGTCGGTAAAAGTTGAAACACCGGCTGTTTGTCCGGGTATACTGGCCCAAATACCAATTGTACCAACTAATGCGATTATATATCCATAAAAGAATGGAAATTTGCCGGGATGAATTATTTCTGCCTTTATTTTCATGGAGCGCAAAGTTATTAATATTGAAACTTTAATGGCTATATTTATAACAAATTCATTTGTTATGCGCCGAAAGGAAAGAGAAATAAAAGATGCGGTGGTAATTCATCAGCTATTATCACAAGCGAGTATTTGTCGTTTAGCTATTCATGATGAGCCATTCCCATACATTGTGCCAATGAATTATGGTTATGCTGATGGAGCCATATTTTTTCATTGTGCAACCGAGGGACGAAAGCTTGATTTGCTTCGGAAGAATAACAAAGTCGGTTTTGAAATTGAATGCGATAGTGAGGTGGTTAAAGGCGCTGTTTCGTGTCAATGGACCACGCGTTACCGGTCGGTTATAGGAACAGGAGAAATTGAATTTATTGATGATGTGGAAGGGAAAACCCTTGGCTTAGATGCCATTATGAAACAACATGGGAAAGCAGATAATGAATACATACCAAGTCTTTTAGCCAAAGCTTTAATTTTAAAGCTCAACATTACTTCATTTACGGCAAAGCAGGCTGGCGATTGGGAATAATTGCTCTCATGCTGTAATTAAACAGCAACAGGTATGAAAGACTTTCAGAAAAAAAAGATGTTCGATGATTAGCATTCCAAAAATCATCGAACATCTCAAACATCTCACATTAACATCTGATGGAATATGTCTGCGAAATTTTTTACGTTTAAAACTTATGCTTCAGCAATTGTGGTTCGCGCAATTTTAATCACTGTAGGGTGAACCAAACGCTGATAATCTTTGTATGTCATTTGAATTAACTCGGCATGATTACATGCGTTAAATGCAATGGTGCTGTCTTCGCTTAGCTTTTCAGCTACAAAGACTTCCATGTTGTAAAGGTTGCCAAAAGGTGGTTGCGCACCAACCTCACAGTCTTTAAAGGCATTCTTAAATTCCGATTCGGTAGCTAATCGAACATCTTTTGCAGCAGTAGCACGCTGTAATTCTTTAAGATCGACCTGGAACGATGCAGGTATAACAACCATACAAAGTTTACCATCTATCTTAACCATTACTGTTTTAGCTATTTCATTTCCTGAAATATGTGAATAAGCAGCTGTTTTTTGCGCAGTATAAGCTCTGGAATGGACAATGCGCTTGTAATTAATGTGTTCCAGATCCAAGTACTTTTCAAGGCGTGTAAGTGGCATAATTTTTCCCTCCAATTAAGTGTTTATAATATCTTCCTCAACAAAAACGCTAACATAAGTTACTATCAAATCAAAGGTCTGTAAAGAGGGTTTTAAGTGAAAAATTACTTCATTCCTCTTAAGTGCTGATTTTCAGATGCCATTTTTCTTTTCGACATATTTATGCCAATTTTGTGGCTCAAATAAATGTGAGAATGGGAAAAGAACAGGTGTTGACTGCCGAAGAATTACATTTTCTGGGCATCAAAGTGGTGTATAAAGATATGGTTGATAAGGGTTATAAGGTGTTGAATGTTAGAAAAGAGCCTGATGTTAATCCGCAGATATTAGCCACAAAGGATGATAAGCGATATTTTGTTGTTGTACGTACCGAAACCTATCCGGATATGGGCTTGCTATTGCCACATATTGCTTCGGAAGTAATGAAGCATGGCGAAAAACACAATGCCATTTGCTATTTTGCCAGTGTAGGTATTGCCAATGCTAATGGACAAACCGATGAAGAAATGGCCAAACCGGTTAAGGATGGTGAGTATTATATCAACTATAAAGGTTTGGAATTATTTCCAACCTACATGTAAGAATAGCAAGGATGTTAGATAAAATAAAAACCTTTTATCGTCAGAACAGGCTGCTGATTATTATTGGCTTGTCCTTCATATTGCTGATGCAAATTTGCAGTAGGGGCGGACGTGTAGATAAGCCGGCAGTACAAAAAGAACAGCCAGTTTTAGACCAGGAAATAGCGGATGATTCGCAACTTAAACCCCTCAATGAAATCTATTACGAGCAACAGCAGAAGAAGCAGGAGCGTAATCCTGAAATGATATCCTTGTATATATTGATGGGCATGGTGTTGTTGGTTTACGTAGCAACCAAGCGGGGCTGGCTACAAAAATTGAGTCCATCCATTGTGTGGGTAGTTATTAGTGTAAAGCGCAATAAAACGACTAAAGCACGGGTGGCCACCATTACAATCAATAACCAAACGAAGGAAAGCCTCACGTTTTCTCCACCAATTCTGGCTTTTGCTACACCTTTTAAAAAAGCCAGAAAATTTAGAATTAAAGGTGCTGATGAAAACCTGTTTCCCTTAACTTTAATGCCAGGAACAGCACACCGATTAACCATTGACATGGATGCTTTCAGAACAAAAGCAGGACTAACAGCTAATAAATGGGTGAGGGTAGAAGCCAACGCCGGATTAAAAGTATACCGTTCATTGTGGAAGTATCTGTTTTAAAACCATAAAAGCATCGAGTTGTTACATCAAAAAGAGAATTAGACAATGAAAAAAGGATTTTGGGCCGAACAATGGCATAAATACCGTCGAAAGAAAACCATTCTGGGGATTATTTTCGATTTTCTATTCACCATCCTGGTAATTGCCATGTTATTTCCAGCTTCCCGCAAGGTAGTGTCTTCTACAATCATTCGCTACAGCATGTTTCAGCCTAGCGAAAGTAAAGATGTGGTTTACTTATCTGATCGTGATTATAACTGGTACGTCGAAGATTTAGATGGCAATAGTGTATCATTATCAGAGTTAAAAGGTAAAGCTATCTTCCTCAATTTCTGGGCTACCTGGTGCCCGCCTTGTATTGCCGAAATGCCTTCTATCCAGCGTTTGTACGATGAATACCAAAATGAGATGGCCTTTATCCTTGTGAGCCAGGAGTCGAAGGGTATATTGCGTGAGTTTATCGACGAAAAGGAATATACCTTTCCGGTTTATGTGTTGAGAAGTCGACAACCAGATATCTTTTCCTCACGAAGTATTCCGGCGTCGTTCCTAATTTCACCTGAAGGTCAGTTGGTGATGAAAAAGCAAGGAGCCGCCCGATGGGATGGTGGAAAGGTTAAAGAGTTACTCAATGAGATGTTGAATTAAATATCAAGCCGAGATAATTAAGAGGGCAAGGTTACTCCTTGCTCTTTTTTTGTCCAGACTGATATTATATGGCATCCCTCAATAAAGCAAATCATTTCTTATCTTTGACCGTTTGATTTATAAAAACATGTAGCAATGAAATATAAAAGAGTACTTCTAAAGCTTAGTGGCGAGTCCTTAATGGGCGAGCAAGGTTATGGTATTGATCCGGAGCGTTTGAACGACTATGCAGAACAAATAAAGGAAGCTGTTGAATTGGGCGTTCAAGTTGGCATCGTCATTGGAGGTGGAAACATTTTTAGAGGGCTTAGTGGTGCCTCAAAAGGCTTCGATCGGTACAAAGGTGACCAAATGGGTATGTTGGCAACTGTTATTAACGGATTAGCCCTTCAATCGGCTTTGCAAGCCATGGCTGTAAAAACGCGCGTATTAACGGCTATTCGGATGAATCCTGTGGGCGAGTACTACGATAAGCCAAAAGCCGTGGAGGCATTAAACAATGGTGAGGTTGTTATTATGGCTGCTGGCACCGGTAATCCTTATTTTACAACCGATACAGGTTCGTCATTGCGCGGCATTGAAATTGAAGCCGATGTGATGCTGAAAGGAACGCGAGTAGATGGTATCTATACCGCCGACCCTGAGAAAGATTCAACAGCCACTAAGTTTGATGAAATTACCTTTGATGAAATTTACAACCGTGGTTTGAAGATTATGGATCTAACAGCTACAACGATGTGTAAAGAAAACAACCTGGATATTGTAGTATTTGATATGGATACAAAAGGTAACCTGGTTAAAGTATTAAAAGGCGATAATATTGGTACTTTAGTGAAGAACTAGAAAGATTATCAAATAGTAAAAAAAGAAGGATGACGTCTTTGCTTACAGCATGTAACAAAAGATGTCATCCTTTCTTTTTTGTCAATGATTAGTGGTAGTAAACGAAAAAAGGGAGCAAAACAGCTCCCTTTTATATATTTATCGACTAGACTTTATCCTACTATTAGAATTCCCACATATCGTGTTCCATCTCAAATATCTCTTGCTTAATACGCTCTGATTCCATCATTGCTTCCATACCAGCTGTATAGTCTTCAATACGACGGTTGTTATAAACGTTAGCTTCTTTATAAATGTAGCTACCAAAATAACGCTTGATAAAGATATCATCGAAAGTACGACGTTGAGCATCGTTACGTGGGTTAAATACCTCGTGACGAGCTAATAAATTACGTACTTCAGGGAAGTATATCCAGAATGTCTGAGAAATTCGAACTTCACTCTCCTGACTATCGCCTTGAACAAACTCGCGAATTGGACAAAGGCCAACAATGCGAACATCCATGCGAGAATATTTTCTGTCGAAGAACCAGATTTCCTTTAGCATGATTTGCTTAATTTCTGTTGAGCTAACTTCTCCTTCAACTACCTTTTCTTCGAATAATCCGGTTTCAACATTACGAATCATTTGCGTATCAGAAACAGCTCCCATTTCGCGCATTACCTGATCCAATGTTAATGGTACCTGAAATTCGTCATCGGTTGTAGCTGAATACGCCGTTAATCCTTCGTACTGAATTCCGTACATTAACAAATCTATCAAGTTATAACGATCATCCATCTTAGTGGTTGGATAATACATTGGTAAGTTCATCTTTTCACGTAGATCAATCACTCGCCAAATCTTTTTCGCCCAAAGCACATCAGCTTCACGCACATGCGCATACGGAATAGGCTTGCGGTTTGGTACGTGATCTTTGGTATAAAGCTCAGTATTCACTTCCTGGGCTTTGGCCATATCTGCTGCACCAATTCCTACCAATACAATCAGGATAAAGAATAATCTTTTCATCGTCTTTCTTTTTTATTTCTAGTCTACTGTAATTACTATCGGAGCCAGCTTTTTGTTACGTCCATCTGGTCCAATGGCTTTAATTTCTTCTATGGTAATCTTAGAACCTTTAGATGTTCCTTTAATTAAGTCTAATTGTTCTTCTGTAATGCGATTACTCTTTGATAATTTATTTACAAAGAATCCACCTCTTACGGTTGCAATACTAAACTGTGTGACTTTGTATTCCAGTTCGAAGTCAAAGTCAGGTCCCATGGTAGCAAATAATCCAGTTTGTGCCAGTAAAGTATTCTTTTTAATCTTACCATCTTGTTTACCTGCAAATGTAGCATAAGGTAAAGGAAGCGGTTTAATACGGAACTCTTTACTTCCAATGCGCTGACGTTTACCACCAATATTAGCATAAACCGTTACAATAGATTTGCCTCCGGCAAAACCTGGTTTAGGCTTCACAATGTAAACACCATTACCTTTGGAACGTTTTGTTGCATTTGAGAATGTTACATCCAAATCACTTGAAGATACACCAGGTACCGATACTTCTACCGGGTTATCTAATGCTTCGTAAAACACGTTCATCTTCATGGGTGAGATAACCGCGTTAGGTTGCATTACCTCAAACTCGTGTTCAATATCGTAGCCAATGTCTTTTCCATTTGGGTCAGTAAAGAAAATTTTACCTGACCACTTTTGTTTACCAACTTTGTTAGCAGGAATTTCTAATACACCAATACCTTGCTCGTTGGCTTCGATGCTATAACCCGGAATATCAAACGTTGGTTTCTGATACTCGTCAGTAGCGGCAATAAACAGTTCAACACTGTATTTTTCGCCTTTTAGTACCATGGATGAACTTGGTTTAACAATTGGGCGAATCTTATTGAACTTGTAGGTGTTTTCGTCGATGCTGCTTAATAAATATGAGGTAACATCGGCCTGTGTGTTTCTTATATTACTCTGAATACTACTTAATAATGCAAAGGATGCCGAAAGGGGTAAGTGCTCAAATTTCTGGCTTTCCCATGACTGCTGTACCTGTCCATCATTTTTAGGTTTTGCCGGCTCGGTTGATAATAACTTATTAATAGTCGCTATCATGGCCGTATCTTCTGCATCGATATTACTTAACAGAACTTCTTGGTACTTATTAATCTCCTCTTTCAGTTCTTTGCTTCGGGCACCTGCCTTTTCAGTTATCATTATCTGCGCTGCAATATCCTGGTTGTCGGCTCCTTTGTAGTTCTCAAGGGTCGCCTCAGGGCTATTATCAGCAGTACGCATCATTAATAGTTTAAGCTCGTGGATATGATTGTAAATCGTATCAGCTGAAGCCTTAATAATTTCAGCCTTTTCACGCGATGGCTTAACTTTTGCTTCATTCACTGCTTCAGCAGCATGAAAGCGAGCAATTAAGTCGGTATTTTTACTTTCAGTTGTTTTAATACTCTCTTGAATACTTTCGTCTACCAGTTGAAATGCTTGAAGTAACTCTCCTGACACGTTCAAAGCCAACATGGCTGTCAGGAACAGGTACATCATTCCGATCATTTTCTGCCTGGGGGTTTCGGGACAATTTCCGCCACTCATAGTGTTTTCTTTTTAGCAGTTAATTAATGATCTACCTGATTATTTGTTACTCATATTCATGGCACTAAGCATATTGCCATAAATAGCATTTAGCTCTGATACAGATTGGCTTAACTGCGCCACTTGTTCGCGGTATACCTTAGCATCGTTAGCCGATTGTTGAAATTGGTTTGTAATTTCAGATAAGCCTTGTGTTAAAGCTTGTGAGGCTTGAACCTGACTGTTAACGCCTTGTAATTGTAATTCGTAAGCGGAATTAATAGCAGCTAAGTTCTTTGTTACATCACCTAACTTTTCACCATACGATTGGTTATTCGATTGAAGTGTCTCGAAGTGAGCTTTCAAACTTTCGCCCGATGATGCATATACATTAGCTAATGCTTCGCTACTTTGTGCCATTGATGCTTGCTGATTAGCAAACTGACCAACAGCTTCGCCAGCATTTTTCATGTTATTGATGTAGGCATCAGTAGCTACTGTTGCATTGCCTAAATCAGATAATTGAGATGAAGTGTCTGACAACTTCTTGATACCTTCTGTTAATTTAGATATATCTTTTTGGTCAAGATTGCCACTCTGTACTAAAGCAGCTAACTCGCTACCACCACCACCAGAACCACCTTTTTCTCTAGGTTCTAAACCATGTAATTCTGGATAAACTAAACCCCAATCGGGCATTTCGTGTGGTTTTTCAAAGGCAGAAAGGGCAAAAATAATCGCTTCTGTTCCTAAACCAGCTATCAACATATAGGCTGCTCCAGGTAAGTGAAGAATTTTCCACAGTGCTCCTAAAATTACAACAGCTGCACCAAGACCGTATACTTTACCCATTACTTTTTTATAGCCAGGGCTCTCAACAAATTCCGAAATACTCATAATGAACTAATTTTTTTTCAATTAACCGTCCTAAAAATTGATTTGATTAGTCACCAATGTAATCTCTTACACATCGGAAACCGATAAATGATGTAGATGAATCCTGATACTCATATGTACGTGTACCATTTTGAAGGAAATAACCTACATCTTTCCATGAACCTCCACGAAGAACTTTTCTTTTCATTACGTGTGGATCATCTGGTAAGGCATTGTACTTATAAGTAGGATTAAAATCGTGTGTAAAAGTGTAAGCTGATTCATCGTAAGCACTAGAAGTCCATTCAGCAATATTACCAGCCATGTCAAATAAGCCGTAATCATTAGGCGCGTATGAACCTACGGACATAGTTGTCATACCACCATCATCACCATAACGACCACGAAGAGGCTTAAAGTTAGCCAGGAAGCACCCTTTATCATTACGAGTGTACATACCACCCCATGGATAATTAGCATGATCCAGACCACCGCGTGCGGCATATTCCCATTCAGCTTCGGTTGGCAAGCGATAGTTGTTTACCGGAGGCTCTCCTTTACTCTGAAGGAAGTTGTTCAATAATTGAGTTCTCCAAATACAGAAAGCCGTTGCTTGTTTCCAGTTTACACCTACTACAGGATACTCATCGAAACCAGGGTGCCAGAAATACTTTTCGGTCCAAGGTTCATTGAATGAATAGGTGAAGTCGGCAATCCAACAAAGTGTATCAGGATAAACATTAACTGCGTCTTTCATGATGAAAGCTGAGCGGTCTTTAATTTCGCGCTCTTCGCCATATTGGTCGTAAGCTACACCTTCGTACTGCTTTGTTTCAAAGTTATAACGGTTGCTTCTTTTAGCTGCTTGCAAAAGGTCAACCCATTCGTACTCGTAAGTTAATTTGCGCGTATCAATTTCTTTTCTTCTGAAGAAACGCTCGTTCTCAGGTAAGAACATTTCATCCAAAATCTCGGCATACTCTTCATTGTCCCATTCAATTGGTTCGTCCCAATTAACAAAAGGAGGATCAATCTCGTTGCCAAGATAATCTTCGCTAATAAGAAATTCTTCGAACTGCTCACCTAATAAACGACGTGCAATAGAGTCTCTCACCCAATATACAAACTGGCGGTATTCGCTGTTTGTAATTTCTGTTTCATCCATCCAGAATGAACGAACCGAAACGGTTTTTGATTGAGAGGTCATTGTATTGGCAATGTCCATATCATTTGGTCCCATGTTGAAACTTCCTTGTGGAATAAATAACATTCCGTAAGGATCTGGTTCATAAAATGAGGCCCGGCGTGCTACGCCAGTTAATTCTCCACCGCTGGATTGTCCGCATCCAGTTAAGATGGTGATTAAAATGACACTGATGGCAAGTACTTTCTTCATAATAGCCTTAATATCTGAATTACTCTTTTACTTATTCTTATATCTTATAAATATCGTACACTCTTGTATTGTTTCTTTCTTTTCTCGAGGCTTAAATCAAAACGATATCCGAGCATTATTTCATGCGAACCACTTCTGGCTCCACTTAACTCTGAGATGCTTATGTCGTAACTATATCCGATTCGAAGTCCGTTGTTTAATTCAACGCCTCCCAGCAAAACAATGGCGTCTTGCATTCGGTAAGTTAGTCCGCCCCAATATTTGTCTTTCAATATGCCGTTAATGTTCCAGTCAATCTGGTAGCTCGACATATTTGTTTTCAGAAACACGGATGGTACTAATACAATTGGTCGTTTCTTCATTTGAATGCGATAGCCTCCAGTGATAAAAACGGTACGGTTAAGGTAAGAAGCGTATGTGTCCTTAAATTTAGGTTTTGGTTGATTAAGGTGTGCCACTGAAATACCCAGATAATACTCTTTGTGTTCCAGAAAAGCGCCAAACCCTACATCAAATGCCATTCCTTGCTCCTCAGTAAATGTTTCTCTGTCATGAGATTTTTTTCCTAAAAGGTCGTCATTGTCATCTGGCAATGTGTAGAGTAAACTTCCATTGATACCTTGATTAATCAAGCCCAAAGAAAGCCCTACTCCTAACTTACCGTAATCAGTTTCCCATCTTTTAGCATAAATAGCCGACATATACAAGGTTGTAAAGGCGCCTATTTCGTCGTTCATGATTGAAAAACCAACTCCGCTGTTCCATCCCAATAAATTAATTTCTGTATCAACTCCAAAAACCGTTGTACTTGGAGCCATGGATGTTTCATTGATTTTGTCTTTAAAACCTCCCATCCACTGTTGTCTGTTACCAAGCGTAATATTCATCATTTCGCTTGTACCTGCATATCCCGGGTTGACAGTCAGCTGATTAAACATGTTCTGACTGAACTGTGGATATTGTTGCCCCCATGAAATTGAAGCAACGCAAAATAACAGAAAAAATACTATTCTCCTAGCCATGCCTTAAAAAAGCTGGTGTTAACAAAAATGAACCGTAGTTCTTAAATTTTATCTGATTGAAGACAATACTCTTCAAACGTTTATTACTACCAGCGGACAAAATGCTGGGGATATATACTCTAAATTCATATTAAAGGTTTCGTTTTTCAAAATTATAAATCACAAAAACATTGTTTTAGGTTGATTTACAATCGTTTTTTTTGAATGTAGCGAAACCATTTTTCCGGTATCTCATTGGTCGATGCAGCATCAAAATCGTTACGAGCACAAGCAATAACTTCGGCATCATTGTTTTCACCAGGAATCTCAACCCACCACCTGTCGTTATCGTGATTGTTGTAAAACTTTATTTCGAGTTCGTAATCTTCCAGGTAGACAATAAATTGACGATAGCTATCCAAATCTTTCACCGGATAATCATTATAACGTAAAGCAATGCCTTCTAGTATGTGCCAGATGGCTTGTGCTTTTAAAACTACGCCTTGTTGTTTTGTATCTAATTGTGTATCAAGCTCAAATAGACCAAAAACTTTCAGGCGATCACTCTGGCCGGCATACCAAAGGCATTGGCAGAGTTCTTCACCACTCAAGCCATTGGGCATTGGTGTCAGGTGAGCTGGTTGGTCGCACTGGCGAACGCACGTCATGTCAACACTTAAAGCATCGGCATCGCGCATTGGGGGTTCAATAACTTTATGCCCCTGCTGTCGGATTTGACCTAATCGCAAAATATCGAACGAATGCTTTTTGATTTGCTCTTCCTGATAGGAGCTGAATAAATATTTTTGAGCAGCAATAATGGATAGGTCAGCAGGAGCAAGTCCATTATCACATAAAAAACCTAAATAACTGGAGGCCGAAAAGTCTTGTTCTGGGACCAGCCAGTCTATTTTAGAGTCAATAATAGCTAAGTTATAGTTGCTTTTGTGGTGGCGTAGGCCTTTAACCATCGGTAAGGTGTAGTCCTGACTGCCTCCAATTATGATTGGAAGTACTTTCAGTTCTAACAGCTTGTTGATGATATCTTCTAAGGCTTTGTAACGATCGTCTAGAGTATTGCCGAGCAGGTTGCCCATATCGACAATTTTCAGTGGTTTTGATAACGATCGTAAACCATACAAGTGACCGCGTGTTTTATCTGGAGCCATATCACAACCTTTGTGCGCCGAATTACGCGAATCGATGATGCCAATGATGGCAACATCAACTTCATCCCAGTTAATCGAGGATGGGCTTTGCAAAGGTGTTATTTGGTTGTTAAGTCGTTCGTCAACCGAACCAACAAATGCTTCAGTAATCTGATAGTTCGGTTGGGCGAAATAGTGTATCCAGTCTTCGGTCACAGTTTGGGTTATTTGGTTTTTTTAGTGCTCGTTTTCTTTTTAGTTGTCGTTGTTTTCTTTTTTGCAGCTGTTGTTTTTTTGGCAGTCGTCTTTTTTGCAGTTGACTTGGCGCCTTTTTTAGTTGTTGCTTTTGACTGGTCAGCAATCAAAGCCTGGCAGTCTTCCAAAGATAATTCTTCTGCATTTTTATCTTTCGGAATCTTATAATTCTTTTTCTGATATTTGATAAAAGGTCCCCAGCGTCCGTTAAGAATCTGTAAATCCGGCTCTTCATCAAATAACTTAATGATTTTCTTAAGGTCTTCTTCGCGCTTGGTTTTGATGCGTTCAATGGCGGTTTCTAAATCGATTTCAAACGGATCGTCCACCCCTTTTTTAAGCGAAGTAAATTTGCTGTCGTGGCGAATGTAAGGACCGAATCGGCCAATGCCAATCACTACTACTTTGTTTTCAAACTCGCCTAAAGTACGCGGTAATTTAAACAAATCAAGGGCTTCTTCAAGCGTGATGGTTTCCAGGTGCTGTCCTTTGCGCAATGAAGCAAAGCGTGGTTTTTCAGCATCTTCATCTTCCGATGAAACACCAATTTGTGCCAAAGGACCAAAACGTCCGATACGAACCGATACTTGCTGGCCACTTGTTGGATCGATGCCTAAAATACGCTCTCCTGTACTTTTTTCAGACACCTCTAACGTTTCTTCCACCTTCACATGGAATGGCTTGTAAAACTCGTCGATAGACTTGCTCCATTCAATATTACCAAGGGCAACATCATCAAATTCCTTTTCAACTTTCGCTGTGAAGTCAAACGACACAATGTTTTCAAAATATTTAACCAGGAAGTCGTTCACCACCATACCTATGTCTGTTGGGAATAGCTTGCTGCGTTCGGCTCCTGTAATCTCCGTTTTTTCACTTTCAACCAGTTGTTTGCCTTTTTCGAGCCAGATGTGTTGGTAAACGCGCTCTGTTCCGTCGCGATCTTCTTTTTCAACATACCCACGGTTCTGAATGGTTGAAATGGTTGGCGCATAAGTTGACGGACGCCCGATACCTAATTCCTCTAGTTTCCGAACCAGGCTGGCTTCCGTGTATCTTGCCGGTTTCTGGTTCCAGCGCTGACGAGCTTCAACATTTAGCATGTCTAATACGTCGCCTTCATTCATTGGTGGCAGTAATACACCCTCTTTATCATCCTGCTCACCTTCTGTATCAGTTGATTCAATATAAACTTTTAAGAATCCATCGAATTTGATGACCTCACCGGTGGCTGTAAATTTCTCTCCTGTAGAACCGGCATTTATATGGATGATCGTTTTTTCCAGTTGTGCATCACTCATTTGCGAAGCAATAGTACGCTTCCAAATAAGTTCATATAGCTTTTTCTCCTGGGCTGAGCCAGAGACAGTTTCTTTATCTAAATACGTTGGACGGATGGCTTCGTGAGCCTCTTGAGCCCCCTTAGCTTTCGTCTTGTATTTTCTTATTTTCACATACTCGGCACCCATTTTCTCAGTAATCATCGTTGATGCCATGTTTAAGGCCAGGTCAGATAGGTTTACCGAGTCGGTACGCATGTATGTTATTTTACCAGCTTCGTATAGTTTTTGAGCGATGGACATGGTTTGCGAAACCGAGTAGCCCAACTTACGCGATGCCTCTTGTTGCAGGGTAGAAGTTGTAAAGGGAGCAGCCGGCGATTTCTTCATCGGCTTTTTCTCGATCTGTGATACTAAAAATTCAGCATCGGAGCATTGCTCTACAAAAGCTTTGGTTTCTTCAAGTGTTTTAAAGCGCTTATGTAGTTCAGCTTTTAGTTCTTTAACACGTCCTTTTTCATCGCTTACCTCAAACAAAGCGGTTACGCGGTATGACGATGTTGGTTTAAAAGCAAATACTTCGCGCTCCCGGTCAACAATCAGTCGAACCGCCACAGACTGCACGCGTCCGGCTGATAAAGAGGGTTTTACCTTGCGCCATAAAACTGGCGATAGTTCAAAACCTACCAAGCGGTCGAGTACACGACGGGCTTGCTGTGCATTTACCAGGTTGGTATCAATTTTGCGAGGGTTTTCAACGGCTTTTTGGATGGCATCCTTTGTAATCTCGTGAAACACAATGCGACGTGTGTTTTCTTCTTTCAACCCAAGCGTTTCGAACAAGTGCCAGGCAATAGCTTCTCCTTCGCGGTCTTCATCGGAAGCGAGCCATACCATTTTGGCATTCTTAGCTAATTGTTTTAGTTCTTTAACAACATCCTTTTTGTCGGAAGAGATTATATAATCTGGTTGATAGTTATTATTGATGTCAACTCCAAAATCACTTTTTGATAAATCACGTATATGACCATAACTCGACTTCACTAAAAAGTCTTTGCCTAAAAACTTTTCAATGGTTTTTGCTTTTGCAGGTGACTCGACTATCACCAGATTCTCTTCTGTAACCGTTGTTTTTTTACCCATCTCTCAATTATCTTTCAAACACCACTTAGTGTTAAAGCTCGCAAAATTATATAAAATTGTCACAATGTTAAAAAATGAAAATGCTTTACGCAAACGTTCGCCTGTTTCTATCAATCAAATTTTACTATTTTTACACCAAAATATCAATTATTGGTTTGAATCCGGCATAATGATACACTATAACTGTAACCCTTGTCAATAGCTACATTAATCTATGCAAGGATTAATTATTGATGCGAGTAATTTAATGTCTGATATTTCTAACGAATAAAACTATCCTGTACTGATGAATCAAACAAAGTCAAAATATCGCAAGTTGGTTATTACCTTTTGGGTAGTGGTGATTGGAGGAATGTTATCTGTTTTTACCTTATTCACCATGATTTCATATGGCATGCTCGGTTTTATGCCAAGCTTCGAGGAGTTAGAAAACCCGAAGAGCAACCTGGCTACCGAAGTCATTTCAAGTGACCAGCAAATATTAGGTAATTATTTTAACGAGAACCGAAGCTATAGTACATATGAGGAATTATCTCCAAATATTGTTAATGCATTGATTGCAACTGAAGATGTTCGTTTTCACGATCATTCGGGTATTGATGCGCGAGGCTTGGCTCGTGTCATGTTCCGCACAATTCTGATGCAGGATCAGAGTTCGGGTGGTGGTAGTACAATCACTCAGCAGCTGGCTAAATTATTATTTCATGGTCAGGCTGCCAGTACACTCGAACGAGCTTTTCAAAAGTTAAAAGAATGGGTCATCGCCGTAAAGCTCGAAAGAAGTTATACGAAGGAAGAAATATTAACGATGTACCTGAATAAGGCCGAATTTATTTATGATGCTTATGGAATCAAAAGTGCCGCTCAAACATTTTTTAATTCAGCTACCGATACTTTAAAGGTTGAAGAGGCTGCTGTGATTATTGGGATGCTTAAAAATCCGGCACTTTATAATCCGGTTCGTCGACCAGAACTGACGCAAGATCGTCGTAATGTGGTATTGCACCAGATGTTGAAAGCCAAATTCTTAACAGATGCGGAATACGATTCTTTATCGACCATGCCCTTAGGCTTGCAGTTCAATCGAGCTGACCACAAAGAAGGTCCGGCACCCTATTTTAGGGAATATCTTCGCTTAAGTCTGACGGCATCGGAGCCTCAGAGAGATAGTTATCCATCGTGGATGGAAGCTAAATTTATTGAAGATAGTATTCGATATGTGGATGACCCCTTGTATGGCTGGATAAACAAGAATTATCGTCCTGATGGAACAAAATACGATATTTATAAAGATGGTTTGAAGATTTATACAACCATTGATTCGCGCATGCAGCATTATGCTGAGGAGGCAGTCAAGAACCATTTGAGTCAAGATATTCAACCTAAATTTTTTGCAGAGAAGAAAGGTCGCCCGGGAGCACCTTATACCGAAGATTTGGAGAAGGAAGACTATGAAAAGATAATTGAGCGTGCCATAAAAAATACGGATCGTTATCGCGGTTTAAGAAGCAGTGGTGCTGATATGGACAGTGTAATGCGTGTTTTCAATACCAAGTATGATATGACTGTCTTTACATGGGAAGGTGAGCGCGATACATTGATGACACCTTTAGATTCGATTCATCACTATAAATTTTACTTGCGTGCCGGTATGGTGTCAATTGATCCCCTGTCTGGTCATGTAAAAGCATACGTTGGTGGGCCAAATTTCAAGCATTTTATGTACGACATGGCTGGTAAAGGAAAACGTCAGGTAGGTTCAACTATTAAGCCATTTGTATACACTTTGGCGATGCAGGAGGGTTTTACACCTTGTGATTTGGTACCAAATATTGCTCAAACTTTTTACCTGGGCGGAGGAAAAACCTGGACGCCGCGTAATAGTGGCAGTAAGCGGGCTGGTGAGATGGTCACTTTGAAATGGGGACTAGCTAATTCGAACAATAATATTACAGCCTGGGTGATGAAGCAGTTTAACCCACGAGCTGTTGCCAATACCATCCATGAGTTAGGTATTAAAAGTCCAATGGATGCCGTGCCGGCCTTGTGTTTAGGAACGCCCGATTTTGGTTTAATGGAAATGACAAGCAGCTACTGTACCTTTGCTAATAAAGGGGTGCATATTGAGCCGATGATTGTAACACGAATTGAAGATCGCTATGGTAATGTAATTAGTGACTTTCATCCGCAAAAACGCGAAGCGATTAGCGAACCAACAGCCTACTTAATGTTAAACCTGTTGCAGGGAGTGGTTAACCAGGGAACTGGTAATCGATTAAGATACAGATATCAGTTTACAGGACAAATTGGTGGAAAAACGGGTACTACCAATAATAACTCCGATGGATGGTTTATGGGGGTAACACCACAGCTGGTAACCGGAGTGTGGGTCGGTGGCGAAGACAGAGATATTCACTTTGATTCAACCTACCTGGGACAGGGGGCTAATGTGGCTTTACCAATCTTTGCTCTTTATATGAAAGAAGTTTATGCCAATGAGGAAATCGAGATTACGGAAGAAGATGTGTTTGAAGAACCACTTAATTTCTATGTAAACCTTGATTGTAATCAGCAAACACAGAAGGTTGTCGATCAAGAAGAAGGTGAAGCGGCCGAAGAGGAAGAATTGGAAAATGTTGAGGAATTCTTTTAGAAGGATCAATCACCATATATAAAAATAGCTGCTCTGGTTTGGAGCAGCTATTTTTATATATGGTGATTTTGCTATAAGCTATTGGCTATTAACTGCCAGCTTTTTATGGCATCTTGTAAACAAATGCATTAATGTTCATGCCGGCACCAACAGATGTCATTACTACGTTATCTCCAGTTTCAAGTGTGTGGCCTTCCAATTTGCCTTTTAAAATAAGGTCGAAAAGTGTTGGTACAGTTGCCACACTGCTGTTGCCCAGCTCACGTATGGTCATTGGCATCACATTTAAATCAACATTGCGCTCACCATATAAACGGAATAAGCGCTTCAGAATAGCTTCGTCCATTTTAGCATTGGCCTGGTGAATCAAGACCTTTTTAATGTCAGACAGCGACATCCCGTTCTTGTCCAGGCATTCTTTAGCCAACTGTGGAACGTTGGTCAAGGCATAGTTGTATAATCGGCGTCCGAACATTTTGAGGAAGAGGTTTTCTCCCTTTAGTTCTTCGTTGTACGGGTTGTCCATACGAAGCAGGTCGATGTGCTCTTCGGTGTCTGTTTGAACCGCATGTTTCAGTATGCCAACAGGTATTTTGCTTTCACAGGCTTCCAAAAGCACAGCACCGGCTCCATCGGCAAAAATCATAGAGTCGCGATCGTGCGGCTCCATGGCACGGCTTAGTGTATCAGCACCAATGACCAATGCGCTTTTGGCATCACCCGATTTGATGTAGTAATTCGCCTGAATCATAGCTTGTGTCCAGCCCGGGCATCCAAAAGTAATGTCGTAAGCAATAGTTTTTGGGTTTTTAATACCCAATTTATGCTTCACCCGTGATGCTAATGTTGGAAGAATATCGGGATAAATAGTGCCGTGTCGCATATCGCCCAGGTTATGCGCTACAATGATGTAATCCAGTTTTTCCGGGTCAAAATCAGCATCTTCCAATGCCGCTTTTCCGGCAAACATGGCTAAATCAGATGTGACATGATTTTTTTCGGCACATCGTCTTTCAGCGATGTCGGTGATTTGCTCAAATTTATCAACAATTTCCTGTCCTTCTGTTTCAATAATGGTTCCATCATCGTTGTAGAAGGTGTTGCTGGTAAAATCGGCATTTGCTTTCACCACAGGAGGAATATAGCTTCCCGTTCCGGTAGCTACCGCATAAATCTCAGCCTTTGAATTCATTTTTACTTTTTTTCTAATATCAAACTATAAGTGGGTATCGAAATATTTTAGCTCAACGTCGTTTCCATCAAAAACACCGTAAGAAAAGTGTTGTATCCAGTCGCCCAGGAAAATAAGCTGGCTCTCAGGTCCCACACCGACCGTCCGTGCCACGTGGCGATGACCAAATACAAAATAATCGATAGCTTCTTTTTTCAAAAAATCTTTGGCATAAAGCACAGCAAACTCCTTGTCGTCGCCAAGGTAGCGGTTGCCATAAATTTCATTATTTTTTTTACGGCTTTTGCCCGACCAGAAGTCGGCTAATCCGATGCCGCAATTAGGATGAATGCGGGCAAATAACCATTGAGCAAATTTATTGGTAAAAACCGATTTAAGAAAGTTATAATGACGATCATAATCACCTAATCCATCTCCATGAGCCAGGAATAGTTTTTTGCCGTTAAAGGTTCTAACAACAGGATCTCGATATACCTTGACGCCACACTCGTTTTCAAGATAATCGAAGAGCCAGATGTCGTGGTTACCAGTGAAAAAATGTACTGGAATGCCACTATCGGTAATTTCAGATAATTTGCCCAAAAAGCGGGTAAATCCCCGAGGGACAACTTTTTTGTACTCAAACCAGAAATCAAAGATGTCGCCCATCAGATAGATTTCAGAAGCTTTATCCTTAATCGAATCGAGCCAGGCCACAAATCGCTTTTCGTGCTCACGATGATTCTTAATGCCGGGAGCACCTAAATGCACATCGGAGGCAAAGTATATTTTCTTCGTTGTTTCCAAGTAAATTGTCTAGGTTTTTATTTAACGCACAAATATATCAGAAAAATCAAGTTTCTCCTAACTATATGGAAGGGGTAAATAGTTGTTGAACAAACAAATAAAATAGTCGAAAACTTTATTGAATCCGATTTTAAGTATGTGAGTTATGTAAATGATTGATAATTAAAAAGCCGCGGGTTGATTTTGACTCTACCTGTTGCTTTTGAGCACATTTCATTTGGGTTGTATAAAATGAAAAGACCTTAAGGTTTCTAAAACCTTAAGGTCTGTTATAATATTCAATGAAAGATATATCTTTTATAAAATCTCGTTCAATTTATCCGTAAGGCGATTGCCAAATAGGTTTTTACCAATGATTTCGCCTTTAGGACTGATAATGTAGTTCGATGGTAATTGCTGAATGTTGTACAGACGGGCAGGGAAAGAGTTGGTGTATTTCAAATCACTAACATCTACCCAGGTGTAACCTTCTTTTTTAATGGTGCTTTCCCAAAGTACTTTACTCTTATCAAGGGAAACGGAGTAAACCTCCAGCCCTTTGTTTTTGTGCTTGTTGTACATTTTTTTCAAATGACGGTTGGCAGCAACTGATTTTTCGTCCCATGAAGCCCAGAAATTAACAATGATAGTTTTTCCCTGCAACGATGATAGCTTAATGGTATCACCCTGAATATTTGGAGCCTCGATGTCGACATAGCCACTTTCAGCCGCTTTTGAAGCGATTAACTCTTCAGCAAATTTCTGATGTTGTTGCTGAGCTTTGGCACCCAATACATAGTTGTACAGGTGACTGGCTCTTTCCGATTCAGGAAAATAAAGGTTTAAGCTTGTTGCCAGTGTTGAGAAGTATACCTGGTCTTTTTTGTCGAATACATTCAGAACCGCTGAGTTATCATCTAAATTCTGAAATAAGGCATAATAACCGGCAAAAGAACGTGGGTTTTCCATGATGAATTCACCCACAAAGGCTTTGTGTTCTTGTAGCTTCTGATCGTATTCTTTCTCTAATTCTTTTTTCATCTCGCTGTTGTCTGTAGCCTGATATTTAGCTACAAGGGTATTAAGCTCTTTGTTGAGTTTGCGAATACGTTTATTAAACATCTGAATATAGACCGAACCAATGGAATTGCGCAACTGGTAACTTGTTTCCAGGTTTTTGGCATCGGCATTGATAACAATAGTTTCTGTAGTGTCGGCCAATAAGGTAATGTAGTTTTTGGGGCTTAATTTCAACATTAAGAAGGTTGGTTCCGTCAAGCGATCTTGTTTAAACTCAAAGTCACCATTCTTAATTTTAACCGAGTCAATAATCACCGTTTGGTTTAAATCCATACGCTCCAGATAAAGCATTTTATCCTTAGCGCCTTCAATGCGGCCACTTACTGTGTATTGCTCTTTATTGGTACACGCGTTTGCGATTAATAATATTAGCAGTAAAAACAGTCCCTGTTTCATATATAGATTCAATTGATTGTACTTTAGTTTGTTCCTTATGTTCCTTCGATTATAATCGCTCAAATATAGGATTAATTTTTAATTATTTGTTGAATGGCAGGCCTTAGCTCTTCCAATTCCCTTGCGCGTTTGACAATTATTCTATTGTCATCAAGCAATAAAAGTGATGGGAGTGAAGTCAATCCAAATTCTTTCATAACAGGAGAATCTTCACCCTTTAAATCTGAGAGGTGCAGAAGAGCTAAACGATCTTCTTTTATTGCTGCCAGCCACCTGTCTTTGTTGTCGTCCATTGAAATCATACAAATCTGTAAACCTTGGCGACGATAACTCCTGCTCCACCGCATCAGTTGTTTGCTAACTTGTCGCGATGCTAATTCTTCTGAATTCCAAAGTACTAATAGTGTTGGTTTGTCGATGAGCGTATCTAATGCAAATTCCCTTCCCCACGCATTGGTGATAGAAATTGAAGGCAAAGTGCGTCCTTCTTTGGTTAATGAATTAAACAGGTTCTGGCTCATGATGGAGTCTACCTGTAACGCAAAAACTCTGACCGGTTTATAATGGGGATATAAATTGCTGAGTTGGTTGCTCGTTTCATAGATATAATCGGCTTCGTTTTCACGATTTAATAAATAGTGATTGCCAGCCTTTAGTTGGGCTGTCAATAATGGCAAAAGTGTATTTCTATGATTTTTCTGTGAACGTTTAAGGTCTTTTGCACTCTTTTCGATACTGTGGTTAATACGATTGTAAATAGAATCGCGGACCCTGAAATACTCATCAGCCATAATAGAATCTGGAATGGTGGCTGTTGTTTGAGCAATTTCATCTTCAAGGCTTGCGGCTATTGATTGGCATTTCCACAATGCTTTTGTAGCTTCATTGCCTGTGATGGTTAATTCGTTTGATTCTGTCTTAAAGCTTCCACTAATAGAGAATGGAAAAGTGTCCTTAATTAATAAAGTGGTAACGGTTTGTCCGTTAATCCGCAATTCGTAAATAGCATCAGGAACGGAGTCTTTTATAAATAAAAGGTGATTCGATTCTTCGTCGACAATTGCTTTGTCAAATAACTGGTAATCATCTTGTAAAATGTAAAGTTCGGCCTCGCCGGTAATGTGATTATCAGGTTTAAGCGTTAAATACGGGGTCTTTTGTGGTTTTGAACAGGCCGCAATAACGATGACAATTGAGATTAAAATAATGTGCTTCATGCTAAGGAAGTTTATACAAAAATATAAAAAAGAAGCTATTTTGTTTGTTAGGCTTCACTAAGTCCGTTTACTATATTATTTGTGGCATAGCAATTGCTTACATTGGAAAGTCAAATGATTAATGAGTATATTGATGTGATTTTGATGAGATTAGCAGGATGAATTAGGCTATTTCAGAATTTTGAATAATTTTGGTCGGTTATTTATCTATTCAAAACATTTTTTAGGAATCGGATAAATGCATTTAGCTGCAACAAATAAAACAACCAATATGGATAATAATGGATACTTGAGCTATGTTGAAGAAGCTCTGTCAAACTATGGGAATTTAAAAGCATTTAGTGATTTTCAGGGAGAAACAATAACATACAATCAGGTTGGTGAGCGAATAGTGGGGTTGCATCAGCTGTATAAAGATTTAGGTATTCAAAAAGGAGACAAGGTTGCGCTCATTGGTCGTAATATGACTAGCTGGGCCGTTGTTTACCTGGGAACAATCACGTACGGAGCTGTTATTGTGCCCATTTTGCCCGATTTTAATTCAAGCGATATTCATCACATTGTGAATCACTCCGAATCTAAGCTGTTGTTTTCAACCGATTTATTGTTTGATAAGCTTGACGAAACGAAGATGAAAGGCCTGATGGGCATTGTTTCTATTAATCAGTGTATTTCACTGGTTGATCATGCAAGTGGAAAGCTAAGTGAATCAGTTGAAAAACTGCAACCGGCATTTAAAGGCGATGGCAAAAGCTTTAGTTCTGAACAGTTAAGTTTTCCAGAGATAGGTTCCGAAGAGATAATGGTGTTATCATATACTTCTGGTACGTCCGGATTTTCGAAAGGCGTATTGTTGCCGCATCGTAGTATCTGGTCGAATATAAAATATGCACAGGAGCATTTAATTCTAAAGCCTGAAGAACGGGTAGTATCCTTTTTGCCATTGGCGCATGCCTACGGTTGCTTGTTTGAGTTTTTGTGGCCTTTCACAATGGGCTGTCATATTACCTTTTTAACCCGAACTCCTTCGCCACAAATCATTACGGAAGCTTTCCGAAAAGTGAAGCCCCACATTATCTTATCGGTTCCTCTCATTCTTGAGAAAATATTCAAGAAGCGTATATTACCACAATTGGAAGAAACTAAAGTGAAAACTTTGATGAAAATTCCAATACTAAACAAAGTAGTATATAGCAAGGTAAAAAAGAAGTTGCTTGAAGTATTCGGAGGCGAATTCAGAGAGATTATAATTGGTGGAGCAGCTTTAAATAAAGACGTGGAGCTGTTCTTGCGTAAAATAGGTTTTCCATTTACAATTGGTTATGGCATGACTGAATGTGGGCCACTTATCAGTTATGCTCCGTGGACTGAATCACGTAAGTTTTCAGCTGGTGAGCTAGTTGATCGCATGGAGGTGAAGATTGACTCTAAAGACCCATTTAACGAAGTAGGGGAGATATTGGTGAAAGGGGATAACACGCTTTTGGGTTATTATAAAAACCAGGAAGCAACAGATGAAATATTCGATAAGGATGGCTGGTTGCATACCGGTGATTTAGGCGTGATTGATGAGCAAAATTTTATATACATCAAAGGGCGAAGTAAAAATATGTTATTGGGGGCTTCGGGGCAAAATATTTATCCGGAAGAAATTGAAGCTACTATTAATTCGATGGAGTATGTGCAAGAGTGCCTGGTACGTGATAATGAAGGGAAGTTGGAAGCTTTAATTTATCCCGATTATGAGGCGACCGATGCTGAAAAACTCAATCAGGTGCAGATAGAAGGAAAGTTGCAGGAGATAAAAGAATCTGCCAATAGTATTTTACCTGCTTACATGAATATTCAGCAAGTAACTTTGTTTCCAGAGGAATTTGAGAAAACGCCTAAGAAAAGTATTAAACGGTATAAGTACACGAAATAATAGTTGCGTATTTTGATATAAAACCACCTGTTGATCAGGTGGTTTTTTTGTGCCCCATTGACAATAAGAGATAAAAACATCTTATTTATATGAACTTTTAAAGCGACCTAGTGTTTAATTAATGATGTAAAACAATAAACAAAAGTTCATCAATTTGATAGCTAATAAAAAAATAGTCATTCTCGGGGCAGGTTTTTCATCTCTGTCAGCTAGTTGTTACCTGGCTAAAGCTGGTTACGATGTAACCATATTAGAGAAAAATGATGCGGTAGGAGGACGCGCTCGTCGGTTAAAGCGCGATGGTTTTACCTTTGATATGGGACCAACCTTTTATTGGATGCCTGATGTTTTTGAGCGTTTTTTTAATGATTTCAAGTCAAATGTATCCGATTGGTATGAGCTGATGCAGCTGAATCCCTCCTATTCGGTGTGTTTTGGAGAAGATGATTTTGTGAGTCTGAGTACTGATTTTAGCGAGATACAAAATACATTCGAAACGATTGAGCAAGGTAGTGGAGCTAGCTTACAATCCTTATTGAAGAAAGCTGAAGCTAATTATGATATTGCCGTTAAAGATTTGGTGTATAAACCCGGTGAGCATCTTTTTGAGATAGTTAATGCAAAAACCATCAGTCGTTTAGGTGCTTTTACCAAATCAATAAAAGCCGATGTAGCTCAATACGTTAAAAGTCCGAAACTGCGAAAGATATTAGAATTTCCCGTGTTGTTTTTAGGAGCTAAACCATCTACAACGCCATCGTTCTATAACTTTATGAATTATGCCGATTTTATGCTGGGTACTTGGCATCCGAAAGGAGGTATGTTCGAAGTGGCAGATGCCATGCGACGACTGGCTGAGCAATTAGGAGTCAAAATTCGACTTAATGCGCCTGCTGATGATGTGTTGATTGAACAATCGAAAATTAGCAAAGTATACGCAGGTGGTGAAGCTTTTGATTGTGATGTGCTTTTAAGTGGAGCCGATTATCATCATACTGAGCAATTATTACCCAAGCATTTCAGACAATATTCAGACAATTATTGGAATAAAAAGACGTTTGCCCCATCGGCCTTATTATTTTATGTAGGTTTTGATAAGAAGTTGGAAGGTTTAGCGCACCACAGTTTATTTTTTGATGTGGACTTTGATGCACATGCATCTGCTATCTACGACGATCCTCAATACCCCGAAGAACCATTGTTTTATGCCAGTTTCCCTTCTGTTTCAGATGATTCAGTTGCGCCAGCGGGTAAAGAAGCGGGCATTTTTTTAATTCCATTGGCACCTGGTTTAGAAGATAATGAAACTATCAGAAAACGTTATTTTGACATCATTATCAATCGTTTAGAGTTGACGACCAAACAAAGTTTCCGCACTCATGTTTTGTTTACAGAATCGTTTAGTGTCAATGATTTTGTATCGACCTACAATTCGTTTAAAGGAAACGCCTACGGATTGGCTAATACTTTACTGCAAACGCATGTATTGAGACCTAAGCTAAAGAGCCGAAAGGTGAAAAACCTGTATTTCACTGGACAGCTGACTGTTCCTGGGCCCGGAGTGCCACCATCATTGATTTCGGGCAAGATTGTAAGTGATTTAATCATAAAATACCATGCACCATGAAGCAATTATTCGACTCATCAAGCTACAATTGTAGCCGGCTGGTAACACGTGCCTATAGTACGTCATTTTCAAAGGCTATTACCTTGTTGGCACCATCGGTGAGGCCTGCAATTTATGCCATATACGGTTTCGTGCGTTATGCCGATGAAATTGTTGATACCTTTGATGGATTTAATCAGGAGGAATTACTACTTGAGTTTGAGGAAAACTACGAGAAAGCGCTCAAGAGAAGAATTAGCATGAATCCTATATTAAATGCTTTTCAGGAAGTGGTTCACCAGTATAATTTGTATGATTTGGTGAATTCGTTTATGGAGAGTATGAAGATGGATTTGTATAAAACTGAATATAAAACAGCCCGCGAATATGCCGATTACATATATGGTTCGGCTGATGTGGTGGGCCTCATGTGCCTCAAAGTATTTGTTAAAGGCGATGAACAACACTACAGTGAACTAAAGCCATACGCCATGCGTCTGGGCTCTGCTTTTCAGAAGGTTAACTTTTTGCGCGACTATAAAGATGATATGGAGGGCCTAGGTCGTTCGTATTTTCCGAATCTAAAAAATGCGCATCTTGATAACAATACTAAACAAGAGATTATTAAGGATATAGAAGCAGATTTTAATGAGGCTTACAAAGGGGTTGTTCGTTTGCCACTCGAAGGACGCCTGGGGGTATACTTGGCATATCGTTATTACAGACGATTGTTGCAGGAATTGAAAGCAGCCGATAGTAAGCGCATCAGAAGTGAACGCATTCGTATCAATAATTTTCTAAAGCTGGAGATCTTGGTGGAATCGTATTTAAGATACAAACTAAATGTGATATAATGCGATGGCCCATGGTCATAGGATTGATGCTTGCATCTGTAATGACATGGTCACAACAGATGGATGAAATTCGTAAGCAATTTCATACCATCGACAATGAAGAAAGTTTGAAGGCCTTTATTGAACTAAGCTCTGGCGTTGATGATAAAAAGGCAAGCCCCTATATTGAAGCGGCGCATATGCGACAAGCCATTTATACGAATAATCCCTTTAAGAAGATGAAGTTTTTCAGCAAGGGTAAGAATAAGCTTGAGCAGTACATTAATCAAAATCCTTTTGATATTGAAGCGCGATACGTAAGGGCATTGGTGCAAAGCGAGGTGCCTGTATTTTTAAAATACAATGAGCAACTAAATTCTGATACAACCTACATTCTTGATAATATCGATGATAGCTCCTTACCATCGTATTATAAAGAAATGTTAAAGCAGGCCATTCATCAACTCATCAAAAACCATCAGTTATGATAGTCTTATATATTATAATTACGCTTGCTACTTTTGCTTTTATGGAAGGTGTTACCTGGTTTACTCATAAATACATCATGCATGGTTTTTTGTGGGTGCTGCACGAAGATCATCATCATCCATCGAAAGGACAGGTATTTCAAAAGAACGATAGTTTCTTTTTTATTTTTGCCACTCCCAGTATTTTGCTGTTCTTCTTTGGTGTAAATCCAACGCTCAATTTTATGTTCTTTATCGGCTTAGGTATATTATTTTATGGCATTGCTTACTTTTTAGTTCATGATGTATTTATTCATCAACGTTTCACGTGGTTGTCAAACGTGAAACATCCCTATTTTTTAGGCTTACGACGAGCACATGGTAGCCATCATACCGGTGGCCAATGTTTTGGAATGTTGCTGGTGCCCCGGAGGTTTATAAAAGAAGCTAAAAATAATACCTTGCTGCTTGAGTAGGAATCTTATATAAGAATTCCCCCCATCACCTTTCAGGCACTTCCTCATGGGGGAAGATTTTTTAGTTTCACTAATGTCATTCTCCCCATGGGGAGAAACCCAAAGGGAGAGGGGGAAGAGGATTTTTTTGTTATTTCTTGAATGAACAACCTAGGCATGGGAATCGAAGCATACACCTACTTATTCATAAACATAGCTTGCATATTAATTCCGTTTGTGGCCAGTTTTTATCCAAAGCATGCTTTTTACAAGGAATGGCGGTACTTCTTGCCAGCCAATTTTACAGTGGCATTACTCTTTTTAGTATGGGATTATTATTTCACTCAAATGGGCATTTGGGGCTTTAATCCGCGCTACCTCACAAAAGTATATTTGCTTAACCTGCCACTGGAGGAAATACTATTTTTCATTGCCATTCCTTATGCCTGTGTGTTCACTTGGTTTGCCATAAAGTATTTGGTTAAAAACAATCCGTTTAAGCGTTTTCATGGAGTTATCACTATTATATTGGCCATTTTGTTTCTGATGGCAGGTTTTGGTTTTATAGGAAAATGGTATACTTCCTTAACGGCATTCTTAACCGGATTATATCTTCTTATTACATTCTATAAAAAACGCGATCTATCGTATGTTTACTTATCCTATCTAATCGTTTTACCTTTCTTCTTTATCAGCAATGGTATATTAACTGGTTCCGGACTGGAAGAACCAATAGTGTGGTACAACAATGCTGAAAACCTGGGCATACGCATTGGCACCATACCCATTGAAGATAGTGTATATGGTTTTCTGCTTGTGTTGATGAACATTGATTTGTATGAATGGCTGAAAAAGCATTTTGCTTAACGTCTCATCTTAAGTTTTAACCTTTGAAATTGTCTTAGTTATAACTTCTGTCAATGGCTTTCATTTCACTGTTAAATACCCAATGATGAAAATTTGTGGAATGTTATCGATTATTTGTTGTGCTAAAGTTTTAATTTTGGCTGCTTGAAATCTTGATAGCTCTGAGAAATGAAAGTTTTAATTGTTTATAACGGTATTATTCCAACTCCTTTGTATGGGGGAACATCACGTGTGATATGGTATTTGGGGAATGAATTGGTTAAAATGGGCCACAAGGTAAGCTACCTGGTTAATAAAGGCTCTTCTTGTCCATTTGCTGAAGTAAATACGATTAATCCAGCAAAAGCCATCGTTGAACAAATAGGTGATGATGTTGATTTGGTGCACTTCAATATGATAGTTCCAGGTATAGAGCAATTGAAAAAGCCATACGTCGTAACAATGCATGGAAATGGCAACAAGGATGTGGAATTGCCACTGAATACAATTTTTGTTTCCAGAAATCATGCTGAACGCTATGCTTCCTCCAGTTTTGTAAATAATGGTTTAGACTGGGATGACTATATGACTCCGAACTTGAATGAGAAACGGAATTATTTTCATTTTTTAGGCAAGGCAGCATGGAAAATCAAGAATGTAAAAGGAGCTATTGATATAGTGAAAAACACCCCCAATGAACGCCTTAAGGTATTAGGTGGTAATCGCCTTAATTTCAAGATGGGGTTTCGTTTTACAACCAGCATGCGAGTGTCGTTTCATGGCATGGTAGGAGGCGAAAAAAAGTATCAACTTTTAAATGGTTCAAAGGGATTGATATTCCCGGTGCGTTGGCACGAGCCCTTTGGTTTGGCTATCACTGAAAGTCTTTATTACGGATGTCCAGTCTTTGGAACTCCTTATGGAGCTTTACCTGATTTAGTAAGCAACGAAGTTGGTTTTTTATCGAATAAGCAATCGGACTTGGTTAATGCTGTCAAAAACTCGGAACAGTATTCAAAGACTGTTTGTCATCAATATGCTGTTGATGAATTCAATTCCTTAGTGATGGCCAAAAGTTACGTGGAGAAATATGAGCAGGTACTCAATGGTGATAGTTTAAATGCAACGGCTCCCTTCCAGGCATCTCCAGAAAAAAAGAAGATGTTGGATTGGAGTGTTTAGTGAGTCATTGTTTCACTTATTGATTTTGTAACTGAAAATACTTATTCAACACCATTAAGGAGATTAGGCGCTCGCGTTTTTTATTTCTAAACTGGTCAATATAGTCATGCGCATTTTTGATAATGGCTTCGGCTTTGTCCGGGTTAGCGATGTAATAATTCATCTTGTCAACCACATCCGAATAATCATCCTTTACCTGTATATAATGATAGTCGGGAATTAATGTGCCTTCCATAAACCAGGTTTCATACTTAGGTTTGGGCATCACCGCCACAGAGTTGGACGCCATCACCCATTTCAGACTGGTGGCTACATCGTAACCTTCAATGACCATTACAAACTTGTATTGAAGCATTTCATACATGTTCAGCTTTGGTTTGCGCCAGTGCAGAAATGGTTCCAGGTTGCTAACATGTGCCACATTGCATTGAGGATGATCAAACCACTTTTCTACAAATTTAATGCGCTGTATGTGAACAGTTTTAAAAGCACCTCGCCACACCAATAAGTCTTTCTTTTTGTCGTAAGGAGTAATGTCTTTAGGAAAGGTGAAGTGACGTATCTTATTTAGTTTCAGAAGTATCGAATTTTGGTTAGAGTCGTTAATGGGACGACTTTTAACAATGGCCGGATGTGGTGGTACTTCTGTTATATCACCAAATTCGTAATCGATAAGATTGTTATTTGGGAAGTAACGCGTAATTTCTCGCGTATCGAAAAAGTAGGTGCGTTGCTTTTTGCCAGGTTTAAGATCTCCAAGTCGTTTAGGTATATTACTGTATGAAAATGAAGTATTTAATTTTATGTAATAATTAACCCGTTTGTCGATGTAAGCTTTTTCGGAATTCGATTTGTTGTTGTAACTCGACAGAATTAGCTGGCGCTTTATTTGAAAAAAGAAATTGGGTATTATAAGCTTTAAGGCACTTTTAAAATAATAATATTGCTTAAAATTTCGATATCGAAAAGTCATCCATTTCGAAAACCATCTTTTGTCTTTGATACTCATTTAACTTCTTTTTTACAAGATGGCGTAAAAATACGTAAATCCAGTTAAATGTGATTGAATGCCGGGATCGAATTTGTTTGACCAGCTGCAATTGTGTTTTGTACTGTTGTTTCATCGGGTTGAACCTGCAATGAAAAGTACTTTTGAAGCACTAACAGTGAAATTAAGTCTTCGCGTTCTTTGTTTTTAAATTGAGCAACATAGTTATTGGCATTTTTCACAATAGCCTTAGCTTCCTCCGGGTTTTCAATGTAATATTGAATCTTCTCTTCCAAATCAGAGTAGTCATCTTGTACATGGATATAATGAAAATCGGGTAGGAGACACCCTTCCATAAACCAGGTTTCATATTTTGGTGTTGGCATGACAGCCACTGAATTTGATGACATTATCCATTTAAGGTTGGTTGCCACATCAACACCTTCGATACTCATGATGAACTTATATTGAAGTTGATCAAATAAATTCATTTTTGGTACTTGCCATTGTTGCCGGTTAGCAAAGGAATTCACATGTCCAATATTGAACAAAGGGTTGTTATTAAATTTCTCTAAAAAATGGATTCGTTGGGGCTGCGATGGCAAAACATATGCCCTGAATAGAACCTTATTAAGTTTTTTTTCAAAAGGGGTTTTATCATTTAAGAAATTAAAGTGTCTTACCTGATTTAGTTTTAGAAGAACTGAGTTTGTGTTATTTCCATAAACAGGACGACTTTTAACGATAGCAGGTGTATCAGGAACCCAGGTTACATCGCCAAAGGAATAATTAATAAGATTACTTTGTTTAAAGTAACGTGTGTACTTGCGTGTGTCGAAAATATAAGTTGTGTGTTTCTTCCCTGGTTTAATAGTTGACAAATGCAATGATTGATTAGTTGTGTAAAAAACCTTTCGTAGTTGATTGTAATATGAAACCCGGAAGTTAATGTATTGCTCATCATATTGTTTAATCTTTTGAAGCTTGCGTGTAAGAAACAACTGATTAATCGATGTTGGCAACCAAAACCGAAGGTAGTTTTTTAAATAAAACAAAGGTTTAAAATTCTTATACTTAAACGAGTACCATTTAGATATTATTTTAGTAACCATGTTTTGCAGGCATATAAAAAGTTTGTATACAAAGCTTTTTAAATCAACAGACATTGTCGTTTACTTTTCCTTATTTATACATTAACACTTCTTAATGCGCAAAACATTAATCGTTGACATTCCTTTAATTAATATATCTTTGTGATAAATTATTAAAGCGAGTGAAATGACCTGTTTTTTTGATGTGCAGAACATCTATTACATTCCTCAGTATTTTCCTGTATGGAGAGAATTAATGAAGCGAGACCACACATGCAAATTGATTGTGTATGAAAATACCAATAAGGAATCGTTAATTAATAAGGTGTTGAGCCAAATAGGTGTTGACTATGTTAAGGTGCCGGGTGAAGAACAGGCCAAAGAGCTTTATTTGAAAGAAAAGCCAGACTGGATCTTCTTTGGAAATAAGTTTGGGTCACTCGATTTAATTCATCAGCATTCAAAATCTATACAAATGGGGCATGGTATTGGTCCCAAAAGAAGTTATTATCGCAAGTCGGATACGCCTATGACTGTTCGATTTATTGAGGGTGAAATGCGGATGAAAGTCATCCAGGAAATGTATCCGGATGATAATTTTGTACAGGTTGGCTTTAGTAAGCTCGATCCTGTTTTTGACGGTTCAGAAGGCGGCATTGATTTAAAAAAGCTAGGGCTTGATCCTGAAAAACCAACTATATTATATGCTCCAACCTTTAATCCGACTTCGATAGGTTGTTTTCCAAAAGATTGGCCAGCTCATTTTGAAGGGTACAATATTCTGATAAAACCTCATTCTTTTACTTTTGCTTTAACCAAGAGCAGATATATTAAAGATCAGAAACGGATAAAGGAATGGGCCAAATATCAGAATGTATATTTAGCAGATGCTGATGAATATTCATTAGTGCCATTCTTAAAAACAGCCGATATACTTATTAGCGAAGCCTCATCAACATTATTTGAGTTTGCAGCTTTAGATAAGCCGGTGGTAATTTGTGATTTTTATGATTTAAAATGGTCCTACAAAGGCATTTTCAAATATCGTTTCAAAAAACGTTTCCTGACTGAGTCAGTTATTTATCAGGATTTGGGAGCTCACGCAGAAAGTTACAAACAAGTAAAACGAAAAGTAGAAGAAGAGCTGAAACGGCCTGAAAACTACCAGGTTAATCGTCAGCAATATAATAAAGACCATGTTGGTCCTACTGATGGAAAGGCATCAATCAGAATTGTAGATTATTTAGAAAACTTCAAAAACTAGTTATGAGGAATTCAGATGATTTATTGATCATCTGAATTCTCTAATAAGTTAAGTGCCTTTTTCAAAATAGTTGAACTGACGTTGGGGGTGTAATCAAAATAAACCATATCACACGTTACTGGTGGGTATTTCCCTTTCCAATCAGAACCAACCGAAATTGCATCGATATTATACTCATCAACAACGCTTTGTTTGTTTTTATTGACTTGTGGAATCACTTCGTCAACATATTTGACTGAGCTTATAATACGAAAGCGCTCTTCGTATGGTATTACAGGCTTTCGGCCCTTAGAAGCCATTATTAATTCGTCTGTCGAGACTCCAACTATCAGGTGGTTACAAAGTTCTTTGGAACGCTTAAGTATATTCAGGTGTCCGTAGTGCAGTAAATCAAAACACCCTGAGGTATACATTCGATTATATCTCTTTGTGCCTGGGTTTGTTTGGAGTAGGCCTCTTAAATAATCTCTAACTAATATTTTTTGCTCGTCAGAAATTGTATTCTTGTGAGACGCCAGGTCGATAGCTCCTGGCCAAGAGCCATCGGTATAGTTAAAGTTTTCAAAGTCTACCGATTGGCTATACCTTGGTATCACATGAAAATGAACTTCTGGATCGACCATCATCAGCATTAGGTAATTTATCTTTTCTGCTTTTAGCTCTGCTTGAATACAAAGTTCGATTTCCTTAGTGATTATCGACATTTCCTGCATTGCTTCTTCGCTGATGGCATGAAACTGGTTCACATCTTCTTTGCAAATTAATATCATAGCACCTAAGGTCACTTGCTCTGAGCGAAGTAGTAGTAGCCAATGGTCGTATTCTTTAATTAATGAATTAGGATATCCAAATTTTTTGAGCGTGTCTTTAAGCATTATCTTTCAATTATCCGTTTGGGGCATCTAAAAGTAAATCTTAACTATTTTAAGGTATTATCAGGTTTAGGGCACAAAGGTAAAAATAATTGCTCAAGCTGTCGGATATCTTTTAGCAATTACAATTAAAAGACTATCTTCGTTTCCTCTTATGTAAACTTGAAGGGCATTGTGCTACTTATACAGTTACATTTTTTTGAACTTATTTAATCGTAACAGAATTTGATGAATTTATTATTAATTAATTCAATAGGCAGGCAAAAATGGGGTGGAGGCGAAAAGTGGATGGTGCTTGCTGCGTCTGAATTAATTAAAAAAGGGCACCATGTGCATATTGGTTGCCGCGTCAATTCAGTGTTAGAACAACGGGCAAAAGAAGCTAATGTGCCAGTTGTGCGTATCGATATCTATACCGACTTTAGTCTTGCAGGTTTTTTGCAGCTTAAAAAGCTGGTAAAAAAACTAGGTGTTGAACTGATAATAGGATGTCAGAATAAAGATGTAAGAGTAGCCGGTTTTATGTCACGTTTGACAAATGGCCCCATTGTTTTAAGCCGCCAGGGAGTTCAATTGTTAAATAAGTCCGGAAAGTATAAATGGAGTTTTCTGCCATACTGCGATGGCATTATAACGAATACCAATTCTATCAAACAAGAATATGACAGTTATGGCTGGTGGGACAATGAATTTGTAAAAGTTATTTACAACGGCATCAATGAAACCAAGATTTCTGATACCTGTTACGATTTAAGTAAGTACATTCCTGCGAGTGTTAAAAATCCGTTAGTTATCGTATCAACAGGCCGATTGGCAAAGCAAAAAGGATTTGAATATTTGATTGATGCAGCCAGGTCCATTGTTAAGAACCATCCGAATATCTACTTTTTTATAGCCGGCACAGGAAAATTAGAAACAGTCCTCAAGCGACAGATTCATGAGCTTCATCTTGATGAGAATGTTCATTTGTTAGGTTTTCAAAAAAATATCTCGGAGTTGTTAAATGCTGCCGACTTATTTGTCTTGCCATCGTTATACGAAGGTATGCCCAATTCCTTAATGGAAGCACTGGCGCACGGTTTGCCCGCGGTTAGTACGCGCGTGAATGGTGTGGAAGAGTTGATGAAAGATGGAGAACATGGTTATGTTGTAGAACCCAAGAGTGTTTCAGATTTGGAAGAGGCCATTGAGAAGTTAATTGTTGATGCTGAGTTAAAAGAAAAAGGACAACAAGGAGCTAAACATGTTAAAGAGAAATTCTCCATTAATAAAATGGTGGACAGCCTTGAAAAACATCTTTTACAACAAATTTCGAAATAATACTGATACATAATCAAAGTAATTAGCAAAATGATTAAGGCGTATTTTGTATAAGTTCTAATCGGTAAATTCTACATTTCATTCATAAATTAAGGGTGGTTACGTTTCAACTGCTTATTTTTGCATCGCTAATTATTTGATGTAATTGTAATACGTGGATAATGATTAAACCATTTTTATATAAATTTCTTCGTGCGTTTTTATTCTGGTTATTGTTTTTTGCTATTCATCGACTGGTGTTTATGCTGGCTAATATTCAATATGCCAATGAAAGCCCGTTGGGACAACTTTTATGGTCGTTTATAATTGGCATTCGTTTAGATAGTTCGTTTACGGGTTATATAATGGTAATAGCCGGTATTAGTCTTCTGCCAGTAGTATTAATCAAACGTCGGCTTCAATTCTGTTGGTTTAACGGTATTAATAAGGTGTTAATCGTTTTTTTAACAGGATTTTTGTTGGGTGATGTTGTACTTTATTCTTTTTGGGGCAAACATATGGATAGCGAAGCCATCGGTTTTCTCAAAACACCTGATGTCGTTATGGCATCGTTGCATTGGTACCAGTTAATACTGTTTATTGTCGTATTGGGGGTAGTGTCATTTCTGCTTATTAAGCTATATAAACTTGTGACCAGGGTGAAGTTAAATAATGAAGAACCTCAGGGGTGGAAATATACGTTTTCGACTGCTGGCGTTATATTACTTGTTACAGCTTGTATGATTGGGCCAATAAGGGGAAGCGTGGGAGTTGCGCCAATTAACACCGGAGTTGCCTACTTTTCATCACATCGTTATGCTAACCACTGTGCTATTAATCCAATTTGGAACCTGGCCTACGATATGAAAAAGATGGACAAAACCAAGGTGCGTTATAAGTATATGGATGATGAGAAAGCGAATACCATCTTTAATGAATTAACTCAACATTCTGGCCAGTACCAATCGGTATTAAATACGAAGCGTCCAAATGTAGTGGTTGTATTACTCGAAAGCTTCGCGGCTCATGTTATTAAGGATCTTGGAGGCAAGGCAGTAACACCTAATATTAATCAACTAATGTCTGAGAGTATTCTTTTTAGCAATATCAGGGCTGCAGCCAATCGTTCCGACAAAGGTTTAGTAGCAACAATAGCCGGTTATCAGGTGATGCCATCTTACTCCATTATTCGTTTCCCAGAGAAAACCAATTCTTTGCCATTTCTGCCCCGAAAGCTGAAGGAGAATGGTTACCACGATTTAACGTACATGTATGGAGGCGATATTAAATTTAAAAACATGAACTCGTTTGTGAAGCAAGCCGGCTTTGAAAAGGTAATTTCCATCGATGACTTTGATTCCGATTTGCAGGGAGAGAAGTGGGGCGTTCATGATGAATATACGTTCCGTCGCCTGGTGCAGGAGATGAAAGCTTCGCAAGAACCTTATTTTAAGTTTTTCTTTACCCTAAGTAGCCATGAGCCTTTTGATGTGCCAATGGAGCGTGTTCATGAAAACGACTATTATAATTCTATTGCGTATACCGATAAATGCATTGGAGAATTTATAACATCCGTAAAAGAGCAAAACCTTTGGGACAAGACCTTGTTTGTTTTTATAGCTGATCATGCTGTTCCCGGACCAGATCTTGTGCCGCTCGACAATATTGATTACGCTCGTATTCCGATGTTTTGGACGGGTGGTGCATTAAGTATTAAAGATACAGTAATCAGTAATTACGGTTCACAAACCGATTTAACCAGAACGTTGTTGAGCCAATTAAATATTGAGGCAGAAGAGTTTAAGTTTAGTAAGAATATATTAGATGAAGGTGTTAGTAAGTTTGCTTTTAACATTATAGCGCCAGGAGGCATTTCGTTTTCTGATAGTACCAGTTTTCAGTTTTACGATACAAAAATCAATCGTTTTATTAAGGCGATTAGACAACAATCAGCTGAAGACAGTTTAAGAGCGAAGGCTTATTTACAAGTAGTTTATAACGACCATCAAAGCAGATAGCATGCAAATAACAGATTTGAAAAGAGAAGATTTTGAAATAATGGCGCCGGTGGGCTCATACGAGTCTTTGAGAGCAGCTATACAGGGAGGAGCCAATTCTGTTTACTTCGGTATTGAGCAGTTGAACATGCGTTCGCGCTCATCCAATAATTTCTCGAACGATGACCTGCGGGAGTTGGTGAAGATTGCCAAAGAACATGGTATCAAGACCTATCTGACGGTTAATGTGGTTATTTTTAACGAAGAGCTGGATACCATGCGCGAGATAATTGATGTGGCTAAGGAGGTGGGTGTAACCGCAGTTATTGCATCCGACCAGGCGGCTATCAATTATGCACATAACAAAGGTGTTGAAGTGCATATCTCTACACAGGTGAATATCTCCAACGTTGAAACCCTGAAGTTCTATAGCAACTTTGCCGACGTCGTTGTGTTGGCGCGCGAGTTGAATATGAACCAGGTCAAAGCCATTCATCAGGCCATTATCGATGAGGATATACGTGGTCCAAAAGGCGAGTTGATTCAAATCGAAATGTTTGCTCATGGTGCTCTTTGCATGGCTACATCGGGTAAGTGCTACATCAGTCTGCACCAATTAAATGCTTCGGCCAACCGAGGCGGATGTTTGCAGCCTTGTCGACGCGGTTATACCGTAACCGAGAAAGAGACTGGCAAGCAAATGGATTTGGAGAACGACTACATCATGTCACCCAAAGATTTAAAAACCATTCATTTTCTGAACAAGATGATGGATGCCGGTGTGCGTGTATTCAAAATTGAAGGGCGTGCGCGTTCGGCCGAATACGTAAAAACAGTTTGTGAATGTTACAACGAAGCTATTGAAGCTGTTTTAGATGGTAGCTTCGATGAGGACAAAATAAAGGGCTGGGATGCGCGTTTGGGCGAAGTTTTTAACCGTGGTTTTTGGGATGGTTATTATTTAGGGCAAAAGCTGGGCGAATGGAGCCATAATTACGGTTCGCGAGCGACAAAAAAGAAGATATACATCGGAAAAGGGATGAATTACTTTCCAAAGCTTAAAGTGGCTGAATTCTTAATGGAAACACAATCGCTTAAAGTAGGGGATGAGGTTTTGATTACCGGCCCTACAACAGGGGTGGTTCAAATGACCGTTCCAGAAATACGAGTGGACTTAAAACCAGTGGAAGAAACCGTAAAAGGAGAACGTTTTAGTATTGTTGTAGATGAAAAGATTCGTCGTTCAGATAAGCTCTACAAGATAATATCGGTTGACGAAGGTGATTTGCAGAAGTAGTAGGGTGTATTATTAATAAATCGGCGTTTATCAGCGTAATTTGCGGGAAAAGAATTAGAATTTATGGAAGTACAAGGTAATCTGTTAAAAATGAAGACAAATTTCACTGATGATGCAGTGGAATATCAAATGCGATTAGGTGATGAATTGGTCGGCTTAAACCCTTATATCGGTAAAACAATTGAGTTGCAATATCAAAACCAAATTAACTGCATTGCCTGCGGTAAAAAGACTTCCAAATCATTTGCGCAGGGCTTTTGTTACAATTGCTTTCAAACGGCTCCTGAGGCTGAGGAATGTGTGTTAAAACCTGAGACCTGTCGTGCTCATCTGGGCGAAGCACGTGATATGGATTTTGCTGATAAACACTGCCTGATTCCGCATTATGTGTATTTAGCTGTTTCATCGGGCATAAAAGTGGGAATTACCCGCAATACGCAAATTCCAACGCGCTGGATTGATCAGGGAGCATCAAAAGCTGTTATTATTGCCGAGGTGCCCAATCGTCATATTGCCGGGGTAATGGAGGTGTTCCTGAAAGACTACTTTGCTGATAAAACCAACTGGCGTAGCATGCTGAAAAACGAGGTGGCAACCGAAATAGATATTCAAGCAGAACGAAATAGAGCGATAACCCTGCTACCCGATGAGTTAAAGCAGTATGCTAAAACAGATGAGGCGGTGTGGGCATTAAACTACCCTGTAGATGCGTTTCCTTTGAAACCTAAATCGCTCACTTTTGATAAGGAAGCAACTATTAGTGGAACGCTGAAAGGCATTAAGGGGCAATACCTGTTATTAGATAATGACAGAGTGCTGAATATCCGTAAGCACAATGGGTATTTAGTAAAGATAAAAGCAGATTAATTGTTTATTGCAGTATTAGCTCATCAATAAAAAACCAGGACGGATTACCGCTGCCACTGTGCGATTTTGGTAACAGGCCGCCATTGTAAACCGATATTTTGACGTAGCGGGCCGATGAATTTAGAGGTAAATGAAACAACAATCGCTCGCTCTTGGCCTCATCAAAGGAAGGCAGAATCTTTTTTTGCGCAATCGTCTTGTACCTGATGCCATCATTGGATGTTTTAACTTCGATTTTGGAAGGTGCAACAATCCATTGGGCCGGTTGCGACAATGATGAAATGTACAATTCTGTGATTGTTTGTTTTCTGCCCAAATCAAAAAGAAAATCATTGTCAGTGCCATTGAAACCACACCAGCTGCCATCGTTTAGTTGATTGTCGTTGCCACGCTTATCGTCGAAAAGGGCACCGTAGCCTTTTGAAAAATATTTTTCATCAGCCTCAGGGATAACTTCAGTTAACTCGGCAAAACTTCTTTTTTTCTTAATAACAGTAGTCGTAACTGTTGAAGAAGGGTACATGTTATCCGCAAACGACTTCGCTTTAATAGTGCTGCTTTCCTTTAATATTAGAGGCTTGGCGTATATGGCTGATAACGTATCCGGTTGTTCATCATTTAAGGTGTAATAGATATCGGCCTTGGTGCCTTGTGGTTTAATTTCGACCAAAACAGAATCGTAGAAACACCATAGTGCCGGTGTAATAATAGGCACCTGGGCATTTTGAATTAGTTTTTTACGATTGCCTAGCTCACTTCTGCGATTGAGCCTGAAATCCAGCTGGGCCATAATGGGGTAATGGTCAGAAATAAAGACATCATTTTTGATGACGTGGTGGGTCGAAAAGCTTTTAACATCAAAAAAGCCATTCGTAAAAATATGGTCAATAACAACTTCAGGTGTTTCGTGCTTGAAACCATTGAAGGTTTGAAAATTAGCTTCATCATTCTCGATAGGCAAATAGCGTGTGTCCCAAAGTTGCAGGTAACCTTCCCAGTTGTCGGTTAGCGTTGAATACATGCGTTCGGACGGTTGCGCATTAAAATCACCCATTAGTACTACAGGTGCTTTACCCGCTATAGTTTTTATTTTATTGAGCAATAAAATAGCACTCTCGTTACGGGCAAAGGCACTCACATGACTAAAGTGTGTGTTGAAGACATAAAAGATATACCCATTGTTTTTGTCTTTCAGCTGAAGCCAGGTAACAATACGAGGTAATACTGCTCCCCAGCTTTTACTGCCTGCTATTTCTGGTGTTTCAGATAACCAAAAGTGAGAAGATGCCAGTAACTCAAACTTATCTTTGGCATAAAATACCGGTACAAATTCGCCGCTTTCACGTCCATCGTCGCGACCAACGCCAATGTATTCATAATCGATGAGTTCATTACTTAAATCATCTAACTGACTTTTTAATACTTCCTGAAAACCAATGATGTCCGGTTGTTTATCATCCAGGAAATCATATACCAGTCCCTTGCGGTTAGTCCATGCATTAATGCCATCCTCTGGATTACTGTAGCGGATGTTAAAGCTCATCACCTTAACACTATTATCTTCATTGGTGCAGAAATAAAGAAAGCTGCCAATGATGATGATACAAAACAAGAGGAGGCTTCTGATGGTCATGATTAATACTTATTGTTTGGGACTATTGCCCAGTTTGTATTTAATGTGTCCTAACTCTATTAAATCTTTGTGGTTGATGAAATAGCGGTTGTAGGGATTGCCATTCACTTCGATGGATTTAATGTAAATGGCATCCGGTGACTTACGCTCCGATTCAATAACAATCTTCTCTTTATTATAAATTCTTTGATCCAGATGAATGGTCACTTTATCAAATACAGGGCTCGATAGTGTATAGTTCATATCTCCAGGGCAAACCGGATAAAGACCCATCATACTATAGATTAACCAGGCCGACAAGGTTCCGGTGTCGTCGTTGCCAGGCAGGCCAGCCGGAGCATTGGAGTAATAGCGTCGGATACAATCGTGAACCTGCTTTTGAGTACGCCACTCCGAACCACTTGCATAGTTAAATAAATAAGGGTAACCCATATCTGGTTCGTTACTCATGTCAAACAAGCTGTCTTTAAAACACTTGTTGAGTTGTTGCACAAACTTGTTTTTACCACCCATGGAGCGCATCAAACCTTTAATGTCGTGTGGCACGGCAAATGAATACTGCCATGAGGTACCTTCGTGGAAACCGTGAACAGGCTGGAAATTTTCGCCCTGAACCGGGTCAAAGCCTTCCATAAACTTGCCCTCTTCAGTTACTGGTCTAAGCAAATTATACTTTTTGTCGAAATAGTTACGATAGCCCAATGATCGTTGGTAAGCTTTCTTGTAAGTTGATTTATCGCCCATCTCATTGGCCATGAGCGCCAGATTATAATCAGCTACATATAGCTCCAGGGCTTGCGATACCGAGTTGTCAAAGTCCTTAAGGAACGGGATATAATGTTCTTTTAGGTAGAATTCGTTATTGTGACGGATGAAATTGTCTTCAACTGTATTGGCATGTTTCAACATGGCTTCATAGGCTGTTTCCACATCAAAATCGGTTAAGCCGCGACGATAGGTGTCGGTGATGACAATTAATGCCGGATCGCCTTCCATCACATGTGATTCACGGCCATATATTTCCCATTTAGGCAACCAGCCACTTTCTTTGTACATATCCACCATGCTGCGCACCATGTTCAACTGCTTTTGTGGGTACAGCAACGACATCAGTGGATGTACTGTTCGATAGGTATCCCAAAGAGAAAAGACGGTATAGCGTTCCTCATCCTCCACATTCAGGATGGCATCGCTTTCCATAGCAGGATACTGGCCATTCACATCTTGTAGGATATTAGGGTGCAGCATCAGATGATAGAGTGCCGTGTAAAACATCACTTTGTCATCATGCGAACCGCCTTCTACCTCAATTACTTTAAGCTGGTCGTTCCAATTGTTGAAAGCATTTTCTTTGATTTGCTCAAATGAGAGGTTAGTCTGTTCTGCATCCAGGTTTTCGCGGGCATTTTCAATACTCACATAACTTACACCAACCTGCACTTCTACCTGCTCGCCTTCACTGGCTTCAAACGAAAAGTAAGCTCCTATCTTTTCGCCCGACAGCTCCTTGTTGTATTTTGTATAAAGCTTATAGGTGTCGCTTGTAGAACTCCAGTTGTGGCGTGCACCTGGTAATTTGTTATGGAATTTCCAGTAGCCACTTTGCATATTATCGCGCTTAATACGGGCCACAAAATAAACCGGGATGATTGCCTGAGGGTGGTAACAGAAGGTACCCATCATTTTGTAACCTTCAATCTCGTTTCCTGCCACACGTTTGATGTGTGCCCCCGACTCGTTGGTTAGCCCATGACCTAAATCGAGCAGGATATTGGCTTTGCCTTCGGGAAAAGTAAAACGACTGATGCCTGAGCGTGAGGTAGCTGTTGTTTCGGCTTTAATGTTATAGCGATTCAGTTTAGCCGTGTAATAGCCAGGACTCGCTTTCTCGTTCGATAAGGTAGTGCCGTATTCGTTGACATCCACATTTAAATCGCCTGTTGTTGGCATTACAATAATACTCCCAAAGTCGGGACAACCAACACCACTGAGGTTAACATGGGTAAAACCGGTCATCCATTCGTTGTTATAAACGTAGGGGTTGCTGCACCAGCTATCTGTGTTGGAGTATTCGTTGCCTTTGTGCGGCGTCACATTAAATGGAACAACAGACACCATGCCGTGAGGAACCACAGCACCCGGATACGTCGCACCGTAATTGGTAGTGCCGATAAATGGATTAACAAATGTAGCAGGCTCCTGAGCTATAGTTAGCAACTGAATCAGTAAGCCTAGTGTAAGGATTGCAATATTCTTCATATCATAGCTTTGGATGCAAATTAAAGGTATAATCTTATTTGCTCAAAAGCACCTGTTTTTAGATGGATAGGATTAATGATTTGATTACTAACTAAATATTGTAGATGAGTGGTGTTAATCCAGAATATGTTTACCCTGAGATTGCACATAAGTACGACAAAATGATTGGAGTTGAGAGTGGGTGAGTTTAGTGTTTCCTGTTTTGCATTTGTGTTTCCCGTTTTGTGTTTCCTGTTGGGGGGAGTTTTCTATTGGTTAAACTTCAAATATTCAACTAATTGTTTATTAAATGCAAAGAGACTTGTATCTTTCCGTAAATTCTTGACCGGGTGCGTATCTATAAAGCATTTATACATCAGTTGTTAGTGCTGCTACTTAGTGTGCTGTTGCTGTCGTGTGCCGGTAATCGCCGGCTCACAAAGGATGTGTATTTGAATGGTTTTGATGATGGTGAGCCCTTTACAACGATTACTGCTGCCGATAGCGGTCAGATGAAAATCTATTTGATACGCCATGCCAAACCCGATGTGAAGAAGAAAAAAGTTTGTACATCGGCCATGGCACAGGCTTATGTTGATGCTTATGCGAAGGCGCCCATAATTCCTTTTGATAGCTCGTTAGTGGTGTTTAACTTGCCCGACTATACTACCATCTATTGCTCCAACCTTAGGCGGGCACACGTAACAGCACAAGCCATTTTTGGTAGTGATTGTAATTTGCTGGTTGATGCGCAGTTCAGAGAGTTTGAAACCACCATTGTTGCACAGCAAAACACCTTGTCGTTGCCATTGCTTATGTGGCAAACCATTAGCCGTGCCGCATGGGTAATGGGGCTTAATCAAGCCGATGTAGAAAGCTATAAAGAGGCCAGGGAACGAGCCCGACAAGTAGCTATTCGTTTGGCGCTGCTGGCCGAAGAAGAACAAACCGTGGTAGTGGTGGCGCATGGGATGCTCAATCGTTCGGTGAGCAGGTGGCTGAAGCAGAATGGCTGGCGCATCACTCAAAAGCAGGGGCATATTAATATTGGTGCAACGGTGCTGGTGAAGGAGTAGTTTTAAAGGAATTTAAATGAGCAACTAACAATGCATTGTAGATGAGTAAATTACTGCCTCAATTGTTAAAGGTAATCTGATAAATGACGAATGTGGAAACCAGATATTTTACAAAGCGACAGGATTGGAGAAAATGGCTCGAAAATAATTTTGAGACCAAGGATGATATCTGGTTAGAATACCCTTTAAAAAAGACCGGTAAAGAACGAATTGTATACAACGATGCGGTTGAGGAAGCCCTTTGTTTTGGCTGGATTGACAGCACGATTAAATCACTAAATGAAGAGACTAGTATCCAACGATTTTGTAAACGAAGAAAAAACTCAACTTTCTCACAACCAAACATCGAACGCTTAAAATGGCTTTTTGAAAACAACTTGATTCATCACTCAATCAAAGAGGATGTTTTGAAGATAATTCAACAGGATTTTATTTTTCCGAACGACATTGTGGAGCAGTTAAAAAAGGATAAATCAGTTTGGGATAACTATCAAAACTTTTCAGAATCCTATAAAAGAATACGAATTGCATATATCGAAAGTGCAAGAAAAAGACCCGATGAATTTGACAAGCGCTTGAAGAACTTCATTGAAAAAACAAAAGTGAACAAGCTGATTAGAGGGTTTGGAGGGATTGAAAAGTACTATTAATTGCTAATGCGAATCAAGTGTTGGAACTTAATATTCAATCAAAAGGGATTTCATCCCTAAAACCCTGACTTCCTTTTCTTTTCTTGATAAAAGAAAGGAAGCAAAGAAAATCAAG
>NZ_JAFMVC010000109.1 GCF_025499605.1 Carboxylicivirga litoralis | reverse complement strand
GCGGTCGAAGGCATTGGCGATTTAGGTCGTTCACGCCGTAGAACAAGACGCAGAGGGCGAAGAAGTCGCAGAAGAACCAGCCGAAAACGTGCTGTTCGTAGGTCATACAATGCCGGAGCAAGAAGCACGGCTGTGAAAACAGGACTTACCAAAGACCTGACTTCAAAAGGTCAGTTTGAGCTTCGCAGACAGCAATTGCCACCGGAAGTACAGAAAGCATTGAAAGATGCACGTATGCAAACCGTTGATACGGCAATCTACACCGTTAAGTCAATTAAGGATAAATCCGACATTGATTTGATGGAGGCATCGGACGATAAAAAGGCTGGACGTACCAACCTGAACCGTGCGCAGTTGGATTCAGGAAAGTATTTCCTGTTAACTGATATTGTTCTTGAGTACGCTCACGGAGCATCGGAAGAAGACAACGACCCGGCAGATTTTGCTTTTGGTCAGTTTGCCCTACCTCCTGCAATCCTGAACGGTACTTTCGAGATGACTTTAGGCACGAAGGTAATTGTACCTGAAATCTCATGTGCGGTATTCGATGACACCGATACCACAAAACGCAAATTCCAATACAAGCTTGCCAATCCAAAGTGGTTAAAGCCATCAATGGATATTACACCAAAGCTGAACATGCCAAAATCGGTATCAGGTGATAAGATTTACCACCCTGCCGTTAAGGTAACGCTATTGGGAACTATCACAGAGAAAGCATAAGAGCTTGATATGTCATA
>NZ_JAFMVC010000108.1 GCF_025499605.1 Carboxylicivirga litoralis | reverse complement strand
TATGACATATCAAGCTCTTATGCTTTCTCTGTGATAGTTCCCAATAGCGTTACCTTAACGGCAGGGTGGTAAATCTTATCACCTGATACCGATTTCGGCATGTTCAGCTTTGGTGTAATATCCATTGATGGCTTCAACCATTTTGGATTGGCAAGCTTGTATTGGAATTTGCGTTTTGTGGTATCAGTATCATCAAATACTGCACATGAGATTTCAGGTACAATTACCTTCGTGCCTAATGTCATCTCGAAAGTACCGTTCAGGATTGCCGGAGGTAAAGCAAACTGACCAAAAGCAAAATCTGCCGGGTCGTTGTCTTCTTCCGATGCTCCATGAGCGTACTCAAGAACAATATCAGTTAACAGGAAATACTTTCCCGAATCCAACTGCGCACGGTTCAGGTTGGTACGACCAGCCTTCTTATCATCCGATGCCTCCATCAAATCAATGTCGGACTTATCCTTAATCGACTTAACGGTGTAGATTGCCGTGTCAACGGTTTGCATACGTGCATCTTTCAATGCTTTCTGCACTTCCGGTGGCAATTGCTGTCTGCGAAGCTCAAACTGACCTTTTGAAGTCAGGTCTTTGGTAAGTCCTGTTTTTACAGCCGTACTTCTTGCTCCGGCATTGTATGACCTACGTACAGCACGTTTTCGGCTGGTTCTTCTGCGACTTCTTCGCCCTCTGCGTCTTGTTCTACGGCGTGAACGACCTAAATCGCCAATGCCTTCGACCGC
>NZ_JAFMVC010000107.1 GCF_025499605.1 Carboxylicivirga litoralis | reverse complement strand
CAATCCATAGCTTCGGTAGTATGTTTATGCCCGATTATTATCCATGCATCGTCGCTCGACTAGTGAGCTGTTACGCACTCTTTAAATGAATGGCTGCTTCCAAGCCAACATCCTAGCTGTCTAAGCAACAACACCGCGTTTGGTCAACTTAACATACATTTGGGGACCTTAGCTGATGGTCCGGGTTCTTTCCCTTTCGGACATGGACCTTAGCACCCATGCCCTCACTCCATGACATCATCTTACAGCATTCGGAGTTTATCAGGAGTTGATAGGCGATGAAACCCTCGCGTCCTATCAGTAGCTCTACCTCTGTAAGATTAATCATAGGCTGCACCTAAATGCATTTCGGGGAGTACGAGCTATTTCCGAGTTTGATTGGCCTTTCACCCCTACCCTCAGTTCATCCAAAGACTTTTCAACGTCAACTGGTTCGGTCCTCCACTGTGTGTTACCACAGCTTCAACCTGACCAAGGGTAGATCACACGGTTTCGCGTCTACTCCCACTGACTATAGCGCCCTATTCAGACTCGCTTTCGCTTCGGCTCCGACCCTTAAAGTCTTAACCTTGCCAGTGAGAAGTAACTCGTAGGCTCATTATGCAAAAGGCACGCTGTCACGGAATTAATCCGCTCCAACCGCTTGTAGGCGCACGGTTTCAGGTACTTTTTCACTCTTCTGTTCGAAGTGCTTTTCACCTTTCCCTCACGGTACTGGTTCTCTATCGGTCTCTCAGGAGTATTTAGCCTT
>NZ_JAFMVC010000106.1 GCF_025499605.1 Carboxylicivirga litoralis | reverse complement strand
ATATCATTGGAGAAGAAGAAATATTCAGGAGATTTAATTGTTAAATCATTACAGTATTCAATAGAAAACAAAAAGCAAGAATTAAATAAATCAATATCATACTTATACAATTCAGACAATAAGTTAATTCATCGATTTACAATTGATAATTTAGGAGATACAATTAGGTGGAAAAAAATTGAATACAACAATGGAAAGATTGTAAAAGATGAATTATATCTTGACAAAGGAGATAAGGTTGTATCCACAATACATAATGATTTAGGTTATATTGAAAAAATAATAAATATCAACAATATTACAGGAGAAAGAGATACCTCTTATTTGAATTGTGATGATAAAGGAAATGTAATATTACACAAATGGAAATAAAATAACTTTCGCTAACAATGGCTAATAAAGCATTGGGGGTTCACCGCAATTTGTAGTGTTTCTGCAAAGGCGACCACCGCCAAATCGTTGATTTGGCTTTGTAAATAGAAAAGGTAAAAGCAAAATACAACGCTTTGGCTATTTAGCATTTTGGAAGGAATATCTGGCAACAGTCCCCCAACGCTTCATAGCCGCGTCCGTTAGCACACATAAAAACAACCCACATGATAAAACTAGCTGAAATACATGAAACAAAAACAGGAAGAAAAAAAATTGAATTCTTCCAATTAGGAATTTACGATTTACTAAAGAATCATTTAGGTTTCAGGTTTCAGTACATGACAAAAGTATAATTAATTGAAAATCAATTAATTAAGTAGTTAAATTGCTTGCTTAAAACCTTGATATTCAGTATCTTACAAAA
>NZ_JAFMVC010000105.1 GCF_025499605.1 Carboxylicivirga litoralis | reverse complement strand
CGTTGTGTGGCATTGAAAACAGCATTAACATCAACAGAAACTAAACAATGAAATTTACTCTACTTATCTTGGCATTTATAAGCTTGTTTCTTACTTGTTGTAAACAGACTACAAAAGAATCAAAAAGCAAATCAGTAGTTCAGGAAATCAAGACTCAAGAGAAATCTAAAGTTGAAGCCACAAAAAACATTAAGAAAGAAGAGAAGCGTTTCTTTAATGACCAATTTAAGTATGGCCATATTAAATCCTTCACCCCGAATTCATATAAATCTCATGACTTAAAACTAATTGACAGTACATATTTTGTAGACATTATTAAGCAAATTGAAAGTTTTAGCTACAACATTTATGAACCTGAAATTGGACACCGATTTATTTCCAAACAGCATGATATAGGTAAGTTTCGTGCAGAAACAGTTTCATTGTATTGGGGTTTATGTTATGAAGCAATAGAATTACTAATTATTGACCAAAATGACAGTCTAGTAAATCATCTGTCACTAACAGAATGGAGAAGCACATGCGAATCATCAAGCAATACTACAACTAAATTTCTAAATGACAGCACCTTTATAAAGCATATAAAAACAATGGAACCAGGTGTTGATGTCAACTATTTTACTGAATTAAAATATAAAGCATTAATTAATCATTGTGGACAGCTTGATACACTTGAAATATTGCTTAATAAAGAATATGAAGAAGATATATTAACGCCACACAACAATGGCTAATAAAGCATAAGTGAGCCGACTTGTTTTGGTTGGTTCGCAGCTTCGGCGAGCAGCGCCAAATCGTTGATTTGGCTTTTAAATGAAAAGATAAAAACAAATACAACGCTTTGGCTCAGTTAAGTTTGGAAGTGAAATCTGGTTAATGCTCACTTACGCTTCATAGCCTTAACGTTG
>NZ_JAFMVC010000104.1 GCF_025499605.1 Carboxylicivirga litoralis | reverse complement strand
CGATGTCAAACTTAAAAACAGACGTAATAAATGAAAACATTCGATGAGTTGTTCGATGGCGTAATCAAACATGAAGGCTATTATGCCAACGTAGAAGGCGACCGAGGTGGAGAAACCTACATGGGTGTTGCCCGGAATTTACATCCCGATTGGGAAGGTTGGCAATATATTGATGCCTACAAAGAAACCTACGGTGAAATACCTTGGAACTTTAAGATTGATGTTCCTCAATTGACACAGCTTGTAAAGGATTTTTACAAGCTGACCTTTTACAAAAGGTTTAAAATTGATGAAATCTCCAATGGCTCACTACAAGAAATCATTTTTGATTGGTGTGTCAATAGTGGAGTATGGGGAGCCAGAGGCGTTCAACGTGTATTAAACCAATTCTTTGATGCTGATTTAAAGATGGACGGTATTATTGGTAAAATGACACTTGCTGCAATAGCCAATTGCCAACCAAAGGAACTATTTTGGGAAATCAAAAAAGCAAGAATCCGCTATTACCACAAGATTGCCAAGAAAGGCAAAAATCATTTATTCCTTGAAGGATGGTTAAAGCGGATTGGGAAAATAATATTTGAGAATTAGATTTTACAAACCTCCCGAAAGTTTATGACAATTTTGATATTTGACTAATTATTATGAACTTGTGAGTAAAATATAATTCTAACAAAAGCCAAAAATCATGGGAATTAAACCTGGTCCAAAACGAACAGCAAAATCAACAGGGAAACCTGACAGACGACAACGAGATAATAAAGAAACTCCGGGAAATACGCCATCACTAAAACCACACAAGCATAAGAAAGGGGATTAATTAATCTCTTACCCCTTTGAAAATGCTGTTAAGTATTTAGCCACTTCTTTTTTTGTTTCATCTTCAAAACTATCAAGGTAAAGTTCAGTAGTTCTTAGATTGTTATGACCTAAACTTTCCCCGATGTATTCAGTTGAAACTCCTGAACGTTTTAATACCGTTGAAAAGCTGTGCCTTGCCGTATATGTAGTTACCGTTTTCTCTATTCCGACCTCAGT
>NZ_JAFMVC010000103.1 GCF_025499605.1 Carboxylicivirga litoralis | reverse complement strand
GTCCAGTAAGCTTAGCGTTATTATGTGTCTCCAATTCCTTCCAAATGGCTCTATTCAAGTCTCTGAGATTATGGAACACCTGCCGGTTAATAACCGGATATATGCGCTGATAAAGGATTTTTACAGCTCCTTCGGCTAATGATTTATCCCTTGGCTTATAAGCCCTGGCAGGTAAGATGGTTGTATCATAATGCTCTGCAAAATCCTGAAAGGTTTCATTGAGCTTCGGTTCATAACGGTGACTCTTGGTTACCGCAGACTTTAAGTTATCTGGCACGATGGCAGCCGGAACTCCATTGAAGAAGTGCAGTGCATTTTCTACCGATGTGATAAAATCCTCTTTCTTTTGGCTCATCGATGCCTCGGCATAGGTGTATTGACTGGCGCCTAAAATCGCCACAAAAAACTGCACCTGTTTAACTTCACCGCTATTGAGATTAACTACCTCAAGCGTTTTGCCTGCATAGTCAATAAACATCTTATCGCCCGACTTGTGGTTCATGTGCATCACTGGATTGACATTCTTGCTCCAGCGCCGGTAATATAAACCAAATTGGCTCGATTTAAAGCCGTCAGGGTGTTTAGCGATGTACTCCCTCCACATGTGCTGCCGAGTAACACCAGTCTTCTTTAGCTGACGCTCTACATATGGAAAGAACTTGTAAAGAGCCTGTTGTTTTGGCGTTAAAACCTCCTGCTGATTATGGCTAAACAGCTGCTCAAGCTCGCTATCACTCTTTTCTTTTAGGTCATTGATGCTCATTTTAAGCACCGAATACAAGGCGATGTACTTCTTAACCGTATTGCGCGACAACGACAAATAGCGGCTGATAAAAGACTTGCTTTTACCCTGATGATGTAGATTTAATACTTTTCTTACTTTACTCATGTCTGTTAGTGTATTAGCCATAGATTTTAGCATTTGATTAAATGCATCAATTTACGGCTTCAACAGCATGAAAAAGTCTTTGATTTTACCTGGTCAATTTGCTCCGTTACAGCCTGGTCACTTTGGAGCGTCAAAGGGTGGTCAATTTCGTTCGTTAGACCTGGTCAATTTAAATCGTTAAGAGGTGGTCAACTTCAGCGTTTTTTCCA
>NZ_JAFMVC010000101.1 GCF_025499605.1 Carboxylicivirga litoralis | reverse complement strand
GTTATGGGCATATTTTTGTTTATAAAAATGGATTAAGAATATATCCTTATGGAGATAGGTATGAAGACCCATTAAAAATGGATAATCGTAAATCTCAAGGTTATAATAGATATTTAGGAACTAGAGAGACGTTAGGTTATATTTCAATCAATGAACCTAATGATGAACTACGAGAAACTTCAAGTCGTGGAGATGGACTTATTAAGTCAAAACCATATTTTGAATTAGTTGATTGGTTTTATGATAATCTCAAAAGGTTAGAAAAATATATTATAGATATAACGGACTGGGGTAATGATTTGTCGAACGAAGATTATATCATTTTAGACAGTAAAGGCCAGAGAGAAGCTATTGAAAATCTTGTTGCTAATCTTACAAAATCAAAAGGAATTATTTCTTTTGAAGTTGCACCTGAAATCTTTGAAATAATTGATAAAAAGCAAGAGAAATCAACAAAGAATACATTAACAAAAATAAAAAAACAGTTAGAAAGTGATGATTACGATAAAAGTGCAATCGTAGAAAGCATTTCTAAAATTGAGAAAAACCTTGATGAATTAAAGAAAACTACAGAAGAAGCAGGAGAAGAAGCTTTAGATAACTTAATCAAAAATGAGGAGTTAGAGACCAATTTAGAAACCGAAAAGAAAAAAGGTGCTTTTCAAGGGGCATTAATTGGTACCGACAAAGAAAGAATAGTTGGTTTACAGCATCAAATTTATCATTCATCAAGTAGAGTAAGTAGAAACCTTAAATTACTTATCAAGCATTTAAGTCCAAATAATCTAGATATTAAAACTCAAAAATATATTAAAACAATTTCATTAGAGGCTTCAAAAATTAGTTCAATTGCAAATTTTGTAACCAAAGCAAATTTCAACTTAAAGGCATCAGAAATTAAAACTGATTTAGTTGATTTTATTAAGGATTATGTAAATGAACTATATCTTTTAGAGGATAAAGTTATTGATACATCAATGGATATTATTATTGAAGATGATTTTAAAGGTGAATATATAAAGGAGTTTAGACCTTTGGAAATTACAACAATTGTTGACAACCTAATTGCTAATTCAGAGAAAGCTAAAGCAACTTCAATAAGATTGAATTTCAGTAAGAAAAAATCTTCACTTGTAATCTCGTTTGATGATAATGGAAAAGGAATTCCTCAAAAGTATCTAGATAGTGTTTACGACTTAGGTTTCAC
>NZ_JAFMVC010000100.1 GCF_025499605.1 Carboxylicivirga litoralis | reverse complement strand
TTCAGTACATGACAAAAGTATAATTAATTGAAAATCAATTAATTAAGTAGTTAAATTGCTTGCTTAAAACCTTGATATTCAGTATCTTACAAAAGATTCCCACATCATTTTGTAATGTATCCGAATACCAAGGCAGACAGTAAAAATACTCAATTATTTGAGTTGTTCAAGACAACAACCAATTGGCACAAGGCAAGGATTAAATGCCTGATCATTATTATCAATAGCATGATAAAATTTCAAACCGTTTCATATGTAAAACTTGCACAGGGATTTAACCCTAATGTTGAACATGAATCAAGCCTTCGGCGAGTACAACGGTTCTTTGCTGAATTTTCCTTTGATCCACTGATCTTTACTCGTTTAATTTACAGTTTATTGCCTGATGAACCTCCCTATATGCTCAGCATGGACAGAACCAACTGGAAGTTTGGCAAAACCGACATTAACATCCTAATGTTAAGCGTTTGTTATAAAGGAGTTGCTATCCCATTAATATGGAAACTTCTTCCTAAGCGGGGGAATTCCAATGCCAAAGAGCGAAAAGAGGTGCTGGACACTTATATTCGGTTCTTTGGTACCAAAGATATTAAAGCATTTATGGCGGATAGGGAATTTATCGGAGAAGAATGGTTCGAGGATCTTATTCGTCAGAAGATTCCATTCTACATTCGCATACGCAACAATATGATGGTGCATCGACACGGCAAATCTCCAATTAAAGCCTTTTGGCTGTTCAACAATATCAAAACAGGGTCTTACAAACATTGTGATAAACTGTATTACCTCGGTAAAAATCTGGTATATCTGTCGGGAGCTAAGTCCTTCAATAAAGCTACTGGAAAAGTGGAGTTTACCATTGTTGCCTCTTTCAATCAACACGATCAGGCTATGATCAACTACAAAGAACGATGGCAGATAGAGACCATGTTTAGAGCTATGAAATCCAGTGGGTTTAATCTTGAAGATACTCACTTGACTGATTTGGAACGCATAGCTAAACTTTTGGCTGTTGTGGCAATTGCTTTTGTTTGGGCATACTTAGCGGGTATTGACAAACATGTGAACATTAAAGCGATAAAGGTGAAAAAGCATGGCAGAAGAGCCTATAGTTTCTTTAAATACGGACTGATTAGAATCGCAAATGCGTTAATCAATCCAATAAATAACAGCGATTTAGATAAATGTTATAAACTTTTGTCATGTACTTAG